>NZ_VXCY01000004.1:0-677814 GCF_052850735.1 Pseudomonas sp. 910_21 | reverse complement strand
TGTGGCGGTCAGGCTGACTGTCGAGGTATCGATGGTGTCGGTGACGTCAGTGACGGCAGGGGCTGGATTGGTGACCAGGTTTTCGAAGTTGCCGCCATCGGTCTTGGTGATGGTGACTTCGACCTTGCCCGCGTCCTTATAGACGTCATCAGCCGGGGCCGCGACGGTGGCGGTGCCGGAAGTGGCGCCAGCAGCGATGGTAATCACCGCGCCGTTGCTCAGGGTGACGGTCAGCGCAGTCCCGGCAGGATTGGTCAGGGTCGCGGTGTAGACGATGGAACCGCCTTCGGCCACGGTGCCGGTGGCCGACAGGCTCAGGCCGGTATCGTCAATGGTGTCGGTGACTGTAGTCACGGCCTTGTCGGTGCTGGGCACCAGGCTCTCGAAGTTGCCGCCCTCAGCCTTGGTGATGCCGACCTCGAGGGTGCTGCCGTTCTTGTAGACATCGTTGGCCGGGGCCGCGACGTCGATCGAGCCGCTGGACTTGCCCGCTTCGATGGTGATGACCGAACCGTTGGACAGGGTAATGGTCACCGGCGTCTGCGCCGGGTTGGTCAGGGTGGCGGTGTAGGTGATCTGTCCGCCTTCGGTGACGTTGGCATCGGCTGTCAGGGTGACGGTGGTGGTGTCGATAGTGTCGGTGACCTGGGTCACCGCCGGGGTCGGGTTGACGGTCACCAGCAGGCCGCCGCCGCCAGCAGTGCCGGTCACGCTAACGCTGATCTGGCCGGGGTCGATATAGACGTTGTCATGGGGCGCCAGAGGGACCTGCACGCTGCCAGTGGTTTGGCCGGCGCCGATCACGATGACCGCGCCATTGGACAGGGTGACGGTCAGGTCGGTCAGCGGTGCCTGGGTCAGAGTGGCGGTATACACCAGCACACCACCGGCTTCGGTGATGGTCGGGGTGGCGCCCAGGGTCAGGGTCGCCGGGCGCAGCGAATCACTGCCACTGCCGTTGCCATTGGCCAGGCCATTATTGTTGGTCAGCCCGCCAATGGTGTTGTCCTGGGCCGAATTGGCCAGCCCCAGGCCGGCGGTCGGGAAGCCGATGGTCGGGTCCACCCGGCCTGCAGTTTCCTCAAGCTGGACGAAGCTGTGGCCGCCCCCGGCAGCACCACCCGTACCTGCTGCGGACGGGCCGGCAGCGGTGGCTTCCAGGTCGGTGGTCGGGTCGACACCGGCGGCAATGGCCTGCTGCAGTTCAGCCACCGAGGGCGCGGCTTGCGCGCTGGCCTGGGCCAGGTCGGTGCTGGAGTCCGGGGCGGCACCGCTCCATTGAGTGTCGCGGCCAAGGTCGAGGGTACGCCCGTCGGTCAACTCCAGAGTGACGGCACCCGCCGGGCCGGTATCCACCTGGTCACCCACGAACAGGCGGTCGCCTTCGATGAGTACGCGCCGGATTCCTTCCGGGGAAACTACGAAAACCTGACCGACAATGCTTTTGACGATGGCAACAACACTGCTCATTGGGGACTCTCCGGTGTACCGCTCAGTTGACATCCATGTACCGGCTTGGGCGCGGGCCGCAACTCAGTCTGGAGGTACATTGCTGTGTAATTGGAAACGGGTATTTGACAGTATGGCTGTCAATATTTTGGCTAGATTTTTTCGAGATTAACTTTATGCCAAACTATTGACCTTATGGATGCCATCCTAAACAATCGCCGGATTAATGTCACATTGATATTTATGCAATAACCTGACTTGAAGTATGTGAACCAGTTCTTAGTTTGAGCTTTCCGACGGACGGTCGTTGTGCTTGTAATCATTCGATGTGGCACCACGTTAATGACGTGTTTCTGGACATGCTGTCCGAGGGAAATTCTTACCATGCGTTTTCACCTGTTCAAGGCCCTGCCGTTCGCCTTAGCCGCCAGTTTCGTGCAGGCACAAACACTCCCCGAAGCCATGCAGAAAGCACTGGATGTGCATCCGGAAATACAAGCCGGGGTAAACAGCCGTCTAGCCGCTGACTATCAACTCAAAGCGGCCAAGGGTGGCTATTTGCCGCGCGTCGATATGCTCGCTGGCTACGGCCGTGAAGGCACGGATAACCCTAGTACTCGTGCGGGTACTGGCAGTAATCACTGGGAAACCTTGAACCGCGGAGAGTCAAGTTTACGTCTCCAGCAGATGGTTTTTGACGGTTTTGCCACGTCCAGCGAAGTGGGGCGTCAACAAGCCACCGTCAACTCTCGGGCTTATTCCCTGCTGGGCACTTCCGAGCGCACCGCGCTGACCGTGGCCCAGGTGTACCTGGATGTGTTGACCCGTCGTCAGTTTGTGCAGTTGGCAGAAGACAATCTACGTAATCACGAACGCATCTACGACCAGATCAAACTGCGCACCCAGCGTGGCGTAGGCAGTGGTGCCGACCTTGACCAGGCCGAAGCGCGCATGGCCCAGGCCCGCAACAATCTGATCACCGAGCAGACCAACCTGGCCGATGCCCAGACCAACTACCTGAGTGCTGTGGGAGAGATGCCGGATCAATTGGAGCGACCAGCCAGTTTTATGGCGCTGCTGCCGGCCAACCTCGATGAAGCCCGACGCCAGATGCTGGAAAACAGCCCGATCCTGCGCTCCGCCGAGTCCGATATCGTCGCTGCCGAGAAGCAGTACGACGCCGCCAAGTCGGCTTTCTACCCGCGTTTCGATGCTGAGCTGGGCCGCACCGCCGATAACGACCTCGACGGTCAGAACGGCCATAACAATGAATGGCAGGCCATGCTGCGCATGCGCTTCAACCTGTTCGCCGGCGGCAGCAACAAGGCCGACCTGGAATCCAAGGCCTACCAGTCGAACCAGGCCCTGGATATTCGCAACAACGCCCTGCGGGTTCTGAACGAAGAACTGGGCCTGGCCTGGAACGCCCAGAACAACGCCAACGCCCAGGTGCCGATCGCCCAGCAATATGTCGACCGCAGCACTGCGGTGCGCACCGCTTACCAGAAACAGTTCAGCCTGGGCGAACGTACTCTGCTGGACTTGCTCGACAGTGAAAACGAACTGTTCACCGCTTCCCGGCGTTTGGCCGAGATCCAGAACATTCAGTTATTTACTCAGTATCGAATCAAGGCGACCATGGGCGAGTTGCTCAAGAGCCAGGGAGTGGTCGCACCTATGGCTTCGGTCGTGCAGAACGATGCGAAGCCCAAGGTCCAGCTGCCTGGGATGAATTGAGCTACTTTCATCCTATTGCCAGCCAAGAGTGTCCAGCGTGGAATCAGAAGTCAGTCGTGTGCAACTCAGTCATGATCCGCGCGGCATGCATGACGATCCCTTGCTGGATGGGTTGCTGACCCTTTGCTTCCTGCATCAAAAACCTGCCAGTGCGGCCATGCTGACCACGGGTCTGCCATTGCCGTCACAGCGCTTGAGCGCCGAGCTGCTGCCCCGTGCGGCGGCTCGGGCCGGGCTGCAGGGGCGGGTGTTACGCCGCAAGCTCGAACAGATTCCAACCATCGCGATGCCCGCCCTGCTATTGCTCAAGGACGGCCGCAGCGCCGTGCTCCTGGGCTGGCAGGGCGAGGACCAGGCGCGGCTGCTGCTCAGCGAAAGCGATGGCGGTGAAGTCTGCGTCAATCGCCAATTGCTGGCCGACGACTACAGCGGCCAGGTGTTCTTTGCCCAGCCCCAGCACAAGTTCGATGTCAATCACGGGTCGCTGATTCCCCGGGCCCGCTCCTGGTTCCGCGACACCCTCAAGCGTTCGCGCTGGCTGTATGCCGACGCCATCGCCGCGAGCCTGCTGATCAACATCATCGCCATGGCCGCGCCGCTGTTCGTGATGAACGTCTACGACCGGGTGGTGCCCAACCAGGCCACCTCGACCCTGTGGGTGCTGTCCATTGGCATCATGGGCGCCTACATCTTCGACCTGATCCTCAAGAGTCTGCGCAGCCTGTGCCTGGACCTGGCGGGGAAAAAGACCGACCTGATCATTTCCGCCACGCTGTTCGAGCGCATCGTCGGCATGGCCATGAAGTACCGCCCGGCTCGGGTCGGCAGCTTCGCCCAGAACATCCATGAGTTTCAGAGCCTGCGGGACTTTCTCGCGTCCCTGACCCTCACCAGCCTCATCGACCTGCCGTTTACCCTGCTGATCTTCCTGGTGATCGCCATCCTTGGCGGGCACCTGGTGTGGATCCCGGTGCTGGCGTTCCCCATTGCCCTGGGTATCGGCTACGCCTTGCAGAAGCCCCTGGTGGCGACCATGGAGAAAACCATGGCCCTGGGTGCCGAGCGCCAGTCGAGCCTGATCGAAACCCTGGCCGGGCTGGATGCGGTCAAGGTCAATAACGCCGAAAGCGAGCGTCAGTATCAATGGGAGCAGACCATCGGCACCCTCAGCCGCCTGGAACTGCGGGTGAAGATGCTCTCCAGCCTGGCGATGAACATCACCTTGCTGATCCAGCAACTGGCCGGGGTGGTCATGATCGTCTTCGGCGTGTACCAGATCATCGACGGCAACCTCAGCATGGGCGGGCTGATCGCTTGCTACATGCTCAGCGGCCGGGCCTTGAGCCCACTGGCCTCGCTGTCCGGTTTGCTGACTCGCTACCAGCAGGCCCGCGTCACCATGACCTCGGTGGACCAGATGATGGAACTGCCCCAGGAGCGCAATTTCGACGAGCGCCCTCTGAGTCGCAGCGTGCTGCAGGGCGCCATCGAATGCCGGCAACTGAACTTCACCTACCCGGGTCAGCAGAATCCGGCGCTGAAGAACATCAACCTGGTGATCAAGCCGGGCGAGAAGGTCGGCATCATCGGCCGCAGTGGCTCGGGCAAAAGCTCCCTGGCCAAGCTGCTGGTGGGGCTCTATCAGCCGGACTCCGGTGCCTTGCTGGTGGACGGTGTGGACATCCGCCAGATCGATGTCAGCGAATTGCGCCACAACATTGGCTACGTGCCCCAGGACATCCAGCTGCTGGCCGGCACCCTGCGCGACAACCTGACCTCCGGTGCCCGCTACGTCGAAGACGAGCTGGTGCTGCAAGCCGCCGAACTGGCAGGGGTTCACGAATTCGCCCGGCTGCACCCGCAAGGCTATGAACTGCAGGTGGGCGAACGCGGACAGAACCTCTCCGGTGGCCAGCGACAGAACGTCGCCCTGGCTCGTGCCCTGTTGCTCAACCCGCAGATCCTATTGCTTGACGAGCCCACTAGTGCCATGGACAACACCGGTGAAGAACGCTTGAAACAGCGCCTGGAAGCAGTGGTGCAGAACAAGACCGTGGTCCTGGTCACTCACCGGGCGTCGCTGTTGTCGCTGGTGGACCGGCTGTTGGTGGTGGACCGTGGACAGATCCTGGCCGATGGCCCGAAAGCGGTAGTGATGGAAGCGTTGAAGAAGGGGCAGATCAGTGTTGCTTAAGTCGGGATTCAAGGACTCGATCCGCCGCTATTTCAAAGGCACCGATTCTCTCCAGGGGCAGCCGTTGCCCGAGGTCAACAAGGCCCTGATCGAAGATGCGCCACGGGTCATTCGCCTGACCATCTGGGGCATCATCGCGTTTTTCCTGTTCCTGGTGCTGTGGGCCAACTTCGCGGTCATCGACGAAGTGACCAAAGGCGAGGGCAAGGCCATTCCTTCGTCCAAGGTGCAGAAGATCCAGAACCTGGAAGGCGGGATCGTCTCCGAGCTGTACGTCAAGGAAGGCCAGGTGGTGGAGGCCGGCGCGCCGTTGATCCGCCTGGATGACACGCGCTTCCAGTCCAACGTCGGCGAGACCGAGACCGTGCGCCTGTCCATGTTGCTGCGGGTGGAGCGCCTGAGCGCCGAGGTCGATGACCGTGCGTTGAATTTCCCGGAGCAAGCGCTCAAGGACGCACCGGGCCAGGCCGCCAGCGAAAAATCCCTGTACGAGAGCCGCCGTCAGCAACTGCATGACGAAATCGGCGGCCTCCAGGAACAGCTGATCCAGAAACAGCAGGAACTGCGGGAGTTTACTTCCAAGCAGGCCCAGTACCGTCAGCAACTGGGCTTGCAACGCCAGGAAATTGCCATGTCCGAGCCCCTGGTGGCCCAGGGCGCGGTATCGCCGGTGGAAGTGCTGCGGCTCAAGCGTGCCGAAGTGGAAACCCGTGGCCAGTTGGACGCCACCACCCTGGCGATTCCCCGTGCCGAATCGGCGATCAAGGAAGTGCAGCGCAAGATTGATGAAACCCGCGGCAAGTTCCGCAGCGAGGCCCTGACCCAGCTCAATGAGGCGCGCACCGAACTGAACAAGGCCAGCGCCACCGGCAAGGCACTGGAAGACCGGGTCAGCCGGACCCTGGTCACCTCGCCGGTGCGCGGCATCGTCAAGCAACTGATGGTCAACACCATTGGCGGCGTGATCCAGCCGGGCAGCGACATGGTGGAAATCGTGCCCCTGGACGACACCCTGTTGGTGGAGGCCAAGATCCGTCCCCAGGACATTGCCTTCCTGCACCCGGGCCAGGAAGCGGTGGTCAAGTTCAGCGCCTATGACTACACCATCTATGGCGGCCTCAAGGCCCGCCTGGAACAGATCGGCGCCGACACCATCACCGACGAAGACAAGAAAACCACCTACTACATGATCAAGCTGCGCACCGACCGCAGCCACCTGGGCACCGATGACAAGCCGCTGCTGATCATTCCCGGGATGGTCGCCTCGGTGGACATCATCACCGGCAAGAAGAGCATCCTCAGCTATCTGCTCAAGCCGATCATCCGCGCCCGCGCCGAAGCCCTGCACGAACGCTGATCCGTGTAAAAAGCGACCTTGCCAGCCTTGTAGGAGCTGGCTTGCCGGCGAAGGGGCCCGTGAGAGCGCCTTCGCCGGCAAGCCGGCTCCTACAGTTCGTCTCATCGAGCCGTCGACAGCGCAGCGTCCCCAGGTATCGCACCGCCCGAATCAACATATCGTTATTCGCTAACGGTATTTAAATTCGCTTTCTTATATCTATAAAGTTGACTCCCTGCGTACCTGCCGACCAATCGGCGCGCCGCACGAAATGAACCCACACGGGATCTCCGTGAGTTTCTGATCGACGCGCGCGCCCTGGGCGCGCCTGCGCGGGAGTTTCAGTCATGTCTGCATCAGCCAGTGCCGCGCCCATCGCCGCACAAGCCTTCGAAATCCGTCCCTTCAGTGGCGCCGTGGGCGCCGAGATCATCGGCCTGGATCTGTCCCGGCCGGTCAACGATGGGGACTTCGCCCGCATCCACCGCGCCCACCTGGATCACCATGTGCTGGTGTTCCGTGACCAGCGCATCAGCCCGGAACAGCAGATCGCCTTCAGCCGCCGTTTCGGCGTGCTGCAGATCCATGTGCTCAAGCAGTTCCTGCTGGCCGGGCACCCGGAAATCCTCATCGTTTCCAACATCATCGAGAACGGTCAGTCCATCGGCCTGGGTGACGCCGGCAAGTTCTGGCACTCGGACCTCTCTTACAAGGAACTGCCCAGCCTGGGCTCGATGCTGCATGCCCAGGAGTTACCGGCCGAAGGTGGCGACACCCTGTTCGCCGACATGCACAAAGCCTGGGACAACCTGCCCGAGGCCCTGCGCAAGGCGGTCGAGGGCCGCAGCGCCGCCCACTCCTACACGGCCCGCTACAGCGAGACCAAGTTCGAGGGCAACTGGCGCCCGACCCTGACCCCGGAACAACTGGCCCAGGTCGCCGAGGTGGTGCACCCCATCGTCCGTACCCACCCGGAAAACGGCCGCAAGGCGCTGTTCGTCAGCGAGGGTTTCACCACCCGCATCGTTGGCCTGCCGGAAGACGAAAGCGCCCAATTGCTGGCCGAGTTGTATGCCCACAGCGTGCTGCCGGAAAACATCTACCGCCATCAATGGCAGCCCCACGATCTGGTGTTCTGGGACAACCGCTCGCTGATCCACCTGGCCGCCGGTTGCCCGAGCCATCTGCGCCGCAAGCTGTATCGCACCACCATCCAGGGCGACGCCCCTTACTGATCGCCAGGCACGGCAGGAGAATCATCATGTCTTTATCCATTCCCTTCATTCCCCGCCTCGGCAAACTGGCCACGGCCATCGGCCTGGGTTTCAGCCTGCTGGCCGGCAGCCTGGTCGCCCCTACAGCGGCCCATGCCGAAGGCGAGATCCGCATCGCTGAACAGTTCGGCATCGTCTATTTGCTGCTCAACGTAGTGCGCGACCAGAACCTGATCGAGAAGCACGGCAAGGAAGAGGGCATCGACATCAAGGTCGACTGGACCCAACTGTCCGGCGGCGCAGCGGTCAACGACGCGTTGCTGTCGGGCTCTATCGACATTGCCGGAGCCGGCGTCGGCCCGCTGTTGACCATCTGGGATCGCACCCACGGCCGGCAGAACGTCAAGGCCGTGGCGTCCCTGGGCAACTTCCCCTACTACCTGGTGAGCAACAATCCCAAGGTCAAGACCATCGCCGACTTCACCGAAAAGGACCGCATCGCGGTGCCGGCGGTGGGCGTCTCGGTGCAGTCGCGCTTCCTGCAATACGCTGCGGCCAAGCAATGGGGCGACAAGGAATTCAATCGCCTGGATAAGTACACCATCGCCGTGCCGCACCCGGACGCCACCGCCGCGCTGATTGCCGGCGGCACCGAGCTGACCGGGCACTTCTCCAACCCGCCGTTCCAGGATCAGGCCCTGGAGAACCCCAACGTGCATGTGGTGCTCAATACCTACGACCTGCTGGGCCCGAACTCGCCAACGGTGCTGTTCGCCACCGAGAAATTCCGCAACGACAACCCGAAAACCTACAAGGCCTTCGTCGAAGCCCTGGCTGAAGCTGCCGAGTTCGCCCAGAACGACAAAGGCGCGGCCGCCGACACTTACATCCGCGTGACCAAGGCCAAGATCGACCGCGCCACGCTGCTGAAGATCATCGACAACCCGCAGTTCGAATTCAGCGTGACGCCGAAAAACACCTACCCGCTGGCGGAGTTCCTGTACCGGGTCGGCGCCATCAAGAACAAGCCGGAATCGTGGAAGGACTACTTCTTCCAGGACGCCAAGCCGCTGCAAGGGAGCTGATGGCCATGAACGCCCCTTTGCCAGGCCACACGGCCAGCAACCCCACCGCCACCGCCGAAACGCTGTTGGCGGTGGATCAAGTCAGCCTGGAGTACCGCACCCCGCAGCGCGTGGTACGGGCCACCCACCAGGTGAGTTTCGAGGTTGATCCGGCCGATCGTTTTGTCCTGCTGGGGCCTTCGGGCTGCGGCAAGTCGACCCTGCTCAAGGCGGTGGCCGGGTTCATCCAGCCTTGCGAGGGCGAGATTCGCCTGCAGGGTCGGCGAGTCAGTCAGCCTGGGCCGGATCGCATCGTAGTGTTCCAGGAGTTCGACCAACTGCCGCCCTGGAAAACCGTGAAGCAGAACGTGATGTTTCCGCTGCTGGCGTCGAAAACCCTCGGCCGTCGCGAAGCCGAAGAGCGCGCCCTGCACTACCTGGCCAAGGTCGGCCTGGCGGCTTTCGCCGATGCCTATCCGCACACCCTGTCCGGTGGCATGAAGGCCCGGGTGGCGATTGCCCGCGCCCTGGCCATGCAGCCGAAGATCCTGCTGATGGACGAGCCCTTCGCGGCCCTCGACGCCCTGACCCGGCGCAAGATGCAGGAGGAGTTGCTGCTGCTCTGGGAGGAGGTGCGCTTCACCTTGCTGTTCGTTACCCACTCCATTGAAGAGGCGCTGGTGGTGGGCAATCGCATCCTCCTGCTGTCGCCGCATCCGGGGCGGGTGCGGGCGCAAGTCCACAGCCACCAGTACGACCTGCAAAGCCTTGGCGGCGTGGCGTTCCAGCAGACGGCACAGCGCATTCATCGCTTGTTGTTCGATGAAGGCCAGGGGCCTGAAACCGAAACCGAGCTGGATTTCGCCGATATCCGTATCGCCTATTGAGCCGTCAGGCTGTCGTTGAACGAGGAACGCCCGATGAGCCAGTCATCCCCTGTGCGCGAAGAATTCGAAGTAGTCCTGCAACCCTTGCTGCAAGTCCCGCTGGAACGAGAGCTGCCCCTGGGCCAGCGACTCTGGCAACAGGGCTGGCTGCGCAAGGGCCTGATCCTGATCCTCCTGGCAGTGCTCTGGGAAGCCGTGGCCCGCTACCAGAACAATGACCTGTTGCTGCCCAGCTTTGTGCAGACCGCCGGCGCCCTGTACCAGGGCCTGATCAGTGGTGAACTGCTGGGCAAGGTGGGCATTTCCCTGGTGGTGCTGCTCAAGGGCTACCTGATCGGTATTGTCCTGGCGTTCGCCCTGACCACCCTGGCGGTCTCGACCCAGTTCGGCCGTGACCTGCTGAGCACCCTGACCTCGATGTTCAACCCGCTGCCGGCCATTGCCCTGTTGCCCCTGGCGCTGCTGTGGTTCGGCCTGGGACAGAACAGCCTGATTTTCGTGCTGGTGCATTCGGTGCTCTGGGCCCTGGCCCTGAATACCTACGCCGGGTTTCTCGGGGTTTCCGAAACCCTGCGCATGGCCGGGCGCAACTATGGCCTCAAGGGCCTGCGACTGGTGCTGTTCATCCTGATCCCGGCGGCGCTGCCGTCGATTCTCGCCGGGCTGAAGATCGGTTGGGCCTTCGCCTGGCGCACCTTGATCGCTGCTGAGTTGGTGTTCGGCGCCACCAGCGGCAAGGGCGGCCTGGGCTGGTACATCTTCCAGAACCGCAACGAGCTGTACACCGACAAGGTGTTTGCCGGCTTGGCGGTGGTGATCCTCATCGGCCTGCTGGTGGAGAACCTGATCTTCGACACCCTGGAGCGCGTCACGGTGAAACGCTGGGGCATGCAGCGCTGAATGGCCCCGCCACCGGAACCACCCCCGACCGTAGGAGCTGGCTTGCCAGCGAAGGCGGCCTCAAGGGCGATGCAAGGTTCGAAGACCCCATTCGCCGGCAAGCCGGCTCCTACGCGGGTAGTGGGTTCACGGGTATGGATTGATCTCCCTCATTTTCCTCGGCGCCAAGCCTGCTAGCATTGCGTCCGGATCATCCCTGATCAGTCATGAGTGCTCAGTATGCAACTCCCGGATATGAACCTTCTGGTCGCCCTCGATGCCCTGCTGGACGAGGGCAGTGTGGTCGGCGCCGCGCGGCGCATGAACCTCAGCCCGGCGGCCATGAGCCGTACCCTGACGCGGATTCGCGAAGCCCTGGGTGACCCGGTGCTGGTGCGGGCCGGACGTGGCCTGGTGCCCACCCCCAAGGCTCTGGAGCTGCGTAGTCAGGTGCGTGATCTGGTGGAGCAGGCCGCGCTGTTGTTCCGTTCGGCGGATCAGGTGGACCTGCTTTCGTTGCGACGGCGCTTCAATGTGCGCGCCAACGATTTTTTCGTCGGTGTCTATGGCGGTCGCCTCATCGATACCCTGGAGCGTCAGGCGCCGTTATGCGAACTGCGCTTCGTGCCGGAAGGCGATGGCGATGACGAGGCCCTGCGGGAGGGGCGGATCGACCTGCGGATCAGCAACACCCGGCCCCTGACCCCGGAAGTGAAGGTGCAGAATCTGTTCACTACCGCCTTTGTCGGCCTGGTGCGCGAAGACCATCCACTGTTGGACGAGGACATCACCGCCGAGCGTTTTGCCGCGTTTCCCCATATCAGCATGTCTCGCCGGGGCATCGCCCGTGGCCCTATCGATGCGGCGCTGGCGGAGCAGGGCCTGGAGCGTCGGGTGTCGCTGATTGCCCCGAGCTTTCACGCCGCGATGTTCATGCTGCCGGATTCGGACCTGATCCTGCCGGTGCCTCAGGAAACCCTGCTCAGCGTCTCGCGCCTGGGCCTGCGTCTGCGCTCCTTCGTCCTGCCGATTTCTCTGCCGACCCTGGTCCTGACCCAGGCCTGGCACCCGCGCTACGACAAGGACCCGGCGCACAAATGGTTTCGCGAAACCCTGCGCAGCTCCTGCCAGGCCACCTGGCAAGAAGCCCAGCCGACCTCTTCGTAGGAGCCGGCTTGCCGGCGAATGCGGTCTTGGGGGCCTCTTCGCTGGCAAGCCAGCTCCTACGATTAACAGGGGATGATCGTTGCGTTTGGTGCATTTATAAACTGTCGATAAGTCAGTTTTCGTCAGCACTGGCTGTTCATAAACTGCTCTGGTTTTCTTGTCTGGAGCAGTATTTCCATGAGTTCCCTTGCTGTCGCTGCGCCTGCTTCGGTTGAAGCCGCCAGCAAGCCGGCAGCCATTGCACCACCGATCTTCGGGCCGCGAATCATCATCGGTCTGGTCGGTGTGTTGTTGGCGGTGCTGGTCTCCGGTCTCAACGAGATGGTGACCAAGATCGCCCTGGCGGATATCCGCGGTGCGTTGTTCATCGGATTCGACGAAGGCACCTGGCTGGTGGCGTGCTACACCGCCACCTCGGTGGCGGCCATGGCCTTCGCGCCCTGGTGCTCGGTGACCTTTTCCCTGCGGCGTTTCACCCTGTGTGCCATTGGCCTGTTCACCCTGCTGGGGGTGCTGTGCCCCTTCGCCCCGAACTACCAGAGCCTGTTGCTGCTGCGCACGCTGCAAGGCCTGGCCGGAGGCGCGCTGCCGCCGATGCTGATGACCGTCGCCCTGCGGTTCCTGCCGGCCAACGTCAAGCTCTACGGCCTGGCCGGCTATGCCCTGACAGCCACCTTCGGCCCCAGCCTGGGTACGCCCCTGGCGGCACTGTGGACCGAGTACGTGGGCTGGCGCTGGGCCTTCTGGCAGGTGGTGGCGCCCTGTCTGCTGGCCATGGCGGCGGTGGCTTACGGCCTGCCCCAGGACCCGTTGCGTCTGGAGCGTTTCAAGCAGTTCAACTGGCGTGGGCTGCTGTTGGGCTTCCCGGCGATCTGCATGCTGGTGATCGGCATCCTCCAGGGCAATCGTCTGGACTGGTTCGAGTCGCCGCTGATCAGTGTGCTGCTGGTCGGCGGGCTGGTGTTGCTGGTGCTGTTCATGATCAACGAATGGTCGCAGCCGATTCCCTTCTTCAAGCTGCAGATGCTCGGCATCCGCAACCTGTCCTTCGCCCTGTTGACCCTGGCCGGGGTGCTGGTGGTACTGACCGCGGTGATCATCATCCCATCGGCGTACCTGGCTCAGGTCCAGGGCTATCGCCCGTTGCAGACCGCCCCGGTGATGCTGGTGATGGCCCTGCCGCAACTGCTGGCCCTGCCGCTGGTGGCGGCCCTGTGCAACCTGCGCTGGGTCGACTGCCGCTGGGTGCTGGGGATCGGCCTGGGCATGCTGGTGCTGTCTTGCCTGGGGGGCAC
This sequence comes from Pseudomonas sp. 910_21, assembly GCF_052850735.1. Classification (NCBI taxonomy): domain Bacteria; kingdom Pseudomonadati; phylum Pseudomonadota; class Gammaproteobacteria; order Pseudomonadales; family Pseudomonadaceae; genus Pseudomonas; species Pseudomonas sp. 910_21. The sequence goes on along the minus strand of NZ_VXCY01000004.1, from coordinate 664,592 downwards.
GCACCTGACCTCGGCCTGGATTCGTGACGATTTCTATGTGCTGCAACTGCTGCAGATCTTCGGCCAACCGATGGCGGTGCTGCCGTTGCTGATGCTCTCCACCGGCAGCATCACTCCGCTGGAAGGGCCCTTCGCTTCGGCCTGGTTCAACACCGTGAAAGGCCTGGCGGCGGTGATCGCCACCGGGGTGCTGGATGTGCTCACCACTCACCGGTTGCATTTCCACTCGACGATGCTGGTGGACAGCCTGGGCAACTCCCCCCTGGTGGATGACCGGGTAGCCGGGCTGGCCCAGCGCCTGCACCAGCAAGCCGTGGTGCTGACCTCCGCCGATCTCTATTTCTGCATGGCAGGGGTGGCCGCTGCGCTGATCCTGCTGATTTTCTGGCTGCCGACGCGGATCTATCCACCGCGGGCGCCCACTTGAACGAGAAGGTTTTTATGACGATCCAGAGCAAAGACAAAATCGCCGTCGCTGTGGCGACGGTAGCGGCCCTTGGCGTGCTGGCTTATCTGGTGGCGCCGGGTCTGTTTGGCCGCTCCAGCGAGCAAAGCACCAACGACGCCTTCATCGCCGCCGACTACACCCTGGTGGCGCCACGCGTGGCCGGGTTCATCAAGGAAGTGCTGGTGGAGGACAACCAGCAGGTCAAGGCCGGGCAACTGCTGGCGCTGATCGATGACCGTGACCTGCGGGCCGCGGCGCAGGCGGCGGATGCCGAAACCCTGGTGGCCCAGGCCCAGTTGCAGAACGCCCGGGCCACCCTGGACCGGCAGAGTTCGGTGATTGCCCAGGCCCAGGCGGCACTGGGGGCGGCTCGCGCCGAAATGGCCTTTGCCGAGCACGAGCTCAATCGCTACAACCACCTGGCAGGGGTCGGCGCCGGCACCGTGCAGAACGCCCAGCAGGCCAAGACCCGCATCGACCAGGCCAGCGCCCGGCTGGCCACGGCCACTGCGGCCCTGGCAGCGGAGCGCAAGCAGGTGGAGATCCTCACTGCCCAGCGCGACGCGGCCGAAGGCGGCTTGAAGCGGGCCCAGGCCGCCCTGGAAATGGCCAGCTACGAGCTGTCGTATACGCGCATCGTCGCCCCAGTGGATGGCATGGTCGGCGAACGTGCGGTACGGGTCGGCGCCTATGTCACTCCCGGCAGCAAGATCCTCGCCGTGGTGCCCCTGCAGCAGGCCTATGTGCTGGCCAACTTCCAGGAAACCCAGCTCACCGCCATGCACGCCGGGCAGACGGTCGAAGTGCGCGTCGACAGCCTGGGCGGCGAGACCCTGCACGGCCGCGTCGAGAGTCTGGCCCCGGCCACCGGCGTGACGTTCGCGGCGGTGAAACCGGACAACGCCACCGGCAACTTCACCAAGGTGGTGCAGCGCATTCCGGTGAAGATTCTCCTGGACCCCAACCAGCCCATGGCCGAGCGCCTGCGGGTCGGCATGTCGGTGGAAGCCAGCGTGGATACCCACAGCTCTGCCACCAGTGCACGTGAGGTGACCCAGCGATGAGTATCGAACGCAGCTGGCACAGACGCTTCCCGCTGGGTAGCGCAGCTACCGCGGAAGCGATTGATGCGGTGGCCCAGGGCTTCAGTGAAAGCCGCTTTGCGAGTGCTGCGCACTCGAACGGGAGCAAGCTCCCTCGCCACGGGGGCAGGGCGCTGCTGGTGCTTGGCTTGCTGGCGTTGGGCGCCTGCAGCGTCGGCCCGGATTTCCAGCGGCCCCAGGCGACCCAGGTCCAGGCCTGGTCGACACCTGCACAGGCCGCCGCCAGCCAGGCGGTGGACAGCGCCATGCAAGAGCGCTGGTGGGAGGTGTTCAATGATCCGCAACTGTCGGCCCTGAGTCGCCGGGCCCTGAGCGACAACCTCGATCTGCAACTGGCCAGCAGCCGCTTGCAACAGAGCCGGGCGGCGCGCCAGGTGATCACCGCCGAGCGCTACCCGAGCACCTCTGCCAATGGCGGCTACGGGCGCAAGCGCAACAGCGCCGAAGGCTTGAACGACCCGTCGGGGAACAACGGCAGGTCCGCCTTCAATCTCTGGGAAGCCGGCTTCTCGGCTTCCTGGGAACTGGATTTCTGGGGCCGGGTCCGGCGTGAAACCGAAGCGGCCGACGCCACCCTGGAAGTGGCGGAGAACGATCGGCGTGGCGTGCTGTTGTCGGTGCTGGCGGAAACCGCCCAGGACTATATCCAACTGCGTGGCGTGCAGAGCACCCGGGCCGTTACCGAGCAGAACCTCGACGTCGCGCGTCACAGTCTGAAGCTCTCGCAACTGCGCCTGGCCGATGGCGTGGCCACTGATCTGGATGTGGCCGAAGCGGCGGCCCAGGTCGCTACCATCGAGGCCCGGCTGCCGGAGTTGCAGCAGCGCCAGGCGCAGTTGATCAATGCCCTGAGCCTGCTGCTGGGCGAGCCGCCCCAGGCCCTGCACCAGGAGTTGGCCAGTGACGCGCCGGTGCCCCAACCCCCGAGCCAAGTGGCCATCGGCCTGCCGTCGCAGTTGGCCGAACGCCGCCCCGATATCCGTCAGGCCGAGGCCCGGCTGCATGCGGCGACGGCCAGCATTGGCGTAGCCAAGGGGGATTTCTATCCGCGCATTACCTTGTCCGGCAACTTCGGCTCCCAGGCCATGCAATTGGCAGACTTCGGTTCCTGGAGCTCCCGGCAGTTCGGCATCGGCCCGCAGTTCAGCCTGCCGCTGTTCGACGGTGGTCGTTTGCGCGGCATGCTCCAGTTGCGCGAGGCCCAGCAGCAGGAAGCAGCCCTGGCCTATCAGCAGACCGTGCTGCGGGCCTGGCACGAAATCGACGACCAGTTGACTCGCTACAACGCCAGCCAGTTGCGCCGCGACAGCCTGGCCGAAGCGGTGCGGCAAAATCAGATCGCCTTGCGCACCGCGCAGCAGCAATACGTCGAAGGGGTGGTGGATTTCGTCAACGTCCTGACCGTGCAGGGCGCCTTGCTGGCCACCCAGGAGCAACTGGTGGAAAGCTCGGCGGGGGTGTCCCTGTCCATGGTCGGTTTGTACAAGGCGCTGGGGGGAGGCTGGGAGTCGGTGTATCCGCTGCACGCCGCCAGCCCGGTGCGCTGAAAGCCTTTTTGCCTGGATTGAGAAAAAAGTGTAATGATAATTGCTCTCAATCATGTGTGCAGTTTCATTCATGGAAGCAACCACTGACGGTAACGCCCAGCTCCATCGCCTGTATCGAGATCATCACGGCTGGCTGCAGAGTTGGTTGCGCAAGCGCCTGGGCGATCGCGAGCATGCGGCGGATGTGGCGCAGGACACTTTCCTGCGCCTGTTGCTGTCGGGGCGCTTTCCCGGGCACCAGGAAAGCCGCAGTTACCTGGCGCAGATCGCGCGCAACCTGGTGATCGACCAGTGGCGCCGGTTGCGCATCGAGCGCGCTTACCTGGAAAGCATCGCCCACCTGCCGGAACCCCAGACGCCCTCCCTGGAAAGCCGCGCACTGATCCTCGAAACCCTGATGCAGATCGATGCCATGCTCGATCGCATGCCGGACAAGGTGCGCCAGGCCTTTCTCATGTCGCAGTTCGAAGGGTTGGGGTATGCGCAGATTGCCGAGCGCCTGGAGGTTTCCGTGAGTTCGGTGCAGAAGTACATGATCCGTGCGATCCAGGCTTGTTATCAGGTGCTTTACGAAGAATGAAGGTCCATCAGGCACCCATTGCTCCTGCCATCGTCGAGCAGGCCAGTGAATGGCTGATGCTGCATTGGGGCGGTGAGCTCGATGCGCAGCAGCGCGAGGCGTTCGTGGCTTGGCAGCAGGCTGATTCCGAACACCGTCGGGCCTGGCAGCGCTTGCAGCAACTGCAGCAGACCCTGGGCGGGGTGCCGGAGCACAGTGCCCATGTGCTGCTGGCCCAGGCCCCGGACCCGCAACGACGTGCGGCGCTGAAACTGTTGGGCTTGCTGTTGGTGGCCGGGGGCAGCGGTTATCTGGTCCAGGACAGCCAGCCTTGGCGGGCGGCCTTTGCTGGGCAGCGTACGGCCACCGGGGAAATTCGCCACCTGACCCTGAGCGACGGCAGTCGCCTGGACCTCAACAGCGCCAGTGCCGTCGACCTGCTGTTCAGTGCCAGTGAGCGGCGCATCCGCTTGATCCAGGGCGAGATCCTGCTCACCAGCGGGCATGATTCCTCGCGGCCGCTGATCGTCGAAACCGCCGCCGGAGATATCCAGGCCCTGGGCACGCGCTTTGCCGTGCGCGAGCTGGACGGCGGCACTCGGGTCGATCTTTACGAAGGTGCGCTGCGGGTCAGCCCCCGGCATGCCCAGGCTGTGCAACTCAATGCCGGCGAGCGCCTGTGGTTCAGCGCCGGACGGGTTTCGGCGCGGCAAGTGGCTGAAGTCAATGCCAGCAGTTGGAGCCAGGGCCGGCTGATTGCCGAACGCCAGCCCCTGGGGCAGTTCGTCACCGAGCTGGCGCGTTATCGCCCGGGGCTGTTGCGTTGTGACGAGCAGGTGGCCGGCCTGTTGCTCACCGGGGTCTTTCCCCTGGCGGACAGCGACGCGGTACTCGCGGCCCTGGAACGTTCGCTGCCGGTGCGGGCGCACGCGGTGACCCGCTACTGGGTGACCCTCAAGCCGCGGAGCTGATTGCAAAAAAAATTTCTGCGCGATTGTCGATTCTGCCGAGCTGTCCGGGATACCCCATGAAAGCCGATCAAGACGCATTCTCATGGGGAGTTCAGGAATGCCTTACCAGACCACAGCATCCATTTTGACCCTGGGCACCGCCGCCCGCCGCCGCGCCTTTGTCGCGCTGCTGGCCATGGCCCCGGTGTTGCCGGGCATGGCCCAGGCCGACAGCGGCAGCCAGAGCCAGGCGCGGGACTACCAGATTGCCGCCGGCAATCTCGATCAGGTCCTGAATCGTTTCGCCAGTGCCGCGGGGATTCTCCTGTCGGTGGATGCGAGCATGACTGCCGGCAAGCACAGTGCCGGCCTGCATGGGCGTTACGAGGTCGCACAGGGCCTGCAGACGTTGCTGGCCGGCAGTGGTTTGCAGGCGGTGCAGACCGGTGCCAGCTGGGGCCTGCAACCCTTGGCCGAGAACGGCGCGCTGCAGCTGGCGCCAACCCGGATCGGCGCCACGCAGATGACCGAGGATGCCTGGGGCGCGGTACCGGGAATCGTCGCCAAGCGCAGTGCCACAGGGAGCAAGACCGACTCGGCACTGGTGGAGATTCCGCAGACCATCAACGTGATCGGCGCCAAGGAGATCAAGGCTCGCGGCGCTCATAGCGTGACCGAAGCGCTGCTCTACACCCCGGGCATGACCGGTGGTGGCTTTTCCGACCGGGTGAAGATTTTCGACGAGCCGACCTCCCGTGGTTTTTCCCCGACGCCGATGTACCTCGATGGCCTGCACTTGCCCTATGGCGGCGGCAGTACCGGCGGTGCCCTGCAGATCGAGCCCTATGCCCTGGAGCGCATCGAAGTGCTCAAGGGGCCGGCTTCGGTGCTCTACGGGCAGAACCAGCCGGGCGGCATCGTCAACATGGTCAGCAAGCGGCCCACCGAAACCCCGCTGCACCAGCTGGTGCTGGAAGCCGGCAGCTATGACCACAAGAGCATCGCCCTGGACCTGGGTGGCCCGCTGGATGAACAGGGGCAGTTCCTCTATCGCCTGACCGGGCTGGCCAGCGACAGCCAGGACGCCATCGATTACGTCCAGCAGCAGCGGCAGTTCATCGCCCCGAGCCTGACCTGGCGGCCCGATGACGACACCCAGCTGACGCTGTTCGCCCAGTACCAGAAGGACAACGACGTGCCCGAGGCCCAGGGCCTGCCCAGCGTGGGCACGGTGTTCGCCAACCCCAATGGCAAGATCGACCGCGACCTGTTTCTCGGCGAGCCCGGGGTCAATGCCTACGACCGCGACCAGTTCGTCCTCGGCTACGAGTTCTCCCATCGCCTGAACGATGTCTGGACCCTGAAGCAGAACGCCCGCTACGCCGACGTCGATGACCGCTACCGCGCGCCGCTGCACGGCTACAGGTTCGTCACCAATCCCAGGACCGGCCTCAACGATCAGCGCTACATGACCCGCTACGGTGTGGATTGGAAGCAGCACAACAAGGTTTACGGTGTGGATAGCATCGCCCAGGCCGAGTTCAACACCGGACCCTTCAGCCACACCTTGGTGACGGGGCTGGACTATTACCACTTCAACTCGAAGTTCCATGGCAAGTACGACTTCAACCCGCCGATTCTCGACATGTTCACCCCGACTTACGGCCAGTCGCTGAATTTCGGCAATCCTTACCAGTGGGACAACACCATCATCCAGACCGGCCTGTATGTGCAGGATCAGATCAAGTACGAGAAGTGGGTGCTGGTTCTGGGCGGTCGCAACGATTGGGCGGAAACCGATAACAAGACGCCGCTCAACGGTGGTCATACCAATGCCAAGAGCCAGTCCTTCACCGGGCGCGGCGGGCTGGTGTACTTGTTCGACAACGGGCTGGCGCCCTTTGTCAGCTATTCGGAATCCTTCCTGCCGTTGAGTGGCACCAGTCGCCAGGGCGGCGCTTTCGAGCCGTCCAGCGGCAAGCAGTACGAAGTGGGGGTGAAATACCAGCCGCCGGGCCAGGAGAGCTTCGTCCAGGTATCGGCCTACCAACTGGACCAGGAAAACATCCTGACCTCCGACCTGGCCAACCCCGGGTTCAGCGTCCAGAGTGGCGCGGTGCGCTCCCGGGGGATCGAGCTGGAAGCCAAGGCCAGCCTCAGCGAATCGCTGGACGTGATTGCCTCGGCGTCGCGCAACGACATCAAGTACACCAAGGACAACGACGGGCGCGAAGGGCGTCATCCGGCAGGGATGCCGCCGTTGACCGCGTCGCTGTGGCTCAACTACACGATCCTCGGCGACACGCCGCTGGCGGGCCTGGGCGCAGGCGTCGGCACCCGCTACGTCAAGGGCAGCTATGGCACCGATTACGACGGCGCCTTCCAGATCCCGTCCTACACCGTGTACGACGCCAGCCTGTCCTACGACCTGGAGAAATCGCCGTTGCAATGGAAGGGCGTGAAGCTGGCACTGAACGTGAAGAACCTCACCGACAAGACCTACGTCGCCAATTGCACCACCATCTGGGACTGCTATTACGGCGAAGGCCGGACCATGGTGTCGAGTTTGACCTATGACTGGTAAGGGGAGCGGATTCACCAGTAGTCCGGTTTGATCGCGGGCGCCTTGTGGGTCGTGACTCGCTCGGGGAACTGGTGTTTTTGCAGTTCTTCGGCGGTGATGACCCGGCGCATCCAATGGGCCAGTGCTTTCAGTGAGCCGGGTTGCGGACGTTGGTACTCGGGCCTGTGAGGCAGGATGACGCCGAGGGTCAACTCGGCGACTGGCGGGGTTCTCGATCTGCACGATATGGATCAGCAGCCTGGGCAGATCGAGCCATTTGAATCGAGTGTCAGCTAGTAACCCGTAAAACAGGTTGTAGCCGTCGACGAAGAATGCCGTGCGCACTATTCCATTCCCTGGAAACGAAAAAACCGGCCGGAGCCGGTTTTTTCACCCCAACGGCCAGTGAACTTAATCTCTGCGTACGGGGTTGAGTAGTGAGCCCGATCCTATTGCCTGCTTTCGTCGTGGTCAATCCTTGTCCGACGAGAGTGTGGGTCGATCCATGGCTGTGCTGAACATCAACTCCCCGTGAACCGTTTTGCATGAGCAGGCTTTCAGGATCAAGGTTGTCGACGCGTACTACTGTGAACGCGTGTTACGCCGTAGTTGAGGCTCGATTTGAGGATTCTGCAAAAACACCACATACCCCTTGAACCAGGCACTGTCACGCAGCGCCTGGGGCTCTTGCCAGTCACCGCCCTGGATCAGACCGACCTTGTAAGGCAGGCCCATGCGATCCAGGCGCGGCAGGTAGGCTGCGTAGTTGGGAATGCTATGGCGACCCTGGTAGGTCTGCACCACTACTTCATCCACTATGCCCTTGAGCTGGCCGATGGCTTGCGGGTCGGCGTTGCTGCCCCAGTCCATCAGGCCGGTGATGCTCAGGCGGTAGTGCGCCGGCAGGCGCTGGCGCAGGTCGCGCAGGAAACTCACGTAGCGTTCGAGGTCGCGGGTGCTGCTGTCGAAATCGATCTGGATGCCCATTACCGCAGTGCCCGTGGCATGCCAGCGGTGCACCTGGCCAAGCAACTGGCGATACAGCGACTCCGGCCAGGCCAGGGTGTGGGCGCGGTAGACCACCCAGACCTGTTCCTGGGGCAGCTGCGACACCGGCAGGCCCTGGGCGATGAGCTCGACACCGCGCCCGGGATGGCGCCGCGAGCGACTGATCTGCCCCTGGAGGATGTACAGGGTCTTGGCCTGGGCCAGCACTGGCTGGGTCTTGACCCCGCTCCACAGCCAGAAGGCGTCGTAGTGCGCCGCGTCAACGGTGGCGCCTGCCGGTACTGCCCAGTACAGGCACAGTGACAGCAGGCAGCAGGCCAGGCGTTTTGGATTCACCAGTAGTAACGCAGCGACTGGCCCCATTGGGTGTCCCCCAACTTGCCCTTGAGCTGGCGGAACCAGGCCTTGCGCACGGCCGGTTCGACACCGGCGCCGCCACAACGGTTGTTGCCGGAGGAGGCGTAGCAGTAGATCGCCCGGTACAAGGCATAGGCGCGTTCGTCACGGCTGGCCTTGGGGTTGTTGATTACCACCTGATAACCATCGAGTCGCGAGAAGGGCTTGCCTGGGAAGTTGTCTTGGGTGCCGCCCAGGGATTGGGCGTTGGGCGGTGTATCCAGGGGCATCTGGTCGAAGTTGTTCAGGCGCATGAACTCTCCGAGGCAGAGCAGGCCGGCCGGGCTTTTCGGGTCCTGTTGCAGGGCCGCGGCGCTGTCCTTGATGCTCGGGCAGGCATAGCTGCTCTCTTCGCCACTGTCAGGCTTGCCGTACCACTGGAATACCGCCAGTGAGGGGCCATAGTCGAAGAGGTAGCCCAGGCCGCGGCTGAGGGTTTCTTCGGGCAGGGGGCTGGGTTGTTGCTTGAAGTCTTCGCCAAAGGCTGCGTACTGGCCGCGGGTCAGGTCCTTGTACAGCAGCACGAACCAGGCGGTGTTGCGCTCGGTGGCAGAGTCGGCCTGCCGTGCCTGCTGGCGCAGCAGCTTGGGCGAGGCCACCTGGCGCAGGAGAATGTCGCGGACCTGGGTGGTCTTGATCGGTGAGTCGGCGGCAAACACCTTGGCCAGTTGGCCGCTGCGTTCGTAGTTGAAGGCCAGGGCCAGTTCCAGCTGTTCCCGTTGCAGGGGTTGCTTGGCCAGGGGCAGCAGTTGCAGCCACAGCGCTTCGGCGCCTTTCCAGTCCTGTTGGGCCTGCAGGGCCAGGCCGCGCAGGGTCTGCTGGCTGAAGCTCAGGTAGTCCAGTTGCGTCGGCAACTGGGTCGGCAGTTGTTTGAGCGCCGCGGCCGGTTGCTGCTCCACATACAGGCTGAAGGCCGCCAGCAGATAGTCGAACAATGCCGGTTGTCCTTCGAACAGGGCCTTCTGCTGTTGCAGGGCTTCGCGGGTCAATGCCGGAGGCGTCTCAGCGCGCATGCGCATCAGGTCCCTGACCGCCAGCAGCAGCGGGGCCTGGAAGTTGTCGCCGGGAATGCTCAGCAGTTTGTAGTCGACCTCTTCCACCACGTCTTCCAGGCGCATGTTGCGTGGCGTACCCGGAGCCTGGGTCAATTGCTGGGCATAGTCGTCGGCCAGCGCCTGGTAATCCCCCGCCAGCCAGTGCACCCGCCGGATCAGGCCCTTGGCGGACACGGCGTAACGTCCCTGTGGATAAGTTTTCAGGTAGGCCTCGAAACCGCTTCCGGCCTGTTGCAGGACGGCTTTGTCCACATGCTCCAGGCTGACCATGCTCCATTCATCGAAGGCGTTCTGTTGGGCCAGGTTGAGCGTGGTGCGCGGGCCCATGTAGGCCGCAGTTTCGGCCAGCCAGGGCTGGGCATTGTCCTTGAGGGCGGCAAAACCGTTGCCGGCTTCGCTGAAACGGCCACTATAGAAGTCGGCGGCAGCCTGCAGGTAGCGGGCGAACGCCTTGGCCTCTGCCGAGTTCAGGTTGCCCGGCAGCAGCCTGTTCATTTCGCTGGCGTTCCAGTCGCAGCTGGCCAGCAGTTGCACCCGGGCCTCGGCCAGGGCCTGGCGCTCCTCGTCGCTGAGTTGCGTCTTGTTGAGCTGTTCGACAAACGCCAGGGCGCTGGCGTCCGAGTTGCTGCGACAGCGGCTGCCCTCTCCGGACAAAAAAGCGTCGCCGGCGGTGTCCTTGCTATCGCGCCTCAGGCCCAGGGCCTGCAATAGGTTGTCGAGCTGCTCGGTGGCGGGTGCCGGAGTGGCCTTGGACTCGCTACTGGTATCGGGATCTGCCGGGCGCAGGCGATAGGCCGGGAAGGGCACGGGGCCAAAACCCAGGCCCAGGTCATCCTGGGTCAAGGCCCGGGGAGTCAAAGGCAGACTGCCCTGGTCGGCCAGCAGCAGGCGCAGGTTGACCCGGCTGTCGTTGCCCGGGCTGAGAAAAGGCAGGTTGCTGCAGGCATCCAGCTGGTTGGAGTAGAGCTTCCAGCTCGGGAAGCACATGTCATCGGAGCTGGCCTGGGCCAGGGCGGCAAACAAGGTGCCCAGGGCCAGGGTCAATGATGGAAGAAGACCGATACGCATGAATTGTCCTTAATTCGCAAAGCCGCGAGGGAGCACCTTGAAGATGGGCGAATCATACAGAAGGCGCTAGAGGCGCACCTATGCAGTCAGCGAAGATTCCGATGTTTTGCAACGGCTGTCGGGCCTTTGCGGTTTTCCAGGCAAAAGAAGATGCTGTGTCGGTCATTGCAGCCACGTCATGCGGGTGAGGGGAGCAGGGAATGGAATTTCGCAAAGCGCCGGATCTGGTCGGGCGTTTGTCGGAGCAGGCGCACGTGCAGCAGGGCGCAGGGTGGCAGCGGCTGGCTCGTCGGGTGCTGGAGTATGGGTTGCTGCCGATCTTGCTGCTGGCCGCCGGCGTCCGCTTCTATGACCTGACTGCGGCAGCCATCTGGGGCGACGAAGGCTCCAGTCTGTTGCTCAGTCAGTATTCCCTGGTGGAGATCTGGTGGCATGCCGCTCACGATGTCCACCCACCACTGTATTTCATGCTGCTGCATGGCTGGATCGAATTGTTCGGCGACGGCATTTTGTCGGTGCGGATGTTCAGCGCCGTGCCGGGGATTGTCACAGTGGGACTGGGTGTCTGGCTGGTGGCACTGCTGGCTGGCCGACGAGCGGCGATTATCGCCGGGGTGCTCCTGGCGTTGCTGCCCACCGCCGTGCGCTACAGCCAGGAAGTGCGCATGTATGCCCTGCTGGGCATGTTGCTGCTGGGGGCGACCCTGGCCCTGGCGTACTGGGTGCGCCAACCCCGGCGCTGGCGCTACCTGCTGATCTACAGCCTGTTGCTGGCGCTGGCGTTCTACACCCATTACTTCACGGTGCTCTGTGTTCTGGCCCATTGGCTGTACCTGGCGTTATCGGGAGCCCGAGCCGAGGACGGTCGGCGTTTGCTCGGTCGGCCGGTCTGGTGGCTGGCCAATGCCTGCGTCGTGGTGCTGTATCTGCCCTGGGTTCCCGAACTGCTGGAACTGCTGCGGCACCTGGACGAGTTGAAGGCCGGTGGCGATGTCGGTTGGGAGCCTGCGGTGACCTGGTCGTCCCTGCCGGCGATGACCTGGCAGCTGTTGCTCCAGGACGAAGGCGACAGCCTGCCCTGGCCGCTGTTCGTGGGGTTGCCGCTGCTGATGCTGCTGGTCTGCCTGGTGCCGGTGTGGCGTGACCACTCGCGAACCAGGCTGGGCGGGCTGCTGACGAGTTTTACCCTGTTGCCGCTGTTGCTGGTGTTTGCGGTGTCGTTCATTTCCCCGGTGTTCATCGAACGCTACCTGACCGCCTATGCCCTGGGCCTGCCGTTGATCGTGGCGATGGTCATCGACCGCTGGCTGCGAACGGCTCGACTGCTGGCCCTGGCCCTGTTGCTGGTCTTCGTGGGGATCGAAGCCCAGGGGCTGCGAAACAACACCGATGTCGACGTCAACGACCAGATCAGCGTGATGGTGGATTACGTCAACACCCACTACGCCCCGGGCGACCGCATCGTCATCAGCGACATGCTCTGGTACTTGAGCTACGTCTACTACAACCGTACCGACGCCCAGCCGTTGCTGTATACGCCGCCGTTGCCGGGGGGCGCCTCCGGCAGGCCGAACGCCTATGGTTTCGGCACCCTGATCGACCAACCGGATGAGGTCTACCTGGATCAACTGGGCTCGTTGCCAGTGGGCAGCGGCCGGGTCTGGCTGGTGGGTACCGACGATCAACCCGAGGAGTTCGCGCCGTTGCCGGCCGGCTGGCACAAAGTCACCGAGTTCGCCGCTGGCAGCACCCGGGCCCGGCTGTTTGTCATGTGCGCCTCTGTGGCAACGCCTTGCAGCTCGCCCAGAGCGAATTGAATGCCGTTCGGAAGTTGCGCGGTGCGGCAACCCTGGCCCGACCTAGACTCATTTGAGGGAACGTCAACCTGTCGCCTCGAATCGGTTTCGGGGCACCGAGGTGCATCATGCGTATGGCAAGAACCGTGCAACGCAGCCTGGAGCTGGCGCATTGCGAATTTGATCTGGTGACTCACCCTCACTCGGCCAGCAGCCTGGAGACCGCACGCGTGGCGGGGGTTCCCGCGGAGCGGGTGGCCAAGTCGGTGATTCTCGACGATCACCACGGCCACTACCTGATGGCGGTATTGCCCGCCAGCCGTCATCTGGATTTGAGCAAGGTCCGCGGCAGCGGTGAGTGGCAGATCACCCGGGAAAGCACCCTGGCCCATCTGTTCAACGACTGCGAGCGCGGCGCGGTGCCGGCCCTTGGCGAATCCTATGGCCTGGATGTTGTCATCGACCCTTGGCTGACCCGGCAGAAAGACATCTATCTGGAGGCCGGTAATCACCACAACCTGGTGCACATGAGCATGGCTCAGTACCTGAAAATGGTGCCCCACGCTCAGGTTTGCGAAGTTTCTCACTGATCAGGAGCCAGACCATGGAATCACCGACCCACAATCTGCCGGCGCTGTTCAAGCAGCTGGGGCTGGCCGATGACCCGGTGAGCATCGATCGATTCATCGCTACCCATTCCCCGCTGAAACCGGAGTTGCACCTGGCGGACGCGTTCTTCTGGAGCAAGAGCCAGGCCGACTTTCTGCGCGATGAACTGCTCGACGATGCCGATTGGGCGGAGGTGGTGGATCAGTTGGATGTGTTGTTGCGCAGGGGGCGAGGGGGCTAGCTCGGCGGTGGCCATTGGCGAGAAGAGACCCAAAGACGATGTTCATTCGAGCCTCGATGCCCGGGCGCGCCTGGCAGCGAACTCGGCTTCTATTGCTTCATGGCTGGGCCCGTGCTGAGCCTCCATAGAGGCTCGGGCGAGCTGAGCTTTCTGCTGCAAAAAAGCTTCGTACTCCCTGGATTCGTGCTGCTTCTGGACGAAATCGCGCATCATTTCGCGAATGATCTGCGAGGCCGGACGGTGACAGGCTTGTGCTTGCGCCATGAACTGATCCCGCAGTTCAGTTTCGAGTTTCATGGTTAAAGACGGCGTGCTTGGGCATGAGCGATCTCCGCAAAAAGTCATGAAAAAACAGATACCTTTTCAGTATCCGTTTTGGTTAGGGGCGGATCAGCAAAACGCTTGGCCTGGGTAATTGTTACAAAACTTGACTGGATTTAGCCGTGGATGCCATATTGATAGTTAGCAAACTAACAGTGTGCGAACAGTCTTGTGTCCAACTCCCTTGAATCACTCCACATGAACATCAGCAGTGGCATGGTGGTCGCGTCCCGGCATTGGCGGCGGATCTGCCAGACCACCCTGGTCAACTTTGGAATCTCCGAAGCCTGCGCGGTGCCCCTGCTGATGATCGGGCGCCTGGGCGAGGGCGTGCGCCAGGTCACGGTGGCCCAGGCCGCGGGGATGGAAAGCCCATCCCTGGTGCGTTTGCTGGATCAACTGTGCAGCGCCGGCTACGTGTGCCGCAGTGAAGACCCCCACGACCGCCGAGCCAAATGCCTGAGCCTGACCGACACCGGCCGCGAGCTGGTGCAAGCCGTGGAGAGCGAGTTGGTGCGCCTGCGCCATGAAGTCCTCGAAGGCATCAGCGCCAGCGACCTGGAAGCGGCACTGCGGGTGATTCGCGCCTTCGAGTCCGCCAGCCATGTTCCGGTGCTGTCATCTTGAAAGGCTTTTTCACTGGCATGCCCCCCGCGCGCGACTGGTTCTACGGCGTGCGCACCTTCGCTGCTTCGATGATCGCTCTGTACATCGCCATGCTGATGCAGATGCCGCGTCCCTATTGGGCCATGGCCACGGTGTACATCGTCTCCAGCCCCTTTGTCGGCCCCACCAGTTCCAAGGCCTTGTACCGGGCGATCGGTACCTTTCTCGGCGCGGCGGCTGCGGTGCTGCTGGTGCCGATGTTCGTGCAGAGCCCCTATCTGCTGGTGGTGATCATCGCCCTGTGGACCGGGATCCTGTTGTTCCTGTCCATGCACCTGCGCACCGCCAACAACTACGCCCTGATGCTGGCCGGCTACACCCTGCCGCTGATTGCCCTGCCGGTGGTGGACAACCCCTTGGCGGTGTGGGATGTGGCCGAGGCACGAACCGAGGAAATCTTCCTCGGCATCATTTGCGCTGCGGTCATTGGCAGCATGTTCTGGCCCCGGCGGCTGGCCCCGGTGTTCGTCGATTCCGCCGGCAAGTGGTTCGCCGATGCCGCGGTCTACAGCCAGCGCTTCCTGGCGCGCAATGTGCAGCCTGAAGAAGTCAGCGCCCTGCGCACATCGATGGTGGGCACCTTCAACACCCTGGAGTTGATGATCGGCCAGTTGCCCCACGAAGGCGCCCGGCCGCAGACGGTGCGCAACACCAAGGAACTGCGCGGGCGGATGATCAACCTGCTGCCGGTGGTGGATGCTCTGGACGATGCTCTGTACGCCCTGGAACGGCGTACCCCGGAACTGGTTGCGCAGTTCGCCCCCTTGCTGGCCAAGGCCGAGGAATGGCTGCAAGGCACCGCCCGGGATGCCTCAGTGGAACGCTGGCAAGCTCTGCGCGATGAGCTTGAAACCCTGCAACCAAGCCCTGAAGCCCTGGATGACCGGCGCCAGCTGCTGCTGTCCAACGCCCTGTATCGCCTCGGCGAGTGGATCGATCTGTGGCAAGACTGCCGCAGCCTGCAGCACGCCATCCAGAGCGAAAGTCAGGCTCCCTGGCGCGCGGTCTACCGGCATTGGCGCCTGGGCCGGCTGACGCCGTTTCTTGACCGCGGGCTGATGCTGTATTCGGCGGGCTCGACGGTGCTCGCGATCATCGTCGCCTCGGTGCTGTGGATCCTCCTTGGCTGGACCGACGGCGGCAGCGCGGTGATCCTGGCGGCGGTGGCCTGCAGCTTCTTCGCCTCCATGGACGACCCCGCGCCGCAGATCTACCGGTTCTTTTTCTGGACCGCGATGTCGGTGCTGTTCGCCAGCCTCTACCTGTTCCTGATCCTGCCCAACCTGCACGACTTCCCGATGCTGGTGCTGGCCTTTGCCGTGCCCTTCATCTGTGTGGGCACCCTGACGGTACAGCCGCGGTTCTACCTGGGTATGCTCCTGACCATCGTCAACACCTCGTCCTTCATCAGCATCCAGGGCGCCTACGACGCGGACTTTCTGAGCTTCGCCAACTCCAACCTGGCCGGGCCCATGGGCCTGCTCTTTGCCTTTGTCTGGACCCTGATTGCCCGGCCGTTCGGCTCGGAACTGGCGGCCAAGCGCCTGACCCGCTTCAGTTGGCGCGACATTGTCAGCCTCTCCGAGCCGGCAACCCTGGCCGAGCACCGGCACATGGGGGCGCAGATGCTCGACCGGCTGATGCAGCACCTGCCGCGCCTGGCCATGACCGGCCAGGACACCGGTGCCGCCCTGCGGGAGTTGCGTGTTGCGCTCAATGTCCTGGACCTGCAGGCCTATGCGCCGCGGGTGCAGGGGCTGGCTCAGTCCCTGCTGCGCCAGGTGGTGGCCGAGGTCGGCGAATACTTCAAGGCCTGCCTCAAGGCCGGCGAACGCCTGCCCGCCCCCAGTGCGTTGTTGATGACCCTGGACCGCACCCGGCGTGCGCTCAACAGCCAGGGCCTGCAAGGCGACGACGAAACCCGCCTGCACCTGCTGCACGCCCTCAGTGGCCTGCGCCTGGCGCTGCTGCCGGGGGTGGAATTCGTCGCCACCAGCGAGCTTGAAGAACCCCTTCCCCATGGCATCGATGGAGCGCCCCTATGATCGGTGATCTGGATATCAGCGGGGTGTTCCTGCCCACGCTGCTGGTGCTGATGGGCATCACTTATGGCTTGTACCTGTTGGTGCACGGGGTGCTGACGCGCTTGCACTTTTATCGTCTGGTCTGGCACCGGGCGCTGTTCAACGTGGGTCTCTACGCTCTGCTACTGGGCGCCGTGGACTCTCTCAGTCGATACCTGATGACATGAAAAAACCTTTATTGACCATTGGCCGTGTGGTCCTGACGTTACTGGTGGTGACCTTCGCGGTCGTGGTGGTCTGGCGCATGGTGATGTACTACATGTTCGCGCCCTGGACCCGGGATGGGCATATCCGTGCCGACATCGTGCAGATCGCACCAGACGTGTCCGGACTGATCCAGTTGGTGGAAGTGCGCGACAACCAGTTGGTCAAGCGCGGCCAGGTGTTGTTCAGCATCGATCAGGACCGTTTCAAGCTGGCCCTGCGCCAGGCCAAGGCCGCCCTGGCCGACCGTCAGGAAACCCTGGCCCAGGCCCAGCGCGAAGCCAAGCGCAACCGTGGCCTGGGCAATCTGGTGCCGCGCGAGCAACTGGAAGAGAGCCAGTCCCGCGAAGCCCGTGCCCAGTCGGCCCTGGCCGAGGCCCAGGTGGCGGTGGACAGCGCCCAGCTCAACCTCGACCGTTCGGTGGTACGCAGCCCGGTGGACGGCTACGTCAACGACCGCGCACCGCGGACCCAGGAGTTCGTTACCGCCGGTCGCCCGGTGCTCTCGGTGGTGGACAGCAACTCCTTCCATATCGATGGCTATTTCGAAGAGACCAAGCTCGACGGCATCCATGTCGGTCAGGCCGTGGACATCCGCGTGATCGGTGACCGCGCGCGGCTGCGCGGGCATGTGGAAAGCATCGTCGCCGGGATCGAGGACCGCGATCGCAGCAGCGGCTCCAATCTGCTGCCCAACGTCAACCCGGCCTTTAGCTGGGTGCGGCTGGCCCAGCGGATTCCGGTGCGCATCGCTTTCGATGAGGTGCCGGCGGACTTCCGCATGATCGCCGGGCGCACCGCCACGGTGTCGATCCTCGACGACCAGGCCAAGCGGGAGCCCGGGCAATGAACAGCGGCGCACGTTTGGCCCTGGCCGGGCTCGGCCTGCTGCTCTCGGCCTGTCAGATGGTCGGGCCGGATTACCGCCTGCCCAAGGACGCGGCGCTGCAACGCCAGGATCTGCAGGGCGAATTGACCGCCAAAGGTGCCAATGTGGTGTCGGCGCCGGTGCCTGTAGACTGGTGGCGCCTGTATCAGGACCCGCGCCTGGACCAGTTGGTGCAGCAGGCACTGGCCTCCAACACCGATTTGCGGGTGGCGGCGGCCAACCTGGCCCGTGCCCGTGCCCAAGTGGATGAGGCCCAGGCCGCCGGTGGCTGGAGCGGCGGGGTCAAGGCCGGGGTCGAGCGTCTGCAGGAGTCCGGCGAAGCCTTCCTGCTGCCGGAAAAAGTACCGGTGGCCAACGTCGGCAACCTGTCCATCAGCACCTCTTATCAATTCGACCTGTTCGGCACCTTGCAACGGGGCATCGAGGCAGCCAAGGCCAATGCCGATGCCACCCAGGCGGCGGCAGATACGGCGCGTATCACCTTGGTGGCAGACGTGGTACGCGCCTATACCCAGGTCTGCGCGGCCAACGAAGAGCGGGAAATCGCCGAACACTCCCTGAGCCTGCAAGCCCAGAGCACCGAGCTCACCCAGCGCTTGCGCGATGCCGGGCGCGGTGACGAAACCC
This sequence comes from Pseudomonas sp. 910_21, assembly GCF_052850735.1. Lineage (NCBI taxonomy): Bacteria > Pseudomonadati > Pseudomonadota > Gammaproteobacteria > Pseudomonadales > Pseudomonadaceae > Pseudomonas > Pseudomonas sp. 910_21. The sequence goes on along the minus strand of NZ_VXCY01000004.1, from coordinate 646,458 downwards.
AGGTCACCCGATCCCAGACCCAGTTCAAGTCCCTGCGCGCCGAACTGCCGCGTTATGAAGCCGCGCGCCAGTCGGGGCTGTTCCGCCTGTCGATGCTGCTGGCCAAACCGGTGGAGCAACTGCCCGCCGGCACCGCCCGTTGCGCCGAGCTGCCCCATATCGCCCAGTTGCTGCCGGTGGGCGACGGCGCGGCACTGCTCAAGCGTCGTCCCGATGTACGCCAGGCCGAGCGCCGGCTGGCCGCCGCCACCGCAGAAATCGGCGTCGCCACCGGAGCTCTTTATCCCGATATCAGCATCGGTGCCACGGTTGGCACCGTGGGCATTCTCGACAACCTCGGCAAGCCTTCCACCAACCGCTGGGGCTTCGGCCCGCTGATCAGCTGGACCGTACCGGCCAACGGCGCCCGTGAACGCATTCATGAGGCCGAAGCGGCGAGCCAGGGCGCCCTGGCCCATTTCGACGGGGTGGTGCTCAACGCCATTCGTGAAACCCAGACCGGCCTGGCCCAGTACAGTGCCCAGCTGCAACGCCGCGATGCCCTGGCGGATGCCGAGCAGTCGGCGCAACTGGCGGCGGACCAGACTCACCGTTTTTTCCAGGCCGGACGCGCTTCCTTCCTCGCCGATCTGCAAGCCACCCGTACCTACACCGATATGCGCGCGCAGCTGGCGGCGGCCAATACTCAGGTGGCGATGAGCCAGATCGATCTGTTCCTGGCCCTGGGCGGCGGTTGGGAAAGCGGACGAACGCAAGGCTCGCAACCCGCGAAACCCTGAGGCCGTTGCTATGCTTTGATCAGTTGGAAACGTCCTGCGTGCAATGGGCTTTCCAGCCGATCAAAGCATGTGATGGTCATGGGGATTCCAATAATGAAAAACCCTTATGCTCCGGGCTTCTGGTGTGCGCTCTGTGCACTGGTGCTGCTGTCTGCCACCTACTTCTACGGCATCATGCTGGCCCATCAGATCGACAAGGCCATGGTGTTCCTCGACAGCGCCAGCGCGCTGATCGCGGTGATGGCCATCGGCGTGGTGGCCTGGGCCTCGTTGCAGAGTCAGAAAATCAAGAAAAGACAGCTCGAACAGAGCAAGACCCTGGTGATGATCTGGGACACCAAGGTGGCTCTGCGCCGGGTTGAAACCGTGTTCGACCGTTACTTCTGGGGGAGCTACTGGCAGCCGGGGCGGACCTTCGCCGAAGTCATGGGCGAACTCACCGGCACCCCTCTGGAAAAGAGCCTGGAAGCCCTGAAAAAGCAGTGCATCCTGCTGGACAAACAGGCCGATGACGGGCGCCATTGGCTGAACAATGCCCGGGAACTGTCGGATGTCGCCACCGCCATGGCGCGGGAGCGTTACCAGCTGGATTTCTGTGATCCCCGTGGCGAGTCCCGTGGCAACAGCCCGGTGATTGACCGGGATTTCGAAGTGCTGGTCTACACCTGGAGCGCCCGTCTCAAGAGCTTCGACCATCAGCTCGATGCCCTGGAAGTCGAATACTCCTGAAACCTGCCTCCCGGCCCTGTAGCCGCTGCCGGTCAGCGGCTGCAGGCCCCGCGTCCCCGCGCTCCACGGTTTTTCACATTCAAAGATTGGGCTCGCGCTAGCCGCCAGTGGTAATCTGCGCCGGTTTTACGCGGAGTCGAGCCGCAACCCGTCATGGGTTCAGGGAAGACGACCACACCTTCAAACAACGGATATTGATCGGGTCAGACATGAATAAATCAGCAGGCGTACTGTTAGGAATCGTCGTCGCGGTAGGTGCCATCAGTGTCGGCGGCGCCTGGTACACCGGCACCAAGCTGGAAGGCGTTGTGCAGCAGCAGATCGTCGAGAGCAACAAAGAGTTGCAGGCGGCGCTGATCGGTTATGACGCCACCGCGACCATCGAACTGGTGTCCCTGGAGCGTGGCCTGTTCAGCAGCACCGCTCACTATCGCCTCAAGGGCCAGGGTGATGTGTTCCAAGGCGATCTGGAATTGCTGGTCACCGATCACATCGAGCACGGCCCACTGCCTTTCTCCCGCCTGGTGCGCCTGAAGTGGCTGCCGGTCATGGCTACCAGCCATTACGAACTGGAGAAGAGCCCGCAGACCGACAAATGGTTTGCCGCCACCAAAGGTGTGGCTCCGTTCAAGGGCGTGGTCAATGTCGGCTACGACCTGTCCGCCGAGGGCACCCTGGATTTCGCTCCGATGGAACTGGCCCTGGATGAGCAGAGCAGCCTGAAGTTCTCCGGCCTGAACTCCACCTTCAGCGTCAGCGACAACCGCCAGAAAGCCAAGGTCGACGGCTACATGGACAGCCTGAGCCTCTCGCTCAGCTCGCCGGACAAGGCCCCGGGCAAGCTGGAAATCAGCGGCTTGACCCTGGCCAGCAACCTGAAAAAGAGCAGCTTCGGCTACTACATGGGCCAGAACACCCTGGAGCTCACCAGCACCAAGGCCACCTTCGGTGACAAGCAATCGGTGCTGACCCTGAAGAACTTCGAACAGAAGACCTTCAGCGAAGAAACCGGCAGCACAGTGGCGGGTCGCGCGGATTACCGAGTGGGCGAAATCGCCTTCGACGGCAAGACCGTGGGTTCGGCCGAGATGCTCTGGAGCATGAAGAACCTCGACAGCCAGGGCATGCTCGATCTGGTCCAGGTCTACCAGACCGTGCTGCAGCCGTATCAGAAGGCGGCCACCGAGGCCACTGCCGAGGGCGAACCGGCTCCGGAACTGCAAATGTCCGACGCCGAGCAGGTCAAGGTACGTGCCGCGGTGAACAAGGTCCTGGAAGCCAAACCACAGATCGCCCTTGAAAGCCTGGCCTTCAAGACCGCCGGTGGTGAAAGCCGTTTCAGCCTGAGCCTGGATCTGGCCAAGCCGCAGAGCCTGGAGCTGCCGCCGGCTGAGCTGGGCAAGCAACTGATCAGTCAGCTGGACGCCAAACTGTCGCTGTCCAAGCCGATGGTGGCGGACGTGGCTGCCTTGCAGGCCCAGGCCGAAGGCCAGACTGATGCCAAGCAGATCGCCGAGCAAAGCGCCGCTACCGCGGAAATGCTCAGCGCCATGGCTCTGGCCACTCAGTTGGCCAAGCTGGAAGGCAATGCGGTGGTGTCGTCGCTGCACTACGCCAATAACGAAGTGAATTTCAACGGCCAGAAGATGACCGTCGAGCAGTTCGTTGGTTTTGTCATGAGCAAAATGGGTGGCGCTGGCGCTCTGCAGTAAGCCCTAGGTGAGGGCGTCTTTGGCGTCCTCCGACCGTAAAGCTCAACGCCCGGCGCTGTTCGACAGCCCGGGCGTTTTGCTGTCTGGAGAGTGGTTGTCATGCGGTGTTTGCGCCTCAGTCCTGAGGATGTACGGCAGGCGTCGCTGATGGTTGAGCTGCCGCCAAGGGCGATTCATTGATACTCGCGGGGAGTGGGATATTCCTGTTCTTGCGGAATCAGGCGGTGGGCGCCGTCCAAATCACCTTGCTGGATGAGCCGATGAATCGAGTGCGCCAGGGGCGTGACATCGGTGATGCGCTTGATCCACTGGTTCACGTACAGCTGCACGGCCTCCTTGCTCAGGCCGATCTGGATCGCTCGGTGTTCCTGTGGCCGCAAGTACAGATCCCGTTCCGGGTCCCATTGAATGCGCACCGGTGACTGGTCTTTCAACTTCAACCACTCTTCCTTGCTCATGGACTCGTCGGCATGGCTCAGGCAGCCGTTCGCCAGTGCCCATTCGAAGCCTTCGCGGCTGATGTCGATGGCCAGGATGCGCGCTTGTCCGGCGTCCTTAAAACCCCAGCCGGCGCGGTACATCATCCACAGGAAGGACGGCTTTATCCAGGTCATGCGCTCCATCTTGAACGGTGGGGAAACGAAGGTGCCGTGGGCCAGGGCGGCGTCGGCGATGCTCTCGGAGTAGGCCTGGTAGACGCGGATGGTGGTGTCGTCGTAGAGCGCGCGGATCTGGCGCTGGGGGAGTTCTGTTGGGGGTTTATGCATGGCATTTCCTTATGAAAAGCGGGCGGCCGGGAAGCCGCCCTGGGGTGTTTAAAGTTCGGCCTGCGGTTGCAGGCGCCGTGATGTCACATCCAGCAGATCACAGCCATCGCGCAGCAGGATGCTGCACACCAGGGTCAGTTCCTGCAAAACCACCGGTTCACTGCGCAGAGTATCGGCGGCGAAGTTCTCCAGCAGTTGGGCGGCGGCGCGGATGCGAAAGGCTGCGGCGTCGTGCAGCACATCGATGGGCGCCTGGGTGTCGATCAGCAGGGAAGGAATCAGGCAGTCGTGGCCGGTTATCGGCATGTAGCGGTTCATTGGCACATCTCGTTTGATTGGTAGAAAGCTACCGTTTAATCGTCGCCAAACGAATGGGTGGCAGCTGTACGCAGGTTGGCGAGCCGGCAACGAGAAACCGGCAGACCCGAAGGTCTCCCGCGCACAGCTGCCATAAAGCAGCGTTGCGGGTGCAAAAGAGCCTGCAAACAAGCAAACAGCTTTCGCATTCGTTATTCCGGTCGCCAAACCAGGTCGCCATATGGGCGACGGCCGGACTATAAGCCGCGGGCTTGCGACGGTGCAAGGCAAGTGTGGTGGCGTCTTTTCCGAGAACGTTGTAGGGCTTTTTTCGTACACATCCATCCCGCTTGCGACTGTATTTCCAGGTGTTTACCCAGGGCGCTTTTGGCTACCGGTCGGCTAGCCTGTATGTACATTTGTAAATACGAAAGTGCTCATGTACTTTGAATGGGACGAGGCCAAGAATCACGCCAACCTCCTCAAGCACGGCATCGATTTCAACGATGCCGTGCTGATGTTCCAGCGCCCGGTGCTGTCCTTGCGCGATGAGCGCCTGGATTATGGCGAGGAACGCTGGATCAGCCTTGGTTGGATCAGGACCCTGGTGGGCGTGGTGGTCCATACCGAGCGGCGGGGTCATGCGGTGCGCATCATCTCGGCGCGTAAAGCCACTAAACGGGAGGCTAAATACTATGTCCAACGGATCGAAAACTGACGGATCGAAAACTGACTGGGATCGCCTGGCGAAAACCGATGACCAGAGCATCGATACTTCAGATATCCCCGAGCTGGATGACGATTTCTTTCGCCGAGCTGAGGTGCATCTGCCGGGCAAGAAGGCCGTGACCATCCGCCTGGACGCCGATGTGCTGGAATGGTTCAAGGGCCAGGGCGCGGGTTACCAGACGCGGATCAACCAATTGCTGCGCCAGTACATGCAGGCCCACCAGGGCTGAGGTCTGCGCATCATTTCAGGAGGCGGGCGGGTGGCCCGCCGCCCTTTCTGGCCGGCGGTGGATTGTGCTCGCTATTGCGATTTCTGTCTGAAATATTCATTTACAATTACCCCATCCTCAAGCTCAATCTCTCCCGCGCCGCGCACAAAGCGGCGCGCTCTTTGGTGCAGGCTATAGTCTTGTGGCCCCCTCGATCTCATCCGCAAAAAGGTGCTTTCGTATGTCTCGCTTTGCCTCCCGCAATACTTGGCTGGCCGCTGGTGCCGTGCTGCTGTGCCTGCAGTTTCCCGTGCAGGCCCAGGAGCGTTTCACCCTGAATATCCCTGGGGTCTCGGATGACCGGCTGTTCACCACCGGCAACGCCAGTGATGCCAAAGGCTGTGGCGGGCACAACAACTCTCCGGCCTTGAACTGGACCGCGGGCCCCAGCGGGACCTTGAGCTATGCCATCGTCATGCACGATCCGGACGGCGCCAAGGGCCAGGGTGTGGATCACTGGGTGCACTACGGCATCAAGCCCACCACTCGGCAGATTCCGGCCGGCGCCGGCACCAAGCCGAATCTGGAAGGGCTGGCCGGGCTCAACAGCCGTAACGGCACCGCCTACATGGGCCCATGCCCGCCAGTGGGCGACAGCGCGCACCATTACATCATCCAGATCTATGCCCTGGACCTGGCGCCGGAAGCCCTGCCTGCCGGGCTGAGCCGGGCCCAGTTGCTGGAGAAGATCAACGGCCACGTGTTGCGTAACAGCAGTGTGGTACGCCGCTACTCCCGTTGAGTGAAATTTTTTTGGGGGCTTAACCCGAATCGCCAAGGGGCTTCGTCTGAAGGGGGGAATGGATCATTTCTTTCCGAGGTCAGCCCCCATGTCCCTTCCTCTGCATTTTCTTCGTCCGGCCGCCCAGGGTTTCGCCGCCGGCCTGTTGCTGGCGGTTGCCGGCTGCGGTGTATCGTCCAAGCCTGAATCCGCCGCAGGGGCTTCGACCCAGGGGGCGCTGCAGGCTGAGCCCGAAGTGCAGTACGAGGCGCAGCACGCCGATGCCGCCATGGCCAAGCGCGTTGCGCATCCCATGAGGTTGTCGGCACCGATGCCGGCGCCCATCGCCGCCGGTGATTCGATCATGGCCGGCTACCGTGACGAGGCCCGTGAGCAGTATCAGAAACTGCCGGACAATCCGATCCACAGCGTTGCCCAAGCACCGGTCTCGACCTTCAGCGCCGACGTCGATACCGGCGCCTATGCCAACGTCCGCCGTTTGCTCAACCAGGGCAGCCTGCCGCCGGAAGGCGCGGTGCGCCTGGAGGAGTTGGTCAATTACTTCCCCTACGATTACGCCCTGCCCAGCGACGGCTCGCCCTTCGGCGTGACCACCGAGCTGGCGCCCTCGCCGTGGAACCCCCACACCCGCTTGCTGCGCATCGGCATCAAGGCTTCGGACCGCGCGGTGGCAGAGTTGGCCCCGGCCAATCTGGTGTTCCTGGTGGATGTCTCCGGCTCCATGGATCGCCGCGAAGGCCTGCCCCTGGTGAAAAGCACCCTCAAGCTGCTGGTGGATCAACTGCGGGATCAGGATCGGGTGTCGCTGGTGGTCTACGCCGGTGAATCGCGGGTGGTGCTGGAGCCCACTTCCGGACGTGACAAAGCGAAGATTCGCACCGCCATCGACCAGCTCACCGCGGGTGGTTCCACGGCGGGCGCCTCGGGTATCCAGCTGGCCTATCAGATGGCCCAGCAGGGTTTTATCCACAAGGGCATCAACCGCATCCTGCTGGCCACCGACGGCGACTTCAACGTCGGCGTCAGCGACTTCGACAGCCTCAAGGCCATGGCCGCCGAGAAGCGCAAGAGCGGCGTATCCCTGACCACCCTGGGTTTCGGTGTGGATAACTACAACGAGCACCTGATGGAGCAACTGGCCGATGCCGGTGACGGCAACTACGCCTACATCGACAACCTGCGCGAAGCGCGCAAGGTGCTGGTGGACCAGCTCAGCTCGACCCTGGCAGTGGTGGCCAAGGACGTGAAACTGCAAGTGGAGTTCAACCCGGCCCAGGTCAGCGAGTACCGCCTGCTGGGGTATGAGAACCGTGCCCTCAAGCGTGAAGACTTCAGCAACGACAAGGTCGACGCCGGGGAAATCGGCGCCGGGCATACGGTTACCGCGCTGTATGAAATCGTCCCAGCGGGCGAGAAGGGCTGGTTGGAGCCGCTGCGTTATACCCAGGCCAAGGCGCCGGAACAGAGTGGCAGGAATGGCGAACTGGCGATGCTGCGGGTGCGCTACAAGGCGCCGGAAGGTGGCAGCAGCCGCTTGATCGAACGGCCGATCAGCGCGCAGCAGCCGGCTAAACTGGCTGAGGCCAGCCCGGACCTGCGCTTCGCCGCTGCGGTGGCGGCGTTTTCCCAGCAACTCAAGGACGGCCGCTACACCGGCAACTTCAGCCTGACCGACACCGCCAAGCTGGCCCGTGGCGCCAAGGGCGACGATCCTTACGGGCTGCGGGGCGAGTTCGTGCAACTGGTGGAACTGGCGCAAAGTCTGCAAACTCAGGCGCCGAAAACCCAGACTGGGAATGCCGCCCAGGTCGAGGCTCAGCCGGTGGACATGAGCCAAGTGCAGAGCCGCCTTGAATAGACCCATAACGAGCAGTGAACAGGAGTTCATCCGCCCTATGTCTGCTCCCCAAGTGTCCACCGATGCCAGCAGCGATGAAGCGCTGCTGGCGCGTTATCGCGCCGGAGAGCCTGCGGCCTTCGAGGTGCTGTACCAGCGCCATCGCCAGGGCCTGTATCGCTTCGTACTGGGCCTGTGCAATAAGGCCGAGCTGGCGGAGGAGATCTACCAGGAAACCTGGCTCAGCCTGATCCGCAGTGCCAGCCAGCCCCAGGGCCGGGCCAGCTTTCGTACCTGGCTGTATCAGATCGCGCGCAACCGGCTGATCGATCACTGGCGCAAGCACGGCCAGCGCAACCCGCTGCACGACAGCTACGACGAACAACTGCATGGCGAAACCGACCACGCTCCCGGTCCCGAACAGCAACTGAGCCTGTGCCGCGACCAGCAACGTATCGAAGCCGCCCTGCAGGATTTGCCCGAAGACCAGCGCGAGGTGTTCCTGCTGCGGGCCCACGGCGACCTGGAACTGCCAGAGATCGCCAGCCTGACCCAAACGCCGCTGGAAACGGTGAAAAGCCGTTTCCGCTATGCGCTGAAAAAATTGCGTCGGCTCCTGGCCGAGGAGGTACTCACATGACTGACGCCCGACAGACCCCATCAGCCGAAGAGCAGATGCTGGCGCATATTCGCGAACACAGTGCCCAAGAACCGCCGGCGCATCTGGACGCCATGATCCTGGCCACCGCGCGCCGCGAAGCCCCCGCGCCCAAACCCAGTCTCTGGCAGCGCTGGGTGCGGGCCTGCCAACGGCCGCGCTATCAACTGGCCTTTGCCAGCCTGTTTGGCGTGGCGCTGGTCATCGGTTTGCTGCGGCCTTCTCCGCAGCACTATCCACAGGAGCAGGCCTTTGTCCCCGAGCCCGCTCCAGCTCCTGCTGCGCCCATGGCGCGCCTGGCTGCGCATTCCACCGAGCTGGCCGGGGCCTTGAGTGCCCCGGCGCCTGCCGCCCCTGCGCCCATGGATCCTGCGGCCCCTGTCGGCAGTTTTACCGCGGCGCCACAGATGGAAGCGTCCAGCGACCAAGCGCCTCCTGCGATGGCCAAGCCCAGGGCCGAGTCGAGCAAGATGGCCAAGCGCATGTCGGCCGCGGTCGAGCCCCGGACGATCCAGCGATTGGATGAGCAGCTGCAGACGGTATTGCGTCTGTGGGATGACGGCCAGAGCCGTGAGGCGGCCGAGCTGCTGCTCCAACTGCATGAAAAGTATCCACAGGAGGATCTGGACGCACGCCTGCAAGCCTTGCGTCGTCAATAAAGTGCGGGGGTTGGCTGTCGTCATGGAAAGCGCGCACTATCTGCCCAGTTTCCAGAAAGTGAGAGGCCGGTCATGGCACCCCGCATCGACCGTATAGCGGCAATGTTGAACTGCCCGATCAAGGGCGCGGATATCCGTCAGGCCATCAAGGAAAGTCGCAAGGACTTCGGCCTTGAAGAGGCTGAAGAGGGCGACGATCTAGAGGCGCCGGACGATGCCGAGCCATTGGAGCAAGATGCTGCAGCCGCCGAGGATGAATGATCCCGGCGGCCGCCGGGTTCAGCTGTAGGGCAAGGCGGGCAGGTCGATGAACTCGGCGCAGGCACCGTCCGCGGTCATGCGCCGGGCCCGTTCCGGCAGCAACCGGGCGTGGTTTTCCACTTGCCAGCGATACCAGCTCAGGCGTTGGACGATGCGCCGCCGGCAAGGCTCCGGCAACTGCGCCAGCAGATCACTGCTGTCGGGCGCCCAGCGGGTCCGGGTCGAGTAATAGCCGAACAGGTTTTCCCGCAGGCCGAAGCAATCCTCGATGGTTTCCACGACGCTGTACACGTAGAGCTCGAAGGCGCTGCTCAGCTGTTGTGCGCCGTCGGCGTGGTCCCGCAGGTAAGCGAAAATCCCCGGCCAGTTGATGCAGTACAGGTGCTCGTCCCAATCGCCGTCCCGAGTCAGGTACGGGCCCTGGCCGCGAAAAAATTGGGGTATCTCCTGACGCTCCAGGGCCTCTTCAAAGTTGCTTTTCATCTGCTGTTCCCTTGACGTCAGTGATGCTCACGGACAGCGCCACGCATTCGATCACGCAGTCCAAACCGATTTCCAGGCGCAGGTGATAACCGGGGTTGAGGCGGGTGAGTTGGGTGCGCATGCCCCCGTCGAACCGGCTGCCACTGGCGGCCAGTTCGCTAATGCCCCGGACGTTGAGCTGCAAGCTGCAATGGGTTGGGGCCTGGCTCGCCGGCCAGTTGCCAGGTACGGACAGCCGCCCCAGGGCTCCGGACAGGCGCAGGCTCAGTTGCTCGCCTTGAAACACTGGGCCTGGGGTATTCAGGTCATAGGGTGTGGCCGCCTCATTGAAGACCGCTCTCCAGGCCTCGCTGTTGTCGATGCTGAACAGCCAGTCACGGGGGCCCCGGTCCCGAGCGGGGATCGCCCGGCACTCTGCCAGTGAAGGTAACTGCGCGCGGGTCAGGTCTTCGTACCACAGCTCCCGGGCCGCGATCAGCAGACGCTGGAAGAAGTCCCGACTGTCGTCGAGCACCCCCGGCCAACTGCTGGGCCATTGATCGTCCTCGTAGTCATCCTCGCTGGGCTCCCAGACCTGTTCGAAGTCGTAGTCCGGATCATCCAGGGCCGCTTGCAGGACCTCTACCAGCAGTTGTCGATGACGGAAATTTTCCTGGGGGTAGTCCCGCGCCAGCACGTAATGGCGGATCAGGTATTCACGGTCTTCGGGATCATTGGGGTTGTAGCGGCTCAGTTCGGCATTGAGTGCCGCAGGCATGTCATAGCCCATGAAGCAGGTGACCCAATGACGTACTGCTGGCTCGAAGGGTGGGTTGAACGGCGGATGGTGCAGCATGGGGACCTCCTGTCCGGGGGGCTGCGAATGTAGCAAGTCGCGCCCCACCGGGACAGCCTCCAATTGCGAGGTGACGTCCTGGATCAGGTGGTTAATGAGGCTTCTGCCGGCAACGCCGGTACAACGGAAACAAAAAAGCCCCAGGTCATCAGACCTGGGGCTTTCTCGTTAAAGCTGGTGCACCCGGCGGGATTCGAACCCACGACCCCTGCCTTCGGAGGGCAGTACTCTATCCAGCTGAGCTACGGATGCAGTGCGGGCGACATCATACCTATGTCGACTCGAGGCGTCCACGCCGGCTTGCATCCCTTTTCCATGGCCCTGTGCAATCCCCGGAAACCCGGGCCGTAGCGGCAGTTTTTCCCGCTGCATCGGCCGTTCGGCCCAGCGCACCCTGCAGCCATATCCGTGCAGTCACGGGGCACAGGGAGGTGCGGGAGATGAATTGTTCCATGCAAGACGGTCTGCAGGCAGCGCTGGCGGACCATCTGTTTGAGGAGAGCTGGAAGGCGGTGCTCCCCGGGTTGCAGCGCCGCGCCCGGAAGCTGGCGCGGGGCAATGCCGATGGCGCCCAGGAGTGGCTGGCGGCCACGGCGATCAAGGCGCTGCTGTTCTTTCGCCGTTCGCCGGAGCGGATTCGCGACCCTCAGGGTTTTCTGTTCCTGATCCTCGATCATGTGTTTGTCGACAGTTGCCGCCGACGGGCTCGGGAGCAGCGCCTATTTGTGGATTTCGCCGATTTCGAAGAGGACCCTCTGCAGCAGTTGGAGGCCCCGCAGATGTCGGTGCTGGAGCAGGTGGAGTTGCTGGAAACCCTGGCCCTGTTGAGTCGACGGGTGGCGCAATTGCCCCTCAAGAAGCGCCGACTGTTTGAACTGAAGTTTGTCGACGATCTGCCCTATCCACACATTGCCGCCGAGCTGGGAATGAACCAGCCCTTGGCGCGCAAGCATGTGCAGCTGTTACGGGCGGCGTTGCGTTGAAGCATCCGCAAGATTCACAGCAGGCCCGCTGGGGCGTTCTTGTTCAGTGAGCCTGTTTTCGACGCTGTAGCCGGCGCCGCCGTCCCTGCGGTGGGCCATTCCATCTAAGGAGAGATGTATGCCAGATCCAATGGTCAACTCGCAGATCACCGATGCCGTCACCCAGACCAACGTCAAGGTGGTGGCCGAAGCCCCGGCCCAGGCCATCGCCTCGTTGTATCAGGTGGCCAGTCACTCGGCGGGCCTGTCGTTGCAGAACGCGGTCAACAGCCAGCAGGCGCTCAATCAGATTTCCAACGCGGTGGTGTCCAAGGCCGTGGCGCTGATCATGGCGATCGGCGAGTAGGGCTGATAGCCCGGGAGAATCGTCATGGCGTGGTTCAAGAAGAAAACCCCACCCGCAGCCGCGGCCGATGAATCCGCGAGCGCGGCTGCCGGGCCCGGTATGGCGGCTGAAACGGCCGCCTCTCAGGCGGCGAGTGAGCCTGCGTCGACGGGCACCGATTCGGCGCCCGACCCTGCGTCAGCACCGCCGCCCGCCGCTGCAGCGCAACCTTCGGTGATGGAGACGATGAACGCGCAGTTGCTGAAGCAGGCCGGCACGCCCAGCACCGACAGCACCGATGCCCTGAACAGTCAGATCGTCCAGGCGGTGCAGTTCACTAATGCCCAGACCTTCAGCTATGCCCCGGCGCAGATCGCGATAGCCCCCGACATGATGATCAGCCAGGCTGCCGGCCTGGTGGCGCAGTCGGCCGCGGGGTATTTCGACGGAGTCAGCAAGCTGGCCCTGGCAGCTCAGGCGGTGCTGCTCAAGCAGATGACCGAGAACATCGTCAAAGAGAACGTGAAAGGCGCCGCCGAGGATGCGCTCGGCGTCCTCGCCACCGATCTGATGGTGGGCGCGGCGGCCGCGGTGGCCGCCGCTGCGGGCGCCATGGAAGCCGAAGCTGCGAGTGTGGCCATCGACAAGATTGACGCGAGTATCGCCAAGTACAGCGCCACCCTGGCCAATCGACCGTCGTCATCCTGAACACGTCCCCCGGGCGCGCAAGGCGCTCGGGGGTGATGTGTCCGAGAGGCGTGTGTCCATGCGTCCTCTCTTGTCACCCCTGGCGTTGAAGTTCGACGGACACGGTGCCCAGCCCTTCAACGTCATTCATCAATAAGGAGCATGAAATGGCGAATGAAGACCCCAAGGCGGTAGCGACGATCCTCAGTTTTGCCGAAACCTATTTGAAGCGCCCGTTGACTGTTGTCGAACGCCAGGTGCTGGAGGCCTTTGTGCAGAACAAGTCGGTGGATCTGGTCCAGGCCTCGCAGAACAGCATTGATCAGGCCCGTCAGCGTGCCCTGGATGTGATTCAGGCGGACGAGCAACGCACCCGGCAGCTGATCGAGCAGTTGGCTGGACCCGCAGCCCCCGGTCCCGACAATCCCCAGACCCGCGACCTGCTGCTTCAGCAATTGCTTAGCGCGGCCGGCTCCCAGGCGCAGGTCCAGGCCGCGGCTTCTGCCCCTGCTCCGGCGTCACCGCCCCCGGCCCCGGCGGATGATCCGGCGCTCAAGGCATTGATCGGCACCCTGGTACAGCAGGAGGTGAAAGCCGCCATCGAAGCGCGAATGGCCGAGCTGGCGCAAAAGGTCGAGGACACCCTCAAGCAAGTGACTGCCGGCAGTGGGCAATAAGCCCCCCCTGAAATAAGCCGAGGGTCCCAGGCCCCACGGTTCACAGCAAAACGACTGCCGCGTTCACTCAATGACACGGAATGCTCCGTGTACTAACAAAGGAAGTTGAGCCATGCCACTTGTAAACGAACAAATCACCGATGCCGTCACCCAGACCAACGTCAAAGTCGTCGCCGAAGCGCCGGCCATGGCGATGGGCACCATCTACCAATCCATGGCCCAGGCCACCGCGATCCTGTTCCAGAACTCGGTCTCGGCGCAGCAGCAACAAAACACCCTGGCCCAGGCCGCGACCAACCAGGGCGTGATGCAGATCTACAGCGTCGACACCACCGCCGGCGCCGCCGCGACCGAGAAGGTTGCCCAGGGCGGGGTCTCCGACAACCTCACCAGCCTGCTGACAGTACTCAAGTCCTTCCAGGGCTGAGTGGCTGAAAGGCTGATCCCCCGTTGAACTTTCCTGCTAAAAAAATGGAGTTTTTATGAGCACAGTCAGTCCGCAAATCACCGATGCCGTCACCCAGACCAACGTCAAGGTCGTTGCCGAAGCACCGGCCATGGCGATGGGTACCGTCTACCAGTCCATGGGCCAATCCGTGGCCATCCTGTTCCAGAACTCGGTTTCGGCCCAGCAGCAGCAAAACACCCTGGCCCAGGCCGCGACCAACCAGGGCGTGATGCAGATCTACAGCGTCGACACCACTGCCGGTGCGTCGGCCACCGAAAAAGTCGCCCAGGGCGGCGTGGCCGACAACCTCACCAGTCTGCTGACGGTGCTCAAGTCGTTCAGTAGCTGATCCTTCCTCTGGCGTCACGCCAACGCCCCCGCGGTCTGCAGGCCCCGGGGGCGTTGTCTTTTGCCCGGCAGCATGGGAGGTTGATGCGGATTTTTTACCGCTAGGCGCCTTTACGTTCTTTTTTTCGAACAGCCTATTGTCCTTTACCCCCGTTGACCCTAGGATTCGTTTGAGATTTCAAACGCTCTTGCCTGGGTGCCCAAGCGCACGTCTATCCTTGTGTGCGACATTTTCGTGCTTTTACCCAGTGAACGATTTTCCTGACGGCAGCTTTGTCCAAGGCTTGCAGACGCGCCAGCGCGGTCCATGCCTGACAGGGCGCCTTTTTTACAATCACAATTCGCCCCGCGTATGCGCGGTGCTGTTAAGGAAGCCGACATGCAGCTCAAAGACGCCCAGTTGTTCCGCCAACAAGCCTTCATCGATGGAGCTTGGGTCGACGCGGACAACGGTCAGACGATCAAGGTCAACAACCCCGCTACCGGTGAAATCCTCGGTACCGTACCCAAGATGGGCGCCGCCGAAACCCGCCGCGCCATCGAAGCCGCCGACAAGGCCCTGCCGGCCTGGCGTGCCCTGACCGCCAAGGAGCGCGCCACCAAGCTGCGCCGCTGGTATGAATTGCTGATCGAAAACCAGGACGACCTGGGTCGCCTGATGACCCTGGAGCAGGGCAAGCCGCTGGCCGAAGCCAAGGGCGAAATCGCCTACGCCGCCTCCTTCATCGAATGGTTCGCCGAAGAAGCCAAGCGCATCTACGGTGACGTGATCCCTGGTCACCAGCCTGACAAGCGCCTGATCGTGATCAAGCAGCCGATCGGCGTGACCGCGGCCATCACCCCGTGGAACTTCCCGGCGGCGATGATCACCCGTAAAGCCGGCCCGGCCCTGGCCGCCGGTTGCACCATGGTCATCAAGCCCGCTTCGCAAACCCCGTTCTCGGCCCTGGCCCTGGTGGAACTGGCGCACCGCGCCGGGATTCCGAAAGGCGTGCTCAGCGTGGTTACCGGCAGTGCCGGCGACATCGGCGGCGAGCTGACCAGCAACCCGATCGTGCGCAAGCTGTCGTTCACCGGCTCCACCGAGATTGGTCGCCAACTGATGGCCGAATGCGCCAAGGACATCAAGAAAGTGTCCCTGGAACTGGGCGGTAACGCGCCGTTCATCGTGTTCGACGACGCCGATCTGGATAAGGCCGTCGAAGGCGCGATCATCTCCAAGTACCGCAACAACGGCCAGACCTGCGTCTGCGCCAACCGCCTGTACATCCAGGACTCGGTCTACGACGCCTTCGCCGAGAAGCTGAAAGTGGCCGTGGCCAAGCTGAAGATCGGTAACGGTCTGGAAGAAGGCACCACCACCGGCCCGCTGATCGATGAAAAAGCCGTGGCCAAGGTCCAGGAACACATCGCCGACGCCCTGAAAAAAGGCGCGACCCTGCTGGCCGGTGGCAAGTCCATGGAAGGCAATTTCTTCGAGCCGACCATTCTGGTCAACGTGCCCAAAGACGCTGCCGTGGCCAAGGAAGAAACCTTCGGCCCGCTGGCGCCGCTATTCCGCTTCAAAGACGAAGCTGAAGTCATCGCCATGTCCAACGACACCGAGTTCGGCCTGGCTTCGTACTTCTATGCCCGCGACCTGGGTCGTGTGTTCCGCGTGGCCGAGGCTCTGGAGTACGGCATGGTCGGGGTCAACACCGGCCTGATCTCCAACGAAGTGGCGCCGTTTGGCGGCATCAAGGCCTCGGGCCTGGGCCGTGAAGGCTCCAAGTACGGCATCGAGGACTACCTGGAAATCAAGTACCTCTGCCTGGGCATCTGATTTCGCTTCAAGCGCAGAGGGCACGAGAGCGCTGTCCCTTTGCGCCGCTGTAAAAAACGTAATTTTCAAGGTGGCCCGGGAAGGCTCCGGCAGTCGATCATCGCATGCTGTCGCAGGCGCTTCCCCGCCCCGCAACCCTTGAATCACACCGCTGTAGCAGCGGTGAATGAGGACACTATGAGCAAGACCAACGCATCCCTGATGAAACGCCGTGAAGCCGCTGTACCGCGCGGTGTTGGCCAGATTCACCCGATCTTCGCCGACAGCGCGAAGAACGCCACCGTCACCGACGTTGAAGGCCGCGAATTCATCGACTTCGCCGGCGGCATCGCCGTGCTGAACACCGGTCACGTACACCCGAAAATCATCGCCGCGGTGACCGAGCAGCTGAACAAGCTGACCCACACCTGCTTCCAGGTCCTGGCCTACGAGCCTTACGTGGAACTGTGCGAGAAAATCAACGCCAAGGTTCCAGGTGACTTCGCCAAGAAAACCCTGCTGGTGACCACCGGTTCCGAAGCCGTGGAAAACGCCGTGAAGATTGCCCGTGCCGCCACTGGCCGCGCCGGCGTGATCGCCTTCACCGGCGCCTACCACGGCCGCACCATGATGACCCTGGGCCTGACCGGCAAAGTCGTGCCGTACTCGGCCGGCATGGGCCTGATGCCAGGCGGCATCTTCCGCGCGCTGTACCCCAACGAACTGCATGGCGTGAGCATCGACGACTCCATCGCCAGCATCGAGCGCATCTTCAAGAACGACGCCGAGCCACGTGATATCGCTGCGATCATCATCGAGCCGGTACAAGGCGAAGGCGGCTTCTACGTCGCGCCCAAAGAGTTCATGAAGCGCCTGCGCGCCCTGTGCGACCAGCACGGCATCCTGCTGATCGCTGACGAAGTGCAGACTGGCGCCGGCCGTACCGGCACCTTCTTCGCCATGGAACAGATGGGCGTTGCCGCCGACCTGACCACCTTCGCCAAATCCATCGCTGGCGGCTTCCCGCTGGCCGGTGTCTGCGGCAAGGCCGAATACATGGACGCCATCGCTCCAGGCGGCCTGGGCGGTACCTACGCCGGTAGCCCGATCGCTTGTGCAGCCGCTCTGGCGGTGATGGAAGTGTTCGAAGAAGAGCACCTGCTGGACCGCTGCAAGGCCGTGGGCGAGCGCCTGGTCAGCGGCTTGAAAGCCATCCAGGCCAAGTACCCGGTGATCGGTGAAGTGCGTGCCCTGGGCGCGATGATCGCGGTCGAGCTGTTCGAGAACGGCGACAGCCACAAGCCGAACGCCGCTGCTGTGGCGCAGGTCGTGGCCAAGGCTCGCGACAAGGGTCTGATCCTGCTGTCGTGCGGCACCTACGGCAACGTACTGCGGGTTCTGGTTCCACTGACCTCGCCGGACGAGCAGTTGGACAAAGGCCTGGCCATCATCGAAGAGTGCTTCGCTGAACTCTGAGTTGACGGTGTTGTGACCTGATCGACAAAAAAACCCGCTTCGGCGGGTTTTTTTCATCCCCAGGCGGTCCATAGGGGATTTGCGCTGTATGGAAGCCCGCGCATTGACTAAGGTGCAAAGGATTGCCTAGGGAGCGTGCTGCATGACCGCTGTTGATTTACCCGCTGTACCTCGTGTGCTGATTGCCGAGGCCGATCCCTGGTCCCGCGATTTGCTCAAGCAAGTGCTACTCAACGTTCGCTGTGACGCACGCCTGGATCTGTGTGCCGACGGTCAGGAAGCCCTGGAACTGTTGAGTGCCAAACCCTATGACCTGATCATTGCCGACTGGGAGTTGCCGGGCATCGACGGTCTCGCCTTGCTGCGCTCCGTGCGCCAGCGCAAGCGCAACCCATTGCAGCCATTCATTTTGCTCAGCGTGCGCAGCGACAGTGCCAGCGTGCGCGAGGCCTTGCCTCTGGCGCCCACTGCCTACCTGACCAAACCCTTGAACATGGAAGGCCTGACCCAGCGTCTGCAGGGGCTGCTGCTGGATGCTGGCCAGGAGGTTTCCTGCGAGGTGCCGACCCTGGCCCCGGGCATGACCCTGTGGACCTTTCTTGAACGCCGTCGCGAGATCGCCGACGGCGCCCCGTTGCTGACCGATGTGCAATTGGCGGTCAAGCGCAGCCTCAACCCCGACGGGCTGGACCTCAAGCTGCTGGAGGAGGAGATCCGCACCGACCCCCAAATCACTGCCGTGCTGATCTGCGCCGCCAACAGTGCCGCGCAACACAACGGTGAAGGCGTACAGACCCTGTCCCAGGCCCTGCACCGGCTGGGTACCGGGCAGAGCATGAACCTGATTCTCGGCCTGGCCCTCAAGCGCAGCGCGCGCCTGAGCGATCCGGCCCTTGCGGACTATGCCGAGCGCTACTGGGAGCTGTCGCTGCACACGGCGGAATATGGTCGGACCCTGGCCCGCCTGTTGGACCTGGATCAGGAGCGTTGCTATTGCGCGGGCCTGTTGCACCGCCTGGGCGACCTGGCGTTGCTGCGCTGTCTGCAAGAGTGGCAGCAGGCCGGTGGCGAACTGGATGAGCAGGAAGAAATCGGTGATGCCCTGGAGCGCTTCGGTGCCGCCTATGGCTCGGCGCTGCGCACCCGCTGGCGCATGCCGCTGGAACTGCGTGAACTGATCGCCTCGATCTACCAGTTGGGCGGCGGCGTCTATTCCCGCGAAGCCCTGGTGATGAACCTGGCGGCGCAACTGGCACGGCTGACCGAACATGAAGGCGTGGAGGAGGTGGCTCGCAGCAAGACGGCGCGTCTGCTGAAAGTCGGCTTGCCTGAGCTTTCCCGCCTGCGCAAAGGCTGAACCGCCGCAGGAACCGGCTTGCCGACGAAGGGGCCTTCGAGCTTTGTGCAAGCCTCAGGAGTGCCTTCGCTGGCAACCCAGCTCCTACGGGATGGCGGTCAGCCGCTGACGATGCGGTTCTTGCCCTGACGCTTGGCTTCGTACATGGCCGTATCGGCGCGGGCGAACAGGCTGTCGAGGCTTTCGTCTTCCCGCCGCAGGCTGGTCAGGCCCTGGCTGACGGTGATGCTGAAGACCTGACCCTGATGGCTGAAGCTCTGGCGCTGAATCTCCCGCTGCAGGCGCTCGGCCACCTGGCGTGCCATGTCCGCGGCGCACCCTGGAAACACCGCAGCAAACTCTTCACCGCCGATGCGTCCGAACAGGTCGCCCCGACGCAGTGCTGCACGTCCGCTCTCGGCAATGCGCTGCAGAACGATGTCGCCTTCGGGATGGCCGTAGGTGTCGTTGACTACCTTGAAGTCATCGATATCCAGCAACAGGAAGGCCAGGGGCGAGCCCTGCAATCGGGCCTGTTCGAACTCGCGGTTGGCACACTCGAAGAAGTGTCGGCGATTGCTGCTCTGGGTCAGCACGTCAGTGGTGGCCAGGCGTTGCAGCTCGGCCTCCAGCTGTTTCTTGTCGGTGATGTCTTCGGCGATGCCCACCACGATCAGGCGCTGGCCGGGCTCGGCATTGCGGTTGATGAAGCACTTGTCGCTGAGCCAGCGCACCTGGCCTTCGGCGTCGATGATGCGGTACTCGCGATCTTCCACCGCGCCCTTTTCCAGCACTTGGGCCAGGCTGCGCTCGGCGTATTCGAGGTCATCGGGATAGATGCTGTTGCGCCATTGGTTGTAGTCCGCCAATAGCAGGCCTGCGGGGCGCCCGAAAATGCGCTCATAGGCCGGGCTGACATAGAGCACCTGGCGATGTTCCCAGTCATAGGCCCAGAGCACCGCGTTGACGCTGACCAGCAAGGAGCTGAACAGCTGCTCGCGCTCGGTCAGGCGAGCGACTTCGCCCTGTGCGTGCATCAGGGCCATTAGGGTTTGCGCGGCCTCGGGCCACTGGGGAAGCGAAGATGGAATGTGTGGGTTCTTATTGACCATCGGCACAGATCTCAAAGGGCGTGCCGCGCCAAGTTCGACAGCGGCTACAACCAAGCCCGCCTGGGTGGCGAAGTGTTGCTTGAGATAGGGGATCGGACGCTAAGTTCCCGGCCGTGACGGCGATACTGCGAGCGCCCGCCAGACGGTCGGAGCCGCCCCTCGCCAGCCTGTGGCGAGGGGCTTTGGCTTAGGCTGCGTTGGGGCGCAGGGAGTAGGTTTTCAGTTGATTGGCGAAGTCCCGCAGGGACTGGATACCGCTGGCCTCGGCCTCGTGGACCCAGTCCTTGATCGCCGCCAGCATGTCGTGGCCGTTGGCGCTGGTCTTGACCCAGATCTGTTGCAGGGCCAGGCGTTTCTCGTAGATCACTTTCAACGCCTGGCTGTGCTCCAGCATGTTCTGGATACGCAGGTGGTGACGGTCTTCCAGCAGGCTGGTTTCCCGGGACAGCAGGCGCTTGGCACGGTGGAACTGGTGGCGTACCGAGTGATCGACCTTGGCCAGCTCCTGCTTCACCAGCGGGCCGATCACCAGCTTGCGGTACTGGGCCATGATCTGGAACCGGTTGTTGAGGATGGCCATGGCGGTGTCCATGTCCAGGTGCCCCTTGCCTTCGACCCGGTGGGCGATGGGGGCCACGCGCTGGACCTTGGCCAGCCCCAGCAGGCTGAACAGCTTGATCCAGGCCCAGCCCATGTCGAACTCCCACTTCTTCACCGAGAGCTTGGCCGAGTTGGGATAGGTGTGATGGTTGTTATGCAGTTCTTCGCCGCCGACGATGATGCCCCAGGGCACCAGGTTGGTGGCGGCGTCGCGGCATTCGAAGTTGCGGTAGCCGACGGCGTGGCCCAGGCCGTTGATCACGCCGGCGGCCCAGAACGGAATCCACATCATCTGAATCGCCCAGATGGTGATGCCGATGGTGCCGAACAGCAGCAGATCGATGACCGCCATCAGCGCGATACCGCCCAGCTTGTAGCGGCTGTACAGGTTGCGTTCGATCCAGTCTTCCGGGCAGTTCTTGCCGTAGATACGCAGGGTTTCCGGGTTCTTGGCTTCTTCGCGATACAGCTCCGCGCCCTTGCGCAGCACCGTGGACAGGCCTTTGATCACCGGGCTGTGGGGGTCGTCGACGGTCTCGCACTTGGCGTGGTGCTTGCGGTGGATGGCGGTCCACTCGCGAGTGTTCTGCGCCGTGGTCAGCCACAGCCAGAAGCGGAAGAAGTGTTTCAGGCCGGCGTTGAGTTCCAGGGAACGGTGCGCGGAATAGCGATGCAGATAGATCGTGACCGCAACGATGGTCACGTGAGTCATCAACAGGGTGACTGCCACCAGTTGCCAGGCGGACAAGCCAAGTAAACCTTCATACCACATAGGCGATAAGGCCCTCGATAAAGAAAAAAACAGCTCAGGCATTATCACTAAGCTCACTGAGAAAACCAGTCGCCCTTTCAGATAAGAGTGGCGGAATGTTTCTTCCTCTATAATCCCAAACTTTTCGTGTGGAAATAGACGGGCTTATGTCGGTTTCTTATCGCAATGGTTTGCGTGCCGCGCTGCTTTACCTGCTGCTGTCATTGGTGTGGCTGCAGTTCAGTGGTTATTTATTGAGCAGTTTCTTCGATGAATTCGCTGACCAGGCCCACTGGCAGATGATCAGTGGTTACGTCTGGGCGGTGGTCAGCGCGGTGCTGATCTTCTTTGCCCGGGCGCGTTTGCTGCGGGTGCTGGGAGCCGACCGCTGGCTGCGCCATCAGCAGAAGGACCGCGAACGCCTGCGTCAGGCCGCAGCGGTATTCGACTGCACCCGCGAGGGCGTGCTGGTGAGCGATACCCAAGGCCAGATCGTCCACGTCAATCGGGCCTTCATCGAGATCACCGGCTATCAGCGCGAAGAAGTGCTGGGTCGCCAGCCGAGCCTGTTCAAGTCCGGTCACCATTCGCCGGACTTCTACAAGGCGATGTTCGACTCGCTGCAGAAAACCGGCGAATGGAGTGGCGAAATCTGGAATCGGCGCAAGAGCGGTGAGATCTACCCGCAATGGCAGAGCATTCGCGCGATCCGCGACGAGCAAGGCGAGCTCACCCACTATGTCGCGGTGTTCTCCGACATCAGTGCCATCAAGGATTCCGAGCACGAACTGGCCCACCTGGCCCACCACGACCCCTTGACCGACCTGCCCAACCGCCTGCTGTTCACCGATCGCGCCGAACAGGCCCTGGCGTCGGCGCAGATCCACAAGCGCGGCTGCGCCATGCTGATGATCGACCTGGATCATTTCAAGATGATCAACGACAGCCTCGGCCACAACGTCGGCGACCAGTTGCTCAAGGCCGTGGCCGGGCGCCTGGGGGCCATGTTCGGCCCGGGCATGACCCTGGCGCGCCTGGGGGGCGACGAGTTCGCAGTGCTGGCGGAAAGCTGCCCGCAACTGGTGCAGGCCGCGGCCCTGGCCCAGCGCATCATCGACGGCCTCAAGGAGCCCTTCCAGCTGGGTGAACAGCAGGTGGTGATCAACGCCAGCATCGGCATCAGCCTGTTCCCCAGTGATGCCCTGAGCGCCAGTCAGTTGCTGCGCAACGCCGACGCGGCGCTGTTCAAGGCCAAGAGTGCCGGGCGCAACGGTTATGCCCTGTACACCGAAGAACTCACCGCCCATGCCCAGCAACGGGTGGAGATTGCCTTCGAACTGCGCCGGGCCCTGGAGCAGCAGGAGCTGCGGGTTTACTACCAGCCCGTGCACGATCTCAAGAGCAGCCGCCTGATCGGCGTCGAGGCCCTGGTGCGCTGGGAACATCCCGAACGCGGCCTGGTGTCGCCGGCGGAATTCATACCGATTGCCGAGCGCACCGGGATGATTGGCGAGATCGACGCCTGGGTCATGCAGCAGGCGTGTCGGCAGATGTGCCAGTGGCAGGCTGAGGGCGTGGTGCTGTCGTTTGTTGCAGTGAATGTCTCGACTCGTCTGTTCGCTCGCAGCGAGCTGTACCAGCAGGTGGCCCAGGTGCTGCACGACACGGGCCTGGATCCGGCCTACCTGGAACTGGAGGTCACCGAGAGTGCGGTCATGGACGATCCCGAAGTGGCACTGGAGCAGATGCACCGCCTGCGTGAACTGGGCATTCGCCTGGCTATCGACGACTTCGGTACGGGCTATTCCTCCTTGCTGCGGCTCAAGCGCCTGCCGGTGCAGAAACTCAAGATCGACCAGGGTTTTGTCGCCGGCCTGCCGTTCGATGAAGACGATGCGGCGATCTCCCGGGTGATCATCGCCCTGGCCCAGAGCATGGGCATGCAGGTTCACGCCGAGGGTATCGAGCAAGCGGAGCAGGCGCGGTTCCTGCTCGAACATGGCTGCGATCTGGGCCAGGGCTACTGGTTCGGAAGGCCGGTGCCCGCTGAACAACTGGTCTGGAGCAACGCTCCGCAGATCCGCTGATGGCCGCCCCTGTAGCCGTTGCGGCGACGGTTGCAGGGGGCTCTTGCGGCGTAAGCCCGTGTCCCGCCAAATAATTTCTTCTGGTTATATAAACATTCTTAAATAGTATTTTTAAGAATATCCGCGCCTATCTACTATTGCTCCCACGCCGCAAGCAGTGCCGCCACTGCCAGGCACATCTCACTCAGGAGCAGCACCATGAGCGCATCTCTACGTAGCGTTGACGGCCAGGACGAAGCAACCATCTTGCGGGAAATTCAAAGCGCCCTGCGCGACCTGCGTTTCGGTGCGGTGGAAATCACCGTGCACAACGCCCAGGTCGTGCAGATCGAACGCAAGGAAAAATTCCGTCTGCAGCAGCCCGGCAACAAACCCAGCTGAACGCCGCATCACCCTCTCGTGATCGAGAGGCCCGACTGGATAACCGGAGGGCGTCATCCATGACCCCCAGCCTGAACCCCAGCGTTCGCCCGCGAATGCGGGACTGATTCGCCATAAGAAAAATGCCAGCACATTAAAAAATTTCGGGAGCTCCATCATGTCGTCGATTCGCCGTTATGCCCTGGCCGCCCTCGCCAGTGCCGTTTTTGCCGGTTCCGCCGTTGCCAAGGATTACGAACTGCTCAACGTGTCCTACGACCCGACCCGCGAGCTGTACCAGGACTACAACGCCGAGTTCACCAGCTTCTGGAAGAAAGAGCATCCCGGCGACAACGTGAAGATCCAGCAATCCCACGGTGGTTCCGGCAAACAGGGCCGGGCGGTGATCGACGGCCTGCGCGCCGACGTGGTGACCCTGGCCCTGGCCGGTGACATCGATGAAATCGCCAAGCTCGGCAAGACCCTGCCGGCGGACTGGCAGAAACGCCTGCCCGACGCCAGCACCCCCTACACCTCGACCATCGTGTTCCTGGTGCGCAAGGGCAATCCCAAAGGCATCAAGGACTGGGGCGACCTGATCAAGAAAGACGTCTCGGTGATCACCCCGAACCCGAAAACCTCCGGCGGCGCCCGCTGGAACTTTCTTGCCGCCTGGGCCTACGGCCTGAAAGCCGGTGGCAGCGAAGCCAAGGCTCAGGAATACGTGAAGGAGCTGTTCAAGCACGTGCCTGTGCTGGATACCGGTGCTCGCGGCTCGACCATCACCTTCGTCAACAACGGTCAGGGCGATGTGCTGCTGGCCTGGGAAAACGAAGCCTTCCTGGCCCTCAAGGAAGACGGCGGCGCCGACAAGTTCGACATCGTCGTGCCTTCGCTGTCGATCCTTGCCGAGCCGCCGGTGGCGGTGGTGGACAAGAACGCCGAGAAGAAAGGCAACACCGAGATCGCCGAGGCCTACCTCAAGCACCTGTACAGCCCGGCCGGCCAGGAAATCGCCGCGAAGAACTTCTACCGTCCCCGGGACAAGGACGTAGCCGCCAAATATGCCCAGCAGTTCCCCAAACTGGACCTGGTGACTATCGACAAGGACTTCGGCGGCTGGAAAACTGCCCAACCGAAATTCTTCAATGACGGTGGTGTCTTCGACCAGATCTACACGGCCCAGTAAACCCGACCCTCCGTAGGAGCTGGCTTGCCAGCGAAGGCGTCCTGAAGGGCAATGCACGACTTGCAGGCCCTTTCGCCGGCAAGCCGGCTCCTACAAGGTAGAGCCCGCATTCAGTTGCGGGTTTTGCGTATCGGTTCCGCTAACCAAGGACTCTTATGTCGCGTCGTATCTCCCCCGTCATACCCGGCTTCGGGCTGACGCTGGGCTACACCTTGGTGTACCTCAGCCTGATTGTGCTCATCCCCCTGGCGGCGATGTTCGTACATGCCGCGCAACTCACCTGGGAACAGTTCTGGGCGATCATTTCGGCGCCACGGGTGCTCGCCGCGCTCAAGCTGAGCTTCGGTACCGCGCTGTATGCGGCCATCATCAACGGCATCATCGGTACCCTGCTGGCCTGGGTCCTGGTGCGTTACACCTTCCCCGGGCGCAAGATCATCGATGCCATGATCGACCTGCCATTCGCCCTGCCCACTGCCGTGGCGGGCATCGCCCTGACTGCGCTCTACGCGCCCACCGGCCTGGTGGGACAGTTCGCTACCGACCTGGGTTTCAAGATTGCCTACACGCCCCTGGGCATCACCCTGGCACTGACCTTCGTCACCCTGCCATTCGTGGTGCGCACGGTGCAGCCGGTGCTGGCGGACATTCCCCGTGAAGTGGAAGAGGCCGCCGCCTGCCTTGGGGCCAAGCCCTGGCAGGTGTTTCGCCATATCCTGGTGCCGGCCCTGCTGCCGGCCTGGCTCACCGGCTTTGCTCTGGCCTTCGCCCGGGGCGTCGGCGAGTACGGCTCGGTGATCTTCATCGCCGGCAACATGCCGATGAAGACCGAAATCCTGCCACTGCTGATCATGGTCAAGCTCGACCAGTACGATTACACCGGCGCCACTTCCATCGGCGTGCTGATGCTGGTGGTTTCCTTTGTCCTGTTGCTGCTGATCAACCTGCTGCAGCGGCGCATCGAACGACCCTAAGGAGGCGCGAACATGTCCCAATCGTCTATTTCTGCAGCGTCCTCCGCCAACGCCGCCCGCCGTGGCAGTGCCACCTCGCGACGGGTGCTGATTGGCCTGGGCTGGCTGATTTTCGCCCTGTTCCTGCTGTTGCCGTTGTTCATCGTGGTGTCCCAGGGCTTGAAGCTGGGCATCGGTGCGTTCTTTGAAGCGATCTTCGAACCCGATGCTTTGTCGGCGTTGAAGCTCACGGTGATCGCGGTACTGATTTCGGTGCCCTTGAACCTGGTGTTCGGGGTCAGTGCCGCCTGGTGCGTGAGCAAGTACTCGTTCCGTGGCAAGAGTATTCTGGTGACCCTGATCGACCTGCCGTTCTCGGTGTCGCCGGTGATCGCCGGCCTGGTCTATGTGCTGATGTTCGGCGCCCAGGGCCTGTTCGGCCCGTGGCTTTCGGATCACGACATCCAGATCGTCTTCGCCTTGCCCGGTATCGTCCTGGCCACCATCTTCGTCACCGTGCCCTTCGTCGCCCGTGAGCTGATCCCGCTGATGCAGGAGCAGGGCACCCAGGAAGAGGAAGCCGCCAGGTTGCTGGGGGCCAATGGCTGGCAGATGTTCTGGCACGTCACCGTGCCCAATATCAAATGGGGCCTGATCTACGGCGTGGTGCTCTGTACCGCCCGGGCCATGGGCGAATTCGGTGCGGTATCGGTGGTGTCCGGGCACATCCGTGGGGTCACCAACACCCTGCCGCTGCACGTGGAAATCCTCTACAACGAGTACAACCACGTGGCCGCCTTCGCCGTCGCCAGCCTGTTGCTGATCCTTGCGCTGTTCATCCTGCTGCTCAAGCAGTGGAGCGAATCCCGAATCAACCGCCTGCGCGCCAGCGCCGCGGAGGAATAAGTCATGTCGATCGAAGTCCGTAACGTCAGCAAGAACTTCAACGCCTTCAAGGCGCTGAACAGCATCAACCTGGATATCCACAGCGGCGAGCTGGTGGCGTTGCTCGGCCCGTCCGGCTGCGGCAAGACCACCCTGCTGCGGATCATCGCCGGCCTGGAAACCCCGGACGACGGCAGCATCGTCTTCCACGGTGAGGACGTTTCCGGCCACGACGTGCGTGATCGCAACGTCGGTTTCGTGTTCCAGCACTACGCCCTGTTCCGCCACATGAGCGTGTTCGACAACGTTGCCTTCGGCTTGCGCATGAAGCCCAAGAACCAGCGTCCCAGCGAGAGCAAGATCGCCGAGAAGGTCCATGAGTTGCTGAACATGGTGCAACTGGACTGGCTTTCCGATCGCTACCCGGAGCAACTGTCCGGCGGCCAGCGCCAGCGTATCGCCCTGGCCCGCGCCCTGGCGGTGGAACCCAAGGTGCTGCTGCTGGACGAACCCTTCGGCGCCCTCGACGCCAAGGTGCGCAAGGAGCTGCGACGCTGGCTGGCGCGGCTGCACGAAGACATCAACCTGACTTCGGTGTTTGTCACCCACGACCAGGAAGAAGCCATGGAGGTGGCGGACCGCATCGTGGTGATGAACAAGGGCGTGATCGAACAGATCGGCTCCCCGGGGGAGGTCTACGAGAACCCGGCCAGCGACTTCGTCTACCACTTCCTCGGTGACTCCAACCGCCTGCACCTGGGGGAGGACAACCACGTGCTGTTCCGTCCCCACGAAGTGTCGCTGTCGCGTTCGGAACTGGAAGACCACCACGCCGCCGAAGTGCGCGACATCCGTCCCCTGGGCGCCACCACCCGGGTCACCCTCAAGGTCGAAGGCCAGAGCGAACTGATCGAAGCCGAAGTGGTGAAAGACCACGACAGCCTGATCGGCCTGGCCCGTGGCGAGACCCTGTTCTTCAAGCCCAAGGTCTGGCAGAAACACTCCAGCCTCTGACTCCAGCCGGCACCTCCTGCGAGCCCCACGTCTCGCAGGGGGCTGGCTTGCCAGCGAAAGCGTCCGCCAGGTTTGCAGCCGGCTTGGGGGCCTCTTCGCCGGCAAGCCGGCTCCTACGGAGAGTGTGTCGCGTATCGACGGCGGGTGATGGCGTTCGGCTATTGCTGCTAGCTCGATTCGATCTATGGCCCGTCCCCTGGCCGCAACATTCCTTATCTACGCTGGAAATGGTGCCAGGAGGGCGCAATTGAAGAGTCCATGAAGGACCGGCGTTCTGTCTCCTGGCCAGCCTGATGCCAAGGAGACAAGCATGAAAAAGGAAGTCTATCGGCCCGGTCCGAGGTTCGGTTGTGCACTATGCGGTGCACTGCTCAGCCCTTTGGCCCTGGCGCTCGCGCCACCTGACCTGTCCTCGCGCATACCCTACGACGTCGCAGTGACCGCCCCTCCCGCACCGACCCTGGAAAGCCTGCAGCGGGATTTTGACGTGCTGTCCTGGCAGACCTTCATCGCCCTCAACTGGCCGGCCCAGGAAGACGGCAGTCCCGGCACTGGCCCCATCGGCAAGGAGGACGGCCCCACCGTCTGGGAAGGCTGGAAAGAGAGCTATCAGATCTTCCGGGCCAAGGGCGAGAAGCCCTTGGCCTGGGATGCCCCGGCGATCCTTCCCAAGCCCTGTGAGGGGCTCAAGTCCGGGCGCCTGCTGCAACAGATGGGCAAGGTCGCGGGTGTCCTCGACGAATTCATCCAGCCGTTCCAGAGCGGCCCGTTGGTGGACCAGAGCGGCACCTACACCCGCAACGAAATCGTGGTCAACCGGCCGATGTTCAACGATATCGTCGACAAGGGCCTGTACAGCGTCCAGGGCCAGCAGGCGTATTTCGCCGCCAGTCCGAACAACCGCGTGGCCTTCAGTTGCAGCTCCAGTCCCCACCAGAAGCTCGGCGCAATCATGGTCAAGGCCTCGTGGAAGGTGCTGGACGGCAACGACCAGCGCAGCCGCTTCCATACGGTGGACGCCCTGGTCTATACCCCCGGCAACAGCGATCCGACCCATGGGCCCATCGTGGAAGAGTCGTGCAAGGCCGAGTCGGTAGGACTGGTGGGCCTGCACATCGTGCACAAGACCGCGCTGGCGCCGCAGTGGGTCTGGTCGACCTTCGAACACGTGGACAACGTGCCGGAAAAAACCACCCCACCGGAGCAGCGCAAAGGTCCGTACCTGTTCTACAACGCTGCCAGCCCGGCCAAGGTCAACGAGCCGCCGCCCCGGCCCTGGAACCCGGCGGTCAAGGCCACTCCGTCGCAGATCGTCCGCGACATCCCGCTGACCGAGGCCGCCAAGGCGCTGAACAGCACCTACCAGGCGCTGCTGCGCACGGCCAATCCTCAGAGTGTCTGGGCCAACTACCAGATGATCGACACTCAATGGCCCGCCGATCCGGCCCCCGACTGCGAGACGCCGTCGCCGACCAATCCCCTGGGCAGCCCAGCCCCGACCTTCCTCGCCAACGCCACCCTGGAAACCTTTATCCAGGGCACGGTGCCCCAGGCGTCCTCCAGTTGCATGGACTGCCACAACAACGCGACGACCCGGGTCACCCAGAACCCCCGCACCACTTTCGCCGACTTCACCTATCTGTTGGAGCGTGCCCAATCCACTGGCGCCGCAGGGAGCAAACCATGAGCACCGAGCGTGAGAACTTTGTCGGCCTGTCCTCGGCGTTGCTGGGGATCGGCACGGCCTTGCTGGCGCCGTCGATCGACCCCATCGACCTGCCCAGCCAGTTTCTGGCCTATATCCGCCCGAAGATGACCGAGGCCCAACTCAATGACCTGCTGAGCCAATACGCCGGCCTGGTGGCCGACCAGCAGAGCCCGGAACAGATCGCCCGGGCGTTGCTGATGAGCAACGGCCAGCCGGCGGCCACACCTGCGGCCAAGGCCTGTCGTTCGATCATGAAAATGTGGCTGCTGGGGGTCTGGTACCAGCCTTATGACGCCAGCAGCTTCAAGGCCGGGCAACAGTGGGTCGTGTCCGACCTGGCGTACCAGCAAAGCTGGGCCTGGAAGGCCGCCCAGGCCCATCCCATGGGCTACAGCCAGTTTCATTTCGGCTACTGGAACGAGACGCCGCCGAGCCTGGAGGCCTTTACCGGTGTGCCCGCCAAGGGGCAGCAAGGAGCTTCGTCATGAGCACAGAACAAGCGGATGTGGTGATAGTCGGCGCCGGCCTGGCCGGCAGCATCATCGCCTATCAACTGGGTCTGGCCGGGATCAAGGTCCTGGTGCTGGAGTCCGGGCCGAGCATTCCGGCCAATCGCACGCAATACATGGAGCGCTTCTACAACGCCACCCTGAAGACCCCGGAGTCGCCCTATCCTCCGGCCAGCAACCTGCAGCCGCAGCTTTATCCGGAACTGCAGCCGGCCCAGCAGAATGCGCCACGGCCGACCATTGCCGACCTGATCAACGGCTGGCAGAACCCACAGACCAGTTACCTGGTGCAGAAAGGCCCGCTGGCCTTCACCAGCACCTATGAGCGTGTGGGCGGCGGCACCACCTGGCACTGGGTCGCCACCTGCCTGCGCATGCTGCCCAATGACTTTCGCCTCAAGTCGCTGTACGGCGTCGGGGTCGACTGGCCCATCGGCTATCAGGATCTGCAAAGCGCCTACTGCCGCGCCGAGGCGGAGATCGGCGTGGCGGCGGATGTGGGTGACCAGGACTACCTGGGCATGACCTTTCCCGAGGACTACCAATTCCCCATGCACAGCATTCCTCTGTCCCTGGTGGACGAGCGTTTCGTCAAGGCGCTCAAGGGCCATTCGTTCGCCGGCATGCCGCTGCTGGTGAGCCCGACGCCGGCCGGGCGCAACTCCGAGCCCTACGCCGGGCGCCGGGTCTGTGCGGGCAATACCAACTGCACGCCGATCTGCCCGATCCAGGCCAAGTACGACGCCACGGTGACCCTGAACAAGGCCTTGGAGACCGGCAATGTTCGGGTGCTGTACAAGAGCGTGGCGAGCAAGGTCCGGGTCGATGGCAAGTCCAGCATCAGCGGTATCGAGTTCATCCAGTACCAGCTGGGGGACGGCCCGCCCACCGCCAATGGCGTGGCCCTCGGGCAGCACTATGTGATCGCCGCCCACGCCATCGAGACCCCCAAGCTGTTGCTCAACTCAGCCTGTCCCGAGGCACCCAATGGCGTGGCCAACAGCAGTGGCCAGGTCGGGCGCAGCCTGTCGGACCACCCGATCTACCTGGCTTGGGGGCTGATGCCGCCGGGGCAGACGGTGTTCCCTTATCGTGGGCCGGTGTCCACGGCGGGCATCGAGAGCCTGCGCGATGGGGCCTTTCGCAGCCGCCGGGCGGCCTGGCGCATTGAGATTGGCAACGAGGGCCTGAACTGGCCGATCGGCGATCCCTACACCACGGTGTGCGACCTGATCGACGGCCAGAACAACAGCCACACCAACCCGTTGCCGGGGGACAAGCATGATCCCCAGGCGTTGTTTGGAGCGGACCTGATCCGTGCCCTCAACGACCGCCTGATCCGCCAGTTCCGCATTGCCTTCCTGGTGGAACAGGTGGAGAAGGATCCGGATCACGCCGACTGCTACATCCTGCCTTCCACCGAGTACAAGGATCGCCTGGGTATCCCCCGTCCGGAGATTCACTACGACCTGTCGGACTACACCAAGGAGGGTTTCAAGCAGGCCCGGCAGGCCGCCACCTACATCATCACCGAGCTGCTGGGGGCTACCGAACTCACTGATCTCAAACCGACACGGGAGAAGAACCCCGGGTTCTTCATCTACGATGAAGAGCCCTACAGCTTCCAGGGGGCCGGGCACCTGATGGGCACTTATCGCATGGGCACCGACCGCAAGTATTCGGTGGTGGACAAGCATCAGCGCAGTTGGGACCACCCCAATCTGTTCCTGGTGGGAGACGGGGTATTTCCCAGCAGCGGCACGTCCAATCCGAGCCTGACCATCGCCGCGCTGTCGTTCCAGGCCGCCGACGTGCTCGCCAACGAGCTCAAGGCCAGTACGCTGACGGTCCAGGCCAATCAGCCTTGGCAAGGCACCGGGGTGCAACTCAATGGGATCAGTGCGCAGCGGGTGCGCTACGTCAGTGGGCACTGGTCCGCCAGTCCGGCGGGGGGCATGGTGGACGGCCAGGGTAATCCGGCCTACATCGCCAAGTCCGGCTATACCTTGCCGGGGGCCAGTGAGGGGGCACTGATCGGCCGCGTCGGGAGCGCAGGCACGCCCTTTCTGATCGGCGATCTGGCGCAGATTCCGGCGGGCCAGCGCGGAGAGTTGCAGCTGTGCATCAATGACGACCTGGACGGACGTTACGGTGTCGGCCTGCAGGACAACCAGGGCGCACTGACGGTGCGAGTGGAGTTTGGCGGTTTGTGACCCATCCTGGCCGGGTGTGCAGTCGGCACGCCTGGCCGGGGACTTCAGATCATGGCTTTTTTCTGGCGCAGGGCCACGGGACCCGAACGCTGCTCGATGGCCTGTTTCAAGTCATGGCGCAGCCCCAGCAGGAACGCCAGTTCGGCCACCACGAACAGTGGGCCGACGATCAGGCCCGACAGATCATCGACAAAGGCCGGCTTGCGACCCTCGTAGTAATGGCCGATGAACTGGATCACCCAGCCGATCACGAACAGGCCCAGGCCGCTGCTCAACCAGAGTCCGGTGCTTTGCGCTGCAAGCGCCTGCCCGGCCCAGACCGACAGGCCCATCAGCACACTCATCAACACCCCCAGGCGCAACTCCAGGCGCAGGTAGAACACGGCCGAGGCCAGGGCCAGCAGCACGGCCGGCGACACCACCATCCCCGCCAGTGGCCAGGTGGGCCGGGACAGCAGCACCGCCACTGCCACCACGATCATGGGAATGCCGATAAAGTGGCTGGCGATATTGCGCGGGTCGCGGTGGTAGGCGGCGTATTGACTGAGATGATCAACGAGGCTTTTCATTGTTGTTCCTCCGTTAGGGTGGCTGGATCATGCCCGGCCACCGATCACGGCACTGTCAGCTAGGCGACAATCACGCCGATGCCTTGAGGAAAAGACCTGTTCATGGACATGCAGCAGTGGCGTGAATGCCTGATGACCGGCCAGTGGTTCAGCCACCTGCCGGATTCCTTACAGAATAGTTTGCTCGCCGGTGCCCGCCTGCGCCGCTTGGCGCCGGGGCAATGCCTGTTCCTGCGGGGTGATCCGCCTTGCGGTTTGTACGCGGTGCTGGAAGGGACGGTACGGGTGGGAGCGGTCAGCGAACAGGGCAAGGAAGCCTTGCTCAGTCTGATGCAAGCGCCCCACTGGTTTGGCGAGATCTGCCTGTTCGACGGCCAGCCGCGCACCCACGATGCCTATGCCGAGGGTGCTTGCACCTTGCTTCAGGTGCCGCAGTCGACCTTGTTGCAACTGCTGGAGCAACAGCCGCAGTACTGGCGCCAGTTTGCCCTGTTGATGAGCCACAAACTGCGCCTGGCCTTCATCAACCTGGAACAGCTGAGCCTGATGCCGGCGCCGGCCCGTGTGGCCAGTCGCCTGCTGGCGATCGCTGCCGGCTATGGCGAAGTGGCCCAGCGCCGCAACCTGCTGCAACTGCCCCAGGAGCAACTGGCGCTGATGCTTTCGCTCTCGCGCCAGACCACCAACCAGATCCTCAAGGACCTGCAGAACCAGGGCATCCTGCGCCTGAGTTATGGCGAGATCGAAATCCTCGACACCGACCGCCTGCGCGCCCTCGCTGGCCCCCCGTAGGCGCGGGCTTGCCAGCGAAGGGGCCCTCAAGACCGCCTTCGCCGGCAAGCCGGCTCCTACAAAATCCCCCGCGATGTCTCTGCCTACCGTAGGAGCTGGCTTGCCAGCGAAGAGGCCCTCAAGACCGCCTTCGCCGGCAGTCAGCTCCTACGAACCACGATAGGTCGAGAATCCATACGGGCTGAGCAACAACGGAATGTGGTAATGCTGCTCGGTCTGCTTGACCTCGAAGATCACCGGAATTTCCGGAAAGAAGGTCTCGCGCTTGGCCTGCTTGAAGTATTCACCGGTCTTGAACACCACCCGATATTCGCCAGCAGTCAGGGCCTGGCCCGCGGGAAACAGCTCGCTGATCCGCCCCTGCTCGTTGGTCACACCGCTGGACAAGGCTTTCCAGTCCTGGCCCACATGCTGCTCCAGGGTCACCTTGACCCCCGGCGAGGGCAAACCGTTCTCCAGGTTGAGCACGTGCACGCTCAAGGGATTGCCCGCCGCCAAGGCCAGGCTCGACAGACCGCAGAGGCCGACAGCGGCCAGGCCATTACGCAAAAAGTTCATGAAAGACTCCTCAGTGCATTGATCAAAAAAACAACAACCCGGCGCGCCTCACAGTGCGGCACGCAAACCGACTTTCTGCGCCGCCTTGAGCGCACATTCCTCGTCCTGCGCGGCCCCCCCGGCACCGGCAATCCCTATCGCGCCCACCAGCTCCTGGCCGGCGAACAACGGAATGCCGCCACCGAGCAACAACAGCTCCGGCAAGGTATTGAGATTGGCCGCGTCGGGGTTATTGCGCGCCCGTTCGGCGAACAGCCGGCTCGGGGTCTTGGTGGACAGCGCGGTATAGGCCTTGCGCTGGCTGGCGACGGTGTTGTGCGGGCCTACGCCATCGCTGCGCAAGGTCACCAGCAGGTTGCCGCCTCGGTCCAGGACCGACACCACGGCCGTGCACTGGGCCAGACTGGCGTCTGCCAACTGACGGGCGGTGGCCAGGTCCAGCTCGGTGTGACGGGGCAGTTCCAGGGCGGCCAGGGCGTTGCCGGCAAGGCCCAGACCAAGGCCCAGACCAAGACTTAGAACAAGGGTTTTGCAGATCATGGGAAGGTTCCGTAAAGACAGGCCGCCACCTTAGCCAGCCGTCCTCGTCAGAACCTCGTCAGTTGGATTACAAGTTTGTAATGGGCAAGCGCGCCACAGGCGCCTAGCCTGTGCCGATCATTCCCGAGGTGCACCATGCGTTTGCTGGTAGTTGAAGACGAAGCCAAAACCGCGAATTTCCTTGCCAAGGGGCTCGGAGAGTCCGGATTCGCCGTGGACGTGGCCCTGAACGGCCTGGACGGGCGCTATTTCATCGAGCAGCAGGAATACGACCTGATCATCCTCGACGTGATGCTCCCCGGCCTCAACGGTTGGCAGTTGCTGCAGTTGATCCGCCAGCGCGGCGCCACCCCGGTGCTGTTCCTCACCGCCAAGGACGCCATCGAAGACCGGGTCCGTGGCCTGGAGCTGGGCGCCGACGACTACCTGCTCAAGCCCTTCGCCTTTGCCGAGCTGCTGGCTCGGGTCCGCACCCTGCTGCGCCGCGGACCGCTGCGTGAAGCCGAATCCTTCAGCATCGCTGACCTGGAGATCGACGTGCTGCGCCGTCGCGTCAGTCGCGGCGGCCAGCGCATCGCCCTGACCAACAAGGAATTCGCCCTGCTGCACCTGTTGGCCAGCCGCCAGGGTGAAGTGCTGTCGCGGACCCTGATCGCTTCCCAGGTGTGGAACCTGAATTTCGACAGCGACACCAACATGGTGGAAGTTGCGGTGCGGCGCCTGCGGGCCAAGGTCGACGATCCCTACATGCCCAAGCTGATCCACACCGTGCGTGGCGTCGGTTACCAGCTGGAAGCCCCGGATGCAGCGCTCTAGTTCCATTGCCTGGCGGTTGGCCCTGTCGTTTGCCGCCGTCTGCGCCCTGGTGCTCAGTGGCATCGGGGTGTTTCTCTACCGCTCCCTGGCCGGGGAGATCGCCTACCGTGACGATCTCGCCCTGATGGGCCGTCTGGAACAGGTACGCGCCTTGCTCCAGGACAGTGACAGCCTCGATGCCCTGCAAGCCCGGCCGCGGCTGTACCAGAACATGCTGGGCAATCAGCAGAGCCTGTTGCTGGTGCTGCGGGCCGATGGCTCGACAGTGATCGGCATCAATCCCCGACAACAGCACTTGCCCGAGTTGAGGCCGATTGCCCAGGAGCTGCGTCCGCAACGCGGGGATGTCAGCCTCTGGGCGGGCACCGATGAGGTCCCGGTGGCCCTGATCGCGGGCCAGGCCAACGGTCCCGAGGGCGAGGCCCTGACCGTGGTGGCCGGCAAGATCCTCAGCGAGCGTGAGCAGATACTCGCCAGTTACCGCCTGCGCTTGTACCTGGCCGTGGGGCTGGGGGCGGTGCTGGCGTTTGCCCTGGGGCTGCTGTTGTTGCGTCGCGGTTTGCTACCCCTGCGCCAGCTCAGCGAATCGGTACGCCAGATCGACCTGCGCAGTCTTGACCGACGCTTGCACACCACCGGCATCCCCGCCGAGTTCCATGAGCCGGTGCAGGCCCTGAATGCCATGCTGGCGCGCCTGGAAGAGAGCTTTCAGCGCCTGTCACAATTCTCCGCGGACCTCGCTCACGAGATCCGTACCCCCTTGCACAACCTGCTGGGCAGCAATGGCCTGGCCCTGAACCAGCCCCGCAGCGCAGCGGAATACCAGGAAGTGCTGGCCTCGAACATGGAAGAATTCGAACGGCTCACGCGCATGGCCCAGAACCTGTTGTTCCTGGCCCGTGCCGAACAGGCCGAGCAGGTGCTGGATCTGCGCCCGCTATCGCTGGCCGGGGTTGGCGCCGAGTTGTGCGACTACTTCGAAGCCCTGGCCGATGACCGACAGATCCGCCTGGAGAACGGCTTTTCCGGTGAACTGCGGGCCGACCAGCAACTGCTGCAACGGGCCCTGGGCAACCTGCTGGCCAATGCCGTGCGGCATGCTGATGCGGATTCTGTGATCCATCTGCGCCGTCGCAACGAACCGGGCTGGTGCTGGCTGCAGGTACACAACCAGGGCCCGGCGATTGCCCCTGAGCATCTGCCCCGGTTGTTCGACCGCTTCTACCGGGTCGATCCGTCCCGGGCCGAACCGGGAGATTCCGGCGGCCTGGGTTTGGCGATCGTGCGCTCGATCATGCTGCTGCATGGCGGCCAGGTGCGGGTGACCAGTGAGGCCCGGGCAACGGTGTTCGAACTGGGTTTCCCCGTTCTTTAACGGTGATCGGATCAGCTCCTCAGACTGCGTACCACACCGGTTTTCCAGGCCGCGCTCATGGCCTCGGCCATGCCCTTGAACGCGGGATGGGCAGCGCTATAGACCTGCATCTCGCCCATCGCCTGTGCCATGCCGTGCTCGACCTGTTGCAACAGTTCATGGCTGCGACCTTCGCTGAGGTTGCAGGCCGTGCGGGCGAAGCGCAGCAGCGCCTTGCGTTTGGGCCAGGCCTTGGAGCCTCCCAGCAATAGCGCCAGGCTGTCCGCCTTGATGTAGACCGAGGTGGTGACCAGATCAAAGGCCGGGGCCAGACTGACGGGTGCATCCACATCCGTGTCGGGGTACAGCACGCCGAAGTTCTTCAGATGAGCATCGCCATTTCTCAGTCCGGCCGACAACGCCACGATCTTGAAGAACGACTCCAGGGCCTGGTTCAGTAGAGGGGGTGAGACAAAGGCCTTGATCTGTTTCGCCGCGCCTTCGTAGGAGCCGTCGTACTTGGCCTTGGCCGGCCAGGCGTTGAGCACGCAGAAATCCTCGAAACCCAGGTAGCCCTGGGCGTTCAGGTCGAAACGTTTGACCACCAGGAACTGGCCATTCTGGCTGAGCTCGATCTGCGGTACTTGCAGGCCGGCATGCAGCGCCGCACGCATGCAGAAGAATTCGTTGGCGGCCAGGTGCGGGTATTGATCCGCGCGAAAAGCCTTCACCAAATGAGTGGCGCCGCGATGGGTCAGGCGTTCGACGCTGTTGGTGCTGTCGCGGATCAGGACTTTGGGCTGCACCCCGGAAACGCCTGAGTACTGGCCATAGGTCGCCAATAGATCCTCGAACAGGCCCTCGGCACCGTCATGCACCAACAGGTCCTCCAGGCTGGTTTCCGGCAGGGGGACCTGGGGTGATGGTGCTGTGCTGATGGCCACCCGGCCCAGTTGGTGCGGCCCCACGATCGATAGCAGGGCGAAATCATCGAAACCCCGCACCGCCTTGCTGAAACGGCGCAGTAGTTCATCACGCAGCGAGCCTTCCGGCAGGTGCATATCGAACACCGGTAGCAGGCCCCGGTCCCAGTCATAGCTCGCCAGGCGTGGCGGCATGGTCAGGGAGATCGCGTCACGGGGCGAGGTGCTTGCACTGTAGGTGAACACCGAATCCGCCTGTGCCTGACCACGGCCGAGGGTGCCCACCATCGTGTTGGCCACACGGATGTGCAGCCGCTGTTCCTCAGTCATGGAAATGCGCCTGTTTCAGGCCGTCCAGGGTCGGGCGTTGCCGAGGGCGGGGCACGGCGCTGAGCTCGTAGCCAAAACCATTGAGAATGGCTTCGACCTTGCGCAGGCCGATTTCCGTAATGGTGTTGTTTTCAATCCCCGAGATGGTGGCGCGGCTCATGCCGTACTGCTCTGCCAACGCTTGCTGCGAAAGTTTTCGCTCTTTGCGCAGGGTTCGGATCAGTTGTCCAAGGCTTTCCATGGGCGCTATTCCGCATCATATACAGTGCTTTTTTAATAAAAATTCTCTAATGCATCATATTTGATGCATTTTTTAGTGTAGGCCAGGTGGGCGTTTCGCGACGACTTTTGTGGGGGACGTTTTCATCGGCCGCTTCGACTGCCGGCGCAGGGGCTCAACGCATCCCATCCCGGAACTGCCCCGGGGTCATTCCGGTCCAGCGCTTGAATGCCCGACTGAAGCTGCTGGCGTCGGCAAAGCCCAGCAGGTAGCTGATCTCGCTCAGGGAGCATTCCAGGTCCCGCAGGTGCAGCAGGGCGAGGTTCTCCCGGCATTCATTGAGCAGGGTGTCGAAACGCGTGCCTTCATCTGCCAGGTGCCGCTGCAGGCTGCGCAAACTCAGGTGCAGGGCCTGGGCCACCCGTTCCGCGGAGGGTTCGCCTTCCGGCAATTGGGCTTCGATCACTCCGCGGACCTTGCGCTCCCAGGTCAGGGGGCGCAGTTGCAACAGGGTGCGCTTGAGCACGGCTTCGTTGTGCTCGGCCAGTTCCGGGTTGGCGTCGTCCAGATGGCTGTCGAAATCATGCAGGCCGAATTCCAGGCAGTCGTCGGCCGCGGCAAATTGCACCGGGCAACGAAACACCTTGTGCCATTGGCTGGGGTCCTCCGGGGCGGGGCGCCGCAGTTGCACGGCGAGTGGCGCGTAGTCGCGACCCAGGCGGTTGCGGCAGGTGCGCACGTAGATCGCGGCAAAGGCGTCGATGGCCTCGAAGGCCGGTTGCGGCGAGCCTTCCGGCACCTTGAGGAAGAACCGGTAGCGGTCCGCTTCCCGGGTCAGGGCCAGTTCCAGGGCGTCGCTGACCACCTGGTGATAACGCACGATGCGCTCGAAGACTTCCCGCAGGCTGCCGCTGGCCACCAGGGCGTAGCCCAGGGCATGGAAGGTGGTGGGGCTGACAAAACGCGAGACTCGCAGGCCAATGGCCGGATCGCCGCTGGCCTTGACTGCGAGATGCCACAGGCGGGTGGTGGCCGACAGCGGGTAGCGGGCGTTGGGGTCGTCCATCAATTGCGGGTCGAGTCCGGCCTCGCGGCACAGCGCGCCGCTGTCGAGGTCGAGGGCGTCCAGTTGCTTGCGCAAGGCGCGGGTCCAGCTGGCAAGGGAAGTGGCTTCGGTCATGCGATTGGCGCGTCCGGTCAACAGGTTGGCGTTTACGGCTAGCGCCCGGAGCCGGGGCCCGGGGCAGGATGCACACATCACTGATCAGAGGATGGAATCATGCAAGGTACTTGCGCAAGCCCCGAACGGATGAACGCACAACAGCGAGCCGCGCATATCCGCCAGGTAGTCTTGGCCCGGGGCGATGAATTGCGCCAGCGCTTCCCCGTGTTGCGGCATCAGGACGCCCTGGGCGCTGGGGTTCTGGTATTTGCCCTGTCCGGGATGCTGGGGGCAGCGGCGCTCTATGTCGGCGGTTACCTGGCCGGTTGGGCCTGCCTGCTGCTCAATGCCTTTTTCGCCTCGCTGACCCACGAGCTGGAACACGACCTGATCCACAGCATGTACTTCCGCAAGCAGCGCCTGCCCCACAACCTGATGCTGGCGCTGGTCTGGCTGGCGCGGCCGAGCACCATCAACCCTTGGGTGCGGCGTCATCTGCACCTGAATCACCACAAGGTGTCGGGCAGCGAAACCGATATCGAGGAGCGCGCCATCACCAACGGCGAGCCCTGGGGCATCGTCCGGCTGCTGATGGTGGGGGACAACATGATGGCGGCTTTCATCCGCCTGCTGCGGGCGCCGGGGGCCAAGCGCAAGCTGGGCATCCTCAGCCGTACCCTGGCGGTGTACGCGCCGCTGGCATTGCTGCATTGGGGCGCCTGGTATGTGTTCCTCGGCTTCCACGGGGCCAATGGCGTCGCCGCGTTGCTCGGCAGCCCGATCCAGTGGTCACAAGACACCTTGGCGCTGATGCACTACATCGATATCGCCGTGGTGGTGATCATCGGTCCCAACGTGCTGCGCACCTTCTGCCTGCATTTCGTCAGCTCCAACATGCACTACTACGGCGATATCGAACCGGGCAACGTGATCCAGCAGACCCAGGTGCTCAACCCCTGGTGGATGTGGCCGCTGCAGGCCTTCTGCTGCAACTTCGGCAGCACCCACGGCATCCATCATTTCGTGGTCAAGGAACCCTTCTACATTCGCCAGCTGACGGCATCGGTGGCACACAAAGTGATGGCCGAGATGGGGGTGCGCTTCAATGATTTTGGCACCTTTGCCCGGGCCAACCGTTTTACCCGTGAGGAGCAGGCGGCGCCGCAAACGGCGCATAAGGCCCGGGCCTGAGTGGGCATACCCTCTTCTGGTTAAATATCCAAGGATCGATAACGTTAAGCCAAGGTAACGTGGCGCCGGGAACAGACCAGTGCCCGTGGATGGGCATCGACAGGGAGAGGGTATGAACAGTGCGGTAAGGCTATTGATTGCCGGTGCCTTGATGAGTGTGGGCAGCCTGTCGCTGGCCGACTCGGTGGCAACTGGCAGCGACGAGGCGCTGGCGCTGAGTATCTTGAAGCATCTGGAAGTGAACGGCTTTCGCAATTCCTTAAGGCCGAGGCACTACCCGGACGGCACCACGCTGGGCCAGACGCCCTATCGGGTCTACGAGAAGGATGCAGGCGCCGAGGGCAGTTACAGCGCGGTAGATGAAGAACAAAGCTGGATCTACAGCGTCAGGGTGATGGAGCGGGGGAGCCAGGGCATCACCATCTGTTTTGTCGACCAGAACCTGCACGGCAGCTACTTGTTCGCTTCGCCGTTGCTGGTCAAGAAAAACCGGGCGGGGCATTACGTCGTGGTCAAGGAGCTGCCGACAACCCCGGCCTGCGCCATCACCCGAGGCTGAGGCCTGCGCCATGGCACAGCCCGCTCCTCCACAAGCGGGCTCCTCCAGGTGCCGGTTCATAGACAAGCCGGTTCCCACAGGGTCAGTCCGGCTGGAACGGCGATTCGCTGAGGATCACCCCGGTTTCATCCACATAGCGCTGCCATTCCTCCAGCAGCGTGCGCAGTTTTTCCGGTTGGCGCTGGGCCAGGTCGTGAATCTCCCCCGGGTCCTGGCCCAGGTCATACAGTTGCCAGGTCGCCGGGCCCACCGGCCCGGGGATGTACACCGCCTTCCACTGGCCCTGGCGAATCGCCCGGCGGCCGAACAGTTCCCAGCCGGTCACCGTGTGTTCGTCATGCACCCGGGCGGTCTCGCCGGAGAGGAAACCCAGCCAGGACTTGCCCCGCAGTGGCGCCACATCGCGCCCGCGCCAGCGCTTGCCGGGGTGGCGCACGCCGGCCAGGTCGAGCAGGGTCGGGGCGATGTCCATCACCGTGCCGAAGCCATGGCTGATCTGCCCCTTGAGCGGCAACTGCGGGTAGTGCAGCAGCGCCGGCACACGAATCCCGCCTTGGGTGGTGAAGGCCTTGAACAGCCGTGACGGCGCCGTGGCGGCCTGAGCCCA
The DNA here is from genome assembly GCF_052850735.1 of Pseudomonas sp. 910_21. Lineage (NCBI taxonomy): Bacteria > Pseudomonadati > Pseudomonadota > Gammaproteobacteria > Pseudomonadales > Pseudomonadaceae > Pseudomonas > Pseudomonas sp. 910_21. Next base: position 604,618 of record NZ_VXCY01000004.1, on the reverse strand, counting down.
GGCCGGGCCGTACCAGACGTAGGAGTTGGCCCGGCCGATGTTCTCCAGGCGGTTGTCGTAGTGCTGGTTGAGGTAGGTCAAAAGCTCCGGGCCGAACTTGGGGAAGGCCTCCAGCAGCGCGCCTTCGGCGCCGTTATCGGACATGAACAGGATCAGGGTGTTGTCCAGCTGCCCCTGCTGGCGCAGGTAATCCACCACTCGGCCGATGTTCCAGTCCATGCGCTCGACCATCGCCGCATACACCTCCATGGCCCGTGCCGAAACCTGCCGCTGTTCATCGCTCAGGGCGTCCCATTCGGCGTTCAGATTGATCAGTGGGTGGGGCTCAACCTCGGCATCGATCAGGCCCAGGGCCCTGAGTCTTTCCAGGCGTTCCAGGCGTAGCACCTCGGGGCCGGCGTCATAGCGGCCACGGTATCTGGCGACGATGTCCTCGGGGGCCTGCAGCGGCCAGTGGGGCGCCGAGAACGGCAGATAGGCGAAGAACGGCCGGCTCTGGTCGCGCTCCTTGAGGTACTGCAAGAGCTTGTCGCCGAAGGCGTCGGAGGAATAGAAATCCGCCGGCAGTTCATCGATGAAACGGTCGTCCTCGATGTACAGCGCCGGAGTGGATTTCAGCAGCCCGGGGGTGTGTTCGTCGTAGGTGGGCTCGAAGCCGTAGTGGTTGGCCGCTCCTGGCAATAGCGAGAACGAACGCTCGAAACCCCGGGCATGGGGCGCGCGCTCTGCGGTCAGCCCCAGGTGCCATTTGCCGCTCATCAGGGTCTGGTAGCCGGCTTCGCGCAGCAGCTCCGGCAGGGCCACCACGCGGTCATTGAGGTAACCCTCGTAGCCCGGCTTGCCGATCAGTTCGGGGGTCAGGGCTTCGGCCATGGTGCCGATCCCGGCGATGTGATGGTCGGTGCCGGTGAGCAGCATGGAGCGGGTCGGCGAGCACGTGGGGGCGGTGTGAAAATCGGTCAGGCGCAGGCCGTTGAAGGCCAGGGCATCGAGGTTCGGCGTGGCGATCTCGCCGCCAAAGGCACCGAGGTCGGAGAAGCCCAGGTCGTCGGCCAGGATCACTAGAAAGTTGGGACGTTGCGGCATCGTGGCACTCCTGTTCAGCAAGCAATGAAGGTCAAGGGCAGGTCGCGGATCTGCACCGGCTGCGGCGCCTGGTAGTGATCATCGCTGGTGAGTTCGTGGAGCAGTTCTTCACGCAGTTGGTGGAAGTCGAAACTGCTGCGTTGGCGTGGGTGCGCCAACGCCACCTGGACCACACGCTTGATCCGTCCCGGGCGCGGCGCCATCACCACCACCCGGTCGGCGAGGAAGATCGCTTCCTCGACATCGTGGGTCACCAGCACCGTGGTGATTCTTGCCCGCTCGCGGATCGCCAGCAGTTCGTCCTGCATCTGCTGGCGGGTCAGGGCATCGAGGGCGCCGAAAGGTTCGTCCAGCAGCAGAATGCGCGGGCTGGCCACCAGCCCACGGGCAATGGCCACCCGTTGCGCCATGCCGCCGGAGAGCTGATGGGGATAGGCCCGGGTAAAGTCCTTGAGCCCTACCAGCTCGATGAAATCATCGATCCGCCGCTGGCGCTCGGCAGCGCTCAGGGGCTCGTTGACCAGGCCCAGGCCGATGTTCTCGGCGACGGTCAGCCAGGGGAACAAACGGTGCTCCTGGAACACGATGCCGCGTTCGCTGCCGATGCCACTGACGGCCTGGCCATCGACCCGGATCTCGCCGCGAAACTCGGTATCCAGGCCGATCAGCAGGCGCAGCAGGGTGGACTTGCCGCAGCCGCTGGAGCCGACGATGGCGACAAATTCGCCGTCGGCGATGTCCAGGTTGAATTCGCGGATCGCCTCCAGCTCGCCACCGACGACGGGGAAGCTCTTGCCCACGTGATTGAAGCTGACCAGGGGTGCGTTCATGCGTGTCTCCAGCGGGTGGCGCGGGTTTCGAGTTGTTGGCCCAGCAGGTTGAGCAGGGCCCCGGTAAGGCCCACCAGCAGCATGCCGGCCATGATCAGGTCCATGCGCAGCAGTTGCTGGGCGCTGATCATCTGGCTGCCGATGCCGCCGTTGGACGGCATGAAGTATTCCGCGCCGATGGTGCCCATCCAGGCGTAGATCAGGCTGATGCGCAGGCCGGCGAAAATCCCCGGCGCCGCGCCGGGCAGCACCAGGCGCCGCAAGCGCTGCCAGAGGTTCAGGCGCAGCACCTGGGCGGCCTCCGCCAGTTGTGGCGAAAGCTGGGCAACGCTGCGCTGGGTGGCAATGAACAACGGGAAGAAGGCAGCCAGGGCGACGAACACCCACTTGGCCAGTTCCCCCAGGCCGAACCAGGCGGTGAGCAACGGCACCCAGGCGAAAATGGCGATCTGGCGAATGGCGGCCAGGGTCGGGCCCAGCAGCCGTTCACTGAGGCGCGACAGCCCCAGCAGCAAGCCAAAGGCCAAGCCCAGTCCGCCACCCAGGGCCAGGCCGCCGAGGGCGCGGCCCAGGCTCAGGCCCATGCCTCCCAGCAAGCTGCCGTCCAGAAGACCGTCGACGGTGGTGGCGAGGACCGCCAGCGGGCTCACCAGGATGTTGGCATCGACCCACTGCCGATCGCTCGCCACTTGCCACAGGGCCAGCAAGGCCAGGGGCAGCAGCCAGGGTTGCAGGCGCTGCCAGCCTGCATAGCGCGGGCCACGGCGCAGTGCAGCGGTGGCCGGGTGCGGCCAGTGCACCAGCTGGCGATCCAGCCAGCCGATGCCGCGGTCCATGAACACCCCCAGCACGCCGATCACCAGGATGCACACGAAGACGATATCCAGCATGAACAGCTGCCGCGCCCAGACCATCAAGTAGCCGATGCCCTCGCTGGAGGCCAGCAGTTCCACCGCCAGCAACGAGGTCCAGCCGGTGGCCAGGGCCAGGCGTACCCCGGCCATGAACGCCGGTAGCGCGGCCGGCAGCACCAGGCGGCGGATCAGCAAGGCCGGGGGCAGGCGCAGCACTGCGGCGGCTTCCCGCAGTTTGGGCTGGGCATCACGCACGCCCACCAGGGTGTGCAGGGTCACGGGGACCACGATGGCCTTGATCAGCACCACCAGCTTGAGCACTTCGCCGATGCCGAAAAACACCATGAACAAGGGAATCCAGGCCAGGGTCGGGATCTGCGCCAGGGCGCCGAAGGTCGGGAACAGCAAACGCTCCAGGCGCCGGCTGAAGCCCAGGGCACCCCCCAGCAGGGCGCCGGCGGCGATGCCTGCCAACAAGCCCCAGGACAGCCGTTGCAGGCTGATTGCCAGATGGCTCCACAGCTCGCCGTGGGCCAGCTCCAGAGCACTGCTCCAGACCAGGGCCGGGGCCGGCAGGATCTGCTCGCTCATCCATTGATTGCGGCTGGCCAGCCACCACAGGACGAACAGGCTCAGGGGCAGCAGCCAGGGCAACAGGCGCTGATGGATTACGGTCCAGCCCGGGCGTCCATCGGACGGCGCCGCCAGGGGCAGGCTGAGCAGGGAAACACGGGCCATGGATGACCTCCGTCGTCGGGTACTGCATGGCGTTGGTCGATGCCGTAGGAGCTGGCTTGCCAGCGAATCAGCCCTTGCGGGCGATGCAGGGTTGGCGGGCCTCGTCGCCGGCAAACCGGCTTCTACGTGATATGCGTTTGCGATCTATTAAAATTTTTATCAATTCTATTAAGAGATAAGAGAAGCCATTTAAGGCTTCTAGCCGACACGCATCCAATGCATTTGAAGAATATTTTTCATGCATTTCATGCATGTCCCCGGGGACGCCCGTGACAACTGGTTTATTCAATATGGTTATTAAAATGTGAATTTATAGTATTTAAATGTTGATCGATTCCGTGCCTACCTTCTGCTCCTCACAGCCTTTGTCAGCAGGAGCCGCACCCATGAACCTTCCCTTCAAACGCGTCATCAGCTTGTTCGCCGCGCCGGCCCTGGCGGGACTGTTGGGCTGCCTGCCGCTGCTGGCCCAGGCCGCCGAGCTCAAGGAAATCCGCATCGCCGTGCCCGACCTCAGCGCCGGCACCCAGCACAGCGGTGGCGGGGTGGTGGATGTGCTGCGCCAGCAACAGATCTTTGAAAAGGCCTTTGCCGACCAGGGCATCAAGATCCAGTGGAATTTCTTCAAGGGCGCCGGGCCCGTGATCAACGAGGCCTTCGCCAACGGTCAGGTCGACCTGGCCTATCTCGGGGATCTGGCGGCCATCATCGGCAAGTCCAATGGCCTGGATACGCGTCTGCTCAGCGCCTCGGCCCGTGGGGTCAAGCACTACCTGGGCGTGGTGCCGGGCTCGGGAATCAAGACCCTGGAAGACCTCAAGGGCAAGCGTGTAGCGGTGTTCCGTGGCACGGCTACCCAGCTCTCGTTCGATGCGGCCCTGGCCAGCCGGGGCTTGAGCGAGAAGGACCTGAAAGTGGTCAACCTCGACTTCAACGCGGCGGTGGCGGCCCTGGCGGCCAAGCAGATCGATGCGTCCTGGGGCAGCACCGGGCTTTCGGCCCTGCGCAGCAAGGGGCTGGCTGAGCTGCCCCTGAGCACCAAGGACCTGGGCGGCGCCGGCAGCGTGCAGAGCGTGCTGGTGGGCGCCGGCAAGTTTGTCGACGAGCATCCAGAGGCCGTGGAAAAACTGCTCAAGGCTCAGCAGCAGGCCGTGCAGTGGCTGACCCAGGACAGCAACAAGGACGCCTATATCCAGCTGGTCTCGGGGCTGGCCAGTTACCCGCCGGTAATCTTGCAGGATGATTTGAAGGATCAGCGCTTGAGCGAGATCTTCCCTTCGACCCTGGACCCGGTGTTCCTTGGCAAACTGCAGGACTCGGTGGATCTGGCGGCCAAGGAACGGTTGATCCGCAAGTCCTTCAAGGTGGATGCCTGGGTTGCACCGCAGTTGGCCGCTGCCGGTCTTTGAGGTCGGCACCATTCGCCGGCAAGCAGGCTCCTGCGTAACTCCGGAGCCGGCTTGCCGGCGAAGCTGTTCTACACGGCGATGGCGTGCCCCTGCCGATCCACCGCCACCAATACCTCGATCAACTTGCGCGCCGCCGGCGACAGGCGGAAACCGCTGCGGCTGACGATGCCGCAGCGGGCATTCAGGCTGTCGATGTTCTGCGGCAGGTTGCGCCAGTGCAGCAACGCCAGCGAACCCTGCTCGATGTCTTCGGCAAAGGCCTCGGCGGTGCCTACGCCGATGGCATTGGACTGACGGACGATCTTCACCAGGGCCGGGAAATGCTCGGTTTCGATAGTGGGTGAAAAATCGATGCGCCCGCTGAGGTTGGCCAGCAGCTTGCGAATCCCCGGGGGGATCAGGGTGGTGGCCAGGGGGTAGTCGAACATGTCGTTGGTGGACAGGCTCTCCTTGGCCAGCAGCGGATGCCCGGGACGGCAGAAGAACACCCCGCGCTTGGGCGTCAGGGGCTGGGTCTGGTAGTTCGGATCGGCCTCGAAATGGCGGATGTCGGCGATAAAGAATTCGATCTCTTCGCGGTTCAGGCTGCGGCTGAGTTTTTCCCAGTTGTCCACGGCAAAGCAGGTGCGCACTTTCGGATGAGCGCTGGTGAACTGCGCCACTGCATCGGGCACCAGCTTCACCGCCGGCGCCGGGCCGCAGCCGAAGCGCACCTCACCGGCATCGAGCTTGGTCATCTGGGTCACTTCACTGCTGAGCAAGGCCGCGCCCTGGACCAGGCTCAAGGCGTGCTGCAGCACCACCTGGCCTTCCGGGGTGGGGCGCAGATCCTTGTTGCCACGGTCCACCAGCACGCAGCCGAACTCCTGCTCCAGGCCCTGGATACTGCGGCTGAACGCCGGTTGTGTGATGCCCATGGCGTCGGCGGCGCGGACAAAACTGCGGTGTTCATTGAGGGCGATGAAGTAACGCAATTGGCGAAGATCCATATGCTTTCCCGGCATCCGAAAAATAGCTCGAAGGCATTTGCGACGAGTGAGGAATGAGGTTTTAAATGCAAGCTCTTATTCCGTCAACGAAGCATGTAGTTATCTATTAGATCTAAATTGAATATAGATAGAGCGTTGTTTCGCGGCGGTTCCAACCGTAAGCAGTCGATGAGGGTGTACCTGATGAGCAATGCCGTCTTAGCCGTTAAACCCGCTGTTCATGCCCTTGATATCCACCCGGTGGCCGGTCGCATCGGCGCCGAGATCCGTGGCGTGCAACTCTCCGGCGAGCTCGACGCCGCCACCGTGGAAGCCATCCAGCAGGCGCTGGTGCAGTACAAGGTGATTTTCTTCCGTGGCCAGACCCACCTCGACGACCAGAGCCAGGAAGCCTTCTCCCACCTGCTGGGCGAGCCCGTGGCCCACCCCACCGTGCCGGTGCGCGACGGTACCCGCTACCTGCTGGAGCTGGACGGTGCCGAGGGCCAGCGCGCCAACTCCTGGCACACCGACGTGACTTTCGTCGACGCCTACCCTAAAGCCTCGATCCTGCGCTCGGTGGTGGCCCCGGCTTCCGGCGGCGACACGGTGTGGGCCAACACCGCCACTGCCTACAACGAACTTTCGGCGGAACTGCGGGAACTGGCGGACAAGCTCTGGGCGGTGCACAGCAACGAATACGACTACGCAGGAGCCAAGCCGGACGTTTCGGCGGAGAAGCTGGAGCGCTATCGCAAAGTGTTCACCTCCACAGTGTTCGAGACCGAGCACCCGATCGTTCGCGTGCACCCCGAGAGCGGCGAAAAGAGTCTGGTGCTGGGGCATTTCGTGAAGCGCATCAAGGGCTATTCCCAGGCTGATTCGGCGCACCTGTTCGGCCTGCTGCAGAGCCACGTCACCCGCTTGGAAAACACCGTACGCTGGCGCTGGAGCGCGGGTGACGTCGCGATCTGGGACAACCGCTCGACCCAGCACTACGCCGTGGACGACTACGGCACCCAGGACCGCATCGTGCGCCGCGTGACCCTCAAGGGCGACGTTCCGGTGGGCGTCCACGGCCAACGCAGCCAGACCCTCAAAGGCCTCTGAGCGCCCCTACGGAAATTTATGCGATGAACCTGCCCGCTGTAGGAGCTGGCTTGCCAGCGAAAGCGCCCCTGAGAGTGCTGCAAGACTTGAGGGCCTCTTCGCCGGCAAGCCGGCTCCTACGGGATGGAAGGTTGCCGGGGGTTACCACACGCCGATCTGCACCAGCTTCTCGCTTTCCGGTTCGCCATAGCGAAAACGCTGGCCGCGCAGGTCGATTTCTTCATGGCTGATGGTGGTGCGGCGTTTCAGGCCGCGCAGCCATTGCAGCAGATACCCCAGGTGTTCCTCACGCACCGCGGCATAGGCCGGGTCGGCCCCCAGGTCATGCAGCTCCTGTGGGTCGTTGTGCAGGTCGAACAGCTGCGGGCGCAAGCCGTCATAGGCCAGGTACTTCCAGCGTTCGCTGCGCACCATGGTCATGCGGCAGCGGTCGATGGGCTGGCCCAGGCGCTCCCGCGCAGGCGCCTGGAAGGCGTAGTCGTATTCGCTGATGGCGTAGCGGCGCCAGTCCGCTTCGGCGCCGTGCAGCAGCGGGATCAGCGAGCGTCCTTCCAGGCGATGTTCGGCCCCCGGCAGCCCCAGGGCATCGAGGAAGGTCGGCAGGGCGTCGATGGTTTCCACCAGGCGTTCATCCACGCTGCCGCGGCTGGTGTCCGCCGCTGTGCGCGGGTCGCGAACGATCAACGGCACGCCCACCGCCGGCTCCAGTAGAAACTCCTTTTCCCCCAGGTAATGGTCGCCGAGGAAGTCGCCGTGATCGCTGGTGAAGACGATCAACGTGTCGTCCCAACGGCCGTTGCTCTGGAGGAAATCGAACAGTCGGCCCAGTTGATCGTCCACCTGCTTGATCAGCCCCATGTAGGTCGGCACCACGTTCAGGCGCACCTCATCCCGGGAAAAGTTCAGGCTTTCCTCATGCTGGCGGAAGGCGGCGTAGACCGGGTGATCGCTGAGTTGCCCGGGCTCGGCGCGCACCGCCGGGATCACCTGCTCCGGGCCATACAGGGCGTGGTAGGGCGCGGGTGCGATATAGGGCCAGTGGGGCTTGATGTAGGACAGGTGCAGGCACCAGGGCCGCTCGCCCTGTTCGCTGATGAAGTCGATGGCGCGGTCGGTGGTGTAGACGGTTTCCGAATGCTCTTGCGCGACTCGGGCCGGCAGGTGGGCGTTGCGCATCTTCCAGCCGCTGAGGATTTGTCCCTGCTCGCCGGCCCCGGCGTTGGCCCAGTCGTGCCAGGGGTTGCGGCCGTCGTAGCCCAGATTGCGCAAGTAGTGGGTGTAGGGCGCCGCATCGCGCTTGTCGTCGAAGATCGGGTCGTCGGGGTAGATGCCGTCGTGGCGCAAGTAGGGCTCGAAGCCGACCTCGTTCAGCGCCTCGGCCTGTGGGCTTTCGGGGTCGATGGCCAGGCGTTGCAGGGCGTCGACATTGGGCGTGGCGTGGGTCTTGCCCACCAGCGCGGTGCGAATGCCGTGGGGCCGCAGGTAGTCGCCCAGGGTCAGCTCCTCCAGGGGCAGGGGCACGGCGTTCCAGGCCACCTGGTGGCTGCTGACATAGCGCCCGGTGTAGGCCGACATGCGCGATGGACCGCAGATGGTGCCCTGGGTGTAGGCGCGGCTGAAGCGCACCCCGGCAGCGGCCAGACGATCGATGTTCGGGGTGTGCAGATGGGGGTGGCCGTAGCAGGACAGGTAATCCCGGCGCAGCTGGTCGCACATGATGTAGAGCACATTGCGCACGGGTGGAAGGGTATTGGACATGGGGTTCACCGAGGGGAAGACAGGCGAGGTTTTTCGCCTCCGGCGGTGGTTTCCGGCAAGCGCATTTGCCGAATAGTTTCGATGCGTTTTATGCAATGCCGACCGGCCCCCCACGCCGTGTGCGGACGGCCTGGCCTTGTAGGAGCTGGCTTGCCAGCGAAGGCGTCCCTGAGAGCGCTGCAAGGCTCAAGGGCCTCTTCGCCGGCAAGCCGGCTCCTACGGTGAGAGCATGCAGGTGGCTCAGACTGCCAGGTTGTCCAGGCTGCACAGGTCCTCGTCCTGTTCGTCGATGGCCTTGATCTCTTCGATCATCGCCGCGGCCAGGGGCGATAGGCGATAGCCGGCGCGGCTGACGATGCCGTAGCGGGTGTAGAGCTCTTCCAGGTCATCGGCCAGGCCGTCGATCTTCAGGCACACCAGTTCGCCCTTGGCGTTGTGCAACGCGTCGCTGTAGGAGCCGACGATGCCGATGGCGTCCGAGCGCATGACCACCCCCAGCAGGCTGTAGCTGTTTTCGCATTCCACATTGGGGGTGAAGTCCGGCTTGCCGCAGAGGTCGACGATGACCTTGCGCAGGTTGGGCGGGCGGATGGTCACCGCCAGTGGGTAGCTCATCAGTTCTCCGGCGCTGACGCTGGCGCGCTGGGCCAGGGGATGCCCGGCACGGCAGCAGAAATGCCATTTGCGTGGGCGCAGGCGCTGGGTCAGGTAGTCCGGATCGGCCTCGAAGTGCCGGGTGTCGGCGACGAAGAACTCGAACTCTTCGCTGAGCAGGCGCTTGCTCAGGCTTTGCCAATCATCCACCTGGAACTGCACCCGGGCCTTGGGGTAACGCCCGATAAAGCTGCCGATGGCTCGGGGAATCAATCCCGAGGCCGGTGCCGGGCCGCAGCCGAAGCGCAGTTCGCCGGCCTCCAGGCCATTGAACTGGCTGATCTCGTTGGCCATCTGCTGGGCCCCGCTGACCAGCCGGCGCGCATGTTCCAGCAGCAACTGGCCCTGTTTGGTGGGCGCCAGGTCCTTGCGCCCGCGATCCACCAACTGGCAACCGACGCTGTGTTCCAGAGCCTGAATGCTGCGGCTGAAGGCTGATTGCGAGAGGTTCACCGCCGCTGCAGCGGCGACAAAGCTGCGCTGTTCAGCGAGGGCGATGAAGTGACGGAGCTGGCGCAGATCGATATGCATTTTTCACATAAAAAATATCGGGGAAATGCATTGGCTATGCATTAGGTCGACTCCTTATAAAGGCAATCTCTTATGCAGTAAATCTTTGTAAAAACATAAATAAATAACTTTAAGGAATATACAAGGCTGTATATTTTCTGACCAGGAGCCGCCCATGAGCCCGTTGTCCCTTGCTTCACCCCTCTCGCACCGGCGGCTCAAGCGCCTGCCCCTGGCGCTGTTGCTGGCCGGCAGCGCGAGCTGGACGCCCAGCTGGGCCGAAGACGCCGCGGCGCCGCAAGCCGCCCCGGCCAAGAGCAGCGCCAACAAGGCCAAGGCCGACGACGGCCAATTGCAGACGGTGACCGTGACCGCCCGGCGTCGCGAGGAAAGCTCGCAGAGCGTGCCCACGCCCATGAGCGTAGTCAGCGGCCAGGCCCTGGAGAGCCAGCGGGTCTATCGCATCCAGGACCTGCAGCAACTGGTGCCCAGCGTCAACGTCGCCTACATGCATGCGCGCCAGTCCAGCGTGTCGATCCGTGGCCTGGGCAACAACCCGGCCAGCGACGGCCTGGAAGGCAGCGTCGGGCTGTACATTGACAACGTCTACCTCGGAAGGCCGGGGATGGCAGTGTTCGACCTGATGGACATCGAACAGCTGGAAGTGCTGCGCGGTCCCCAGGGCACCCTGTTCGGCAAGAACACCACCGCCGGGGTGATCAACATCAGCACCCGGGCGCCGAGCTTCACCCCGGAGCGCAGCATCGAAACCTCCCTCGGCGAGGACGGCTACTTCCAGACCAAGGGCACCATTTCCGGGCCGCTGACCGATGAGCTGGCGGGGCGTTTTTCCGCCTATCGCACCCGCAGCGACGGCGACATCAAGAACGAATTCGACGGCCATGACCTCAACGGCGGATCACGCCAGGGCTTTCGCGGACAGTTGCTGTACAAGCCCAATGACAGCTTCAACCTGCGCTGGATCGGCGACTACAACGAAGAGGACTCCAGTGCCGGCACCCGAGTGCTGTACAGCACCGGGCCGACCATCAATGGCACCAATGTCTATGAGTCGCGTGCGGCGGCGGCCGGGGCGACCCTGGTCAACGGTTCGCACCGCAAGGTCAACCTGGACAACGACCAGCATGTCACGGTGTTCCAGGGCGGCACGTCCCTGGAGGCCAACTGGACCCTGCCCAGCGACTTCACCCTGACTTCGGTCAGCTCCTACCGCTGGTGGAATTTCACCCCGCGCAACGACGATGGCCTCAACGTGGCGGCCACCTACAACGCCGGGGTGTCGGTGGAGGACAAACAGTGGTCCCAGGAATTCCGTCTGGCCTCGCCCACGGGTGGTTTCTTCGACTACGTGCTCGGGGCCTACTACTTCGGCTCCGACCTGGACAACAAATCCTTCGCCTATTACGGACCCAAGGCGGACATCTGGAACGGCACCCCGGCCGGCGCCCTGAGCAACGTCAGCAGCGTCGGCAACGGGCACATCCAGACCAACAGCTTCGCTCTGTTCGCCCAGGGCACCTGGCACCTCACCGAGCGCCTGGATTTCACTGCCGGCCTGCGCGGCACCTACGAGGAAAAAAGTGCCTGGGTCAGCCGCAACGCACCGCTGGGTGGCGCGGCGGTGGCCGGGGCTGCCGCCAACGCTCGCCGCGGGCGCACCGGGGCCTATGACTCCGGCGACCTCAACCAGTACAGCACCAGCCCTTCGGGCCTGCTCAACCTCAGCTACCGCATCACCGACGACTTGCTGGGCTACGCCACCCTGTCCCACGGTGAAAAATCCGGCGGGGTCAACCTGACGGTGGGCTCGGCGCCCACCGCCGGCGCCGATTCGCTGCTGATCGGCACCGAGCGCGCCAACAACGCGGAACTGGGCTTCAAGAGCACCCTGTGGGACCGCCGCCTGCAACTCAACGCCAACCTGTTCTGGACCCAGGTCAATGGCTACCAGACCAACGCCTACGACGATGCCAACCGCGTGCAGTACCTGACCAACGCCGGTTCGGTGCGCTCGCGGGGGGTGGAAGTGGAAAGCACCCTGGTGCCGATTCGTGGCCTGACCCTGAACCTCAACGGCTCCTACAACGACGTGCGTTACCTGTCCTACAAGGACGCGCCATGCCCGCCGGAAGTCAGCCTGCGCCCCGGCGCCCCGGCCTCGTGCGACCTCAGCGGCCACCAGGTGGTGGGCGCCTCGAAATGGATCGGCAACGCCAACGGCGAATACAAGTGGAACCTGGACAACGGCCTGGAAGAGTACGTCACCGCCAGCTACGCGTTCCGCTCCAAGGCCGTGGGCACCGTGGAGGATTCCCAGTACGGGCAGATCCCCAGCTACGCCGTGGTCAACCTCTCCACCGGCCTGCGCGGCAACTACGAACAGGGCCAGTGGGACGTCTCGCTGTGGCTGAAGAACGCCTTCGACAAGACCTACTACACCACCCTCTGGACCGGCGGCAACGGCGGTTACGAAGGCCTGCTGGGCACACCGCGAACCCTGGGCGTCACTGGCCGCTACGACTTCTGAAACCCGGCTTCACGCACCTTGCGCCGGGTTATCCGGCGCCCTTCGACCTGAACAGGAGTGCTCGTCATGCTGCGCGTCAAAACCTCTTTGCCTTTGTTGATCTGCGCCACCTTGCTGGCCTCGGCGGTGCAGGCCGCCCCCAGCGTCTATCCCACCGGAGTGACCCGTTACGACCCGGACAAGGCCTTCAATCAGTACGTGATTTTCAGCGGCGCCGATAAACAGACGCACCTGATCGACATGAACGGCAACGAGGTCAAGAATTGGCCCCAGGCGGGTTTCCCCGCGGCCATCATCGACCCGCAACTGGTGAACGGCGAGCGCGGCCGGGTGCTGTTACAGCTCAAGGACAAGGAGCCGGGGCCGCTGGGTTCGGCGGGCAACGGCCTGGGCAACCAGAGCGTCGGCGAGCTGGATTGGAGCGGCAAGGTGGTCTGGCAGTGGGGCGACCAGGCACCCGGTGGCGCCGCCCAGCAGCACCACGACCAGCGCCGCCTGAGCAATGGCAACACCCTGGTGCTGGCCAACAAGGTGCACAAGGTAGCGGGCTTCAAGGTGCCTCAGGTGATCGACGATGCGATCTATGAAGTCAGCCCCGACGGCCAGGTCAAATGGCAGTGGCTGGCCTCCGAGCACCTCAAGGAATTCGGTTTCACTGCGGCGCAATTGAAGCTGGTGTACGGCACCGATAACCCCGACTACTTGCACATCAACAACCTCAGCGTGGTGGGCCCCAATCAGTGGTTCGACGCGGGTGACAAACGCTTCGCCCCGGACAACCTGCTGATCGATTCCCGCAACGCCAACTTCATTGCCATCCTCGACAAGCACAGCGGCAAGGTGGTCTGGCGTCTGGGGCCAAACCTGGCGCCGATCAACCCCAAGACCGTGGCCAAGGTGCCGCGTCCGGTGGACCAGTTCGTCGGCCAGCATGATGCCCACATCATTCCTGCCGGCTTGCCGGGGGCAGGTCACTTGCTGGTGTTCGACAACCAGGGCACGGCAGGCTATCCCTCGGTGCCCCTGGGGCTGATCGCCGGTTCCCGGGTGTTGGAGATCGACCCGATCAAGAACCAGATTGTCTGGCAGTACAGCGCTGCCAGTTCCCGGCAGCCGGGTTGGGCTTTCTACAGCTCGTTCATCAGCAGCGCGCGGCGCTTGCCCAACGGCAACACGCTGATCGACGAGGGCATGAACGGGCGTTTCTTCCAGGTCACTGCCAGCGGCGAAATCGTCTGGGAATACGTCAGCCCTTACCTGGGCAAGGCTCCGGGCAGCGAGGCCATCAGCAACTGGGTGTACCGCGCCTTGCCGGTGGGCTACGACTGGGTGCCCCAGGGCACACCGCGTTCGGAAACGGCGGTGAGCGTGCCGGAGTCGGGGCTGAAACAGGCCAGTGCCAGCGCGGGGATCTGAGCTTGAGGCCGTGCTGCGGCTCCGGTCAGGTCGGGCTGGCGCCCCAGCGGGAGCAAGCGCCCTGGCCACAAATGAGCTGCGGGAGCCGCTCTGGGGAGGACCTCAGAAGTAGAAGAACAGGCCGGTGTCCCGTTCCAGGGCCAGTCGATTCAGGGCGATGAGCTTGTGGATAAGTTCATCCTCCGCCGTCGCGGTCTGGGTAAGGATCGACAACGCCGTGGCCAGGGCGGCCTGACCCTGGATCGAGGTGTCTTCGTAGTCGTCGATCAGAGTGCCCAGGGCGCGGTTCAAGTTCGGTAGCAGGTCGCTGCGCGACAGGGTCGTCCACTGTGCTGCGGACAGCGCCAGCTCCTCCAGGTCGCCCGGCAGGCACTGGTCCAGATCCAGGCGCTGTTGGGCGTCTTTGCTGGTGGGCACGACTATCCATTTACGCGGTGTATTCATGCTTGCCACAGCTCGACAAAGGCCTGGAAGTCGGCAGCCACCGGGTAGCGGCCGGCGCTCTCGGGGTCGAAGATTTCTACCGCTACGCCCGGGCTGTTGAAGTCCAGGCAGATCAGCAGACCGCCAGCGTCCCGGGCAATCGGCAGGCAACCTGCGGCCAGCCCCGGCACACGGCCGGGGCTGGCGTACCAGAGCAGGGTCCAGGGTTGGTTGTTCAGGCTGAAATCGAAGAACTCGCTGAGGCAGGCGTAGCCGTTGCCATAGGGGAAGGTGCCGATCCCCGGCGTGGCGGCCGCGGCGTACTGCACCAGCTGCAGATACAGCGGCGGGAATTCGACGCCGAGGCGTTGCTGCACCTGGGCGATCAGTTGTTCGTCCACCGCCGATCCGGGTTCTATTTCCCAGGCATTCCAATCCAGGGTCATGCTCGACATACGCCTTGTCGTTGAGGGGCCGCGCCCGCCCGATGGGGGATCGGGCGGGCGTCGAGGGGCGATTGTAGGCGTGTCGCCCGGTGGGTGGTAGGCGCTTAGTTGCAGCTTTGGCCTTCGGGCAGGGTGACGGTGTATTTGCGCTGCACCCGGTTGCGCAAGTCCAGGTTGTCCAGGCTCTCCTGCACCAGGAAATCCTCGACCTTGGCGTCCTGGCAGTCCTCGTTGTAGGACGAGGCCCGCAGCAGGAATACCGTGCGCCGGCTCTGCTCGTCCTTGGCCTGGATGTTGAAGGTCGAAAGGGTGGTGTAGCCGGTGCGTTCCGAGGAGCCGATAGCGCGGTAGGACATCGTTGGGGTGCTGGTGCACACGGTCTGTTGGTGCTTGCCGGGCATGCACGTGGTTTTAGTGCTGCTGGGCACCTGGCCGTAGTCGGTGGCGGTGTAGCGATAGCTGGTCTTTTTACTGCCCACATCAAGGGCAATGTTCATGCGAAACGGCGGGTGGTTTTTCGGCAGCGACGATTCGGTATACACCTGCGTAAATCCCATGCCATGAAGGGCGGCGACCATGTCGCGCAGGTAGTAGCTGGCTTTGAGGCCCTGGGCCTCCTTGGCGCTGTTGACGGTCACCAGCACCGGAGCCTTTGGATCGAAGTAGTAGTCTTGGGCCGGAGTGGCGTCGATGGCCACTTCGAGTTTGTTGGCGCAGCCGGTCAAAAGCAGGACGAACAGAAACAGCGGGCAGAGCAGGTAACGAGTCATGAATAAGCCAACGTGCAACGTGATGAATGGATAAGGCTTTAACGATCGGGACTCGGATCAAACAAACGCGGGGGGTTACGCGGGCTCGCTCGCCTGGTATTCCAGCAAGTCGCCGGGTTGGCAGTCGAGTGCGGCGCAGAGTTTGTCCAGGGTCTCGATTTTCATCCCCTTGACCTTGCCATTTTTCAGCAACGACAGATTGGCCTCGGTAATGCCCAGGATGGCGGCCAACTCTTTCGAGCGAATCTTGTTTTTAGCCATGACAACGTCAAGCCGAACGATAATGGTCATCTCATTGTTCTATATGTAGTGACTGTGCTCATCACTGAGGACTTTGGCGTCGCGCATGATAATGGAAAATGAGCAGAGCAAGATTCCTTTGACCACCTCGTAGGCCGCGTAGGACGAGAAACCAGCAGAAATCTGCAGAATCCGCTGGCCCGCTGGCAGGTCGATGGACAGGGCCAGGCCTTGCAGGGTTTCCACCATGGGGAAAGTGGCCGGGGCGACGATCCACAGCATGCCCACGCGCCAGAGGATGCGGATGTTGCGATCGCTCCAGGTTTCGCCGCGGGACAGGCGCAGGAAGAACACCCCGGTCAGCCAGAGGGCGAAGCTCGACAGCAGCAGGGGCAGGAAGTCGAGGATCACCAGCAGGGTGAAACTTGCGGACGAGAGTTTGAAGTCGGCTTCCAGCAGGCGTGGCGAATGGTCGGCGAATACGCTGAGCAGGGCGCTCAGGACCTGGTCTTTGCTGTAGATCCAGAGTCCGGCGTTGCCGCCAAGCTCCACCACGCCCATGACCCAGGCCAGGATCGCGGCCAGCAGGCCGACCCGTCGTAAGCGGTATTGGGCTGAGCCATTTATTTGGGGGTTCATGCGTCATTCCTTGCAAAACTTGGGGGGTGGTGAATTATTGATAAGTAATTATCGAATTACAATAATTTATTTCTTTGTGAATGCCTTGGGGCTATAGCTTGGAATGATGATGTGGCGAGGGAGCTTGCTCCCGCCCGGGCGGCCGGCGTCCCGGCGCGTAGCGACCGTAAAATCTGAGGTTGCGGTGTTATGGGTGTACATATCCGTTGCTGCGGGTGTGGCGGCTGGCGGTTTCGCCCTTACGGCGAGTCACTTTGGGGCCCCAAAGTAACCAAAGGGCTTTGCCCCTCCACTCGGCGCCTCGCCTAGGCTCGGCGTGCCCTCTCTCCGGCATTGATCCGTGGGCCGCCGCCACAGGCCATCCATGGCCTGGGGCGGCTAACCCGGCGTCCTGCCGGGTTACCCACGGCTCAATGCCTGCGTTCGGCCATCGTGTCTAAGGGGGCAAGAAGATCAAGATCAAAATCTGACGGCGGCCTGCCGGCCGGCCTGAAGACGGGGCGGCGGGTCAGTCGCGATGGGGTTCCAGTAAGTCAAACGACAGGACCTTGATCTGCATGTCGGCGCTATAGACGAATCCAACCCGCGCACTGGGATGCAGAGGCTCCGGCAGGCGGTAGCTCTCCCAGGCGTTGAGCGTGCGTTGCCCATCGGCTGATGGCCTGCGTTCCCCCGAGCGCAGGGGCGTGCCCAACAGCTCGCGAATGTCGGCGCGGGTCATGCTGCGTGAGAACGGGGCGGGCAGTTCGCCGCTGTAGAACGAGCGCCCCTCTTCAAGGGGCATGAGCTCGATCAGTACCTTTTCCAGGGCCAGGCTGTCTTCCCAGAAGTCCAGCATCAGGCCGGGCTCGACGGTCACGGTCAGCCATTCGAATTCGTCGTAGATCTTGTCCGTCGGGGGCTTGATACGCTCTCCCCGGGCGACCAGTTCTGCATGGCTGAGCCCGAGGCTGTTTACCCAGCGGCCGATCGTTGCAGCGTCCATCGCTTCTCCAGTGTCCTGAGTTGAGTCTGTGCCAGTTGGGGTGAGTGGCGTCGGCGGCCGATCTTAGCCGGTTGAAAAGGATAGTGGTGCTGTGGAGACATAAAGAAAGCCACCTGCTGCGCTGGCAGGCGGCTGGTTTGAGGACCGCTGTCAGGCCGGTTGTGGCGCTGTGTCGAGCTGGACACAGGCCTGATAACTGGCCGGGCTGAAGATTCGCGTCAACAGCAGCATCGCCAGTACGCCGACGATCAGCACCCACCAGGCGCTGACAAAGCTGCCGGTGACTTGCCGCAGCCAGCCGCTCAGCCACGGTGAGATGGCGTTGATCAGAAAGCCCACGCCCTGGACGAAGGCCGCCAGTTGTCCGGCTTCCCGGGGATCACGGCGGTGATCCAGGGTCAGGATCAGGCTCAGGGCAAAGCACGCTCCGAGGCCGAAGCCGATCAAGGCTACCCACAGGTGTGGGCTCTGCAAGGGCCACAGCAGCAACCCGAGAAAGCCCACGGCCTGGGCCGCGAGGCTGATGCCCAGCAGCGGTCGGCGGTCGACGCTGCGTTGGGCCAGGGCCGGCATCAGCAGCGCGGCGGTCACTTGGAACAGGGTCATGAAGGCCAGCAACGAGCCGCTTTGGGTGGCGCTCCAGCCCAGTTGCAGGTAGTAGGCCGGCAGCCAGGCCACCATGCTCATGTAGCCGCAGTTCACCAGGCCAAAATACAGCGCCAGCAGCCAGGCGCGACGGTTGCCCCAGAGCTTGATGGTCGGCGCTACGGCGCCTGTGCGGCGCCCGGCTCCCAGTGGCAGGCACAGCCACAGCAGCAGCGCGGCCAGGGCCGGCAGTAGCCAGATGCCAAGCCCCACTTGCCAGTTGGCGAAGTGGCTGGCCACCTGCGGGCTGAGCAGGGCGGCAATGCCGCCACCGCCCATCAGCGAGGCCGAGTAGACGCCCATGGCCAGGGCCACGCGCTGTTGAAATTGGCGCTTGATCAGCGCCGGCACCAGGGCCTGGATCAAGGCCACTCCGGCGCCGCCGAGCAGGGCGGTGGCGAGCAAGGCCGCGGCCTGGCCGAAGAACAGCCGCACCAGGCAGGCCAGCAACACCAGCAGCAAACCCAGGGACACACCGCGGCGTTCGCCGAGGCGGGCTTCGATTCGCACGCCCAGCAGGGCCACCAGGCCCATGCAAATCACTGGCAGGCTGGTGAGCCAGGCGCTGCTCTGGAAGCTCATGCCGGTGGCGCCGCGAATTTCGTTGAGCAATGGGCTGACCGAGCTGAGGATCGGCCGCAGGTTCAGGCCCAGGCACACCAGCAGCGCCCAGCCGGCGAGGGTCTTGAATATCGATTCAGTTCGCTGCATGGCGCTCCTGCCAGTCCTGGTAGAGGGCGGCCATTGCCGCCTGGGGCAGGTGCAGCATCGGCAGGCGCTGTGCCTCAAGGGGCTGGCTCAGCTCTTGGTAGATGGCTGCGGTAGAGAGGCCGAACGGTTGCGCCTGTTCATTGCTGGCGGCGAACACCGCGCGGGAGACGCCGCACAGGTACATGGCGGCCAGGCACATGGGGCAGGGCTGGCCGCTGGCGTAGATCACGCAGTCGTCCAGGCGCGGACCCAGTTGCCGGCTGGCGCTGCGGATCGCCAGCATTTCAGCGTGGGCGGTGGGGTCCTGGCTGAGGTGGATTTCATTCACCGCTTCGGCCAGCACCCGGCCGTTGCGCACCAGTAGTGCGCCGAACGGACGGCCGCCCTGTTCGACATTGTGCCGGGCCAGTTCAACGGCCCGTTGCAGGTAGTGTTGATCGTCGTGCATGCAAGGTTCCTAAAAAGGGGGCTTCAGGCAGCGCCGGCATCGCGCAGCAGCTTGGCAATGGCGCGCTGGCCACGGCGTTCGGCCTGTTGCAGCGGGCTGAGGCCGGCGCGGTCCGGCAGGTTCAGGTCGGCGCCAGCGGCAATCAGTTGGGCGACGATCTGCTGGTGTGGCGGGCCGCCGTCGGACAGCACGATGGCTTCCATCAGGCAGGTCCAGCCCAGGTGGTTGACGTGGTTCAGGTCGACGCCGGCTTTGATCAGCAGACGTACGGTTTCCACATGGCCGCGTTCGCAGGCCGGGATCAGGGCGGTGCCGCCGTAGCGGTTGGTGCTCTTGAGGTCGGCGCCATGGGCCGGGGTCAGCTTGAGGATTTCGTTGTGACCGCTGGCGCCGGCCAGCAGGTAGGGGCTGTCCTGGATCAGGTTCTTGCGGTTGACGTCGGCCCCGGCCTCGATCAGCGCCCGGGCGATCTCGATACGGTTATCCCGGGTGGCCACCAGCAGCGGGCTGCTGCCGTCCAGGCCACGATCGTCGAGGGCTACGCCTTGCTGGATCAGTTGCTGCACTTGCTCTAACCGACCCTTGTGTACTGCATCCAGCAGCGAGTTGTCGCTGGCCATGACCACCCCCGCCGTTAGCAGACCCATGGCCATCAGGCCGCGTTTGAAGGACAGCTTGAGCTGCATGGGAACCTCCCGTTCCTGCTGATGAAAGGGGAGTATGGTGAAGCTCGTTAGTATTCTGAAATTAAATATAATCATGCCAATCAGTGGCGATCAGGATGGTGGTGAGCAATGTTCGATCCCGTGTTGCTGCGCAGTTTTGTGGCGGTTGCCGACTGCCAGAACTTCACCCGCGCGGCCGAGCGCCTGCACTTGACCCAGTCCACCGTGAGCCAGCAGGTGCGGCGCCTGGAGGAGAGCCTGGGTTGCCAGTTGCTTGACCGCGATCAGCGCCGGGTGGTGGCCACGGTGGAGGGCGAGCGCCTGCTGGCCTATGCCCGGCGCATCCTGGCTCTGCATGAGGAGGCCAGTGATGTCTTGATCAACCAGCGCGGCGAGGAAGTGCTGCGCCTGGGGGTGCCGGAAGACTTCGCCGCCGAGCGCCTGATGCCGATGCTCTCGCGCTTTGGTCGCGACTATCCGGCGGTGCGCCTGGAGGTCACCAGTGGTCTGGGACCGGAATTGCTGCGCCAGTTCCGCCGTGGCGAGTTCGACCTGCTGCTGGTCAAGCAGATGGGCCACAGCGACGACTGCCTGGACTCCTGGCCCGAGCCGCTGTGCTGGGTCGACAGCCTGCGCCAGCCGGCCTTTGGCCGTGATCCGCTGCCATTGGTGGCGTTTCCGGTGGGTGGCCTGTATCGCCAGGAAATGCTCCACCACCTGGAAGTCGGCGGCTGGCCGTGGCGCATCGCCTATTCCAGCGCCAGCCTGGCCAGTGTCTGCTCGGCGGTGGCGGCGGGCCTGGGCATCAGCCTGCTGCCGGTGCGGGTGCTGGGCAAGGGGCATCGGATGCTCGACGCCGACAGCGGTTTGCCGGATATCCAGGGCGTGCGCCTGGCGTTGTACGCCGGCAGCGGCTTGAGTCGGGCCGGCAAGGCATTACAGGAGCAGTTGCGAGCAGTGGCCAGCGTCAAGCCGCAAGTTTAAAACACGGGGGAGTTATAAATGCTTTAGTTTCGGTCATAACTTATAGAGAGCCGATTGCAGGCTATAGCTATTTAATTAGTTATTGCTAAAGTTTGTTTTGGACAGAGTTATAAACGCCGACCATGCTGGGTTTGTGAGTTCCGGGAGGAACTTGCTTCATTGGACGAAACATTCAATCGCATAAGGAAACCCGCATTATGTCGAGCATCAATGGAACCTATGTAAACTCCAACGCTGACGCCCGTCTGGTCGTGACCGACGGCAACGACTCCAACGGTTCGTTCAGCGGTGAGTTGACCCAGGCCGGGGTCAAGTACAGCGTCGCCGGGCATTACCACTTCCAGAACAGCACCGGGCAGCCGACCATCATCAATGTATCTGGCTACAACGATGGCTACGGCTACCAGGCCTGGGCACTGTTCTCTCCCGATCACAACTATTCCCGGTTGCGTGCCTCCGGTGCCCGCAGCAACTTCAGTGGCGATGTGGTCGGCCTGAGCGGCGAGTTCGTCAAGCAATAACACGTTCGATAACAAACAGCCGCTGAATACGCGCTGCCTTATATAGGGCCGCGGGCTATTTCAGCGGCTTTGTCGTGTGCGCTTGTAAAGTTTATTAAGTGCATGGCCACTGAAGTGAGTTGCGAGTGCAATGGAGTTCTATTGTTTTCTGCACTAACAGGCCTGTTTCGATGCTTTGCGGGAATATTTTCAATGCCTGCAAGGCATGACGTTTTTTCCTCTTGGCTACAGCCCTTGAATCACGGGGCCTGGGCTGTTTCTGGTGAGTCCAATATTCCGTTTCGATCTATCTATAACTTGAAAGATTACTTTAAGAGATAAGCGTGGGGCACTGATCATTGACCCGCGGCACCGTTGCGTGGGGGTTGTTCAAACGCCGGTGTCGGGTTTTTCAAAAGATCGTAGGGAGTGAATCCATGGGCAATGTCCAGACCGCCGCCAGTGCACACGAGGTGCTGTGGCGCCAGGCACCGAGCGGCGAGTTGGTCGACCTCGGCCGGCCTCACCGCTCGCCGCTGGGCCAATTACGTCTGCAACGGACGCCCAAGGGGGTATTGCGTCGTCGTGAGGCGATTCTCCTGGGCGTCGCGGCTCTGGTATTGCACGGTGCAGTGATCTACTGGCTGAGCCAGAAACCGACCCCGGTGCTGCCCATCGTGCCGCCGGAAATTCCGCCCATGACCATCGAATTTTCGCACCCGGCACCGCCCGTGGTGGAGCCGCCTCCGCCTGTGCCGGTACAACCGGTGGTGGAGCCGCCGCCTCCGGTGGAGGACGAGCTGGCGGTCAAGCCGCCACCGCCCAAGCCGGTGCCTAAACCCAAGCCCAAACCGGTACCCAAGCCCGAGCCGAAACCGGCGCCCAAGCCGGTGCAGCAGACCCCGGCGGCGCCGCAACCTGCGGCGCCAGTAGCCGCCCCGGCAGCGCCCGCGCCACCGGCCCCGGCCCCCGTGACCCCGGCTTCCGCCAGCGCCGCGTACCTGAAGAACCCGGCGCCGGAGTACCCGTCACTGGCTCAGCGCCGGGGTTGGGAAGGCACGGTGCTGCTGCGGGTGCATGTGCTGGCCAGCGGCAAGCCCGGAGAGATCCAGATTCAGAAGAGCAGCGGTCGCCAGCAACTCGACGATGCGGCCCTGGCTGCGGTCAAGCGCTGGAGTTTCGTCCCGGCCAAGCAGGGCGATGTGGCCCAAGACGGCTGGGTCAGCGTACCCATCGATTTCAAGATTCATTGAGCCGCAAGGCCGATCAAATAACGCGCGCTAAACGCTTACACAGAGGGAACACATCATGACGTTACTGGCATCTCCACTGGAATCCATCGAAAGCGCGGTGATCTGGCTGTTGGTGGTCTTCTCCGTCGCCACCTGGGGCCTGGCCCTGGTCAAGGGCGTGCAGTTCGCCCGCCTCAAGTCCCAGGATCGCAAGTTCCACAATCAGTTCTGGGCGGCGTCCAGCCTCGACTCCGCCGCCTCCCTGAGTGAAACCCAGCCCGGCGCGGCGGCCCGCGTGGCCCAGGCCGGCTATGCGGCGATCCAGGTCGGCGAAGCGCCCCATGCCGCGGACCTGAGCCAGGCGATCAACCATCAGGACCGTCTCGAACGCGCCCTGCGCCAGCAGATCGTGCGTGAGCGCCGCTCCCTGGAAACCGGCTTGGCGGTGGTCGCCAGTATCGGTAGCACCTCGCCCTTTATCGGTCTGTTCGGCACCGTGTGGGGGATCATGGAAGCCTTGAAAGGCATCAGCGCGGCGGGCTCTGCCAGCCTGGAAACCGTGGCCGGGCCGATCGGCGCGGCCCTGGTGGCCACCGGCGTGGGGATCGCCGTCGCGGTGCCGGCGGTGCTGGTTTACAACTACTTCCTGCGGCGCCTGAAGCTCACGGCTGCGGACCTGGATGACTTTGCCCACGACTTCTACAGCCTGGCGCAGAAGAACTCGTTCCGTGTGCTGATCCACCCGAGCGTGCACAAGGCTGCGGCCCAGGGCAGTCAACAGAAAGTGAAGGAGGCGTCCTGATATGGCCTTCTCCACCCAAGACAGCGATGAGGTGCTGAGCGAGATCAACGTCACCCCGCTGGTGGACGTGATGCTGGTACTGCTGGTGGTGTTCATCGTCACCGCGCCGCTGCTGACCAACGCCATTCCCATCAACCTGCCCAAGACCGAGGCCGTGGCCCCGGTGGAGCAGAAGGACCCGCTGGTGGTGAGCATCGACGGCGCCGGCAAACTCTTTATCAACAAGGACGAGATCCAGCCGGATCTGCTGGAAACCAATTTGCAAGCGGCCAAGCTCAAGGACCCGCAAGTGCGGGTCCAACTGCAGGCCGACGATGGCGTCAACTACGGGGAAGTGGCCCGGGCCATGGCGTCCATCGAGCGTGCGGGCATCACCAAGCTGTCGGTGATTACCGCGCGCTGAAACCGAGCAACAAAGCCACGACTTTTCAGGCCGTCTCCTTGGCAGGGTGCGGCCTTTTTTTTGCCTGACGAAAACCCACCTGCAAAGCCCCCCACCGACATGCCCTCCCGTTGGCCCCTTCGCCGGCAAGAACACCACCGAAATCGCGCCAGCTGAAGGAGCTGGCTTGCCAGCGAAGGCGTCCTTGAGAGCGGCGCAAGGCTTGAGGGGCCTCTTCGCCGGCAAGCCGGCTCCTACAAGACCGCCAGCGAAATCGCGTCGGCTCCTGCGGAGGGCGAAGGGATTTTCATATTCATTTAAGGTATTAATAAATAGCTTCTTATTCCTTAACGAATATAAATCCCCTCCCTATACTCGTCCGGGAACAGACACGCAGCAGGAGAGTTCCCCATGCGCAACGAATCCATTCGCTACTTGATTGTGCCGGGCTGGCAAGGATCGCCAGAAGATCATTGGCAAACCCATTGGCAGAACAGCCTGCCCAACAGTGCGCGGGTGGAGCAGGCCGATTGGCTGACGCCGCGTCGCGAAGACTGGGTAGCGGCCCTGGCGGAAGCCATCGCCATCGACGACACGCCGGTGATCCTGATTGCCCACAGCCTGGGTTGCATCACCGTGGCTCACTGGGCGGCTCGCGCGCCCGTAGCGGCGCTGCGCCAGGTACGCGGTGCGCTGTTGGTGGCGCCGGCGGATGTCGAGCGCCCGGCCTGTGCGCCGGCCCTGCGCAATTTCGCGCCTATCCCTCGGGACCTGTTGCCGTTCCCCAGCCAGGTGGTGAGCTCGGACAACGACAGCGCCGTCAGTGCGCCGCGTGCCTTGGAGCTGGCCCGCGACTGGGGCGCCGAAGCCGGGATTCTGGCGGGAGCCGGGCATATCAACGTCAAGTCCGGCCACCAGCGCTGGGAGCAGGGATTCGCCTATCTCTATCGCCTGCAGAACCGCATGGAACAACACGCCCTGCGTCGTGCCTGACCGTCTTTTTCTTGTTTAAACGCCCCCGTCCTCAGGCGGTTTTGGGCGGGAGTCTGCCATGAGTCCTCACACCCCTTTCGGTCAGCCGCTGCTGACCTTTCCCGATGCGGAAAAAAGCCCCCTGAGCATCCGCGCCAAGGCGCTGGTGTTCGTCGATCCGCGTTCGCGGCAACTGCGTGAAGAGCTGGAGCAACTGGCGCCCCGGGCGATCTCGGTGCTGATCCGTGGTGAAACCGGGACCGGCAAGGAGCTGCTGGCCCGGCATATCCACCGTGCCAGTGATCGCGGCGGGTTGTTCGTCTCGGTCAACTGCGGAGCCATCAGCCCCACCTACGCCGACGCCGAACTGTTCGGCTATGCCGCCGGCAGTTTCAGCGGTTCTGCCAGCAGCCGTGCCGGCTGGTTCGGTTCGGCCAATGGCGGAACCCTGTACCTGGACGAGATCGGCGACTTGCCGCTGCCGATCCAGACCAAGCTGCTGGCAGCCCTGGAGAACCACGAAGTGACCAGGGTCGGCGCCCAGCAACCGAGCCCGGTGGATGTGCGCCTGGTGGCGGCCACCAGCATCGACCTGGCCCAGGCGGTGGCGGCGGGCAAGTTTCATGAGCGCCTGTACCGCTACCTCAGCGAGGGCCAGCTGGAATTGCCAGCGCTGCGCGAGCGGGTCGGGGATATCGAATCCCTGGCCGAGTACTTCCTGGGGATCTACAGCCAGCGCCTGGACCTGCCGGTGCCGCTGATCAGCGAAACTGCGCAGCAAGCTTTGGAACGCCACAGCTGGCCGGGCAATACCCGGGAGCTGGAAAACGTTATTCACTTTGCGCTGCTGGTCAGTGGTGGC
The DNA here is from genome assembly GCF_052850735.1 of Pseudomonas sp. 910_21. Lineage (NCBI taxonomy): Bacteria > Pseudomonadati > Pseudomonadota > Gammaproteobacteria > Pseudomonadales > Pseudomonadaceae > Pseudomonas > Pseudomonas sp. 910_21. The sequence goes on along the minus strand of NZ_VXCY01000004.1, from coordinate 579,031 downwards.
GAGGAGATCCTGCCGGAGCATCTCAACCTGCCACCGACGCCTTCGCCGCTGGAGCAGATCGAGCAGCTGCTGCGGCAGATCGGCGACAGCGGATCCGCTGCCGAGCGCCAGGCGCTGCACCTGTTGCTGCAACGCACCGCCCTGACCTGAAACCCCGGCCACCGTAGGAGCTGGCTTGCCAGCGAAGGCGTGCGCAAGGGCGATGCAAGGCTGAGGGCCTGTTCGCCGGCAAGCGCAGCGCCGCCCGGCCGGCTCCTACGAAAGGTTGGTCCGGCAGGCGGGAAATCGCAGGCCAGAGCGCTGGGATGCTGTATGAACAAAATGGAATATGAACGTGAACAAAAGATATTGTTCGGGAATAAAAAATCTCGGTATTGTCCGCTCCACGCCAGCAGTGGCACATCACTGGCACCTTGATAAGCACCTTATTTGAAGCCGTCGTCGATTCCGACACCTAAGGACCTTGCATGAAAAAAGTTCTGTTGTTTACCGCACTGGCGGCAGCCCTGAGCGCAGGTATTGCCCAGGCCGGCGAGAAGCTGGTCGTAGCCGCGACCCCGGTGCCCCACGCCGAGATTCTCGAGCTGATCAAGCCAACCCTGGCCAAGGAAGGCGTGGACCTGGAAATCAAAGTCTTCACCGACTACGTGCAACCCAACGTGCAGGTCGATCAGAAGCGTCTGGACGCCAACTACTTCCAGACCCTGCCGTACCTGAAGAGCTTCAACGAAGGCAAGGGCACCCACCTGGAAACCGTGATCGGTGTGCACGTCGAACCTTTCGGCGGCTACTCGAAGAAGGTCAAGTCCCTGGCCGAGCTGAAAGATGGCGCTACCATTGCCATTCCCAACGAAGGCAGCAACAGCGGCCGCGCCCTGATTCTGCTGCAGAAGGCCGGTCTGATCGAGCTCAAGGACCCGAAGAACGCCGTGTCCACGCCGAAGGACATCGCCAAGAACCCGCACAACTTCAAGTTCAAGGAGCTTGAGTCGGCCATGCTGCCACGGGTCCTGGATCAGGTTGACCTGGACATGATCAACACCAACTACGCCCTGGAAGCCGGTCTGAACCCGGCGAAGGATGCGCTGATCATCGAAGGTTCCGATTCGCCTTACGTGAACTACCTGGTGGCCCGTCCGGACAACAAGAACAGCCCGGCCATCCAGAAGCTGGCCAAGGCCCTGACCAGCCCAGAGGTCAAAGCCTTTATCGAGAAGAAATACAGCGGTGCAGTACTGCCGGCGTTCTGATGAACTAGGCTACTGACGCGACAAACCCCTTCAAGGTTTGAACGCCGACGGCTATCACAGCGTCGGCGTTTTTTATTGCGCCCGCGAAAGTCGTAGAAGCCAGCTCCTACACAAGTGGAGCGTTTTTGGCGGTGGGTTGGGTGGCGCGGCGCAATGCCGTCAGCCATTTCATCAATTCGTGGGGGTCCAGCGGTTGCGGGGTCTTTGCATCGGCCATGACGGTCGTCCTTGAGAGGTGCAGCGTCCAGTGGGGGGGTGTGGGCGCGAAAGCTCCGTTCGACCCGGTAGAAAAGGTAGTAGCCCTGCGCCAGCCCGGCAAATCCGCGGGTTAGGTTTTTGGGTGATATCAATATGCTTTAACGGTATTTAAAATCTTGTTTTTATAGCTATAAAGTTGCCGCAGCCGGGCGGTTACCCATCGCCCCATGGACTGCACCACCGCCGCTGTACCCCAGCGGCGTCCAGGACTTTCAATGACCCTCGATTACGCTTTTATCCTCAGCACCTTGCCGGCCTTTCTCAAGGCCGTGGGGGTGACCCTGCAGGTCGGCTTGATCGCCATCGGCACTTCCTTGCTGGTGGCCCTGATCAACGCCACGCTTCTGGTGTTTCGCACCCCTTATCTGCACCGGCTGATTGGCCTGTACGTGGAGCTGGCGCGTAATACACCGCTGCTGATCCAGCTGTTCTTCGTCTACTTCGCCTTGCCGGCCCTGGGAATCAAGGTCTCCGGCTTCACCGCGGCGATCATCACCATGACGTTTCTCGGCGGTGCCTACCTCACCGAAGTGCTGCGGGCCGGCGTGGAAGCCGTACCCCAGGCGCAGTTGGAATCGGGGCGCTCCATTGGCCTGTCGCAGTGGCAGTTGCTGCGCTACGTGATCCTGCCCCAGGCCGGGATTCTCAGCCTGCCGTCGCTGTTCGCCAATTTCATTTTCCTGCTCAAGGAAACCACCGTGGTCTCGGCGGTGGCGGTGCCGGAAATTCTCTACACCACCAAGAGCTACATCGCCCTGTACTACAAGACCTACGAAATGCTCGCGGTGCTGACGCTGATCTGCGTGCTGTTGTTCCTGCCGTTGTCGCTGTTGCTCAGCCGTCTGGAAAGGAGGCTGCAACATGGCCAGTTCGGGTCTTGAGTTACTGCTGGTGTCCTTGCCGCAACTGGCCCGGGGCGCTGCGCAGACCTTGTCGATTTCCCTGCTGAGCATTGCCTTCAGCACCCTGGGCGGGGTGCTCTACGGTGTGCTGCGCAGCCTGCAACGCAAGGTGCTGGACGTGCCGCTGCGGATCTACCTGGAGCTGTTCCGGGCGATCCCGGTGCTGGTCTGGCTGTACCTGCTGTTCTTCGGCTTTCCGATCTTCTTCGGCATCAGCATTCCCAGCTTCACCTGCGCGGTGCTGGTGCTGTCGCTGTGGGGCGCCAGCGAAGTCGGCGAGGTGGTGCGCGGGGCCCTGCAATCCCTGCCCCGGGGCCAGCGTGAAGCGGGCCTGTCCATCGGTCTTTCCGGTGTCCAGTTGTACGGCTACGTATTGCTGCCCCAGGCGCTGAAACGCATGACGCCGCCGACCATCAACGTCTACACGCGAATCATCAAGACCAGTTCCCTGGCGGTGCTGATCGGCGTGGTGGACGTGATCAAGGTTGGCCAGCAGATCATCGAGCGCACCTACGAATCGGTGCTGATCTACGGCGTTCTGTTCCTGTTTTTCTTCTTTATCTGCTACCCGTTGTCGGCCGCCTCTCGCGTGCTGGAACGGCGCTGGACGCAAGCATGAGCGCATTGATCGAGTTCCAGGGTTTCAACAAATTCTTTGGCCCGCAGCAGGTGCTCAAGGAGGTCGACCTCAGCGTGGCCGCAGGGGAGGTGATCGTCATTCTCGGCCCCAGCGGCTGCGGCAAGAGCACCCTGCTGCGCTGCCTCAACGGCCTGGAAACCGCCCACAGCGGCCACCTGCGTTTCGCCGGGCGCGAGCTGCTCAGCCCCGGCACTGACTGGCGTCTGGTGCGCCAGCAGATCGGCATGGTGTTCCAGAGTTACCACCTGTTCCCCCACATGAATGTGCTGGACAACATCCTCCTCGGGCCGCTCAAGGTGCAAAAGCGCGAACCCCGCGAAGCCCGGGCTCAGGCCGAAACGCTGCTGGAGCGGGTGGGCCTGCTGGACAAGCGCGAAGCCTTTCCCCGGCAGTTGTCCGGCGGCCAGCAGCAACGCATCGCCATCGTCCGCTCGTTGTGCATGAACCCCCAGGTGATGCTGTTCGATGAGGTCACCGCGGCCCTTGATCCGGAGATGGTCAAGGAAGTGCTGCAGGTGATCCAGGGCCTGGCCCGGGACGGCATGACCCTGTTGATCGTCACCCATGAAATGGCCTTCGCCCGGGCCGTGGCCGACCGCATCGTGTTCATGGATGGCGGGCGCATCGTGGAACAGAACACCCCCGAGGCTTTCTTCACGAACCCGCAGAGCGCACGCGCGCAGCAGTTCCTGGAGAAGTTCTCCTTCGTTGAAGCACTGCCCAAGAAAGCCCCTAAAAAGGAACTGGAGCTCTTATGAAAACTGCCAAGTCTTCGCTGTTGTTACTGCCGCTGTTCGGTCTGGCCCTGCTGGCCGGCTGCGATAAATCCGCCGAGGCACCCAAGCCTGCGGCCACCGCTGCCAGCGCCGCGCCGGCGGCCGGCTACCTGGACAAGATCAAGGCCCGGGACAAGCTGATCGTCGGTGTATTCACCGACAAGCCGCCGTTCGGTTTCGTCGATGAAACCGGGCGCTATGTGGGTTTTGATACCGACATCGGCCGGCGACTGGCCAAGGACCTGCTGGGGGACGAGAACAAAGTCGAATTCGTCGCCGTGGAACCGGCCAGCCGCATTCCCTTCCTGCAGAGCGACAAGGTCGACCTGATCCTGGCCAACATGACCGTGACCCCGGAGCGCAAGGAAGCGGTGGAATTCACCAACCCCAACCTCAAGGTGGCGGTACAGGCCCTGGTGCCTGAAGGCAGCGTGGTGAAGAGCCTGGATGACCTGGCGAGCCGCACCACCATCGTCACCACCGGCACCACTGCGGACATCTGGCTGACCCAGAACCACCCGGACTGGAAACTGCTCAAGTTCGAGAAGAACACCGAGTCCCTGCAAGCCCTGGCCAATGGCCGTGGCGATGCCTATGCCCAGGACAACCTGATTCTGTTCAGCTGGTCCAAGCAGAACCCGGGCTACCGTGTACTGCCGCAGACTCTGGGCGAGCAGGCGCCGATTGCCCCGGCGGTGAAGAAGGGCAACATCGAACTGCGGGACTGGGTGAATGCCGAACTGGCCAAGCTGGGCGAAGAGAAGTACCTGCTCAAGCTGTATGACCAGTACGTGCGCAAAGAGCTGAGCGACGACACCAAGCCTGAGAGCGTGATTGTCGAAGGCGGCAAATGGCAGGGCTGACCCTCCTCCCTTCGCGTAGGAGCTGGCTGGCCAGCGAAGGCGTCCGTGAGGGCGATGCAGGGCTTGAGGGCCTATTCGCCAGCAAGCTGGCTCCTACGGGGGGGGGCGTATTGCGTTTGAGCCTTGTAGGAGCTGGCTTGCCAGCGAAGGCGTCCGCGAGGGCGATGCAAGGGCTTGAGGGCCTCTTCGCCAGCAAGCTGGCTCCTACGACGGGGGCATGGCAATCGGGGCCGGCGGGGAGGGTTCAATCGGGCCAGTACCAGGCCGGTTCGTCGAGCAGGCGCTGGCCGACGATGCCGGTCTGGCCCAGCTCTTTCTCCAGCACGATGCAGTTGCACTCGGGGTCTTCCTGCAAGGCTGCGATCAGGCGCCGGGCGTGGGACACCACCCACACCTGGCACTGCTCTGAAGCCCTGATGATCAAGCGCGCCAGGGCCGGCAACAGGTCCGGGTGCAGGCTGGTCTCCGGTTCGTTGAGCACCATCAGGCTCGGCGGGCGCGGGGTCAGCAGGGCCGCTACCAGCAACAGATAGCGCAAGGTGCCGTCCGACAGTTCCGCCGCCGACAACGGCCGCAACAATCCCTCCTGATAGAACTCGATGGCAAAGCGTCCACCCTGCAGCGGGGCAATGTTCAGCCGTGCGCCGGGGAAGGCGTCGCTGATGGCTGCCTGTAATGCCTCGGGGTCGCCGATCTCGCGAATGGTCTGCAACGCCGCCGCCAGGTCGCGGCCATCGTGATGCAGCACCGGAGTGCGGGTACCCAGCTGCGGCTGGCGCACCGGGGCTTCGCTGTCGCTGCGAAAGTGATCGTAGAAACGCCAGCGACGAATGAACTCGCGCATCTGCAGCACTTCCGGCGAGCCGCGCAGGCTGCCCACCTGATCGAACAGGCTGTCGAAGTCCGGCGTGTGCTGGGCCAGCACATCCCAGCTGCGGCCCTGACGCGCGCGGATCAGCGGGCCGTCGCGGTCCACCAGCAGGCTCGCGGGACGGTAGAAGGGGCCGGACCAGATGCATTCCTTCTTGATCTGCGGGTCCAGGGAAAACACCGAGCGGCTGGGCTCCGGCAAACCCAGGGCGATGGCGTAGCTGAAGTCTTCTGCGGCAAAGCCCAGGCGCAGGCGCTTGCTGGAAGAGCGCACGCTGGCCTCGATCGGCACTTCGCCGTTGCGCATGCGCCGGGTGAGGGTTTCCGGCCCGGCCCAGAAGGTCGAATCCAGCCCGCCTTCCCGGGCCAGGGCGTTGACCACGCCGCCCTGTGCGGTCTCTGCCAGCAGGCGCAGGGCCCGGTACAGGTTGGACTTGCCGCTGCCATTGGCGCCGGTGATCAGGTTCAGTCGCCCGAGGGGAATCACCAGTTTGTTGATGGAGCGGTAATTGGCCACCGCCAGGGTCTTGAGCATGCCGGGTCTCCTGTTGCGTGGTGCGCAGTGTGCCTGATTTGTAGAGCGGGAGCTTGCTTGCGGCGGCCCTCGAAACCGAGGTTGTGCTTGCCAGGATAGAGCGCGTCGAGGGCCGTTGCGGCTGCTGCGCAGCCGAGCGGGAGCAAGCTCCCTCGCCACCGAAGCCCTCACTGATGAGACCGGCGTGCAAGGGTTGAACCCTGTTCTAAGCTCACAGTCGTAACGTCACTGGCGCGACGATCAAGCACAAGGAGCCTGCATGGCTGGTCTCAAATCGAGGTGGATAGTGGGGCTGAGTCTGCTGGCTCTGCTCGGCGGTTGCGGAGCGGAAAAGCAGACCGAGAAGGAGCGCCCGCGGGTGCGTATCCAGGAAGTGCAGAGCAGCGATTTTGCCCCGTCGGTGACCCTCACCGGTGACGTCCAGGCCCGGGTGCAGACCGAATTGTCGTTCCGTGTCGGCGGCAAGATCATCCAGCGTCTGGTGGATGTCGGCGACCGGGTTTCCGCCCAGCAGGTGTTGGCCCGGCTCGATCCCAAGGATTTGCAGACCAATGTCGACTCCGCCGCTGCCGCGGTGTTTGCCGAACAGGCACGGGTCAAGCAGGCCAGCGCAGCCTTCGTCCGCCAGCAGAAACTCTTGCCCAAGGGCTACACCAGCCAGAGCGAATACGATTCGGCCCAGGCCGCCCTGCGTAGCAGCCAGAGCGCTTTGAGCGCGGCCCAGGCGCAGTTGGCCAATGCCCGGGAGCAGTTGAGCTACACCGAGCTGGTGGCCGAGGCGCCGGGGGTGATCACCGCGCGCCAGGCCGAGGTGGGCCAGGTGGTGCAGGCCACCATGCCGATCTTCAGCCTGGCCCGGGACGGCGAGCGCGATGCGGTATTCAACGTCTATGAATCGCTGCTGATGCAGCCGCCGGGCCAGGAAACCATCCACATCAGCCTGCTGGACAACCCCAAGGTGGCGACCACCGGCAAAGTCCGCGAGGTGACCCCGGTGGTCTCGGCCCAGAGCGGTACGGTGCAGGTCAAGGTGGTGCTCGATTCACTGCCGGCGGGCATGGACCTGGGCTCGGTGGTCAGTGCCACCGCCCGGGCCCATGGCAAGGCCACGGTGGTGCTGCCTTGGTCAGCCTTGACCAAGAATCTCAGCGAGCCGGCGGTGTGGCTGGTGGGCGAGGACGGCAAGACCGTGCTGCACAGCGTCAAGGTCGGGCGTTACCTGACCGGCAAGGTGATCATCAGCGACGGCCTCAAGGGGGGCGAGAAAGTGGTGGTGGCCGGAGGGCAGTTGTTGCACCCGGGGATGTTCGTCGAGATTGCCTCGGCCACCCAGGGTCAGGGAGCACAACCATGAAGCGCCTGTTGCCGTTGTTATGGGTCAGCACCTTGCTACTGGGCTGCTCCAAGGAAGAACCGGCGCCGGAGCCGGTGCGTCCGGTGCTGTCGATCCAGGTGGCACCGCAATCCGAGGAAAGCCTGGGGCGCTTTGCCGGCAACATCCAGGCCCGTTATGAAACCAACCTGGGCTTCCGGGTGCCGGGGCGGATTGCCAACCGCAATGTCGATGTCGGCGCCGAAGTGGGTCCCGGGGACTTGCTGGCGACCCTGGACCCCACCGATCAGCAGAACCAGCTGCGGGCCGCCCAGGGCGATCTGGCCAAGGTCCAGGCGCAGTGGATCAACGCCCAGGCCAATGCCCGGCGCCAGCAGGAGCTGTTCGACCGTGGTGTCGGCGCCCAGGCGCAACTGGACATCGCCCAGACCGACCTGAAGACCACCGGCGCGTCCCTGGATCAGGCCAAGGCTTCCGTACGCCAGGCCCAGGACCAGCTCAACTACAGCCAACTGCGCAGCGATCACGGCGGCGTGGTCACCGCCTGGAACGCCGAAGCCGGGCAGGTGGTGACCGCCGGCCAGCAGGTGGTGACCCTGGCCCGGCCGGAGATCAAGGAAGCGGTGATCGACCTGCCGGCGACCCTGGTGGATCAACTGCCGGCGGACGTGGAGTTCAAGGTCGCGGCCCAGCTCGATCCAAGCATCAGCACCACGGCCACGGTGCGCGAGATCGAGCCCCAGGCCCAGAGCGCGACCCGTACCCGTCGCGCCCGCCTGACCCTCAAGGACACCCCCGAGGCCTTTCGCCTGGGCACCGCCATCAGCGTGACCCTGAGCTCCGCCATCGAGCCGCGCACCGAGTTGCCCCTGACGGCCCTGCAAGAGGTGGATGGCCAGACCCGGATCTGGGTCATCGATCTGCAGAGCCAGACTGTTGCCCCCCGGGAGATCAAGGTGCTCAGCCGCGACAGCGATTCGGCGCTGATTAGCCAGGGGGTCAAGCCCGGCGAGCGCATCGTCAGTGCCGGGGTCAACAGCCTCAAGCCGGGGCAGAAAGTCAAAATCGATGAGGACCGCGCACAATGACGCCTGACAGCAAAGGGAGCTTCAACCTGTCCGAGTGGGCGATCAAGCATCAGTCCTTCGTCTGGTACCTGATGTTCGTTGCGCTGCTGATGGGCGTGTTTTCCTACATGAACCTGGGGCGTGAGGAAGACCCGTCCTTCACCATCAAGACCATGGTGATCCAGACCCGCTGGCCCGGCGCGACCCAGGAAGAAACCCTGAAGCAGGTCACCGACCGCATCGAGAAAAAACTCGAGGAGCTGGACTCTCTCGACTACGTGAAAAGCTACACCCGCCCCGGCGAATCGACGGTGTTCGTCTACCTGCGCGACACCACCAGTGCCAAGGACATCCCCGAGATCTGGTACCAGGTGCGCAAGAAGATCAACGACATCCGCGGCGACTTTCCCCAGGGTTTGCAGGGGCCGGGTTTCAACGATGAATTCGGCGATGTGTTCGGCTCGGTCTATGCCTTCACCGCTGATGGTCTGAGCATGCGCCAGCTGCGCGACTACGTGGAACAGGTACGGGCGCAGATCCGCGAAGTGCCGAACCTGGGCAAAGTGGAGATGGTCGGCGAGCAGGACGAAGTCATCTACCTGAACTTCTCCACGCGCAAGCTGGCGGCCCTGGGCATCGACCAGCGCCAGGTCCTGCAAAGCCTGCAAGCGCAGAACGCGGTGACCCCGGCCGGGGTGATCGAGGCCGGGCCGGAGCGGATCTCGGTGCGCACTTCGGGGCAGTTCGCCTCGGAGAAGGACCTGGCCACGGTCAACCTGCGCCTCAACGACCGCTTCTATCGCCTGGCGGACATCGCCGACATCAGTCGCGGCTACGTCGACCCTTCTACACCGCTGTTCCGTTTCAACGGCCAGCCGGCCATCGGCCTGGCCATTGCCATGAAGAAGGGCGGCAACATCCAGGACTTCGGCAAGGCCCTGCATGCGCGCATGGACCAACTGACCGCCGACCTGCCGATCGGCATCGGCGTGCACAAGGTGTCCGATCAGGCCGAGGTGGTGCAGGAGGCGGTGGGCGGTTTCACCAGCGCCTTGTTCGAGGCGGTGATCATCGTGCTGGTGGTGAGCTTCATCAGCCTCGGGGTGCGCGCCGGGCTGGTGGTGGCCTGCTCGATCCCGCTGGTGCTGGCCATGGTTTTCGTGTTCATGGAGTACAGCGGCATCACCATGCAGCGGATCTCCCTGGGGGCGCTGATCATTGCCCTGGGGCTGTTGGTGGACGACGCCATGATCACCGTGGAGATGATGGTCACGCGCCTGGAGAAGGGCGAAAGCAAGGAGCAGGCGGCGACCTTCGCCTACACCTCCACCGCCTTCCCGATGCTCACCGGTACCCTGGTGACCGTGGCCGGCTTCGTGCCCATCGGCCTCAACGCCAGCTCCGCTGGTGAGTACACCTTCACCCTGTTCGCGGTGATCGCCGTGGCCATGCTGGTGTCGTGGATAGTCGCGGTGCTGTTTGCCCCGGTGATCGGCATCCACATCCTCAGCACCAACGTCAAACCCCACTCCGAGGAGCCGGGGCGCGTCGGTCGCGCCTTCAATGGCGGCTTGCTCTGGGCCATGCGCAACCGCTGGTGGGCGATTGGCATCACCGTGCTGCTGTTTTTCGCCTCGGTGTTCTGCATGCGTTTCGTGCAGAACCAGTTCTTTCCGTCTTCCGATCGGCCGGAGATCCTGGTGGACCTCAACCTGCCGCAGAACGCCTCGATCAACGAGACCCGCATGGCCGTGGACCGGCTGGAAGCGACCCTCAAGGACGACCCGGACATCGAGCGCTGGAGCACCTACATCGGCGAGGGCGCGATCCGTTTCTACCTGCCCCTGGACCAGCAACTGCAGAACCCCTACTACGCCCAACTGGTGATCGTCAGCAAGGGCCTGGAGCAGCGCACGGCGCTGACCCAGCGCTTGCAGAAGCGCCTGCGCGAAGATTTCGTCGGCATCGGCAGCTATGTGCAGGCCCTGGAAATGGGCCCGCCAGTGGGGCGGCCGATTCAGTACCGGGTCAGCGGCAAGGACATCGACCAGGTGCGCAAGCACGCCATCGACCTGGCCACTGAACTGGACAAGAACCCGCACATCGGCGAGATCATCTACGACTGGAACGAACCCGGCAAAGTGCTGCGCATCGACATCGCCCAGGACAAGGCGCGGCAACTGGGGCTGTCCTCCGAAGACGTGGCGCAACTGATGAACAGCATCGTCAGCGGCTCCACCGTGACCCAGGTGCATGACGACATCTACCTGATCAACGTGGTCGGCCGTGCCGACGACAGTGAACGCGACTCACCGGAAACCCTGCAGAACCTGCAGATCGTCACCCCCAATGGCACCTCGATTCCGCTGCTGGCCTTCGCCACGGTGCGCTACGAACTGGAGCAGCCGCTGGTGTGGCGCCGCGACCGCAAACCCACCATCACCATCAAGGCCGCAGTGCGCGACGCGATCCAGCCCACGGATCTGGTCAAGCAACTGAAGCCGGACATCGAGCAGTTTGCCGCGCAGTTGCCGGCCGGCTACTCGGTGGCCACCGGCGGCACCGTGGAGGAAAGCGGCAAGGCCCAGGGGCCGATCGCCAAAGTGGTGCCGCTGATGCTGTTCCTCATGGCGACCTTTCTGATGATCCAGCTGCACAGCGTGCAGAAGCTGTTCCTGGTGGCCAGCGTTGCGCCCCTCGGGCTGATCGGCGTGGTCCTGGCCCTGGTGCCCACGGGCACGCCCATGGGCTTTGTGGCGATCCTCGGGATTCTTGCGCTGATCGGCATCATCATCCGCAACTCGGTGATCCTGGTGACCCAGATCGACGAATACGAGCGCGAGGGTTATCACCCTTGGGACGCGGTACTGGAAGCCACCCACCATCGGCGTCGACCTATCCTGCTGACCGCCGCGGCGGCCAGCCTGGGGATGATCCCGATTGCCCGCGAAGTGTTCTGGGGGCCGATGGCCTACGCCATGATTGGCGGCATCATCGTTGCCACCTTGCTGACCTTGCTGTTCCTCCCGGCGCTGTACGTGGCCTGGTACAAGATCAAGGAGCCGAGCCAAGACACCGACCGCAACCGCCCCACCGCCCCGTAGGAGCTGGCTATTTCAGTAGGAGCTGGCTTGCCAGCGAAGAGGCCCGAGAGGCGGGCGCCTGATCCGGAAACGCCTTCGCCGGCAAGCCGGCTCCTACAGAGGATTTGTGCAGTTCCGTAGGAGCTGGCTTGCCAGCGAAGGGGCCCGCAAGGCAGGCGCTTGATTTTCAGACGTCTTCGCCGGCAAGCCGGGCGGTGTTGTGGGTAGATCAGGCCTTGCGCCAGACGCTGGCCAGCCACGGTTGCTGTTCGCGAGGCAGGCCGGCGGGGCGGTAGTAGTGCTCCAGTTCGACAAACCCGGCATCAGTCAGCAGTGCCTGCCAGGCCGCCAGGTCGTGGTAGGCGCCATAGCGCGGGCCGTTCCAGCCTTCCTGGTTTTCCCCTCGCGGATTGGAGCTGAACAGCACGCCGCCGTCCTTCAGGCTGGCATGCAGCTGCTTGAGTATCCGCGGCAGTTCCTGGCTCGGGATATGAAACAGCACCGCGTTGGCGAAGATGCCGTCGAAGTGACCCGCCGGCAGATCGAGCTTGAGAAAGTCCTGTTGCCAGACTTCGCAACCGCTGTCCTCCCGGGCCATCTGGGCAAAGCGCTCGCAACCGTCGAGGCCGATGGCCACGTGGCCCAGGCGGGTGAAGGTTTGCAGATCACGCCCCGGACCGCAGCCCAAGTCCAGCACGGTGAAGGGCGTCGGGCCCTGGATATGCCGCAGCAGCGCGTCGATGTTCTGGCTGACGTCGTGGTCGCGGGTGCCTTCACGAAAACCTTCGGCTACCTGGTTGTAGTGGCCGAGAGTGGTTGCAGTGATGGTTTCAAGATCGTCGGGGGCGAGTTTCATGGCGGGCTGCGGGGGTTGAGGGCAGGGTGGCCAATATAACGCCAATGGCGACCTTGCGGGCCCAATCGCGAGCAAGCTCGCGCCTACACAGGGCGCTGATCGACCCGTAGCAGCGAGCTTGCTCGCGAAGGCGTGCGAACGGACACCACAATCCTCAACGCTTGTTCAACACCCGCGCCAGACGGTCGCCACCCAGCTGGATCGCCGCCACCAGGATCACCAGTAGCACGATCACCGTGAGCATGATCTGGCTGTCGAAACGCTGGTAGCCGTAGCGGTAGGCAATGTCCCCGAGCCCACCCGCGCCAATCGCGCCGGCCATCGCCGAGGAATTGATCATGGTCACCAGGGTGATGGTGAAACCGCCGACGATGCCCGGCAACGCTTCGGGCAGCAGCACGTGCCAGACAATGTGCCAACGGCGGCAGCCCATGGCCTGGGCGGCTTCGATCAGGCCGTGATCGACCTCCCGCAGGCTGACTTCGGCGATGCGCGCAAAGAACGGCGTAGCGGCGATGGTCAGCGGCACTACTGCCGCCCACACGCCGTAGGTGGTGCCGACGATAAGCCGGGTAAAGGGAATCAGCGCCACCATCAGGATCAGGAACGGGATCGAGCGGAACAGGTTCACAAAGGCCCCCAGGGCCCGGTTCAGGGTCGGTGCCTCGTAGATCCCGCCCTTGCCGCTGGTGACCAGGATCACCGCCAGGGGAATCCCCGCCAGCAGGGCAATCAGCGAGGACACGCCGACCATCAGCAGGGTGTCGAGAATGCCCTGCAACAAGCGATCAAACCACATAGCCCAGTACCTCCACCTGTTGTGCCCAGTGCCCCGCGCGCTGGCGCAGTTCCTCGGCGCCCAGAGGCGAGCCCTGGACCGCCAGCAGCAGTTGCCCCAGGGCGTGGCCCTGGATCCGTTCCACCCCGCCTTGCAGCAGGCGCACGCGACCGCCCAGGGCGCCGAACAGCGCCGCCAGGTCCGGCTCTTCATGCTTGACGCCGGTGAAACGCAGGCTCAGCACCAGCGCCGCGTCGGCCGCCGTCGGCTGGCTGTGCAGGCGGTTTTGCAGCTCTTGCGGCAGGCCGTGCTGCAAGGGCGCCAGCAGGGTCTTGCTGACCTCGTGTTGCGGGTTGCCGAAGACTTCCCAGACCGGGCCCTGCTCGACAATGCGTCCATGTTCCAGCACCACCACCCGGTCGCAGATGTCGCGGATCACCGCCATCTCGTGGGTGATGAGGATGATGGTCAGGCCCAGGCGCTGATTGATCTCCTTGAGCAGGCCGAGGATCGACTGGGTGGTTTCCGGGTCCAGGGCCGACGTGGCTTCGTCGCACAGCAGGATGTCGGGATCGTGGACCAGGGCCCGGGCGATCCCCACGCGTTGTTTCTGGCCGCCGGACAGCTGCGCCGGGTAGGCCTTGTGCTTGTCCTTGAGACCCACCAGTTCCAGCAGCTCGCGGACCTTGCGCTCGCGCTCGGCCCTGGGCACGCCGGCCACCTTCAGCGGCAGCTCGACGTTGTGCCATACGGTCTTGGCCGACATCAGGTTGAAGTGCTGGAAGATCATGCCGATGCGCCGGCGCAGGGCGACCAGGCGGTCTTCGTCGAAGTCGCCGATGTCCACCTGATCAATCAGCACCCGGCCGCTGCTGGGTTGTTCCAGGCGGTTGATGGTGCGGATCAGCGACGACTTGCCGGCGCCGCTGCGGCCGATGATGCCGAACACTTCGCCGCGCTGGATCGCCAGGTCGATGCCGTGCAGGGCCTGCACCGGCCCCTGCTGGCCCTGGTAGGTCTTGCCCAGGCCGATAAAACGCACCTGGGCCCGGTTCAGGTCAGGGTGCAGCTCGGTCTGCCCGGAGCGTTGGGGCGCAGCTTCTGGCAGCTTGCGCTGGAGCGTCGCGACACTCATTTCAACCTTCCCAGCCGGCTTGGTAGAGCTTGCCGTGGGCCTTGTCCAGGGCGGCGCGAACGGCTGGCGAGTGCTGGTAGATATCGACGAACTTGATCAGCCGCGGGTCGTTCTTGCTCTTGGGCTGGATCACGAACTGAATCACGTATTCCTTGTGGTCCAGGCCGTCGAACAGCAGCGCCGAGCCGGCATCGAAGGTCTTGGCCAGGCGGATGTAGGCCGGGTAGCCCTGGACCAGATCGGCGTCGTCATAGGCACGCACCAGTTGCACGGCTTCGACCTGGAGGATCTTGATTTTCTTCGGGTTGCTGACGATGTCTTCTTCGGTGGCCTTGTAGCCCACGCCCGGCTTGAGGGTGATCAGACCGGCCTTGGCCAGCAGTTGCAGGCCGCGCCCGCTGTTGATCGGGTCGTTGGCGATGGCCACGCTGGCGCCTTGTGGCAGTTCGGCGAAGCTTTTGTATTTTTTCGAGTACAGGCCGACGTTGTTGATGATGCCCGGGGCGAAGGGCTCCAGATTGAAACCGGCGGCGGCCTTGGCGTTTTCCAGGAAGGGAATGTGCTGGAAGTAGTTCACGTCGATATCGCCGGCGGCCAGGCTGACGTTGGGCGCGATCCAGTCGGTGAACTCCACCAGCTCCACCTTCAGGCCCTGCTTGCCGGCCTCTTCCACGGCGGCCTCCAGGGGAATGGCGAAGGCGGCGGTGGTGCCGACCTTGAGCGGCGCGTCAGCGGCGAAGACGGCGCTGCTTAACAGGCCGAGGGCGAGGGCCAGGGCTTTGACCGGGTGGCGCAGGCGTTTGGTTTTCATGTGGGTCAGGATCCAAGTCGGGGCGAGGGAATGTGCAGGTTTTGCTGGCCTCTTCGCTGGCAAGCCAGCGCCTACAGGTGAGGTGTGTAGGAGCCGGCTTGCCGGCGCAGCGGTTAGCGGCGGTAGGCCGCGCCGGTGTGTCGTTCAGGCAGTTTGCGGCCTTCGTGGAACAGTTTTTCCCGCAGGGTGCCGTCGTCGTAGGCGGTCTTGTAGGAGCCGCGGCGCTGCAGTTCGGGGATCACCAGGTCGATGAAGTCGACGTAGCTTTCCGGGGTGACGATGCGGGTCAGGTTGAAGCCGTCCAGGCCGGTCTCGGCGATCCAGGACTCCAGGTCGTCGGCCACCTGCTGCGGCGAGCCGACCACGGTGAAGTAGCGGCCGCCCAGTGCGTGCTGGTCCAGCAGCTTGCGCCGGGTCCAGTCGTTGTTCTGCAGGTTCTTGGTGGCCGACTGGATGGCATTGCTCTTCACGTACTGGATGGGTTCGTCGATCTCGTACTGGGAAAAATCGATCCCGGTGGACGCGGAAAAATGCGCCACTCCGGCTTCGGCGCTGGCGTGGCTGCGGTACTCGGCGTGCTTCTTCCAGGCCAGTTCCTCGGTCTCGCCGACGATCACGTTGAGGCCCATGAACACCTTGATGTCCTCGGGGTTGCGTCCGGCGGCCACGGCGCTGGCGCGGACCTTGTCCACCTGGGCCTTGGTCGCCGCCTTGTTCTGTCCGCTGATGAACACGCACTCGGCGTGGCGCCCGGCGAACAGCAGGCCGCGATCCGAGCTGCCGGCCTGGAACAGCACCGGGGTGCGTTGCGGCGACGGTTCGCACAGGTGGTAACCACTGACCTGGTAGAACTCGCCCTGGTGCTCGACCTTGTGCACTTTTTCCGGCTGGGCATAGATGCGTTGCTCGCGGTCATTGAGTACCGCGTCGTCTTCCCAGCTGCCTTCCCAGAGTTTGTACAGCACCTCCAGGTACTCGTCGGCCTGGTCGTAGCGGCGGTCGTGCTCGATCTGCTCCTTGAGCCCCATGGCCTGGGCGGCGCTGTCCAGGTAGCCGGTGACGATGTTCCAGCCGACTCGGCCACGGCTCAGGTGGTCGAGGGTGGAAAGGCGCCGGGCGAACAGGTAGGGCGCCTCGTAGGTGAGGTTGGCGGTGAGGCCGAAGCCCAGGTTCTTGGTGACAGCGGCCATGGCCGAAACCAGCAGCAGCGGGTCGTTCACCGGCAGTTGGATCGACTCCTTGAGGGGCACGTCCACCGAGTTCTGGTAGACGTCGTAGACCCCGACGATGTCAGCGATGAACAGCCCGTCGAACAGCCCGCGCTCCAGCAGTTGGGCCAGTTCGGTCCAGTATTCGAGGGTCTTGTACTGGGTCGAATTGTCCCGCGGGTGGGTCCACAGGCCGTGGTTGATGTGCCCGATGCAGTTCATGTTGAAGGCGTTGAGCAGGATCTTTTTCTTCACCGTTTCAGGAGCGGCCATCAAATGGTCCCCCGCAGCGGCGGGTTCTGCTGATTCAGGTAGTAGTTGCCCACCGCGTGGTACTTCCAGCGCACCGGGTCGTGCAGGGTGTGCACCCTGGCGTTGCGCCAGTGGCGGTCCAGGCCATGTTCGGCCAGGGTTGCCTGGCTGCCTGCCAGTTCGAACAGGGTGCTGCCGGCGGCCAGGGAGATTTCCGTGCTCAGGGCGCGGACCTCAGCCACGGCGATGGACGCGGCGGCCACGGTGTCGGCGTTGGTCTCGGCCTGGGCCTTGTCGAGGAATTCCCCGGCGCGCTCCAGCAGGGCCTCGGTGGCGTGCAGGCGGATGCTCAGGTGGCCGAAGCTCTTGATGGTCAGCGGGTCTTCAGTGGCCTTGTCGTGGCCGGAGTCGATCCATGGCCGGGTCTTGGTGCGCACGAAGCGCAGGGCGTCCTCGTAGGCGGCGCGGGCGATGCCGGTGTCGATGGCGGCGTGGAGAATCTGCGCCAAGGGGCCGACCGGGGTCGGGCGTTCGAAGGCGCTCTGGAACGGCACCACGTCGGCCTCGTCCACCCACACGTTTTCGAACTGCACCGAGCCGCTGCCGGTGGTGCGCTGGCCGAAGCCGCTCCAGTCGTCGATCACGTTCAGGCCCTGGGCGTCGGCGGGGACGAAGGCCAGTTGCTGCACGCCGTGCTCATCCACCACCGAGGTGGGAATGCGCTGGGCATAGATGGCGCCGGTGGCGTAGAACTTGCGCCCGTCGATGCGGTAGCCCTGGTCGCTGCTGTCGCGGCTCAGGCGGGTGGTGCGGTCGTGGGCGGTCTTGGTGCCGAGCTCGGCCAGGGCATTGCCGAAACGGCGGCCGGCCAGGACTTCGGCGTACAGCCGCTGTTTCTGCTGAGGGCTGCCGTTCACCCGTAGCACTTCCAGGGCGTAGAAATGGTTTTGCGGAATCTGCCCCAGGGAGGCGTCGGCCTCGGCGATCAGGGCAATGACCTTGGCCAGGGTGACGTTGGACACACCGGCGCCGCCGTATTCCTTAGGCACGCTGATGCCCCACAGGCCAGAGCGGGTGAAGGCTTCCAGCTCGGGGTGCGGCAGGCGCCGTTCGCGGTCGCGCAGGGCGCTGTCGCGTTTGAAATCTTCCGCCAGGTCGCTGGCGACAATCAGGGCTTGTTCATCGCTGGTGATGACCGCGACGTGTTGAGAAAGAGACATGTGTTTCTCCAGAGATCTGGTCAAAAGCGTTCTGGGCGGTTAAATCCAGGAATGCCGAGCCGGCAGCGTGCCGTTCAGGTGGTAGGCGCCGACAGCGTGGTACTTCCAGCGCACCGGGTCGTGCAGGGTGTGCACCCGGGCGTTGCGCCAGTGACGGTCGAGGTTGAATTCGGCGAGGGTGGCGCGGCTGCCGGCCAGCTCGAAGAGCTTTTCGCTGGCCAGCAGCGAGATCTCGGTGGTCAGCACCTTGGCTTCGGCCACGGCGATGGATGCGCGGGCGGCGGACTCGGCGGTAATCGGCGCCGCGCTGACCTGATCCAGCACCTGCCCGGCCTTGCGCAGCAGGGCTTCGGCGGCGTGCAGTTCGATCTGCAGCTTGCCGATGTCGGCGATCACATACAGGTCATCGCTGGCCCGCTCGACGTTGGCGTCGATCCACGGGCGGGCACGTTCACGGACAAAGGCGATGGCATCGGCCACGGCTTCCCGGGCAATGCCGGCGTCGATGGCGGCCTGGATCAGTTGGGAAACCGCACCCTGGATATTGGGCGACTCGTTGATCCGCCAGTTGTCCAGCACCAACTCGGACTCGACCCGCACATCGTTGAGCAGGATGGTGCCGCTGGCGGTGGTGCGCTGACCGAAGCCGGACCAGTCGTCGACGATGCGCAAGCCTGGGGTGCCACGGCGGACGAAGGCCAGCACCTGGCGGCCTTCCTCGTTGAGTGCCTTGACCGCTACCCAGTGGGCGAACAGGGCGCCGGTGGAGTAGAACTTCTGGCCATTGATCACATGGCCGTCGGCGTCGGCGGTGATCCGCGCCTTGAGTTCCAGGGTGTTCTTGGTGCCGCGTTCCGGCCCGGCATTGCCGATGCGCCAGCCTTCCAGGACGCTCTGCAGCAGCTGTTTTTTCTGCCGCTCGGTGCCGCAGCCGAGAATCAGGTTGAGAATGCCGAACTGGTTCTGCGGGATCTGTCCCAGGGCCGGGTCGGCCGCGGAAACGATGGCGAAGACCTCAGCCAGGGTGACGAAGGAAACCTGTGGCCCGCCGTAGGCGCGGGGGATGGAAATACTGCCCAGGCCGCTGCGGGTGAACTGTTCGATCTGCGCCCAGGGCAGCTTGCGCTGACGGTCACGTTGGGCGGCTTGCTGGCGGGCAACGTCCGCCAGTTCATGGGCGGCCTGAAGGGCTTCGGCGTCGTTGCGCAAAACCCGTGCGGGCAACAAAAGGGGAGCAATATCCAGGTCACTCTGGACCTGAGCTTCGACCAGACTGGACATCAGCGCCACTCCTTGGCTGCACGCAATGCCCTGGCGATCTGCACTGGGGTGATTGTGTTCCGGACCATACCTACCTCACATCTCATGGATATGCCGCGTTCGTGCGGCGAAATCAGAATCAAGAATGTCCGGTGGTCCGGTGCATATACCCTATGCGCGTATAAAAATTAAATAAACTAACTTTTAGGAATATGAATAGAAGGGGTTTACGTATACGGCAGGATGGCCGGTTGCGGCCCAGTGGCTGCGGGCTGGCGCGGTGTGCGGCAGAGGTCGGCGAGCATTTTTCGTCGGCAGAAAAGAACACGGACAGGGGGATAGAAACACGCGAAGTGAGGCGCTCAGCGGTGAACTTTAAGGCTGCGCCGCAGGCGTTACTGGTACTGATCCAGCTCGTGGGTGAGCGATTGCAGCAGTGACTCGGGGGGCAGCAACAGGCCTTGTCCGTGCACATCCGCAAACACCAGGCAGAGCGTGGCGTCGCGCTGCATGCCGGGCAGCCAGTGAGAGAGGAAATGGCTCAGCTCAATGGGCTTGGGTTCAAAGCCGTGCCATGGGCCATGGGCACACAAGGCGGCGAAGTCCGCCTCCGGCCAGAACGCGATGGCGCTGGCCTGGGCAGAGCCGGCGGTGGCCCAGCCGTCAGCGAACAGCCCCCAGATGACCTGGAAATCCGCCACCTTGCGAATCAGGTAGTCGCACCGGGCCTGGGGCGAGAGCCGGAGCAGGTTGTGGATTTTCTGTGGCGCCAGCATCAGGCCTCCATGGCCTGGAGTGGGAGCGGGCAGCCGGCGATGGGGGATTGAAGCTTCATGTGCCGGGTTGGAGAAACTTGCTCAGAAACTGTCGCGTGCGCTCTTGCTGAGGGTTGGCGAACAGCGCCTTGGCTTCGCCCTGTTCGACGATCACGCCCTTGTCGAAGAAGATCACTCGGTTGGCCACGTCCCGGGCGAAGCTCATCTCGTGGGTGACGATGACCATGGTGCGTTTCTCTTCGGCCAGGCTGCGGATGGTGGCCAGTACTTCGCCCACCAGCTCCGGATCGAGGGCCGAGGTGGGCTCGTCGAACAGAATCACCCGGGGTTCCATGGCCAGGGCCCGGGCAATCGCCACACGCTGTTGCTGGCCGCCGGACAGGCGCCTGGGGTAGCTGTCTTCCTTGCCCGCCAGGCCGACCTTGGCCAATAGCTTGCGGCCCAGGGTCAGGGCCTGGTCCCGTGGGGTTTTCTTTACCACCAGCGGGCCTTCGATGACGTTCTCCAGGGCGGTGCGGTGGGGGAACAGGTTGAAGTTCTGGAACACGAAACCCACTTGCTGGCGCAACTGGCGTATCCGGCCTTGTTGCTGGTTGAGGGGGATCTGGCTGTCGATGGCAATGTCGCCGATCCTGATGCGTCCGCTGGTCGGTTCTTCAAGAAAATTGAGGCAGCGCAGGAAGGTGGTCTTGCCCGAGCCGCTGGGGCCGATGATGGCAACCACTTCGCCTTCCTTGACCTCCAGGTCGATGCCGTTGAGTACGGTCTGGCCCTTGAACTGCTTGGTCAGTTTTTCCACCACGATCATGGCTTCAAGACTCCTGGTCGTGCCGATTGACCCGCTCTTCCAGCCGGTTCTGCAGGTGCGCGAGCACGCTGGCGAGAATCCAGTAGATCAGAGCGGCGGCAAGATACATGGTGAAAATTTCGAAGGTGCGGGCGGTGATCAGCTGCGCCTGGCGGAACAGTTCCGGCACCTGGATGGTGGCGGCCAGGGCCGTATCCTTGACCAGGGAAATGAAACTGTTGCCCAGCGGCGGCAAGGCGGTGCGCATGGCTTGCGGGAGGATAGCCCGGCGTAGCGTCTGGGCCCGGGTCATGCCTATGCTGGCGGCCGCTTCCCATTGGCCGCGTTCGATGGAGCCGATGGCGGCCCTGAGGATTTCACAGGCGTAGGCCGCCATGTTCAGGGAAAAACCGATCAGCGCTGCGGGCAACGGGTCCAGTTCCAGCCCCAGTTGCGGCAGGCCGTAATAGATCACGAAGAGTTGCACCAACAGCGGCGTGCCGCGAAAGAACGACACGTAGACTCGGGCAATCCAGCTCAGCAGCTTGAAGCGCGACAGCCGCATCAAGGCCAGGCCAAAGCCCAGCAGCAGTCCGAAGAACATGCCGCCGAGGCTGAGGATGACCGTGTAATACGCGCCCTTCAGGAGAAATGGCGCCGAATCCAGCGCCAGTTGCAGACCTGCTTCCATTATTGGGTGACGTCAGCGTTGAAGTATTTCTCCGAGAGCTTTTTCAGCGTGCCGTCGGCCCGCAGCTCTTCGATCGCCTTGTTCACCGCTGCCAGCAGCTCGGGTTCACCTTTGCGCAGGGCCACACCGGCTTCCTGGCGGGAGAAGGGTTCGCCGGAAACCACCAGGGTGTCCTTGGTTTTCTTGATCAACTCGAAGGCGGCCAGACGGTCCACCAGGATGGCGTCGATACGGCCTACGCGCAGGTCCTGGTACTTGGTCGGATCATCGTCGTAGGTCTTGATGATGGCGGTGGGGACGTTGTCCTTGAGCCATTGTTCGTAGTTGGTGCCCAGGCCCACGCCGACCTTGTGGCCACCCAGGTCGGCGGCAGTCTTGAACTTGCCTTCATCCTTTTTCTGGGTCAGGGCCTGGATCCCGGAGACGGTGTAGGGGGTGGAGAAATCGTACTTTTTCTTGCGCTCTTCAGAGATGGTCACCTGATTGACGACCGCGTCCAGGCGCTTGGACTCCAGGGCGGCGAGGATGCCGTCCCATTTGGTCGGTTGCAGCTTGACCTTGACCCCGAGCTTGTTCGCCAGGGCTTCGGAGAACTCCACTTCGAAGCCGGCCAGCTTGCCGTTTTCGTCGACGAAGCTGAACGGTGGATACGTGCCTTCCAGGCCAACGTTGATCACTCCCGCATCCTTGATTTTCTGCAGTTGCTCGCCGGCAACCGCTTGTCCCATCAATCCGGCACCGAGGGCCAGGCCCAGTGTGCCGATCAGCAGATTTCGACGCAGTACGGAAAAATTCATGACAAGCCCCTGTGATTTCTTATGCACGATGCGGGTGGGAGATGCAGGCCAATCGGTGAGCCGAAAGTAACGCTTTATCCTGCCTTAAATGCAGCTTATGCGTCTCGCGGCAAATGAGCCTGCGGCGCGACTATAAAGTGATGTATATAGGTTTAAAAATAATATAAATTCACTTTGTTATTCCATTTGGTTTTATATCGCATGAACGACTCACCCCTCGTAGGAGCTGGCTTGCCAGCGAAGGCGTCTTCGAGGGCGACGCCAGGTTTGCGGGCCTGTTCGCCGGCAAGCCGGCTCCTACAAAAAACCTTCACGGCGCACATCCCGTAGGAGCTGGCTTGCCAGCGAAGGCGTCTTCGAGGGCGACGCCAGGTTTGCGGGCCTGTTCGCCGGCAAGCCGGCTCCTACAAAAAGCCTTCACGGCGCACATCCCGTAGGAACTGGCTTGCCAGCGAAGGCGTCCTCGGGGCGGCGCAAAGGATCAGGCGAAGGCGCCGGCATAGGCGAACAGCGCCGGGGCTCCACCGGTGTGCAGGAAGATGATCGGACCTTCGTTGAAACGCTGGCGACCGACGCCGTCCAGCAAGCCGGCCATGGCCTTGCCGGTGTATACCGGGTCCAGCAGCAGGCCTTCCTGGCTGGCCAGCAGCTTGACCGCCGCCAGGGTCCCGGCATTGGGTTCGCCGTAACGGGGAGCGAAGTACTCGTCCCACAACTGCACGTTGAAAGCCTCGGGCAGCTTCACTCCCAGCAGTTCGGCGGTGCGTTCGGCCAGGCCCTGGACCTTGGGCCGTTGGTCCTCGTCGCTGCGGGACACGGTCACGCCGATCACCGGCAGTTGCGGCAGTACTTCGCTCAAGGCCAGGGCCAGGCCGCTGTGGGTGCCGGCGCTGCCGGAGGCCAGCACCACCGCGGCAAACTCCAGGCCGCTGTCTTCGATCTGCTGTGCCAGTTCCAGGCCGGCACGCACGTAACCCAGGGCGCCCAGGGCATTGGAGCCGCCGATGGGCACAACGTAGGGTTTCTTGCCGTTGCTGCGCAGGCGCGCGGCCAGAGCGTGCAACTGTTCATCAGCCTGGTCGAGGTTTTCCACCAATTCGACCTTGGCGTCGAACAGGTCCAGCAGCAGGCGGTTGCCGTTGCCCAGGTAGTTGGGGTCTTCGGTGCCGATGGGATTTTCCAGCAGGGCCACGCAGCCCAGCCCCAGCTTGGCGGCCAGGGCTGCGGTCTGGCGTACGTGGTTGGACTGCAGGGCGCCGGCGGTAATCAGGGTATCGGCACCCTGGGCCAGGGCGTCGGCGGCCAGGTATTCGAGCTTGCGCAACTTGTTGCCGCCCATGGCCAGGGGGGTGGTGTCGTCGCGTTTGACGTAGATGTCGCGTCCGATCCAGGCTGACAGGCGTTCGAGTTTTTCCAGGGCGGTGGTAGAACCGAGCAGGTCGAGACGGTTAAAGCGGGCAAGCTGTTGTTTGATCATGAGTCCGCACGGAACAGGGAAGGTGCAAGGACTATAGGCAGCGATATTTGCCCGGGCAACCGCCAATCGCTTATGCGAAAAAGTGCTTGAAGCCACACAATTAGTTCTTAAGCGCGGCCCTGGCGGGGCGTAAAGTGATCGCCGTTTGCGCGGCCAGATTGTCCGGCTGCCCGAGTAAGGAGTCTTATCGTGAGCGAGCGTTCCAGCCATTGGCAATTGCAGACCATCGTGGGGCAATTGCGTGATGCCCGTGATCAGTGGCGTACCCGCAACGGTCGGGTCAGTGGCGAGCAGGGCGGGCGCGAATTGCCGTCGCGAGCGGCCATGGCGGAGATCCTGGAAGCCCTGTGCGGTGCTCTGTTCCCCATGCGCCTGGGGCCGGTGGACTTGCGCGAAGAGAGTGAAGACTTTTACGTCGGCCACACCCTGGACGCGGCGCTCAATGCCTTGCTGGCTCAGGCGCGCCTGGAGCTGCGTTATGTGGCGCGGCAGAACGGCGAGGCGGACGCCGAGGTCAACGCCAGGGCGATCCGCCTGATCCAGGATTTCGCCCTGGCCCTGCCGGGCCTGCGGGTGTTGCTGGACACCGACGTGCTGGCGGCCTACCACGGTGACCCGGCGGCCCGCAGTGTGGATGAAGTGCTGCTGTGCTACCCGGGCATCCTGGCGGTGATTCACCACCGCCTGGCGCACCATCTGTATCGCGCCGGCCTGCCGTTGCTGGCGCGGATCAGCTCGGAAATCGCTCACTCGGCCACCGGCATCGACATTCACCCCGGGGCGCAGATCGGCCGCAGCTTCTTCATCGACCATGGCACGGGCGTGGTGATCGGCGAGACCGCGATCATCGGCGAGCGGGTGCGTATCTACCAGGCGGTGACCCTGGGCGCCAAGCGCTTCCCGGCGGACGAAGATGGCCAGTTGCAGAAGGGCCACCCGCGCCACCCGATCGTCGAGGACGATGTGGTGATCTATGCCGGCGCGACCATCCTGGGGCGCATCACCATCGGCAAGGGCTCGACCATTGGCGGCAACGTCTGGCTGACCCGCAGCGTGCCGGCCGGTTGCAACCTGACCCAAGCCAACCTGCAGCACGACGACGGCTCGCAGAAGTAGGCGCTGGCTTGTGTAGGAGCTGGCTTGCCAGCGAAGGCGTCCCTGAGAGCGATGCAGGACTTGCCGGCCTCTTCGCCGGCAAGCCGGCTCCTACGGGAGTGAGGCCGTTTCCGAGCAGGGGCTTTTTCGGGCGGAACGATTGCGTGCGACATACGTCATACCCTTCCTTGAGCTAGCGTACTGACAGTACCGCTGAGCCCTGCGATTAGTCCTCGAGCGCCTATCCATGTTTAACTTGAACGCTCGTTCAAGTTAAACCGGTGGTTCGCTGCCCGCTCACAACAGGAGGCTTGCCTTTGCTGAGTCCGTACATTTCAGCCATGTTTCATCCCTTCGAGGTGCACCCTTCATGAGTGCGCCATCCACCTCCGCGAATACTCTGATTCGCATGAACCCTCCGGTGTTCTACTTCGCCGCGAGCTTTATCCTGATCTTCGGCGTGGTGGTGATTTCCATGCCGGAACAGGCCGGCGCCTGGCTCCTGGCGGCGCAAAACTGGGCGGCCAACACGGTCGGCTGGTACTACATGCTGGCGATGACCCTGTACCTGGTCTTCGTGGTGGTCACCGCCTTGTCCGGCTACGGCAAGATCAAGCTCGGTGCCGACCACGACGAACCCGAGTTCAGTTACCTGTCCTGGGCCGGCATGCTGTTCGCCGCCGGGATCAGCATCACCCTGTTCTTCTTCTGCGTCTCCGAGCCCCTGACCCATATGCTGCAACCGCCCCAGGGCGAGGCCGGCACTGCCGAGGCGGCACGTCAGGGCATGCAGTTGCTGTTTCTGCACTGGGGGCTGCATGGCTGGGGGGTGTTCGCGTTCGTTGGCATGGCCCTGGCCTATTTCGCCTACCGGCATAACCTGCCGCTGGCTCTGCGTTCGGCGCTGTATCCGCTGATCGGCAAGCGCATCAACGGTCCTATCGGCTACGCGGTGGACGGCTTCGGCATCATCGCCACGGTGTTCGGCCTGGGCGCCGACATGGGCTTTGGCGTGCTGCACCTGAACTCCGGTCTCGACTACCTGTTTGGCATTGCCCACACCCAGTGGATTCAGGTCGGCCTGATCACCTTGATGATGGGGGCGGCGATCATTGTTGCGGTGTCGGGTGTCGACAAGGGCGTGCGGGTGATGTCCGACATCAACATGCTGCTAGCGGTGGCGCTGCTGCTGTTCGTGCTGTTCGCCGGCCCTACCCAGCACCTGCTCAACACCCTGATCCAGAATCTTGGGGACTACCTGGGCGCTCTGCCGACCAAGAGTTTCGACGTCTATGCCTATAACAAGCCCAGCGACTGGCTGGGCGGCTGGACGGTGTTCTACTGGGCCTGGTGGATTGCATGGTCGCCGTTCGTGGGCCTGTTCATCGCGCGGATTTCCCGTGGCCGGACCATTCGTGAGTTCGTCTTCGGCGTGCTGTTGATTCCCCTGGGCTTCACCCTGGCGTGGATGTCGATCTTCGGTAACAGCGCCATCGACCAGGTGCTCAACCACGGCATGAGTGCCCTGGGCATGTCGGCCATCGACAACCCGTCGATGACCCTCTACCTGCTGCTGGAAACCTATCCCTGGAGCAAGACCGTGATCGCGGTCACGGTGTTCATCAGCTTCGTGTTCTTCGTCACCTCGGCGGACTCCGGCACCGTGGTGCTCTCGACCCTGTCGGCCAAAGGCGGCAACGCTGATGAGGATGGGCCGAAATGGCTGCGGGTGTTCTGGGGCGCGATGACCGCCCTGGTCACCAGTGCGCTGTTGTTCGCCGGCAGCATCGACTCGCTGAAGTCGGCGGTGGTGCTGACCTCGCTGCCGTTCTCGCTGATTCTGCTGTTGATGATGTGGGGGTTGCACAAGGCGTTCTACCTGGAGTCCCAGCGGCGTATCGCCCAACTGCATTCCCTGGCACCGGTAGCGCCTTCGCGACGGGGTAAGGGCGGTTGGCGCCAGCGCTTGAGCCAGGCGGTGCATTTCCCGTCCCGTGACGAGGTGTATCGCTTCCTCGATCAGACGGTGCGCCCGGCCATCGAAGAGGTAACCGCGGTGTTCGTCGAGAAAGGCCTGAACGTGGTGACCCAGCCGGACCCGGCCAATGACAATGTCAGCCTGGAAATCGGCCATGGCGACCAGCATCCGTTCATCTATCAGGTGCAGATGCGCGGGTACTTCACCCCGTCCTTCGCCCGTGGCGGCATGGGCCCCAAAGAGCTGCGCAACCGCCGTTACTACCGGGCCGAGGTGCACCTGGCCGAGGGCAGTCAGGACTACGATCTGATGGGCTACACCAAGGAGCAGATCATCAACGACATCCTCGACCAGTACGAACGCCACATGCAGTTCCTGCATCTGGTGCGCTGAGCCAGGCGCTCAGGCCCTGGTGAACAGCAGGTAGAGCACCAGGGCCAGTACCGGCACCGCAAACACCAGGCTGCCGACCATCAGCTCCGATCTCAGGGGCTGATGGGCGGTGACCATCCCCACTGCGCCGTTGATCACCGTCAACGCCAGCCACAATCCGATAAATCCATAGCTCAATGTCTGTCGGGCAAAGCCCAGTCGTTCGCCGATAAACAGCAGCAGCGCCAGCAGAATCAGGCCGAAGGTGATGATGATGGTGGTGTGCATGGAAAGCGTCTCCTGCAGGAGCGGTCGGACGATGTCGCGTCAGCCGGCACGGAGTGTTTGCCGGCCTGTTCATGGAGCATAGGTGGCAAATCAGAGCATCTGATGCAACGAGACGGGTCTCTTGGTCGGCAAGCCGTCTCCTGTGCTCACGAGCAGGCATTGGGCTATCTGCGTATTGATTAACCAAGTGTGTACAGTGTGTATCTCGGCGTGCTTGGTTGGATAAGGTGCGTGATGGTTCGGTATCCACAGGGCAGGGTTATGCGCTGTCGGGAGATGGTCGGCAAGATTGAGGCGGACGGCGAGCCCTTGCCTCAGGTGCACGAGATCGATGATCACCTGGATAACCCCGACTACGTCGGGGGCGTATGGGGCGTGGTGGAGTTCGACGTGACGCCGTATTTCGGCAAGTCGGTGCGCTTCAATGCCACCCTGCCGGAACACCTGCTGGAGCGCATCGACCAGACGGTCAAGCGTGACCAGCGCTACCGCTCGCGCTCCGGGTTCCTGGCTGCCGCGGCGCTGCGCGAACTGTCGGCCTGAGGCTAGGTGCTTTCACGCTCGATCACCTGGCATTGCAGCAGGTTCAGGCGCTGCACTTCGGTGTGGGTTGGCAGTACCCCGAGACTCTCCAGGACCCGGGTTGCGGCCAGTACGCCGATCTCCAGTGCCGGTGGTTTGATGGTGCTCAGGCTCGGCAGCAGCATCTCGGCAAAGGGGTAGTCGCCAAAGCCCAGCACCGCGCATTCTTCGGGAATCCTCAGCCCGGCTCGTTGCCCCGCCAGCAGTCCGCCAGCGGCCAGATTGTCGTTGGCGAAGATGATCGCGTCGGGGCGCTCTGAGCCGTCCATCAGGGTTTCCATGGCCTGTTTTCCGGCCTCGAAGGGGGCACGGTCGGCATCCGGGGCGAACACCCGGGACGGCAACTTAAGCTCGGCCAGCGTCGCCAGGTAGCCGTCGCGCCGTTCAAGGGCGCTGAAATCGCCAGGCGCGCTGTTCTGCACGAAGGCGATACGCCGATAGCCCTTGGCGTGCAGGTGGCGAACCGCGCTGACCCCCACCTGAAAGTGGGAAAAACCTATCTGCATGGGCTGGCGCTGTGGCTGGTAATCCCAGGTTTCGATCAGCGGGATCTCGGTTTCGGCGAGCATTTTTTCCGTGCCCGGGCTGTGGAAGTGGCTGGTCAGCACCAGAGCCGCCGGGGACCAGCCGAGAAAGGCCCGTACCGCGCTTTCTTCCTGTTTCGCGTCGAAGTAGCTGGACGCCAGCAGCAACTGATAGCCATGGCGGCTGAGGGTGTCGCTGAAGCCCTGGATGGTCTGGGCGAAGATCGGTCCGGAAATGTTCGGAATGACCATGGCGACGATCCTGCCCCGGGCCGACGCCAGCCCGCCGGCCACCAGATTGGGCACATAGCCGAGTTCGGCCACCACGGCGGCGATGCGTTCCCGGCGTTCGGGGGAGACGCTGTCCGGCTGGTTGAAGTAGCGCGATACGGTGATCGCCGAAACCCCGGCTTGGCGGGCCACGGTGTTCAGGGTCACGCGGCCGGCGCCGCGGCGCTTGCGCACAGGCGTTGGGTCAGTGGTCATGAGCGCTTTCCTTGGACTGAACCAAAAGGCATATAAAAGTAATTTTTCAGTATTGGACGCTCTATGAAGTGCTTGTCGATACTGGCGATGTTAGCGCTAACAAGGCGCCATGTCTGCTACTCGCTCGAGCGAATGCCCAAGACAGATTTCAGGCGCTGCCGGCGCAGATCGGCAGCGGTTCGGGGCATTTTCCAGCAGGTGCAGCATGCAGAATTTTCTTGGGGAACAGTTCAGGCTCCGGCAATCGATTCGTGCCGCTACGCCATTTCGTCCACATCTGGGCTGGCTATTGGCGGGGTTGGCTGCGGTGCCGTTACCGGGGGCCTACGCCGCCCAAAGCGCGGTAACGGCGCAGGATCAGGAGCCGACGCTGAAGTCGGTGACGGTCACCGCCACCCGCCGCGAAGAGTCGCTGCAGAAAGTGCCAGTGGCGGTTTCGGTGGTGGATGGCGAGCAGTTGGAGCGGGACAATCGCAACGGCGTGGCGAGCATCGTGCAGCAGGTGCCATCGCTGAATTTTCGTACCGGTGCTTCGAACAAGGACACTTCGCTGTTCATCCGCGGCGTGGGCACTATTTCCACGTCGCCCGGGGTCGAGCCGACGGTGGCCACGGTGATTGACGGTGTGGTTTACGGCCGGCCCGGGCAGGCCACCCTGGATTTGCTGGACCTGGAACGGATCGAGGTGCTGCGCGGTCCCCAGGGCACCCTGTTCGGCAAGAACGCCTCGGCCGGGGTGCTGAATATCGTCACCAGAGCCCCCACTGCCCAGACCCACGGCTACATCGATCAGTCCTACTACAGCGGCAATGAAAGTCGCACCCGCTTCGGCATTGGCGGCAGCCTGATTCCCGACACCCTCAAAGGCTCTGTCACCACCTTGTTCGGCAGCTACGACGGCAATGTGGATAACCGCCACAACGGCCAGGAGGTCAACGGCTACAACCGCAAGGGCGTGCGCGGCAAGTTGGAGTTCACCCCCGGCGCGGACCTCAAGTTCACCCTGTCCGCGGACTACATGCAGTCTCATGACGACGCGCCCAATGGCGTGGTCAGCAAGGCCCTGACTCCGGCCTTCGCCAATGCCCTGAACCCGGTCCGAGCCAGCAGCGACAACCGCGATATCAACACCGATACCCGGACCCACGTGGAGGACGTCAACAAGGGCTTGTCCGGGCAGCTGGACTGGAATCTGGGTGACTACACCCTGACTTCCATCACCGCCTGGCGTGGCTGGAACAACACCCAGTATCAGGATGGCGACCGACTCGGGAGCGTGACGGCAGCCTTCCCAGGGACCGCCGACAAGGGCGACCTGGACTACAACCAGTACTCGCAGGAATTACGCCTGGCGTCGCCCAAGGGGCAGTTCCTGGAGTATGTCGGTGGCCTGTTCTACATGCATGGCAAGGACGAGGAGACCTACCAGCGCACCCTGACCACGACCACTGGCGTCAACCGCGGAATTGCCGACTACAGCACCACCAATGACAGCTATGCGGTCTTTGGTGAAAGCACGCTGAATTTCACCGAGGATTTTCGGGGCATTGCCGGCTTGCGCTGGACCCATGACGACCTGAAATACGACCACCGGCGGGTCTCGACTTCGGCCACCACGGTCAGTGGTATCCAGCCGGGTACCCGCAGCTCCGGCTCGGTGGACGAAGATGGCTGGTCGGGTCGCCTGGGGCTGCAATACGACCTCAGCGACAGCATCACCAGCTACCTGACCTATTCCCGAGGCTACAAGGGGCCGGCCTACAACGTCTTCTTCAACATGCAGCCCCGGGACACCGACGCGCTGAAGCCCGAGACTTCCAACACCTGGGAAGCCGGGATCAAGGCCAGCAGTTGGAACAATCGCCTGACCACCAATCTGGCGGTGTTCCACAGCGAGTACGACAACTACCAGGCCAACTTCTTCGACACCGTGGCCGGGCAGGTGGTGACTCGGCTGATCAACGCCGGCAGCGTCAGCACTGAAGGCGTCGAATTGGACTACGCCTTGCAGGCCACCCAGCAACTGAAGTTCTCTGGAGCCTTGGCCTACACCCGGGCGCGGATCGACGAGTTTGCCTGCCCGCCAGGGGCGGCTGCCTCGTGCAACGTCAATGGCAAACCCTTGCCCTTCAGCCCGGACTGGAAAAGCTACGTACGGGCCGACTACAGCATCCCGCTGGATAACGGCCTGGATATCGAGTTGGGCACCGACTACAGCTGGCAGAGCGAAGTGCAGTACGACATCAGCCAGAACCTCGACACCCGGCAGGGCGCCTACGGTATCTGGAACGCCAGCATCGCCCTGGCGGATTACAACGACGGTTGGCGCGTGGCCTTGCTGGGCAAGAACCTCGCCGACAAATCCTATTCGCCCTTGCTGGCCAGTGGCGGCAACTACATCTATCGCGCGGTGCCTCGCGATGACGAACGTTATTTCGGCGTACAGCTGCGCAAAGACTTCTGATGCCCTTGCCGTTGTAGGAGCCGGCTTGCCGGCGAATGGGTCAGCGAGATGGGCGCAGGTCTTGAGGGTGCTTTCGCTGGCAAGCCAGCTCCTACGGTGGAGGCGGTGATAGCGGCCGTTGTGTCTGTCACCAACAGGCTGTTGTAGGAGCCGGCTTGCCGGCGAATGGGCTAGCGAGATGGGCGCAGGTCTTGAGGGCGCTTTCGCTGGCAAGCCAGCTCCTACGGTGGGCGTTGGGGTGTCTCTTTTGCAGGATGAAACAAGGAGTGATCCATGTCCCGTTCCACTCGCCAGCTCAAGCTCGGCGCCTTTCTCATGGCCACTGGTCACCACGTTGCCGCCTGGCGTCATCCGGATGTGCCGGCCCAGGCAGGGCTGGATTTTGCAGTCTATAAAGAACTGGCGCAGATCGCCGAAGCCGCTCGCTTCGATGCACTGTTTGTCGCCGACAGCCTGGCAGCCGCTACGGGCACCATCGCCAGCCGCATGGCGCGCTCCGACTACTTCGAACCCTTGACTTTGCTTTCGGCCCTGGCGGCTGTGACCGAGCGTATAGGGCTTATTGCCACTAGCACTACGAGCTATAACGTACCGTACCACGTAGCACGTAAATTCGCTTCGCTGGACCATCTTTCAGGGGGGCGGGCGGGGTGGAATCTGGTGACTTCCGACAATGCCGCCGAAGCGCAGAACTTCGGTCGTGACGAACATTTCGGACATGCCGAACGTTATCGCAGAGCCCGTGAGTTCTATCAGGTGGTCACCGGGCTCTGGGACAGTTGGGAGGACGATGCTTTTGTCAGGAACCAGGCCAGTGGCGAGTATTTCGATCAGAATAAGCAGCATTTACTGGAGCATCGCGGCGAATTCTTTCGGGTCAAAGGGCCGTTGAATGTGGCGCGTCCGCCGCAGGGTTATCCGGTGATCGTTCAGGCCGGCTCTTCCGAGAGCGGTCGTCAGCTGGCGGCCCAGACTGCTGAAGTGGTGTTCACTGCGCAGCCCTCCCTGGCCGCCGCACAGGCCTTTTATGCCGACCTGAAAGGGCGTCTTGAGCAGTACGATCGTAGTACGGAATCGCTGAAAATCATGCCCGGGGTGTTCGTGGTAGTGGGGGACAGCGAAAACCAGGCCCGGGAAAAGTTCGAATCTTTCCAGGAGCTGGTGGAGCCCGAAGTGGGGGTGGCTCTGCTTGGGCGGATGCTGGGCAATTTCGATTTGTCTGGTTTTGCGCTGGATGCACCTTTGCCGCCATTGCCGCTGACCGACAGCGGTCAGCAGAGCCGCCAGAAGCTGCTCACCGAACTGGCCGGCAAGGACAACCTGACCCTGGCCCAGCTAGGGCGCAAGATTGCCGGCGGCCGTGGGCATTACAGCCTGATCGGTACACCCGCGCAGATTGCCGATGAGCTGCAAGCCTGGTTCGAGGAGGGCGCGGCCGATGGTTTCAATGTGCTGGTGCCGCATCTGCCTGGCGGGTTACGCGACGTTGCCGACCGGGTGATTCCGGAACTGCAGCGGCGCGGGCTGTTCAGAACTGAATATGAAGGCCGCACGCTGCGGGAAAACCTGGGGTTGGCACGGCCGAAGAATCAGTTTGTGTAACAACGGTTTGTTGTGGGGGCTGGCTTGCCAACGAAGGTGCTCGTTAGGGCGGTGCCAGGCTTGAAGGCTTGTTCGCCGGCAAGCCGGCTCCTACAGGAATGTGAATTTATCGACGTTAGTCGTTTTGCAAAGATCTGACCCAGAGAGGATTCGATGACTTACATAGCTGCCGAAAACCGTTACGACTCCATTCCCTATCGCCGTGTCGGCCGCAGTGGCCTGGTGCTGCCGGCGCTGTCCCTGGGGCTTTGGCACAACTTTGGCGACAGCACGCCCATCGACACCCAGCGCGCCTTGCTGCGCACGGCTTTTGACCTGGGTATCAATCACTTCGATCTGGCCAACAACTATGGGCCGCCCTATGGCAGCGCCGAGATCAATTTCGGCCGGCTGCTGCGGGAAGATTTCAAGGCCTATCGCGATGAGTTGATCATCTCCAGCAAGGCCGGTTGGGACATGTGGCCGGGGCCTTACGGCCAGGGCGGAGGTTCGCGCAAGTATGTGCTGGCCAGCCTGGACCAGAGCCTGCAGCGCCTGGGTGTGGATTATGTGGATATCTTCTATTCCCATCGTTTCGACCCGGATACCCCGCTGGAGGAAACCGCCAGTGCCCTGGCCAGCGCAGTGCAACAGGGCAAGGCGTTGTACATCGGCATTTCTTCCTACTCCGGGGTGAAAACCCGGGAAATCGCCGCGCTGCTCAAGGAGTGGAAGGTGCCGCTGCTGATCCATCAGCCGGCCTACAACATGCTCAACCGCTGGGTGGAGAAGGATTTGCTGGATACCACCGACGAGCTTGGGGTTGGGGTCATCGCCTTTACGCCGCTGGCCCAGGGGCTGCTCACCGACAAATACCTCAATGGCATTCCCGAGGATGCGCGAGTCAATCGTCCGGGCGGTGGTTCGTTGCAGGCCGCTCATTTGTCCGAGGCCAATATCGCCCACGTGCGGGCCCTCAACGAGATCGCCAGGAATCGCGGCCAGAGCCTGGCGCAGTTGGCCCTGGCGTGGACCCTGCGCGATCCGCGGGTGACGTCGGCGCTGATTGGGGCGAGCCGGCCGGAGCAGATCATCGAGAACGTCGGAGCCTTGCAGAATCTGAGTTTTACCGTGGAGGAACTGGCGGAAATCGATCATTTCGCCAAAGAGGGTCGGATCAACCTGTGGGAAAGACCATCGACGGCAGAGTAGGACCTTCAGGATCTGCGCTGAGCAAACAGCCCCCAACAGAGCCATCTGTAGGGGGCTGTCTGGCCGCCTGGAGCGGGGCGGTGGGTGAAGCTCTCGGACTCAGTCATTGCGCTGGAGCGGGGGTGTTGGCGCTGACTTTCAGCGAGGTCTGGGTGCTGGCTACGGCCCGATCCTGAGAGTCGTCCAGGTCGACTTTCGCGGTGACCGACAGGCCCGGTCGCAGGCGCTCGAGACCCGGTTGGTCGGCGTTGAAGCGAATGCGCACCGGAACCCGCTGCACTATCTTGGTGAAGTTGCCGGTTCCCGGTTCAAAGGGCAGCAGGGCGAAGGTCGAACCTGAACCCGGCGCCAGACTTTCCACGGTGCCGACGATGCTCACGCCCGGCAAGGCATCGATCTTGATGCGGGTGGATTGGCCCGGGTACATGTGCTGAGTCTGGGTTTCCTTGAAGTTGGCCAGTACATAAAGGTCATGCAGCGGCACCAGGGTCAGCATGCGTGAGCCCGGTTGCACATAGTCCCCTACTTGAATCTGCCGATTGCCTACGGTGCCATCCATTGGCGCATAGACCGTGGTGTGTCGCAGGTCCTGTTGCGCCAGCTCCAGTCGGGCCTTCGCTGTCACCACCTTGGCCTTGGCCATTTGCAGCTGCGCCTGCAGGCGTTCGCGTTGGGCTGAAGTGACGGCAAGGTCGTTTTCCGCCACTTGCAGCATGGCCTGGGCATAGGCAAGACCTTGCTCTGCCGAGATCGCCTGGGTGCTGTACTTCTCTACTTCGTTGCGCGCCACGGCGCCGGTCGTGACCAGGGTATCGAAACGGTTGCGTTCAGCCCCTGCGCGCTTGGACTCGGCCTGGTTGGTGCGGATTGAGGTGCGGGCCGCCAGTACCCGAGCGTTGGCCAGGCGCTGCTCGGCATCCTGGATCGTCAGGGCTGCTTGGGCCAGGGCGACCTGGGCTTGATTGTCGGCGAGATCGCCTTCGGCCAGGGCGACTCGGCTATCGAACTCTTCGCTGTTGATGCGCACCAGGGGCTGTCCGGCAGTCACAGTCTGGTGGTCCTTGACCAGGACTTCGGTCACCAGGCCATGAACCCGTGGCGCGACGGAGGTGGCATCGGCAGCGATGTAGGCGTCGTCCGTGGCTTCAGTTGAAGGCGCCATCAGCACCCAGCCCACCCCGACCGCCACCAATGTCATGGCGATGGCGCCAGCGATCAGAGGGCGTTTGGAGCGCTTGCGCGGCTTTTCCGTCTCTTGCGCGGCTTGCAGGATGGCGTTCTGAGTCTGGGTGCTCTGCTCCATGTTGAAGCTCCATGCTGTTTTGAATTACGATCATAATATTCATATGGCGGTCGCAATACTACAGGGAAGTACCTACCGTGACGACAAGCGTATCCGACCTCCCTGACGCAGGCGCACAGCCTGGTCAACAGTCCACCCGACGCAAGTTTCTGGTCTTCACCATCATGGCTTTTGGCATGTTCATGGCGTTGATCGATATCCAGATCGTGGCGGCATCCCTGAACGATGTGCAGGCCGGACTCAGTGCCGGTCCTGATGAAGTGAGCTGGGTGCAGACCGCCTATCTGATCGCCGAACTGATCATGATTCCCTTCTCGGCCTTCCTCGCCCAGGCGATTTCCACCCGCTGGCTGTTCTCTGCCAGTGCGGCATTCTTTACCCTGTTCAGCATTGGCTGCGGGATGGCCTGGAACATCGAGTCGATGATTGTATTGCGGGCCCTGCAGGGCTTCGCCGGCGGGGCCATGGTGCCTACGGTGTTTGCCGTGGGTTTCGTGCTGTTCGAGGGCAAGCAACGGGCGATGGTCCCGGCCATTCTCGGCATGACCGCGGTGCTGGCGCCGACGCTGGGCCCCACGGTGGGCGGGTTGGTGACCTTCTACCTGGACTGGCGCTGGATCTTCTTTATCAACGTGCTGCCAGGGCTGCTGATCTGTATTGGCGCTGCGCTGCTGATCGATGTGGATCGTCCCGATCTGTCGATGTTGCGGCGTATCGACTGGCTGCACTTTGTGGCCATGGCCCTGGCATTGGGCTGCTTCGAGTACGTGTTGGAGGAGGGGCCGCGCAAGGACTGGTTCAGCGATAGCGCGATTGTCATTGCGGCCTGGGTTTCCATTGTCTCCTTTGGTTTGTTTATTGAGCGCTCGCTGTATTCGAATAATCCGATTGTGTCGTTGGTGCCCTTTCGCGACCGGACCTTTTCCATTGCTTGCCTGTTGAACCTGGTGATTGGCTTCGGCCTGTACTCCTCGACTTATCTGGTCCCGGTGTTTCTCGGGCGTGTGCGGGGCTTCGACAGCCTGGAAATCGGCACCACGGTTTTCGTCGTGGGGATCGGGCAACTGGTGAGTACCATCATTGCCGCCCGGGCTTCGGAGAAGGTTGATCGACGCTTGATCATCTCGGTGGGCTTTCTGGGGCTGGCACTGAGCCTGTGGCTGACTTCCCGGGTCACGTCCAACTGGGGATTCGATGAGCTGCTGGTTCCTCAAGTTGCCCGGGGCCTGTTCCTGATGCTCTGCATCGTTCCCAGCGTGAACATGGCCTTGAGTTCTTTCCAGGGCGTCGAATTGCGTCAGGCCTCCGGTCTGTTCAACTTGATGCGCAACCTGGGAGGCGCCATTGGCATCGCAACGGTCAATACCTGGCTGCAGGACGACGCCCGAACCCAGGTGCTGCGTCTGTCGGAATCTTTGGGTGCCAAGGCTGTTGCGGCCCAGGAACTGATGGGGCAACTGGCCCTGAAGATCGCTGCCGATACTCCCGACTCCAGCCACGCATTCCTGATGGCCCAGGGCATTCTTGGCAGATTGGTGGGGCGTGAAGCCCTGACCCTGGCGTTTGGCGATGTATTTCGCCTGATGGCCATGATGTTCGTGGTGGCGCTGTTGCTGGTGCCGCTGTGCAAGGTTCCCCCGGCCGCACCAGGCACGGCCGAGGATGAGAAGTGATGGCTCCAGTGCTTGCTGATTAGATGATCGGTGGGCCGGACCTGGCCTTGCGCAACTGGCTCGGAGTGCAGCCCATGCTCTTCCACATCAATCGACGTAGTGCCGTCGCGTCGGAATAGCCCACTTTAAAGGCAACTTCTTCAATGCTCATATTGGTAGTTTCCAATAAACTTTGAACATGTTGCAGGCGAACTTTCTGAATGAAGGCCATGGGCGGCTTACCCGTGGCGCTGCGGATTCTGCGCGATAAGGTCTTCTCGGTGATCCGTAAATGCTCGGCAATGGTGCTCAATGGCGGAACGTTGGGCAGGCAGTCCTCGATGAACTTCTCCAGCATCAGTACTTCGCGATTTTCTGTTTGTAAGTTGGATAGGGCCATGTAGTGATATTGCGCAGGTCGCCCATCTATCAGTAGATAGCGCATGGTCAGTTCGGCAATTTGATTGCCCATCTTATTGCGCAGTACATAGAGCATCAGGTCCATTTGCGACATGCCTGCGCCTGCAGTAATCATATTTCCGTCATGAATAAGCATGCGCTTTGTGTCGAGTATCGCCTCGGGATATCGCTGCTTGAAGGTGTCGTACAGTTGCCAGTGAGTGGTGACGGTCCGGCCCTCGAGAATCCCTGCCTCCCCCAGAACGAAAACCGCCGAGCAGGACGCCGCAGTCTCTTGCCCGCGCAGGTGATGTTCTTGCACCAGCTTGCTCAGCTTGCGGATGTCGTTGTGCCCGAGCCGGTCAATGAGCTCGGTGGACTGACTGAGGCCCGGCTGCCTCTTTTCCCGGCGACAGCCAAAGAAATCCAGCTCCTGGGTGTTTTCCAGCCCCAGCCCAGGGATGACCAGCATGCTGCCTTCAATGGTCTGGGCCTTGTCCAGCGGCAGTGCATCCAGGCGCATGCCATTGCGCATTCGTACGGACTCACTGCTGCCGATGATCTTCCAGGTAATGGTGGGGCGTCCCATGACTTCGGCGACCTGGTTGGCAGTACGCAGCACATCCAGGGTGATCGCCACACTTGACCCCATGGCTCCTTCCAGCGCGATCAACGTGAGCACATCCATGTCCATTTTCTCCCTGTAAGTGTCCATTTGTGCATTAGCAAAATATACAAGCTGATGGCAGACTTCTCAACGCGTCCAAATCTAACTTTCTCTGCCCACGCTATTCCCAGTGGGACATATAAGAAAAAATGCATTCATCAAGTGAATGCTTCGCTCTGTCAATAAAATGACATCTTGTCTACTGCCTAGTAAGAGCTCCCCTTCTTAGGGGCGTTTGTTCGGTTCCTTAGTGCTGAAAATAATAAACGACCATTAGGTCAATATATGGCTCTCCATTTAAAAAGGATTTTGAATGAACTACGCCGTGCCTCGTGATTATCTAAATGATGTCAATCAAACCTTCTCGGCGCATCTAGCAGTGGATGATCTGGCGCTGGCCGGCACCCTGGGAATCGAATGTTTAAGTTCGGTTACCGAAGTACTGGCTTATCGCGCCTGGCTTCAACCTGATGCGACAGCCTTTATTCACTTGCTCGATGGCGAGCAAGAGGAGGCGCCCATCAGCTACGCCGAACTGTGGCAGCGTAGTCAACGATTGGCCGCGGCGCTGCAGATTTTCGAGCCCCGGGGAAAACGGGTGCTGATGCTGTTCGAGACCGGTATCGACTACATCGTTTCGCTGTTCGGTCTGTTCCTGGCCGGTGCGGTGGCGATTCCCGCTTTCCCGCCAGTGGGGACCCGAGGCCTGGAGCGTCTGGCGTTGATCTGTGCCGACGCCCATCCGCAGATCGTGCTGACCAGCTCGCGTTTCATGCGCTCCCAGGAGCGGGTCAACGCCTTGCTGCAGGGTGATGTGCCCGCGCCGCAATGGGTCGATCCGCAAGAGCTGGCCACAGAGAATTCATCTTGGCAGGGGCAGGCTGTGACCCCCGGTCAATTGGCCCTGCTGCAATACACCTCGGGTTCCACCTCCGCGCCCAAGGGCGTGATGCTGACCCACGCCAACCTCTACAGCAATTGCCGCAGCGCCAGCCAATGGATGGGCGAGGCCAAGGATCGCGTGGGCTGCAGCTGGCTGCCGCCCTACCACGACATGGGCCTGATGGGCGGCATATTGCAGCCGATCTACGACGCCTTTCCCACCGTGCTCATCAGCCCCGGGCATTTTGTCCAGCGGCCATTGCGCTGGCTGGATGCGGTGTCCAGGTATGGCGCCGACGTCACCATCGCGCCGAACTTCGCCTTTGATCTGTGTGTTGAAAACATCACCGATGACGAGCTGGCAGCCCTCGATCTGAGCAAACTCAAGGCCATCTACTGTGGGGCCGAACCGGTCCGGCAAAGCACCCTGGCGCGTTTCTCCGAGCGCTTTGCCGCCGCCGGCTTCAACCCTGCGGCCCTGGGCCCCTGCTATGGGCTGGCCGAGGCGACGGTGCTGGTTTCGGGCAAACCCCATGACGAACCGGCATTCAATACCCAGGTGGATCGGGACCAGCTCGCCACCGGGACCTTGGCCATTGTCGACGCCGAGGATGGGTTCGCGCTGCCATTGGTCAGCAGCGGACGGGTGGCCCCGGGCTTGCGCCTGGCGATTGTCGATCCCGTCAGCCTGCAGCCGGTCGCCGACGGCCAGATCGGTGAGATCTGGGTCCAGGGCGACAACGTGGGGGCCGGTTACTGGGGCAAGGAAGTGTTGAGCGAGCAAGTGTTCCGCGCCAAGTTGCCGGGCGTCGACGGACACTTCATGCGCACCGGCGACCTGGGGGCCTTGTATCGGGATGAACTGTTCGTCACCGGCCGCCTCAAGGATCTGATCATCATCGCCGGTCGCAACCTGTATCCCCAGGACCTGGAGCTGGCGGTCGAGAGCGCAGACCCGCGCATCCGCAGCAATGGTTGTGTGGCGGTGGGCGTGGATAACGGCCAGCAGGAGCAGTTGGCGATCGTGGTCGAGATCAAGCGCAGCGAAAAGCTCGACGAAGCCCAGCAGGAACAACTGCGCCAGCTGATCACCAGCACCCTGGTCAGCCAGTTTGGCGTGTCCCCGGCGCGTATCCATCTGGCGCCCATGGGCGGCATCCCGCTGACCACCAGCGGCAAGGTCCAGCGTCAGGCCACCCGGCAGGCCCTGCTCAACGACAGCCTGGCGCGTTACGGAGCCGGACGTTCGGCTGCAGCGGCCTCGGCACAACCCCTTAAAACCCCTACGGATGCTCTGTCATGACGGCCATGAATCCTCATATCGACCGTACCGGTCATCGCGAGCGTCAACTGGCCTGGCTGACCGTGGGTGTGCCGGCGGTGGGCACCGTGGTCGCTCTGGTCCTGGCCTGGCAGCAGGGCATTGGCTGGCTGGAATTTGCTGCGCTGGCCAGCATGTACCTGCTGACCGCTCTGGGGGTGGAAGTGGGGATGCACCGCTTCTTTTCCCACCATGCGTTCAAGGCCGGCCCGGTGGTCACTGCGTTGTTCGGTATCGCCGGTTCGATGGCGGCCCAGGGCCCGATCCTGTTCTGGGCGGCCACCCATCGCCAGCATCACGCCTTCACCGACAAGGAAGGCGACCCGCACTCGCCGCGTCCGCTCAAGGAAGGCTTTGTCGGCAATATCCAAGGCTGGTGGCACGCCCATCTGGGCTGGCTGTTCAGCCTGAGAAAGCAGAACTGGAGCCAGTTCGTTCCCGACCTGATTCGCGACCGACTGATCATGCAGATCAACCAGCGCTACTACCTGTGGATCATTCTCGGCCTGCTGCTTCCTACCTTGGTGTGCGGGCTGATTACCCGCAGTTGGGAAGGCGCACTGAGTGGCCTGTTGTGGGGCGGTTTTGTGCGGATCTTCCTGGTGGACCACGCCACCTGGTGCATCAACTCCTTCGCCCATCGGGTCGGCGGCCGTGACCATCCGACTCGGGACACCAGCCGCAATGTGTTCTGGCTGGCGATTCCAACGGTCGGCGGCGGTTGGCACAACAACCACCACGCCTTTCCGGCGCTGGCTCACGCCGGGCTCAAGCCCTGGCAGCTGGACATCGGTGGCTGGTTCATCGAGTTGCTGGCCTTGTGCGGTCTGGCTTGGGACGTGAAGCGTCCTGGTGCGCCCGCCGCTGCAGAACCTACAGAAAGCTGATTGCCGGTACTTACCTCACAGGAAGCTATTCATGGACGAGATCCTCACAACCACAGCAACTCCAGAGATCAACGGGGTCGCGCAGCTGAGTCCGGCAGCCGCCAGAACCAAGGCGCGCATTGCGCTGGCGGTGATGCTGGTTCCCTTGTTCGGTGCCTTCGAGGCGATCCGCCTGTGGGTCACCGGTCAGGTGCACGCCCTGGACTTCATCCTCTTCGGGGTGTTCTACGCGATCCAGATGTTCGGCGTCTCCATGGGCTATCACCGCTACCTGGCCCATCGCGCCTTCAAGACCTCGCGCCTGATGAGCAGCCTGATGCTGATCGCCGGCTCCATGGCGGCCCAGGGTCCGATCCTGTTCTGGGTCACCACCCATCGCCGGCATCACACCTACAGCGACCAGCACGGTGATCCGCATTCGCCGAACCTGATGGGCCAGAGCCGCCTGGAGCGCGCCAAGGGCCTGTGGCATGCGCACATGCCGTGGATGCTGGCGCCGGACATGTCGAGCTGGAACTTCTTCGCCCCCGACATCCTGCGTGACCGTCGTTTGTTCTTCTACAACCAGACCTACCTGTTCTGGGTCGCTCTGGGCGTGGTGCTGCCGGGGATCATTGGCGGCCTGGTCACCCAGAGCTGGTCCGGTGCCTGGAGCGGCCTGATTTTTGGCGGCCTGGCGCGGATCTTCGTTGCCAACCAGGCGGCCTGGTGCGTGGGCTCCATTTGCCACCGCTATGGCGCCCGGCCGTTCGTGACCCACGACCAGAGCACCAACAACTGGATTGTCGCGTTCCTCACCTTTGGCGAGGGGCTGCAAAACAATCACCACGCATTCCCTGCCTGGTACCGGCATGGCGTGCATTGGTGGGAGCCCGACTTGTCGGGCTGGACACTGGCGTTAATGGGCAAGCTGAGACTGGTCTCAGACCTGCGTTCACCGTCCCAGGCAATGATCGACAAAGTCCGTAAGCGTCAGGCCGCATCCTGAGCAACGGGATCGTCTGATCTGTAAACCATCCTACTCATCAAGGAAGATCCTATGGCCAACTTCATTTCCAATTTGCTGAGCACTCTGAGCTTCTCGGAGAAAAAACAGGCGGCGGTCGAACTCAACGAAGAGAGCATCAAGCATTGGCTGGTGCAGAAAATGGGTGCGCTGCTGAAGATCGATCCGTCCCAGGTCGATACCGCCCGCAGCTTCGAGTCCTACGGCCTCGACTCGCTGGTGGCGGTGAAGGTGGCGGGCGACCTGGAGAAGTTCATGGAGCAGCGCCTGTCCCCGGCCCTGCTGTTCGAATACTCCAGCATCGATGACTTGTCCAAATACCTGGCCAACGAACTGACCACATCCGAAGTTTGACTTCGCAGGAGCTTGGCCATGGCCATTGCACAGATGCCTTCGCAAAAAAACGATAAATTCAATGACCTGCTCCGACGCTCACAGGAGATCGAAGGCCTGCGTCTGACTGACGCAATCCCCAAGCACCTGTATCAGCCTCGGGTATGGCGCGGGATGCTCAGCTTCGTCGTCAGCTACATGCTCTACATCGGTGCGATAGTGGCGGTCGCCCACGTGCACTGGATGTTCTACCTGCCGCTGTGGCTGGTGGCGGGCCTGGGCGGCTGGGGCTTGTTCTGTGTGGCTCACGATTGCGGGCACAACTCGTTCTCGCGCAATCGCAGCTTCAACCACATCCTCGGGCATATCGCCTTGCTGCCGTTGCTGTACCCGTTCCACGGCTGGCGCCACATGCACAACATGCACCACGCCAACACCAACAACCTGGAAATGGACGTCGACTGGCGCCCGGTACTGCGCGTGCAATACGACGCCATGCCCTGGTGGGACAAGCTGGTCTACAGCAGCACCCGCACCTGGCTGTTCTGGCTGGGCACGGTCAACTACCAGCGTCACTCGGGCTTTCGCCCGTCGATGTTCCACAAGCTCGAAGCGCGCAACGAAGTGCGTCGTTCGATCCTGTTCATGGTGGTGGCTGCGCTGATCTACCTGCCGACCCTGGTGTACTTCACCGGCTTCACCGGGCTGTTCCTGTACTTCGTCGCCCCGTGGCTGGCGACCCATGCCTGGTTCAGCCTGACCACCATGATGCATCACATCAGCGATGAGACTCCGTTCCTGACCAAGGAGCACTGGAGCTTCAACAGCAGCCGACTGCTGCTGACCACTGACTACATGTACCCCAAGTGGTTGCTGTTCCTGACTCACTACATTTCGGTGCACACCGCGCACCACGTGGCGCCGATCATTCCCCACTACAACCTGCCCGAAGCCCAGGCAGCGCTGAAGACCGCCTTCCCGGGCATGGTCCGCGAGAAGCCCATGACCGTGCAGGATGTATGGCACGTGGCGCGCAATTGCCACCTGTACGACCCGGTCAATGGCTTCTATGAGTCCTTTGACCAGCCGGCCCAGGCGACCGGGGACCTGAGCACGCCAGGCGCCAAGGCGGCCAACAGCCCGCTGACCCTGAAGCAGCAAATGCTGCGCAGCTACATGGGCGTGCTGGGGACACTCTCGGTGGACACCGCCGGCGCCAAGGCCACGGACCTGTTCGGCTATACCCGGGAATACATCAAACAGCCGGACAAGGAAATGAGCCCCCTGGGCGCCCAGCGTTTCCATATCAAGGGCATTGCGGGCGTTCCCCATGGCTACCAGTGGGGCACGGGCGACCAGACCATTCTCCTGGTCCATGGCTGGGGGGCGGACAGTCGCAGCCTGTACTCCTTTACTCGTGCACTGCAGCGCCAGGGCTTCAAGGTCGCGACCTTCGATGCCCCGGCCCACGGCATCTCGCCGGGCTCGCTGAGCACCATGACCGAGTTCAAGGATGCGGTGAAAGCGGCCATTGTCGCCCTGGGCGATGTGGTGGGGATCGTCGCTCACTCCCTGGGCGGTATCGCCGCCACCGGTGCCCTGGCCGAACTGGCCGAGACCCATCGGATCAAGGCCCTGTGCCTGCTGGGTTCGCCGGCCAACCTGCCGGTGGTGATCC
This sequence comes from Pseudomonas sp. 910_21, assembly GCF_052850735.1. NCBI lineage: Bacteria > Pseudomonadati > Pseudomonadota > Gammaproteobacteria > Pseudomonadales > Pseudomonadaceae > Pseudomonas > Pseudomonas sp. 910_21. The sequence continues at coordinate 534,696 of NZ_VXCY01000004.1, read as the reverse complement.
AGCGCTGGGCCAATGGCTACCTCAAACTCAAGCCGCAAATCGTCGATGCCATGCACCGCGAACTGTGGAAGCGCAATGGTGTGCCGGTCCAGCATTGGGACATCCCGGCGCTGGGCAATGCCCTGCAACTGCCGACGCTGGTGCTGCATGATCTCAACGACCCGATCGTGCCGTTCTGCGAGGCGCAGCAGATCACCACGCTGATGCCTTGGGCGAAGCTGGAGCCGGTGTCCGGGCTCGGCCACGTGCGCATCCTCTCCGATGCTGCAGTGGTGGAGCAGGTGGCGCAGTTCCTGGCACAGAACATCAAGGTGGCCGAAGTGGCTCAGGCCAGCGCATGAGAACAACGCACAACCCTTTGATGATGGTTAACCACCCATGACGACCTATGCTGAAAACGCTGTGGCCGAGTCCGGCCTGTGGATGTGCCTGATTTGCGGCTGGATCTACGATCAACGGCTTGGCGATCCCGATTCGGGGGTGCCTCCGGGCACCGCCTGGGACGACATTGCCGAAGACTGGACCTGCCCGGAATGTGGCGTGAGCAAGTTGGACTTCAACATGGTGAAGCTGTAAGCCAACGCTTGAACCCTGTAGTCGATGAGGAAGGAAGATGGCGACCCAAGAGCAACCGTCGGCACCTGCCAAGGGCCGGCGCCGCAGCTTCAGGAAAATGCTCTTCAAGGGCATTTATAACGGGGTTCTGGGGCTGCTGCGTTGCAGTTTCTGGATTGAGTCGCGGCTGCTTCCTCGGCGTGCTGCGGTGCGGGCGCTGAAGATGTTCACCACACCGCAACGGCTGCGCCAGCATTTTCCGCTGACGCTGCCCAGCGCCACGGTGCAGGACCTGGACACCGAGGAAGGGCGGCTGCGTTGCTTCCGCTGGACCCCGCAACAGGTCCGCCGGCGGGTGGTGCTGGTGCATGGCTGGAGTGGCGCCAGTACCCAGTGGCAGTACCTTATTCCGCTGTTGTTGGAGGAGGGCTGTGAAGTGCTGTCCTTCGACTGCATCGGCCATGGCGGTAGCGGTGGCCGGCAAGCCTCGCTGCCGACCTTCGTCAGCATGCTGGATCAGGTGCAGAAACAACTGGGGCCGTTTGATACGGTGATCGGGCATTCCCTGGGCGGCGCTGCCGCCGGGTATGCCTTGAGCACCCCGGTCGGCAAGGACTTCCAGCGTGCAGTACTGGTTGCCGCGCCGGCCGACATCGAAAACGTCGTACGGCGTTTTGCGGCCTTTCTGTGGATCAACGATGACGTCAGACAACGCATGCAACTTCTGGTTGAGCAACGCTATCAGAAGGACATGAGCAGCCTGGCGGTCAGTCGTTATGGCCACCAGGTGGATATCCCGGTGCTGCTGGTGCATGACCAGCAGGATCAGGAAGTCCCGGCAGATGACCTGCAATCCTTCGCTGAAGGCTTGCGTCACCGGCAAGTCCTGCAAACCCGCGGGCTTGGCCACCTGAAAATTCTCAAGGACAACGCGACCATGGGAGCCGTGGTCGATTTTGTCTGTGCAAAGGACGGCAATCAATGAGTGAAAAATACGATGTGATCGTTATCGGCGCGGGTCCCGGCGGCTACGTCGCGGCGATCCGAGCTGCGCAACTGGGACTGAAGACGGTCTGTATCGAGCGCTACAAGGGCAAGGACGGCAAGACCGCTCTGGGCGGCACCTGCCTCAATGTGGGCTGCATTCCCTCCAAGGCGCTGCTGGACAGCTCCCATCACTATTACGAGGCGCGCAACGGTTTCGAGGTGCACGGCATCGGCATCAGCAATCCGCAGATGGACGTGCCGGCCATGCTGGCGCGCAAGGACGGCGTGGTACGCAATTTCAACGGCGGCATCGCCTCGCTGTTCAAGGCCAATGGCGTGGCCCTGCTGGAAGGTCACGGCAAGTTGCTGGCCAACAAGGAAGTGGAGGTCACCGCGGCCGATGGCAGCACCCAGCGCATCAGCGCCACCAGCATCATTCTCGCCCCCGGCTCACGGCCTATCGATATCGCCGCCGCGCCGCTGACGGACAAGGTGATCGTCGACTCCACCGGAGCCCTGGAATTCACCAGCGTGCCCAAGCGCCTGGGGGTGATCGGCGCCGGTGTCATCGGTCTGGAGCTGGGCTCGGTCTGGGCCCGCCTGGGCGCCGAAGTGACGGTACTCGAAGCCCTCGACAGCTTCCTGCCGGCAGTGGACGTACAGATCGCCAAGGAAGCGCAGAAGATCCTTGGCAAGCAAGGCCTGGATATCCGTCTGGGTGCCCGGGTGACGGCGTCCGAAGTGCAGGGCGACAGCGTCAAGGTCAGCCTCAGCGAGGCCGGCGAAGACAAGCAGCAGACCTTCGACCGCCTGATCGTCGCCGTGGGTCGTCGGCCCCTGACCACCGACCTGTTGGCGCCTGACAGTGGCGTACAGCTGGATGAGCGCGGCTTCATCCACGTCGACGGTCAGTGCCTGACCAGTGTGCCCGGGGTGTTCGCCATTGGCGACGTGGTACGCGGCCCGATGCTGGCGCACAAGGCTTCGGAAGAAGGGGTGATGGTGGCCGAGAGCCTTGCCGGGCATCACCATCCGCTCAATTACGAACTGATCCCGTCAGTGATCTACACCCACCCGGAAATCGCCTGGGTCGGCCAGACCGAACAGGCCCTCAAGGCCCAGGGCATCGAGCTGAACATCGGCACCTTCCCGTTCTCCGCCAGCAGCCGCGCCATGGCGGCCAACGACACCGCCGGCTTGGTCAAGGTCATTGCCGATGCGGGCACCGACCGGGTACTTGGGGTGCATGTGATAGGACCGGGCGCTGCGGAACTGGTCCAGGAAGGCGCGATCGGCATGGAGTTCGGCACCAGCGCCGAAGACCTGGGGATGATGGTGTTCTCCCACCCGACCCTGTCCGAAGCCCTGCATGAAGCCGCCCTGTCGGTGAATGGCCAGGCGATTCATATCGGCAATCGCAAGAAGAAAGCTCCCGCCAGCGTGAAATAGCCAGCTTTCCCCGACCTCGCTCATTCAGCGGGGCCGGGGCTTGCTGCATCCCCCGCGTTTCAGCGAAAGAACGGTACATCCCCAAGAATGGTCGCGCGGTGCATGACTCGGCGCTGTGGACGGTAGTCGTCCACCGCATAGTGCTGGGTCACGCGGTTGTCCCAGAACGCCACGTCATTTTCCTGCCAGCGCCAGCGGATGGTGAATTCCGGGCGGGTGGCGTGGGTGAACAGCAGCTTGAGGATGGCTGCGCTTTCGCTCTCGGACAGTTCGTTGATCTTGGTGGTGAAGCCGTCGTTGACGAACAGCGACTTGCGTCCGCTCACCGGATGGGTGCGGATCACCGGGTGCGACAGCGGTGGGTTCTTGCGTCGGGTTTCCTCCCAGCGCGCCAGGTCTTCGGGGGTGTTGCCGAAGCGCTCCAGAGGGAAGGACTTGATGAACTCGTGGGTGGCGGTCAGGCCCTGCAGCAGGTTTTTCATCGGCTCGGACAAGGCTTCGTAGGCGGCGATGCCGCTGGCCCACAGCGTGTCGCCGCCAAATTCCGGCAGCAGCTTGGCGCTGAGCACCGCGCCCATGGCGGGGGTCGGCAGGAAGGTTACGTCGGTGTGCCAGATGGCGTTGTCGCGCACGTCGGTTTCGGCGGTGTCGAGGATCAGCACTTGCGGTTGGTCCGGCACATTGGGGTAGATCGGGTGAATGTGCAGGTCACCGAAGTGGGTGGCAAAGCGCGCCTGTTGCTGTGGGTTGATCGGCTGGTCGCGGAAGAACAGCACCTGGTGCTTGAGCAGTGCCTGCTCGATGGCATCGCGCTGCTCGACGCTGAGCGGCTGGCTGATATCGACGCCACTGATCTGGGCGCCGAGGGCGGAGCTTAAAGGGGTGAGGGTCAGGCTCATGGTCGTTCTCGTATTCGCTGTGTGTAGGAGCCGGCCGGGAGGTGTTCCGCTTGTCGGCGAAGGCAGCCGAGAGGCGGGTATGAGGCTTGCGGGCCTCTTCGCTGGCAAGCCGGCTCCTACACAGGAGAGGGGGGGTTGTTGTCAGTGGGATTGGCCGTGCCAGGGCACCAGCTTGCGTTGCAGGGCGCGCAGGCCCATCTCCATGGCGAAGGCGATCAGGGCAATCACCAGTATCCCCAGCACCACCACATCGGTGACCAGGAATTGCGCGGCGGACTGCACCATGAAACCCAGGCCACTGGTGGCGGCAATCAGCTCCGCCGCCACCAGGGTCGACCAGCCCACGCCCAGGCCGATGCGCACGCCGGTGAGGATGTCCGGCAAGGCACTGGGCAGGATCACGTGGCGAATCAGCTGCGCCCGGGTCGCGCCCAGGGACTGGGCGGCGCGCAGCTTGGCCGGGTCGACGGTGCGCACGCCGGTGGCGGTGGCGATGGCGATCGGGGCGAAGATGGCGAGGTAGATCAGCAGCACCTTGGACAGCTCGCCAATGCCGCACCAGATAACGATCAGCGGCAGATAGGCCAGTGGCGGTATCGGCCGGTAGAACTCGATCAGTGGGTCCAGCACGCCACGGGCGATGCGGTTGGCGCCAATGGCGATGCCCACCGGAATGGCCGTCAGCACGGCAAAGCCCAGGGCCAGGCCGATGCGTTGCAGGCTTGCCGCCAGGTGCTGCCAGAGGGTGGAATCCATGTAGCCGCTGGTGGCCAGCAACCAACCTTTTTGCAGAACGGCGGCCGGTGGCGGCAGGAACAGCGGTTCGATCAGGCCGGTGGCGGTCACCGCCCACCACAGGGCCAGCAGGATGATCAGGGTCAGCACGCTGATCCAGCGGGTGCTCAGGCTGCGGCGCACCGGCAATGGCGCTTTCGGGTTGGCATCGCGGGTGGCGGTGGCGGGAATCTCGTAGCTGCTCATGGGCGCTCCTGCTGCTGGGTGGCGCTGCGTTGGGAGAACACCCGGGACAGCACGTGTTCGCGGGTTTCGATGAACAACGGGTCGGACTTGATCGCCCGCGCCGATTCGCCGGCGGCGTAGCGCTGGCCGAAGTCCAGGTTCAGGCGTTCGACGATCTGCCCCGGGTTGGGGGCCAGGAGGATCAGGTCGGTGGCCAGGAACACCGCTTCTTCGATGTCGTGGGTAATCAGGAATACCGGCTTGGCGGTGCGGCGCCAGACTTGCAGCAACAGTTCCTGCATCTGCTCGCGGGTGAAGGCATCCAGGGCACCGAAGGGTTCGTCCATCAGCAGCACTCGCGGGTCGGCGGCCAGGGCGCGGGCCAGGCCCACGCGCTGTTTCTGCCCACCGGAGAGCTGCCAGACACGGCGCTTTTCGAAACCGGCAAGGTCCACCAGGGCGAGCATCTCCCGAGCCCGGGCTTCACGCCGGTCTCGAGCTACTCCGGCCAGCTCCAGGCCGAAGGCGACATTGGCCAGCACGTCCTGCCAGGGCAGCAGGGCGTCGTCCTGGAACACTACGCCACGCTCGGCGCTGGGGCCCTTGACCGGCACGCCGTCGAGGCTGATGCGCCCGGCGCTGGGGTCGACGAACCCGGCAATCAGGTTCAGCAGCGAAGTCTTGCCGCTGCCGGAGGGGCCCAGGGCGACCAGCAGTTGCTGTGGCCCCAGGGTCAGGGAAATATCCGCCAGCACCGGTTCGGCGGCGCCGGGGTACTGTGCGCTGATGCGCTCCAGTTGTAGCAAGGCCATGACGGCTATCTCCTGTCCGGTCGCGGGTTATTCAGTGATGAACTTGGCGCTGACGTAAGGGGCGTAGTCCGGCAGTACCGCCTCGACCTTGCCTTGCTCCTTGAGGAACACCGCGGTGTCGGTGATGGCCTTGGTGGTCGGGGCGCCGAGGCTGACCACCTGATCGGCGGCCAGTGGGTAGACGTTGCCTTGCAGCAGCAGCGGGATATCGCTGGCCTTGGCCCCGGAGAGCTTCACCAGTTTGTCGACGTTGCCCTGGTTGGCCAGCCAGGCTTGCGGGTCTTTGCGGTATTGGGCATAGGCATCCAGGGTCACCTTGGCGAAAGCCGTGACAATTTCCGGGTGCTTCTCGGCGAAGTCCTTGCGCACGATCCAGGCATCGAAGGTCGGCGCGCCGAACTTGGCCAGCTCACCGGAGGTGATCAGCACCTTGCCGTTTTCCTTGGCCACACCCAGGGCTGGGTCCCACACGTAGGTGGCATCGATATCGCCGCGTTTCCAGGCGGCAATGATCGCCGGTGGCGCGAGGTTGAGGATCTGCACTTTCGAGGAGTCGATGTTCCAGTGTTTCAGCGCCGCCAGCAGGCTGTAGTGGCCGGTGGAAACGAACGGCACGGCGACCTTCTTGCCGACCAGATCCTGAGGGCTCTTGATCCCGGAACCGTCGCGGGCCACCAGGGCTTCGGCGGCGCCGATCTGGGTGGCGATGAGGAAGGTTTCCACCGGCACCTTGCGGGTGATGGCGGCGGTCAGCGGGCTGGAGCCCAGGTAGCCGATCTGCACATCGCCGGAAGCGATGGCAGCGATGACGTCGGCACCGTTATCGAATTTGCGCCAGTTGATCTTGGCCTGGGTGGCTTTTTCATAGCTGCCGTCGGCTTGGGCGACCTTGGCCGGGTCGACGGTGGTCTGATAGGCGACGGTAACGTCGGCCGCCTGGGCAAAGAAACTCGCAGCGGCCAGGGACGCGGCCGCCAGGAGGCGAAGGGGGAAATGCAGCTTCATGGGGGTGCTCCTCATAGGCGGCCGGTGATCGGCGTGGGAGGAGACTAAATGATCTAAGAATGCAGAAATAAATAACTTATTTGCATTAGCTTATGAGGGGAAATTCGTGGGCCTGGCCCGCAGGCTATTGTGGCGAGGGAGCAAGCTCCCTCGCCACGGATCTAGTTGCTGATGGCCAGGATGCTGGCCTGGTAGGCGCCGACGAACACGTCGAAATCACCCACTTCGTTTTGCTCAAGCTCGGTTTGCTGTTCCAGGGATTTGCGCGCCGCGTCTTCGAAGGCGGCTTGTTCTTCCTTGGCCAGGGGCTGGCTGCGGAAGTACTCGGCATGCACCTGACTCTGGCGCAGGGAGAACTGGCTGAAGCTTTCCTTGTGTTCGCTCATGGCCGCCAGCACCTGGGCCGAAGGCGTCAGGGACGAGTCCTTGACCTTGGCCAGTTGGGCGTCCAGCGCCTTGCTGTGCACGTCGCTGCCGTGGCTCTGGTCGAGCAGGGCGGCCAACGGCGCGATCTGCTCCAGCAGTTCGGCGGCCCACTCTTTCATTTCCACCGGCTGGCCCCGGCGTTGCAGTTGCAGGCCCGGGCGGCGGCCTTCCTTGACCACGGCGAGGAAGTTCGAGGTGGCGTTGCCGCACTCGTTGTTCTCGAACAGCGGGCTGTCGTTCAAGGCGCAATACAGCAGGAAGGCGTCGAGGAAACGGGCTTCCTGGACATCGATGCCCAGGGGCAGGAAGGGGTTGATGTCCAGGCAACGGACTTCGACGTACTGGATGCCCCGGGCCATCAGCGCCTGGATCGGCCGTTCGCCGGTGTAGGTCACGCGTTTGGGGCGGATGTTGGAGTAGTACTCGTTTTCGATCTGCAGGATGTTGGTGTTGAGCTGAACCCACTCGCCATCCTTGTGGGTGCCGACCTCCACGTAAGGCGCGTAAGGCGTGGCCACGGCCTTGCGCAGGCTGTCGGTGTAGCTGTTCAGATCGTTGTAGCAAGGGGTCAGGCCGGCCTGGGCCTGGCTCTGGTAGCCCAGGTCGCTCATGCGCAGGCTGGTGGCGTAGGGCAGGTACAGGGTTTCGGCGTCCAACTGTTCCAGCTGGTGCGAACGGCCGCGCAGGAAGCCCGCGTCCAGGGCCGGCGAGGCACCGAACAGGTACATCAAGAGCCAGCTGTAGCGACGGAAATTGCGGATCAACGCGATATAGGCCGAGGACTGGTAGTCACGGTCGCTGCCGACAAAGCCTTCCGCGTCCTTGAGCAGCGGCCACAGCTGTTCCGGCAGGGAGAAGTTGTAGTGGATGCCGGCAATGCACTGCATGGTCTTGCCGTAGCGCAGGGCCAGGCCCTTGCGGTACACGTACTTGAGCTGACCGATGTTGGAGGTGCCGTAATAGGCGATCGGGATGTCTTCCTCGGCCGGCAACGGGCACGGCATCGATGGACTCCACAGGTACTCGTTGCCGAGCTTGCTGTAGGCGAAGCGATGAATCTTGTCGAGGCTGGCCAAGGTGTCCGCCGGGTCCGCGAGGGCCGGGGTGATGAATTCCAGCAGCGACTCGGAGTAGTCGGTGGTGATCTGTTCGTTGGTCAGCGCGGAACCCAGTTCTTCCGGGTGCGGGGTCTGTGCCAGGCGGCCTTCGCCGGTGACACGCAGGCATTCACGTTCGATACCGTGCAGGCACTGCTCGAGCAGGGAGAGGTTAGCGCGCTCGCCGAGCAGAGCCAGGCGGCGGTTGAGAAGTTCGCTCAAGTTGGATTCCTTCACGCGTCAGTCGCCCCAATATGGGGGTGGGCAGGACGGTCTACAAGGGTGAAGTTAAAACTGGCGTTTTCGCCTTGTTTTTGAGTCAAGCCGACTCGCCTGGAAACGCCAACACTCCATCCTTGAATCTGGCTTCAGCGCGGGCAAGAAAACCCCGACGCCGCTTTCGCAGCGCCGAAATTAACCCAATTTGAGGGCAGGCAGCTATAGGACCGCGAAGGTGCCTTGTGCTTTTGCGACCAGTTTGTCGCCCTGGATCACATCCGCTTCCACCACCAGGGTGCGGCGGCCGGGGTGGATCACCTTGGCCCGGCACAGCACCTCGCCCTCGGCCACGGCGCGGATGTAGTTGATCTTGCACTCGATGGTGGCGCTCTGCTGGTCAAAGCCGTGGGTGCTGGAACAGGCCAGCCCCATGGCAATGTCCACCAGGCTGAAGATCGCCCCGCCGTGGAGCTTCTGCCCGCGATTGCGCAACTGCGGGGTCAGCTCCAGAGCGACGTCCGCCTCGCCTGTTTCCAAGCGTTGCAGACGGCAACCGAGCAATTGGCTGAAGGCGCTTTCGGTCAGACCGGCGGGGATCTGCATCAGCGTTTCTTCAACTGCTTGGCGTTGGCGAACAGCGAGGCCATGGCGTTGTTGCTTGGAGCGGCAGCGGTGGTTTCCTTGCGTGGCGCATTGCCCTGGGAGGAGCGGGGCGCCGAGCCTGGACGAGAACCGCGGGCACCGTCGATCTTCTCGCCCGGGGTGTCGCTCATGCGCATCGACAGGCCCACGCGTTTACGCGGGATGTCGACTTCCATGACCTTGACCTTGACCACGTCGCCGGCCTTCACCGCTTCACGCGGGTCCTTGATGAACTTCTCCGACAGCGCCGAGATGTGCACCAGGCCGTCCTGGTGCACGCCGATGTCGACGAAGGCGCCGAAGTTGGTGACGTTGGTCACCACGCCTTCGAGGATCATCCCCAGTTGCAGGTCCTTGAGGTCTTCGACGCCGTCCTGGAACTCGGCAGTCTTGAACTCCGGACGCGGGTCGCGGCCGGGCTTGTCCAGTTCCTGGAGGATGTCGGTGACGGTGGGCAGGCCGAAGGTTTCGTCGGTGAATTTCTTCGGGTCCAGGCGCTTGAGGAAGCCGCTGTCGCCGATCAGCGAGCGAATGTCACGGCCGGTGTCGGCGGCGATGCGCTGCACCAGCGGGTAGGCTTCCGGGTGGACCGCCGAGGCGTCCAGCGGGTTGTCGCCGTTCATGACGCGCAGGAAGCCGGCGGCCTGTTCGAAGGTCTTTTCACCCAGGCGGGCGACCTTTTTCAGCGCGGCGCGGGTCTTGAAGGCACCGTGTTCGTCGCGGTGACTGACGATGTTCTGCGCCAGGGTCGCGTTGAGGCCGGAGATCCGCGCCAGCAGGGCCACGGAAGCGGTGTTGACGTCGACGCCGACGGCGTTCACGCAGTCCTCGACCACGGCGTCCAGGCCGCGGGCCAGTTTCAGCTGCGACACATCGTGCTGGTACTGGCCGACACCGATGGATTTCGGGTCGATCTTCACCAGTTCCGCCAGTGGATCCTGCAGGCGGCGGGCGATGGACACCGCGCCACGGATCGACACGTCCAGGTCCGGAAATTCCTTGGCCGCCAGTTCCGAGGCCGAGTACACCGATGCACCGGCTTCGGAAACCATGACCTTGGTCATTTTCATGGCTGGGTATTTTTTGATCAGCTCGGCGGCCAGCTTGTCGGTCTCGCGGCTGGCGGTGCCGTTGCCGATGGCGATCAGGTCCACCGCGTGCTTGGCGCACAAGGCGGCCAGGGTGGCCAGGGTCTGGTCCCACTTGTTGTGGGGTACGTGCGGGTAGACCGTGGCGTGATCCAGCAGCTTGCCGGTGGCATCCACCACCGCCACCTTGCAGCCGGTGCGCAGGCCCGGATCCAGGCCCAGGGTGGCGCGCGGGCCGGCCGGGGCGGCCAGCAGCAGGTCGTGCAGGTTGTGGGCAAAAACGTTGATCGCCTCGGTTTCCGCGCCGTCGCGCAGCTCGCCCAGCAGGTCGGTTTCCAGGTGGGTGTAGAGCTTGACCTTCCAGGTCCAGCGCACCACTTCACCGAGCCATTTGTCGGCGGGGCGGTTCTGGTTCTGGATACCGAATTGCTGGCCGATCATGCCTTCGCATGGGTGCATGGTGCCCGGCAGCTCGTCACCGACTTTCAGGGCGGAGCTGAGAATGCCTTCGTTGCGGCCACGGAAAATCGCCAGGGCGCGGTGCGACGGCATGCTTTTCAGCGGTTCGTCGTGTTCGAAGTAGTCGCGGAACTTGGCGCCTTCCTCTTCCTTGCCGGCGACCACGCGGGCGCTGAGGGTGGCCTCCTGCTTGAGGAAGTTGCGCAGCTTGTCCAGCAGGCCGGCGTCCTCGGCGAAGCGCTCCATGAGGATGTACTTGGCGCCTTCCAGGGCGGCCTTGACGTCGGCTACGCCTTTCTCGGCGTTGACGAAGCGGGCGGCTTCGGCTTCCGGGGCCAGGTTCGGGTCGTTGAACAGGCCGTCCGCCAGTTCGCCGAGGCCGGCTTCCAGGGCGATCTGGCCCTTGGTGCGGCGCTTCTGCTTATAGGGCAGGTAAAGGTCTTCGAGGCGGGTCTTGGTGTCGGCCAGTTTGATGTCGCGGGCCAATTCCGGGGTCAGTTTGCCTTGTTCCTCGATGCTGGCGAGGATGCTGATCCGCCGTTCGTCGAGCTCTCGCAGGTAGCGCAGGCGCTCTTCCAGATGACGCAGTTGGGTGTCATCGAGGCTGCCGGTGACTTCTTTCCGGTAGCGGGCGATGAAGGGCACGGTGGAGCCTTCATCCAATAGAGCGACGGCCGCTTCGACCTGTTGTGGGCGTACGCCGAGTTCCTCGGCAATGCGGCTGTTGATGCTGTCCATAAAACCACCTGACAAATGTGTGAAAGCAGGCCCGCGGGCACGAAAATAAGGCCCGGCGAGTCTGGTTGAGCGGCCTGGCCCGCGCCGCCACCTGGATCAAAAGGCTGCCTGTTGACCCGTGAAATCGAAAAAATACTGCCGGCCCAGACAAATAAATAAACCGGCCGAAGTCGTACTGATCAGATATTGCCCAACACAAAAGGCGGCGCATTATACCCAGCGTTAGCCGTTGCGGGGTGATCGCCAGCCTCAGGCCGACAGCGGGTTTGCTGGCGATAGAGGAAAAATCTGCTAACAATGCACACGGTGCGTATAACGGCAGCTACGCCATAATGCGCACCGAGATTAGAGGAGCATCCAATGAGCAGCACTGCACAAACTGCTGAAGGCGAAAAAATTCTTATTGTTGACGACGATCCGGGTCTGAGCAGCCTGCTGGAGCGTTTCTTCGTCAGCAAGGGCTACCGTGCCCGTGCTGTACCGAACACCGAGCAAATGGACCGTCTGTTGGGTCGCGAAGTGTTCAATCTGGTGGTTCTCGACCTGATGCTGCCCGGCGAAGACGGCTTGACCGCATGCCGCCGCCTGCGCAGCGCCAACAACCAGATCCCGATCATCATGCTCACCGCCAAGGGCGACGAGCTGAGCCGCATCAAGGGCCTGGAACTGGGCGCCGACGATTACCTGGCCAAGCCGTTCAACCCTGACGAGCTGATGGCTCGGGTCAAGGCCGTGCTGCGTCGCCAGTCGGCTCCGGTGCCGGGTGCGCCGGGCAGCGAAGACGAAAGCGTGACCTTCGGTGACTACGAACTGTCCCTGGCCACTCGCGAGCTCAAGCGTGGCGATGAAGTGCACATGCTTACCACCGGTGAGTTTGCGGTGCTCAAGGCGCTGGTGATGAACGCCCGCCAACCGCTGACCCGGGACAAACTGATGAACCTGGCCCGTGGCCGCGAGTGGGATGCCCTTGAGCGTTCCATCGACGTGCAGATCTCCCGCCTGCGGCGGATGATCGAACCCGATCCTTCCAAGCCGCGCTATATCCAGACCGTCTGGGGCGTGGGTTATGTCTTCGTGCCGGATGGCACCGCGACCAAGTGATAGGTGATTTGTAGGAGCGAACGCCCGGGCCGGCAACGACCCGGGCGTTCGCATTCCGCAACTGTGCGAGCGCGAGTCGCTCCTGCAAAGTGTGTATTGGCTGTTATGAAAACCCCGTTGTGGTTCCCCCAGAGTTTCTTCTCCCGCACCCTGTGGCTGGTGCTGATCGTGGTGCTGTTTTCCAAGGCATTGACCCTGGTTTATCTGTTGATGAACGAGGACGTGCTGGTGGACCGGCAATACAGCCACGGTGTGGCCCTGACCCTGCGCGCCTACTGGGCCGCCGACGAATCCAACCGCGACCAGATCGCCGAGGCCGCAGGGCTGATCAAGGTGGTGGGCAGCGGCGTGCCGGCCGGCGAGCAGCACTGGCCCTACAGTGAGATTTATCAGCGGCAGATGCAGGCTGAACTGGGTGCCGACACCGAAGTGCGCCTGCGCATGCATGCACCTCCGGCACTTTGGGTACGGGCGCCGAGCCTGGGGGATGGCTGGCTCAAGGTGCCGCTGTATCCCCACCCGCTGCGAGGGCAGAAGATCTGGAGCGTGCTGGGCTGGTTCCTGGCCATCGGCCTGCTTTCCACCGCCTCGGCGTGGATCTTCGTCAGCCAGCTCAACCAGCCCCTCAAGCGTCTCGTCTACGCCGCTCGGCAACTGGGCCAGGGGCGCAGTGTGCGCCTGCCCATCAGCGACACACCGAGCGAGATGACCGAGGTCTATCGCGCCTTCAACCAGATGGCCGAAGACGTGGAGCAGGCGGGGCGTGAACGGGAGCTGATGCTGGCCGGGGTATCTCATGACTTGCGCACGCCGCTGACCCGCCTGCGGCTGTCACTGGAATTGATGGGCGCTCACACCGACCTGACCGACGATATGGTCCGGGATATCGAGGACATGGATGCGATCCTCGACCAGTTCCTGGCGTTTATCCGCGACGGTCGCGACGAGTCGGTGGAAGAGGTCGATCTCAGCGATCTGGTGCGCGAAGTGGCAGCGCCCTACAACCAGAATGAAGAGCGGGTGCACCTGCGCCTGGAGCCGATCCAGCCGTTCCCGCTGCGTCGGGTGTCGATGAAGCGTCTGCTCAACAACCTGATCGGCAACGCCTTGAATCACGCGGGCACGGAAGTCGAAGTGGCGGCCTATGTGTCCGGCGACACCAATGCCCCTTACGTGGTGCTGAGCGTGATGGATCGCGGTGCGGGGATCGACCCTTCGGAGCTGGAAGCGATCTTCAACCCCTTCACCCGTGGCGACCGTGCCCGGGGTGGCAAGGGCACCGGCCTGGGGTTGGCCATCGTCAAACGGATTGCCGCCATGCATGGCGGCAATGTGGAGCTGCGCAACCGCCCCGACGGCGGCCTGGAAGCGCGGGTGCGCTTGCCATTGGGGCTGCTGCTGCCCCGTGATGCGGATTGATCAGGGCTTCGCTCCTATAGGCAGCACATCGCCCGTAGGAGCTGGCTTGCCAGCGAAAGGCCGGCAACGCGATCCCTAGCCTTTGCCCTTGGTCCGGGTCATATTCGGCCCGCCATTCTTCTCGATGTGTTCAATGATGATCCCCGCCACGTTCTTGCCGGTGGTGGTCTCGATCCCTTCCAGGCCCGGTGAGGAATTGACTTCCATCACCAGCGGCCCGTGATTGGAGCGCAGGATATCCACCCCCGCCACGCTCAGGCCCATGACCTTGGCCGCCCGTAGCGCGGTCATGCGTTCTTCCGGGGTGATCTTGATCAGGCTGGCGCTGCCGCCACGATGCAGATTGGAGCGGAACTCCCCTGGTTTGGCCTGACGTTTCATTGCCGCAATCACCTTGTCCCCCACCACGAAGCAGCGAATGTCGGCGCCGCCGGCTTCCTTGATGTACTCCTGGACCATGATGTTCTGCTTCAGGCCCATGAAGGCCTCGATCACCGACTCCGCCGCGGTGGCGGTTTCGCACAGCACCACGCCGATACCCTGGGTGCCTTCCAAGACTTTGATCACCAGGGGCGCGCCGTTGACCATTTCGATCAGGTCGGGAATGTCGTCCGGCGAGTGGGCAAAGCCGGTCACGGGCAGGCCGATGCCGCGCCGCGACAGCAGCTGCAGCGAACGCAGCTTGTCCCGGGAGCGGGCGATGGCCACCGACTCATTGAGGGGGAACACCCCCATCATTTCGAATTGGCGCAGCACTGCGCAGCCGTAGAATGTCACCGAGGCGCCGATGCGCGGGATCACCGCGTCGAAGCCCTCCAGGGGCTTGCCGCGATAGTGGATCTGCGGCTTGTGGCTGGCGATGTTCATATAGGCGCGCAGGGTGTCGACCACTACCATTTCATGGCCACGCTCGGTGCCGGCCTCGACCAGACGACGAGTGGAATACAGACGCGGGTTACGCGACAGCACAGCGATCTTCATGCAACACCTGTGGCAGAGGTAGTGGATACCGGGAACACCGGTTTGTCTTGTACGTACTTGATGCCCGGATTGACCACCAACTGGCCGTCGATCAGGGCCTTGGAACCCAGCAGCAGGCGATAGCGCATGGCCTTGCGGCAGGCGAGGGTAAATTCCACCCGCCACACGCGATCCCCCAGGGCCAGGGTGGTGCTGATCACATAGCGCACCTGGGCCTGGCCGTTGGAGCTTTTAATGGTTTTCATCGCCACCAGCGGCGCTTCGCAGCGCCGGTGACGCAACTGCACCACACTGCCCAAGTGAGCATTGAAGCGCACCCACTGCTCACCGTCGCGCTCGAAGGGCTCGATCTCGGTGGCATGCAGGCTGGAGGTACTGGCCCCGGTATCGATCTTGGCGCGCAGGCCGGCCACTCCTAGATCAGGAAGCGCCACCCATTCGCGCAGACCGACAACGGTCAAATGGTCAAAAGTCTTCAAATATGGGAAATCCGCAATTAGCTTTTCCAGGCCGCAGCCGGAACCTCGGCCAGGGCTTTGAATGCAGGTTTGGCGAACCAGTAACCCTGCATCAGATAAATTCCACAGTCGCCGAGAAAGTCCCGTTCATCGGCGCTTTCAACGCCTTCGGCAATGACTGTAACCCCCAACTCCGCACACATTGTGACAATCGCGCGGATGATCGCCTGGCGTACGCGATCCTGATGGACATCGCGCACCAGCGCCATGTCGAGCTTGATCAGGTCGGGTTGGAAATCCGCCAGCAGGTTCAGCCCCGAGTACCCCGCGCCGAAGTCATCGATGGCGGTCTTGAAGCCGAATTCGCGGTATTCACGCAGAATATTGGTCAAATGGCGACTGTTATCTACGTGCTGGCTTTCCAGGGTTTCGAAAATCAGCCGGTCCAGGGGAAAGTGCTGGGCGCGGGCGGCTTCCAGGGTGCTGCGGATACACAGTTCCGGCCGGTACACGGCGTTGGGCATGAAGTTGATCGACAGGTGGCTTTGCATCCCCAACTGTGCGGCTGTGGTAATGGCCTGGGTACGGCAAAGCTGGTCGAAACGGTAGCGATTGCTGTCGGTGACCTGATCCAGCACCGTTGCGGCGCCTTCGCCATTGGTTCCGCGCACCAGGGCCTCGTGGGCAAAGACCGACTGGTCCCGCAGATCGACTATGGGTTGGTAGGCGAAGGAAAAATCGAAGCCCAGGGGTTGGCTTTGCTGGCAACCTTCGCAGCGATTGCCGGGCGAGGTCAGGGTAGTGGGGAAGTCAGTCACAGGGACTCCTCGCGTATCAGGGCGCAACCTGGGTTATTTTAGGTGAGCGGCAGGATTTATGAGAGCCCGTAGGCGGGCTGTACAGTTGCGACATTTTTCACCGAGAGGAATTCCAGTGGCGCACAAGCAGGAAGAAGAGGACAAGGTTCGTCTGGATAAATGGCTGTGGGCAGCGCGCTTCTACAAGACTCGTGCCCTGGCCAAGGCGGCCATCGAAAGTGGCAAGGTGCATCACCGTGGCGAGCGCTGCAAACCGGGCAAGGAGCCGCGGGTAGGCGATGAATACCAGATTCGCGCCGGCTTCGACGAACGTACCGTGGTGGTCCAGGCCCTTTCCATTGTCCGTCGTGGCGCTCCCGAGGCGCAGACGCTCTACACGGAAACCGAAGCCAGCATCGCCAAGCGAGAAACCGCGGCGGCCCAGCGCAAGGCTGGTGCCCTGGGGGTCAGCACCGATGGCAAACCGAGCAAGAAACAGCGCCGTGATCTATTCAAATTCCACGGCAGCAGTCACGAATGAAACCGTAGGAGCCGGCTTGCCGGCGAATGGGCCCTTGAGGACGCCTTCGCCAGCCAGCCGCCTCCTGCAGGTCTGATCAGCGCAGCAGGCTGCTGGAACGGACCACGCTCATGCGCGATAGCACCGGCATCCGGGTCATCAGCTTGAACAGCGGGTGCGTCAGGCGCAGCAGGAAGTTCGACATCCGCGCCGCATACGGCGTGTAGTAGCCCCAGCCCAGGGCCAGCACCGCCAGCAGCACGCCGCCGATGTAGTCGTCCTGGCCCCAGTGCGCGCCCGCCACCAGGCGCGGCATCATGAACAGCAGGGTCAGGCCCCAAACGATCAGGAACTGGCCAGCGCTGCGGCTGAAGATCCCCATGAACAGGCCCCAGATCAGCAGCACCGAAGCGTGGTCGCCGGGGAAGCTCTGGCTGGAGCGGTCCTTGAGTTCCCAGGTCTTTTCCCAGCCGGGGAAGTAGTCGCTCATGTGCACGGCGCCTTCGAGCACCATGGACGGGCTGTTGTGTTGCCAGTTCATCAGCGCCACCAGCTTGGAAAACAGTGCGCGAATCACCACCATGAGAATCAGGATCGACAGGAAGCCGAAAAACGCGCGGCGCACGTCCACCGCCTTGAACACCCAGTCACCGCGAATCAGCAGGCTGAGCATGATCAGGCCGACCACGATATCGAAGGGGCGCAGGCTGGCCACGGCCCAGATGTGCAGCCAGGTGGAGTTTGTTGCCAGGGGAGTGTTGAGGTGACGGAACAGCCACTCGTCGAACATCAGGCAGTACATCTGCCCGGTCGGCCACAACCAGAATCCCAGCAGGGCCAAAGGGAGTAAATTGCACAGAACCAGCTTGCCGAGGTTCCACCTTGCTTGGAACAAACCCGGATTGTTCATAAAATATCTCCAATCACCGCAAAAACTGCACCTTCATGGTGCAAAATCGTAATTTTCGGTGCTTGTAACCTTTTTGTCATCATTCAGATACCCAGACCTATGACTGATTTGCCGGATACCGACTTCACTCAACGCTTCATCTTTGATGAGAACGACACCCGCGGCGAGCTGGTGGCGCTGGAGCGCAGTTACGCGGAAGTCCTCGCCAAACACCCCTATCCCGAGCCGGTTGCACAGTTGCTCGGCGAACTGATGGCGGCGGCATCGTTGCTGGTCGGCACCCTGAAATTCGATGGCTTGCTGATTCTCCAGGCCCGCTCCGAAGGCCCGGTGCCGCTGCTGATGATCGAGTGCTCCAGTGAGCGCGAGATCCGTGGCCTGGCCCGTTACGACGCGGCGCAGATCGCCCCCGACGCGACCCTCGCCGACCTGATGCCCAACGGCGTCCTGGCCCTGACCGTGGACCCGACGCATGGCCAGCGCTACCAGGGCATTGTCGACCTGGACGGCGCCAGCCTGGCGGAATGCTTCACTAACTACTTCGTCATGTCGCAACAGACCGGTACCCGTTTCTGGCTCTACGCCGACGGCCGCAGTGCCCGTGGCCTGCTCCTGCAACAACTGCCCGCCGACCGCCTGCGCGATCAGGAAGAGCGCGACGCCAACTGGCAGCATCTCACCGCCCTGGCCAGCACCCTGACCGCCGATGAACTGCTGAGCCTGGACAACGAAACCGTGCTGCACCGCCTGTACCACGAAGAAGCCGTGCGCCTGTTCGACGTGCAACCGCTGCGTTTCCGCTGCAGTTGCTCCCGTGAGCGCTCGGGCAATGCGCTGGTCAGCCTGGGGCTGGAAGATGCTCAGGAGCTGGTGGTGGAGCATGGCGGCAGCATCGAGATCGATTGCCAGTTCTGCAACGAGCGTTATCTGTTTGATGCCGCCGATATCGCGCAATTGTTTGCTGGAGCAGGCGTCGACACACCGTCAGATACTCGTCACTAAAACGGTTCAGCGCAGGTAAATCACCTGGCAAACGCCGGAATTACGCCGTACTGACGGGAGGACCCTACTATTTTTGGGCTTTTCTGGCATAATCCGGCGCACTTTTTTCGCGGTAGTAGTGCGCGAGTTTCTACTACAAAACGTTTGGAGCACTCGGCCAATGGCCGACGGGGAACCTCATGACGCAAGCCAATAACGCCGTGTACACCGATCTGAGTGTGGATGATCTGGTCAAAGAAGCCCTGAACCGCGGTGAGGGCGAACTGGCCGATACCGGCGCTCTGGTGGTTCGCACCGGTCATCGTACCGGCCGTTCGCCAGTGGACCGTTTCATCGTTGAAGAGCCCAGCACCCAGGACGCTATCGCCTGGGGCCCGATCAACCGCAAGTTCCCGGCGGCCAAGTTCGACGCCCTGTGGGACCGCGTTGAAGCCTACCTGGGCGAGCGCGAGCGTTTTGTTTCCCACGTGCATGTAGGTTCCGATCCGGCGCACTACCTGCCAGTGAAAATGACCACCGAGACTGCCTGGCACAACCTGTTCGGTCGTTGCCTGTTCATCAACCCCGAGCAGTACAACGCCGGTGGCAAAGACGAGTGGCAGATCCTCAACGCGCCAAACTTCGTTTGCGAGCCAGAGCGTGATGGCACCAACTCCGACGGCACCGTGATCATCAACTTCGCGGCCAAGAAAGTGCTGATCGCCGGCATGCGCTACGCCGGTGAAATGAAGAAAGCCCTGTTCTCCGTGCAGAACTTCCTGCTGCCAGCTGCCGACGTACTGCCGATGCACTGCGCCGCCAACATGGGCGAAGAAGGCGATGTGACCCTGTTCTTCGGTCTGTCGGGCACCGGCAAGACCACCCTGTCCGCCGACGAAAGCCGTTACCTGATCGGTGACGACGAACACGGCTGGGGCGTGGGCGTGGTGTTCAACATCGAAGGCGGTTGCTATGCCAAGTGCATCGACCTGTCGGAGAAGAACGAGCCGGTGATCTGGAAAGCCATCCAGCACGGCGCCGTACTGGAAAACGTCGTTCTGGATGCCAACAAAAAGGCCGACTACGCCGACGACAGCCTGACCCAGAACAGCCGTGCCGCTTACCCGCGCGAGCTGATCGAAAAACGCGCACCGAAGAACCTCGGTGGCGAGCCTAACGCCGTGATCTTCCTGACCTGCGACCTGACCGGCGTACTGCCGCCGGTCTCGATCCTCAGCGAAGAACAAGCCGCCTACCACTTCCTGTCCGGCTACACCGCTCTGGTGGGCTCGACTGAAATGGGTTCGGGCTCGGGCATCAAGTCGACCTTCTCCACCTGCTTCGGCGCCCCGTTCTTCCCGCGTCCGGCGGGCGAGTACGCCGAGCTGCTGATCAAGCGCATCCGCGGCTTCGGCTCCAAGGTCTACCTGGTCAACACCGGCTGGACCGGCGGTGGCTACGGCGTGGGCAAACGCTTCAACATCCCCACCACCCGTGGCGTGATTGCAGCGATCCAGAGCGGCGCGCTGATCGGTGCCGAGACCGAGCACCTGGACATCATCAACCTGGACGTGCCGAAAGCCGTACCGGGCGTCGAAACCGGCCTGCTCAACCCACGCAACACCTGGGCTGACAAAGCTGCCTACGACGAAGCCGCCAAAGCACTGGCCGGCCTGTTCATCGAGAACTTCAAGAAGTTCGACGTGAGCGACGCGATCAAGGCTGCAGGTCCAAAGCTGTAAGCTTCGACCTGCCATGAAAAAGCCGCCCTTCGGGGCGGCTTTTTTGTGGGCTACAGAAAGGCTCACGTCTTCAAGTGCAACACCAACGCCCCCAACAACACCAGCACCACCCCGGTCACTTGCACCGCCGTCAGCCGCTCCTTGAAGAACACATAGCCCAGTACCGCAGCGATGCCGCCGGACAGGGTGCTGATCACCGTCACCACCGACACCGAGCCGCTCATGGCGCCCCAGGAAAAGGCGAAGAAGGCGCCGAGGTTCATCAGGCTGGTGGAGGCCAGCAGGCCGCAGTTTTTCAGCGGTGGGATCTTCAGCCCGTCCGCGACTTTGAGCACCATCAGCAGCATTACGCCGCTGCCGACTGCGTAACCCAGCCAGAGCATGCTGATCGGCCCCAGTTGCGGCAGGGTGTAGCGGCCCTGCAGCCAGAAGCTGGTGCCATACAGAACGGCCGAGAGCAGGGCGAAGAAGATCGAGCGGCCGGCGGCGGTGCTGTGGGGCAGTTTGCTGTCCGAGTGCAGGCTGGAGAGGATCACGCCGATCACGCATAACAGGATGCACATGAGTTGCAGCAGGCTGATCTGTTCGCCGCTGGCCCAGGACAGCAAGGTGGTGACCACGCCATAGGAGGTCACCAAAGGGGCGACGATGGAGGCTTTGCCCAGGGCGAAGGCCTTGCCCAGAGCCAGGGCGCCGGAGACGGTAAAGGCCGCGGCGAGCACGCCCATCAGCCAGACCTGCGCGGGCGCGGCCATGGCCTTGTAGAGGATGGCGGGAAAGATCGCCAGCAGCAGGCTCATCAGGGTGAAGCCCAGGGACTGGCTGAAGAACACCGCACGTTTCACGCCCACGGCGCGCACGTTGAGCCCCACGAGAAAATCGGTGCCGCCCCAGAGTAGGGCGGCGAGCAAGCCCATCAATACGTCCACTGACTGTCCTTGTCGATTGACGGGTTGGCGGAGCCCAACGGCCGTGCTGTTTACTGCTGTGCGAGTCGAAACGCCGGGGCCATGCGTTCTTGTTCACGCCGTGACAGCCCCAGGGCCTGGGCCAGGGTGGGCCATTGGCGAACCACGCTCTGGCAGTGTTCGATGATGCCTTCTGCCTCTGCACGACCGAGGCGGAAATATGCCGCTACTTCCCGTGCCAGTTCAAGGTCCAGCGCATTGTCGGCTTCGCTGATGTTGAGTTTCAGCCCGCTGGCGTGGGCGCAGGGGTTCATGTCGTAGGCCGGTGACAGGCGCCAGCCGCGCCCGGGTTCGAGCATGAAGCCATGGTTGCGCAGGTGGTCGTCGCTGTTGGACACCAGCAGGTTGAAGACCATGCGCGACCACAGCTCACGCAAATCGGCACGGGTTTGCGCACCGTGGGCGATCAGCACTTCGGCCAGTTCCAGGTAGCTGGCGCCAGTGGAGGCGTCGTCGCCGTCGCTGCGATCGGTGAGGGTCATGGCCGAGGCAAAGTGCAGTCGGCCGCCCGCTTCGGTGCGGTCGAAGCGCTTGACCATGAAACAGTGCTGGTCGCTGGCGAAGCGTTGCGCCATGGCCTCGGGAACTCGCAAGCCGCAATGGCTGGCCAGGGCGTTGAGGAGCATCTCCCAGGCGCCGACGTCATGTTCGTCGCGGACGCTGGGAAACTTGGCGATCCACAGGTGGCCCTTGTCGTCGGCGACGCTGGCTTTGGGGCGGGCGCCGCCCAGTGATCCCCCCGGGGCGATCAGCATGCGCAACCATTGGCCGCCGTCGGCGGCGCTGTTGTGCGGATCGTTTTCCAGGGCGCGGCTGGCCTGTTCCAGGGCCCGCAGTTCGACGAAGGGCGGCGCCGCGAGGCCGTCGCGATCATCCAGGAACGGGCCTTGGTCATCGAGGCGGTAGCGCAGGGCGCCGACGCGATACAGATCATGCACCCCCAGCAGCAGGTCGGCGTCCTGCAGGCGGGTGCCGGCGGGCGCCAGGCCTTCGCGAATGTCCCGTTCCAGCCGGCGTTGCATCAGTAGATGGCCCCAGCGATCGGGGCTTGAGTCGGCAAACACGCCAAAGCGGTTTTGCTGCTGGCCGCTGAATTGCCGGCCGGCGAATCGCCCGATGCGCGGGTCCAGGGCAATGCTGGTCAGCTCGGGATCGAGCAGTGCGGCGGGGTCATATTCGAACTCGAAGACGCTGGCAGCGCGGACTGTCCCGACATGCAGCCAGCCCAGGCGCCTTGGCCCGCCCAAAGACTCCCAATCGGCATATACAGCGATCAGGGTCATGGCTCATCGATCCTGGGTGTGCGCTTTTTCGCGGGCTTCAGGAGGCTGCTCAGCGACTGGGTATTGATCGGAAAGTCCGCCGAGGGCGGCGCTGGGGGGATCGGCTCGGCCGCGGCTTCATGCAGGGTCAGGCCGGCAGCAGGCGCCTTGGTCGAACGCAGGCTGGGGGCGCGGCTTGCTTTGCCTGGTGCGTTGCTGTCTCCCGGCAAGAGCCGGGCATCTTGCAACTGGCGGCCCAGCTCATCGCGGGCTGCCAGTTGCTCCAGGTCCTTTTCCAGCCCCAGCACCTGCATCACCGACAGGTAGGCACCCATGGTCACGCCGGACCCGCCCGATTCCAGGGAACGCAATGTGGTCAGTGACATGCCCGCGCGTTCGGCCACTTGCTTGGCGGTCAGCTTGCGCCGCAGTCGAGCCAGTTTCAGGCGTTCGCCAAAGGCATCGAGCAGCTTGCTTGTGGCCGGCAGGAGTGGGGCGGTTTTCTTAGCCATGTGCCATTATTCCTGTGTTTTTTAACTAAAACTGCCAGAATATTAGCACTTAATTTTGGGTGCGCCAGTTCGTTACTGAGCGAGTCAGGCCGCTGCTGCGGATGTTTTTCGAGGGCGGATTTGACCCTGCCGGGGTTAGAGCGCTTCCAGCACCTGGGTGTCCCAGCGCTGTTGCCTGATCGCCTGGTACAGCATGCCGATGGTCAGCGGCACCTTGTCGCCCCGGCCCTTGGCCCGGCGTTTCTGAAACGGGTCGAAGCCTTCGGGCTGGAAGTAGCGATAGCTGTCGAAGTCGATAAAGTCGATACCGAACTGCTCTTCCAGGGCGTGCAGCAAATGCCGGGCATCGGCGCCGTCGCAGCCCAGGTCGAGATTGATGGCGGTGCTCAGGCGCAGGGTCTTGCGCTCAGGCAGGCCGATTTCTTCATGCAGCAACTGCATCAGTTGGCGCATGGTGGCGTCGTCGGGAAAGCCAGGGGCCAGTTGCATGATCGGAGTTCACTTGCGGCGTTTGAGAAGGTGGAGTGTACGGCGATTCTCCGGCTGAGTTGCAAGTCACCAAGTGGTTGCGCCAGTGGGCCATTTCGAGAGCTTGGCACTGTTTTTTTGCCCGGTATTTCCCTGGTTGGACCGAGCATTGGCGGGCAAAACTGTGTATGGTTCGCCGCTGGCTGGTGGGCCGGGGCAGAGGCCCGGTCACCCTTATCTACAGGGATTTTGTTATGGCTTTTTTTCGCCTCGCGGCGCTGTTGTGGCTAGGGATGCTGGCGAGCTCGGTACAGGCTCAGGCGCTGTCGATCCAGGTGCTGGATGCGCTGGCCAAGGGCGCGCCGCTGGCCGATGCCCAGGTGCAGGTGCAACAGGGCGCGACTCAGGTTTCAGGAAGCACCGATGCCCAGGGCCGGGTAACCCTGACGGCCCAGGTAGCCGATTCGCCGGCCAGTGAGTTGCTGATCCGTAAAGCCGGCTACGCCGACCTGCGGGTCAAGTGCCCGTGCCAGGGCTTGAATTACGCCCTGAGTCCGGTGCTGGACAACCCCGAAAGCCTGCGCGTGGTGGTGAGTTGGAGTGCGCCGGGTGAAGACCTCGATGCTCATCTGAGTTATCCCCACAAGCTGTTGTACTTCGCCACCGGCAAGGGGCCGGGAGCCCGTCTGGAGGCAGACAGCAGCGACAGCAGCCGCCCGGAAACCATCACCATCGATGAGCGTGTGCCGGGCGACGCCTACGTCTTTGCCGTGCACGACTTCACCAACAGCACCAACTACGAAGCGTTGCGCCTGGGCCGCAGCCAGGCGCGGGTCTTTGTCTATAAAGGCGCTGCGCTGATCCGCAGCTACCGCGTGCCGCAGAACCGCAAGGGCAATCTGTGGGTGGTGTTTCGCCTGACTGCCGATGGCCGCCTGCAGGATATCGATCGGCTGCTGCTAGGCAGCGAGGAGCCGGAATCGGTCATGAGCGCGCTCGACCCGCTGCTGGAAAATGCCAAGTCCATCGATGAAGTGGTGGGCAAGGACTTCGGGCCGGTGGATGCCAAGAGCCTCAATCTCAAAGGCGAGGAGTCCTACCGCAAGGGCGATTTCGGCGGGGCGCGGATCTTCTACAGCGAAGCCATCGAGCTCGACCCGGGCTTTGCCCAGGCCTACAGCAACCTGGCCCTGGCCAATCGCAAGAACAGCCGTCCGGATGAGGCCATTGCCGCTGATCGCAAGGCCATCGCCCTGGCCATCGGCCCGGCCGCATCGACCATTCGCGCCAGTGCCTACTACGACATGGCGCGCATCTACGAGGACGCCGGGCAGTTGGCCACGGCGCTTGAACACTACCAAAAAGCCCGGGAGCAGAAGGCCAACCCGGTGTACGACAAGGCCATAGAGCGGCTGCAAAACCGCTGATCACACAGGCACAAGTTATCTCCACAACGCGCCGGCAGTGGCGCGTTGTGCATTTATGGAGGTTGGTATGCGATTTCGTGTTTTCCCCTGGTTGCTGGCGCTGTGCCTGTCCGGCGGCGTGGCCCAGGCGGCCGGGCCGCAGGTGTTCGCCACCATCGACCGCAGTGGCTGGCCGAATGCCCTGACCAGCGCCGCGGAATTCGACACTGCCTCACGGGGCGAGATTCTGATGTTTGGCAAGGCGCTGCTGGCCAGCGAAGCCTTGGACGAACAGGCCTTGAAGCAGCGGCTCGGAGTCAGGCAGCTGGATCTGAAGTCAGTGAATCAGGTGCGTCAGCGCTTCTGGGAGTTGTTGCTGAACAACTACCGCCTGGCCAGCCAGGACTGCGAAGGTGCACCGTTCTGCCTGCCGGTGCGCAACCTCGGCGAGCTGCGGCAGTTGGTGGTCAGTTTCACCGGTGGCAGCAAGGCCACTTATGGCAGCTGGGCCGAGGCCAGTGCGCTGTTTCATCTTCAGTACCTGAATGAGCAGTTGCGCTTGGCGGCGCTGTTCCCGAGCGTCAGCAGCGAGATCCAGCGCATGGACCCGACAGAGCGGCTGGGCGATGAACTGGCTGACCGTCAGTTCCTGCTGACCTTCGACGACGGCCCGAGCATGTACGACGGGCGTACAGACCAACTGATCGATGTGCTGCGTGCCCAGGATCTGCATGGCCTGTTCTTTGTCCTGGGAGACTCTTTTCAGGCGCGTCTGAGCCATTCATCGGCTGTGCAGATGCGCGAGTTGTACGACGGTCAGTGCGTTGGCGTACATGGCTGGGAGCACAAATCCCACTCCTCATGGCGCGAGTGGCAGAACTCGGTGATCCACAGCGCCAACCTGGTCAATCGCACCCTGACGGATGAATACCAGCCCTTGTTTCGTCCGCCCTACGGGCAAAGACGCAGCGACAGCGCCGCGTTCTTCAAGGCCCAGGGGCTGCAACTGATGTTGTGGAACATCGACTCCCAGGACTGGAGCAAGAAGGTCAGTGCGCCGGCTGCCGTCCAGCGGGTGCAGACCCTGATGCTGCTCTGGCGGCGTGGCATCATCCTGTTCCATGACACCCACGCCAAGGCGCCCCAGGCGGTGCCGGCACTGCTCGAGGCCAATCGGCACAATGGCGTGCAATGGCTGGACTGCCGAAGCTTGCGTTAGGTCCTGTCGTCCCCTTCGCCCGGTATCATCCGGTATCTGTTTTTCCACGACCTTTTCTCGAACCGCCGACCTGTGCCGCTAGTCTTCAAGGACAGGTCAGCGGTCAAAGGAGTGACCCTTATGCACAGCACCCTCGAACAGGTCTTCGGTTATCCACAGTTTCGTCCGGGCCAGGAGGCCGCGGTCAGCGCGGTGTTGGCCGGGCGCTCGGCGGCGGCGATCTTTCCCACTGGCTCCGGTAAGTCCCTGTGCTACCAGTTGCCGGCCTTGCTGCTGCCGCATCTGACCCTGGTGGTCTCGCCGCTGCTGGCGTTGATGCAGGATCAGTTGGCCTTTCTCCAGCGCCACGGCATCGCTGCCGCCAGCATCGATTCGGCACAGAGCCGCGATGACGCCAATGACGTCATGGCTCGGGCCCGCTCCGGTGAGCTGAAGATCCTGATGATCTCGGTGGAGCGTTTGAAGAACGAGCGCTTCCGTAACTTTTTGCAGCAGGTGCCGATTTCCCTGCTGGTGGTGGACGAGGCCCACTGCATCTCCGAATGGGGCCACAACTTTCGTCCCGACTACCTGAAGCTGCCGGACTACCAGCGCCAGTTCAACATTCCCCAGGCCCTGCTGCTGACGGCCACGGCGACGCCTAAGGTGATCGCCGACATGCAGGCCAAGTTCGCCATCGACGTGGCCGACGTGGTGACCACCGGCTTCTACCGGCCCAACCTCAACCTGCTGGTGGAACCGGTGCGCGGCGCCGACAAGCGCCGGCGCCTGGTGCAGTGGATGGGTGAGCGGGCCGGGCAGCCAAGCATTGTCTACGTGACTCTGCAAAAGACCGCCGAGCAGATCGCCGAGCACTTGAGCCGCCAGGGCATCGCCGCCGAGGCCTACCACGCGGGGCTGCCCCATGAGCAACGCGAGTCGATCCAGCGGCGGTTCATGGAAGGGCGCAGCAACTGCATCGTCGCCACCATCGCCTTCGGCATGGGCATCGACAAGAGCGACATCCGTAACGTGGTGCACTTCGATCTGCCCAAGTCCATCGAGAACTACAGCCAGGAGATTGGCCGTGCCGGGCGCGACGGCCAGCCTTCGGATTGCCTGGTGCTGGCCAACCGCGACAGCCTCAACGTGCTGGAGAATTTCGTCTACGGCGACACTCCTGAGTTGAGCGGTATTCGCTGTGTGCTGGATGAATTGCAGGCGTCGGTGCCGGAAGGACAATGGGAGTTTCTGCTCGGGCCTCTGGCGGACCAGAGCAACATCCGCCAGTTGCCACTCAAGACCCTGCTGGTGCAGTTGGAGTTGCGGGGCCTGATCGCCCCACGCTATGCCTACTTCGCTGAGTACCGCTTCAAGTTCCTGCTGGAGCCCGAGGCCTTGCTGGCGCGTTTCGAAGGCGAGCGCCGGGACTTTGTCCAGGCCGTCATCAACACCTCCAGCCGGGCCCGGACCTGGGCCACGGTGAATTTCGACGCGCTCTACGAGCAGTACCAGGCGCCGCGCAACCGGGTGGTCAAGGCCCTGGATTATTTCCAGGAGAAGGGTTGGGTGGAGCTGGAAAGCAAGCAGATGACCGAGGTCTACAGCCTGCTGCAAACCGACTTTGATGCCGGTGCCTTGAGCACAGACTTGCACGCTTACTTCACCCGGCATGAGGGCAGCGAGATTGCGCGGATTCACGCCATGCTCGACCTGTTTGCCACCGAGCAGTGTCTGGGGCATCGGCTGGCGCAGTATTTTGGTGACGATCAGGCGCCCCAGCGTTGTGGGCATTGTTCGGTCTGTCATGGCCAGGTAGCACGACTGCCGGAACCACCCGTATTGCCCGTGCTTGTGGATAAAAACTTCAACGGGCTGTGCGGCGACTTTATCCACAGGCATCAGCAGCACACCGGCGATGTGCCGGGAGCGGAGCGACTGACGCGCTTTCTCTGCGGCATCAGCGTGCCCTTGTTCACCAAACTCAAGGCGCGCAGTATCCCGGGGTTCGCGGCACTGGAGGACTATCCATACGCTGCCGTGCGTGAGTGGTGCGAGGCTCATCTGGCCGCCTGACAAGCCACCGGCGCAAGGGGCGCAAAAGGATTTGCCCAGGCTTGGGTGTCTGCGGTGAAATGCCGGGCGATCAATCGATCGTCCGGCCTTCAATCCATGGGAGAGAGCCCCCGATGTCCGAGCCTATGCCGCAACGTGGCGACTATCGCCACTTCCAGCCGATCATCACCCGCTGGCACGACAACGACGTCTACGGCCATGTGAACAACGTCACCTACTACAGCTTCTTCGACACGGCGGTGAACACCTACCTGATCGAACAGGGCGGGCTGGATATCCATGACGGCGAGGTGGTGGGATTCGTGGTCAGCTCGGCCTGCGACTACTTCGCTTCCATCGCCTTTCCCGAGCGTATCGAGATCGGCCTGCGGGTCGGCAAGCTGGGCAACAGTTCGGTGCAGTACGAACTGGCGGTGTTCAAGGCGGGAGAAGCGGATGCCTGTGCGGCGGGGCGTTTCGTCCATGTGTTCGTGGATCGGCGGTCAAACCAGCCGGTGCCGATTCCGCCCGCGTTGCGAGCGGCCCTGGAGCACCTGCTGGTGGTTTGACCCCGATACCTGTCGGCCAGATCAGTCGCGATAGTGACGGTGTTTGCGATGCCCGTAGGCATGGCCACGGCCACGGTGGCCGTCGCGGTAGTAGCGGCGGTCGTCGCGGCCACGGTAGTCGCGATCTTCCCGGGCGCTTTCATTGCCCATGTAGTTGCCCAATGCGCCGCCGGCGCCACCGCCTGCCGCGGCCCCGATCAGGCTGCCGGTATTGCCGCCCATGCTGCGGCCGACCACGTTGCCGCCGGCTGCACCCAGGGCACCGCCAATGGCTGCCTGGCCACGGCTGCGTTTGTCCGCACCCACCGCACTGCCGCCTGCGCCGCCCAGGGCCGCGCCGATGGCCGAACCGGTATTGCCGCCGATCTGCTGACCGACCACCGAGCCTAGAACCCCGCCCAATGCGCCGCCCACACCTGCTTCAGTGGTGCCACCAGCAGAGGCGATGCCGCTGACCAGGCCAAGGGACAACAAGAGAATCGAGGAGAACTTCATACATGAGCCTCAAAGGGATGACGGCGCGATCCTGAGGCTGTACCACGGCGCTTACAAACGAAATCCGACGAATAGCACGAGTTGTACACAATCTCGTAACTTATTGTTTTTATTGCGGAACTTAAGTGGTTTTTACGGGTCTTTAGCTACTTCGGAACGGCCGCTTTTATGCAAGAGCGGCCTTTTTTGTGTCCGCGATTCAGAGTCGTGGGGAAGCGTTCGCCGGCAAGCCGGCTCCTACGGCTTACCTGTCAACCGTAGGGGCTGGCTTGCCAGCGAAGAGGCCCTCAAGTCAGGCATCAGGCCGAGCGAGCCATGATCAGGCCGTTGTCGCTGGCCGCTTCCAGGCGGATGGCGATGAACTTGGACGTTGGGGTGTGGCTGCCATCGCCGGTGCTTTCCAACGGTACCAGCGGGTTCACTTCCGGGTAGTAGGCCGCAGCCTGGCCGGCCGGGATGTCGAAGGCCAGCAAGGTGAAGCCCTTGACCCGACGCTCGCGGCCGTCATCCCACAGGGAAACGATGTCGGCTTTCTGCCCCGGCTTGAAGCCCAGGCGGATGATGTCCGCTTCGTTGGCGAACAGCACGTCACGCTGCCCCTTGACCCCGCGGTAGCGGTCATCGAGGCCGTAGATGGTGGTGTTGTACTGATCGTGGGAACGCATGGACTGCAGGATCAGGTCCGGCAGTTGCCCGGTGGCCCGGGTGCGTTCGTGGATCAGGTCCTTGGGCAGCAGGTTGGCGCGGAAATTGGCGCGTCCCGAAGGGGTGTTCCACTGGCGCGAGCCGGCGCTGTTGCCCAGGTAGAAACCGCCCGGGTGCTTGAGCCGTTCATTGAAGTCCTTGAAGCCGGGAATGGTGTCGGCGATCAGGTCACGGATGCGCCCGTAATCCGCTGCCAGCCAGTTCCAGTCCACCGGTTGGCTGCCCAGGGTCGCGGCAGCCATCCCGGCGAGGATCCATGGCTCGGAGCGCATCTGCGACGACAGCGGCTGCAACTGGCCGTTGGAGGCGTGGACCATGCTGAAGGAATCTTCCACGGTCACCGCTTGCGGGCCGCCGGCCTGCTGGTCGATGTCGGTGCGACCCAGGCATGGCAGGATCAGCGCGTCCTTGCCGTGGGCCAGGTGGCTGCGGTTGAGCTTGGTGCTGATCTGCACGGTGAGGTCGCAATTGCTCAGGGCCTGGAAGGTCCGCGGGCTGTCCGGAGTGGCTTGGGCGAAGTTGCCCCCCAGGCCGATGAATACCTTCGAGCGGCCTTCGAGCATGGCGTGGATCGCCTCGACCACGTTGTGGCCGTTGTCCCGAGGAACCTTGAACTGGAAGCGCCGCTCCAGGGCATCGAGGAATGTCACAGGCGGGCGTTCGTTGATGCCCATGGTGCGGTCGCCCTGCACGTTGCTGTGGCCACGCACCGGACACAACCCGGCGCCAGGCCTGCCGACGTTGCCCCGCAGCAGCATCAGGTTGGCGATTTCCTGGATGGTCGGCACCGAGTGGCGGTGCTGGGTGATGCCCATGGCCCAGCACATGATCACGTTCTTGCCCTTGGCGTACATGCGTGCCGCTTGCTCGATTTCCACCAGGGTCAGGCCGGACTGCTCGACAATCTGCTCCCAGGGGGTGTCGTCGATGGTGCCCAGGTAATCGAGGACGTGGGCGGTGTGGGCGTTGAGGAAGTCATGGTCGAACACCGACGCCGTCCCGGCTTTCTGCGCATCGCGCTCCCACTGCAAAAGGAACTTGGCCATACCCCGCAGCAGCGCCATGTCGCCGCCCAGGGCCGGGCGGAAGTAGGCGGTGTTGGTCGGTCGATTGCCGTTGGTGAGCATTTCAAGCGGATTCTGCGGGTGTTGGAAGCGTTCCAGGCCGCGCTCCTTCAACGGGTTGACGCATACCACCTGGGCGCCGCGCTTGACTGCTTCGCGCAGCGGTTCGAGCATCCGCGGGTGGTTGGTGCCGGGGTTCTGGCCCCAGACGAAAATCGCGTCCGCGTGTTCGAAATCGTCAAAGGTCACGGTGCCCTTGCCGACCCCGACGCTTTGCGCCAGGGCTACGCCGCTGGCCTCGTGGCACATGTTCGAACAGTCGGGGAAGTTGTTGGTGCCGTAGGCGCGCACGAACAGTTGATACAGGTACGCCGCTTCGTTGCTGGCCCGGCCCGAGGTATAGAACTCGGCCATGTCCGGGCTGGGCAGGTTGCGCAGGTGCTTGGCGATCAGGCTGAAGGCATTTTCCCAGCTGATGGGCTGGTAGCGGTCGGTTTCGGCGTTGTAGCGCATTGGCTCGGTCAGCCGGCCCTGGTACTCCAGCCAGTAGTCACTTTGCTCCAGCAGGGAGGTGACGCTGTGCTTGGCGAAGAAGGCCGCGTCCACCCGGCGCTTGGTGGCTTCCCAGTTCACCGCCTTGGCGCCGTTCTCGCAGAATTTGACCATGCCGCTTTCCGGCGAATCGCCCCAGGCGCAGCCCGGACAGTCGAAGCCGCCGTTCTGGTTAGTCTTGAGCATCATGCGGATGTTCTTCAGCGCGTTGTCGCTGGTCAGCCAGGCCTGGGCCACGCTGATCAGGGCACCCCAGCCACCGGCCGGGCCCTTGTAGGGCTTGTAGCGGGCAACGGGTGTCTGATCGGCTTGGTTGTGTGTACTCACAGGGCTTCTCCATCGCGGGGCTGTGGACCCGCGGCGCACAGTTCTGCGGCAGGTGGGCAAGGTTGAGGCGGTGATGACGCGGCCATTGCACGGGCCTGGCGGGTGTCATCCGCTGACGGGCGCTCTGGGTGGTTGTGGGGCTGGCGGGCGCCGAGCGCGGCTGCGGGAGTTGCCAGGGCTGGCATTGAGTGAGGGACCAGCGGTCATCGGGTCCCAAGACTAAGCGCGGCATTGTGTCGCGTCTAATTGCTAGTACTGATCTATTGATAGATGGCGTCGATCAACAATGGCTGAAGGATTCCTGGTAGAGGCTGAAACAGGCTTGCGCCAGGGCCGAACGCGGCGCGCTGCGGCGCATGATCAGGCCCAGGCGTGCCAGGGTCTGCGCGTCGGCGATGGGGTGGAGGCGCAAGTGTTCGGTGAGGATCTCCAGGCCACTGTCCAGGGGCATCACTGCGCAGCACAGGCCGCCGTGGACCATGCGCACGAGTTGATGGACGGCGTCGGTTTGCAGCACCGGCTGCGGCTGCAGCCCGCGAACATGGAAGTGGTGGTCGATGGACTGGCGAAAGTGCATGCCGCTGGTGAGCAGGCCCAGGGGCAGTTCGATCAGCGCCTCCCAGCTCAGGGGCTGTTCGCCGAAGCTGAAATACCGCTGGTCATAGAGCAGGCCCATGTGGGTCGGGTCCAGGGTCAGGGCGTCGAAGAGCTCGCTGTCCAGGCGATCCAGGTAGGACACGCCGAGGTCCAGGCGATTGCTCGCCAACTGTTCGAGGATCTGCTCCGAGCTCAGGGACGAGAGTTCGAAGCGCAGGTTGGGGTGTTCGGCATGCAGGCGCTGCATCAGCGGCAGAGGGTCGAAGCTCGATAGCGGCACCACCCCCAGGCGCAGGGTGCCCACCAGATTGCCCCGGCACGCAGCGGCCTCTGCCAGCAAGCCGTCATAGGCGGTCATGACGCTCCGGGCCCAGGCCAGCACCCGTTCGCCGGGTGCGGTAAAGCCTTCGAAGCGCTGACCACGGTTGACCAGGGGCAGGTCGAGCTCTTCCTCGAGGCTGCGCAGGCGCATGGACAGGGTTGGCTGGGTGATATGGCAGCGCGCGGCGGCCTGGCCGAAGTGGCGGGTTTCGTCGAGGGCGATGAGGAATTTCAGCTGCTTGAGGTCCATCTTCGCTCCGGAGCGGCAAAAGCCCGGGATTCTACCGTGCCGGCAGGGCCTTGGGTCACTGGTCGCCCGGGAACCTCATTGCCCCAGGCTGGTCTAGTCTTTCGCGTCTGGATCTATCAACCAAGGAGTGTGCGACATGAGCATTTTCAGCTTTGTGAAAGAAGCCGGTGAAAAACTGATCGACCTGCTGACCCCGGGCAACGCCAATGCCAGCGAGCAGCTCAAGGAGCACATCGAAAAGGTCGGCCTGGGCAATCCCAATGTTCACGCCACGGTGGAAGGTGACAAGGTCACGGTGAGCGGTGAAGTGGCGACCCAGGAAGAGAAGGAAAAAATCCTCCTGGCCCTGGGCAACATCGCCGGTGTCGGCAGTGTCGAGGACCAGATAACGGTGACCGGTCCCGTGGCGGTTTCTGCGGTCTTCGTCACCGTGAAGAAGGGCGACACCCTGAGCGCCATCGCCAAGGTGCAATACGGCGACGCCAACAAGTACAACAAGATTTTCGAGGCCAACAAGCCGCTGCTGTCCCACCCGGACAAGATCTACCCGGGCCAGGTGCTGCGCATTCCTGAATGATCGACCCTCTTCTTCGCGGGCAAGCCCGCTCCTACGGGTTCTGTAGGAGCGGGCTTGCCCGCGAAGGGCTTCACAACCCTTCGATCAACGCCCGGTAATCCCCCACTGCCGCGAACTCGGCCGTGTCCTTCAGCCCTTTGCGGCTGTCCGGCTGGCTCACCGCGAGCAACTGCGCCACGCCGAAATCCCGCGCGCTGCGCAGAATTGGCAGGGTGTCGTCGATAAACAGGCTGCGGGCCGGATCGAATTGAATATCGGCCTGCAGTGCATCCCAGAACTGTGGATTCTCCTTGGGGAACCCGTAGTCGTGGGAACTGATCAGGCGCTCGAAGTAAGGCGCCAGTTCGATCCGCTCCAGCTTCAACGACAAGGAGTCACGATGAGCGTTGGTGATCAGTATCACCCGCTTGCCGGCCTTCTTGATCGCCGCGAGAAAAGTGTCGGCGTCCGGCCGCAGGGCGATCAGGTGAGCCGTCTCCAGCTTCAGTTCACGCACCGAGAGCTTGAGCTCGGCGCTCCAGAAGTCCAGGCAATACCACTGCAATTGGCCGGCGTTGCGTTCGAACAGCGGTTGCAGTTCCAGCTCGGCCATGGCCCGGCTGACCCCGTGCAACTCGGCGTAACGCTGGGGCAAGTGTTCCATCCAGAAGTGGTTGTCGTAGTGCAGGTCCAGCAGGGTGCCGTCCATATCCAGCAGGACGGTATCGATATCGCACCAGGGCAGCAGGGCCATTGAACACTTCTCCAGCGGTAAGAAAACAGCCTGTATAGTAACCCGCTATCGCCAAGGAGCCCGCTATGCGCCAGAAACCCACTGTACTCGCCCGCGAGATCGTCGCCACCAGTCGTCTGTTCTGTGTCGAAGAGGTGCAGTTGCGGTTCTCCAATGGCGTCGAGCGCACCTATGAGCGGCTGGTGGGCAAGGGGGCGGGTTACGGCGCGGTGATGATCGTGGCCATGCTCGATGCGGAGCATGCGGTGCTGGTGGAGGAGTATTGCGGCGGCACCGACGCCTACGAGCTGTCCCTGCCCAAGGGGCTGATCGAGCCGGGGGAAGATGTGCTGGCGGCGGCCGAGCGTGAGCTCAAGGAAGAGGCCGGTTTTGGCGCACGGCAACTGGAGCACCTGACCGAGCTGTCGCTGTCCCCGGGCTACATGAGCCAGAAAATCCAGGTGGTACTGGCCACCGATCTGTATGAAGAGCGCCTGGAGGGCGACGAGCCTGAGCCGATGCGGGTCGACAAGATCAACCTGCGCGAACTGGCCAGCCTGGCGCAGAATCCGCAATTCAGCGAAGGCCGGGCCCTGGCGGCGCTGTACCTGACCCGCGACCTGCTAAGCCAGCGCGGAGCCTTTCCAGCATGAGCATGACCTCGATGAACTTTCCCCATCCTTTATTGGCGCCAGTGGCCGAGTTGGCCTTGCGCGCCGGCGAGGCGATCCTGCCGTTCTGGCGTGCCGATGTGGCGGTCGAGCACAAGGCCGACGAGTCGCCGGTGACCGCTGCCGACCTCGCGGCCCATCACCTGATCGTGGCAGGCCTGACGGCACTGGACCCAAGCATTCCGGTGCTGTCCGAAGAAGATGCCGATATTCCCCAGGCCACTCGCGCCGGTTGGCAGCGCTGGTGGCTGGTGGACCCGCTGGACGGCACCAAGGAGTTCATTTCCGGCAGTGAAGAGTTCACCGTCAACATCGCCCTGATCGAACAGGGACGTGTGGTGTTTGGCGTGGTGTCGATGCCCACCAATGGCCGCTGCTACCTGGGCGGTGCCGGCCTGGGGGCCTGGCGCGTGGATCAGGGGCAGCCGCCGCGAGCGATCCAGGTGCGTGAGCAGCCGGGGCCGGGCGCAGCCTTTACCGTGGTGGCCAGTCGGCGCCATTCAAGCCCGGAGCAGGAGCGCTTGCTCAGTGGTTTGAGCGCTGCCCTGGGTGAGTTGCAATTGGCCAATATCGGCAGTTCGCTGAAGTTCTGCCTGCTGGCCGAAGGCGCGGCGGACTGTTATCCGCGCCTGGCACCGACTTCCCAATGGGACACCGCGGCGGCCCAGGGTGTACTCGAAGGGGCGGGTGGAGAAGTGCTGGATCTTGCGGGCGCACCGTTCTGCTATCCACCCCGGGAGTCCTTGCTCAACGGCTTCTTCCTGGCGCTGCCGGCCAAGGCGCCGTGGCGCGGAAAACTGCTGGAGCTGGCCCGCTCCTGATCGCCCCGCGGCGACTTGCCTCTGCCGCCCCTTGTGTAGGAGCCGGCTTGCCGGCGAAGGGGCCCTTGAGTCCTGTGCAAGAATTTTCGGCCTCTTCGCTGGCAAGCCAGCTCCTACAGATGCGAGCCGGCTCCGAAACGGGTTAGCGGTGCAGGACGTACTGGCCGGCAAAGCGTACGGCGTCTTCTTCGCTGCCGGCGTTGACCACGCGGCTGTGCAAGGTCAGGCGGGCACGACCGTAGCGCTGGTACATCGAGAGGAATTTCTTCCAGACCTTGTCATCAGGTGCAGTGCAGATCGCCACGGCATCGCCGGTTACCGGTAGCGGGTAGCTGATCTGCCCTTCCTGGATGACGATATGCCCGTCATCTATCCCTTGCTCCTTGAGCCGCAAATGCAGCCAGCCCCAACCGGCCAGCACGGCGCCGCAGTACAGGCTG
Organism: Pseudomonas sp. 910_21; assembly: GCF_052850735.1. Classification (NCBI taxonomy): domain Bacteria; kingdom Pseudomonadati; phylum Pseudomonadota; class Gammaproteobacteria; order Pseudomonadales; family Pseudomonadaceae; genus Pseudomonas; species Pseudomonas sp. 910_21. Next base: position 498,481 of record NZ_VXCY01000004.1, on the reverse strand, counting down.
CCGCCGAACATGGTGCTCTTGTGGTTGACGTTGGCGTCCAGCGGCAGTTGCAGGCGCAGTCGTTGAGCCTGCCAGTCGAGCACCTTCAGGCCCATGTCCCGGGTCAGGGGAATGTCGTGGTGAAGGATGGATTCCAGGTAGCGACTGTCGCGGTTCATGCACGGGCCTCAAGGGTCGAAGGGTTGACGGTGCGGCTCATTCGGATTCATCGCTGGCGTGGCTGGTGCCGCCGTCGGCGAAGCTCAAGCCGTGTTTGCGCAGCTTGTCGTGCAGGGTCTTGCGCGGTATTCCCAGGGCTTGGGCAAGGCTGCGCATCGAACTGTGGGGTTGCGTCAGTTCAGCGGCGATCAGGCTCTTTTCGAAGTGTTCCACCTGTTCGCTCAGGCCGCCGGCGATCAGCGTCGGAGCGGCGATGGCAGGGTGGTCCGGCTCGTTGTTGTCCAGGGCCAGTTCCAGGCCCAGGGCGAAGCGTTCAGCGGCGTTCTGCAGTTCCCGCACGTTGCCCGGCCAGCTATGCCGCAACAGCAGGGCACGATGTCCGGGTTGCAGTTCCTGGGGCGGCAGGCCGTGGCGGGTACTGGCTTCGTCGGCGAAGTGCTGGAACAGCATCAGCGCGTCTTCGCCGCGTTCGCGCAGCGGTGGAATGCGCAGCGGTGCCACATTCAGGCGGTAGTAAAGGTCGGCGCGAAAGCGCCCCTGGTCCGCGGCCTGGCGCAGGTCTTCCTTGGTCGCGGCGATGATGCGGATATCCAGGGGGATCAGCTGGTTGCCCCCCAGGCGCTCCACCACTCGCTCCTGGAGCAGGCGCAGCAACTTGACCTGGACATCCAGGCTCATGCTCTCGATTTCGTCGAGGAACAGGGTGCCGCCGTTGGCAAATTCGAACTTGCCGATGCGGCGTTTCTGCGCGCCGGTGAAGGCTCCCGGTTCGTGGCCGAACAGTTCGCTTTCCACCACCGACTCGGCCAATGCCCCGGCGTTGATCGCCACGAACGGTCCGTTGCGCCGCCCGGAAAGATCGTGCAGAGCGCGGGCTACCACTTCTTTGCCGGCGCCGGTTTCGCCCAGGATCAGCACATCGGCCCGGGTCGCCGCCAGGGCGCCGATCTGCTGGCGCAGACGCAGCATCGGCGCTGACTGGCCCACCAGCCGCGCGCTCAGTTCCTGGCGGTCACTGAGGGCCAGGCGCAGGCTGCGGTTGTCCAGCACCAGGCGCCGCCAGTCCAGGGCGCGGCGTACGCTGTCGAGCAGGGCATCGCTGGCGAAAGGCTTCTCCAGAAAGTCATAGGCGCCAGCGCGCATCGCCTGCACGGCCAGGGGCACATCGCCGTGACCGGTGATCAGCAACACCGGCAACTCGGAGTCCTGGGCATGCAATTGGGTGAGCAGTTCCAGGCCGTCCATGCCGGGCATGCGGATGTCGCTGACCACCACCCCCGGCCAGTCCCGCTCCAGGCGCGGGGCCAGGCCCTGGGCTTGGGCCAGGGACAGCACCTTGAGGCCGGCCAGGTCCAGGGTCTGGCTCAGGGCCTGGCGCAGGTGAGGATCGTCGTCGATCAACACCACTTGCAGCTGAGGGTCGAGGCTGTCGGGACGGGTCATCGGTCACTTTCCAGGTTGTGTCGTGGCCGGCATCGCTGGGCCGGGCGTGGTTGCTAACGAATGGCCGCTGCGCTTCATACCCCGCGATCCTCGGAGGGCTGCAGGCTCACTCCGGGGGCCCCGGCGCGCAGGCGCAGGGTAATCAGGGCGCCGCCTTCGCGGTGGTTGGCGAACGACAATTCACCGCCGAAGGCGCGCATCAGGGTGTCGCAGATCGCCAGTCCCAGGCCCAGGCCCTGGGTCCGTGTCTTGGTGGTGTAGAACGGCTCTCCGGCGCGTCCCAGAGCCTCCATGCAGAAGCCCGGGCCATTGTCGCGGATGTACAGATTGACGCCTGTGGCGGTGGATTCGGCACTCAGCCAGAGTTTGCGCGGCGGACCCTTTTCGGTCAGGGCATCGAGGGCGTTGGCCAGCAGGTTACCGAGCACCTGGCGCAGACGGGTTTCCCCGGCCTCGACCCACAGGGTGGCGGCCGGCAGGTCGCGGATCAGCTCCACTTCCATGGCCCGGCGGCGCTTGGCCAGCAGGGCCAGGGCATCGTCCAGGGCCGGTTGCAGGGCGACGCTTTCCGGGGCGTGGTGATCGCGCCGGGCGAAGGCTCGCAGGTGGGCGATGATCGAGGCCATGCGCCCGGTCAGTTCGCTGATCAGCTTGAGGTTGCCCCGGGCGTCATCGGTGCGTTGATGGTCCAGCAGCACTTCGGCGTTTTCCGCGTAGCTGCGGATGGCCGCCAGGGGCTGGTTGAGTTCGTGGCTGATGCTCGCGGACATGGTGCCCAGGGCCGAGAGCTTGCCGGCCTGGACCAGATTGTCCTGGGCGCGCACCAGCTCCTGTTGAGCGGTTTCGCGCTCCAGCACTTCCTGTTTCAAGCGCCGGTTGAGGCTCTCCAGATCGCTGGTGCGCTCGGCCACGCGCCTCTCCAGCTCGCGTCGGGCCTTGGCTTCGAAGGCGATCCGCTCCAGGTAGTGGCGGCGGCGCTGCATCATCAGGCCGAGCAGCAGCATCAGCACCAGTAGCGCAGCGGCGCCGACCGCCACCACGGTGCGGACCGGGCGATCGATCAGGGTGCGCGGGGCGAGGATGCTGACGCTCCAGCGGGTTTCCTCGATCTGTTGCGTCTGGGTCAGCCAGGCATCGGGATTGAGGTTCAGTGGGCGCGGGTCCCGGGTTGGGTAGGGCTGGATGGCGACGATGGCCTGGCGTTCCTCGTCGCTCAGAGGACGGGTCGCACGAAAGCGCCATTCAGGGCGCGAGGTGAGGATCACCACACCATTGTGGTCGGTCATCAACAGCTGTTCCGGGGTTTTGCCCCACAGGCTTTCGGTGTGGTCCAGGTCTACCTTGACCACCAGCACGCCGAGTATCCGTTCGCCGTCGCGCACCGCAGCGGCGAAGAAGTAGCCACGCTTGGCCGAGGTAGTGCCCAGGCCGAAGAAGCGTCCCAGGCGTCCGGCCATGGCTTCGCTGAAGTAGGGGCGGAAGGCGAAATTGCGCCCGACGAAACTGTCGTGCTTGTCCCAGTTGGAGGCCGCCAGGGTCTTGCCGCTGGTGTCCATCAGGTACATGACTTCGGCGCCGGTCTGGGCGCTGATGTTTTTCAGCAGGCGGTTGGCGTTGCCCTGGGTCACGCCGTCGTCCGGGGCGCCCAGCACCGCCCGCAGCGCCGGCAGGTCGCCGAGGATCTGCGGCAGCACTTCGTAGCGGTGCAGGGTGCCCAGCAGGTTGGCCACGTAGAGGTCGAGGGTCTGGCGATTCTGGCTGGTCAGCTCGTTGCGATAGTAGCGCTCGGCCAAGTGCTCCAGCGGCCACAGCAACGGCGCCAGGCACAGGGCCAGCAGGGCCAGGCTGCGCCAGCGGGGACGACGGGGAAGAGGTGCGGTCATGGAAATGGCGCCTGTGGATACAGGCGCATTATGCCTAGCCCTGCTCGGCAAGACACTCGCGCAGTGCGCTGTGCCAGTCCGGCTGGATCACGCCCCACTCCCGAGCCAGGCGGCTGCAGTCCAGGCGTGAGTTCAGCGGCCGGGGAGCCGGGGTCGGGTAAGCGCTGGAGGGGATGGCTTCGAGCACCGCGCAAGGCTTGTCCAGGGCCAGCAACTGCTCGCCGATGGCCTGGGCGAAACCGAACCAGGAAGTCTCGCCGTGGGCGGTGAGGTGGTAGGTGCCCCAGGCGCCGTGATTCCCGGACTGCCAGCGTTCGATCAGGGCGCGGGTGCTGTTGGCGATGGTGCCGGCCCAGGTGGGCGCGCCGATCTGGTCGGCCACCACCCGCAGCTCGGGTCGTTCCTGCAGCAGGCGCTGCATGGTCAGCAGGAAATTCTTGCCGTGGCTGGAATAGACCCAGCTGGTGCGCAGGATCAGGTGCTGGCCCTGTACCTGGTTGATGGCCCGTTCGCCCGCCAGCTTGCTCTGGCCGTAGACCCCCAGCGGATTGGGCTCGTCCTCCTCCACGTAGGGCGTGGCCTTGCGGCCGTCGAACACGTAGTCGGTGGAGTAGTGAATCAGTGGCACACCCAGCGCCAGGGCCTCCTCGGCGAAGATCCCGGGAGCGCTGGCATTGATCGCAAAGGCCAGCTCCGGCTCGCTTTCGGCCTGATCGACGGCGGTGTGGGCGGCGGCGTTGATGATCAGGTGCGGACGAATGGTGCGGAGCTGCTGGCGGATCTGTTCCGGGTGGCTCAGGTCCAACTGGTCTCGACCAAGGACCACCAGTTCGCCCAGGTCGCCGAGCCGCTGCTGCAGCTCGCGGGAAACCTGGCCGTGCTGGCCGCTGATGAGGATTTTCAGGGGAGTGTTCATGGGAACAGATCGGCCTCGCTCAGCAGGGTGCCAGCCTGATCCTTGGCGGACAGTTGCGGGGGCTCGGTGAGCTCCCAGTCGATGGCCAGGGTCGGATCGTCCCAGCGAATGCTGCGCTCGGCGGACGGGGTGTAATAGTCGGTGGTCTTGTAGAGAAACTCGGCAAAGTCGCTGAGCACCACGAAACCGTGGGCGAACCCTTCGGGAACCCAGAGCTGGCGATGATTTTCGGCCGAGAGGCGTACGGCTACCCATTGACCAAAGTGCGCCGAGCTGCGACGGATATCGACAGCCACATCGAGCACTTCGCCCTGGGTCACGCGCACCAGTTTTCCCTGGGTGTTCTGCAACTGATAGTGCAGGCCACGCAGCACGCCTTTCTGCGAGCGTGAATGGTTGTCCTGGACGAACTGAGTATCCAGGCCTGTGGCTTCGGCGAAGGCCTTGGCATTGAAACTCTCATAGAAAAACCCACGCTCGTCGCCGAACACCTTGGGCTCGATGATCAGCACGCCGGGCAGGTCGGTAGGGATGACCTTCATTGTGCCTCCCCGGCCAGGGTGAACAGGTACTGGCCATAGCCGGTCTTGCCGAAGTAGGCGGCGCGCTCCAGCAGGTGCTCACGGCTGATCCATTGGTTCTGGTAGGCGATTTCCTCCAGGCAGGCGACCTTCAAACCCTGGCGGTGCTCGATGGTCTGCACGTACTGCGAAGCCTCCAGCAGGCTATCGTGGGTGCCGGTGTCGAGCCAGGCAAAGCCCCGGCCAAAACGCTCCACATGCAGATCGCCACGCTTGAGGTAGGCGTTGTTGACGTCGGTGATCTCCAGTTCGCCGCGGGGCGACGGCTTGACCGCCTTGGCGATCTGCACCACGTCGTTGTCATAGAAATACAGGCCGGTGACGGCATAGCTGGATTTTGGGTTCTTGGGTTTCTCTTCGATGGACAGGGCGCGGCCTTCGCTGTCGAAGTCGATGACCCCGAAGCGCTCCGGGTCCTTGACCCAGTAACCGAATACCGTAGCGCCGGAGCTGCGTTTGGCGGCATCGCACAGTTGTTCGCCGAAGTACTGTCCGTGAAAGATGTTGTCACCCAGGATCAGGCACACCGGGTCATTGCCGATGAACTCTTCACCAATCAGGAATGCCTGGGCCAGGCCATCCGGCGAAGGCTGTTCGGCATAGCTGAAGCGCACGCCGAACTGGCTGCCGTCACCCAGCAGGTTGCGGTACTGCGGCAAGTCCTGGGGGGTGGAGATAATCAGGATGTCCTGGATGCCGGCCAGCATCAGTACCGAGATCGGGTAATAGATCATCGGCTTGTCGTAGATCGGCAGCAGCTGCTTGGAGACACCGAGGGTGATGGGGTGCAGACGGGTGCCGGAGCCGCCCGCCAGAACAATGCCTTTAATCATGCAATCAGATCCTTGATATCGGTGGAACCCAGGCGTTCGCCCTGGTAGCTGCCGTCTTGTACCCGGCGGCACCACTCGAGGTTTTCCAGGTACCACTGCACAGTCTTGCGCAGTCCGCTGGTGAAGGTTTCGTCCGGCACCCAGCCCAGCTCCCGCTCGATCTTGCCGGCGTCGATGGCGTAGCGCAGATCGTGGCCGGGGCGGTCCTGGACGAAGGTGATCAGGTCGGCGTATTGCGCGACACCCTGGGGTTTGTGCGGGGCCAGTTCTTCCAGCAGGCTGCAGATGCCGCGTACCACGTCGATGTTCTTCTGCTCGTTATGGCCACCGATGTTGTAGGTCTCACCGACCACGCCCTCGGTCACCACCTTGAACAGCGCCCGGGCGTGATCCTCGACGTACAGCCAGTCGCGTACCTGCAGGCCATTGCCATAGACCGGCAGCGGTTTGCCTGCCAGGGCATTGAGAATCACCAGGGGGATCAACTTCTCGGGAAAGTGGAACGGGCCATAGTTGTTGGAACAGTTGGTGATCAGCACCGGCAGGCCATAGGTGCGCTGCCAGGCGCGGACCAGATGGTCGGACGCGGCCTTGCTGGCGGAGTAGGGCGAGCTGGGGGCGTAGGGCGTGGTTTCGGTGAACAGGTCGTCGACGCCATGCAGGTCGCCATAGACCTCGTCGGTGGAAATATGGTGGAAGCGGAAAGCGGCCTTTTCCGCTTCGGGCAGTTTGTGCCAGTACGCGCGGGTTGCCTCCAGCAGGCTGTAGGTGCCGACGATATTGGTCTGGATGAAGTCGGACGGCCCGTCGATGGAGCGGTCGACATGGGACTCGGCCGCCAGGTGCATGATCGCGTGGGGCTGGAAGCGTGCGAGCACGGCGCTGACGGTGGCCTGGTCGACGATATCGGCCTTGACGAATTCGTAGCGGCTGTCGCTGGCGATGCTCTGCAGCGATTCCAGGTTGCCTGCGTAGGTCAGTTTGTCCAGGTTCAGCACTTCGTGTTCTGTGTGCTGGATCAGATGGCGGACCAGAGCCGAGCCGATGAATCCGGCTCCGCCGGTGACGAGAATGCGCATGTTGGAGGGCCTGTGTCCTTGAAAACGATCATTTACCGCAAAAAATGCAGCATAGCTTGTCGACACGGCGCCTGAGGTGCAATAGGCGCCATCAGTCGATTTCACCGCGTACGGTCGGAAATTTCGCAAAGTGCAGCTTTGAAGCGGGGAAGGTGCCTGTCTGTTTCCCGTTCTTTGGGGTTGCGTAACGCCTTGGGCAATGGCGATATAAGCGGCTTATAACAATTCCAGGGATCGTTGTATGTTGCTCGCCACCTTGATCCACCGCGCCAGTCTGCCCAGCCCTCAGGTCACCGCACAGCAAGCGCTGGAGCTGCTGGAAACCCATTACGGCCTGCAAGGCAGCGTGCAGTCCCTGGGGAGCCAGCAAGACCTCAACTATCGCCTCGACAGTCCCCAGGGCCGCTTTGTCCTGAAGATCTGCCGCGGCGACTATTCAGCCCTGGAGTTGCAGGCGCAGCACGCGGGCCTCCAGCATCTGCAGCAATACCCCGAATTGCGAGTACCCAGGGTGATTCCGGCGAAAAACGGTGCGGACCTGCTGTCCCTAGAGATTGCCGGGCAAGCGCTGCACGTGCGGCTGCTGGATTATATAGAGGGCCGCTCCCTGACCCACCTGCCGCACCTGGGGGACGAACTGGTGGCAGGCCTGGGCCGGCTCTGCGGGCAGATGGACCTGGCCCTGGAAGGTTTTCAGCATCCGGGGCTCGAGCGCACCCTGCAATGGGATGCCCGGCATGCCCAGGCGCTGATCGGGCACCTGTTACCGGTCATCCAGGACCCGCAGCAACGGGCCTTGATCGCAGACACCGCGCAGCGTGCCGAACGTCGCCTGCAGCCCTTGCAGGAGCTGTTGCCGGTGCAGGCGATCCACATGGACATCACCGATGACAACGTGGTCTGGCAGCGGGATGCCGCGCGCCATTGGCAGCTGCAGGGGGTGATCGATTTCGGCGACCTGATCCGGACCTGGCGCATCACCGATCTGTCGGTGACGTGCGCTGCACTGCTGCATCACGCCGAGGGCGATCCGCTGCGCATCCTGCCGGCGATCCAGGCCTATCACCAGATCAACCCGCTGCAACGGGCCGAGTTGCTGGCGCTCTGGCCATTGATCGTGGCCCGGGCCGCGGTGCTGGTGCTCAGTGGCGAGCAGCAGGTCGGCATCGACCCGGGCAACGCCTACAGCCGCGCCAATCTGCTGCACGAGTGGGAGATTTTCCGGGTCGCCAGCGCCGTGTCTTTCGAGCTCATGGAAGCGGCGATCCTCAGCGCTGTCGGGGAGTCCTTGCCGGCCATTGGCAGTGACGGGTTCGTTCCGCTGCTGCCGAGCCTGGTGGGTCGCGAGTTCGCCCTGATCGACCTGGGAGTGCTCAGCCCGCACTTCGAAGCCGGTAATTGGGAGCAGCCGGGGATCGATGATCGCCTGTTGGCCGAAGCCGGTGTTGCCCATGGCCTGGCCGCCAGTCGCTACGGCCAATACCGTTTGTCGCGGACCTGTCCCGACAGCGCCCAGGAACCGCAAACCTGCCCGTTGCATGTGCAATTGCAAGTGCCGGCAGGCACGCCGGTAGAGGCGCCGTTCGCCGGTGTGCTGCACCGTGCCGAAAACGGCCTGTTGCGCCTGGATGGTCCGGCGCTGAGCGTGCGCCTGTGGGGCGTCGAGCCGTCGTTGCAGTCGGGCGCGGCCCTGGTCAAGGGGCAGGTACTGGGCGCCGTGGTAGCCGATGGCCGGCTCAAGGTGCAGCTGTGCCGAGCGGCTGAGCTGGAACCGCCGCTGTTCTGTAGCCCTTCCCGGGCGCCTGCCTGGCAAGCGTTGTGCCCTTCTCCGGCAGCCCTGCTGGGGCTGGCCTGCGATGCCGAGCCGGAACTGGACCCGCAGACCCTGCTGGAGCGTCGCGACGCCAGCTTTGCCCGCTCGCAAAAGCACTATTACGTCGACCCGCCGCGGATCGAGCGGGGCTGGCGCAATCACCTGATCGACATGCAAGGGCGCTCCTACCTGGACATGCTCAACAACGTCGCGGTGCTCGGCCACGGTCACCCACGCATGGCCGCCGAGGCGGCGCGCCAATGGTCGCTGCTCAATACCAACTCGCGTTTTCACTATGCCGCGATCGCCGAGTTCTCCGAGCGCCTGCTGGCCCTGGCGCCGGATTCCATGGACCGGGTGTTCCTGGTCAATAGCGGCACCGAGGCCAACGACCTGGCGATTCGCCTGGCCTGGGCCTACAGCGGTGGGCGCGACATGCTCAGCGTGCTGGAGGCCTATCACGGCTGGTCGGTGGCGGCCGATGCGGTGTCCACCTCCATCGCCGACAACCCCCAGGCGCTGACCAGCCGTCCGGACTGGGTGCACCCGGTAACGGCGCCCAATACCTATCGCGGCGAGTTTCGCGGCCAGGACAGTACAGCGCAGTACCTGCGCAGCGTTGACCAGCAGTTGCACAAGCTGGACGAGCAGCATCGCCAGTTGGCCGGGTTTATCTGTGAGCCGGTGTATGGCAACGCAGGGGGCATTTCCCTGCCGCCGGGTTATCTGCAGGAAGTCTACGAGCGGGTTCGGGCCCGGGGTGGCGTATGCATCGCCGATGAGGTCCAGGTGGGCTATGGACGCATGGGCAAGTTCTTCTGGGGCTTCGAAGAGCAGGGCGTGGTGCCGGACATCATCACCATGGCCAAGGGCATGGGTAACGGCCAGCCTCTTGGGGCGGTGATCACCCGTCGCGAGATTGCCGAGGCGCTGGAGGCCGAGGGCTATTTCTTCTCTTCATCCGGCGGCAGCCCGGTCAGTTGCCGCATCGGCATCGCAGTGCTGGATGTGATGCAGGAGGAGGGCCTCTGGGAGAACGCCCAGGTGGTCGGTGAGCATTTCAGGCAGCGCCTGGAAGCGCTCAAGGATCTGCATCCCCTGGTGGGGGCGGTGCATGGCTCCGGTTTCTACCTGGGGCTGGAGCTGATCCGCAATCACCAGACCCTGGAGCCGGCCACCGAGGAGACCACTTTGCTGTGTGATCGTCTGCGACAACTGGGGATCTTCATGCAGCCCACCGGGGATCATTTGAACATCCTCAAGATCAAGCCGCCGATGGTCACCAGCCGGCGGAGCGTGGACTTCTTTGTCGACATGCTGTCGAAGGTGCTGGGCGAGGATCTGTAAGGCTTCGTCGTTCGCTTGCGTTCATTTCCATTCGCCGGCAAGCCGGCTCCTACACCTTTCTGTGGGGGCCGGCTGGCCGGCGAATGTGTTTATGCTTACTCGATTGTTATCGGTATTTTGTCGAATATTTTTTTGTTTAACGATTCTTCTGGCTTCTAAAGTCGATATTTATCGGATATAAAGTGGCCATCGCCGGGCGCAAGTTCATCGTGCCTTGCCCTTTTCCTATCCGTTGTCATCGACCGCGTCCATTGCCCGGGAGTTGTTCCATGAGCCGTATCGTTACTGTCGCCGCTACCCAGATGGCTTGTTCCTGGGACCTTGAGGCCAATCTGGAAACCGCAGAAAAACTGGTCCGTGAAGCCGCCGCCAAGGGCGCGCAGATCATCCTGATCCAGGAGTTGTTCGAGGCACCGTACTTCTGCCAGAAGCCCAACCCGGACTACCTGCAACTGGCCACCACGGTCGATAGCAACGTCGCCATCGCGCACTTCCAGAAAGTTGCCAGGGAGTTGCAAGTGGTGCTGCCCATCAGCTTCTACGAGCTGGCGGGGCGCGCGCGATTCAACAGCATCGCGATCATCGATGCCGATGGCAGCAACCTCGGGATTTATCGGAAGAGCCATATCCCGGACGGTCCCGGCTACCACGAGAAGTACTACTTCAACCCGGGCGACACCGGCTTCAAGGTGTGGAACACCCGCTACGCGAAGATCGGCGTGGGCATCTGCTGGGACCAGTGGTTCCCCGAGTGCGCCCGCAGCATGGCGTTGCAAGGTGCGGAAATCCTCTTCTACCCCACCGCCATCGGCAGTGAGCCCCATGACAAGAGCATTTCCTCCCGCGACCACTGGCAGCGAGTGCAACAGGGCCACGCCGGGGCCAACCTGATGCCGTTGATCGCCAGCAACCGCATCGGCAATGAAGAGCAGGACGGCTACGACATCACCTTCTACGGTTCATCCTTCATCGCCAATCAGTTCGGCGAGAAGGTTCAGGAGCTCAACCAAACCGAAGAAGGTATCCTTGTGCACAGCTTCGACCTCGACGAGCTCGAGCACATCCGCAGCGCCTGGGGCAGTTTCCGTGACCGTCGTCCGAACCTCTATGGCGCGCTGAAAACCCTCGACGGTTCCCTGGAGTCCTGAACACTATGAGCACTTTGCACAGCACGCCGCGTGCCGACGGTTTCTACATGCCGGCCGAATGGGCGACCCAGACCCAGACCTGGATGATCTGGCCCGAGCGTCCGGACAACTGGCGTCTGGGCGGTAAGCCGGCCCAGGCTGCCCACGCGGCGGTGGCCAAGGCCATCGCCCGCTTCGAACCGGTGACCGTGGCCGTGTCCGCGGCCCAGTATGAAAATGCCCGGGCGCGCCTGGACGTACCCAATATCCGTGTAGTGGAGATGTCCAGCGACGACGCCTGGGTCCGCGACACCGGTCCGACCTTCGTCATCAACCACAGCGGCGAAGTGCGCGGTGTGCACTGGGGCTTCAACTCTTGGGGCGGCTTCGAAGGCGGCCTCTACGCGCCGTGGAACCGTGACGAGCAGGTGGCCAGCAAGGTGCTGGAGATCGAGCGTTGCCAGGAGTACCGCACCGAAGGCTTCGTGCTCGAAGGCGGTTCGATTCACGTCGACGGCGAAGGCACGCTGATCACCACCGAAGAATGCCTGCTCAATCACAACCGCAACCCGCATCTGTCCCGTGAGCAGATCGAGGCGGTGCTGCGCGAGCACCTGGCGGTGGAGCAGATCGTCTGGCTGCCGGATGGCCTGTACAACGACGAAACCGACGGTCATGTGGATAACTTCTGCTGCTACGTGCGCCCGGGCGAAGTGCTGCTGGCCTGGACCGACGACCCCCAGGACCCGAACTATCCTCGCTGCCAGGCAGCCATGCAGGTGCTGGAAAACACCCGCGACGCCAAGGGCCGCACTTTCAAGGTGCACAAGATGCCGATTCCCGGTCCGCTATATGCCACCGAAGAGGAATGTGCTGGTGTGGATGCGGTGCAAGGCAGCCAGGAGCGCAATCCTTCAGTGCGCCTGGCGGGTTCCTACGTGAACTTCCTGATCGTCAACGGTGGGATCATTGCACCGAGCTTTGACGACCCGATGGATGCCCAGGCCAAGGCCATTCTGCAGGAGCTGTTTCCCGAGCATGAAGTGGTGATGGTGCCAGGGCGCGAACTGTTACTGGGTGGCGGCAATATCCATTGCCTTACCCAACAACAGCCCGCGCCGCAGCGGAATTGAGTGCCGTTGTAACAGATGTTGTCGCCTGTTTGACGGCGTCGGACCGGTTCCGCCGCTGACGCTTTTCAGCGAGCCCGCAGCCCAGATGGGTTGCGGGCTTTTTCATGGCCGTATGTCGAGCCACCTGGCACTTTGGCATAGCTCTTGTATCTGTCTCGTGGTGATTCTGAGACAGGTGGAACTTTTGTTGTTCTGTCATAAACCTTGGATAAGTTAGGCCGCTCAGGAACCAGGAGAGAGCGCTGGAATGAATATGGTCAGCGAGCGGGCACCCCATCCCTTGGCAATGAATAACGAGTCGCTGCAGGTGCTGGTGCAATGGTTGAAGTCCAATGGAACGCGTCAGATCAGGGAACCTGATCCGCGCCGGATCATCATTGATCGTTACCCCGCTGGATTGCTCAGCGAGGCGGAACTGCAAGCACTGTGGGATGTGGTGAAAGGATAGAAAGACAATGGATTGTAAAAAGCGCTGCCGGGATGGCAGCGCTTTTTTTTGGCCGCTCTTTTAGAAGCGGTAGTTGCCGGTGACCACCAGGCTGCGGGGCTCCCCCGGCTGGATCTGGAAGGCACTGGTGGCGGAGCTGTAGTACTCGCGGTCGGCAATGTTGTTCAACGCCGCGCGCACGTCCCAGTCCTTGTGCCGGTAGCCGGCCAGGGCATCCCAGCGGCCGTAGCCCGGTAGCACCACGGTGTTGGCGCCATCGGCGTAGCGGTCGCCCACCAGGGTCAGGCCGGTCTCGGCGTACCAGCCCAGTTCCGGTTTCCAGGTGATGAACAGGCTGCCATTGCGCTTGGCCACGTTATTCACCCGCTTGTCTTCGAAACCGTTGTTGTCCTTGACCACCACCGCGTCCTGCAGGCCGATGCCGCCACGCAGGTACCAGTTGCCGACGATCTTGCCGTTGGCAGTCAACTCGATACCCCGGGAGCGTTGCAGGCCGGTCATCAGGATGATGTTGCGATCCAGCGGATCGGTGGTGCGACGGTTGTAGAGCTCCAGCTCATACACCGCCAGGGTGGTGCTCAGGCGTTCGCCCAGCCAGTCGCTCTTGACCCCGACTTCCTTCTGTCGGGTCAGCTCCGGGCTCAGGTCGTTGCCGTTGCCGGCCGCGTTCGGGGTGATGCCGATCAGGCCGCCGCCTACCGGTGAGAACGATTTGCTCCACGAGGCATAGAACGAGTGGTGCTCCAGCGGCGTCCAGACTGCCCCCAGGCGCGGACTGACGCTATGACTGTCGCGGCTGTCGGACACCCCGGTACGGCGGTTGGTGGTCTCGACATCGAAGTTGTCGTAGCGCAGGCCGGCGAGCAATTGCCATTGATCGTTCAGGCGCAGTTGGTCCTGCACGTAAAGCGCTCGGCTTTCGACCTCGGTGTGGTTGTTGCTGGAGACCTGCATGCGGCCGGTGTGGCTCTGGTACGGATTGGGGTTGTACAGATCCACGGCGGGCACCGCCTGGCTGCCCGGTCCGGAAGTGGCGGCGTTGTAGAGGATCGGGTCGCGGCGCTGGCTGCCGATCTCGATGCCGGTGAGCAGGCGGTGTTCCAGGCCAAAGGTGTCGAAGCGGCCTTCGAGCTCGGTGTTGTTGTAGATGTTGCGAGTCTTCAGGTCCTGCTGCCAGCGCTGGCGCTGTACTTTGCCGGTGTTGGCGTTGTAGCCGGTCTGGTAGGTGTTGTCGAAGTCGCTGTCGAGCTTGAACACGGCCAGTGTGTGGCGCAGTTGCCAGTTGTCGTTGAGCTCGTAGGTCAGCTTGGAGCGCAAGGACTGGGATTTGTCGTCGATGTAATCGCGGTGGTCGCCGTAGGTGGTTTCCCGGCCGACGTTCGCCGGACGTCCGTTGAGGCTGGTGATACCGCGGTCCGGGGTGCGGTTGTAGCGGCTGTATTCGTACTGCACCAGCCAGTTCAAGTCCGGGGTCAGTTGCCAGCTCATGGACGGTGCAAACAGCTGGCGGTTGCCACTGACGCCGTCGCGGAAACTGTTTTGGTCCTGGTTGCCCAGGTTCAGGCGCAGGCTGATGTTTTCTGCCGGATCGGCACTGAGGTCGGCGTACAGGCTGCGCAGATCCTGGCTGCCGCCCTGGACCTCGACGCTGGAGCGGCGGCCGAATTCCGGCAGCTTGCTCACCCGGTTGACGATGCCGCCCTGGCTGCCACGACCGTAGAGCACTGCCGCTGGGCCCTTGAGTACTTCGATGCGCTCGATGTTGTGCAGATCGCGCACGTATTGGCTGTCGTCGCGGACGCCGTCCAGGTAGAAGTCGTTGCTGGCATCGAAACCCCGAATCCGCAGGCTGTCGAAGCGGGTGTCGGAGCCGCTGCTGACGTTGGGAATGCCGCTTAGGGCGCTGCCCAGATCGTTGTGGCCGTAGTCCAGTACGTTGGCGGTCTTGATCGTGTCGATGGCCTGGGGCACATAGCGCGCTGCGGTGGCGGTGCGGGTCGCGGTGCTGACTTCCTTGACCCGGGGATCGTCGGGGTCGGCCTCGGCTTCGGCGCTGATGGAGGTCGTTGGCAGGGTGGTGCTGGCGGCACAGGCAAAACCGGCAGTCAGCAGGGTGCAGAGTCCCAGTGACAGGGGCGTAAGGCGGAAATGGGCAGGCATCTGAAGCGCATCCGAAAGGAAGGTGAGTCGAGGGGTGCGAATGATAATGCGTGCTATTTACTTATGTTAATTATTCGCTAAAAGTTCCCTTGCTCTATTGTTTCTAATTGTGTCGACGGCGTATCTGCCCGCATACACAGGCTAAACGGACCGATTCGACCGGATACAGCAACAGACTAAAAACCATTTCGAGGTTTTTTCCCTGACGTCCGGGGCATAGTCTGCGTGCCATCGAATTCTCAAGATCCTGTTGGAGTCCCCCATGTCCTCGGCCACCCTTCACTACATTTATGACCCGCTGTGCGGTTGGTGCTATGGCGCCAAGCCACTGGTCCAGGCTGCCCAGGCAGTGCTGCCGGTGGTGGCCCATGCCGGGGGCATGATGACCGGCCGCAACCGCCAGTCGGTGTCGCCGCAGCTGCGTGATTACGTCATGCCCCATGACCGGCGCATCGCCGAGTACACCGGGCAACCTTTTGGCGAGGCTTATTTCGAGGGCTTGTTGCGTGACCACTCGGCGGTTTTCGACTCGGCACCGCCGATCGCCGCTGTATTGGCGGCCGAAGCCTTGGGCGGTCGTGGACTGGAGTTGCTGGGGCGCCTGCAGACGGCCCACTACCTGGAAGGCCGGCGGATTGCCGATCGCGACGTCCTGCTGGAACTGGCGCAGAACCTGGGTTTTGCCCCGCAGCCGTTCGCCGTCGCCTACGATCAGGCGGTGGCCCTTGAGCTGGATGAGCATATAAAGAGCAGCCGGGCGCTGTTGGCCAAAGTCGGCGGCCAGGGTTTCCCGACCCTGGCGCTGGAGCGGGACGGCCGCTTTCAGTTGCTCGATGTCAGCCCCTGGCTGGGCAAGCCCGAGGCCTTCGCGCAGTGGCTGAAGGCTTCCCAGGGCGCCAGTAGCGACCCTCAACATGGCGCGCTCCAGGCCTGTGGCCTGGACGGTTGCGCGCTCTGATCTCACCTGACCTGTGTGGAGTCACCCATGGATAACCTAGCGTTGATCAAAAGCACCTACGAAGGTGCCAACTCCCAGGAAAATGCGCGCAACACAGCGGCGGCCCTGGCCCCCGATGCGCGCTGGACCGAAGCGGCGGGCTTTCCCTATGCCGGCACCTACGTCGGTTTCGAGGCGGTGCTGGAGCATGTTTTCAAGCGCCTGGGATCGGAGTGGCAGGACTTCACCTTCAAGGTGGAAAACTATGTGGCCCAGGGCGACAAGGTGTTCGCCTATGGCAACTATCAGGGCATCTATAAAGGCTCGGGCAAGCCTATTGATGTGCGAGTGGCCCATCTATGGACGCTGAAAGAGGGCAAGGTCACCCATTTCGAACAGTTCGTCGACAGTCACAGTGTGCAGCTGGCAATGCTCTAGCCCGCAGTTCTTAGAATATTTTCAGCTATTCAAAGACGATTCACGAAATTGACACGTTGTTAAAGGCGCGGATAGGATTCGCCCCAACGCCTGTGGCCAAGAGCCATATTTCAGAATAATAAAAGGCCCGCCGCGATCACCCGCGGTCGGGCTTTTTTGTTTCGACGGTAGAAGAGCGTGCAAACGCCATAGCCAAAAGAGCTCACAGCGCGTCATCAAACCGTAATAAGGAAAATAAAATGTCGAAACAGCGGATCTGCTTGATTGCACTGGGGATTTTGAGCGCTACACAGGCCATGGCCGACGGCCAGGCCGATGCCAAGGGCTTCGTCGAAGACAGCAGCCTGAAAGTGCTGCTGCGCAACGCCTACATCAACCGTGACTACAAAGACGGTAACAAGGACAAGGCCGAGTGGGGCCAGGCTGCCATCGGCACCTTCTCCTCGGGTTTCACTCAGGGCACCGTGGGCGTGGGCGTTGACGCCTTCGGCCTGTACGCACTGCGTCTGGACGGTGGCAAGGGCCGCAGCGGTGCTGGCGGTATCGACTTCTTCAAGCAAGGCGACAGCGGCAACGCCGCCGATGACCTGAGCAAGTTCGGTGCAGCGGTCAAGTTCCGCCTGTCCAACACTGTGCTGACCTACGGTGATCAGATGCCGGCCCTGCCGGTGCTGAACTACGACAACTCGCGTCTGCTGCCGGAAAGCTACACCGGTACCCTGATCACCTCCAAGGAGATCAAGGGCCTGGAGCTGAACGCCGGTCACTTCACCGCCGAATCGCGCAAGAGCGCCGAAGGCCGTGACAGTGGTGGCCTGAAGTCGATCAACGTATTGGGCGGTAGCTACCAGTTCACCGAACAGTTCAAGGGCGCGCTGTACGCTTCCGACGTCGAAGACGTGCTGAAGAAACAATACGTGAACCTGAACTACGTGTTCCCACTGGCCACCGACCAGTCCCTGACCCTGGACTTCAACGGTTACCGTACCGAGCTGGACAAGTCCTACGCGCAGAAAGCCAAGGCCGGCGGCGAAGACAACAAGATCTGGAGCCTGGCAGCCACTTTCGCCACTGGCCCGCATTCCTTCACCCTGGCGCACCAGCGCAGCACCGGCGACAGCCACCTGGGCTATGCCTACGGCGGCTACCAGCGTGGTCAGAACCGCGTGGGCGATGGCGGCAACACCATCTACCTGGCCAACTCCTACTGGTCCGACTTCAACGCTGAAGACGAGCGCAGCTGGCAGCTGGGCTACGGTCTGGACTTCGGCGCCTTCGGCGTACCGGGCCTGACCTACAACGTGGCCTACGTGCGTGGCGACAACATCACCACCTCGACCACCACTGGCGGCAGCGAGCGTGAAATCTTCAACCAGCTGAAGTACGTGGTACAGAGCGGCCCAGCCAAGGACCTGAGTGTGAAAGTACGTAGCTCGGTACTGCGGGTTTCGCAGAAGTCTTCCGAGTACAACGTGGGTGGCAACGAACTGCGTGTGTTCGTCGACTACCCGATCAACGTGTTCTGATGAACGCCTGATCACCGCCTGACTTCAGGTGGCGCAATGGAAAAAGCCCCGACTGGTTCGGGGCTTTTTTGTGCCTGCGATCTGAGCGCAATGAGGCCGCCAGAGTGGGGGAGGGGCGTGGTCGGGACGAATGTGCGGTGAACGGGCGTGTCGCGTTGCTTTTCGGGCGTTTCCCACTAGCTTTATGCCATCAGGGATGAGGTTTCAGCCGCAATGGATGCGGGACAAGTTGCTGCGTAACGCCGATCCCTGTGCTTGGCCGATGTTGTTTCGTCCTGCCGCCGCTCTGCTGCGGGTCGTCCGGTCTCTACCTTCCTGGAGCACAGGAGAACACCATGAAAGCAACCCAGCCGATCAACGCCTTGGGCACAGGAATCCTGTTGTCAGTGGCGTGCGCTATTACCCCTGCAACGGCCGAAGCAGCCGCACGGACATTCGAGAATCCCGGCAGCCTGGAACAGCAGACGCCGCGACAGAAAACCGGAGAAACCACACTGCTGATGTCGTCCAAGGCCACTGTCTTGAGCACTCTTCCAGCATCCTCCCAGGGCGGTATCGAACGCGCTCTGATCCTGAACATCGATTACACCAAGAGCACGATTTTTGACCCGGCCACCGGGCGCAATGTGCCAGTGAACCTGCGCAGCTATCAGGGCACCGGGGTCAATCCCCAGGCCCCCTTCGTGGCCCCGACCATCGATGTGACGCCGGGCGACACCGTACGCATCACCCTCAACAACAAGCTCAAGGCCAAGGACGACCAGCCGTGCAGTGCCCATTCCGCCGAGCCCGACAAGCCCCAGTGCTTCAACAGCACCAACCTGCACTCCCATGGTTTGTGGGTCAGTCCCGCCGGTAACAGCGACAACGTGCTGTTGTCGATCAATCCCCAGATCAGCTTCCAGTACGAGTACAACATCCCCGCCGACCACCCGGCCGGAACCTTCTGGTACCACCCCCATCGGCATGGTTCCACCGCGTTGCAGGTCGCCAGTGGCATGGCCGGAGCGTTGATCATCCACGGCAGCCGGCTGCCGAGTGGGCAAGCCAACGGTGATATCGACACCTTGCTCAAGTCGGCCGATGGCCAGGCCTTTACCGAGCGCCTGCTGGTATTGCAGCAAATTCCCTATGCCTGCAAAGGGGTCAAGACCGACCCTGTGACGGGCGACAAGAGCGTGGATTGGCAATGCGATCCGGGCGAGGTCGGCGTGGTCGAGGACTTTGCCCAGTTCACGCCGAAGAGCTGGGGCCAGTCGGGGCGCTACACCAGTATCAATGGCCAGGTGCAGCCGATCTTCGACAAGGCCCGCACCGGTCAGGTGGAACGTTGGCGCCTGGTCCATGCGGGCATACGCGACACCATCAAGCTGGAGTTTCGCAAGCTCGCCGACAGCGCCCTGCAAAAGAGCAATGCGGGCGTTGCCGCAGCGGATGCCGATGCTTTCGTCAGTCAGCAATGCGTCGGCGAACCGGTGGACTATCAAGTCATCGCTGCCGATGGTCTGACCCTGGGCCAGGCGCAAACACTTAGCCAGGTCACCTTGCAGCCCGGCTATCGCAACGACCTGCTGATGCTCTTCCCGCAAGCCGGACGCTACTGCGTGGTCGACGCTGCGCAAACGGCCAATGGCGGCGTGTCCCAGGCAGCGAGTGGCCGGCAGATACTCGGGTTTGTCGATGTCGAGCAAGGCACCGAGGTCAAGGACAGCAATGCCTACTTGACCCAGGTGCTGGTGGATTCGGCGCAGCGCAATATGCCGTCCGATGTGCAGAGCCAGATCGTCAATGACCTCAAGAGCGGGATGAAGCTGACCCGGTTCGTTCCTCACGAGAGCGTCCGCGACGAGGAAGTGAAGGACCGGCCGGAGGAGCGGCTGATGTTCTACATCAACCGAGATGACGAGAAAAATCCCAAGTTCGAGGTGGGCACCAGCATGGACGACGTCAAGCCGTATGAGCCAGGAACCATCAATCGCCACCTGACCCTGGGCACGGCGCAAACCTGGGTGCTGAGTTCCGGTTATGCCAGCCACCCGTTCCACATTCACGTCAATCCGTTCCAGGTGGTGAAGATCATCGGTCCGGACGGCACCGACCTCAGCGAGCCGGGGGCGATCGACCCGACCGACCCCACCGATAAGCAGTACGCCGGGCTCAAGGGCGTGTGGAAAGACACCCTGTTCGTCAAGGGACCGGACAAGCAGGGGCGCCCTTACACCCTGTACACGCGCACTCGGTATGAACGTTACATCGGCGAGTTCGTCCTGCACTGCCACATCCTCGATCACGAGGACCAGGGCATGATGCAGAACGTCAGCATCGAGCTGTCCGATGGTCAGGGCGGTACCGCGCCCATGCACCATTGATCGCCTGACAGGCGGCAAGGGAGGGCGCCTGCGGGGGCGTCCTCTCATGCATTGCGCTGCATGGCATAGGGCGGCCCCGCGCCTGACCCTTCTTTGTTAAAGTTCCACTCCCTCTTTTGCATCACGGATGATTTCGATGTTCCGTACCCTGCTATCCGGCCTGTGCCTGCTGAGCGTCGCCAGCATCGCCCACGGCCAGCAAGCGACTGCGTCCGAGCAGCTGCTGAGCGAGTTTTCCCGCTGCGATGGGCAATTCTTCCAGAGCCTGAACACGGCCCGGCTACCGGCGGGCACCCTGAGCCTGGCCCGATACGGCGCAGTGAGTGCGCCCAAGGTCATGAATCCCTTGCAGGAAGGCGGTCGCTACCAGGCCTTCGACCGGCCGCTGCTGGTCAACGGTGTACGCCTGGTGGGCTACTACAACGAGGCCCAGTCGCTGAAGTCGGTGGGCAACCTGCTGTTCTGGGGCTTTGTCGCCGAGGGCGAGCCCAAGGATGTGGCCGCGGCGCTCAAGCCATTGTTGCGCGACAACAGCCGCCTGAAAGCCGATCGCAGCGCCATGACCCGGGTGGAGATCCGCCGTGTCGGCGATCCGATCGACCAGTGGCGTACCGAAGGCTTGGCGGGAGGTGGCGTGGCCACGCCGTTCGGTTTCGTCGAGCGGGTATTGAGCATCGACAAAGGCATCGCCAGCGCGCCGATCTCGGGTCGCACCACGATCTTCTGCAGCCTGCAGGGCACGGTCACCGCGCCGCTGCTGCAGGTCTATCGCCCTGACCTCAACGCTCACCTGCTGGATTGAAAAACATGCCTTCATTGTCTGTTCGCGGGTCGATCCTGCTGCTGTGCATTCTCGCTGTCACCGGCTGCGCCAGCCTGCAGAGCCAGGACCAGATCAACTACGCCCATTGCCGTCTGGTGGGCCAGGCCTCCAAGGCCGAGAAGTTCGATGTGGTGCTGCAAGAGGCCGATCTGTGCCTGTCGAAAAACCAACTGTCCAAGCCGATGCAGAGCCTTGTGTACTGGTTGCAGTCCGATGCCTACGCCAGCTTCAAGCGTTACCCGGAAGCCATCAGCGCCAAGGAAAAATCCATCGAGCTGGGCCCCAAGCCCGATGCCCGTGCGGTGCTGGACCTGAGCCGTCTTTATCGTGAGTCGGGCAACCCGCAAAAGGCCCTGGAACTGGTGCAATCCAACCTCGACGCCAACCTGGGCGAGGCGGGCAAGGGCACCGGCTTCAACATGCCGACCTACTACCACCTGGGCCAGACCCTCTACGACCTGGGCCAATACCGCGAGGCGGCCGAAGCCTACAGCGCCGGCCTGCAGAAGCAGCCGGACTATGCCTGGGCCTTCTACCACCGGGGTTTGGCCTACGACAAACTGGGCCTGACCGACGATGCCCGCGCCGACTTTACCCAGTTCGCCAAGCGGGTGAACCCGAAGTACGTCGAACCGCAGCACCAGGCCAAGCTGGCCGAATACAAGATCAGCCTGCCCTGAGCAGAGCCTTGCCGGCGCCATGAAAAAGGCTCGCCGTTTGGCGAGCCTTTTTTCAGCAACCTGGCCCTTCAGTCATCCGGATTGATCGCGAACTTCAGCTGATCGCCTTCCAGGTACACCACTGCCTCACGACCATGGATATCCACAGGACGGGCTGAAATCGCCTCATGCTCGGGGACGATCTTGGACAGCACCTTGTACTGCACGTCGACCCGCCAGATGCAGGCCCGCGGCCCTTCGTTGTCGAAGTACATCACCGGGCGGGTTTCGCTCCAGGTGGGATTGACGATGCTCCAGCCGGCCTCGACGTCATTGTGCTCGGTGACGTTCTCGGTGTAGGTGTTGTTGCTCTGCTGGTCGTAGTCCAGGGACAGGCTGTAGTTCTCCTGATTGAGATCCTGGCCGACCCGCGCCCGGGCATGGCGCAGGGTGTTGGAGAGCGACTGGAACACCTGCTGGCTGGCTTCGGGAGCACTGCGCGAGCCCAGGCGATAGCTCATGCCTTGCTGCAGTTCGCCGCCGCTGCGCTGGCGGTAATAGAGCACGCCATCGACGATGCCGGCGAGGCGCTGGCCCTGATCGTTGGCCCCCGGAGAGGCCCAGCCGACAAAGCCGATATCCCGGGCAATGGGATGCAGACCGGGCTGGTCATCGGCGTATTCGTAGAGTGTGCCGACATAGCCTTCCCGCCCTTTCTGGTACTGACCGACGAACAGCACCACGTGCAGCACGCCATCAAGCACCTGGGCGTCGACGATCTGCTGATCGCCCTGGGCAGGAGCGGCGGTGAACCTGGCCAGGGTGAAGCGCTGCCAGTCTTCAGGGTCCTGCAGGCGGTACTGCCGGGTGGGGTCCATCGGCAGCAGCTCGCCCTTGCCGGGTGCCGGAGGAAGGGGCAACAGCGTGAGCATCTTCACCTGGGCCCGATAGGCCCCCTCCAGACAGTCGCTGTCGATACAGGTGTCGCGTACCTCCCGCAGCCACTGGGCTTGCAACAGGCGAAACACCTGCAGGTGCTTGAGCGCCTTGTAGCGGCGGTTCAGTTCATCGTCCTTGGCGGACAGGGTCGGTGTGTCGCAGACGGTTTTCTCCACCCGGGTCGAGGCCTTGGCGCAGTCGAAACCGGCGGCCTGCAACTGGGGCATGAACGCAGCCAGGGCCAGGCCCGTGGCGGCAAGCGACAGCAGAGGAAACTTCATCAAAACATCCTTGTAGGCAAACGAGCTTGGATCAGGGGGAGGGGAAGGTCTGCAGATAGGCCAACAGATTATCGATTTTTTCTTCATCGCTCAGCCCCCAGAAAATCATCCGGGTGCCGGGTACCACGGCTTTCGGGTCTTCCAGGTACTGGATGAGCTTGTCCCGGGTCCAGACGATGCCCGACGACTTCATCGCCGTCGAATACTGGTAGTCCTGGGCACTGCCTGCCGGGCGATCGATGATGCCGTTGAGCTGCGGCCCGAACGAACTGCGCACTGAAGGCCCGATATTGTGGCAGCCGCTGCACAGGCGCTTGAACAGCTTGCCACCGGCTTCGGCATCGCCGGCCAGGGCGGGGGAGGTAAGGAGCGTGGAACTGACCAGCAGGGCCAGGATCGATACGGCGATGCGCTTCATGTTCAGCCTGTGTGTCACTGGAATCGGCGGCTATTTGATCATGAAGAGCGTCTGTTTGGGGCAGTGACAGCTCCTGCACGGAGTGGCAGTTTTACTGTGAAGGCCTCAGAAGCGCCCGCTAATACCCAGCAGTGGCCCCTTCTGGACAATGTCGTAGACGAAACCGTCATGGCGATAGTTCACTCCCATGGCCCGGTAACCAACCACCGCAGAAAAGCCCGGCAAGAACTCCCAGCCCGCCAGCGCGGCCAGATCCCAGTCTTCCCGAGACTGTCCCGCGCCCGCCATTCCCCATGACGACAACCAGAAGCGCTCATTCACCGCATAGTGCCCACGCAGCCCCGCCATGGCATCGGCCCAGGTAGCCCGGTCGGATCCGGACAGGCCGCCGGCAGGCCCGCCATGCAGGCTGATGGTGGTGCTGCTGTACCAGACACGCACTCCGCCGGCCACGTCCAGCCGATGACTTTCATCACCCAAGACGGTGTACCCGCCTCCCAGAAATCCGGAAGCCGTCTTGCCTTCCACCTCAAGCTTGGAGGCCGGGGCGCCCGCTGGCAGGCGGTTGCGGGTATCGGTGTCGATGTACATCAGGTCGGTGAGCACGCTGTAGGGCCCGCGTCGCGCCTCGCCCATCAGCATCACCGACATATCGACAGTGCGCGCGATGTCTGAGAAGTCGGACTTTATAAACTGGGTCCCGGTGCTGCGGTGGCCTACGTGTCCGCGAATACCGGCGCCCCACAGGTAGGGACCGCCGTTGAAGTGCCAGTCATCGCTGTCTGCCGCCATGGCCACAGTCGGCAGACTGTAGCCGGCTGTGGCGAAGGCGCCAACCAGCAGTGCCAAGCGGGCGCGCTTGCGCAGCAAAGGCGAGCGGAGGTTGTCGCTATGCATCATGGGGTTTCTCCGATCAGTGCTGGGTCAGCGAGAGCGCGACGCGCTCTGCCGCACAGTCCTCTGTCGGCTTCAGACCGGCCTTCTGGGCCGTCTTGACTTCCTCTTTCGCGGCCGCCAGATCCGCCAGGAACTCCGGATTGCCATGCAGGCTCGCCACCGTGGCGGCGCCCATGATGCGGCCTGCATCCACGTCGCTCTGCCAGTGTGCATCGCAGATGACCCGGCTCTGGCCGTATGCCAACCCGCGGGTCATCAGTTCGGTGGCACGCTCAGGCTGAATCTCGGCGAGAACCAAGCCCCAGGCCCAGCCGGCGGCAGAGTGGCCGGACGGCCAGGAACCGTCCGTGAGCAACAGCGGTTCCATGTCCTTGCGGCACGTTCCTTCCTCATGCACCACGAAGGGACGGGGACGGTTGTAGGCATTCTTCCCGGCATAGGTAGAACCGCCGGCATCGCTCAGGGTGCGTTGCATCAAGCGATAAAGATGCGGTGTATTTTCCTCGGTGATTGGCGTATCCAGGGCGCAGGAAAATGTTTTCGCCGGGCCTGGGAACGACAGTTCCGCATCCGTTGCCGCGAGTTTCTCCCGGGCGGTGCCGCGCAGCGCCAGCGCTGCACGCCGGGCTTCTTCATCCCGCGCCAGCGCTGCAGAATCTGGCTTGGGGGGCGCGCCGAGCAGCGCCAGGCGTACAGGCAAGTCAGCCGGGTCCAGGTAGCCTGGGGCCAGCTTGAAGTTCGGGTCCGTGACCGTGGTGGCGGCATCTTCGGCGAACACCGATCCCGACCCGAACAGGCCGGCCAGGGACAGGATCATCCCCCACGGCTTATGTAGTTTTTTCATCGATTGCTCCTTGATCTATCCCTGTATCGAATGGCGCCGATATCTCCGGTCGATCAAAACCGGTACAGCGCGTTCAGATAGGCGCCTGCGCCCACCTTTTCTCCCGTCAGCGGGCTGTTGCGGGCATCGGAGACCAGCGCGTAGGTCTTGATGCCGCCCTCTAGCGCCAACTGTGGTTGCCATTGCCAGGTGAGGCCCAGTTTCAGGGTCACGTCGCGCATCCCGCCGCCTGGGTGGTATTCATCGAACCGGGTACGTGCCGCTTGCTGAGCGGTGACGCCGAAGCGCGCCATCATGTCGTTCTCGTTGCTCCAGGTGCCGTACAGCGTCGAGTCCAGGGTCAAGGTCGAGGACAATGCATAGTCCGTGGCAACCCCGGCCTCCAGGTACGCGGTACGGCCCAGGTGTTCGCCACCGTAATTTCGGCTTTGGCTCGATTGCAGGCCGCGCACGAACAGGCGGCCGGCCGGCAGGATCCAATAGACTTCCGCTCCCACCAGGGCGGTGCTGTCCAGATTGCCCATGCCTTTCAAGTAGTCGTCACGGCCGTCCAGGGTATGAATCCGCTCCTTGCGCCCCTGGTCATAGCCAATCAACAGCGCCACCCCGAAAGGCGACAGCCCCGGCAAGTCCCAACGCAGTCCCTCTGGGAAGGCCGCGGTAAAGGTGCCCCAGTCTTGGGTAGGCAAGACCGCCTCGAGTTTCAGCGAAGGGAAAGCGGCGTACCGTGAGGAACCTTCGTACAAGGGACCAACGGCCAATCCGCCGCCTACTGTCACGGACGCAGTGCCGTTTGCATCGTCCGCCTGTGCCGGCAATACCGTGGCCAAGGCGCTAATGAGCAGCAGTTGATGCAGCAAGAAGTGATAAGCACCTTGGGTTGTCATTGTTTATTTCCTTGGCTGTAGAACTCTTCAAGGCAGAGATGCCCCCGACTTGATTGGCACTATCGGGCGTGGCGGCGTTTGCGCTTATTTGTAAGTTTCAGCACTTCTTAGTGGATGCCTTGACTAGAGCCCGATGGGCTGCGGCTGGGGAAAACTCCACTGGCCATTGAGTATTTCGTTGCTTGGCCGATAGAGCCTGACCGTATAGTTCCAACCGGGCGTGGTCGGCAGGCAATTGACGATCTTGGCGTCGCAAGCCCCGAACTGGATGACAATCGAGCCGTCATCACTTTTCTGGGCCGTGAGGTTATTCAGTGAATAGACGTCATATGGGTTTTTCTGGAAGTACCCGTCGGCGTTATACACACTCACCGACCAGAAACTGTTGACCGGCACCTGCCCGACCTTGAGGCGGTAAACGGTTTTTCCATCGTTGCGCGGTATCACGCCGCCGAGGTAGATGGCGTCCTTGCTGGGATTTCCGCCCCAGCCGGTCGCTGTTCCGATCAGGTGATGGATCGGATTGACCCTGCCCTTGGGGCCAAAGGACTGGTTGTAGTTGGGTATTGTCGAACCCAGGACAGCCAGGGCATCGCGCATCTGTTTCTGGCTGGCCTGATCCCACTTGGGCACCACGAATTCCCCGGCCTTGGCCTGGCTGACCCTGATTGCGTCCTGCAGTACATGCACCTGCTCAAGGTCTTTGCGCTCCGTGGGATCGAAGAACAGGCGGACGGCGACGAAGACATAGCGGGTACCGATCACCTCTTTCGTCAGCGTATGGTCGCCGGCACCGTAAATGACCGCGGGTACGTAGTGGTCTTCATTGACCAATTGCATCGACATGAACCGCCCGCCGGCTTCAGGCAATGTGATGGTGACCGGGCCGGCATCGAGGTCGAACACGGCCGACGAATACAGCGTGTCGCGATTCATGCGGATGACATTCTGCGCGTCGATGGGAACCGGTTCGCGGTTATGTACAAACCGACCCAGGCCGCCATCCGCGACGGTCTTGCCCATGTAGAGGTCGGACTCGGCACGGATAAAATTGTCGACACCCACCAAGAGCGTCGTATCAGCGGACGGCTGAGCATTAACGCTGCCGAAAGTTGCCAATGTCAGAGCGACAATGCAGGCCGTGGATGAACAGGACATTTAAACCTCGTGGGCGTTTAAGTGGGCATCAGCTGTTCAAACTTTATAAGAACACCCTGCTGGAAACTTGCCATTTGGTGCCAAAAGCCAAGCGAGCGCGTGCCGCGAAGACGGACTTGGAAGTCAGCCAGTTACTTGGGCGCAAGAGGGGCGAGGGAGGAAGAAAAGTCAGTTAGCGATCGTGTTTCAAGATGGCGCGATAGCGCGACGGTGAACTCCCGGTCCAACGCTTGAAGGCACGGGTGAAGTGCGCTTGATCGCTGTAGCCCACCATGTAGGCAATTTCGGTCGCGGTGTATCTACCGCTGGCAATGAGTTGCAGTGCTTCACTGCGGCGAGTCTCGTCACGCAAGTCTTCGAAGTCGATACCGCAGGATTTAAGACGCCGCTGCAATGTTCGAGAAGACAGCCCCATGTTCCTCGAGATCACGCCAAGTTTGGATTGATCCTGGTCCGCTATCCGCTCGATGAGCACCCCTGCTGCTTGCGCTGTCGACCTCAAGGCTTCGGTGACTTTCCAGGCATCATCCCGACCGGGCTGCAGGGGGGTGTCGAGCAGCTCACGGTCGAATTCGATCATGTTGTGCTGCGCGTTCATTTCCAGATGAGGCCCCAGGTACTCCTCCAGCGCCTCATCTCCTCTTTCCCTTGGGTTTTGCAGATGCACGCGTATGGCGCCAGGCTCACCGGACATGAGCGGTACTTTTCTGAGCAGCGCCAGCGTGCCGAGAATGACCTGCTTCGGATCCGCCCCGTGCTGCCCGGTAAATCGGTGGATCAGTTTCGTCGTACGGCCTTCGGTGACGATTCTGACTTCTCCTCCCTGATGCAGTAAGTCCGTGTGGATCGACGCCACTGCACAGGCCTGAGCGAGGTTGCTTGAGCCCAATATCAATTCGCCCCAGGCGCCGAGTGAGCGTACTTCGATCAGGTGTCCCACACAGGCCCCCCCGAAAGGGTCCTGGGCGATAGCAGCCATTTCGTTGGCTATGTGAAAGCAGACCGCCCGGGGTACCCAGGCATCAGGGTTTTGAAAAACATGAGGAGAAATGCCGTAACGCCGAAAGAACTCCAGCGGCGACACCCCACGCAGGCTCAGGTAGGGGGCAATTTGCCGAAGAGTACTGAGTTTGATGGATGGCGTAGCGTTCGTCATAAGCGGTTGCCCCTTTTTAAAGGCCATGCGCGTGAACGCCCTCCTGGCCCGCAGGGAAACACTAGCGCAAAACTTTTGCCGAAGTCGTGCTAACTGCAACGCAGCGAACACAATGGTTTCGCCCTTCGCACCGCAGCGCGCATATAGGGAGTTCAAGGAGCAAGCTGTTTTAGAAAGGACAAGGCTAGGTGGATGGTGAGTGTTATCTGGGAACGAGGTCCTGGTGACCTTGCGAGCCATCGGCCACTGATCTCGCTTTGTGAGAACCAAACAGGGCGTGGCTGAGCCTTAAAGATGCTGGCTGCCTGAATGGCGCTCGAAGACAGCCGTTGTTCTATCTATTCTGCGGCTGTGGATAACTTGAGCGGGCGTCTATGAAATTACCCAGGATCCAGAAACAACAAAGCCCCTGCATTTCTGCAGGGGCTTCGTTTTGTATGGTGCCGGCACCAGGAGTCGAACCCGGGACCTACTGATTACAAGTCAGTTGCTCTACCAACTGAGCTATACCGGCGTGTTAGGGCGACGATTATAGCGATTGGCGGGGTTCTGTAAACCCCTGAAATCTGACTATTTTTGCGTGGCCTGTTGAGGGCGCTGGCCGCGCTCCTCGGTGAGTCCTGTCGAGCGGGAAGATTGAGCGCTGCGCCCCTCTGGGCTGAGGGGCGTCGCAAGGCTCTGTGGCCAGGGTGGGCGTTGTGCCAGGAGGAGGCGGGCCTTGCCGCGTTGGCTATGCCTTGTCCTGTTTCTCCAGCTCGCTCTGGGCGTCATGGAACACGCTGTCGGGATAGGGGTACCACCAGCTCTGAATCCGTGGTTTGTGGTCGATGATGACCATCTTCGAACGGCGAAACGCGTCCAGTCCCTGGCGGCCCAGTTCGCTGCCGATCCCTGACATTTTCCAGCCGCTCAATGGCAGGGCGTCGTTGTCCACCAGGGGGTTGTTGATCCATACCATGCCCGCTTCAAGGCGTTCGGCCGCTTCCATCGATTCGGTCAGGTTGGTGGAAAACAGTGAGGCTCCCAGGCCGAATGGCGAGTCGTTGGCGCGGCGGATGGCCTCGTCGAAATCGGCGACGCGACAGACCGCCGCCACTGGCCCGAAGCATTCCTCTTGCAGGATCGCCATGTCACCGGTGACGCCACTGAGGATGGTCGGCTCGTAGAACCAGCCGACAGGGCGGTCCTGTGGGATGCGCCCGCCGCACAGCACGCGGGCGCCTTTGGACACGGCGTCTTCCACCAGGCGTATGACTTTGTCGCGTGCCGCTTCGCTGACCAGCGGTCCGATCTCGGAGCGCTCCAGGCCGTGGCCAATCCGCAGTTGGCGGGTCTGCTCGACGAAGCGGGCGACAAATGCCTCATAGATGTCGTCGACCACGTACAGGCGTTCGGCCGAGGTGCAGATCTGTCCGCTCAGATGAAAGGCGGCGGTCACTGCGCCCGCTACCGCGACATCCAAAGGTGCGTGTTTGGAGATGATCATCGGATCGCTGCCACCGGCCTCGATCACGCAAGGCTTCATCAGATCGGCACAGGTCACGGCCACGGCGTGGGCAGCGGCGATACCTCCGGTAAAGGCCACCGCGTGGGTGCCGGATGATTGCACCAGCAATTGGGCGGTGAGGGCATCCCCCGGTACGCAACACACCAAGCCTGGCAACAGGCGGGTGAAGTGGCTGAGAAATTTCAGGGTGCAGAGGGTGGCGCTTTCCGCCGGTTTGATGATGCAGGCGTTGCCCGCAGCCAGGGAGGCCGCGACGGTCCAGCACATCAGCAGAATGGGGTAGTTGAAGGGCATGATGTGCACGCTGACCCCATAGGGCTCATAGCGCACATGCTGGAATGAGCCGGTTTGCGTGGTACCTGCCACTTTGCCGGCATCGTCTCGTGCCATCTCCGCGTAGTAGCGGAAAACCGACGCACAGTTGGCCAGCTCGCCCATGGCTTCCGGAAAGGGCTTGCCGGTCTCCAGGGTCATCAGCCGCGCCACTTCACGGTTGAGGCCAGCCGCTTTCTCTATGCTCTCGGCCAGTTCGTGCAGGCGTGCGGCCCGGCTTCGGGTATCCACTCTGGCCCATTGCTGTTGCGCCGCATTGGCGGCATTCACGGCAGCTTGCACATCAGCCTTTTCGCCGAGGCCCATGCGCCCGACGCGCTCCAGGGTCGCCGGGTCGAAGACTTCGCGGAGCCGGCCGCTGGCGGGTGTCAGGTAGTGGGGATTGATAAAGTACAAAGCGCTTTCACAGGTAAAACTGGTCATTGTTCTGTCCTTGAAACCCTGGGTGAATGAAGAGCCCTCAGTAACGGCTTTCAGCGAATCATGTAGACCTTCTTGATCGTCTGGTGGACGGTGCAGGTGCCTTTCCAGTCCTGGCGAAAGAACGCGCTGCTGCCCGGGCGGATTTCGATCACTTCCCCGGACTCATGGACATAGGTGCAGCGCCCTTCAAGAAAGTGACAGAACTCATCCCGGGTCACATGGCACCTCCACTTGCCGGGAGTGCAGCGCCACAGGCCGCATTCCGACTGGCCTTGTGCACCCTTGTGCAGAAGCACGCCGGCAACCCGTGACTGGCCTTCCAGCATCTCTGGTATCTCGCCCCAATCCTGCAGCTCGGTGATCTGCAGCGGGTCCTGTAGCAGCGGTGTGTTCATCGGTCGCGCTCCTTGTGTTGCACTCCCTTTCGAAGGTTGGGCCGGACCTCGCGCTTGAGGAGGTCATCGAGCAGGCGTGCGGCTTCTTCGGTGCCCTGGCGTGATTGCATCTGGGCGCTGGTGCGTTGCAGGCGTTGGCGCAGCACGCTGTCGTTGAGGCAGGCGCTCAGGGCTTCGGCCAGTTGCGCTTCGGTCCATTGGTAACGGTCGAGCCGGAAGCCGTGGCCGGTTTCCTGGGCCCGCATGGCGTTGTCATGGCCGTCCCAGACGTAGGGCATGACGATGGCCGGCTTACCGAAGTACAGGCACTCGGTGAAGCTGTTGTTGCCACCGTGGTGGATGACCACGTCCACCTGGGCGATCACCGAGGGCTGCGGCAGCCAGTCGGCAATCTGTACGTTGTCCGGCAATACCGGGTACTGGTCCAAGTGCTCGCCGACATTGACCAGGGCTCGATAGGGCAGTTTGCCGAGGGCGTCTATCAGGCGTTTGAGCAAGGGGATGTCACTGCTGCCCAGGCTGCCGAAGCTCACGTACAGCAATGGCTGGTGGCGTTGTACCGGGAACTCGGGGATCTCATAGGGGCTGTCCTTGCGCACGCTGCCTTGCAGGTAGTGGAAGCGCTCGGCAGGCAATGGGTGGCGTCGCTTGAAGCGGACGGCATCGGGATAGAGCAGCAGGTTCATGAACGGCGAGGGTTCGCAGAAGGTGCCCAGGGGATAGGGTTTCTCGCCCTGGGCCTGGAGGAAAAGGTTGAAGTCCTCGTGGATCGGGCGGATCACTTCCTCGAAGCGCGCTCGGAAACCGTCATGACCGGCTTTGTCCTGAACGCTCATCCCGGACAGGTGCGGCGGGATGTCCGGGTCGCCGATTTCATTCTCCGAGCAGGAAATGATGCGCACCCAGGGCGCGCGGTACTGCTTGATCGCGGGAAACATGACGACGTTGTCGACGCAGATCAGATCGGGTTCGACCCTCGCCAGCACCGCAGGCAGTTCCTTCTGTGCCCATTTCGCCGTATCGACGATCGCTGCCCAGCATTCCTTCACATAGGTGTCGATCTGCTCCAGGGGTGTTTTGCGAAAGTTCGGCAGGTGGCCGTTGATGAAGTCGATCCAGTAACGGGCCATCTCTGCGGCCGGCATCGGCGCGGACATGTTCACCCGGTGTTCCTCAAAGCCGAACCTGGCATACACGCCTTGCATGCCAGGGTCCGTGAGGAATACGGCCTTGTGCCCGAGTGCCTCGCAGGCCTGGGCGATACCCACAGAGTTCAACGCCGGCCCGTAGGCGGCTTCAGGAAAGAAGGCGATCACTTTTTGTGACATGGATAGAGGCTCCCGCCCGGGCATCAGCCGGGCTCGCTAGTCCTTTAGGGGGTTCCTATCGCGCACTGCAGCGCTCTCCAGAGCGAAGCGTTCCAGGTGTGTAAACGAAGATCAGTGAGACGCAGCAACGAACACGCCAGGGGTGTTCGGCAAGAGGCGCTTAATAGGGCGGGACGAGCGTTGGCAGCGATCTGTTCATGCCGCGACGGCAAATCGGGCGCAGAAGGCGCCGAGTGCGCAGGGCAAGGGGAGCCGGTTGCCGGGGGCACACTGCAGTGCGCGGAGGGGGCTGGTTGTGGTGCAAGGGATTGGGCTTGAGCACTGGGTTCACCTGAGTTTTTGGTTGCTGACTCAAAGGCACGGCCTTGGAAGCTAGTGCCGACTCAGGCGCCTGTCAAACAGCGGTTGCCTGGCCGATGATTCAGTGCAGACTGCCTTCACTCGGCCGATAGCCTGCTCAGCCGCTTATGCCGCTTCAGACAAAGGAAAGATCAGTCATGAAACCCGGAAATATCCCCTTGCTGGCGCTGCTGTCGTTGCTCGGCGCCTGCAGCGTCAAGCCGGTGCTGCCTTATTCGGAACCGCCCCTTGGCGTGCCGACGGCGCAGTTGCGGGTGATCACCAATGGCGAGGTGCGCGGTGAGGCCTATGCCGGTTGCCAGGGTGACAGCAAGCGCCTGGCCAAGGCCGGGCGTTTCGGCAGCGATCAACAGGCGAACATCAACTATCCGCAGTTCCCGCTGCAGCCGAGGCAGATCGACATGTTGCCGCGTTTCGCGCCGAAGCTGCCGTCCTATGTGGGTGCGATCCGTATGGGCGAGGGGGCTTACACCGAGGTCGTCACCGAGTATCGGGTGCCCGCCGGCAGGCCTTTTCTGCTGGAAGGGGGAGGTGTGGCTGCAGGCAGTTATGGCAGTACCTATCGCACCTGTGCGCCGGTGAAGAAGGTGGTGCTGTTCGAGCCGGGCAAGAGTTACGAAGCCTTTGTCGGCTTGAATTACATCCCGGTGGCCGGAGGCGAGGTGCAGGCGATGTGTGCGTTTGCGGTGTACCAGTTGCTGCCGCTGAGCAAACCGGGGGCAACCTTGCCGCTGGCGGTCCAGTCCAGGCCTCCAGCGGATCAGCGTTGCCCCGGTCAGTGAATGTCCCCGGCCGGCGTTCAGCCGTTCGGGGAGCCTTTGCCTAGGCCTCCCATCCTGCGTGGCTGACGGCTTTCTGCACCAGAGGGTGCAGGTCCGCTCCTTGCTGCTCGGTCTGCCAGGCCAGCAGTTCCTTGCGCATGGCCGGGGTCCAGTACATTTGCATGTGGTTGCGCACGTTGAGCACCGCCTGGTCCTGATTGGGCTCGTTGACGAAGTAGGCGGCGATCTGGTTGGCCATCTTGATCAGGTTGGCGGTGCTCATCGGCGCACCTCCGCCTTGCCATCCCGGGAGCGGCCGCGCTTGTCCAGCAGGCGATGCTGTTCATCGCTGAAGGCCTGGTAGCGTTTCTGCCATTCGGAAGGGTGATAGACGCGGCTGACTTCCACCGCCGTGACCTTGTACTCCGGACAGTTGGTGGCCCAGTCGGAGTTGTCGGTGGTGATCACGTTGGCCCCCGATTCGGGGAAGTGGAAGGTGGTGTAGACCACCCCCGGCGCCACTCGCTCGGTAACCCGGGCCCGCAGCACGGTCTGCCCGGCGCGGCTGCCGATGCCGACCCAGTCGCCTTCGTTGATGCCCCGGCTCTCGGCGTCGGTGGGGTGGATTTCCAGGCGGTCCTCGGCGTGCCAGGCGACGTTGTCGGTACGCCGGGTCTGGGCACCGACGTTGTACTGGCTGAGGATGCGCCCGGTGGTCAGCAGCAGCGGGTAGCGGCCATTGACCTTCTCGTCGGTGGGCACGTAGCCGGTGAGCATGAAGCGCCCCTTGCCGCGCACGAACTCGTCGATGTGCATGGTCGGCGTGCCGTCCGGCGCGGCGTCGTTGCACGGCCATTGCAGGCTGCCGTGGCGGTCCAGGCTGGCGTAGCTGACGCCGGTGAAGGTCGGGGTCAGGCGGGCGATTTCATCCATGATCTGCGAAGGATGGTTGTAGTGCATCGGGTAGCCCAGGGCCGCGGCCAGGGCCAGGGTGCCTTCCCAGTCGGCCTTGCCACCCAGGGGCTCCATGACCTTGCGCACCCGGGAGATGCGCCGTTCGGCGTTGGTGAAAGTGCCGTCCTTTTCCAGGAACGAGGAGCCCGGCAGGAACACGTGGGCGAACTTGGCGGTTTCGTTGAGGAAGATGTCCTGCACCACCACGCATTCCATGGCCGACAGGGCCGCGGTCACGTGCTGGGTATTGGGGTCGCTCTGGGCGATGTCCTCGCCCTGGCAGTACAGGCCCTTGAAGCTGCCGCCCAGGGCCGCTTCGAACATGTTGGGAATGCGCAGGCCGGGGTCGGCTTGCAGGGTGACGTTCCAGGCCTGCTCGAACTCCTGGCGCACCGCCTGGTTGGAGATGTGCCGATAGCCCGGCAGCTCGTGGGGGAAGGAGCCCATGTCGCAGGAGCCCTGGACGTTGTTCTGCCCCCGTAGCGGGTTCACCCCGACCCCTTCGCGACCGATGTTGCCGGTGACCATGGCCAGGTTGGCGATGCCCATCACCGAGGTGCTGCCCTGGCTGTGCTCGGTGACGCCCAGGCCGTAGTAAATCGCGGCGTTGCCGCCGGTGGCGTACAGGCGCGCGGCAGCGCGGATGTCGGCGGCGGGGACGCCGCAGATGGCGCCGAGCACTTCCGGCGAGTTGTCGGCGCGGCTGACGAAGGCGCTCCACTGGGCAAAGGCTTCCGGCTCGCAGCGGGCGTCGACGAACCCCTGGTTGACCAGCCCTTCGGTGACGATCACATGGGCCAGGGCATTGAGCATGGCGACGTTGGTGCCCGGGCGCAGAGCCAGGTGCAGCTCGGCGCGGGCGTGTACCGAGTCCACCAGATCGATGCGTCGCGGATCGATGACGATCAGCTTGGCCCCTTCACGCAGACGCCGCTTGAGTTGGGAGCCGAACACCGGGTGGGCGTCGCTGGGGTTGGCGCCCATTACCAGGATCACGTCGGCCTGCATCACCGAGTCGAAGCTCTGGGTCCCGGCGGATTCCCCCAGGGTCTGTTTGAGACCGTAGCCGGTGGGCGAGTGGCAGACCCGCGCACAGGTGTCGACGTTGTTGTTGCCGAAGGCTGCCCGCACCAGTTTCTGCACCAGGTAGGTTTCTTCGTTGGTGCAGCGGCTGGAGGTGATACCGCCGATGGAGTCGCGGCCGTACTTGAACTGGATGCGCCGCAGCTCGCTGGCGGCGTAGGTCACCGCTTCGTCCCAGCTGACTTCCTGCCACGGGTCGCTGATGTGTTTGCGGATCATCGGTTTGGTGATGCGGTCAGGGTGAGTGGCGTAGCCCCAGGCGAAGCGGCCCTTGACGCAGGAATGGCCGTGGTTGGCCTGGCCGTTCTTGTCCGGAACCATGCGCACCAGCTGGTCGCCCTTCATCTCGGCGCGGAACGAGCAGCCCACCCCGCAGTAGGCGCAGGTGGTGATCACCGCCCGCTCCGGCTGGCCGATTTCCACCACGCTTTTTTCCATCAGGGTCGCCGTCGGGCAGGCCTGCACGCAGGCGCCGCAGGACACGCATTCGGAGTCGAGGAAGTTGTCGCCTCCGGCTGCCGCGACCCGGGATTCGAAGCCGCGGCCGCTGATGGTCAGGGCGAAGGTGCCCTGGGTTTCCTCGCAGGCGCGCACGCAGCGGTTGCAGACGATGCACTTGCTCGGGTCGTAGTCGAAGTAGGGGTTGGAGGTGTCTTTCTGATCGTCCAGGTGGTTGGCGCCGTCATAGCCGTAGCGCACTTCCCGCAGGCCCACCTGGCCGGCCACGGTCTGCAGTTCGCAGTTGCCGTTGGCCGAGCAGGTCAGGCAGTCGAGCGGGTGGTCGGAGATGTACAGCTCCATCACGTTGCGGCGCAGGGTCGCCAGCTTTGGCGTTTGCGTATGCACCACCATGCCTTCGCTGACCGGGGTGGTGCAGGAAGCCGGGTAGCCGCGCATGCCGTCGATTTCCACCAGGCACATGCGGCACGAGCCGAAGGCTTCCAGGCTGTCGGTGGCGCAGAGCTTGGGGATGGTGGTGCCCAGCAGGGCGGCGGCGCGCATCACCGAGGTGCCCTGGGGCACGCTGATGTTGCGTCCGTCGATGTTCAGGCTGACTTGCACCTGGCTGTCGCGGGCTGGGGTGCCGAAGTCCACGGCATTGAGGTCGATGTCTGTGGCTGGGTCGAAAATACTGATCATTGGTCGGCCTCCGAGGGCTGCAGACCGAAGTCGGCGGGAAAGTGCTTCAGGGCGCTGGCCACCGGATAGGACGTCATCCCGCCCAGGGCGCACAGCGAGCCGTATTGCAGGGTGTCGCACAGGTCTTTGAGGATCAGCGCCTGCTCATCGCGCCGGCCTTGATCGGGGGCTGCCAGCAGGCGGTCGATGACCTCCACGCCGCGGGTCGAACCGATGCGGCACGGGGTGCATTTGCCACAGGATTCCTCGGCGCAGAATTGCAGGGCGAAGCGCGCCATGTGGGCCATGTCCAGGCTGTCATCGGCCACCACCACACCGCCGTGGCCGAGCATCGCGCCCATGGCGGCGAAGGCTTCGTAATCCAGCGGCGTATCGAACTGTGCAGGGGGCACCCAGGCGCCGAGCGGGCCGCCGACTTGCGCAGCCTTCAGCGGCCGACCGCTGGCGGTGCCGCCGCCGTAGCCTTCCACCAGCTCGCGCAGGGTCAGGCCGAAGGCCCGTTCCACCAGGCCGCCGTGACGCACATTGCCCGCCAGTTGGAAGGGCATGGTGCCCAGGGAGCGGCCCATGCCGTAGTCGCGATAAAACGGCGCGCCCTTTTCCAGGATCAGTGGCACCGAGGCCAGGGTCAGCACGTTGTGCACCAGGGTCGGCTGGCCGAACAGGCCTTGCAGCGCCGGGATCGGCGGCTTGGCGCGAACGATGCCGCGCTTGCCTTCCAGGGAGTCCAGCAGGGCGGTTTCTTCGCCGCAGATATAAGCCCCGGCACCGACCCGCACCTCCATGTCGAACGCCTGGCCGCTACCGCCGGCATTGGCCCCGAGATAACCGGCATCCCGGGCGATTTCCAGGGCTTCGCGCAGGGTCGCCACCGCCTGGGGATATTCCGAGCGCACGTAGATGTAGCCGTAGCTGGCGCCGACCGCGATACCGGCAATGGCCATGCCTTCGATCAGCAGGAACGGGTCGCCTTCCATCAGCATGCGGTCGGCGAAGGTGCCGGAGTCGCCCTCGTCGGCGTTGCACACCACGTACTTCTGCTGCTGCGGCGTGTCGCGCACGGTGCGCCATTTGATCCCGGCGGGGAAGGCCGCGCCGCCGCGGCCCCGCAGGCCGGAGTCGAGCACCGCGGCCACGGTCTGGTCACCGCCCAGGGCGACGGCGCGGCTCAGGCCCTCGAAGCCGCCGTGGGCCCGATAGTCCGCCAGGGACAGCGGCCGGGTAATGCCGGCGCGGGCGAACAGCAGGCGTTGCTGGCTCTTCAGGTAGGGCAGGTCTTCCACCCGGCCCAGGGCCAGGGGATGGCTGGCGGGAGCGTCTTGCAGGGCGTTCAGCAGCGAGGGTACGTCGGCGACGCTCACCGGGCCGAAGCCCAGGCGTCCATCCGGGGTATCGACTTCCAGCAGCGGTTCCAGCCAGTACAGGCCACGGGAGCTGGTGCGTTGCAGTTGCAGCGGTAGTTGGTGCTGCTCGGCCTGGGCGGCGATGGCGTCGGCCACCGCGTCGGCGCCCACGGCCCGGGCCAGGGAATCACAGGGCAGATAGAGGCTTGGCATCACGCGTCCTCCCGGCAACTGTCCAGCAGCGCATCCAGACGTTCGGCGCTGACCCGGGCATGCAACTGTCCGTCCAGCTCCAGGGCCGGCGAACAGGCACAGGCCCCCAGGCAGTACACCGGCCGCAGGCTGATGGAGCCGTCGGCGCTGCTACCGTGGTCATCCAGTTGCAGGCGTGCGCGCAGTTGCGCCGCCAGCTGCTCGGAGCCGCGGCTCTGGCAGGACTCGGCGCGGCACAGGCGCAGGATGTGGCGCGCCGGCGGTGCAGTACGAAAATCATGGTAGAAGCTGATCACCCCGCGCACTTCCGCCTGGCTCTGATTGAGCGCATGGGCGATTTCGGGGACGGCCAGATCGGGGATGTAGCCGAGCTCTTCCTGGATCTGGTGGAGAATCGGCAACAGCGCACCCGGGGAGCCTTTGTGACGCTCCAGCAGGGTGTGGATCAACGGCAGATGCAGTGTTTCATCAGGCATACAGCAATTCCTCACGGTCACGGACAAACCTGGTGGTTGTCGGCTGTCCGAAAGTGTCGGCTGCGGCACTTGTTGCCACGTCACGGTAGCGCGGCGTTTCAGGCCGTTGGCCATGCACCCTGAATGGGTATCTTGTTGTACCCGGTGCGGTCGTTGCCGCACCTGTTCAGGGCATAAAGGGCAGCTTGACACGCTGCCTCTGATTGATCCGCACGAAAGCGACTTGCTCAGTTCCGAATACGACCACCCGTTGAGTCTAGAAGAGCCTGGGCAACCGAGTGAGCGAGCTGCGCACTATCGGACAAAACCGAGGGGACTAGGCATGACTTCGGTCAGCTCGGTGGCGAATAGCCGGACGCGGGGGAGGGCTGTGGAGGGGCTGTGTGGCGAGGCCGCTTGCTCCCTCGCCACAGGGGGCAATCAGGAGCGGGCGCGGCGCTGGGCGGCGTACTGCAGGGCCAGGCGGCCCATGAGCACCAGCAGGGTCAGGCCGATCAGCAGCACCGAGATCGCCGCCACGCTAGGATCGACGTTATCCCGCAGGCCGCTCCAGATCCGCCGGGGCAGGGTGTTGACGTCGACACTGGTGATGAACAGGGTCACCGCCACCTCCTCCCAGGACAGGGCAAAGCTCAGCAGCGCGGTGGAGAAGATCCCCAGCTTGAGGTTCGGCAGCATCACCAGGAAGGTGGTCTGCATCAGGCTGGCCCCCAGGTTGCGCGAGGCCAGCTCGATGCGCCGGTCCACTTGGCTCAGGGCCACCAGCATGGTCACCACGCCGTAGGGCACCACCATCACCACGTGGGCGATCACCACCCCGGGCAGGGTGTCGTAGCCCCAGCCCGGGGCGATGCGCCCGAGGTTGGTTTCCATGAAGTACAGCACCAGCGCCGAGATCACCGGCGGAATGGCCATGGGCAGCAGCACCAGGCCGATCAGCAGGGTTGCCAGGCGCGAGCGCAGGTACCAGATGCCGAGGCTGAAGCTCACCGCCAGCAAGGTGGCGATCAGGCTGGTGGCACTGGCGATGGCCAGGCTCTGGCCGATGCTCGACAGCCAGTCGGGGTTGCTCAGTAATGCCTCGTAGTGACGCAGCGACCAGTTGCCCTCGGGCATCGACAGGTAGCGCTTGGCGGTGAAGGACACCGGGATCACCGTCAGCAGCGGGAACAGCATGAAGGCCATGGCGACCACGGCGATCAGCCGGGTACTCAATGCAGTGCGATGTGTATTCATAGTGACCTCAACCCACCAGTCGATTGACACGGGTGATGCGCAGCAGCAGCCAGATCAGCGCGCTGACCAGGGTCAGCAGCACCAGGCTCAGGGCCGCGCCCAGACCCCAGTTGCTGGTCTGGAACATCTGCAGGAACACGTACTCGGCGATCATCACCGTCTGCCCGCCACCCAGCAGCACCGGGGTGATGAAGAAGCCCAGGCAGAACACGAACACCATGATGAAAGCCCCCAGCAGCCCTGGCAGGGTCTGGGGCAGCAGCACTTGCCAGAAGGTCCGCAGCGCACCGGCCCCCAGGCCGCGGGAGGCCAGCAGCACCCGTTGATCCAGCTGGCGCATGCTCGACAGCAGCGGGAACAGCGCATAGGGGATCATGAAGTGCAGCATGCCGATCACCACCCCCAGTTCGTTGCGGGTCAGTTGCAAGGGGTGATCGATCCAGCCCAGGGACAGCAGGCTGTCGTTGACCACGCCATTGCTGCGCAGGGCGATCAGCCAGCCGAAGGCCCGCACCAGCACCGAGATCCAGAACGGGATGAACACGCAGATTTCCACCATGCGCTGCCAGAACGGCGGGCTGAACACCCAGCAGTAGGCCAGCAGGTAGCCGATCACCAGGGCCAGCAGGCTCACGGTCAGGCACAGGCGCAGGGTGCGCAGGAGCATGTCGTGGATCGCCGGGTCCGTGGCGATGCGCTGGTACTGCTCGATCCCGGGCTCGGGCAGGGTGAAGCTCCAGCTCACCACGCCGAAGAACGGTAACAGGTAGAACACCACCAGCAGCAACGGCAGGGGAAACAGCAGCAGGCTGCGTTCCAGGCGTGCGGTTCGGGTTGCACTCATGGTCGACGGCTCACTTGGACAGGTGGGTCAGGTACTGCTCCAGGGTGCTGGAGTAGTGGTCGGCGTACCACTGGGTGTTGAGGAAGATCTGCTTCTTCATGTTGGCTTCGGAGGCGCAGTTGATCTCCCGCTGTTCGGCGCTCATCAACTGTTGCGTGGCGGCGTTGGACGGGCCGTTGCCCAGGGCTTCGAACAGCTTCAGCTGCCCGGCGGGCTGCAAGGCGTGCTGGATGAACTGCATGGCCGGCGCGGCGCCTGCCGGGTTGTCCTTGAGCACGCCCCAGCTGCTGGCGTTGAGGAAGGCATTGTCGAAGCCCCACTTGATGCGGCCCTCGCTGTCCTCATGGAGCAGGGTGGCGCGGGTGTGCCAGATGGCGCCCATGGAGGCTTCGCCTTCGATCATCAACTGCTGGCTTTCGGCGCCCGAGCCCCAGAATGAAAGGACGTGGGGCTTGAGTTCATCGATCTTGCGCAAGGCCCGAGGCACGTCCAGCGGGTACAGCTGGTCAGCGGCCACGCCGTCGGCCAGCAGCGCAGCCTCGAGCATGCCGTTCATCCACTTGTAGAGGGTGCGCTTGCCGGGGAATTTCTCGACGTTCCAGAAATCCGCCCAATCCTTGGGGCCGTTGTTGCCGTATTTCTGACTGTCCCAGGCGATCACGTAGCTGAACAGGTAACCGGCGACGCCGTGTTCGTGGGACAGCTCCGGGGCCACCAGATCCCGTTGCACCACGCTGTAGTCCAGGGGCTGGAGGACCTTGTCGCGGCCCAGGGTCATGGCGCTGTAGCTGTCCACGTCCACCACGTCCCAGCTCGGCCGGCCACTGGCCAGCTGCGAACGGATCGCCCCTTCGGTGGGGCCGGCGCCGTCGATGCGCACCGGGATGCCGGTGCTCTGGGTGAAGCTGTCGGTCCAGGCACTGCGGAAGGCGTTGAGCGCATCGCCGCCCCAGTTGACCACCACCAGGGGTTTGTCCGCCGCCCAGCTGATGCCACTGCGCAGCGCCAGGGGCACTGCGGCCAGCAGCCCCATGGCCTGGATGAAAGTGCGGCGGCTGACCTGCCCGCCACGGGCTTTTTCGATAAGGATTTCGATGCAGTCGCGTTGATGGTGCTGGCTCATGGGGCAAGTCCTCGCGAGGCCGACGTGCAAGGCGCCGGCCGATATTGTTATTGGCTTTCTACGAAAACGATCGACAGAGAGCGTGGCCGGTTCAGGCTTCCAGCAGGAAGCTGTGGCGCACCGGCCAGCTCAGCCACACCGGGGTGCCACTGGGCAAGCGGGCGCCGGGATGATCGCCGGGCACCGAAAGGTTCACCGGCGCCAGTTCCGGGCTGATATTCAGCGCCAGGTGGGTGCTGGAGCCCTGGTACACCCGGTCACCGAGGCAGGCGGGCAGCACGTTGTGCTCGCCCGCTTGCGGTCGCTCGGTGTGCAGCGTCATGTGTTCCGGACGCACCGCCAGCAACTGCGGCTGGCTGCTGATTTCCCCGTTTGTGGTGGCGTGCAGCGGGCTGTCGCCAAAGCGCCCGCTGGCCTGGCTGCCGTTGCGGGAGAGGCCCTGCAGCGGAAACAGGTTCATCTTGCCGAGGAACTCGGCGACGAAGCGGTTTTTCGGCCGGTCGTAGATGGCTTCCGGGGTGTCGATCTGCGCCAGCCGTCCCTGGTTGAAGATGGCGATCCGGGTCGACAGGGCCAGGGCTTCGCCCTGGTCGTGGGTGACGAAGACGAAGCTGGTGCCGACCTGGCGGTGGATGCGCTGCAGCTCGGTCTGCAGTTGTTCGCGCAGGTTCTTGTCCAGGGCCGACAGCGGCTCGTCCAGCAGCAACATGTCCGGTTCGAATACCAGAGCCCGGGCGATGGCCACCCGTTGCTGCTGGCCGCCGGACAGCTCGGAAGGTTTCTTGTGCAGGTGAGCTCCCAGGCCCACCACTTCGAGGATGTGCTTGACCCGGCGCTGGCGCTCCTCGGCCTTCACCCCACGAATGCGCAGCGGGTAGGCGACGTTGTCGGCCACGCTCATGTGCGGGAACAGGGCGTAGCCCTGGAACACCATGCCGTAGTTGCGTTTCTCTGCCGGGCGCCGGCTGATGTCGATGCCACGCTCCAGCAGCTTGCCGGCGCTGGGGGTGAGAAAGCCCGCGAGGATCATCAACAACGTGGTCTTGCCTGAGCCGGAAGGGCCCAGCAGGGTGAGGAATTCGCCTTGGCGAACGTCCAGATCGATGCCGTCCAGGGCAGTGAAGTTGCCGTAATACTGGCTGATTCCTTGGGCGCTGAGTTGAGTCGAGGGGCTGCTGGACACTACAGAGATCTCCCGGAAACCCACCTGCACGATTGAGTTTTTATTGTGTGTGCAGCAGGTGGTGGACTCATTATTGTGAAAAGCAACGCCACATCAATGGAATAATTTTTGCCTCATTGGTGAGTGAAATTTCCCAGTCGTTGCCCCCTTCAAGGGTCGATCAGCGGGTTGTCACTGATGCTTTGGGCACTGATCTGCAGCTGGTTTTTCAGCCAGTCGCTGAACGCCTGGACCGCCGGCCGCTCGGCCTTGGCCGGATCGATCACCAGGAAATAACCGCGCAGGGCGCTGATGCTGATATCGAACGGGCGCACCAGCAGCCCCCGGGCCAGGGCGTCGCCGCTGAGCAGGTTGTCGCCGATGGCCACGCCCTGGGCGGCGATGCAGGCGGACTGCGCGCAATGGGCGTCGGAGAAGGTAATGCCACGGTCAGGGTTGACCTGGCTGGCACCGGCGGCCGCCAGCCAGACCCGCCAGTCGCTGGTGTCGCTCATGTGGATCAACGGGAAGTCCTTGAGGTCCAGCGGGCTCTTCAGGCCGCCGATGGCATGGATCAGGCGCGGGCTGCAGACCGGTGAAAAGCGCAGGGTGACGATCTGCTCCACCAGCAGCCCCGGCCAGTCGCCGATGCCATAGGCGATGAACAGGTCGGCCTCGGCGTCGCTGGTGTCGTCCTGGGCCCGAGGGCTGACCACCTGCAACTGCACCTGGGGGTATTGGCGCAGGAAGCCGTTGATGTGATTGCACAGCCAGAAACTGGCGAACCCCGGGTTGCAGCTGATGCGCAATTTGCCCGACACCGCCAGGCCGTCGAAGCGCCGTCCGGCGTCCTGGATATCCGCCAGGATGCGCCGCACTTCCCGGGCATAGCACTCGCCCTGGTAGGTCAGGCCGATGCCGCGTCCCACCCGTTCGGTGAGGGCAAAACCCAGGCTCTGTTCGAGGCTGATGATCTGGTGGCTGATGGCGCTGCGGGTCAGGCTCAACTGCTGGGCGGCAGCGGTCACGCTACCGAGCCGGGCCACGGCGTCGAGGGCGCGCAGGGCAGTGATCGAGGGATAGCGCATGCAAACTCCGGGTCAAGGAAACCTGTCTTCGAAGGGAACCGGCCGGTGCCAGGATGCTGCCCAGGCAGGACCCCGAGAGGGGCTGGCCGCGTCGCAGTATGGGCCGTGGCGGCACCGAACTGGTCAATTTTCTTTGACATTGCTGGCGAAAAAATTCGATTGATGTCATCACCGCTTCACCAATACTGGACCTCGATCCGGGCTGCAACCGACCGGACCATCCCTATAACAACAAGAGGTCCTGCAGGTCTTGCGCGGGCGCCGAGGCGTCCTGGCAGCGGCCGGCCGGAACCTGGATAACCAGGAGTGCCGCGGATGTCCCGCTACAAAGAATTCGCTCTCGATTGGGTTGAACGCCACCGCCAGCAACTGTCGGACTGGCACCAGATCATCTGGCATTACGCCGAGCCGGCGTTCCGTGAATACAAGTCCTGCGCCTGGTATGTCGAGCTGCTGGAGGCCGAGGGTTTCATCGTCGAGCGCGGCAGTGGCGGCATGCCCACGGCCTTCTGCGCCACCTTTACCCAAGGCCAGGGACCGCTGCTGGCCACCTATGGCGAGTACGATGCGGTGCCCGGCAACTGCCAGGCGGCCACCACTCGCAAACAGCCCCGGGACGGCCTGTCGCGTTTCGCCCCGGGGCACACCGATCCGCACTCGGCCCTGGGCATCAGCGCCCTCGGTGGGGCCCTG
Source organism: Pseudomonas sp. 910_21 (assembly GCF_052850735.1). NCBI lineage: Bacteria > Pseudomonadati > Pseudomonadota > Gammaproteobacteria > Pseudomonadales > Pseudomonadaceae > Pseudomonas > Pseudomonas sp. 910_21. Next base: position 453,765 of record NZ_VXCY01000004.1, on the reverse strand, counting down.
GCGGCCAAGGCGACCATGGTGGAATTCGGCTTGCAGGGCAGCATCAGGTTCTTCGGCGAGCCGGCGGAAAAGCTCCGCGCCTCCAAGCCGGTCCACGCCGCCAAGGGTTATTACGACGACCTCGACGCCGCCATCAGCTTTCACCCCACCTACATGTTGCCGCTGAACAACACCACCACCTGGGACACCCACTGCGGCATCGCCTACGCCTACATCTACAGCTTCACCTGCGAAGACCCGCAGAACTGGATCGCTGCCGATCGCTACAGCCCCATTCCGCAGAATCACTTGGCGGCCCGGGCTCCGGGGGCCAACGATGCCCTGGTGCATTTCTATACCCTCAACGAAAGCCTGCGCCGCTCGACCCTGCCGTTCACCGGCCTGTGGAGCTACAACGAGGCGATCCTCACCGCCGGCCAGGCCACCGCCGACAACCTGCCGCCGCACCTGTCGCAGATCCAGTACCTGCTGCGTTGCGACTCCATCGAACAGGCTGAAACCATCTCCCAAGTGATGGACAACAACGCCGCTGCCGCGGCCATGGCCACCGGTTGTCGCTGGAAAAAGACCTGGGTCTGCAAGTCCCGGGGCGGCCTGCCCAACCACGTCATGGCCCAGGCCACCTACGACAACCTGGCGGCGGTGGGCGCCCCGCAGTGGGACGAAGAAGCCCGAGAAATCGCCCGCGAGATCCAGCGCAACCTCGGTCTGGAAGCCATGGAACGACCCTTCCTGCCGGCCACCGAAGCCTTGATCGAGCCCCAGGAATGCGAGCGCCAGATGCGTCTGCAGATGCCGGCCTGGCAGAACTACCTGACCTCCGACGACTACCCGGAATACACCTGGCACTGCCCGACCGTGCGCCTGCTGGTGGCCCGACCGATGCTCAGCGCGCCGTCGGGGACGGTCTATCCGGACTGGGTGTCCAACGCCCTGGGGGGCATCCGCCAGACCATCGATCCGATGATCGAGGTCGCCGCCAAGACCATTGCCGCGACTCTGGTGGACCTGCTCACCGACGAGGCGTTGCTCAGCGCGGCCAAGGCCGAGTTCATCGAGCGCACCGGTGGCGGCATCGGCGGCAGTCGCTGGCAGGCGCCGCTGCTGCCCAAGGACTTCCAGGTACCCCACGACTTCCGCTGGCCGGAATACATCAGCACGGCCCGAGGCGAAGAGTGGTGGATTCCGGCGCGGGCCGATGAGTAGGAGCCGGTATCAGGCCCTTGCCTGAGGTCGTTGCAAGGCACCTGAGCGAAGGTCGTTATGCCCGTTCGCTCAGGTGTTTATGCACAACGGATGGGTTGCCAGGGTCGGGAACTGTCGGATTTGTGGAGCCGTTCTCATCTTTATGCAACTGGCTGTTTTTTCGGGCTTTTATTTTGTGAGCAAAAAATGACCAGCCTGTGAAGGGGCTCCAGCGCCATGCATTACAAGGCTTTGTCAGGATTCCATCAACAGACTTATCCACAGGTCGCGACAGCCTGTCGCAGAAACGCACAGCCTGCTCATCAAGCCAATGGCGCACGGCTGCCGGGAGGCTCGACCGAGCACGCTGTGGTTAGGCCCCTGCGTTGGGTCCGGGCCGGAACCTAGTCGGCCTTTGTGGCCGGGATGGACATTTCATGACGAAACAGGTTGTTGGGGTCAATTGAGGCCTTCAGGTTGCAAAGTGTGTTGATGAGTTGTGTGTTCCAGCCGTAGTACAAGTTCAACCAGTTGGGGTCTACAGCGCCCGCATCGGTGTACTTCATGTCGACATCGGGGTAGTTGATATAGCAGCCATCGTAGGCGGGTCTTTTCGGCTTGCCGCCGTGCACGGCATTGAAGATGTTGCGAATCCAGGCTAGTTGCACCGAGTCATCGGCAGCATGGGTCCAGTACGTCTGGTATTGGGTTTTAAGCAGTGAGCTTCTTTGAGGAACGGCGGTGGTTCCCATGCCCTTTTTATTGATCGCCCCGCCGTAGGAGTCGATCTGTACCAGGGACTGGCTGAAGCGCTTGTCTGGCGTAGCTTCGGTCAGGTGGGTCAGCAACGCGTTGCAGGCCTGCTCGGAGAATTGTTCGACCTGATAATCAGACTTGTATTTGCCCCGCTGATTGTTGCCCGAGCCGTTGATCATTTGAGTGACGTATAGCCAATCCATCGCGGTGTGTTCAGCCACCGCCCCTCTGAACTTCCTGCCGGCAAGCGGGTGCCTGAGCGGTGCAATGTTGGGTGCGATGAAACCGTCATGGAGGGTCGGCGTAATGCCCGCCGCGGCATTCATCTTGCTGATGAAGTCGTTGAGCGGTATATCGTTTGCGCCGCCGACCAGGCCATTAGGACCGGTGTATTGGATCGCCAGCACCACATGGTCGGAGGTATCCACATGGTTCAGTTTCAGCAGGGTGAACAATCCGCCGTTGCCTACGCCTTCCACCGGGCTGGTCGCGTTGGCGTCGTTATCCGAGAACCATTGCCAATAGGCTCGCAGGAAGTTCGAGAAGTTGGGAATCAGCTCTTTCCACGGGTAGGCCAGGGGAATCCAGTAGGCTTTTTGCGGGGCTTGGGGGAGTTGGTCGAAGTAGTAGCCGATGATGATGCCGAAGTTGCCACCGCCGGCCCCGCAACAGGCGGTAAACAATGCCTTGTCTTCGTTTGATGGACTGTCTGCGCGAACATGCCGGAACTTCAGTTGCCGCGAGTTTTCCACAGGCACAAGCATGTCGACGCCGGTTACCCAGTCCACGGTCAAGCCCTGAAGGCGCGATAACAAACCGTAACCGCCGCCGCTGATGTGCCCGCCCAAACCGACCGAATAGCATGAGCCGCCAGGAATGGTGCGCCCGGCCTGCTTGTACAGCGACAGGTAACCGTCCCAGTTCTGATTGCCGGTCAATGCCATGAATCGATACTGCTTGTTCTGGCTGTCCCAGGGAGACGTGATGGATTGGCTTTCGTCGTACTTCAGGCCTTTCATTTCACCGATGTCGATAATTGCCAGGCTTTCTGTCTCGCCGCTCAACTTGTTGGAAACAAAACCCTCGTAGCAGTGGCCGCCACTGCGCACTGTGATGCGATAGCCATCACGCAGTGCTGTATTGGCTGCCGCCAGAACTTCATCGGGTGTTGTACATACATAAATCCGCTGTGCGCCCTGTTCGATACTGGGCGGCCAGCGCAAGTTGAACCCCTTTTGCAGGGTTTCGTAGGTGTGTGACTGAGGGTCTATGACGTTCATGGTTAACTCCCTGTATGTGTGGGTGGACTTGGCGACTTCCTGTCGAAAAATGACCGCTTTAGTTGCGCCAGAGCTGTGGCTTGAGTGCTGCACATGTCCAGCTCGCCTTAGAGACTAGTAGGCGTAATGAGCTTGGTTTTTTTCTTTCGTGAAGTTGAGGGGCATCCCCCGGCGTGATCGGCGACTTTCAATGGGGTGCGGGTTTCCCATGGGGTGTCCGATGTCCGTTAGTGAGGTCACTGGCCGCAGTGGTTATGCACAACGGGCCTGGGTCGGCGCAGGCGGTTACCGGCGCTCTGCCAGCAGCAGCAGATTGCGCGGGGTCAAGGGGGCTTCGCAGAAGGTTCCAAGGCGCACGGCATAGCCCTGCTCTTGCAGGAACAGCCCGCGATCCAGCACCAGCCACAATTCCAGGGGGCGGCGGAACAGGCCCCGCAGCAGTTCCAGGTTGCGCACCTGGGCCAGGCGCTGCCAGCCGGCGACTTCCAGCGCGGCCCAATCCTGGCAATCGACTGTGGATAAGTCCTTGAGGGCGGCGAGGTCGCGGCAGTAGTCGGCGAAGGGTTTGTCCAGCCAGTGGCTGGGCAGGGAGGGTGTCGGCAGGTATTCGTCGAGGCCACGCACTTGCCGTTGCAGCAGGTCGAATGCCAGGCGCCGGGCCATGGAAGTGTCGCGCTGGCGCCGGACTCGGGCGCCGGCAGTGACGGTTTCGCTCATGGGCAGGGCCAGGTCTTCCAGGGACAGTTCCAGGCCTGATGCCAGCGCGGCTGTGGATAAGCCCTGGTAGCGGCTGGCGCGGGTGCGGTTGTAGCAGCAGGGGGCAATGGCCAGCTGTGGACAACCCTGCTGGCTGGCCAGCTGGATCAAGCGCACATGCAGATCGCCGCACGCGTGCAGGGCCACCGGGCTGTGCTCGGCGCGCAGGTGCTGGGCCGTGTCATCGGCCAGCACGTCCTGTTGCCGATGGCGGGCGGGCAAACCGTGGTGCCGGCTCAGTTGCTCGCCACTCTCGATCAGCGCCGGGTCGTATTCCAGGCAAGTCAGTTGCTGCTCGGGTTGCAGCAGGCGCCTGCCGAGGTGGCCCTTGCCGGAGCACCAGTCGAGCCAGTGAGTCGGCGTGCGGTCGAATTGCAGGCAGGTGGCGAAGGCTTCGATCTGCTGCCATTTGCGCCCGGGCACGTCGACCTTGAGGCGTTGGTTTGGCGCGGGCAGTGCCTTTATGGGGAGTGCGCCCACCGCGCCGAGTGCTCGGGCCTGTTCCGCCAGTTGGGCAAAGGGCGCCGGTGCCTGGAGTTGCTCCGGGTGGTTGTGGGCCGCTTCGGCGTCTTCCAGGGAGCGCTGGCGCAACCACTGGGCCAGTTCGGGATGAGCGGTTTCCCACGGCAGTTGCAGATGGTTGAACGGACGCGGGCGCCAGAGCATCTGGTGTTCAAGCAGGAAGCCGTCCAGGGCCTGGAAACGATCGAGCAGCGCGGGGCCTTGGAGGATCGAGGGCATGGGCGGTGGGTCCGGGCAGGCCCGCTCCCGCGCGGGAGCGGGGGAAGGTCAGCGTCCCTGGCAGGCGTCGACCCGCAGCCAGCGTTCCAGCAGCTTGAAGCCGCGTACCAGAACGTAGGCCATCACCAGGTAGAACAGCCCGGCGGCGAAGAAGATCTCCACCGGTAGGTAGGTGCGGGCAATGATGGTGCGTGCCATGCCGGTCAGTTCCAGCAGGGTCACGGTGCTGGCCAGGGCACTGGCCTTGAGCATCAGGATCACTTCGTTGCTGTAGGCCGGCAGGCCGATCCGCGCAGCGCGCGGCAGGATGATGTAGAACAAAGCCTTGGGTCGGGACATGCCCAGGGCCCGCGCAGCCTCGATTTCACCCGGCGGGATGGCCTGGATCGCACCGCGCAGGATCTCGGCGATGTAGGCCGCGGTGTGCAGGGTCATGGTCACGGTGGCGCACCAGAACGGATCGCGCAGGTAGGGCCACAGAGCGCTTTCACGCACCGCATCGAACTGTGCCAGCCCGTAGTACACCAAAAACAGCTGCACCAGCAGCGGCGTGCCGCGGAAGAAGAAAATGTAGGCGTAGGGCAGGGCGCGCACGTACCACAGCCGTGATGAGCGGGCGATGCCCAGGGGGATCGCCAGCAACAGGCCGGCGATGACCGCAATGGCCACCAGCTCCAGGGTCAGGGTTGCGCCCTGAGCCAGTTTCGGCAGCCATTTGATGATCACTTCCCAGTTCATTGGGCGCTCCTTGCGAAGCCGCGAGCGGCGCGTTTTTCCAGGAAGTGCATGCCGGTCATGGCCAGTACGGTCAGGCCCAGGTACATGAAGGCGGCCACCATGTAGAAGGTGAACGGCTGCTTGGAAACGGTCACTGCAATCTGCGAGTGACGCATGATTTCTTCCAGGCCGATCACCGACACCAGGGCGGTGTCCTTCATCAGGATCATGAACAGGTTGCCCAGGCCCGGCAGGGCGATGCGCCACATCTGCGGCATGATCAGCCGGGTGAAGATCCGCCATTTCGACAGGCCCAGGGCCATGCCAGCCTCGCGGTGACCCTTGGGAATGGCCAGGATCGCGCCGCGGAACACTTCGGTGGCGTAGGCGCCGAAGCACAGGCCAAGGGCGATCACCCCGGCGGCGAAGGCGTTGAGTTCAAGTTCGGGGTTGCCGAAGAACTCGCCCAGGGCCCGCATCAGGTTGACCGTGCCGAAGTAGATGAGCAGGACCCAGAGCAGCTCGGGAACGCCGCGCACCAGGGTCGAATAAGCGCCGCCAAGCCATTGCAGCGGCTTGTACGGAGAAGTCTTGGCCAAGGCGCCGAGCAGACCGAGCACCAGTCCCAGGCATAACGCCGAGAGGGCCAGCTTGACGGTCATCAGCGCGCCGGCGGCGAGCGCCGGGCCGAATCCGTAGAGATCGATATTCATGGGGTCTGGATGGCTTTGCTAAGGACCGGCGCCCAGGGGGCGAGCGCCGGTCAGGCAAGTCAGTATCAATAGATGCTGAACGGGAAGTACTTGTCGTTGATCTTCTTGTAAGTGCCGTCGGCCACGATTTCCTTCAGGGCGGCGTTCAGCTTCTCGCGCAGAGGATCTTTCTTGCGTACGGCAATGCCGATCTTGTCGCTTTCTTCAACCGGATCGCCTTTGAACTCGTAAGGCTTGCCGGCTTCGCTCTTGAGCCACTCGTAGTTGACGTATTTGTCGGCCAGGATCGCGTCCAGGCGGCCAGACGTCAGGTCCAGGTAGGCGTTTTCCTGGGTGTCGTAGAGCTTGATGGTGATGTCGTCGCCCAGTTGGTCTTCCAGCCAGGTGCCGGCCAGGGTCGCCCGTTGCGCGCCGATGATCTTGCCTTTGAGCGAGGCTTTGTCGGTCTTGAACTCGGTCTTGGCCTTGGGCGCAATGAACTGCAGCTTGTTGGAGTAGTACGGGTCGGTGAAGTCCACCGCTTGCTTGCGCTCGTCGGTGATCGACAGCGAGGAGATCAGGAAGTCGAACTTCTTCGCGTTCAGGGCCGGGATGATGCCGTCCCAGTCGGAAGTGACCACGGTGCATTCGACTTTCATCTTGGCGCACAGGGCGTCGCCGATGTCCTTGTCGAAGCCGACCACTTGGCCGCTGGCATCCTTGTTGTTGAACGGTGGGTAGGCGGCCTCGATGCCCATTTTCAGGGTTTCGGCGGCAGCGCTGGCGCTGAAAGCCAGAGTGACGGCAGCGGCCAGGAGGATCTTCTTATAGCTCTGCATGCGTGTAGCTCCGTTAGCGGTTGCTGGACATGAATTGTTTGCAGCGTGCCGAAAGCGGGTTCTCGAAGACCTGCTGTGGCGATCCCTGCTCTTCGATCAGGCCCTGGTGAAGGAACACCACTTCACTGGAGACCTGGCGGGCAAAGCTCATTTCATGGGTGACCAGCAGCATGGTACGGCCTTCGTCGGCCAGGGCGCGGATCACATTGAGGACTTCCTGGACCATTTCCGGGTCCAGGGCCGAGGTCGGCTCGTCGAACAGGATGACTTTGGGTTGCATCGCCAGGGTGCGGGCGATGGCGGCGCGTTGCTGCTGGCCGCCGGACAGTTGGGCCGGGTAGGCGTGGCGCTTGTCGGCGATGCCGACCTTGGCCAGCAGCGCCTCGGCCACTTCGATGGCCTCGGCCTTGCTCTGGCCCAGCACCCGGCGCGGAGCCTCGATGATGTTGTCGAGGACGCTCATGTGCGGCCAGAGATTGAAATTCTGGAAGACGAAACCGATTTCGCTGCGCAGTCGGTTGATCTGCTTGCCGTCGGCGGCCACCAGCTCGCCGTTTTTCGCGGCCTTGAGCTTGAGCTCTTCGCCGGCCACCAGGATCTGGCCCTGGTGCGGGTTTTCCAGCAGGTTGATGCAACGCAGGAAAGTGGACTTGCCGGAGCCGGAGGAACCCAGGATCGATATCACGTCACCGTCGCGTGCGGTCAGCGAGATACCTTTGAGTACCTCCTGAGAGCCGTAGCGTTTGTGCAAGTTGCGGATTTCAAGCGCGGGCGTGGCCTCAGCCATGTGCGGTCCTCATAGAGTTCATTGTGCTCCTGCTGTTGGCGGCCTTCCTGGCGAGGCGCCAAGCTAGCATAGGGTTCGAATCGCAGCCAACAGCGCTACCGGAGGTAAACAGACGGCGTGTGGCAGGTTGTCGCATCAGCACAGAAGACTGTCGCCCCATCAACAACCGAACGCCCGTTTGAACCCAGAAACCGCCTGAAATCCGGTAGGTGTCGCGTAAAAAAAGGCGCGATGGTGCCAGCTTTGGCCGGGTGTTGGAAGGGTTAACGGGCCAAAGGTCACGGATCTGCTTGCTAATTGTGCATCAGGCACTTTGGGGGTGTGTTTCTGGTGCATTGTTTCGTCCTACAAAGTGAGTCACCCGGTAACGAAATGGCGAAATGCCATTGTTCTCAATGACTTGGGATTTCCATCGGTCGGCTCGCCAACCCCTATTGCCCGGGACTCTGTAACATTTTGGCGCAATTCTTGCGTACGAAATAAAGAACGCCCTGTTGAATTCTTTTTACGAGAACGAATGCAGACCGGGTGGAGTTACTCTTTTTTCGTTGCAAAGGTGCTTTTCATGAGCGGTACGCAACTCTCCAATGACCTCGAGCAGGGGCTCAAACCACGGCATGTGACCATGCTGTCGATCGCCGGCGTTATCGGCGCGGGTCTCTTCGTCGGCTCCGGCCACGCCATCGCCGAGGCCGGTCCGGCCGTGCTGCTGGCTTATGCCGCCGCCGGTACCCTGGTGGTACTGGTGATGCGCATGCTGGCGGAAATGGCCGTCGCCTCGCCGGATACCGGGTCGTTCTCGACCTACGCCGATCGCGCCATTGGCCACTGGGCCGGTTTCACCATCGGTTGGCTGTACTGGTGGTTCTGGGTGCTGGTGATCCCGCTGGAAGCCAACGCCGCTGCAACCATCCTGCATGCCTGGTTCCCCAACGTGGCGATCTGGGTCTTTACCCTGGTGATTACCCTGCTGCTGACCGCCACCAACCTGTTCAGCGTGAAGAACTATGGCGAATTCGAGTTCTGGTTTGCCCTGATCAAGGTCGTGGCCATCATCGGCTTCGTGATCCTCGGCCTGGCGGCCATTTGCGGCTTGCTGCCCAACAGCCAGGTCAGCGGCGTCTCGCATCTGGTGGACACCCAGGGCTTCATGCCCAACGGCATGGGCGCGGTGCTGGCCGCCATGCTGACCACCATGTTCTCCTTCATGGGCACCGAGATCGTCACCATCGCTGCGGCGGAATCCCATAACCCGGGCAAACAGATCTCCAAGGCCACCAACTCGGTGATCTGGCGGATTGGTCTGTTCTATCTGGTGTCGATCTTCATCGTTGTGGCCCTGGTGCCGTGGAACGACCCAAGCCTGGCCCAGGTCGGCTCCTACCAGACCGTGCTCGATCGCATGGGCATCCCCAACGCCAAGCTGATCGTTGATCTGGTGGTGCTGGTGGCGGTGACCAGTTGCCTGAACTCGGCGCTCTACACCGCCTCGCGCATGCTCTTCTCCCTGGGCAAGCGGGGCGATGCTCCAGCGGTCGCCAAGCGCACCAATGCCAGTGGCACGCCTTACTGGGCGGTGATCCTGTCCACTGCAGCAGCCTTCCTTGCGGTGTTCGCCAACTATGTAGCTCCGGCTGCGGTGTTCGAGTTCCTGCTGGCCAGTTCCGGCGCCATCGCCTTGCTGGTGTACCTGGTGATTGCCGTATCGCAACTGCGCATGCGCCAGAAGCGCATGGCCGCCGGCGAGAAAATCGCCTTCCGCATGTGGCTGTTCCCTGGCCTGACCTACGCGGTGATCGTGTTCATCGTCGCGATCCTGGGCATCATGCTGTTCCAGGAAGAGCATCGGGTGGAGATCCTCGCCACCGGCCTGCTGAGTGTCATCGTCATCGCTGCGGGCCTGTTGGTGGCCCGTCGGCGCAAGGCCGAGCGCAATGGTGCCCTGGCGCTGAGCTGACGGTTTGCTCCACTGCTTGTAAAAAAGGCCGCGCTCAGAGATGACCGCGGCCTTTTTCATGTCCGAATGCAATTTGGCGTGTCTGTTTGTGGCGGGCTGATGCTCAGTCGCGGTCTGGCGACGGGGCGCTTTACGCTTGCAAGTTGCCTACTGATAATCCACCGCTCGGTCAGCTTGGGATGCAGCGATGAAGGACTTGGACATGGATTTTGCCGAGTGGGAAATGCTCGACCTTGAGTGGCATCAGGGGTTCGCTTTCGTGGAGGGCGCGCTGTTGGTGGAAGAGCGCGCCCGGGACGTCTACCTCATGCTGCAGCTTGAAGGGCGGACGCCGGCTGAGCAGGCTTCTCAGGCCGCGGCCGAGCAGTTCCCGGTTTCCCTCCTGGTAGAGGGCGAATCGCTCTGGCGCCATCGTGTTCATCGGCACCTGCTGCGTGATGCGCGGGCCGACTATTATGGCTTGCCCCGCTACTTCGCCCGTTATGGCTACCACCCGTTGCAGACGTTGCCGATGCGTGTGTGCCGCGGGTTGCGGAGCCTGGGCCATGACCATTGGTGCGATCAGCAGCGTGCCTACTTTTGTCACGACTACGGGTTGGCGGTGATCGAGGGCGCGCAGCCTGAGCGCCTGGCACTGTTGCACCCGGTGCCGGAGAACTGGCCTTCATCCGCGGTGCTGTTCAGTGACGGGGCCAAGATCTTCCTGGGCGCACGGGCGATCGCCAGCGCCGAGGACCGGGTGCGTGGCAGCAACCATCCGGCTTATCAGGTGATCAACGATCAGGTCTGTCGGGGCGGTGTGCCGTTGCACCAGAAGGACGGCTCGCCGTTACCGATAGCCAATCCGCAGGGCTTTCAGATGCTGGCCCAGCGCTGGGGCACCGACGGGTATTCGGTGATCGTCCAGGCGCAGCAGGGCTCAAGCATTGCCTACGAGTATTTCTACCGCATCGACAACGTCGATCTGGCCACCTTCAGTGTGCTCAACGAGCGCTACGCCAAGGACGCACAGCGGGCCTACTTCCTGACCGGAAAAACCCTGCGCTATGTCGGCGACTTTCGCCTGCTGAATCGCGTTCAGTCCGTGTTCGATGCTGCCGGCCGAGTCTTGAGCCGCAGTGAAACTCCGGACCCGTACGTGGCCGTGGATGACCAGTTCGTCTACTGCAATGGCACCCGCCTGCGTGGAGCCCACGCCCCGAGTTTTCGTCACCTGGGATTCCATTACTACGCCGACGAGCATCGCGCCTACCTGTTCAACAAGCCGCTGGATGTGGATGTGCAGAGCTTTGTGGTAACCCAGCTGGAGCGCGGTGAACACCACCACTCGCCGGTGCTGGTGGGCGACAAGCACGGCCCTCTCGGTTCGGGTGGGGTGATCGATGACGGGATGCTGCAGGAGTGGGCCGCGTTCTTCGAGGCTCACCCGCAGTTGCAGGGCTACTGGTGGCACCGTCTGCAGGAGCCCAGCGTGTCAGCGTCGACAACGCCAGCCCTGCGCGCCATCGGCTTGGGGTTTGAGCTGGGGCACCAGGTGCACTTTCATGGTCGCGCTATCAATGGTCTGGATGCCGGCAGTTTCAAGCTGCTGGACACACACCTGTGCGGTGATGCCAACGGCTTGTACCTGATCCCCTTTCATCGTGCCGAGACCCAGGTGCCGGAGCGATTTTCTTCAGCCTCCGTCGACCAGTACCGTGCCCTGGGCGGGCCTTACCTGGCCGATGGCCGGACGGTTTTTTGCCACAGGATCTTTTACCAGGCGCCTGAGCCGCTGGGTAAGGCGGATCTGGCCAGCTTCGAGTCCTGCGGGCATGGCTGGGCCAGGGATAAGGGCGCGGTGTACTACTACAGCGAAAGAAAAAGGAACCTCGACCCGGCCCACACGCGCTTCATGGGCAGCTACGCCTTCAGCGCGACGCAGATGTTTTCTGCCGGCAAGGCGCTGGAGGTGGAGTTCAGCCCGGAAGAAGTGAGGGTTCCTCATCCGGATTTCTTGCAGTTGGGCACGCGCAAGCTGTTCTGTGGCCGGCGCCCGGTGAGTGCCAAGCGCATCGACCTGGCCAGCCTGGAGTTTGTCGCGGACCGCTATGCTCGGGATAAGCAGCGTTTTTACCAGTACGACGGCTACGCGACTCTCAGCGAAATCAGTGCCGAGCAGTATTACCAGGCAACGACGAAGGCCCCGGCCGGGGATGCTGAAAATTTGGCTGTTTGAGCGGCAAAAAGATGGCTGTCAGCATTGACGGTGGCCTTTTTTGTCGGAACTGTGACTTGTTACATGGCGTTTCATGGACAGCCCGCTGGCGAAATAGTAGCCTGCGCGCTCTTCGATAAGAGCTCTTGCGTGCCAGCGTGAGAGGAGCTAAGGAATAGCGCTGTATTGCAAGGGACTGAATGCTTGTCGGGGCTCTGAATCCGTCTTCGCCTCTCTCCCTTGATCCGTGCGCACTAGCCCTGGTTCCTGATTGTCCGCGCCTGCCTGCGGCATGCCCGACAGTCCCGGCTCGAAGAACGAGCATTCAGGGTTCAATGGTGATCGCCCGGCCATTGGTCTCTCAAAAAAGGGCGGCAAGGAGACGCGCATGGCGTTCACTAAAATTATCTTCAAAAACCCGAACACCGGCGCCATGAAAGTAGCGCCAGTCGGCTTCTCATGGACCGTGCTCCTTTTCGGCTTCATTCCGGCCTTGTTCCGTTCCGACTGGAAATGGGCTGCCATCATGTTCGCCGTGGGCTTCTTCACCTTTGGCTTCAGCAACTTTGTGTTCTGCTTCATCTACAACAAGATGCACGTTCGCGATCTGATCGGTGAAGGCTACAAGGCTCAATCCATTGCCAGCGGCGACCTGGGCTTCGCCAGTGCCAACGTCGGCATGGAAATCCCTCGGCTGGAAGCTGCCTGAGCATCACGCCAGGCTGTTTAGCTGAAACGGAAAAGGGCGCATTCATTGCTGAATGCGCCCTTTTTCATGCCCGGATGAAACTCAGCCTTCGGCGCTGAACAGTGCCTGGGATGCGGCCATGTAGTCGGCCTGGAAGGCCTCGGACTCGATCCAGGCCAGGGCCGTGGCCTCGTCGGCCTCGGTGGACCAGTTGCGGTACTCCATCAGCGCCGCAAGGATGAAGTCCGTGGCGCCCTGTTCGCCTTCCTGCTCATAGACCAGCTCCAGCAGCGGGTCCGAGAGGAAGACCGTGCACAGCGCCTGCTGGCTGGTTTTTTCGGCATCGCGCATTTTCACGAACAGTTCGGTCAGGTCCACCGATTCGAAGTCGATGCGGCTGTCGTTGGGGTCCAGTTCCAGCTCAGAGGTCGGTGCAGTGCGCTTGGCGCGGTTTTGCTTGGCCTTGGTTTTCGCCCGCTGGGCCCTTTTGTGTTGCTTGTTCGCAGATGCCATGGGCGTCTTACCTTGATGCTTGGAGGTGTGTCGCGTGGGTCGCCAGACAGCGGCGACCTTTCAGGCGGCCAAGGATGCCAGTAAATGCCGGCCGGGGCATCTGCCACCGGGCGAGAAGGGTGGTTCAGGCGCGTGGGATTACTCGTCCCGGGCTGCGGCTGTCGAGTTCGCCGTGACGCAGCCAGCCCAGGATGATGGGCCAGAGCCGCGTGTCGAAACGGCTGTGGAAGAAGGCGAAATGGCCGACCGCGGTTTCGCCGATTTCCTGCGGGGCGATGCGCAAGTGAGTGCGTGGACTGTTGTTGAAGTAAGCCAGCAGGCGTTCGATGGCCGGCACGGTGCCGAAGGGATCGTCGCTGAGGCTGATGGCGAGGATCGCTGCCGTGACTTGGGCGAAGGGCTGGCCGTTGCGCTCTCCAGCGAGCCTGCGGCCACTGGGGCGGCCTTCGTAGCGCGTGTGTGGGGTGCACCAGTCGCTGACCACGCCGGCGGGGGTGTCCTCCATCCAGCCCAGGCGCTTGCCGGGAAAGTAGCCGTAGAGACAGGTCAGCAGGGGCATCAGCACGTGCCATTTGCCCAGCATGCGCCAGCGCAGCCTGGGTTCGTAGTCGCGCCAGTAGGCGAACTGTGCGCCCATGGTGGCCACGCGGCGGATCACCCCGGCAGAGGCCGCCAGGCCCACGGCGCAACCGCCGAAGCTGTGGCCCACGACATCGATCGGCTGCCCGGGAAACTCGCGCTGGGCTCGTTGCAGCATGGCTTCGAAGTCCAGCGCAGCCCAATCCGACCAGGACGCCTTGAAGCCCTTGAGGGAGCCCGTGCGCGACTCGCCGATGCCGCGGTAGTCGTAAGTCATCACGTCGAAGCCGTTGGCGAACAGGTAGTCGGCGAAACGGAAGTAATAACGGCAGCGCACCGAGGTCGCGGCGTTGATGATCACCACCGGTCGCGCTGGATCGGCTTGCGGGTGGCGCCAGGCACAGCCACCGATCAGGTAACCGTCCGCCGCCGGTTCGTTGAAGGTTTCGCTGGGGCCAGGTGTCGGCCCGGCAATGGCGGGTTGTGCGGCAGGCAGGTCGGGCGAGGACAGCAGGGACATGGACGGTTGTTCCTTGGCGGCTGCAATGTGCCGGAGCGGCATTCGGCGTCAGCGATATTTTTTTGTGTGCCCATTAATACCCGGCCGATCCACGGCGCGGCAACTGCCAGCGCGTCCAACAGCCGGGTGGCGCCGGCATCTTTACTCTCGCTGCGGCCCGTGAGAATAATCCGGGCCCCTGACCCCGATGGAGTGTTGAGCATGGAAGTGAAAAATCAGATGAGCCCGGAACAATGCCAGGGCATGGAAGACATCCGCCGGGAAATCGATGCCCTGGATCGAGCGGTCATTGCGCTGCTGGGTGCACGTTTCAAGTACGTGCTGGCAGCGTCGAAGTTCAAGACCTCGGCGGCCACGGTGCGGGCCGAGGAGCGCTTCAAGGCGATGCTCGCCACCCGCCGCGAGTGGGCAGAGGCCGAAGGCCTGAGCGCAGATGCCATCGAGAAGCTGTACAGCGATCTGGTGCAGCACTTTATCGCCGAGGAGATGAAGCATTGGCAGGCGGCGCAGGCGCCTGCCTGAGGCTGATTGCCGGCGCTCAGTGTTGATCGGGTTCTGCTGCTGATGGCGGCCCGTTCCCTGGATCAGCATCGGCGCGGGTATGCTGGCGGCCTTTTTTCGAGGGATCAGGGATGACAATGATGCAATTTCGCTCATGGACAGGGTTGGCGCTGGCGGTGCTATTGGCCGCGACCGGGCAGGTGCAGGCGAGCGAGCCTTCCTCGGTGTATCTGCGTTGCAGCATGACGCCCGAGCACTACGCCCAAGCCATGGCCGCGCCGCCACGCCCGGCGATCGCCTACAACGATTGGCAGAAGTGGTTCGACAGCAAGGACATGTACGGCTCGGCCCGGGTCGATGCCGAGTCGCTGGAGGATTCTGGTGCGAAGAGCCTGCAGGAAGTGGCGCAGATGTGGGCGGGGGCGGGCGGCACCTCTCACTACGACCCGCAGACAGGGCGTTGGCAGTTTGTCTTGCTGCAGTTCACTGAAAACTATGGCGAGATGATCCAGTTGCTGGCGCCGCTGCGCAGCGTCGCCCCTTACTGCCAGCCCGGCTCCGACAGTTTTCTGCTGATCTACTCCTACATCTGGGGCGATGGCGACAACGCCTACCTGACCCTCAACAAGCAGCGCAGCCGATTTGCCGTCAAACCCACCAAGGCACAACGTGCCGAGGCCGATGCGGCGCTCAAGGTGTTGATGGATGCCGCTTCGGGGTGAAGCGGTTGCGTCGCTCCGGTTCACGGCATTTCTACATGGACAGGGTCATCATGTTCAGCGTCTTGCAATGAGCCTGAAGGGTGATCCGACCATGAGCTTGAGTGTTCTCTGCGCGCTGGCGGCGGCCGCCTTGTTCGGCGCCAGCACACCACTGGCCAAACTGCTGGGGCTGAATGTTCCGCCAATGCTCCTGGCTGGGCTGCTGTATCTGGGCAGTGGTGTGGGCCTGGCAATTGTTCGTTGCGTTCGCGATCGGGGTTGGCAGCCGGCGGGGCTGACGGCGCGCGAGTGGCCCTGGCTGCTGGGAGCGATCCTGTTTGGCGGTGTGCTGGCGCCGGTCGCGCTGATGTTCGGCCTGACGCGGACCGCGGGCGCCAGCGCTTCGTTGCTGCTCAACCTGGAGTCGGTACTCACCGCGGTGCTGGCGTGGCTGGTGTTCAAGGAGAACGCCGATCGGCGGATCGTCATCGGCATGCTCGCGATCGTGTTGGGTGGAGTCGTCCTGTCGTGGCCGCAGCAGCACGCCGGTACTGATGACTGGCTGGGACCGCTGGCCGTGGCCTTCGCCTGCCTGTGCTGGGCCATCGATAACAACCTGACCCGCAAGGTCTCGGCCTCCGACGTGCTGTTCATCGCCGGCAGCAAGGGGTTGGTGGCGGGTGTGGTCAATACCGGCCTGGCCGTGCTCATTGGCGCGCAACTGCCTGCCGTTGCCACACTGGGGTCGATACTCGTGGTGGGTTTTTTGGGCTACGGCGTCAGCCTGGTGTTGTTCGTCCTGGCCTTGCGTGGGCTGGGCAGTGCGCGCACCGGAGCCTACTTCTCCACGGCGCCTTTCCTTGGCGCAGCGCTCTCGATTCTGATCCTCGGCGAGTCGGTTTCCCTGTGGTTTCTGCTGGCTGCGGCACTGATGGCCATCGGCGTGTGGATTCACTTGATGGAACACCACGTTCACGAGCATCAGCACGAGCCTCTCGCGCACAACCATCGCCATAGGCATGACGAGCACCACCAGCATGAACACGGCTTTGAGTGGGACGGCTCGGAGCCCCACAGCCATCCCCACGAACACGCACCGATCCGGCATAGCCATGCGCACTTCCCTGATGTTCATCATCGGCACAAGCACTGAGTGGGCGGGTTGCTTTCAGTCACCAGGTGAGGGCTTGCGCTGATCAGCGCATACGCGCCCTTCACAAACTGATGAACAGCCTGTCCTGCATGACCGCGCAAACGGCTGATGCCAGCGACCTGTTCCAGATCGCCGACATCGCCGCGCTGTTGCTCGGTGATGGCGTGGCTCTGCTCGATGTGGCACAGGGGCTGGCGATGGAGCGGGCGGATAAGGCCTTCTGATTGGCGCGGGCGCTGCGCCAGCGCGCCCAGGATCAGTTTGATTCTGGGCGCCCTTGGAGAGCCCGAGAGAGTGTCATGGCGCCTCAAGCGGTGCCGGTATGAACCCTTGCTCTCGAAGCGCCTTGATCATTCCTCTGATGAGGTAGCTGTTGGAGAAACCGATGGTGTATTGCCGGGCGTTGGCGCTGATGGGCAATAGCATGCCCTGGTCCACCAGTTTCTTTATTTGATAGGTCCTTTGTCCGGCAGTCAGCTTGGGCAGTACCTGAGCGATGTCGTTCGACTTAACAACGCCTGACTTGATCGCTGTGGTCAGTACCGTTTCTTCCGCTGCAGTGATCCATTGTCGATCCCGAGCAAAGGTAATGGCAGGAGCCAGGATGTGCCGGGTCAGGTAGCGGTAGTCGGTGAGGCGATTGACCTTTTCCAGGTCGTCCCTAATGCCCTCTAGAACGTAAGTGCACCAGGTCTCCAGCCCGGCCTTGGTTCCTTGGTCCGCGGTGGCGAGCATGGCGTAGTAACGTTCCCGATCATTGAAGAAAACAGCGGTAGGGTTGAGTACACGGCCACCCGTATCGACGTTGAAGCCATATTTCATCAGCTGTGCATAAGTCAGGAGGCGCACCACGCGGCCATTGCCGTTGCCAAATGGGTGAATCCAACCAAACCGGTGATGGGTCAAGGCCACTTTCATCAGGTCGTATTTGGGGAGGTCCTCCCGATTGACGAACTCCACCAGCTCTTGCATGTAGCTGGGTACCATCAGGGCATCAGGAGGTAGGTGGGCGGCCTGAGCGATCTGTACTTCGCCCTGGCGATACGCTCCAGGCGTCTTATCGCCTTCTCGCTCCAGGTCCTGGACGGTCATCGCGTGCAGCTCTCTGATGGTGAGCTCGGTGATTGGTGTTCCCGGGCCAATGGTTTGCTCGATGTAATCCATGGCTTTTTCGATGTTCGCCACTTCGCGTAACGGGTCGGAGTCCTGGGCTGTGCCTTCCACCTTGCTCTCGATGTAGTCGGCAAGCGTTGTGTGGTTGCCCTCGATGCGCGCCGAACCCAGGCTTTCCAGGATGTGGAAGATCGTTTTCAGCTGATAGAAGACCGCAGGAGGCGTATCGCCTTCCAATCGCAAGCGCCGAAGGTGCTCAAGCTCGCTCAGCACGTCCACCAGAGGGGAGTCGAAGGATGGGTTTAGCAGCTCAAGATCGTGATGGAAGAATGCAGGCATTGTGCAAACATCTCGAAAGCCGAAAAAATTATCTATGATTTTTTTGCCATAGGCCCTGTTCTATAGGGGTTCTGCTCGAATATCAAAAGATGATTATCTCAAAATGGTACTTCGCTTAAGTGAACGCTTGAGAAAAAGCGAGGCGTGATGCGCTGTGTGGGTGGCGTGATGGTCGCGCAGCGGCTTGGTTGTGCAGGAAAGAAGGCCGGGGTGTCGAGCAGGGGGAAGGGAAGGGCTGAATGACAGGCAACAAAAAACCCGCACTAGGCGGGTTTTCTGGTTGCTTTCACGTGATGTAAACACCACCTGAAAGCTGAAGGTGGTGCCCAGAGACGGAATCGAACCGCCGACACGGGGATTTTCAATCCCCTGCTCTACCGACTGAGCTATCTGGGCAACGGGGCGCATTAAACGGGTTTTTCAGGGGGGCGTCAAGCAAGTTTTGAAAAAAATGTTTAATTATTACCGTCGCTTACGTTCCACCCCCGATTTTCAGCGGGTTTACTCAGCCGGTGGCACGTAGCCGTCGGCCTTGGCGTATTCCTCGCCGGAGAAAAATTTGTCCATCTCGCCCTGCAGATATTTGCGATCTTCGGCATTCATCATGTTCAGGCGCTTTTCGTTGATCAGCAGGGTCTGGTGTTTCTGCCAGTCAGCCCAGGCCTTGGCCGAAACGTGTTCGAAAATATCCTGGCCTTTGGCGCCCGGGTACGGGGGGCGTTCCAGGCCTGGTAGTTCTTCCTGGTATTTGCGGCACATTACGGTGCGGCACATTACGGTGCGGGTCATGACGACTCTCCTGCATTCAAGACTTCGGCCGCGCGTTTGAGCAGTGTCTTCACCGGGGCGGCAAGGCCCAGGCGCGGCGGGGTGGCGAGGTTATACCAGAGCCAGTCGGCCTCGGCGACGTGCAGCGCCGACTCTTCGACCCGGACCAGCCAGGGCTCGATGGCCAATTGGAAGTGGCTAAAGGTGTGCACCAGGCCGGGCATTTGCTGTTGCTGACCCAGTTCCAGGGAGTGCTGCAGGGCCAGGTGCTGGATGTCTTGCAGGTCGTCCAGCTCCGGCAGGCTCCAGAGGCCGCCCCAGAGCCCGCTGGAGGGGCGTCGGTAGAGCAGGATGGCGCCTTCGCGGTTAGCCAGCAACGGCATCAGGGTGCGCTTCTGCGGCACCTCCTTGCGCGGCTTGGGAATCGGGTAGCGGGTTTCCAGGCCGAGCATGTGGGCTTCGCAGCCGCGCTCCAGAGGGCACAACAGGCAGCTGGGCTTGCTCCGGGTACAGAGGGTCGCCCCCAGGTCCATCATCGCCTGGGTGTAGTGGTTGACCCGGCTGTGGGGCGTGAAGCGTTCTGCGGCGGCCCACAGCTGCTTGGCCACCTTGGGTTCCCCCGGGTAGCCCTCCTGGGCGGTGAAGCGGGCCAGCACCCGCTTGACGTTGCCGTCGAGAATCGGTGCCCGCAGGCCCATGCTGATGCTGGCGATGGCGCCGGCGGTGGACAGGCCGATGCCCGGCAACTCGGTGAGTTGCTCCACGTCCCGGGGAAACTCGCCGCCGTATTCGGCCATGACGATCTTCGCGGTCTTTTGCAGGTTGCGCGCCCGGGTGTAGTAGCCCAGGCCGGTCCACAGGTGCAGCACTTCGTCTTCCGGGGCCTCGGCCAGGGCCTGCACCGTGGGTAGTGAGGTCATGAAGCGGTCGAAGTAGTTGAGCACGGTGCTGACCTGGGTCTGTTGCAGCATGATCTCCGAGACCCACACCCGATACGGGTTGATGTCCTGCTGCCAGGGCAGGTCGTGGCGACCATGGCGGTCGTACCAGTCCAGCACCGCCGGTGCAAAGGCCTCGGCTCTCATCGCTTGAACAACCCCTTGAGTGCGTTCTTCAGTTCCGGGCTGACCTTGTCACCGAGTTTCTCGTCGATCTTCTGCTGCAGCCGGTCACCGGCCAGCTTGGCGGCAACCTGGCCCAGGCCGTCCTTGTCCAAGCGGCAGGCCTTGGCCCCCAGCTCCAGCGGGCCCCGGCAGCGCAGCGGCAGTTCAACACCAGTAAAGCGTTCGCCGACCTGGCAGGCCGGGTCCGGATTGTCGCTGAGGTCGCCCTCGACGACGATGCCGACCCGGTAGTCCATGCCCAGCACCCGCAGGTCGATATCACCATTGCCGTTGACGGTCATGCCGGGGATGCGCACTTTCAGGTCCGGGTTGCTGGCCACGCCGTTGCGAAACGTCAGGTTGCCCTTGAGCTCCTGGAACGGTGTGTCCTTGCCCCGTGGCGTGCTGCTGAGGTTCTTGCGGTTGAGCACCGCGATGCCTTGGCAAAGCTGCTGTTCGATGTTGGCGTTGAGCAGCACGCCGTTGTTGATCACGAAGCTGGCAGTACCGTTGAGGCTATCGATCAGCGCTTTCTGGCTGTTGCCGCTGCCACTGAGGTTGCTGTTAAGAGTCACCAGGCCTTTGACCGGAGGATTCTGGCCCTGGCTTTCCAGGATGCGTTCCACCGGTACGCGGTTGATCTTGGTCTGCAGGCTCAACTGCGGTGTGCTCTGGCGCACATCGAGATTGCCGCTGGCTTCGAAACTGCCGTTGTACAGCTCGCCCCGCAGGCTGGAAAGCTTGAGCAGGCCGCCCTGGCCGCTGGCCTTGAGCGCGGCGTTCTGGATCGGCAGCTTGTCCAGGGTCAACTGGCCAAAACTCAGGTCGGCATCGACGTCGAGTTTGCTCAGGCGCTCCACTGGCAGCAGCTTGTCGGTGCTCCAGGCGCCCTTGGTCGGGGCGTTGGGCAGCGGCGTGGTGCCGGCGCCGGCCATGGCGTCGGCTTCGCTGCTTTGCACCTCAGCCTTGCGTGCTGTGGCGGCACTGTTGGCTGCGGCGGATTTGGGCGGCAGGTAGCGGTCGACATTGAAGGTGTCGCCCTTGAGCTGAGCGCGCAGGGATTGCTTGTCGAAGTCCTCGATGGCCAGGCGGCCACTGAAGGCGCTGTCGTCGAGCTTCAGGTTCAGGTCTTCCAGGGCCAGGCTGCTGGGCGTGCCTTGCAGGCGGCTGACCAGCTCGACCTTGCTCAGGCTGCCTTCGGCCATGGCCGGCAGGGTCTGGCCGATGCTGTCGACGAATTTCGCCAGGTCGAACTGGGCAATGGAAATCCCGCCGCTGATCTGCGGGGTCTTGTCCAGGTCATTGACCTTGAGTTCGCCCAGGGCGCGCAGCTGGTTGAGGGAGACTTTCAGGCCGGTCCACTGGCCGACGTTGGCGGCCTTGTCCAGCAACAGCTGGCCCTGGGCAGCGAAGGTCAGGGTCTTGCCTTGCAGCGGGTCACCGGTAGCTTCGCCGGACAGGCGCATGTCTTCGAACTGGTAGCGCTGCAGGGCGCGGTCGAAGCGCAGCTCGCCATTGAGTTCGGTGCGCACGCGCACGGCGGGCTGGGTGCTGGCGAGGAAGGCGGTGAGCTTGACCGGGGTGTTGCTGGCTTCGTGGATCGGCCCGGTGCTCAGTTGGATGCTTTCGGCGGTGAACTGCTTGCCTGTCTGCTCATCGTTGTACTCAACCCGGGCGTTGTTCACGGTCAGGCTGTCGATGTCCAGGCGGATCGGTTGCGAGGGCTTGTCTGCGCCGACGCTTGGCTGGCCCGCTTCGCCGGTGCTGGTGGCCGGGGTTGCGGCCTGCTTGTCGGTAGGAGCGGTCTTGCCGATGTCCTGCCAGTTGCCGTGGCCATCCTTGTCGCGGTTCAGGCGCAGGTTGAGGCCTTCGACCCGCACATCGCTCATCTGCACTTCACGGCGCAGCAGCGGTAATACCCGGACCGACAGACCAAGCATCTGCAGGTCGGCGAAAGGTTGGGTCGGGTTGGCCAGGGTGGCCACGCCGGCGTCGTGCAGTTCCAGTCCGAGCCAGGGGAACAGGCTCCAGCCGATGTCGCCATTGAGCGTCAGCTCGATGTGGGCCTTGTCGCGGGCAATCTGGCGAATCTCTTCTTTGTAGTCGTTGGGATCAAACAGGTGGGTCAAGGCGAAGCCGAGAGCCACGATGATCAGCAACAGCCCGAGAATTACCAGACCCAGGATTTTGCCGAACGCTTTCATGGGCGAGTCCTTGTATGTCGAATTCAAAATTTAGCGAGGGAGTATAACGCTCTGAACCTGACGACTGGTCACCCATTGCAGTTAGAGGTTTTTTCGTCGTGGCGGCCATTTTTTTTGCCAGTGGCCTGGCCTGCGGGCGAAGCAGTTGCGGGAAAAAAGGTAATGTCAGTTTGGTTTTTTAGTTTGTCGCAAATGGTAACCTCTCGCGGTTCGTTCGCCCTTGTGCGACTTAATGTCGCGTCTGCCCAAATGGAGCTTTACTCAATAAAACGACCGCGCCCGCGTGCCAAGGTCGTCGCAGATGAGTGGCCGATGAACAATTCTAATAATTGGGGGAAACATCCATGAGCTCTAGCAACGCGGCGGCCAGTCCGTCTGCTCAGCCAGCGTTCTTGTCCAAAGAACGCATCATTGCCAAGCCCGGCTTCAACCGTTGGCTGGTCCCACCGGCCGCTCTGGCCATTCATCTGTGCATCGGCATGGCCTACGGCTTTTCGGTGTTCTGGCTGCCGCTGTCCAAGGCGCTGGGCATCGGTGCGCCAGTGGCGTGTGCGCCGGGCATGGGTTTTATCGAGCAGGTCTTTTCGTCCCAGTGTGACTGGCCGATCTCCATGCTCGGCTGGATCTACACCCTGTTCTTCATCTTCCTGGGCTGCTCGGCAGCGATCTGGGGCGGCTGGCTGGAACATGCCGGGCCGCGCAAGGCAGGGGTGGTTTCCGCGCTGTGCTGGTGCGGCGGCCTGCTGATTTCGGCGTTGGGGATCTACACCCACCAGATCTGGCTGATGTGGATCGGCTCCGGGGTCATCGGCGGTATTGGCCTGGGCCTGGGCTACATTTCCCCGGTGTCGACCCTGATCAAGTGGTTCCCGGACAAGCGCGGCATGGCCACCGGCATGGCGATCATGGGCTTTGGCGGTGGCGCCATGGTGGGCGCGCCCCTGGCGGCAGCCCTGATGAGCTACTTCGCCACGCCTACCAGCGTCGGCGTGTGGCAGAGCTTTTTGGTGATGGCCGCGATCTACTTCGTGTTCATGATCGGCGGCGCCCTGGCCTATCGGGTTCCGCCGACCGGCTGGAAACCTGAAGGTTGGACTGCGCCGGCGAAGAAAGCCGCCAATGCGATGATCACCCACCGCCATGTGCACGTGAACGTGGCCTGGAAGACTCCGCAGTTCCGCCTGGTCTGGCTGGTGCTGTGCCTCAACGTATCGGCCGGTATCGGCATCCTCGGCATGGCGTCGCCGCTGCTGCAGGAAGTGTTCGCCGGCAAGTTGCTGGGCAACGACCTGACCTTCAGCCAGCTGGATGCCGGGCAACTGGCGCAGATCGCCGCCATCGCTGCCGGCTTCACCGGTCTGTTGAGCCTGTTCAACATCGGCGGGCGGTTCTTCTGGGCGTCGTTCTCCGACTACCTGGGTCGCAAGAACACCTACTTCGTGTTCTTCGCCCTGGGCTTTGCCCTCTACGCGCTGATTCCGAACCTCGGCCACCTGGGCAACATCGCCCTGTTCGTGGCGGCGTTCTGCATCATCCTGTCGATGTACGGCGGTGGTTTCGCCACAGTTCCGGCCTACCTGGCGGACCTGTTCGGGACACAAATGGTGGGTGCGATCCACGGTCGCCTGCTGACTGCCTGGGCGGCGGCGGGCGTACTGGGCCCGGTGCTGGTGAACTACCTGCGTGAGTATCAGCTGAGCATCGGCGTCGAACGCGCCGCGGCCTACGACATCACCCTGTACATCCTCGCCGGCCTGCTGGTGCTGGGCTTCCTGTGCAACCTGCTGGTGCGCCCGGTAGCCGACAAGTACTTCATGACCGACGAGCAACTGGCGGCCGAGCAGGCTCTGGGCCACGACAAGGGCGCTGACAGCAGCGTCGTGCTGGAGTGGAAAGCTTCGTCCGCCAGCCAGCCGCTGGTGATCGCTGCCTGGCTGGCCGTGGGCATTCCCCTGGCGTGGGGCGTGTGGGTCACCCTGCAGAAGACGGCGGTGCTGTTCCATTAAGGGCTTGGCTGGCCAGCCAGCTCCTACGTAGGAGCCGGCTGGCCGGCGAACGCTTCGCCGCTTGTCATGACAGGTACAGCCCCGTAGCCATTGGCTGGCGCCCGTCAGGATATTGTCCAGCGTGTTTCTGTTTGGCCGCCGTCGGGCCTATACTATTCGCCTTTTTCGCCCAATGATTTTGCGGAGCTGGTGATGGCCGAACGTAAGGCATCTGTCGAGCGCGACACTCTGGAAACCCAGATCAAAGCCTCGATCAACCTGGATGGCACCGGAAAGGCCCGATTCGATATCGGCGTGCCCTTCCTTGAGCACATGCTGGACCAGATCGCCCGGCACGGGCTGATCGACCTGGACATCGAAAGCAAGGGCGACCTGCATATCGACGACCACCACACCGTGGAGGATGTCGGTATCACTCTCGGCCAGGCGTTCAGCAAGGCCATCGGCGACAAGAAGGGCATCCGTCGCTACGGTCACGCCTATGTGCCGCTGGATGAAGCCCTGTCCCGCGTGGTAATCGACTTCTCTGGCCGTCCCGGCCTGCAGATGCACGTACCCTTCACCCGCGCCACTGTCGGCGGTTTCGACGTTGACCTGTTCCAGGAATTCTTCCAGGGCTTCGTCAACCACGCCAACGTGACCCTGCACATCGATACCCTGCGCGGCACCAACACGCACCACCAGATCGAGACCGTGTTCAAGGCCTTCGGCCGTGCACTGCGCATGGCGGTGGAGCTGGACGAGCGTATGGCCGGCCAGATGCCGTCCACCAAGGGCGTGCTGTAATGCAGACCGTCGCCGTTATCGACTACGGCATGGGCAACCTGCACTCGGTGGCCAAGGCCCTGGAGCACGTGGGCGCCGGCAAGGTGTTGATCACCAGTGATGCCAACGTGATTCGCGAAGCCGACCGGGTGGTGTTTCCCGGCGTGGGTGCCATTCGCGATTGCATGGCCGAGATCCGTCGCCTGGGCTTCGACGCCCTGGTGCGTGAAGTCAGCCAGGATCGTCCTTTCCTCGGCATCTGCGTGGGCATGCAAGCCTTGCTCGACCACAGCGAAGAGAACGAGGGTGTTGACTGCATCGGCCTGTTTCCCGGCCAGGTGAAGTTCTTCGGCAAGGGCCTGATCGAGGATGGCGAACACCTGAAGGTGCCGCACATGGGCTGGAACGAGGTGAAGCAGGCGGTGGACCATCCGCTGTGGCACAACATTGCGGACCTGGCGCGCTTCTACTTCGTGCACAGCTACTACATCAATGCCGGCAATGCCCGGCAGGTGGTAGGCAGCGGTCACTATGGCGTGGACTTTGCCGCAGCGCTGGCCGACGGCTCGCGTTTCGCCGTGCAGTTCCACCCGGAGAAGAGCCATACCCACGGCCTGCAGTTGCTGCAGAACTTCGCGGCCTGGGACGGTCGCTGGTAATGGCGATCAAGAAGTCCAAGCCGCCGATCCTGACCCTCACTACCGAACAGGAGAGTGAGGCGACGCACAAGATCAAGCGCTTCATGGAGGACCGTTTCGAGCTCGACCTGGGCTCGTTCGAGGCGGCGGAAATTCTTGAGCTGTTTACCCGCGAAATTGCTCCGCACTATTACAACCGGGCGATTTTCGATGTGCAGACGCACCTCAAAGAGAGGTTCGAGAGCATCGAAAGCGACCTGTGGGCGCTCGAGAAAAATTGATTTTCGAGTGAAGCTGAACAATCGAATTTGAAGGTTTGCCAGATGCTGATTATTCCCGCTATCGATCTTAAAGACGGTGCCTGTGTACGTCTGCGCCAGGGCCGCATGGAAGATTCCACGGTGTTCTCCGATGACCCGGTGAGCATGGCTGCCAAGTGGGTTGAAGGCGGTTGCCGTCGTCTGCATCTGGTGGACCTCAACGGTGCCTTCGAAGGCCAGCCAGTGAACGGCGAGGTGGTGACCGCGATCGCCAAGCGTTACCCGAATCTGCCGATCCAGATCGGTGGCGGCATCCGCTCCCTGGAAACCATCGAACACTATGTGAAGGCCGGCGTGAGCTACGTGATCATCGGCACCAAGGCGGTCAAGGAGCCGGAGTTCGTTGCCCAGGCTTGCCGCGCTTTCCCGGGCAAGGTCATCGTTGGCCTGGACGCCAAGGATGGCTTCGTCGCCACCGATGGCTGGGCTGAAGTCAGCAGCGTGCAAGTGATCGACCTGGCCAAGCGTTTCGAAGCCGACGGCGTGTCCGCCATCGTTTATACCGACATCGCCAAAGACGGCATGATGCAGGGCTGCAACGTGCCGTTCACCGCAGCCCTGGCGGCGGCCACCAAGATCCCGGTGATCGCTTCCGGCGGTATCCACAACCTGGGCGACATCAAGGCCCTGCTGGATGCCAAGGCTCCAGGAATCATCGGCGCCATTACTGGCCGCGCGATCTATGAAGGCACCCTCGATGTCGCAGAAGCCCAGGCTTTCTGCGATTCGTACCAAGGCTGAGGACTCGCCATGGCACTGGCCAAACGCATCATCCCTTGCCTGGACGTGGACAACGGCCGGGTGGTCAAGGGCGTCAAGTTCGAGAACATCCGTGACGCCGGCGATCCGGTGGAAATCGCTCGACGCTACGACGAGCAGGGCGCCGACGAGATCACCTTCCTCGATATCACCGCCAGCGTCGATGGGCGCGATACCACCCTGCATACCGTCGAGCGCATGGCCAGCCAGGTGTTCATCCCGCTGACCGTGGGCGGTGGTGTGCGCACCGTGCAGGACATCCGCAACTTGCTCAATGCCGGCGCGGACAAGGTTTCGATCAACACCGCAGCAGTGTTCAACCCCGAGTTCGTCGGCGAAGCGGCGCAGCACTTCGGTTCCCAGTGCATCGTGGTCGCCATCGACGCGAAGAAAGTCTCCGGCCCGGGCGAAACCCCGCGCTGGGAGATCTTCACCCATGGCGGGCGCAAGCCCACCGGGCTGGACGCGGTGGAGTGGGCGAAGAAGATGGAAGGCCTGGGTGCCGGCGAAATCCTCCTGACCAGCATGGATCAGGACGGCATGAAAAACGGCTTTGACCTGGGCGTGACCCGGGCCATCAGTGATGCGCTGGGTATTCCGGTGATCGCTTCCGGCGGCGTCGGCAACCTCCAGCACCTGGCCGACGGCATCATTGAAGGCCACGCCAGTGCAGTGCTGGCGGCGAGCATTTTCCACTTCGGCGAATACACGGTTCCCGAGGCCAAGGCCTATATGGCCCAGCGCGGGATTGTTGTGCGATAGCCACTGGACAGCATGGCGTGCTCGCGGCACTCTTGAGCACGCCATGGATTCTGGTAACCCGTCATGTTCAAACGTCTTCTTGTGGTTGTCGCCAGCGCTTCGCTGCTCCTTGGCAGCCTGGCCCGCGCCGCTGAAACCGCCGACACCTCCCTGGTGCTGCTGACGGAAAACTTTCCCCCCTACAACATGGCCAAGAACGGCAAGAACTTCGCTCAAGGCGAGAATATCGATGGCATTGCCGTGGATATCGTCCGCGAAATGTTCAAGCGTGCCGGGGTCAACTACAGCCTGACCCTGCGCTTCCCCTGGGAGCGCATCTACAAGATGGCCCTGGAGCAACCGGGCTATGGCGTGTTCGTCATGGCGCGTCTGCCGGACCGCGAACCGCTGTTCAAGTGGGTCGGCCCCATTGGCCCGGATGACTGGATCATGCTGGCCAAGGCCGGCAGCAAGATCACCCTCGAATCCCTGGAACAGGCGCGCAAATACAAGATCGGCGCCTATAAGGGCGATGCCATTGCCGAGACCCTGACCAAGCAGGGCCTGACACCCCAGGTGGTGCTGCGGGACCAGGACAATGCCAAGAAGCTGGTGGCGGGGCAGATCGACCTCTGGGCCACCGGCGACCCGGCCGGCCGTTATCTGGCCAAGCAGGAAGGCATCACCGGCCTCAAGACCGTGCTGCGCTTCAATAGCGCCGAGCTGTACCTGGCCCTGAACAAGGACGTGCCTGACGAGGTTGTGGCCAAGCTGCAGGCGGCCCTGGAGCAGATGCGCAAAGAGGGAGTGGTGGAAGAGATCATGGGGCGTTATCTGTAGGCGCTTCGCTGGCAAGCCAGCTCCTACGGCGAAGGGCTTTAGCGATAAACCCCATTCTTGCCATGCCCCGCCATGGCCTGGTTGCTGCGCAGACTGATCATCGACTTGATATCGATCCACTCGATGCCCTGGGCCTTGAGCTTGGGCAGTTCGCGCTCGAGCACCGCCAGGGTCTGTGGATAAGGGTGGCCGATCATCACCGCCGAACCCTGTTTGCGGGCCAGCTTGATCGCTGTCTGTAGCTGCTGGGCAATCGCCGCTTCGGTGCGCTCGTCATCCAGGAATACATCCCGGGAAACACTGGCCAGGCCAATCTTCTGCGCTTCGGCGGCGGCGACTGTCTGGGCGCTGGTGCGGCTGTCGACGAAGAACTTGTGGCGGCGCTGCAAGTCAGCCATCAGCCAGGCCATGGCCTGGGGTTGGGCGGTCATGCGGCTGCCCATATGGTTGTTGATGCCGCTGGTGTAGGGCACGGCCTGGAAGGCGGCTTCCAGGCGTTTTTGCAACTCTTCGATGGGCAATTCGGGGTGCCAGGCGAACGGCCCGGTGGCCGGGTCCATGGGCATGTGCAGGATGACGATCTTGCCGGCGCGATGGGCCTCGCGGGCGAATTCGGCAGCGTGGGGCGTGTCGGGCATGATCGCCGTGGTTACCGGGCCGGGCAGGGCCAGTACGCGACGGTCACGGGGCAGGTTCTGGCCGAGGTCGTCGATGATCAGGCTCAGGTAGGCCTTGGGTGCGGCGGCTGTGGGTTCGGCGGCTTGGGTTGCAAGGGGCAAGAGGCACAGCAGGGTGAGCAGCGGGGCCCGGAGTGAGCGGAACAGGGGTGAGCAGCGGGAAATCATGGGGATCGGGGTCAGGCCTTTAGGGGGGATTGGCGCCCTGGCGGGCGCTTCGCGGGCAAGCCAGCTCCTACACAAACCGGCTCCTGATAGGAGCCGGTTTGCCAGCGAAGGGTTCAATCACTTGCCGCGGGTGATGCTCAGCCCCTTGAGCAGGCTCAGGGCCTGGGCCAGCTGGTAGTCGTCATCTTGTGGCATCGGCTTGGCCTTGCTCGACGAGCCGCTTGGCTTGTCGGCACCACCGTTGCCGTTGCCCAGGTGGCCCTGCAGGTCGGCTTCCTTGAAGTACTCGCCGTCCTGGGCCTCGCTGGTGATCTTGGCGCGGCGCACTTCGATGTCCGGAACGATGCCCTGGGCCTGGATCGAGCGGCCGTTGGGGGTGAAGTACAGGGCGGTGGTGATCTTCAGCGCACGGTCGTTGTTCAGCGGCAGCACGGTCTGTACCGAGCCTTTGCCGAAGCTGGTGGTGCCCATCAGCACCGCGCGTTTCTGGTCCTGCAGGGCGCCGGCGACGATTTCCGAAGCCGAGGCGCTGCCGCCGTTGATCAGCACCACCATCGGCACGGCTTCGCTCTCGTCCTTGCCGGTGGCGGAGAAGCGCAGCTCGGAGTTGGCGATGCGGCCCTTGGTGTAGACGATCAGGCCCTTGGTGATGAAGTGGTCCACCACTTCCACGGCGGCCTGCAGCACGCCGCCCGGGTTGTTGCGCAGGTCGAGGATGATGCCGTTGAGCTTCTTGCCGTTGTCCTTGCGCAGCTTGGCCAGGGCCTTGGAGACTTCCTCGCCGGTCTTAACCTGGAACTGGGTGATGCGGATGTAGCCGTAGCCCGATTCCAGCAACTGGCTCTTCACGCTTTTCACCTGGATGGTGGCGCGGGCCAGGGTCACGTCGAACGGCGTACCGCCGTCGCGCACCAGGGTCAGGGTGATTTTCTGGCCGATCTTGCCGCGCATCTTGTCCACGGCTTCGGTCATGGTCTGGCCGCGGGTCGGCTGGCCGTTGATCTTGACGATCAGGTCGCCGGCCTGGATGCCGGCCTTGGAGGCCGGGGTGTCGTCGATGGGCGAGACCACTTTGATAAAGCCGTCTTCGGCACCGACTTCAATGCCCAGGCCGCCGAATTCGCCGCTGGTGCTTTCCTGCAGCTCGGCGAAGTCTTCCGGCCCCAGGTAGGCCGAGTGCGGGTCGAGGTTGCTGAGCATGCCCTTGATGGCATTTTCCAGCAGGGTCTTGTCATCCACGGGTTCGACATAGGCCGCCTTGATCCGGTCCATGACCTCGGCAAAGGTGCGCAGTTCTTCCAGCGGCAGAGGTGCCTTGGTGGTCGCGGCGGTCGCTGATTGAGCGGTTTCGGCGGCAAACGCCAGAGGCGCTCCGATCACCAGGGCGATCGTCAGGGCCAGCGAGGTAAGGCGGGACAAATGCAGCATGTCGAACGAACTCCTAATTTAGATGCAGCGCTTATCCTTGCGCGTGGCACCACTGTGCCGGGTCGCTGGGGCGGCCCTGCTGACGAATTGCAAAGTACAGCGCAGGAGTGTCCTGTCCGCCACTATTGCCCACTGTGGAGATGGACTCTCCGGCCTTGACCACATCACCGGCTTCTTTGAGCAGGGTCTGGTTGTGTCCGTAGAGGCTCAGGTAACCGTTGCCATGATCGAGGATCACCAGCAGCCCGGCACCGCGCAGCCAGTCGGCGAACACTACCCGGCCACCGTGTACGGCGTGCACCTGGCTGCCGGCAGCGGCGCTGATCATCACCCCGTCCCACTTGGAACGGGAGTCGTCGCCACGGGTTTCCCCAAAGCGTGCCAGCAGTCGACCATCAACGGGCCATGGAAGTTTTCCCCGGGCCGCAGCAAATGCACCACCGAAGGAAGGACCGGCGCTGGAAACCAAGGCACCGGGGCTTGATCTGACGGGCTTGCGCGGGGCATCGCTGGCGTCGGCCTGGGCCTCACGTAAACGCTTTTTTTCGGTTTCCTGCTGGGCGATCAGCGCTTTCTGGCGCGCTTCCTCTGCCTCACGGGCCTGGCGGGCCAGGGTTTCTTCAATGGTTTTCAGGACCTTGGCCAGGTCGGCCTGGTCCTGTTCGCGGGCCTTGAGCTTGTCGTCCCGGGCCTTCACGTCGTCATTGAGCTTGGCCAGGGCCAGTTGCCGCTCTTTGCGGACCTTGTCGAGTTCTGCACGCTGGGTGTCGAGGCTGCTTTTCTGCACCAGCAACTGGGCCTGTTGCAGGGAGATGTCCTTTTCCACATTGGCCAGCTGACGCAGGGTCTCGTTGAAATTCTTCAGCTGCTCCAGGCGCGCCTGGCTCAGGTAGTCGTAGTAGGTCAGGGTGCGGGCAAATTTTTCCGGATTCTGCTGGTTGAGCAGCAGCTTGAGGTATTCCTGACGGCCGTTCTGGTAGGCCGCGCGGGCCTGGATGGCGATCAGTCGTTGCTGTTCAGTGCGCGCGCTCTGGAGTTTTTTTTTCTCCTCATCGAGTCGCTGCAGCTCGGATTCGCTTTTTTTCAGCTCTTTCTGCAGGGCTTCGACCTGCTTCTCCAGCTTGCCCATCTCGGTCTCGGTGCCGCGCAGGTCTTTCTGCACGCCGGACTTCTCTTCCTGCAGCTTGCCCAGCAGCTTTTTCAGCTCGGCAATGTCCTGACGCGTGGCGTCCAACTGTTGTTGGGTTTGCGCGCGCTCATCGGCAAAAGCCGGTTGGAGCAGGCAGATCAGAGCAAGGGCAATCAGGGCGCGAAGCATAGAGGCGGGCGACACCAGGGAAAGGGACGGTCTAGTATGCCCGCCCATCGCTGCAAAAAAAACGCCTCAAAGCCAACTGCTTTGAGGCGTTCGTCATAAAAAGCCGTTTCCGGCCCATTATTGGGCCTTTTGCTATCAGGATGCAGGCGGTTATTGCCGCCGACCCCGATCGAGCCGGGCCCGTTCGCTGGCGTGGCTGGCGGCCGATCGCCGTTGGCCATCAGCCGTGAGTGAGCGCCTGGCTTGGTTGCCGTGCTGATTGCGCGTCGATATTCGGCACCGACTGCGGTGTGAAAGCCTGGCCGTCTTGTCGGGTGCGCAACACCACGATGCCCGGGATGTTCTGCACGTATTCCATGAAGGGTGAATCCATGACCTCGCGTTGCATCTTCTTGGACGATGCATTGCGCAGCACGGGGCCGTTGGCGGTTTTGATGAAGAGCCCGGTATGGGTGACGTCCAGGCCCGCAAGATGGGTGTAGATGCCGATGTAGTCGCCAGTGTGCAGGCGGCTGAGCAACTGCTCGTCAATCGACGTGCTGGGTATGTAGGTTATGTCGCGTTCAACCAGGGGCAGGCCTGGCAGGTATAGGTCGCCGTTAGCCTTTTGGTTGAGGTGTTTAGTCACGGTCACCGCATCCGCGCTCAGCTGCGCCGTCAGGTCTTCGGTCAGCGGTTGCCCGGCATGCGCCCAATCCGTGAAGAAGTGCCGGCGGTCTGCATAGTGCACGCCGTCGCCGACATAGCGGGTCTGGATGAGGTTCTTGATGAAGCTGTCCTGGTCGGTGGATTTTCGCAGGGCCTCGACGTAATCCAGGTAGGTGAAGCAATCCAGGCCCCTGAAGTCGACGACCAGCTTCTCCGCCAGGGTCGCCGAGCCCTGCAACATGTTCGCTGCATAAGGCGTGTGCATGAACTCCCGTGAAATCTGCTCGCTCAGTTGGCCCATGCTGTCTGCCTCGGACTGTTGGCGGAGCTTGAGCAGGGCGCTCAGTTTCTCGGCGGTGTAGCTATCCATTTCCACCGAGGGACGCTGATCTTCGAGTGCAGCCACTTCAGGTGTGTGTCTGTGTTCAACATGGGCAGGGTTGGCGCAACCTGCGAGGACGGAGGCTAAAAAAAATACAGCGGTCTTGTTCATTCGATTTCTCCAGATGCTGCGCAATCGTAACTGATAACTATTACTATTTGTGCGGCAGTGCTGAGGATTGTGCTGCCCGGATGCGCTCATCAGCTGGAGAGGCTGCGAGGCAATGGCTGCTGCTGATACACAAACGCCCGATACGGTGTATCGGGCGTTTGTGCAGGAAACAGCCAGCTTCAGTTTCAGGCGTCCAGCAGTATCGACTTGCCGGTCATCTCTTCAGGCTGCGCCAGGCCCAGCAGTTTGAGCATGGTGGGCGCCACGTCTGCCAGGACCCCGCCTTCGCGGACTTTCAGCGCACGCTTGCCCACATAGATGAAAGGCACCGGCTCGGTGGTGTGGGCCGTGTGGGCCTGGCCGGTGGACTCGTCGGACATCTGCTCGACGTTGCCGTGGTCGGCGGTGATCAGCGCTTCGCCGCCGACTTTTTCCAGAGCATCGACGATGCGACCGACACACAGGTCCAGGCATTCAACGGCTTTCACCGCGGCTTCGAACACACCGCTGTGGCCGACCATGTCGCCGTTGGCGTAGTTGACGATGATCACGTCGTAACGCTGGTGCTCGATGGCATCGACGATCTTGTCAGTGACTTCCGGAGCGCTCATTTCCGGCTGCAGGTCGTAGGTGGCGACTTTTGGCGACGGAATCAGGATGCGCTCTTCGCCCGGGAACGGCTCTTCACGGCCGCCGGAGAAGAAGAAGGTCACGTGAGCGTATTTCTCGGTTTCGGCAATGCGCAGCTGGGTCTTGCCGTTTTTCGCCAAATAGTCGCCCAACACGTTTTCCAGGCTGCCCGGAGCGAAGGCCGACGGCGCGGGAATGCTGGCGGCGTACTGGGTGAGCATGACAAAGCCGGCCAGCTTTGGCTGGCGCGCACGCTCGAAGTCCTTGAAGTCGTCCTCGACGAAGACCCGGGTCAGCTCGCGGGCCCGGTCGGCGCGGAAGTTCATGAACACCACGGCATCGCCGTCTTCGACCTTGACCGGCTCACCGATGGTGGTGGCCTTGACGAATTCGTCGCTCTCTTCACGGGCGTAGGCAGCTTGCAGACCTTCCTGGGCGGTGGCGGCGTTGAACTGGCCCTGGCCGTCGACGATCAGGTTGTAGGCCTGGGCCACGCGGTCCCAGCGATTGTCGCGGTCCATGGCGAAGTAACGGCCGATCAGGCTGGCGATGCGGCCCTTGCCCAGGGTCTTGAAAGTCTCATCCAGCAGTTCGATGGACGACTGGGCGCTTTTCGGCGGCGTGTCGCGACCGTCGAGGAAGGCGTGCAGGTAGATTTTCTCGGCGCCGCGCTTGAAGGCCAGTTCGGCCATGGCGATCAGGTGGTCCTGGTGGCTGTGCACGCCGCCGTCCGACAGCAGGCCGAGGATGTGCACGGCCTTGTCGGCGGCCACGGCCTTGTCCACGGCCGCGCAAATGGTCGGGTTCTCGAAGAACTCACCGTCACGGATGGCCTTGGTCACCCGGGTGAAGTCCTGATACACCACGCGACCGGCACCCAGGTTCATGTGGCCTACTTCGGAGTTGCCCATCTGCCCGTCCGGCAGGCCGACGTCCATGCCCGAGCCGGAGATCAGGCCGTTGGGCATGCTGGCGCACAAGCGGTCCAGGACTGGCTTCTTGGCCGCATAGACGGCGTTGGATTCGTGGCTCTCGCTGTGACCGAAGCCATCCAGAATCATCAGGACCAAAGGTTTAGGCGTGGTAGTCATGGCGTCCACTCGTGG
Organism: Pseudomonas sp. 910_21; assembly: GCF_052850735.1. Classification (NCBI taxonomy): domain Bacteria; kingdom Pseudomonadati; phylum Pseudomonadota; class Gammaproteobacteria; order Pseudomonadales; family Pseudomonadaceae; genus Pseudomonas; species Pseudomonas sp. 910_21. The sequence goes on along the minus strand of NZ_VXCY01000004.1, from coordinate 419,139 downwards.
CTGGATAGGAAAGTGTTGAAAAGGGAGGTGTTGAAAAAGGGAGTGGCAGTTTAAAGCGAAGTTCCGGTGGCGTCACCGCCGGGCGGGGTTTGGCCGACCTTGAGGGCTGTGTATACTGGCCGACATTTTAACGCCCTGGAACCTCCTTAGATGGTTGCTCACCTGATTCAATTCGCCACTGAACACTACTTGCTCGTCGGCGCCTTCGCCATCCTGCTGGCTCTGTTGATCGCTCATGAATTGAGCCGCGGTGGCCGCAGCCTCAGCACCCGTGAACTGACCGCACTGGTCAACAGCGAGCAGGGCGTAGTGATCGATATCCGTCCGTCCAAGGACTTCGCTGCCGGCCACATCGTCGGCGCGCTGAACATTCCCCAGGACAAGCTGACCGCCCGCGTCGGCGAGCTGGAGAAGCACAAGGCCAAGACCATCATCCTGGTGGACGCCCAAGGCCAGCACGCCGGCACTCATGCCCGTGAACTGATGAAGTCCGGTTTCACCGCGGCCAAACTGTCCGGCGGCGTGTCCAGCTGGAAAGCCGACAACCTGCCATTGGTGAAGTAATGCCCAAGGTCATCGTCTACTCCAGTGATTACTGCCCTTACTGCTCGCGGGCCAAGCATCTGCTCGGGAGCAAAGGCGTAGCCTTCGAAGAGATCAAGGTCGATGGCAAGCCGCAGGTGCGCGCCGATATGGCCCAGAAGGCCGGACGCACGTCCGTGCCGCAGATCTGGATCGGTGCCACCCATGTAGGTGGTTGTGATGATTTGTTTGCCCTGGAGCGCGCCGGCAAGCTCGACGCGCTGCTGGCGGCCTGAAATTCCTAGGTTCGTATGGAAACTCGCCGAGCGAAGATCAGGCAAGGCAAAAACAGGCGAGGAAGCGGAGTGTAGGGGCCTACATGAGCATTCCGAGCCTGTTTTGAACGCAGCATGGTCGAAGCGCAGGCAGTTTGCGTACAGAACCTAACCCTATAGACCCAAGATCAAGAAGGATCATGAGATGACTGACCAACAGAACACTGCTGCTGCCGAAGACGAAAGCGCACCGCAATTCTCCCTGCAGCGCATCTACGTGCGTGACCTGTCCTTCGAAGCGCCGAAAAGCCCGGCCATCTTCCGCCAGCAGTGGGAACCAAGCGTCGGCCTGGACCTGAACACCCGTCAGAAAGCCCTGGAAGCCGACTTCCACGAAGTGGTGCTGACCCTGTCCGTGACCGTGAAGAACGGCGACGAAGTGGCCTTCATCGCTGAAGTGCAACAAGCCGGCATCTTCCTGATCAAGAACCTGGACGAGGCTTCCATGAGCCACACCCTGGGTGCCTTCTGCCCGAACATCCTGTTCCCTTACGCTCGCGAAGCGCTGGACAGCCTGGTGACCCGTGGTTCGTTCCCGGCCCTGATGCTGGCCCCGGTGAACTTCGACGCGCTGTACGCCCAGGAACTGCAACGTCTGCAGTCCGCCGGCGAGAACACCGTTCAATAAGAGCGTCGCCCGAGCATGAAAAAAGCGCCTGTAATGGCGCTTTTTTCATGCTCGGGCAAAACCTGTAGGGGCGGGCTTGCCCGCGACCCCCAGGCCCTACTTGAACCCCAACTGCCGCCAGCCTTCATAGACGGCCACGGCCACGGTGTTGGACAGATTCAGGCTGCGGCAACCTTCGCGCATGGGCAGGCGCAGGCGCTGCTCGCCCGGCAGGGCGTCCAGTACGTCCGCCGGCAGCCCGCGGCTCTCGGGGCCGAACAGGAAGGCGTCGCCCTCCTGGAAGCTGGCGTCATGGAAGGGGCGCGAGCCCTTGGTGGTGAAGGCGAACAGGCGCGGATGGCCAAGACTCTCCAGACAGCTGGCAAGGTCGGCATGGCGTTGCAGTGTGGCGTATTCGTGATAGTCGAGGCCGGCACGGCGCAGGCGCTTGTCGTCCATTTCGAAACCCAGCGGCTCGATCAAATGCAGGTGGCAGCCGCTGTTGGCGCATAGCCTGATAACGTTGCCGGTATTCGGCGGAATTTCTGGTTGAAAGAGGATGACGTGAAACATGCACGGCTCCGAAGAGAAAGACAGGCTGCATTCTACGCCTGAAGCGTACTCGCGACCGAAGCTAATGCTGCGGGTATTCGGCTCCCTGGCGATTGTCGGGATGATGGTGGGGCTGATGATCGGCCGCCTGACCCAGCCCGATCCTGTGGAACTGCAGCAGGTCGAGGTGGCCCCTGATGGCCTGGTGCTGTGGTTCAACCATGAACCCAAGGTTCACGGCGAACATATCGACGGCGCCGTGGCGTTGCTGTTCGACGCCCAGGGGCGCGTGCAGAACGGCCAGCTACAGGTCAATCAGAAGAATGTGAACTGGCGGGTGCGCCTGGCGGACCAGGGCTTGCTACTGAACCTGGTGGCCGCCCGGCCGTTGCGGGGCGATTGGGCGGGTAGCGAGGTGGAGGGGCGCTGGCGCCTGGCGATCCACCTGCGGGAGGAATAAAAGAGGGAAACCCCGGCCTGCCTGTACCAAGGCCCCCAAAAGCGGGAGGGGCTGATCGCCTTGGGGGCGATGAGTCCCGGTGTAAAGAAGGGGATTCCCGGCCTGCCTGTACCAGGGTCCCCGAAAGGGTTGTGGGCGCGTCGTTCACAACGTGATGAGCCCGGTGTTAAAGAGGGAAGCCCCAGCCTGCCTGTACTGAGGTTCCCGAAACCTTGGGCTCGTCGCGATGCGCTTGATGAGCCCGGTGTTAAAGAGGGAATTCCCGGCCTGCCTGTACCGAGGTTCCCGAAAGCTTGGCCCGTCGCTGTGAGCGTGGTGGGCCGGGTGTTAAAGAGGGGAATCCCCGGCCTGCCTGTACCAAGGTCCCCGAAACTGGGTAGTGATGGAGTTATTGCAGGGGGCGTGCCAACTCTGGTCGGTCGTGTATGAATTGCCTGGATAAAAAGCCGAAAGCCCCGGATTCCGGGGCTTTTGCGTTTTCGAAGGGCAAATTTTCAGATTTGAAGGCCAGGCCTCGAATGATCGCGCTGTGCTCGATTGCGGTTCATCGCGCCTTCGGGCAGTGCATGCACCCCATCCTGGTGCACGCCCATCCTCGTCGTAGGAGCCGGCTTGCCGGCGAAAGCGCCGGTCAGCGCTCTGCAAGGCTCAGGGGCCTTTTCGCTGGCAAGCCAGCTCCTACGTGCCGTGGGGCGGGGCTTCAGCCTTCTTCGCTTTCGTCCTCGTCGCCACCGTCCACCTTCATTCCCAGCTCCTTGATCTTGCGGGTCAGGGTGTTGCGGCCCCAACCCAGCAGGACTGCAGCGTCGCGGCGGCGGCCGGCAGTGTGCTTGAGGGCGGTCTCGATCATGATCCGCTCGAAACTCGGTACCGCGCTGTCCAGCAGGCTCGATTGCCCACGGGCCAGGGCTTGGTCGGCCCACTGGCGCAGGGCCTGTTCCCAGTTGGTCACCGGCGCCGAGTCCTGGGGCAGGCTCAACAGCTCCGGCGGCAGGTCGCTGATGTGCACCTCGCGCCCCGACGCCATGACGGTGATCCAGCGGCAGGTGTTCTCCAGCTGGCGCACGTTGCCCGGCCAGGGCAGGTTCTTCAGGTATTCCTCGGTTTCGTTTTTCAGCAGTTTGGGTTCCACCGCCAGTTCCTGGGCGGCACGGCTGAGGAAGTGCTTGGCCAGGGTCGGGATGTCTTCACGACGGTCCGACAGGCGCGGAATATGGATGCGGATCACGTTGAGGCGGTGGAACAGGTCCTCACGGAACTTGCCGGCATGCACCAGGGTTTCCAGGTTCTGGTGGGTGGCGGCGATGATCCGTACATCGACCTTGACCGGAGTATGTCCACCGACCCGGTAGAACTCGCCATCGGCCAGAACCCGCAGCAGGCGAGTCTGGGTATCGGCGGGCATATCCCCGATTTCGTCGAGGAACAGGGTGCCGCCATCGGCTTGCTCGAAACGTCCACGGCGCAGGTTGGCGGCGCCGGTGAAGGCGCCTTTTTCATGGCCGAACAGCTCGGACTCCATCAGGTCCTTGGGAATCGCCGCCATGTTCAGGGCGATGAACGGCGAAGCCGCCCGCGGGCTGTGGCGATGCAGGGCGTGGGCCACCAGTTCCTTGCCGGTGCCCGACTCGCCGTTGATCAACACCGTGATGTTGGAGTGGCTCAAGCGGCCGATGGCGCGGAACACCTCCTGCATCGCCGGTGCTTCACCGATGATTTCCGGGGTACGGGTCAGAGTCGGCGCCACTTCCAGGCCTTGCTGTTCCTGGGCGTGCTGGTTGGCGCGCTTGACCAGGGACACCGCCTCATCCACATCGAATGGCTTGGGCAGGTACTCGAAGGCCCCGCCCTGGTAGGAGGCGACGGCGCTGTCCAGGTCCGAATGCGCGGTCATGATGATCACCGGCAGGCGCGGGTGCAGCTCGCGAATCCGCGCCAGCAGGTCGAGGCCGCTGGCACCGGGCATACGGATATCGGAGATGATCACGTCCGGCTGCTGGCGTGCCAGGCGACTCATCACCCCATCGGCGCTGTCGAAGCTCTGGGTGGTCATGCCTTCCTGTTGCAAGGCTTTTTCCAGGACCCAACGGATAGAACGGTCGTCATCGACGATCCACACGGTTTCACTACGGCTCATGTCGATGGGGCTCCTTGTTCCAGAGGCAGAAAGATCGAGAAGGTGGTGTGGCCGGGATGGCTGTCACATTCGATCAGGCCCTGGTGCTGGCTGATGATGTTCTGGGTAATGGCCAGACCCAGCCCGGTACCGTCCGGCCGGCCACTGACCATGGGGAAGAAGAGGGTGTCCTGCAGCTCTGCGGGGATGCCCGGGCCGTTGTCGATGATCTCGATCTTGGTCACCAGGCGATGGCGCACATGGCCGATGGTGAACTGGCGCATGGTGCGGCTGCGCAGGGTGATGCGCCCCAGGCGCATTTCGTTCTGGGTGCTGATGGCCTGCATGGCGTTGCGCACGATGTTGAGCACCGCCTGGATCATCTGCTCGCGGTCGATCAAAACGTCGGGGATGCTCGGGTCGTAATCGCGTACCAGGGTGATGCAGCCCTGGCTTTCGGCTTCCACCAGGCTGCTGACCCGCTCCAGCACTTCATGGATGTTGGTCGGTGCCAGGGATGGCAACTTGTTCGAGCCCAGCATGCGGTCCACCAGGTTTCGCAGGCGGTCGGCCTCTTCGATGATGACGTTGGTGTAGTCCTTGAGGCTTTCCTCGGGCAGCTCCCGGGCCAGCAATTGTGCGGCGCCGCGAATCCCTCCCAGGGGGTTCTTGATCTCGTGGGCCAGGCCGCGCACCAGCATCTTGCTGGTTTCTTGCTTGGACAGCTGGGCCTCTTCCTTGGTGATGCGCAGCAGCCGGTCCCGGGGGTGGACTTCCAGCAGCAACAGGGTGTCGCCATTGCTGAGGATCGGCGTCACCGCGTAGTCGACGGTCAGGGTCTGGCCGGTCAGGGCGGTGAGCATGGCTTCGCGCTTGGTGAACGGGTGCGCCTGTTCCACTGCCTGGCGCAGGGAGCTCAAGGCTTCGGCGGATTCAGTGAACAGCTCGCTGATGAATTGCCCATGGCTACGCTGGCCGCTGATGGCCAGGAGCATCTCCGCCGCCGGATTCATGTACTCAAGGCGCAGGTCGGCGTTGAGCAGGATGGTGGCGGTGGTCAGGTTGTCCAGAAGCAGACGGTGCAGTGGGTCGCTGATGGTCATGGGTAAAGGGTGACCTCTTTTGAAGCAAGACAATCCGGGGCCGGTCCCGAATTGCGCGCGCGGGTAAGGCGCTGATGTGGAGAAAATGCAAAAACCAAACCAAGGCTCCGAAAAGAAGCGTCCAAGCCCTGAAACAGCTGTTTGAAGCTCGATTGCGTGGCGCTTTGCCAGCCCTGGCGGGTATTTTCGAACCAAAATGGGCTGGGAATGGCCCCTGAGTGCAAGGTGTTGCACCAATATAGTGCATGAATCTGTATGGTGCTTGCGACTGTTCGGTGGTGTGGGAATCAACGCCCGTTTTTCAGCGGCCGCTGTCAGGGAGCGGGTTTAAAGTGCTCGAACCCAATGCTTCAAGGTTTAGGATGCGGCCATGGAAAACGCCCCCCTGCTGTTCCAGCTCCCCGATGACGACACCCTGTACCAGGCCCTTCTGGATCGCGACCCGGCCTATGAAGGCTTTGCCTTTGTCGGGGTCAAAAGTACCGGCGTGTTCTGTCGCCTGACCTGTGCCGCACGCAAGCCCAAGCGTGAGAACACGGTGTTCTTCAGCTCTATCAAGGGCTGCGTCGAAGCGGGATTCCGCGCCTGTCTGCGTTGTCGCCCCCTGGAGCGGTCCGGAGTGCAGGAGCCCTGGGTGCAAACCCTGCTGGATCAGTTGCAAAGCGATCCCGAACGCCGCTGGTACGAAGATGACCTGAGCCGCCAGGGGCTGGACCCGTCCACGGTGCGTCGCGCGTTCAAGCGCTACTTTGGGGTGACCTTCCTGGAAATGGCCCGCCTGCGACGCATGGGCCAAGGCATGCAGCAGCTGTCCTGCGGAGAGTCGGTGATCGAGGCGCAGATCAGCGCCGGCTTTGACTCCGATAGTGGCTTTCGTCGTGCCTTTGCCCGCCTGGCCGGCCAGCCGCCGTCGAACCTGCGGGGGCGCGAGCTGCTCAAGGTGGACTGGCTACAGACCCCCATTGGCGTGATGCTGGCGGTGGCGGATGCCCAGGTCCTGCATCTGCTGGAGTTTTTCGATCGTCCGGCCCTGGCCAATGAACTGCAAAACCTGCAAAAGAGCAGCGGTTCCAGCATAGGGTTCGGACGTTTCGCCCCCATCGATCAAATCGAGGCCGAGCTGCAGCGCTACTTCGCCGGAGAGTCCGCCGGCTTCCATACCCCTCTGGCGATGAACGCCTCGCCCTTTACCCGAACGGTGTGGCAGGCCTTGCGCGCCATCCCCTTGGGCAGCACCTGCAGTTATGCCGAAGTGGCGAGCCGGATCGGCTCGCCGTCAGCGGTGCGTGCCGTGGCCCGAGCCAACGGCGCCAATCAGATCTCCATCGTCATCGCCTGCCACCGAGTCATTGGTAGCGATGGCGCGCTGACCGGCTACGGCGGCGGGCTGTGGCGCAAACGCTGGCTGCTGGAGCATGAGCGCCGCATGTCCAGGCCCCGGGGCGATTCAGTGAGCGGGCTGTAGCGGCTTGCCTGAAGGACCCGGGCCGGCTTGCTCCGGGATATCCACAGGTCGCTGCAGCCGGTTGTCTGTCTGGCGCGCCAGTTCATCGGCATCCGCCTGCTCCGCCGTGGACAGCTCGGCAGCGTTGTGGCCGATGCGCTTGAGCAGCGCCAGCATGCACAGCAGCGAAACCAGGGTGTAGCAGGCCGAGGCGATGGCCACGCCGACGATGCTGCCGGTGCCGTTGAGGATGCTCTGGGCCAGTACCGGGGTGGCGCCCCCCACCAGCAGCGAGCACAGCTGATAGGAAATCGACAGCCCGCTGTAGCGCACCCGGGTCGGAAAGGCCCGGGCCAGGATGCCGCCCACCGCGCCATAGAACATCGAATGGGGCACGGTGGCCAGGCACATGCCGAGTACGGCGATCCAGTAGCTGCCGGTTTCCACGGCGAAGAACATCGCCGGCATCAGCACCAGTTCCGGCACCACCATCAACACCATGGCCTTGCGCATGTCGATGCGTGAAACCAGCACCGCCCCCAGGGGCTGGGTGATGAACTGCACCACCAGGGCCATGACGATCACGCTGAGAAAGCTGCCCTGGGTGTAGCCCAGTTCCTTGGTGGCCCAGGACAGGGCGAAGGTGCTCTTGAAGTAGGTGACGTGGATGATCGGCAGCACTCCGGCGCCCAGCAGCACCAGCCGCCAGTGGTTGCGCAGCACTTCGAGAATCGGCAGCTTGACGGTCTTCTTCTGCGCGATCAGGCGCTGCATGTCATCGGACTCTTCGAGCTTGAGGCGAATGATCATGCCGACGATCACCAGCAGCGCCGAGAGCAGGAACGGGATGCGCCAGCCCCAGAGCAGGAAGTCCGGCGCGGGCAGGGCGCTGAGGCCGAAGAACACCAGGGTCGCCAGCAGGTTGCCGGCCGGTGAGCCCTGTTGGGCAAAGGCGGCATAGAGAATGCCCTTGCCCTTGGGCGCGCTCTCGCTGGCGATCAGGATCGCCCCGCCCCATTCGCCGCCCACCGCGATGCCCTGGATGATGCGCAAGGTCACCAGGGCAATCGGCGCCCAGATGCCGATCTGCAGGTAGCTGGGCAGCAGGCCGATGCAGGTGGTGGCCACGCCCATCATGATCAGGGTGATCACCAGGGTGGTCTTGCGGCCGATCTTGTCGCCCATGTGGCCGAAGATGATGCCGCCGATGGGGCGTGCGATAAAGCCGGCCCACAGGGTCAGGAAGGACAGCAGGGTAGCGGTGCCCGGGGGCAGGTCGGCGGGGAAGAAGACTTTGCCGAACACCAGGGCGGCGGCGATTCCGTAGGCGTAGAAGTCATACCACTCGATGGTGGTGCCGATGAACGAGGCGATGCCCGCCTTGCGGGCTTTCTTGTGGGCGGCAGCTTCCAGGGCGGCGGTCATGTGCAACTCCTGCTTGTTATTGTTATGGGCACCCGCGCAGGGCACGTGGGCTTCATGCAAGGCCCGACCGCTGGGAGCCTATACAGGCAGGAATCGAAAAATATAATGATTAAATCTTATGGTTTGATACGTGATTTCGTATCGCCGCGTGGCGCTCACTCCCCTGTGATTGCCGGTTGCAGCAAGGCCCGGAACATGGCGAGGAAGCTGTCGGCTGCGGCCGAAGGCTGGTCCGCCAGATGGATCGCCAGGATCTCTGAAGGCGCGCCCTTGCCTTCGATCTCGCAGTAACGCACTCCCGGTTGGCCGAGCAGGGCCAGGGTCTGGGGCACCAGCGCCACCCCCATCTCATGGGCCACCATCGCCACCACGGTTTGCCAGAGCCGAGTCTCGTGACGGATGCGCGGGCTGAATCCGGCGGCCACGCAGCGGGCGATGATCAGGTCGTGGTAGTGGGGCGAGACCTCCCGTGGAAACAGGATGAAGTCATCATTGGCCAATTGCCCCAGGTCGACTTGCGCCTGTCGGGCCAGCCGGTGGCCCTGGGGCAGGCAGCAGAGAAAGGGTTCGGCCAGCAGTGTCTCGCTGTGGATGCCGGCGGCGAAGGTGCCACCGTGGACGAAACCGATATCGATCTGGCCCCGCTGCAGGGCCTGGGCCTGAGCGGCGCTGTTCATTTCCATCAGCACGATCTCGGTGTCCGGATGATCGCGCTCGAAGGCCTTGACCGTCTGGGGCAGGCCGCGGTGCAGGATCGAGTTGACGAAACCCACACTCAGGCGTCCGGCAAAGCCTTCGGCCGAACGCTGGGTCAGGCGTCGTGCCTGGTCGGCCCGCAGCAGCAGGTAGCGCGCCTCGCCCAGCAGCACCTGACCGGCGTTGGTCAGGCTCACTGACTTGTTGTTGCGGTTGAGCAACTGGAGATCCAGTTGCCCTTCAAGCTTCTTGATATCGAAACTCAGCGCCGGTTGTGAAATGCACAGGCGCGCTGCGGCCCGCCCGAAGTGCAGTTCCTCGGCCACGGCGACGAAGTAGCGCAGCTGTTTGAGGTCCATGTGATCCTGCCTCTACGATCTGGATTACTTATCGTAGTTGATCAATTTTGTATTAGATACTTATCGAAGGCGGCTCTAGTCTCGGCCTACAAAAATCAGGAGACGCGCCATGACCGCCGAGCCCCGCCCTATTGAAGACAGCCTGAACATCCCCGACAGCCGTGGTATCAACCTGTTTGAATGCGACGCCGGCCTGGGCGCATTGCTCAAGGTCTACCTGCCGCCGGAGGTCTGCCAGCAGTGGCTGCCGACCTTGCAGCGCCTGGGCGCCCGGGCCGGTGGCGAGCTGGATGCATTGGCCCTGTCCGCCGACAAGCACCCGCCCGTGTTGCAGCCCCGCACCCGCCGCGGCGAGAACCTGCAAAGCATTGCCAAGCACCCGGACTATGTCGCCCTGGAGCGGGTGGCCTACGCCGAGCTGGGCCTGGCCTCCATGAGCCATCGCCCTGACGGGCCGCTGCCGCTGGTCAAGTACGCCCTGACCTATCTGTTCGTCCAGGCGGAATTTGGCCTGTGCTGCCCGGTGAGCATGACCGACTCCCTGGCCCGCACCCTGCGCAAGTTCGGCGCGCCTGAGCTGGTGCAGCGTTATCTGCCGCAGCTGCAGTCCCAGGATTTCGACGAGCTGTTCCAGGGGGCGATGTTCATGACCGAGCAGGCCGCCGGCTCCGATGTCTCGCGCACCGAAACCCGCGCCCGGCTGGAAGACGGCCAATGGCGGCTGTACGGCGAGAAATGGTTCTGCTCCAACCCGGATGCCGACCTGGCCATGGTCCTGGCGCGCCCGGAACAGGCGCCTGCGGGCATGGCCGGGGTCACCCTGTTTCTGCTGCCGAAAGTCCTGGCCGACGGTTCGCGCAACCACTATCGGATTCAGCGCCTGAAGGACAAGCTGGGCAGCCGCTCCATGGCCAGTGGCGAGATCACCCTGGAAGGCGCCAGCGCCTACCTGATCGGCGAGGTCGGTCGTGGCTTCCAGCAGATGGCCGACATGGTCAACATGTCGCGGCTGTCCAACGGCGTGCGGGCGGCGGGGCTGATGCGCCGCGGGGTCAACGAAGCGTTGTTCATCGCCCGCCAGCGCCGGGCCTTCGGCAAGTACCTGATCGAGATGCCGCTGATGCAGCGGCAGTTGCTGAAGATGATGCTGCCCACCGAGCAGGCGCGCTCGATGTTCATGCAGATCGCCAGCTTGCTGCACCGGGCCGATGGCGGTGACGAGGCGGCGCGCAAATGTGTGCGGATTCTCACCCCGCTGATCAAGTTCCGCGCCTGCCGCGACGCTCGGCGGGTCACCGGCGATGCCATGGAGGTGCGAGGTGGGGTCGGCTACATCGAGGAGTGGAGCGATGCCCGGCTGGTACGCGATGCCCATCTGGGTTCGATCTGGGAGGGCACCAGCAATATCGTCGCGCTGGACATTGCCCGGGCGGTGACCCGTGAGCAGGCGCTGGAATCCTTGCAAGGCTATCTGACGGCACTGCTGGCCGAGGCCGATCTGCCGGACGTCAGCCGCCGGCTGTTCGATTCGGCCCTGCTGCGCACGGTCACTGGCTTCAGTGCGGTGGCGCAACAACGGCGGGATGAGCAGGTGCGGCAGTTCGGCAGCGTGCTGTATCACCTGACCAGCGCGATCTTCATGGCCTGGGAGGCCGTGCGCCAGGCTCCGGATTATCGACGCCTGGCCCTGGCTCATCTGGTGCTGGCGCACAAGGTGCTGCCACGGGACCCCTTGAGCCTGGAGCCGGCCATCGATGCCGAATTGCTGGCGCGCCTGGCCAATGAGAGCCCGCTGTCGCAAGCCGAGGCCATGCAGTTGCTGCCGGCCTGATTGGCCGTCCCTTTCCGATGTGCGGAGTACCTAGATGAAGCTTGCCCAAGGGGCCCTGGCGGGCCTGAAAGTCATCGATCTGAGTCGCGTGCTGGGCGGTCCCTACTGTACCCAGGCCCTGGCCGACCATGGCGCCGAAGTCATCAAGCTGGAGCCTTTGAGTGGCGATGAGACCCGGGGTTGGGGGCCGCCGTTCGAAGGCGACGACGCCTCGTACTTTCGCGGCATCAACCGTAACAAGCAGGGGATTGCCGTCGACCTGTCGCGCCCCGAGGGCCTGGCCCTGCTGATGCAATTGCTGGAAGGCGCCGACGTGCTGGTGGAGAACTTCAAGCCCGGCACCCTGCAACGCTGGGGCATCGGTTTTCAGGAGGTGCTGAGCCCGCGTTTCCCGGGGTTGATCCATTGCGCGATCTCCGGCTTTGGCGCCGATGGCCCCCTGGGCGGTTTGCCCGGCTATGACGCGGTGATCCAGGCCATGGCCGGCTTGATGAGTGTCAACGGTGAAGGCGAGGGCGGGCCATTGCGCATCGGCCTGCCGATCGTCGATATGGTCACCGGGCTCAATGCTCTGGCGGGGATTCTCCTGGCCCTCAACGAACGTCAGCGCAGTGGCCTTGGGCAGTCTCTGGATATTTCCCTGTATGACTGCGGTGTCTCCCTGCTGCACCCTCATCTGCCGAACTACTTCGCCTCCGGCAAGCCCCCGAAACGCACTGGAAATGCCCATCCCAACATTGCCCCTTACGACAGCTATTGCACGGCTGGCGAACCGATCTTCCTCGCGGTTGGCAATGATCGACAGTTCGCCAGGCTGTGCCAGGAACTGGGGGCCAGCGAGTTGCTGGAAGACCCGCGGTTTGCCGATAACGGCCAGCGCTCGGTCAATCGCCAGGCCTTGAAGCAGGCGCTGGAGCGGCATCTGGCTGCCCACGATGGGGCCTCGCTGGCGCCGCGGCTGATTGGCCTGGGAGTGCCTTGCGGTTCGATTGCCACGGTGGATCAGGTGGTGGCTCATCCCCATACCCGGCATCGCGGCCTGTTGGTGGAGATGGGGGATTATCGGGGTGTGGGTTCACCGGTGAAGCTTTCGCGCACGCCGGCCAGTTATCGCAGTGCGCCGCCGGCCCTGGGCCAGGACACCCGCGCGGTGCTGCAGGGGTTGGGGCTGGATGAGTCAACTATCGCCAAGCTGTTGGCCAGCGGGGTGGTGCGCGGTTGAGGTTTGCGCTCAACGACGATGGGCTCGCAGCAGGCTGAAGGTGATGCTCGGACTCTGTTGCAGCACCCGCGCGCCGTCGAGGATCTGCACCGCCAGGCGATGTTGGCCGCGGTCGATATTCACCAGCGGCAGCTCGGGGCCTCGGCTGGGGCTTCCATAAGGCTGGTCGTCCAGCAGCAGACGCAGGCGATGCTGCGGCTGCAAGTCCGGGGCTAGCGTCACCTGCACATTGAAGCTGCCGTTGTTGGCCCGCAGCGCGCCGTGGTCTGGCACGCCCTGCAACTGCAGTTGTGTGTAAGGCTCTGCGCTGGCGGGCAGCGCCGTTATCCACAGCAGGCAAAAAACAGCGATGCGCATCACGGTGATTCCAGCCCATTACGGGTGTGCGGTTGAAAGGCTCAGCATAGGGCGGCGTGAGGCTGGGCGCGGGCGCGGTTAACCTTTGAACACACATAACTCAGCGGTAGCGCGAATCATTGCCAGCCGCCGCAACGGGTCGCTGCTGGCGGCCTGATTGGCCTGGGCCAGCCATTGCGGGCATTGGCGATCACCGCGATGGGAGCTGAAGTCGGCCAGTTGCTGCAGCAGGCGTTTTTGTAACTGATCGAGTTGTGGGCGGATCTGTCCGGCCAGGTCCTGGCGCGGCGTTTCCGGCGCCAGGCCTTGCAGGTGCCAGCTGGACAGCCTGGCGTACTGCAGCAGTTTGTTGGCTTCGATCTGGGCGGCGAAGAACTGCCCGACCGTTTCCTCACTCAGGTGATAGGTGGCGGCCTGGGCCGTAGCGCCGGCAATCACCTGCTGTTCCCGAGGACGGTCCTCCACCGCCTTGTGGCTGTCCCATTTGCTCAGGGCCACCTGATCGGCAATTGCCAGGCGTTCGCCGATGCTGTCCAGCAATGGGGCGAGAGCGGCGGGAGCTTCGGTGGCGCAGGCGGCTGTAGTGAGCAGGCTGCAGGTCAGGGCGAGGCACAGATTGAGGCGCGAAGTCATGGGTGGGCTCGGCTGATAAGAGAAGGTCGGCGCCCATGATGCACGCAACCACCCCGGGCAGGGCAAATGCGCGGGCATAAAAAAGGCCTCCCGAAGGAGGCCTCTTGATCACGCGGCTTGCGGATCAGCAGCTGTAGTACAGCTCGTATTCGAGTGGGTGTACGAAGGTACGGACCTTGATCTCTTCTTCGCTTTTCAGGGCGATGTAAGCGTCGATGAAGTCGTCGCTGAAAACGCCGCCTTTGGTCAGGAACGCACGACCTTTGTCCAGCTCTTCCAGGGCTTCCTTCAGGCTGCCGCAAACTTGTGGAATCTCTTTGGCCTCTTCAGGCGGCAGGTCATACAGGTTTTTGTCAGCAGCGTCGCCAGGGTGAATCTTGTTCTGGATACCGTCCAGGCCGGCCATCAGCAGAGCAGCGAAGGCCAGGTACGGGTTGGCAGCCGGGTCCGGGAAACGGGCTTCGATACGGCGGGCTTTAGGGCTCGACACGTAAGGAATACGGATCGAAGCGGAGCGGTTGCGCGCCGAGTAGGCCAGCATGACCGGGGCTTCGAAGCCTGGAACCAGACGCTTGTAGGAGTTGGTTGCCGGGTTGGTGAAGCCGTTCAGAGCCTTACCGTGCTTGATGATGCCGCCGATGAAGTACAGGGCGGTATCGGACAGGCCGGCATAGCCTTCACCAGCGAAGGTGTTCTTGCCGTCTTTCCAGATGGACATGTGCACGTGCATGCCCGAGCCGTTGTCGCCGTACAGTGGCTTAGGCATGAAAGTGGCGGTGCGACCGTAGGCGTCGGCCACGTTGTGCACGACGTATTTCAGGGTCTGGGTTTCGTCGGCTTTCTTCACCAGGGTGTTGAACTTGACGCCGATTTCATTCTGGCCGGCAGTCGCCACTTCGTGGTGGTGAACTTCAACGGTCAGGCCCATTTCTTCCAGTGCGTTGCACATGGAGGTACGGATTTCGTGGTCGTGGTCGAACGGTGGAACCGGGAAGTAGCCGCCTTTGACGCCTGGACGGTGGCCCTTGTTGCCGCCTTCGATGTCCTGGTCGGACATCCAGGAACCTTGTTCGGAGTAGATCTTGAACATCGAGCCGGAGATGTCGGACTTGAATTTCACTTGGTCGAAGATGAAGAACTCTGGCTCTGGACCGGCGAATACGGTGTCGCCGATGCCGGTGGCTTTCAGGTGCTCTTCGGCGCGCTTGGCGATGGCGCGTGGGTCGCGGTCGTAACCTTGCATGCTCGAAGGTTCGATGATGTCGCAGACCAGAATCAGGGTCGGTTCTTCGGTGAACGGGTCCAGCACGGCGGTTTCGTCGTCCGGCATCAGGATCATGTCGGAGGCTTCGATGCCTTTCCAGCCAGCAATGGAGGAGCCGTCGAACATCTTGCCGGATTCGAAGAAGTCTTCATCCAGCGCATCACGAGCCGGCATGGTCACGTGATGTTGAGTGCCCTTGGTGTCAGTGAAGCGCAGATCAATCCATTTGACGTCATGATCTTTGATGAGTTGAACCGACTTCGACATAGTGTCCTCCGGGGTGGCTTCGGGCTTGGTGTTGGAGTGCCCTTAGAATGTGGGTGATGCCGGCGCGAATACTCTGCCATGGCAACCTGCCTCACAAGGGAGCAAATTGCATGCCAGTGCCCCGAGATGGGTTTTCTGCCCCAAAATCACGCTTTCTGCAGCGGATTTGGCGTAATGCCGGCATTTGGCGCACTGCAATGTAGCGTCTTCTTTGATAAATGACCCGTTTTGGTGCATTGAAAACCTTCTGCACATTAACTGGTTAAACCTTGAGCAATTTCCGCTATAATCCGCGCCCCCCTTTTTCGGCTGGCCCAGCGCGCGCTGTTTTCATGAAACTAATCGTTAAAGTTTTCCCGGAAATCACCATCAAGAGCCGCCCGGTACGGACGCGTTTCATCCGTCAGTTGGCCAAGAACATCCGTGCCGTGCTCCGCGATCTGGACCCGGCCGTGGTGGTCAATGGTGTGTGGGACAACCTCGAACTGGAAACCGCCCTCAGCGAGCCCAAGGCCCTGAAGGACCTGACCGAGCGCCTGAGCTGCATGCCCGGCATCGCACATTTCCTGCAGGTCGACGAGTACCCTCTGGGCGACTTCGACGACATCGTTGCCAAGTGCAAGCAGCACTTCGGCGAGGCCTTGCCCGGGAAGATTTTTTCGGTGCGCTGCAAGCGCGCCGGCAAGCATGAATTCAGCTCCATGGATGTGGAAAAGTACGTTGGCAGCCAACTGCGTCGGCAGTGCGGCGCCGCCGGCATTTCCCTGAAAGAGCCGGAAATCGAAGTGCGGATGGAAATTCGCGACCAACGGTTGTTCGTGATCCACAGCCAGCACAATGGCATCGGCGGCTACCCGCTAGGCGCCCTGGAACAGACCCTGGTGCTGATGTCCGGCGGTTTCGATTCCACCGTGGCGGCCTACCAGATCATGCGCCGCGGCCTGATGGGGCATTTCTGCTTCTTCAATCTGGGCGGACGTGCCCACGAACTGGGCGTGATGGAAGTCGCGCACTATATATGGAAGAAGTACGGCAGCTCCCAGCGGGTGCTGTTCGTCAGCGTGCCGTTCGAGGAAGTGCTCGGGGAAATCCTTGGCAAAGTCGACAACAGTCATATGGGCGTCATTTTGAAGCGTATGATGTTGCGTGCCGCGTCGAGCATCGCCGACCGCCTGCACATCGACGCGCTGGTGACCGGCGAGGCGATTTCCCAGGTGTCCAGCCAGACCCTGCCGAACCTGTCGGTAATCGACTGCGTGACCGAGAAGCTGGTACTGCGTCCGCTGATCGCCAGCCACAAGCAGGACATCATCGACCTGGCCGTCGAAATCGGTACCGCCGACTTCGCCAAGCACATGCCGGAGTACTGCGGGGTCATCTCGGTGAACCCCAAGACCCATGCCAAGCGCCATCGCGTCGAGCATGAAGAGAAAGAATTCGATATGGCGGTGCTCGAGCGTGCGATCGAGCGGGCCAAACTGGTGCCGATCGATCGAGTGATCGACGAGTTGGGCCAGGATTTGCAGATTGAAGAAGTCAGTGAAGCGCTGGCCGGTCAGATCGTCATCGACATCCGTCACCCGGATGCCGAGGAAGATGACCCGCTGCAGCTGCCTGGCGTCGAAGTAAAAGCGCTGCCGTTCTATGCATTGAACGCCCGCTTCAAGGAACTGGACCCTACGCGCCAGTACCTGCTGTATTGCGACAAAGGCGTCATGAGTCGCCTGCATGCTCACCATCTGCTCAGTGAGGGACATGCCAATGTGCGCGTTTATAGACCGAGCTAAGTGCCCGGGGATGTTCGCCTGTGGCTTGCGTCACCGGCCCCCCGACGCCGCCGTCCAGCTGTAACGGCCAGGCCTGAATCTATTGTTAATCGCTGCCAGCATTTGTCAGCACACCGAATCCTCTGATCGAGATACACAAGTGATCGAAAATCTACGCAACATCGCCATCATTGCCCACGTTGACCATGGTAAGACCACCCTGGTAGACAAACTCCTGCGTCAATCCGGCACCCTGGAGCGCAACGAGCTCAACGACGAGCGCGTGATGGACTCCAACGACCAGGAAAAAGAACGCGGCATTACCATCCTGGCCAAAAACACCGCCATCAACTGGAACGGCTACCACATCAACATCGTGGACACCCCGGGCCACGCCGACTTCGGCGGCGAAGTTGAGCGCGTAATGTCCATGGTCGACTCCGTGCTGCTGCTGGTCGACGCTCAAGACGGCCCTATGCCGCAAACCCGTTTCGTGACCAAGAAGGCTTTCGAAGCCGGCCTGCGTCCAATCGTGGTGATCAACAAGGTTGACCGTCCGGGCGCGCGTCCTGACTGGGTTCTGGACCAGATCTTCGACCTGTTCGACAACCTGGGCGCCACTGAAGAACAGCTGGACTTCAAAGTCGTCTACGCCTCGGCCCTGAACGGCATTGCCGGTCTGGACCACACCGAAATGGCTGAAGACATGACCCCGCTGTACCAGTCGATCGTCGACAACGTACCTGCGCCGGCTGTTGACCGTGACGGTCCGTTCCAGATGCAGATCTCCGCACTGGACTACAACAGCTTCCTGGGTGTGATCGGCGTTGGCCGTATCGCTCGTGGTCGGGTCAAGCCGAACACTCCAGTCGTGGCTATCGACGCCACTGGCAAGAAGCGTAACGGTCGTATCCTCAAGCTGATGGGTCACCACGGTCTGCACCGTGTGGACGTTGAAGAAGCGGCTGCAGGCGACATCGTGTGCATCAGCGGTATGGACTCGCTGTTCATCTCCGACACCCTGTGCCACCCGGACACCGTCGAGGCGATGAAGCCTCTGACCGTTGACGAGCCAACCGTTTCCATGACCTTCCAGGTCAACGACTCGCCATTCTGCGGTAAAGAAGGCAAGTTCGTGACGTCCCGTAACATCAAGGAACGTCTGGACAAAGAGCTGCTGTACAACGTTGCTCTGCGCGTTGAAGAAGGCGACTCGGCCGACAAGTTCAAGGTTTCCGGCCGTGGTGAGCTGCACCTCTCGGTACTGATCGAAACCATGCGTCGCGAAGGCTTCGAAATGGCTGTAGGCCGTCCAGAAGTGATCATCCGTCTGGTTGACGGCGTGAAGCACGAACCGTTCGAAAACGTCACCATCGACCTGCCGGAAGAATCCCAGGGCAAGGTGATGGAAGAGATGGGCCTGCGTAAGGGCGACCTGACCAACATGGTGCCGGATGGCAAGGGCCGTGTACGTCTGGAATACAACATCCCTGCTCGCGGTCTGATCGGTTTCCGTAACCAGTTCCTGACCCTGACCAACGGTGCTGGCATCCTGACCTCGATCTTCGATCGTTACGACGTGATGAAGTCCGGCGACATGTCCGGCCGTCAGAACGGCGTTCTGGTTTCGGTTGAAACCGGCAAGGCACTGACCTACTCCCTGGAAACCCTGCAGGCGCGTGGCAAGCTGTTCGTTGAACACGGTCAGGAAATCTACAACGGTCAGATCGTTGGTCTGAACAGCCGTGACAACGACCTGGGTGTGAACCCAACCAAAGGCAAGAAGCTCGACAACATGCGTGCTTCGGGCAAGGACGAAACCATCGCCCTGGTTCCACCTGTTCGCTTCACCCTGGAACAGGCTCTGGAATTCATCCAGGACGACGAGCTGTGCGAAGTGACGCCTAAGTCCATCCGTCTTCGCAAGAAGATCCTGGATGAAAGCGAGCGTACCCGCGCTGCCAAGAAAGCCAAGAACTGAGTCTTTAGTTCCGGCTGAATGAAAACGCCCCCGGCCTTGCGGTCGGGGGCGTTTTTTTTGTGCCGGTTTTTTGTGCGCGGGGAGGGCTCCCGCTAGCCGATCGGGCTCAGAAGCGTTCCAGGGTCCGACTGCTGGTATTGGTCGGGCGCTCCTGGGGCTTGGGCTTGTAGGCACAGTAGCCCGGACGTGGACCGATCTTCGGGTGGTTGCGGCAGGTGTCCGGGCGCTTGTCATAAATGGTGCACAGGCGGCTTTTACGATCCAGATACAGGCAGTCGTTGTTGCTCATGCGCTGCAGGGTGAAGATTTCCGACTTCTGGTTGTAGCGCTCGACGATGCCTTCTTTCTGCAGGCGCTTGGCGATGTTCTTCGCCGGTTCGCCGCGCTCGAATTCGTCGACGATGCCAATGCGGATCAGGTCCTTGATCTTCACTTCCACCGGCAGGGTGCAGCAGCTGGACATGCAGGAACCGCACATGGGCGCGGTGTATTTGGCCCAGGTATCGAGACGGTCGATTTCCGCGGCGGCGATCAGGTTGGACTTCATCAAGGTGGTGGTTCCGGCATGTTCCAGGGCGCGCGATCATACCGGGACTGGTGGATTTTTGAACGACTTTAGGTCGGATTTTTCTTTCGTGCTTGGTGATTAGTCCCTGGCGGCACGGCATCTGCATCTTTTTCCCCGCAGGCGCAGAAGACTCCCTCTTGAGCCGAGCCATTTGAAACAGCGCCGAACCAGAGCCTTCGCTCCGTGTCAGACCGACTAGGCTCAGACCATTCCATGCTCACTGTGTATCTCGTCAGAGGTCGTATCGATGACTCAGGAATCCCTTGTTCGCGACGCTGAGGTGGCCGCCTTTCGCGAAGCCGTCTTGACCAAACTCACCTACGCGGTAGGCAAAGACCCGGATCACGCCTTCGACCACGACTGGTTCGAGGCCATTGCCCTGGCTGCGCGGGACCATATGGTCGACCACTGGATGGATCACACGCGACAGATGTATCGCAAGGGGCAGAAGCGGGTGTACTACCTGTCCCTGGAGTTCCTGATCGGCCGCTTGCTGTTCGATAGCCTGAGCAATCTTGGCCTGCTGGACGTGGCCCGTGAGGCCCTCACCGATCTGGGGGTGGACCTGGAGCGCATCCGCTTGCTGGAGCCCGATGCGGCCCTGGGCAACGGCGGCCTGGGTCGCCTGGCGGCGTGTTTCATGGAGAGCATGTCGACTCTGGGCCTCGCCGGTCACGGCTACGGTATCCGTTACGAGCACGGTCTGTTCCGCCAGGCGATTGTCGACGGCTGGCAGCAGGAGCAGACCGAACACTGGCTGGATTTCGGCAACCCCTGGGAGTTCGAGCGCCCCGAGGTGATCTACTCCATCGGCTTTGGCGGCAGCGTCGACACTGTGACCGACGAGGCGGGCAACACTCGCCAGGTCTGGTGGCCGGCGGAAACCGTACGGGCAGTGGCCTACGACACCCCGGTGGTGGGCTGGCGTGGGGCCAGTGTCAACACCCTGCGTCTGTGGCGAGCCCGGGCCATGGAGGATTTGCACCTGGAGCGTTTCAACGCCGGAGACCACCTGGGCGCCGTGGCAGAAGTGGCCCGGGCCGAGAGCATCTCCCGGGTGCTGTACCCGGCCGACAGCACCGAGGCGGGCCAGGAGCTGCGCCTGCGCCAGGAGTATTTCTTCGTCTCGGCGTCGTTGCAGGATTTGCTGCGGCGCCACAAGAACATGCACGACTCGGTGCTCAGCCTCGGCGAGCACGCGGCCATCCAGCTCAATGACACCCACCCGTCGATCGCTGTGGCCGAGCTGATGCGCCAATTGGTGGACCTGCACGGCATCGCCTGGGACGCGGCGTGGCAGATCACCGTGGAAACCCTGTCCTACACCAACCACACCCTGTTGCCCGAGGCCCTGGAAACCTGGCCGGTGGGCCTGATGGAACGCATGCTGCCACGGCACATGCAGATCATCTATTTGATCAACGCCCAGCACATCGACTCCTTGCGGGCCAAGGGCCTGCATGATTTCGACGTACTGCGGGCGGTGTCGCTGATCGAGGAAGACAACGGTCGCCGGGTGCGCATGGGCAACCTGGCATTTCTCGGCTCCCACAGCGTCAATGGCGTCTCCGGACTGCACACCCAGTTGATGCGCAGCACGGTGTTCTCCGAGCTGCACAAGCTGTACCCCGAGCGGATCAACAACAAGACCAACGGCATCACTTTCCGCCGCTGGCTATACCAGGCCAACCCGCAACTGACCGAAATGCTGGTGGACGCCCTGGGCCCCGAACTGCTGGACAATCCCGAGGAACTGCTACTGGGTCTTGAGCCCTTTGCCGAGAAAGCGGCCTTTCGCAAGCAGTTCGCCGAACAGCGGCTGCACAGCAAGCGCGCCCTGGCGGCAATCATCCATGAGCGTCTGGGAATCGCGGTCAACCCGGCGGCGATGTTCGATGTGCAGGTCAAGCGCATTCACGAGTACAAGCGCCAATTGCTCAACCTGCTGCATACCGTGGCGCTGTACCAGGCGATCCGCGCCGAGCCGGAAACCGACTGGGTGCCCCGGGTGAAGATCTTCGCCGGCAAGGCAGCCGCCAGTTATCACCAGGCCAAGCTGATCATCAAACTGACCAACGACATCGCCCGTACGGTAAACAACGACCCGACAGTGCGCGGCCTGCTCAAAGTGGTGTTCCTGCCCAACTACAACGTCAGCCTGGCGGAAAGCATCATTCCCGCCGCCGACCTGTCGGAGCAGATCTCCACCGCCGGCTTCGAGGCTTCGGGCACCAGCAACATGAAGTTCGGCCTCAACGGCGCCCTGACCATCGGCACCCTGGATGGCGCCAACGTCGAAATGTGCGAGCAGGTGGGCGCCGAACACATGTTCATTTTTGGCCTCAGCGCCCAGCAGGTTGAGGCGCGCAAGCGCAATGGCGAATTCAGCGCGGTGCCGGATATCGCTGCCTCCCATCGGCTCAACGATGTGCTGCAGGCGATTCGTGGCGGGGTGTTCTCTCCAGATGATCCGTCGCGCTACATCGGGCTGATCGATTCCCTGATCGACTACGACCGGTTCCTGGTCTGTGCCGATTTCGATGCTTACTGGAGTGCCCAGGCCCGAGTCGAGGAGCGTTGGCACGACTCCAAGGAGTGGTGGCGCTCTGCGGTGCTCAACACGGCGCGCATGGGCTGGTTTTCTTCGGACCGGACCATCCGTGAATACGCCACGCAGATCTGGAAGGCGCTGGAGTGAGGCGTTCTGGAAAATGTTCGAACTGTGCACAAGGCCCAACGTTTATTGGGCCGGGTCGATATACTGAGCGGCGATTTTATCTCCCGGATGGTGTCTTTTGAGCCGCGCTCAGCTTCCAATCGGGGACCGGCCTTCGCCGGCAAACCGGCACCTACAATCTCCGTAGGAGCCAGTTTGCCGGCGAAAGCGTCAACACAGCTGTACCTGTCCTTTAGTGGACCGCTTAGGGATATCGACACATGCAATGGATGTTCATGCTGTTGGGGATGGTGCTGGGGTGGATCGTTGATGAGTCCATCAGCGATGCCCTGATAGGTGCGCTGCTGGGCCTGGCCGTCGGCCTGGCCATTCGTTTCGGCGCCCTGCAGCGACAAGTTGTCGACCAGCACCGCGAGCTGGAACAGGCGAAAAAGGCCTTGACCACGCTGGGCCAGCGTCTGGCCCTGCTGGAAAGCAACGGTGGCTCCGCTGCCGAACCCGCGTCAGCTCCCCCGAGTGCCCCGCTTGCCGAGGCCAGCGCAAGCATGAGCGCCGCGTCGGAACGCGAAGAGCTGCCTGAATTCATTCTGGATGAAGTCCAGCCTGTGGAGCCGGTGCCGGTGGCCCCCGAGCTGGTCTGGGAGTTGCCCGCTGCGGTGCGCCCTGTCGCGGCAATGGAAGCCAGCCAGCCGGTGCCGGATTCGGTCTGGCAACCCGCGCCCCAGGCGACGTCCCGGGAGCCGCAGCAGCCTGCGGCCCCTGTGGATCTGCAACCGAACCTGATCGAGCGCGCCATCAGCGGTGCGCGCACCTGGCTGTTTGGTGGCAACACCGTGCTGCGGGTCGGTGTGGTGCTGCTGTTCCTCGGCCTGGCCTTCCTCCTGCGCTACGCCACCGAAGGCATGGTGGTGCCCATCGAACTGCGTTATGCCGGGGTGGCGGCCAGCTCCCTGGGGCTGCTGGGACTGGGTTGGTGGCTGCGGCGACGCAACAGCAACTACGCGCTGATGCTGCAGGGCACCGGCATCGCCGTGCTCTACCTGACGGTGTTTGCAGCCATGCGCCTGCATCCGTTGCTCGACCCTTCCGCGGCCTTGGGCCTGCTGGTGGCCGTGACCGTGTTTTCGGCGATCCTGGCCATTACCCAGGATGCCCTGGCCCTGGCGGCGGCCGCCGCCCTGGGCGGTTTTGCCGCGCCGATCCTGACGTCCACTGGCGCCGGCAGCCATGTGGCGCTGTTCAGCTACTTCGCCTTGCTCAACGCCGGTATCCTCGCCATTGCCTGGTTCAAGGCCTGGCGCCTGCTCAACCTGATCGGCTTTGTCGGCACCTTCGGCATCGGTTTCGCCTGGGGCCTGCGTTCCTATACTCCGGAGCTGCTGTGGAGCACCGAGCCGTTCCTGATCTTGTTCTTCCTCATGTACCTGGCCATCGGCCTGCTGTTCACCCGGCGCAAACTGCTGGAAATGACCGATGCTCCGGTGGGCGCCGATCGTCAGGCGCTGCTGCACTGGTCCGCGCGCCAGGGCGACTACGTCGACGGCAGCATGCTCTTCGGCCCGCCGCTGGTGGGCTTCGGCCTGCAGCTGGCGCTGGTCCAGCATCTGGAATTCGCTGCCTCCTTCAGCGCCCTGGCCCTGGGCCTGATCTACATGGTCCTGGCGCGGGTGCTGATGGGCGGCCGCGCTCTGTTGCTGGGTGAAACCTGCCTGGCCCTGGGGGTGATTTTCGCCAGTCTGGCCATTCCACTGGGACTCGATGCCCGCTGGACCTCGGCCGCCTGGGCCGTGGAGGGCGCGGGGATCTTCTGGCTCGGCCTGCGCCAGCAGCGCCCATTGGCCCGGGCCTTCGCCTTGCTGTTGCAGGTGGGCTCGGCCCTGGCCTTCCTCAGTGAGCTGCGGCCTGGCGAATCCAGTCTGTTGGACGGTGCGCCGTTGGGCGCACTGTTGCTCGGTATCGCGTTGCTGTTCAGCTTCGACCAGTTGCGGCGGGCGCAGAAGACCCAGGTATCGAGTTGGGAGCAGGGCATTGCGCCGATCCTGGCGGTTGCCGGGCTGGCTTTCCTGTACCTGCTGGCGCCGCTGTTCCTGTTCACCCAGGGCACGGCCATCAGTTGGGCACTGGCCGGGCTGGCAACGCTGTTTGTCGGCCTGCGTCTGCAATCACGGACCTTCCTGTTCACCGCCTTCGCCGTGCAGCTGTTGGGCGGTGCACTGTTCCTGATGCGCCTGCAAGGCGCGGACGGCGATGCCGGTGCAGTGTTCAGCGCCGGCTGGAGCGGCCTGATGAGCGCTTCGCTGATCGGCCTGGCGCTGATCGGCGGCATGCTCCTGGCCGCCCGCAATCACATGGTGCGCAGTGATCCGCGGTTGCTGCGAGGCCTGTCCCTGGTGCTGCTGGCCGGGTTGATGATGATCAACCTGGCGGTGCTGTTCGTTCTGCCGTGGAGCACGGCCAGTGGTGTCTGGGCTGCCAGTGGCCTGCTGATCATCTGGCTCAGCCTGTACTTGCAGCAGCGGGCCAGTTTTGTCTTCGGCCTGGTGCTCCAGGTGATTGGCGGCAGCACCTTCCTGCTGGCCGGTTCGGACTGGTATTTCGTGGCGGCGGACGCTGCACGGCCCCTGGCCAATGGCGACTTCTGGACGCCGATGGTGCTGGCCCTGGCGGCCCTGGTGGGCGCCTGGCGTCTGCAGCGGGGCAATCATGGTTCGGCTTTCGATGCCTTGAGCCTGGGCCACCTGTCCGATCTGTTGCTGGCCTGGGGCGCGTGCTGGTGGGCCTTTACCTGGCTCAAGGAAGTACTGCGCTTCGCCCCGGCCCATTGGCAGGCGAGCCTGTTGCTGCTGATCACCGCGGCCAGTGTGCTGCTCTGCGCGCTGCTGGCGGTGCGACTGCAGTGGAAGTCCCTGGGGCTGGTGTGCAGCCTGCTGATACCGGCGGGGGCACTGGTGCTGCTGGCGGCTTGGGCGCCGCGTTATCACCCGGCGGCGGATCTGGGCTGGTTGGCCTGGGCCCTGCTGTTCGCCGTGCACTTCTTCAGTTTGCGGCGCCTGGCGGCATGGCTGCCGACGCGGATCCTGAGCATTGCCCATGTGCTGGGTTGCTGGCTGCTGATCGGCGTGCTGGCCCTGGAGCTGCGTTATGGCCTGCTGCTGTTGTCCGAGCAGTACAACGCCTGGCGCTGGTTGGGTTGGGCGATCCTGCCGAGCCTGTATCTGGTGGCCATGGCTGCGCCGCGCCATTGGCCGTGGCCGGTTGCCGCGCATTCCCGGGAGTACCGCCTGTATGCCGCGCTGCCTCTGGCGGTATTGATGCTGGGCTGGTTCTGGCTGGCCAATACCTTCAGCGATGGCCGGGCCGAGCCGCTGCCTTATCTGCCATTGCTCAATCCCCTGGAGCTGGGGCTGCTGTTTGCCTTGTTCGGGGTTTATGTGTGGTCTCGCAGTGCAGTGCAGGAGCTGGCGATCCGCGCCGATTACGCCGAGCGCGCCACGCAACTGGTGGCGGGGCTGTCGCTGTTCGCCTTCTTTACCGTGCTGGTGATGCGGGCCGCCCACCATTGGAGCGGTGTGCCGTTCCAGGCGGATGCCTTGCTTGAGTCGATGATGGTCCAGGCCGGGCTGTCCATCGTCTGGACCCTGATTGCCCTGAGCCTGATGATCGGCGGCCATCTGCGCCATCGCCGCGAAGTGTGGCTGATTGGTGCGGTGCTGATCGCCGTGGTGGTGGCCAAGCTGTTCCTGGTGGAATTGAGCAACCGTGGCGGGCTGGCGCGGATCGTCTCGTTCATCGGGGTGGGAGTATTGCTGCTGGTGGTGGGCTATTTCGCCCCATTGCCGCCCAAGCGCGCCGAGGCTGAAGCCGAGCCCGGCAAACCGTTGAATGAAGGAGTGTCATCGTGAGTGCGAAGCTGAGCCTGGGCTGGTTGGGGGCTGTTGGCCTGTGTGTGGCGCTGTCCGCCGCGGCCCAGGACAAACCGGGGGATTTCAGGTCTCTGGCGCCCCTGAGCCTGAGCGGCGAAGGCCCCTGGTATCGCCTGGAGTTGCCGTTGGCGGTGCAACTGCACGCCAGCCAGACCGACCTGCGGGACATCCGTGTATTCAACGCCGCCGGCGAGCCCCAGGCCTATGCCCTGGCGCGCCAGCAGGCGCAGACCACCGAGCAGCGCAAGCTCAGTGATGTGAAGTGGTTCCCGCTGTACAACTCGGCGGACGCCGCCGACAGCATCCCCAGCGTGCGGGTGCAGTCCACCACCAATGGCACCTTGGTGGAGGTCCAGCCTTCCACGCAGATGGAGGCCGGGGAGGAAGTCCTGCGCGGCTGGTTGCTGGATGCCAGCGCGATCAAGGCACCGTTGCAGCAATTGGTGCTGGACTGGAACAGCGAGCGCGACGGCTTCCAGCGGTTCAGCATCGAGGCCAGTGACGACTTGCAGCACTGGCAGCCCTGGGGCGAAGGCCAGGTGGCGCGCCTGTCGTTCGCCGACGAGCGGGTCGAGCAGCATGAAGTGGCCTTGCCCGGGCAGACGGCGCGCTACCTGCGCCTGTTGTGGAACACCCCGCAAGCGGCGCCGGTGCTGACCTCGGCCCAGTTGCAGAGCAGCACTACCAGCAGCCTGCCATCGCCGCTGGTGTGGTCGCAGCCCCTGGGAGGCAGCAGTGGCAAGGCCGGCGAGTACACCTGGCAGTTGCCCATGGGCCTGAACCTGGAACGGGTACGGATTGCCCTCACCCAGGCCAACAGCCTGGCCCCGGCCACGCTGTATGGGCGCCGTGAAAGCAGCCTGCCGTGGCAGCCCCTGGGCAATGGTCTGCTGTACCGCCTGACCCAGAACGGCCAGGACGTGCAACAGAACGAACTGCAATTGCCGGGGCAGACTGTGCAGCAACTCAAGCTGGTGGTGGACGAGCGCGGCGGCGGTCTGGGCGCCGAGGCCCCGAGCCTGGAGTTCGCCGTGCGCGGCACCCAACTGGTATTCCTGGCCCGGGGTGCCGGGCCTTACACTCTGGCCCTGGGCAACCCCACTGCGAGTGCGGCCAACCTGCCGCTGGCGACCCTGATCCCCGACTACAGCCCGCAACGCCTCAAGCAATTGGGCCAGGCCAAGGTCGAGGGCGCGGCGCAACTGGCCTCGGCCACTGCCGCTCCTGCTGCTGCCGTGGCGGCCAGCGGGCCGGACTGGAAGAAAATCGGCCTGTGGGCGGTATTGCTCTTGGGGGTGCTGGCCCTGGGCGGCATGGCCTTCAGCATGTTGCGCAAACCCGCGGCCTGAGGCGGGCGCTTGTGGCGAGGGAGCAAGCTCTCTCGCCACGGACGCCCATCCTGCCTGCGGTTTTGTGGCTACGCTGAAGCGGGCGCCTGAACTCTATCTGCCGGTTCCCTGTCTGAGAGGAGGAAATGCGCCCCGACTCGCGTTAAACTGCGCGGGTTTTTAGCCCCCCATTCCTCCGGAGCCTTCCATGTCCCGCGTTACCCTGAGTCGCTATTTGATTGAGCAGACCCGCAGCAACAACACTCCTGCCGATCTGCGCTTCCTGATCGAAGTGGTGGCGCGTGCTTGCAAGGAGATCAGCCACGCAGTGTCCAAAGGCGCCCTGGGTGGTGTTCTGGGCAGCATGGGCACGGAAAACGTGCAGGGCGAAGTGCAGAAGAAGCTCGACGTGATCTCCAACGAGATCCTCCTCGAAGCCAACGAATGGGGCGGTCACCTGGCCGGCATGGCGTCCGAGGAAATGGACAATGCCTACCAGATCCCGGGCAAATACCCGAAAGGCGCCTACCTGCTGGTGTTCGACCCACTGGACGGTTCGTCCAACATCGACATCAACGCACCGGTTGGCACCATCTTCTCGGTACTGCGCTGCCCTAACGAATACCTGAGCCAGAACGAAGCCCTGAACGAAAAGGCCTTCCTGCAGCCGGGCACCCAGCAGGTCGCTGCCGGTTACGCCATCTACGGCCCACAGACCATGCTGGTGCTGACCCTGGGCGACGGCGTCAAAGGCTTCACCCTGGACCGTGAAATGGGCAGCTTCGTGCTGACTCACGAAGACATCAAGATCCCGGAATCCACCCAGGAATTCGCCATCAACATGTCCAACGAGCGTCACTGGGAAGCCCCGGTCAAGCGCTACGTTGATGAGCTGCTGGCCGGTGATACCGGTCCACTGAAAAAGAACTACAACATGCGCTGGGTCGCGGCCATGGTGGCCGACGTGCACCGTATCCTGACCCGTGGCGGCCTGTTCATGTACCCACGTGACAGCCGCGAACCGGAGAAGCCGGGCAAGCTGCGCCTGATGTACGAAGCCAACCCGATGTCGTTCCTGGTGGAACAGGCCGGCGGCGCGTCCACCGATGGCCACAAGCGCATTCTCGACATTCAGCCTGAAGGCCTGCACCAGCGTGTGGCAGTGTTCCTGGGTTCGAAGGAAGAAGTGGCTCGCGTCACCGCGTACCACAAGGAATAAAACATGGCCGCGCCCTGGCAGCCCTTGCTCGATTGGTGGTTCGGTTCAGCCGACAAACCGGCGGACATCGTGGCGGAAAAGGGCCTGCTGTGGTTCGGCAAGCGTGACAGTCAGGACCTTGAGGCGCGTGAGCGCTTCGGGGCCCTGGTGGAGCAGGCACTGGCCGGCGGATTGACCGGGTGGACGCAAAGTCCCCAAGGTTGGCTGGCCCTGGTGCTGTTGCTCGATCAACTGCCACGCATGATCTATCGCGATACTCCCAAGGCGTTCTCCGGCGATACCCGTGCCCAGGCACTGGTGGCCCAGGGCATTGCCGCGGACCTCGACCGGCAATTACCGGCCATGCAGCGCAGCTTCATCTACCTGGTGTTCGAGCATTGCGAGCACCTGGCGGTGCAGAACGAAGGGGTTTCACGTTTTGCTGCCCTGCATGACGCACAGCCGGAGGAAGATCGTCCGGTGTTCGCCGATCATCTGGACTACGCCGAACGGCACCAGAAAGTTATTGCCCGCTTCGGGCGCTTTCCCCATCGCAACGCCATCCTCGGCCGTGAGTCCACTGCCCAAGAGCTGGCTTTCCTGCGCGAGCCCGGTTCGCGTTTTTAAGATCGCTTTCGCCGGCAACTCGGCTCCTACGCAATTGCGGTAGGAGCCGGCTTGCCGGCGAAGCTGTTCCTTAGATACGGAAGCTGCCCACCAGATGCTGCAGGCGTTTGGCCTGTTGTTCCAGGTCGGCGCAGGCGCGCAGGGTGGCTTGCAGGTTTTCCACCCCTTCCTGATTGAGGGTGTTGATCTCGGTGATGTCGACGTTGATCGACTCCACCACGGCGGTCTGCTCTTCGGTGGCGGTGGCCACCGACTGGTTCATGCCGTCGATCTCGCCGATACGCTGGGTCACACTGCCCAGGCGTTCGCCGGCCTGGTTGGCGATGCCGACGCTGCTTTCGCTCTCGCGCTGGCTCTCGGTCATGGTGCCCACCGCTTCACGGGCGCCCACTTGCAGCTCCTCGATCATCTTCTGCACTTGCTGCGCCGAGTCCTGGGTGCGGTGGGCGAGGTTGCGCACCTCGTCCGCCACCACCGCGAAACCGCGACCGGCTTCCCCGGCCCGTGCCGCTTCGATGGCGGCGTTGAGGGCCAGCAGGTTGGTCTGCTGAGAAATGCTGGTGATGACTTCGAGGATCTGCCCGATGTTCACCGTGTTGCTGTTGAGGGTCTCGATGTTGTCGCAGGAGCTGCTGATCTTCGCCGACAGCTGCTGCATGGCGGCGATGGTCTTGTCCACCACCTGCTGGCCGTCTTCCGCCAGGCTGCGGGCATCGCTGGAGTGTTGCGAAGCCAGGGCGGCGTTCTGGGCGATTTCCTGGGCAGCGGCGCCCAACTGGTTGATGGCGGCGGCCACGCTGCTGGTGCGGGAGGCTTGCTGGTCGGAGTTGAACATCGACGAGTTGGAGGCGGCGACCACCCGCAGGGCCACTTCGTTGACCTGGCCGGTGGCCGAGGAGACTTCGCGGATCGAGCTGTGGATCCGCTCGACGAAACGGTTGAACGACATACCCAGGGTGCCGAACTCGTCGTGGCCGTGGATTACCAGACGCTTGGTCAGGTCGCCTTCGCCTTCGGCGATGTCGTGCATGGCTCGGCCCATCAGATGCAGCGGCTGCATCAGTATGCGGATCAGCATGCCCAGCAGGCTGATGATGATCACCACCGCGATCAGCATGGCGATGATCGCCGAGGTGCGAAATTCGCTGAGCACGGCGAAGGCGGTGTCCTTGTCCAGGACCAGAGCCACGTACCAGTCGGCCGAGGGTACGCCGTTGACGTGGGTGAAGGAGATGAACTGGGTCTTGCCGTTCAGTTGCACTTCTTTCAGACCGGGGCTGATGCTCGGCGCGCCAGTGGGATAGGCCTCGGCGAGGCTCTTGAGTACCAGCTTGCTGTCGGGATGGATGAGGATCTTGCCGTCGGCGCTGACGATGAAAGCCTGGCCATGGCCGCCGAAGTTCAGTGAATTGATGATGGCGCTGATGCTCGACAGATCGATATCGGCACCGGCCACGCCGATCATCTGGTTCTGATGTTGCACCGGAGTGGCGACGGTGATCACCAGCTTGCCGGACGAGGCGGCGATATAGGGTTCGGTGACTATGGTTTGTTGGGCGCTGTTGGCCGCCTTGTACCAGCCCCGGGCGCGGGGGTCGTAGTCGGCGGCGCGGTTGCCGGCCGGTACCGAGAACATCACGCCGTCCTGGCCACCGAAGTAGCTGAGCTGGAAGTTGCTGGTGTAGGCGGGCAGGCCGACGCTGCGTTTCAGGCTGTCGGCGCCGTTGCCGTCCACGGCGATCTGCTGGGCCAAAGATTGCAGGAGCTGGATGCGGCTTTCCAGCCAGGTCTGGATATTGCTGGTGGTCAGGCTACCCAGTTCCTGCATGGTGGACTCGGTGCTGCTGCGCAGGGCCTCACGCTGTCGGTAGTCATTGAACAGAATAAAACAGGCGAACGCGACGGCCACCACAAGGGCGGCGGCAAGCAGGATCTTGTGGCTGAATTTCATATTGCTGGTCATTAAGTGAACTACCGCGATGGGCTGGTCAACGAGGGGCGTCAATTTGCCACAGTGGAGGGCT
Organism: Pseudomonas sp. 910_21; assembly: GCF_052850735.1. NCBI lineage: Bacteria > Pseudomonadati > Pseudomonadota > Gammaproteobacteria > Pseudomonadales > Pseudomonadaceae > Pseudomonas > Pseudomonas sp. 910_21. The sequence continues at coordinate 387,854 of NZ_VXCY01000004.1, read as the reverse complement.
TTACGCTGCAGTTATGTCGACTGGCCATTACTGAAGATGAGGCCTCGTGGAGAAAAACCGACGAACAGCAGGGCAAGGCGAAAAGGTGTTTGATTTACCGGGAAAATGCCCACAGAGCCGGGCAAGAAATACCCGGCTCTCCGGGGAACCAGAAGGGGCTTTTCTCTTCTAAGCTTCTGGTTGGCTGACAGGCCTTCCCCCTTTCGTCCAGGAGTTCACCATGTCCCTGCGTTCTCTCGCTCTGTTGTCGTTCTGCGTGCTGCTGGCTGCGTGCAGCAAGGTCAATCAGGAAAACTATTCCAAGCTCTCGGCGGGCATGCCCAAGGCCGAGGTTGAACAACTCCTGGGCAAGCCGACTGACTGTTCGGGCGCGCTGGGCATGTCCAGTTGCACCTGGGGTGACAAGAACAGCTTTATCAGCGTGCAGTATGCCGGTGACAAGGTTCTGATGTTTTCCGGGCAAGGCCTGAAGTAAAAACCGGGGCTTCGGGCCCGCGGGAGAAAAATAATGATGCGTTTTGTTTTCACTCTTCTGGTCGGCCTGCTCTTGGCCGGCTGCGCCACGTCCCGGGACGATTCGCTGGCGCCCAAGACTATCAACCACGTCGATCTCAAGCGCTATCAGGGGACCTGGTACGAGTTGGCGCGGTTGCCGATGTATTTCCAGCGTAACTGCGCGCAATCCGAGGCCCGCTATACCTTGCTGCCGGATGGCACCGTGGCGGTGCTCAACCGCTGCCTGACTCCGGAGTGGAAGTGGGAGGAGGCTCGTGGCACGGCAACGCCTCAGGTACCGGGCAAGACCGACAAGCTCTGGGTCGAGTTCGATAACTGGTTCTCGCGACTGCTGCCGGGGGCAACCAAGGGCGACTATTGGGTGTTGTATGTCAGCGATGACTACAAGACCGCCATTGTCGGCAATCCGAACCGCCGTTACCTGTGGTTGCTGTCGCGCACGCCGGAGGTCAACGAGACGGTGCGTGAAGAGTTGCTGAGCAAGGCGCGTCAGCAGGGTTATGACACCACGCGGTTGATCTGGCGGGTGTCGGACTCGGCCATGGCCCAGACCTCGAAATAGACCTGTAGGAGCCGGCTTGCCAGCGAAGGCGCTCTCATGGACGCTTTCGCCGGCAAGCCGGCTCCTATGCCTATGGGTCAGTTGAGCAGGTCGCGCAGGACCTGGGTGAAGGCCTGGTTACTGTCTTCTTCGGCGGCGTGACGGCCGTCAAGCACGACCCATTGGCCACCCACCATCACATCCCGTACCTGGCGGTCGCCGCCGGCAAACAGCCAGCGGTTGAGAATCCCGTCGCCATCCGCCGTGGCCAGGTAAGGGTCGTTGCCATCCAGTACCAGCCAGTCGGCACGCTTGCCCACGGCCAATGTACCTATGGGTTGCCCCAGCGCCTGGGCACCGCCATCGAGCGCGGCATCGTACAAAGTGCGGCCGACCATGGGCTGGTCCGCGCGGTACAGACGGTTGCGACGCTGGTCCCGCAGGCGTTGGCCGTACTCCAGCCAGCGCAGTTCTTCCACCACGCTCAAAGACACATGGCTGTCAGAGCCGATGCCCAGGCGTCCGCCTTGGGCGAGGAACTCCACCGCCGGGAAGATGCCGTCGCCCAGGTTGGCCTCGGTGGTCAGGCACAGGCCGGCAATGGCCCGGCTTTCGGCCATGAGGCTGACTTCTTGCGGATTGGCGTGAGTGGCGTGGACCAGGCACCAGCGTTGATCCACCTCGACGTTTTCATACAACCATTGCAGTGGGCGAAGTCCGCTCCAGGTCAGGCAGTCGTCGACTTCCTTCTGCTGTTCGGCAATGTGGATGTGCACCGGGCACTGGCGGTCACTGGCGGCCAGGACTTCGCTGATCTGCTGTGGCGTGACCGCGCGCAACGAGTGAAAGCACAGGCCCAGTTGCTGGTTGGCCTGTTGCGCCAGCAGAGGCTGCAAGCGCTGTTGCAGCTGGAGGTAGTTTTCCGTGCTGTTGATAAAGCGGCGTTGGCCGTCATTGGGGGCCTGGCCGCCGAATCCCGAATGGCTGTACAGCACGGGCAGCAAGGTCAGTCCGATACCGGTGCCGGCGGCGGCCTGGCTGATGCGTCGGGACAGCTCGGCAGGGTCGGCGTAGGGTTGGCCGTCGGTGTCGTGATGCACGTAGTGGAATTCCGCCACCGAGGTGTAGCCGGCCTTGAGCATTTCGATGTACAGCTGGCGGGCGATGATCTCCAATTGTTCAGGGCTGATCTTGCCCACCAGGCGGTACATCAGGTCGCGCCAGGTCCAGAAGCTGTCGTTGGGATTGCCGGCCACTTCCGCCAGCCCGGCCATGGCTCGCTGGAAAGCGTGGGAGTGCAGGTTGGGCATGCCGGGTAGCAGCGGGCCCTTGAGCCGCTCTGCACCTTCCGCACTGGCGTTGGCCTGGATGTGAGTCAGCAGGCCGTCGGCGCTGACTTCAAGACGTACATCGTTGGCCCATCCGTTAGGCAGCAGCGCGCGTTCGGCGAAGAAGGCGGACATGGTTCAAGCACCCCATCGTGTGTTATTTGTATATACATATACAGACGTTTGCCTGCTCGGTAAACTCCGGCAAGCTAGTCACCTTTTTTGCTCAACAAGGATTTCCCGTGCCGACTCCGCCTGCCAAATCGCCGCTGGCTGCCCATCTGGGCGATAGTCCGGCGCCCTTGTATGCCCGCGTCAAACAGATGATCACCCAGCAGATCGAGAGCGGAAACTGGCCGCCGCATTACCGCGTTCCCTCGGAAAGCGAACTGGTCAATCAGCTGGGCTTCAGCCGCATGACCATCAACCGCGCGCTGCGGGAAATGACCGCTGAGGGCATGCTGGTGCGCATGCAGGGCGTGGGGACCTTCGTCGCCGAACCCAAGAGCCAGTCGGCCTTGTTCGAAGTGCATAACATTGCCGACGAGATCGCCTCCCGCGGTCATCGCCACACCTGCCAGGTCGTCACCCTGGGCGAAGAGGCTGCCGGTTCCGAGCGCGCCCTGGCCCTGGACATGCGCGAAGGCCAGAGGGTTTTCCACTCGCTGATCGTGCATTTCGAGAACGACATCCCGGTGCAGATTGAGGATCGCTTCGTCAACGCCCTGGTGGCGCCGGAGTACCTCAAGCAGGACTTCACCCTGCAAACCCCCTACGCCTATCTGTCCCAGGTCGCCCCATTGACCGAGGGCGAGCATGTGGTGGAGGCGATTCTCGCCGAGCCTGAAGAGTGCGAGCTGCTGCAGATCGAGCGTGGCGAGCCGTGCCTGTTGATTCGGCGTCGCACCTGGTCCGGGCGCCAGCCGGTGACCGCCGCCCGCTTGATCCACCCCGGTTCCCGTCATCGTCTGGAAGGGCGCTTTCATAAATGATCCAGTCCACTTTGTTACGCGCCGCCGACTACCCGCGCATGCCGTGGAAAAACGGCGGCGGCAGCACCGAAGAAATCACTCGTGATGCCGGCACTGGCCTCGAAGGGTTTGGCTGGCGCCTGTCGATTGCCGATATCGGCGAATCCGGCGGCTTTTCCAGCTTTGCCGGTTATCAGCGGATCATCACCGTGCTGCAGGGTGCGGGTATGCAACTGACGGTCGATGGCGAAGAGGTACGGCCCTTGCTGCCCCTGGACCCCTTTGCCTTCAGCGGTGCCAGCCAGGTGAATTGCACCCTGCTGGAGGGGGCGATCCGCGATTTCAACCTGATCTACTGCCCTGAGCGTTACGTCGCTCGCTTGCAGTGGTTCGATGGTCAGCAACGTTTCTTCACCCAGGCACACACCGTGCTGGTGTTCAGTGCTGCCGAACAGGCCTGGGTGGACACGGGTAGCACTCCGGTGCAGGCATTGGGGCGTTATGACTGCCTGCGCCTGGATGACAATGCCGGGGTTGTGGAAATCGCCACCGATGGACGCTGCTGTGTCATCGAGCTCACCGCCATCTGATCATTGTGGGTGGGTGCAGGCCGGGATACGGCCTGCGCCTGCTGCCGGCTTCTCTCTTCTATTCGCTCCCTCGCTGCGCCAGAACCCCAGTGCGCACCTGTCGTGCAGAACGGGCGCACATTTCCCTGCAGTTGCTGTTTCTCTCGCGCACCAGTTTGTTACCGAACGCCCCAGCACAGCGCAAAACCGAGTTTTGGTAACAGCTTCGTTGCGGCCAAAAATCTCTTCTAGAAAATTCTCGCCCTGTTGAAAGCCTTGTCCAGCAAGGCCTGCGGTTTTCTCCCAAGGTTTTTCAGTTACGTCTCAAGCGAGTTGGCCGCTTGATTGCATATGCTTGTATGTACAAGTAAATATGTGTGCGTAAGAGTCGATGGAATCCTCTTCGCACCTTGGACTCATCGCCGAGGAGTTTTTCCGTGACTGACAGCAAACCCACCAAATTCCGCAATGTCGAAATTCGCGCCGCACGCGGCAACAAGCTGACCGCCAAGAGCTGGCTGACCGAAGCGCCGCTGCGCATGCTGATGAACAACCTCGACCCGGAAGTTGCCGAGAACCCCAAGGAACTGGTGGTCTACGGCGGCATTGGTCGCGCCGCGCGCAACTGGGAGTGCTACGACAAGATCGTCGAAGCCCTGACTCAGCTGAATGACGACGAGACCCTGCTGGTGCAATCCGGTAAGCCGGTGGGCGTGTTCAAGACCCACAGCAACGCGCCACGGGTCCTGATCGCCAACTCCAACCTGGTGCCGCACTGGGCCAGTTGGGAGCACTTCAATGAGCTGGACGCCAAGGGCCTGGCCATGTACGGCCAGATGACCGCCGGCAGCTGGATCTATATCGGTAGCCAGGGCATCGTCCAGGGTACCTACGAAACCTTCGTTGAAGCCGGTCGCCAGCACTATGATTCCAACCTCAAGGGTCGCTGGGTTCTGACCGCCGGCCTCGGCGGCATGGGCGGCGCACAACCGCTGGCCGCGACCCTGGCCGGGGCTTGCTCGCTGAACATCGAGTGCCAGCAGATCAGCATCGACTTCCGCCTCAAGACGCGCTACGTCGACGAGCAGGCCACTGACCTGGACGACGCCCTGGCGCGGATCAAGAAGTACACCGCCGAAGGCCGCGCGATCTCCATCGCCCTGTGCGGCAACGCCGCTGAAATCCTTCCGGAACTGGTACGCCGTGGCGTGCGTCCGGACATGGTCACCGACCAGACCAGCGCCCACGATCCGCTCAACGGCTACCTGCCCAAAGGCTGGACCTGGGAGCAGTATCGCGACCGCGCCAAGACCGAGCCTGCTGCCGTGATCAAGGCCGCCAAGCAGTCCATGGCCGAGCACGTCAAAGCCATGTTGGCCTTCCAGAAAATGGGCGTTCCGACCTTCGACTATGGCAACAACATCCGCCAGATGGCCCAGGAAGAGGGCGTGGAAAACGCTTTCGACTTCCCAGGTTTCGTCCCGGCCTATATCCGTCCGCTGTTCTGCCGCGGCATCGGCCCGTTCCGTTGGGCGGCGCTGTCCGGTGATCCTCAGGACATCTACAAGACCGACGCCAAGGTCAAGGAACTGATCCCCGACGACGCCCACCTGCACAACTGGCTGGACATGGCGCGTGAGCGCATCAGCTTCCAGGGCCTGCCGGCGCGGATCTGCTGGGTCGGCCTGGGCCAGCGCGCCAAGCTGGGTCTGGCGTTCAACGAGATGGTGCGCAGCGGCGAGTTGTCGGCGCCGATCGTCATTGGTCGCGATCACCTGGACTCCGGCTCCGTAGCCAGCCCGAACCGTGAAACCGAATCCATGCAGGACGGTTCCGACGCCGTGTCCGACTGGCCGCTGCTCAACGCCCTGTTGAACACCGCCAGTGGCGCGACCTGGGTTTCCCTGCACCATGGCGGTGGCGTTGGCATGGGCTTCTCCCAGCATTCGGGGATGGTCATCGTCTGCGACGGTACCGATGAGGCAGCCGAGCGGATTGCCCGGGTACTGCACAACGATCCGGCCACCGGGGTCATGCGGCATGCCGACGCCGGTTATCAGATTGCTATCGATTGCGCCAAGGAACAGGGCCTGAACCTGCCGATGATCACCGGCAAATAACCACCCCTCCCTGTCGGAGCCAGCTTGCTGGCGAAGCAAGCACCGCGGTGCATCAGCTACACCGCCTCGCGAGCAAGCGCGCTCCTACAGTGGAAATCGTCTGCAGTGCCCATTAGAGGTTTGACGTCCATGGCTTCATCGAATGATCGTGCAAGCAACAAGCCGTTGATCGAAAGGCGTTCGATCGACTACATCCCGGAAGCGGAAAGACACGGTCGTCTATTGAGCCAGTTCACCCTGTGGCTGGGTGCCAACCTGCAGATCACGGCTATCGTCACCGGCGCTCTGGCGGTGGTGTTGGGCGGTGATGTGTTCTGGTCGTTGATCGGTCTGTTGATCGGGCAACTGCTGGGCGGCGGGGTGATGGCGCTGCATGCGGCGCAAGGGCCGCAACTGGGGCTGCCGCAGATGATCTCCAGCCGCGTGCAGTTCGGTGTGTATGGCGCGGTGATTCCTCTGGTGCTGGTGTGCCTGATGTACGTCGGCTTTTCCGCCAGCGGCTCGTTGCTGGCCGGGCAGGCGGTGGCGCAATTGCTGCACGTCGAGGACTGGGTCGGCATTGTGCTGTTCGCCGGCTCGATCATGGTCTTCACCATTTTTGGCTACCGGGTGATCCACGGTATCGGTCGTATCGCCAGCGTGCTTGGCGTGGTGGCTTTCATCTATCTGTTCTACAAGCTGCTGGCAGGCAACGATATCGCGGCCTTGCTCGGCAACAAGCATTTCTCACTGGCCAGCTTCCTGTTGGCGGTGTCGCTGTCGGCCTCTTGGCAGATTGCCTTTGGCCCCTATGTGGCCGATTACTCGCGTTATCTGCCGCGCAGCACTTCGGCGGCAAAAACCTTCTGGGCGGTTGGCCTGGGTTCGGTGATCGGCGCCCAGGCCTCAATGGTCTTCGGGGTGTTTGCCGCGGCGCTGGCCGGTTCCCAGTTCGCCCATCATGAGGTGTCGTTCATCGTCAGCCTCGGTGGTACCGGGATCGTCGCCGGCCTGCTGTATTTTGCGGTGGCCTTCGGCAAGGTCACGGTGACCACCCTGAACGCCTACGGCAGCTTCATGTCGATCGCCACCATCATCAGCGGCTTCCGCGGCAGCCGGCATATCGGCAGTGGCGTGCGCCTGCTCTACATCTTCCTCATGGTGTCGATCGCCGCGGCGCTGGCACTGCTGGGCAAGGACTCGTTCCTCAAGGACTTCTCCGCCTTCATCCTGTTCCTGCTGGCGTTCTTCACGCCCTGGAGCGCGATCAACCTGGTGGACTTCTATTGCATCACCAAAGAGCGCTATGACATCCCGGCCCTGTCCAACCCGGACGGCCGCTACGGGCGCTGGAATGCCATGGGCATCTCCATTTATGTGTTCGGCGTGCTGATCCAGATGCCGTTCATCTCCACCCACTTCTATACCGGCCCCCTGGTGGCGAGTCTTGGCGATACCGATATCTCCTGGATCATCGGCCTGGTGGTGCCCGCGGCGTTGTACTACGTCTGCGCGAAGAAGTGGCATGGCGCGGTGCCCGAGCACCTGATCCTGCCGGTAGAGCAGGACGCGCCCAACGAACAAAAGCTGAGTCAGGCCCGTCGCGCTGCTGCGGTGTGAGTCTTGACGGGACGTGGACAGGGCTGGATGCCTCTTAACTGCCGTAAGCCAACTCATGATTAGGAGCGTCACACAATGAAAATGCATAAGACCCTGCTGACCACGTTGCTGTCCTTGGGCTTGCTGGCCGCTTCCGGCGCCCAGGCGGCCGGCTGGTGCGAGTCGGGCAAAACGGTGAAGTTCGCCGGTCTGAATTGGGAAAGCGGCATGTTGCTGACCGACGTCCTGCAGTTTGTTCTGGAGAAGGGCTACGACTGCAAGACCGACAGCCTGCCGGGCAACTCCATCACCATGGAGAACGCCCTGGGCAGCAATGACATCCAGGTCTTCGCCGAAGAGTGGGTGGGCCGCAGCGAGGTGTGGAACAAGGCCGAGAAGGCCGGCAAGGTCGTGGGTGTCGGCGCACCGGTGGTGGGCGCCGTCGAAGGCTGGTATGTGCCGCGTTATGTGATCGAGGGCGACGCCAAGCGCAAGCTCGAAGCCAAGGCGCCGGACTTGCAGAACATCGCCGACCTGGGCAAGTACGCCAGCGTGTTCAAGGACCCGGAAGAGCCGACCAAGGGCCGCTTCTACAATTGCCCGGCCGGCTGGACCTGTGAGCTGGACAACAGCGAGATGCTCAAGAGCTACGGCCTGGAAAGCAGCTACACCAACTTCCGTCCGGGCACCGGCCCGGCCCTGGATGCGGCGGTGCTGTCGAGCTACAAGCGTGGCGAACCGATTCTCTTCTACTACTGGTCGCCGACCCCGCTGATGGGCCAGGTGGATCTGGTCAAGCTGGATGAGAAACCCGGCGTCGACAAGAGCGTGAGCATCAAGGTCGGCCTGTCCAAGACCTTCCACGACGAAGCCCCGGAGTTGGTGGCGGTACTGGCCAAGGCCAACCTGCCCATCGACCTGCTTAACCAGAACCTCGCGCGCATGACCCGCGAGCGCATCGAGTCGCCGAAACTGGCGAAAATCTTCCTCAAGGAACATCCTGAAGTCTGGCACGCATGGGTGAGTGACGACGCAGCCAGGAAAATCGACGCGGCCTTGTAGGTCGGGCTTTTCCGGCGGTTCACAAGAGCCGTCGGAGGCTGGACCACAACCTCCTTTGATCGAGAATTTCTTATGTTTCCAGAAAGCTTCACCTTTTCCATCGCCGACTGGGTCAACGGCTGGGTCGACTCCCTGGTGACCCACTACGGCGATGTGTTCCGGCACATCTCCGACACCCTGTTGTGGGCCATCGTCAACCTTGAAGGCCTGCTGCGCGCGGCGCCCTGGTGGCTGATGCTGGCGATTGTCGGCGGCATCGCCTGGCATTCCACCCGCAAGCTGCTGACCACGGCGGTGATTGTCGGCCTGCTGTTCCTGGTGGGCGCCGTCGGCCTGTGGGACAAGCTGATGCAGACCCTGGCGCTGATGCTGGTGGCGACGGTGATCTCAGTGCTGATCGGCATTCCCCTGGGGATCCTCTCGGCCCGCAGCAACCGCCTGCGTTCGGTATTGATGCCGCTGCTGGACATCATGCAGACCATGCCCAGCTTCGTGTACCTGATCCCGGTGCTGATGCTGTTTGGCCTGGGCAAGGTGCCGGCGATCTTCGCCACGGTGATCTACGCCGCACCGCCGCTGATTCGTCTCACCGACCTGGGCATCCGCCAGGTGGACGGTGAAGTGATGGAGGCGATCAACGCCTTCGGTGCCAACCGCTGGCAACAGCTGTTCGGCGTACAACTGCCCCTGGCCCTGCCGAGCATCATGGCGGGGATCAACCAGACCACCATGATGGCCCTGTCGATGGTGGTGATCGCCTCGATGATCGGCGCCCGTGGCCTGGGCGAGGATGTGCTGGTGGGGATCCAGACCCTCAACGTCGGGCGCGGCCTGGAAGCCGGGTTGGCGATCGTGATTCTGGCGGTGGTGATCGACCGCATTACCCAGGCCTATGGTCGTCCACGCCATGAGGTGAACAAATGAACAACGCTGCCGTCAGCAAGATCGAAGTCAAGAACGTCTTCAAGATATTCGGCAACCGTTCCGCCGACGCCCTGGCGATGATTGGCCAAGGCAAGGGCAAGGACCAGGTGCTGGCCGAAACCGGTTGCGTAGTGGGGGTCAACGACCTGTCCTTGAGCATCGGCACCGGTGAGATCTTCGTCATCATGGGCCTGTCCGGTTCCGGCAAGTCGACTCTGGTGCGTCACTTCAACCGCCTGATCGACCCCACCAGTGGGGCGATCCTGGTGGATGGCGAAGACATCCTGCAATACGACATGGAAGCCCTGCGCCAATTCCGTCGACACAAGATCAGCATGGTGTTCCAGAGCTTCGGTCTGCTGCCCCACCGCAATGTCCAGGACAACGTCGCCTACGGCCTCAAGGTGCGTGGCGAGAGCAAGTCGGTGTGCGCCGAGCGGGCCTTGCACTGGATCAACACCGTGGGCCTCAAGGGTTACGAGAAGAAGTACCCGCACCAGCTGTCCGGCGGCATGCGCCAGCGCGTCGGCCTGGCCCGGGCCCTGGCTGCAGACACCGACATCATCCTCATGGACGAAGCCTTCAGCGCCCTGGACCCGTTGATCCGTGCCGAGATGCAGGACCAGTTGCTCGAGCTGCAGAAGACCCTGCACAAGACCATCGTCTTCATCACCCACGACCTGGACGAGGCGGTACGCATCGGCAATCGCATCGCGATTCTCAAGGACGGCCGCCTGATCCAGGTGGGGACGCCGAAGGAGATCCTGCATTCGCCAGCGGATGAATACGTCGATCGTTTCGTCCAGCGTCGCGCCGCCACAGTGTAGGAGCCGGCTTGCCGGCGAAAGGTCCGGCAAAGCGGCAGACAACCCAAGGTTTGCAAGAAGAGGTCCCCGATGTCCCAGGCTGAAAAAATCGTTATCGCCGACGCCCCCCTGGGTTGGCAGGATGTAGTCGCCGTCGCCCGTCATGGCGCGCAGCTCGAGCTGTCGGCCCAGGCCTGGGCGCGTATCGACAATGCCCAGGCCATCGTCCGCCAGGTGGTGAACAGCGGCGAGCGCGCCTATGGCATCAGCACGGGCCTTGGCGCCTTGTGCAACGTGGTGCTGGCCGGTGAGCAACTCAGCCAGCTATCGCGCAATACCTTGCTCAGCCATGCCTGCGGTGTCGGGCCGGCGCTGGCCGACGAACAGACTCGGGCGATCCTCTGCGCCGCCATCATCAACTACAGCCATGGTAAATCCGGTATCCACCGGCAGGTGGTCGAGGCGTTGCTGGCCTTGCTCAATCGCGGCATCACCCCACAAGTGCCGTCCCAGGGGTCGGTGGGTTATCTGACCCATATGGCCCACATTGGCATCGCCTTGCTGGGCGTCGGTCAGGTCAGCTATCGCGGTCGCATTGTTTGCGCCGAACAGGCCCTGGCCGAAGAGGGGCTGCAGCCGGTGCAACTGGGGGCCAAGGATGGCTTGTGCCTGGTCAACGGCACGCCGTGCATGACGGGTCTGAGCTGTCTGGCCCTGGCCGATGCCAGCCGCCTGTTGCAGTGGGCCGACGTGATCGGCGCCATGAGCTTCGAAGCCCAGCGGGGCCAGATCGACGCCTTCGATGCCGAGATCATCGCCCTCAAGGCGCACCCCGGCATGCAGGTGGTGGGCAGCAATCTGCGGGCCTTGCTCGATGGCAGTGAAGTCATCGCCGCTAGCCGCGGCATTCGCACCCAGGACGCCTTGAGTATCCGCTCCATTCCCCAGGTACATGGTGCAGCCCGGGATCAGTTGGCCCATGCGATCAAGCAGGTAGAAACCGAGCTCAATGGAGCTACCGACAACCCGTTGCTGCTGGGCACCCCGGATCACTATCGGGTGGTGTCTCAGGCCAACCCTCACGGGCAATCGGTGGCTCTGGCGGCGGATCTGCTGGCCATCGCCATGGCCGAGGTCGGCTCCATTGCCGAACGTCGCCTGGACCGCTTGATCAACCCCCATGTCAGCGGCTTGCCGGCATTCCTGGTGAGCGAGCCCGGGGTCAACTCCGGAATGATGATCGTGCAGTACGTGGCGGCCTCGCTGTGTGCGCAGAACCGTCAGTTGGCCCAGCCGGCGGTGCTGGACAACTACGTGACTTCGGGCCTGCAGGAGGACCACTTGAGCCTGGGCACCAACGCCGCGCTGAAGCTGCATCAGGTGCTGGAGAACTGCACCCAGATCCTGGCCATCGAGTACCTGCTGGCCGCCCAGGCCTTCGAATTTCTCAAGGAGCAGCGCTTCGGCACCGGCACCGGTATCGCCTGGTGCCTGCTGCGCGAGCGGATTGCGGCCTATGACCAGGACCGCTGGCTGGCGCCGGACATTGCCGGCGCCGCGGCGCTGCTCAAGGACCCTTTGCTGCTGCCCAAACGTTTTTCCAAAGTGCAATAAACCGTTTTTCCCATAACCAGCGTGCCAAGGCGTCACTCGCTCGATACTGCGAGTGACGACGGATAACGGAAGCTTCCGGAGCGACTGGTAGTTATTACAAAACTCTCAAAAGGAGCATGAATGTGACTGCGCTAAACCTGATTCCCGGCCAACTGACCTTGGCCCAACTGCGGGCCATCTATCAGCAGCCGCTGACCCTGACCCTGGATGACAGCGCCTCGGCGCAGATCGACGCCAGCGTCGCTTGTGTCGAGCAGATTCTCGCCGAGAACCGCACCGCCTACGGGATCAACACCGGGTTTGGCCTGCTGGCTTCGACCCGCATCGCCAGCGCCGACCTGGAAAACCTCCAGCGTTCCCTGGTGCTGTCCCATGCCGCCGGCGTGGGCGAGCCCATCAGCGACGATCTGGTGCGTCTGATCATGGTGCTCAAGGTCAACAGCCTGAGCCGCGGTTTCTCAGGCATCCGCCGTCAGGTGATCGATGCCCTGATCGCCCTGATCAACGCCGAGGTCTATCCGCATATTCCACTCAAGGGCTCGGTGGGCGCTTCCGGCGACCTGGCGCCTTTGGCCCACATGTCCCTGGTGCTGCTGGGTGAGGGCAAGGCGCGCTACAAAGGCCAATGGCTGGAAGCGACCGCAGCCCTGGAAATCGCCGGCCTCAAGCCGCTGACCCTGGCCGCCAAGGAGGGCCTGGCGCTGCTCAACGGCACCCAGGTGTCCACCGCATACGCCCTGCGCGGTCTGTTCGAAGGCGAAGACCTGTTCGCCGGTGCCCTGGTCTGTGGCGGCCTGACGGTGGAAGCCGTGCTGGGTTCGCGCTCGCCGTTCGATCCACGGATTCACGCCGCTCGCGGCCAGCGCGGGCAGATCGATACCGCTGCGGCCTATCGCGCCTTGCTGGGAGACAGCACCGAGGTGTCCGCCTCGCACCAGAACTGCGACAAGGTTCAGGACCCGTACTCCCTGCGTTGCCAGCCGCAAGTGATGGGCGCCTGCCTGACCCAGTTCCGCCAGGCGGCCGAAGTGCTGGTGGTCGAAGCCAACGCCGTGTCCGATAACCCGCTGGTGTTCGCAGCCGAAGGCGATGTGATTTCCGGTGGCAACTTCCACGCCGAACCCGTTGCCATGGCGGCCGACAACATGGCTCTGGCCATCGCCGAGATCGCTTCCCTGAGCGAGCGCCGTATCTCGCTGATGATGGACAAGCACATGTCCCAGCTGCCGCCGTTCCTGGTGGCCAATGGCGGGGTCAACTCCGGCTTCATGATCGCCCAGGTGACCGCTGCGGCCCTGGCCAGCGAGAACAAGGCCCTGGCCCACCCGCACTCGGTGGACAGCATTCCCACCTCCGCCAACCAGGAAGACCACGTGTCCATGGCTCCGGCCGCCGGCAAGCGCCTGTGGGAAATGGCCGAGAACACCCGCGGTGTTCTGGCCGTGGAATGGCTGGCGGCCTGTCAGGGCCTGGACCTGCGCGAAGGCCTGAAAACCTCGCCGACCCTGGAAAAAGCCCGTGCCACCCTGCGCGAGAAAGTGGCGTATTACGAGAAGGACCGTTTCTTTGCACCGGATATCAACGCGGCCAGCGAATTGTTGGCTTCGCGGTGCCTGAACGACCTGTTGCCGGCTCAGTTGCTGCCGAGCCTCTAAGACACTTTCGCCGGCCAGCGGGCTCCTGCGGGGGTTGCGCGTCGGCGAAATCTTTGGGTGGGCCGGGCCTTGGCTATTGAGGGTCGGTCCACCGCTTTCTCTGATAAGAATAATTAGGGACGAGAAATGACACAGCAAACCCAAGGATTGAAACGCGGGCTGACGGCCCGCCACATTCGCTTCATGGCCCTGGGGTCGGCCATTGGCACCGGGTTGTTCTACGGGTCGGCCTCCGCCATCCAGATGGCCGGCCCGGCCGTGCTGCTGGCCTACCTGATTGGTGGCGCAGCGGTGTTCATGGTGATGCGCGCCCTGGGGGAGATGGCCGTGCACAACCCGGTGTCCGGCTCCTTCGGGCAGTACGCCAGTCAGTACCTGGGGCCTTTGCCGGGCTTTATCCTGGGCTGGACCTACGCGTTCGAGATGCTCATCGTCTGTCTGGCGGACGTCACTGCCTTTGGCATCTATATGGGCTTCTGGTTTCCCGAAGTAGCACGCTGGATCTGGGTACTGGGCATCGTCCTGCTGATCGGCGGCCTCAACCTGTGCAGCGTCAAGGTCTTCGGCGAGATGGAGTTCTGGTTGTCGCTGCTCAAGGTCGGGGCGATCGTCGCCATGATCCTCGGCGGGTTCGGCATCATGATGTTCGGTATCGGCAGTGCGGCCACCGAGCAGGCCACCGGCGCCAGCAACCTCTGGGCCCATGGCGGCTTCATGCCCAATGGCATTGGTGGGGTGATCGCGTCCTTTGCGGTGGTGATGTTCGCCTTTGGCGGTATCGAGATCATCGGTGTCACCGCCGGCGAGGCCAAGGACCCGCAGCGGGTCATCCCCAAGGCGATCAACGCGGTGCCTCTGCGCATCTTGCTGTTCTACGTACTGACCCTGTTCGTGCTGATGTCGATTTTCCCCTGGCCGCAGATTGGCACCCAGGGCAGCCCCTTCGTGCAGATCTTCGACAGCCTGGGCATCAGTTCGGCAGCCACCATCCTCAATATCGTGGTGATTTCGGCGGCGGTATCGGCGATCAACAGCGATATCTTTGGTGCCGGGCGCATGATGTACGGCCTGGCCCAGCAAGGACAGGCGCCCAAGGGCTTTGCCCAGGTGTCCAAGGCCGGCGTGCCGTGGATGACCGTGGTGGTGATGGCCGTGACGCTGTTGGGCGGCGTGGTATTGAACTACCTGATCCCGGAAAACATCTTCCTGCTGATCGCGTCCCTGGCCACCTTCGCCACGGTCTGGGTGTGGCTGATGATTCTTCTGACCCACGTGGCGATGCGTCGCTCCATGAGCGCCGAGCAAGTGGCCCGGTTGCAGTTCAAGGTGCCGTTCTGGCCTTGGGCGCCGGCAGCGGCGATTGCCTTCATGCTGTTCATCTTCGGCGTCCTGGGCTATTTCCCGAAAACCCAGGCGGCGCTGATGGTGGGCGTGGTGTGGATCGTTCTGCTGGTGGTGGCCTATATGCTGTGGGTCAAGCCGGTGGCGGGGCAGGCTCAGCAGATCCGCGTCGATTCTTCTTTACCTACTGATCATTAACGGAGGCCCTGGATGAAAACTCTTTGGCAACACTGCAACGTCGCCAGCATGGCCTCGGGTATCTACTCGATCATCGAGGACGCGGCCATGGTGACGTCAGGGGCGCACATCGAGTGGATCGGCCGGCGCTCGGAGGCGCCGGCCGGCGACTACGCCCAGGTCAAGGACCTGGCTGGAGCCTGGGTAACCCCGGGCTTTATCGATTGCCACACCCACACGGTATTTGGCGGCAACCGCAGCGGCGAGTTCGAGCAGCGCCTGCAGGGCGTGAGCTACGCCGAGATCGCCGCGGCCGGTGGCGGTATCGCCAGCACCGTACGGGCGACCCGCGCAGCCACTGAAGAGGAACTGTTCGTCAGCGCCCGCAAGCGTCTGCTGAGCCTGCTGCGGGACGGTGTCACCAGCGTCGAGATCAAGTCCGGCTACGGCCTGGACCTGGCCAGCGAGCGCAAGATCCTGCGGGTGATCCGCCGTCTCGGCGAGGAGTTGCCGGTCAGTGTGCGCAGCACCTGCCTGGCGGCCCACGCCCTGCCGCCGGAATATGCCGAGCGCAGTGACGACTACATCGAGCATATCTGCAGCGAGATGCTCCCGGCCCTGGCGGCCGAGGGGCTGGTGGATGCCGTGGATGCCTTCTGTGAGTACCTGGCGTTCTCCCCGGCCCAGGTGGAGCGGGTATTCATTGCCGCGCACAAGCTCGACCTGCCGGTGAAACTGCATGCCGAACAATTGTCGTCCTTGCATGGCTCGAGCCTGGCAGCGCGCTACCGGGCGCTGTCTGCCGATCACCTGGAGTTCATGACCGAGGACGATGCCATTGCCATGGCGACATCGGGGACCGTGGCCGTGCTGCTGCCGGGTGCGTTCTATTTCCTCCGGGAAACTCAGTTGCCACCGATGGATGCCCTGCGCAAGCACGGGGTGAAGATTGCCGTGGCCAGCGACCTCAATCCCGGGACTTCGCCGGTGCTGTCGCTGCGCCTGATGCTGAACATGGCCTGCACCTGTTTGCGTATGACGCCGGAGGAGGCGTTGGCCGGGGTCACCTTGCACGCGGCCCAGGCCCTGGGCATGGCGCAGACCCATGGTTCGCTGGAAGTGGGCAAGGTGGCGGACTTTGTCGCCTGGCAGATCGATCGTCCCGCCGACCTGGCCTACTGGCTGGGCGGTGACCTGGAAAAACGCGTCGTGCGACACGGCGTTGAAGTGACTGTTTAGGAGACGGGTTGTGGATAAGGTTCTGACATTCAAACAAGGCCGGGTGCCCCTGCTGATCAGCATGCCCCATGCCGGTACGCGCCTGACGCCGGCAGTGATGGCCGGTCTGGTTCCACAGGCGCAAAGCCTGCCGGACACCGACTGGCACATTCCACGGCTGTATCAGTTCGCCGAGGAGCTGGGGGCCAGCACCCTGGCGGCCGAATATTCGCGTTTCGTCATCGACCTGAACCGGCCTTCCGATGACAAACCGCTGTACGTCGGTGCTACCACTGGCCTGTATCCGGCGACGCTGTTCGATGGCGAGCCGTTGTTCGTCGAAGGGCAGGCGCCGTCCAAAGAAGAGCGGCAGCAATACCTGGAGCAGGTCTGGGGGCCCTATCACCGTACCCTGCAAGAGGAGCTGGCGCGGCTCAAGGCCGAGTTCGGCTATGCCTTGCTGTTCGATGCCCACTCCATTCGTTCGCTGATCCCTCATCTGTTCGAGGGCAAGCTGCCGGACTTCAACCTTGGCACCTTCAACGGCGCCAGCTGCGATGCGCAACTGGCCAGCCGTCTGGAGAGCATCTGCGCCGCCCATGGCGATTACACCCACGTGCTCAACGGTCGGTTCAAGGGGGGGCATATCACCCGGCATTACGGTAACCCGGCCGAGCACATTCATGCGGTGCAACTGGAACTGGCGCAGAGCGCCTATATGGAGGAGTTCGAGCCGTTCCGCTATCGCGAGGACCTGGCGGCACCGACCCAGGTGGTGCTCAAGGCATTGCTGCAGGGGCTGCTGGCCTGGGGGCAGGAGCGTTACCGCTGACATTGCTTTGGCCAGCAAGCTGGCTCCTACCGCGGATGCACGCCTTTATATAGGAGCGAGCTTGCTCGCCAAGCGCCCTGCGCGACTCGTCGCAATCCCCTGAACAACCCTGTTTTCTTCAAGGACATGCTCATTGCGTAATTCGGGTTTATGATGCCAAACGGCAGAATAAATGAAGTCCCACCAGGGATGAACCCGACCTCCACGGAGCGCGTAATGCAGACTTTGTACCCGCAGATCAAACCCTATGCCCGGCACGATCTGGCCGTCGACAAGCCCCATGTGCTGTATGTCGACGAAAGTGGTTCACCGGAAGGTTTGCCGGTGGTGTTCATTCACGGTGGTCCGGGCGCGGGCTGTGATGGGGCGAGTCGCTGCTATTTCGACCCGAACCTGTACCGCATCGTCACCTTCGACCAGCGCGGTTGCGGACGTTCCACCCCCCACGCCAGTCTGGAAAACAACACCACCTGGGACCTAGTGGCGGACCTGGAGCGGATTCGCCAGCACCTGGGCATCGACAAATGGGTGCTGTTCGGCGGCTCCTGGGGTTCGACTCTGGCCCTGGCCTATGCCCAGGCCCACCCGGATCGAGTGCTGGGCCTGATCGTGCGGGGCATCTTCCTGGCCCGTCCCCAGGAAATCCAGTGGTACTACCAGTGCGGCGCCAGCCGTCTGTTCCCGGATTACTGGCAGGACTATGTGGCGCCGATTCCCCTGGAGGAGCGGCATGACCTGGTCAGCGCCTTCCACAAGCGCCTGACCGGCAATGACCAGATCGCCCAGATGCATGCCGCCAAGGCCTGGTCGGGTTGGGAAGGGCGCACCGCGACCCTGCGTCCGAACCCGCTGGTGGTGGACCGCTTCTCCGAGCCGCAGCGGGCGCTGTCGATTGCCCGGATCGAATGCCATTACTTCATCAACAACGCTTTCCTCGAACCCGACCAACTGATCCGCGACATGGGCAAGATCGCCCATCTGCCCGGGGTCATCATCCACGGTCGCTACGACGTGATCTGCCCCCTGGACAACGCCTGGGAGCTGCATCAGGCCTGGCCCAACAGCGAGTTGCAGGTGATTCGCGATGCGGGTCATGCCGCCTCCGAACCGGGCATCACCGACGCCCTGGTACGAGCCACTGATCAGATGGCTCGCCGCCTACTCGACCTGCCGCCTGAAGAAGCATGAAGGGGCTGTTGCAGCGCGTAACCGGCGCGCGGGTTGAAGTGGCCGGGGAAATAGTCGGTGCGGTGGACCAGGGTTTGCTGGTGCTGGTGGCGGTGGAGCCCGAGGACACTCGGGCCAGCGCCGACAAACTCCTGCATAAGCTGCTTAACTATCGGGTGTTCAGCGATGCTGAAGGCAAGATGAACCTGTCCCTGACGGATGTGCAGGGCGGGCTGCTGCTGGTGTCGCAGTTCACCTTGGCGGCAGACACCAAAAGCGGGTTGCGTCCGAGCTTTTCCACGGCTGCGCCACCTGCACTCGGTGAGGAGCTTTTTGACTACCTGATAGCGAAGGCGCAACAGTTGCATAGCAAAGTGGCATCAGGGCGTTTTGGCGCGGACATGCAGGTGCATCTGGTCAATGATGGCCCGGTAACCTTCCTGTTACAGACCTGAAAGCGCCTGAAACATCTTTTTCCACCGATTTGGGCCGGAAACTGCTGTTTTTCGCGATAAATACTTTGTTACCCCTGATGCGTTGTAACGCGGGCTACTAGATAATCGCGCGCTACGGGGATCAGCGTTCGTTGGTCCATTTTGACTTTAGTAGAGACTTGTCCACGGCCGCTTGGGGAATCATTTAGCCCCATCGGAGTCGGAACAATGCTCGCCAACCTGGCATATAGATAGCTGGCCGTTGGTTTTTTGATCTGTTTTCGGCGAGGGTTGCTCGTGATTGTTAGTCCCTGTAATGCACCAAACTTGTTTGCCAAACGGTTACGAAACGCACTGGTGACGGGCTCTGCGCTGGTCTGCCTGTTCGGCGCCGGTCAACTCATGGCATTCAATCTGGATGATGTGTCGGCCAAGGCCAAGGACTTGGCCGGGCAGAAGTACGAGGCCCCGCGCAGTAACCTGCCGAACGAATTCCGTGAGATGAAGTTTGCGGATTACCAGAAAATCCGCTTCCTCAGCGAAAAAGCCGAATGGGCCGATCAGAAGACCCCATTCAAGCTGTCGTTCTATCACCAGGGCATGCACTTCGACACGCCGGTGAAGATCAACGAGATCAGCGCCAACACCGTATCCGAGATCAAGTACGACCCGAATCGCTTCGATTTCGGCGACGTCAAGTTCGATCCCAAGGCCACCGAAAAGCTCGGCTATGCCGGTTTCCGTGTGCTGTACCCGATCAACAAGGCTGATAAGCAAGACGAGATCATGACCATGCTGGGCGCGAGCTACTTCCGCGTCGTCGGCAAAGGCCACACTTATGGCCTGTCCGCCCGTGGTCTGGCGATCGACACCGCCCTGCCGTCCGGCGAAGAGTTCCCGCGCTTCAGCGAGTTCTGGATCCAACAGCCCAAACCAACCGACAAGCATCTGGTGATCTACGCCCTGCTGGATTCGCCACGGGCCACTGGCGCCTACCGCCTGACCCTGCGTCCGGGCGCCGACACCATTGTCGACGTCAAGGCTCGGGTGTTCCTGCGTGACAAGGTCGGCAAGCTGGGCCTGGCCCCGCTGACCAGCATGTACCTGTTCGGCGCCAACCAGCCGTCAAAAGTCCTCAACTACCGTCGCGAGCTGCACGACTCCAGCGGTCTGTCGATCCATGCCGGCAACGGCGAATGGATCTGGCGTCCCCTGAACAACCCGAAACACCTGGCCGTGAGCAACTTCTCGGTAGAGAACCCGCGTGGTTTCGGCCTGCTGCAGCGTGGCCGTGACTTCAGCCACTACGAAGACCTCGATGACCGCTACGACAAGCGCCCAAGCGCCTGGATCGAGCCCAAGGGCGACTGGGGCAAAGGTACCGTCGATCTGGTAGAGATCCCGACTGCGGACGAAACCAACGACAACATCGTGGCGTTCTGGAACCCGGAAAAGCAGCCTGAGCCAGGCCAGCCGCTGGATTATGCCTACCGCCTGCACTGGACCATCGACGAAGCCGCCCTGCATTCCCCCGACAGCGCCTGGGTGCAACAGACCCTGCGCTCCACCGGTGACGTCAAGCAATCCAACCTGATCCGTCAGCCTGATGGCAGCGTTGCCTACCTGGTGGACTTCGAAGGCCCATCCCTGGCGGCATTGCCGGAAAGCGCCGAAGTTCGCAGCCAGGTGAGTGTTGGCGACAACGCCGAGCTGGTGGAAAACAGCGTTCGCTACAACCCGGAAACCAAAGGCTGGCGCCTGACCCTGCGGATGAAGATCAAGGATGCGAGCAAGGCCACCGAGATGCGTGCCGCGCTGGTGCGCAACATCCCGGTAGCCGAGCCGGTCAAGGCTTCGACCCCTAACTCCAACTCCTCCGTTGCCAAGGCCGACAAGATCGCCGCCAAGCAACAGGAGAAGAAGGAGAAGGAAGCCGCTGCGGCAGCGGCCAAGCAGACTGAAGCCAAGCCGGCCAAAGACGCCAAGAATGCCAAGGACAAGGACCACAAAGACGCCAAGCAGCCTGCTGCCGAGGCGGCCCCAGCCACACCGGAACCGGTTAAAACTGAACAAGTCCTGACCGAGACCTGGAGCTACCAGTTGCCTGCCGATGAGTAACTCTCAACTACAGCCAGAGTCTCTTGCCGAGTACCTGGCGCACTTGCCGATGTCGGACCAGCAGCGCGCGGAACTCGCGGGCTGCCAGTCTTTCAGCGAACTGCACCAACGTTTGTCGTCAACGACCTTCGACGCTCCAACCGATGCCGCCCAGGTATCGGTGGGCCAGCGCCTGTCCTTGAGCACCGCCGCGGAACTCGAAGAAGCGGAAATGCTTGCGGTCGACGCCGAAGGCCGGGTCTGCCTCAAGGCCACGCCGCCGATCCGCCGCACCAAGGTGGTACCGGAGCCGTGGCGCACCAATATCCTGGTGCGTGGCTGGCGGCGACTGACCGGGCGCACCAACCCGCCCGCGCCGCCGAAGGACGAACGTGTGCTGCCGGCTGCGCGCTGGCGCACCGTGGGTTCGATCCGTCGCTACATCCTGCTGGTGCTGATGCTCGGCCAGACCATCGTCGCCGGCTGGTACATGAAAGGCATCATGCCGTACCAAGGCTGGTCCTTCGTCGACCTGGAAGAGGTCCTGCACCAGCCGCTGATGCAGACCGCGACCCAAGTGCTGCCCTATGCCCTGCAAACCAGCATCCTGATTCTTTTCGGCATCCTCTTCTGCTGGGTCTCGGCGGGTTTCTGGACTGCGTTGATGGGCTTCCTGGAGCTGTTGACTGGTCACGACAAGTACCGCATCTCCGGGGCCAGCGCCGGTAACGAGCCGATTCCCAAGGACGCACGTACCGCACTGGTGATGCCGATCTGCAACGAAGACGTGCCCCGGGTGTTTGCCGGTCTGCGGGCGACCTTCGAGTCGGTAGCGGCCACCGGTGACCTGGACCGCTTCGATTTCTTCGTGCTCAGCGACAGTAACGACAGTGATATCTGCGTGGCCGAGCAGCAGGCCTGGCTGGATGTCTGCCGGGAAGCCAAGGGCTTCGGCAAGATTTTCTACCGCCGTCGCCGTCGCCGTGTGAAGCGCAAGAGCGGCAACCTCGACGACTTCTGCCGTCGTTGGGGCGGTGACTACAAGTACATGGTGGTGCTCGACGCCGACAGCGTGATGAGCGGCGAATGCCTGACCAGCCTGGTGCGCTTGATGGAAGCCACGCCGGACGCGGGGATCATCCAGACCGCGCCACGGGCGTCGGGCATGGACACCCTGTATGCGCGCATGCAGCAGTTCGCCACCCGAGTCTACGGCCCGCTGTTCACCGCCGGCCTGCACTTCTGGCAGTTGGGTGAGTCCCACTACTGGGGCCACAACGCGATCATCCGCATGAAGCCGTTCATCGAGCACTGCGCCCTGGCGCCATTGCCCGGTAAAGGCGCCTTCGCCGGTGCGATCCTGTCCCACGACTTCGTCGAAGCCGCGCTGATGCGCCGTGCCGGCTGGGGCGTGTGGATTGCCTACGACCTGCCGGGCAGCTACGAAGAGCTGCCGCCTAACCTGCTGGACGAACTCAAACGTGACCGTCGCTGGTGCCACGGCAACCTGATGAACTTCCGCCTGTTCCTGGTCAAGGGCATGCACCCGGTGCACCGTGCGGTGTTCCTCACCGGGGTGATGTCCTACCTTTCGGCACCGCTGTGGTTCTTCTTCCTGGTGCTGTCCACGGCTCTGCTGGCGGTCAATACCCTGATGGAGCCGCAGTACTTCCTCGAACCACGGCAGCTGTATCCGCTGTGGCCGCAGTGGCACCCGGACAAGGCCATCGCGCTGTTCTCCACGACTATCGTGCTGCTGTTCCTGCCGAAGTTGTTGAGCATCATCCTGATCTGGGCCAAGGGCGCGAAAGAGTTCGGCGGCAAGTTCAAGGTGACCCTGTCGATGCTCCTGGAGATGCTGTTCTCCATGCTGCTGGCGCCGGTGCGGATGATTTTCCACACCCGTTTCGTGCTGGCTGCATTCCTCGGCTGGGCCGCGACCTGGAACTCGCCACAACGTGACGACGACTCCACGCCGTGGAGTGAAGCCGTGCGCCGCCACGGTCCGCAGACCCTGCTGGGCTTCTGCTGGGCCCTGCTGGTGATCTGGCTGAACCCCAGCTTCCTCTGGTGGCTGGTGCCGATTGTCGGTTCTCTGATGCTGTCGATCCCGGTGTCGGTGATCTCCAGTCGTGTCGGTCTGGGCCTGAAGTCCCGTGACGAGAGTCTGTTCCTGATTCCCGAGGAATACGCTCCGCCCCAGGCGCTGCTGGCCACCGACCAGTACACCCACGAGAACCGCTGGCATGCGCTCAACGACGGCTTTGTCCGAGCCGTGGTGGACCCGCAGCAGAACGCTCTGGCCTATGCCCTGGCCACATCCCGCCACACCCAGGCCGAGCCGATCGAATGGCTGCGCCAGGAGCGGGTGCGGCATGCACTGAAAGTCGGCCCGGCGGCCCTGAACAACAGCGAGCGCCTGGCGCTGTTGAGCGATCCGGTGGCCCTGGGGCGCCTGCACCAGCAAGTCTGGAGCGAGGGTCACAGCGATTGGCTGGACGCCTGGCGCCAGTCGGTGGATGCTGACCCCCATGCGCCGCTGCTGCCCTTGCAGCCGCTGATGGCGGCGCCGCAACCGGCCTGAAGCCAACGCCCTTGAGCCTCCACTCAAGGGCGTTTTGCTTTCTGCTGCCAATAGCCCCGCATCCCCCCTTGTAACAACAAAAATCCTTGTGCAAACGGCCGAGTGCGTTAGCATCGCTCCCGCAAATTTCTGTGCGTGATCGACAACGGCTTGATATCCGAAGATTTTCATTCCAGGCCCGCGGCGCGCAGACACCACAATAAAATGGCTTCAGGGGACTTGAGATGAAGAAGTATCTTTCGCTGCTGCTGGCAGGCGCCGCCGCCATGCTGGCGGTCACTACCGCCCAGGCCGGCGCCATCGATGACGCGGTCAAGCGCGGTACGCTGAAAGTCGGCATGGACCCGACCTACATGCCGTTCGAAATGACCAACAAGCGTGGCGAAATCATCGGTTTCGAAGTCGATCTGCTCAAGGCCATGGCCAAGTCCATGGGGGTCAAGCTGGAGATGGTTTCCACTGGCTACGACGGCATCATCCCAGCCCTGCTCACCGACAAGTTCGACATGATCGGCAGCGGCATGACCCTGACCCAGGAACGCAACCTGCGCCTGAATTTCAGCGAACCCTTCATCGTGGTCGGCCAGACGCTGCTGATCCGTAAGGATCTGGAAGGCACCATCAAGTCCTACAAGGACCTGAACAGCGCCGACTACCGCATCACCTCCAAGCTGGGCACCACCGGGGAAATGGTCGCCAAGAAGCTGATTGCCAAGGCCAAGTACCACGGCTACGACAATGAGCAGGAAGCGGTGCTGGACGTGGTCAACGGCAAAGCCGACGCCTTTATCTACGACGCCCCGTACAACGTGGTGGCGGTGAACAAGGTGGGTAATGGCAAACTGGTGTTCCTCGACAAGCCGTTCACCTATGAGCCTCTGGCCTTCGGCCTGAAGAAGGGTGACTACGACAGCATCAACTTCATCAACAACTTCCTGCACCAGATCCACGAAGACGGCACCTACGATCGCATCCATGACAAGTGGTTCAAGAGCACCGAGTGGCTCAAGGACATGGAATAGGCGTCAGGCAACTGATTGGCGGTTGATCGCGAGCAAGCTCGCTCCTACAGGGCGTACAGCGTTTTTGTAGGAGCGAGCTTGCTCGCGATGATGCCCGCCCGAGCTCTGCCGAACCTCCCCGCTGCAAACCGCTGGAACCTGCAAAGTGAACAAACAGAAGAAAGCCCAATGGCCCTGGCACGTATTGACCGTGCTGGTGCTGATCGGCCTGGCCGGCGCCCTGTACTACGCCACCTCGCTGATGTCCTACGAATGGCGCTGGAACCGTGTCCCCCAGTACTTCGCCTACCAGGCCGAAGAATCCCAGCGGGCGGCGGAGATCTCCACCGTCGCCGAGGTTGTGCGCCAGGGCGGCAAGGCTCAAGTCACGCTGCGCGGTGACTCGGGTGCCGAGCAGCATCTGAGTGTCGATGAAAGCAGCCTGCAGGTGGCTAGCGGCGATGACGTGGCCGAAGGCGATGTGATTGGCGTGACCCGGCACTGGGCGGCGGGCCCCCTGTTGTGGGGCTTGTGGACTACCTTGTGGCTGTCGGTGGTGTCTGGGGTGTTGGGCCTGCTCATCGGCCTCGGCACCGGCCTGTGCCGGCTGTCCAGCAACCCGACCCTGCGTGACCTGTCGACGCTCTATGTCGAGCTGGTGCGGGGTACGCCGCTGCTGGTGCAGATCTTCATTTTCTATTTCTTCATCGGCACGGTGCTCAACCTGTCCCGGGAGTTCGCCGGGATCGCCGCGCTGTCGCTGTTCACCGGGGCCTATGTGGCGGAAATCGTCCGTGCCGGGGTGCAGTCCATTACCCGTGGGCAGAACGAGGCTGCCCGCTCGTTGGGGCTCAGCGCCGGCCAGTCGATGCGTCACGTGGTGCTGCCACAGGCGTTCAAACGGGTGTTGCCGCCCCTGGCCGGGCAGTTCATCAGCCTGGTCAAGGACACGTCGCTGGTGTCGGTGATCGCCATCACCGAGCTGCTCAAGAGCGGCCGGGAAGTCATCACCACCTCGTTCTCGCCGTTCGAGATCCTGTTCTGCGTGGCGGGCCTGTATCTGTTGATCAACCTGCCGCTGTCGAAGATGGCCAGTCGGCTTGAGCGGAGGCTCGCGCAAAGTGATTGAAGTTCGCGATCTGGTAAAAGTCTTCGACACCCGCGGCCAGGTGGTGCGTGCGGTGGACAACGTCACCACTCAGGTGGCCAAGGGTGAAGTGCTGGTGGTGATCGGTCCGTCCGGTTCCGGCAAGTCCACCTTTTTGCGTTGCCTCAATGGCCTGGAAGAGTTCGATTCCGGCTCGGTGAGCATCGACGGCCTGCAACTGACCGACCCCAAGACCGATGTGAACGCCTATCGCCGGGAAGTCGGCATGGTGTTCCAGCATTTCAACCTGTTCCCCCACATGACCGTGCTGGAGAACCTCTGCCTGGCGCAGAAAGTGGTGCGCAAGCGTGGCAAGCAGGAGCGCGAGGCCAAGGCCCTGGCGTTGCTGGAAAAGGTCGGCATTGCGCAGAAGGCCAATGAGTTTCCGTCGCGCCTGTCCGGTGGCCAGCAGCAGCGGGTGGCGATCGCCCGGGCATTGGCCATGGAGCCCAAGGTCATGCTGTTCGATGAGCCGACCTCGGCCCTGGACCCGGAAATGGTCGGCGAAGTGCTGGACGTGATGAAGACCCTGGCCCTGGAAGGCATGACCATGGTCTGTGTAACCCACGAAATGGGCTTTGCCCGGGAAGTGGCGGATCGGGTGCTGTTCTTCGATCACGGCAAGCTGCTGGAGGATGCGGCGCCGGATGTGTTCTTCGCGGCGCCGAAAGATCCTCGGGCCCAGGCTTTCCTGCGCCAGGTACTGTGAGGCCTTCGCCGGCTCCTGCATTCCCTTGTAGGAGCCGGCTTGCCAGCGAAGCGATTCAGACCCGGAAGCGCCCCACCAGGCTTTGCAGGTGAATCCCCAACCGCGCCAGTTCGGCGCTGGAGGCCGCGGTTTCTTCGCTGGCCGATGAAGTCTGTTCAGACACATCACGCACATTCAACACGCTGCGGTTGATCTCTTCCGCTACGGCGCTCTGTTGCTCGGCTGCCGCGGCAATCTGCTGGTTCATCGCCTGGATGGCCGACACAGTGCGAGTGATGTTCTCCAGCGACCCCCCGGCCCGGCGGGTCAGTTCGACGCTGCTGTCAGTGAGGCTGCGGCTGGTGTCCAGGGTGCTGGCTACTTGCTGTGTGCCGCTTTGCAGGCCGACGATCAGCTCGGCGATTTCTTCGGTGGATTGCTGGGTGCGCTGTGCCAGGCTGCGCACTTCGTCCGCAACCACGGCGAAACCACGCCCGGCTTCACCGGCACGTGCCGCTTCGATGGCGGCGTTGAGGGCCAACAGATTGGTCTGCTGGGCCACCGACTTGATCACATCCAGCACGCTGCCGATCTTGTCGCTTTCCTGCTTGAGGTGGCCCATGGCTTCGGTGGAGTGGCCCACCTCGCTGGCCAGACGCTCGATCTGGGCAATGGCTTCGTTCACCACGCGATCACCCTCGCGGGCCTGCTGATCGGCGGCTACAGCGGCCTCTGAGGCTTCTTCGGCATTGCGCGCGACTTCCTGCACTGTGGCGGCCATTTCGTTCATGGCCGTGGCTACCTGATCGGTTTCCACCTTCTGGCTGTTGACCCCGGCGCTGGTCTGCTCGGTGACGGCCGACAATTGTTCGGCGGCGCTGGCGATCTGGGTCACGCCGTCGCTGATGCCGCCGATCAGTTCCCGCAAGCCGAGGGTCATGCGCTGCATGGCTTTCTGCAGTTGGCCAAGCTCGTCGCGGCGATCCACCGCCAGGTTCTGGCTGAGATCGCCGGCTGCCACGCGTTCGGCGGCCTTGAGGGTCTGCTGCAGCGGTTGGATGATCTGCCGGGTGATGGCCCAGGCGGCAATCAGACCAAACACCAAGGCCAGTACTGTGGCGATCAGCAGGGTGCTTTTGGCCTGGCTGGCATCGCTGTCACGCTTGGCGGTCTGTGCGCTAGTCAATTGGTTGCTCAGGTCCATCAGTCGGTCGCCTTGGGCGGCCATGCGCTTGAGCGCGGCAGCACTGGCCTCTTCGGCGTCGCTGAAGCCGCTGACGGCCGCTCGGTAGGCTTTGAGCGAGTCGCTGGCTTGCTGCAGGTTGGCAATGTGCTGCTCCGGCAGGTGGGTCGGTAGGCTGGTGAGGTGGTTCAGCGCGTTATCGATGGCATCCAGGGCCGGTTGCTTGGCTTCCGGTTTGGCGCTGTAGGTGTAGCCACGCACCTGGAAGCGTGCCTGCTGGATCAGTTTGGAGAGGTCGATGACGCTGTTGAACTGAGCCACGCTGTCGCCTTGCAGCAGCGATTTCTCGACCTCGGCCACCCGGGCCACGGCATTGTCGGCACTGGCGCCGAGCTGGGCCCGGGCAGCCTCGCGGCTGGCGGTGGCACGGGTCATGTCGGCAAAGGCTTTCTGGTATTCGGCCACGGCGCTCAGTTGCTGGTCCAGCATGGCGATGCTTTCAGGTTGCTGCAGTTGCTCACGGGCGGCCCGTAGACCTTCGTCGAGTTGTTTGAGTATGTCGTTGACTGCCGCCGGGCCTTGGTCGCCATGGTGCATCTCGTAGTTGAGACGGGCGATGCGCAGGTCCTTGGTCATGCCATAGAGCGTGGAGATGTTGCCCAGTTTGTCGCCACGGTCGATCACTCGGCCCAGGCCGGTCCAGCCTGTGGCAGTGATCAATAGGGTCAGAAGCAGTACCAGGCCGAAGCCGATACCGAGTTTGCGGCTGACGCTTACATTTCCCAGGTTCCTGGCTAGCCAACGGTACATGCTGCGAACTCCCTTTTAGCAATATGGGCTTAACCATAGGCTATCGGCGGGAGCGGTGGATTCTGTAGGTAGGTGGCGATTTGATATTGCAGGCGAAAGCTCCGGCTGGCACGGAGCCTTTGCTCAAAACAGGCGTGAGAGGAGGGCTGTGACGGCGGTTTCGACCCGCAGGATGCGTTCGCCCAGTTGCACCGGTTGCAGGCCGGCCTTGGCCAACAGATCGATCTCGTAGGGGATCCAGCCACCTTCGGGGCCGATGGCCAGGGTTACCGGTTCATCCAGGCCGCGAGGGCAGGGTGGGTACTGGCCGGGGTGACCCACCAGTCCCAGGGTGCCTGCGCTAAGGGCCGGCAGACGATCCTCGACGAAGGGCTTGAAGCGTTTTTCGATGACCACTTCGGGTAGCACGCTGTCGCGAGCCTGTTCCAGGCCGAGAATCAGCTGTTCACGAATGGCCTCGGGTTCCAGGAACGGGGTTTGCCAGAAGCTTTTTTCCACCCGGTAGCTGTTGACCAGCACCAGCCGTGGCACGCCCATGGCGGCGACGGTCTGCAGCACTCGACGAAGCATCTTCGGGCGTGGCAGGGCCAGCACCATGGTTAGCGGCAGCTTGGCCGGTGGTGGCTGGTCCAGGGTGATTTGCAGCTCGGCTTCGGTGGGTTCCAGGCGCAGCACCCGGGCTGAGCCCATCAGCCCGCCGATACGCCCGACCCGCAGGCTGTCGCCCACCGCAACCCGATGCACTTCCTGCATGTGAGTCAGGCGCCGGTCGCGCAGCACCACCAGGTCGGCCGCGATGAAGTCGGCCTCTTCCAGAAGCAGCAGGTTCACGCTTGGGTCGCTGGCGGCTGGTCGTTGTGATCGTCAGCCGGCGCATCGTCCGGGTGGTCGCCGCGCTTGCTGATCAGCCCACCGAACAGCACGCCGATTTCGAACAGCAGCCACATGGGTACGGCCAGCAAGGTCTGGGAGAAGATATCCGGCGGGGTGAGAATCATGCCGACCACAAAGCAGCCGATGATCACGTAAGGCCGGATCTTCCTCAGGTAGGCCACGTTGACCACGCCGATCCATACCAGCAGCACCACAGCCACCGGAATCTCGAAAGCCACGCCGAACGCGAAGAACAGGGTCATGACGAAATCGAGGTAGCTGGTGATGTCGGTCATCATCTCCACGCCGGCCGGAGTGGCGGCAGCGAAGAACTTGAAGATCAGCGGAAACACCAGGAAGTAGGCGAAGGCCATGCCGATGTAGAACAGCAGGATGCTCGACACCAACAGTGGCACCGCGATGCGCTTCTCATGCTTGTACAGCCCGGGTGCGATAAAGCCCCAGATCTGATGCAGGATCACCGGGATCGCCAGGAACAGCGAAACCATCATGGTCAGTTTCAGCGGGGTGAGAAACGGCGAGGCGACGTCGGTGGCGATCATCGTTGCACCCACCGGCAGGTACTCGCGCAGGGGGGTGGAGACGATGGTGTAGATCTGCTGGGTGAAGGCGAACAACCCGGCGAAGATGATGAAGATCGCCGCTACGCAGCGCAGCAGGCGGGTACGCAGCTCGGTGAGGTGCGACACCAGCGGCATGTGTTGGTCGTTCTCTGGGATATCGCTCATGGGGCTCGCGGCGGCAAAGTGGGGTCGTGGGGGGCCGTGGTGACGGGTGTCGCCACCGGGGCCGCAGGCTCGGCAACCGGCGTCGTGGGTAGCGGCGCTTCGCTCACAGGGACCGTTTCAGCTACCGGGGCGGAGCTTGGCGAGTGATTCGTCTGCTCGGCTATCGGTTCGACCGGAGTCGGTTGCTGCTGGGTCGGGGCGAGGATCTTCCGCGCCTCCTGCTCCAGGGACAGAATGTGCTCGTTGTGCAGTTGCCGGCGGATCTCGTCGGCCCCGATTTCACGTTCAACTTCCTGTTTTATCGCGTTGAAGCTGCGCTTCAGGCGCCCGACCCACAGGCCGGCGGTGCGCGCCGCGCCAGGCAGGCGCTCGGGGCCGAGCACCAGCAGGGCCACGAGGCCCACCAGCAGCAGTTCAGAGAAGCTGATACCAAACATTAGTCAGTGCTCACGAGTCTTTGCGGGTCGGCTCTTCGACTTTTTGTGCCTGCACGTCGATGGTGTGCGGCTGGTTCAGCGGTGCGCTTTGCTGCGGCTGAACCGGTGGCACGGGCTGTGCCGCTGGCGGTACTACGGGCTCGGCCGGCTTTTCGTCGTCGTTCATGGCCTTGCGGAAGCCCTTGATCGATTCGCCGACGTCAGTGCCCAGGTTCTTGAGCTTCTTGGTGCCGAATACCAGTACCACGACCACCAGGATGACGATCCAGTGTTTCCAGTCAAAAATGCCCATGCTGCGTTTCCTCTTAGAAAGTTGTTCAGGCGGACGGACGCGAGGCTTTCTCGGCGTGTCCGGACAGACCGAAGCGGCGATCCAGTTCATCGAGCACGGCCTGGGGGTGCTGCCCTAGCTGCGCCAGCATGACCAGGGTATGGAACCACAGGTCTGCGGTTTCATAGATCACATCGCTGCAGTCACCGCTGATGGCGGCGTCCTTGGCGGCGATGATGGTTTCCACCGACTCTTCGCCGACTTTTTCCAGAATCTTGTTCAGGCCCTTGTGATACAGGCTGGCCACATAGGAGCTGTCGGCTGCGGCGTCTTTACGCTCTTCCAGCACTTGGGCCAGACGGGTGAGGGTATCGCTCATGTCAGTGTCCTGCAGAATAAATCGCGTGCGGGTCCTTGAGGACCGGTTCGACGGTTTTCCACTCGCCGTCTTCGTAGACGCGGTAGAAACAGCTGTGGCGGCCGGTGTGACAGGCAATGTCGCCGATCTGCTCGACCATCAGGATGATCACGTCAGCGTCGCAGTCCAGGCGCATTTCATGAAGCTTCTGCACGTGCCCGGACTCTTCGCCCTTGCGCCATAGCTTGCCACGGGAACGTGACCAATAGATGGCGCGATTCTCGGCGGCGGTCAGGCTCAGAGCCTCGCGGTTCATCCAGGCCATCATCAGCACGCGCCCGGTCTTGTGATCCTGGGCGATGGCCGGCACCAGGCCGTCCGCATCCCATTTGATCTGGTCCAGCCAATCTTTCATTTTCGACTCCGACAACCGGGCTCAACCCGCTGGTGACGCCTCGGCGATTTCGACAGTTTGCCAGCAGGTCGCGCCACTGGCTATCGGCGAACGATCAGATACAGACCCACCGCAATCATGATGCCGGCAGGCCAGTGGCCCAGCTCATGCAGCGGACCGCCGGCGGCCAGAACGGCGCCGCCACCCAAATGGGCGGTGCCCAGCAGGCGCAGGAACCAGTCGTCCTTGCGCTTGTGCCAGGGCGCCGGAGGGTCGGCCGCGTGTGGCTGCGACATGCGTTCCAGCAGGTCGCGAGTCATGTTGGCCAGGTGGGGGAGCTGTTCGATCTGGCTGTGGATATTACCGAGCACGGCTTTCGGGCTGACCCGTTCGCGCATCCAGCGTTCGAGGAAGGGTTGCGCGGTGTTCCACAGGTCCAGGTCCGGGTACAGCTGGCGACCCAGGCCTTCAATATTGAGCAGGGTCTTCTGCAACAGCACCAGTTGCGGCTGGACTTCCATATTGAAGCGCCGAGCGGTCTGGAATAGACGCATCAGCACCTGGCCGAAGGAAATATCCTTCAACGGCTTTTCAAAGATCGGTTCGCAGACCGTGCGGATCGCCGCTTCGAATTCGTTGAGTTTGGTTTCCGCGGGGACCCAGCCGGAATCGATGTGCAACTGGGCCACGCGGCGGTAGTCGCGCTTGAAGAAGGCGAACAGGTTGCGTGCCAGGTAGTCCTGGTCTTCCGGGGTCAGGCTGCCGACGATGCCGCAATCGATGGCAATGTACTGCGGGCTCCAGGGCTGCACGGTGCTGACGAAGATGTTGCCCGGGTGCATGTCGGCGTGGAAGAAACTGTCGCGGAACACCTGGGTGAAGAAGATCTCCACACCCCGTTCGGCGAGCATTTTCATGTCGGTGCGCTGGTCGGCCAGGGTCGCCAGGTCAGTGACCTGGATGCCGTAGATGCGCTCCATCACCAGTACTTTCGGCCGGCACCAATCCCAGTAGACCTGGGGTACGTACAGCAGCGGCGAACCTTCGAAGTTGCGCTTGAGCTGGCTGGCGTTGGCCGCCTCGCGCAGCAGGTCGAGTTCGTCGTAGATGGTTTTCTCGTAGTCGCTGACCACATCCACCGGATGCAGCAGGCGGGCGTCGGCCGAAAGCTTTTCCGCGGCCCGGGCGAGGATGAACAGCCATGCCAGGTCCTGGGCGATGATTGGCTTGAGCCCGGGGCGGATCACCTTGACCACCACTTCTTCACCGGTCTTGAGCTTGGCGGCGTGGACCTGGGCTACCGAGGCCGAGGCCAGCGGCTCAATGTCAAAGCGGCTGAACACGTCGCTGATCTTCTTGCCCAGCTGTTCTTCGATCAGGGCCACGGACTTCTGCGAATCGAACGGTGGTACCCGGTCCTGCAGCAGCATCAGTTCGTCGGCGATGTCTTCCGGCAACAGGTCGCGGCGGGTGGAGAGGATCTGCCCGAACTTGATGAAGATCGGTCCCAGGTCCTGCAGTGCAAGGCGCAGCCGGGCACCGCGGCTCAGCTCCAGCGGCTTGCGCGGGAACCAGCGCCAGGGCAAGGCGAAGCGCAGGGCCAGGAGAAACCAGGGCAGGGGCAAGGCGAACAGCAGGTCATCGAGGCGGTAACGGATCACGACGCGCTGGATGCGCAACAGACGGCGGACGGCAAGCAGCTTCATGCGTTATCGCTTGGTTCAAGGGATCGGGAAAGGCGCTCGAAGCGCGCCTCGAGACGTTCCAGGTCGAGTTTGGCCTGATCCAGCTCACGAAAGCGCGCTTCGGCTTCGCGCTGGCCCACCAGGGTGCGTGATTCTTCGGCGAGGAACTCGGCGAGGTTCTGATTCAGGCTGGCAAATCCTTGCTGATACCAGCGGGCGCGGCTGCGCACATGGCCGCTGAACAGTTGGGTGGCCACCGGGCCCAGCCACCGGGACAGTTCGTATTCCCAGTCCAGCTCCAGGTCCTGGAGGATGGCCGCCAGATCCAGCAGCACGCCGCTGTCGCCTTCCAGCTCCACTTCCGGAGCGTGCAGAACCGCAGTCTTGTCCTTGCTCAGGGCCAGGCGCACCAGGCTTGAGGCCGGTGCACGTAGCGTGCAGTCAGGGTCCGCGGCCCATTGGGCGGCCAGTATCAGGCCTTCGTCGCTGGGCAGGATGAATAGCTGCAATGCCGGGTTGCGGCAATCCACGGCGATCACCTTGCCATTGAGGTGCTGCAGGCGCGGCAGGGCCGTGCTGTCCAGACGCAGCACCCGATTGATGCCGGTCTCGACGCTGGCGAGCAGGCCGCTGAGCAGCATCAGGGCTTGATGCCGCGGTGCAGGGCGACGATGCCTGCGGTCATGTTGTGATAGGTCACGCGGTCGAAGCCGGCCTCGACCATCATCGACTTCAGGGTTTCCTGGTTGGGGTGCATGCGGATCGATTCGGCCAGGTAGCGGTAGCTTTCCGAGTCGTTGGTGATCAGCTTGCCGGCCAGGGGCATGAAGGCAAACGAATAGGCGTCGTAGACCTTGGACATCAGCGCATTGGTCGGTTTGGAGAATTCCAGCACCAGCAGCCGGCCGCCGGGCTTGAGCACCCGCAGCATGGAGCGCAGGGCGTCCTCTTTATGGGTAACGTTGCGCAGACCGAAGGCAATGGTGACGCAATCGAAATGGTTGTCCGGGAAAGGCAGCTTTTCCGCATCGGCCTGGACGAATTCGACGTTGCCGGCCACACCCAGGTCCAGCAGGCGATCGCGACCGACCTTGAGCATGGACTCGTTGATGTCGGCCAGTACCACTTGGCCAGTAGGGCCTACCAGGTGGGAGAAGCGCTTGGTCAGGTCGCCAGTGCCGCCGGCGATGTCCAATACGCGATTGCCGGCGCGCACGCCTGACAGCTCGATGGTGAAGCGTTTCCACAAACGGTGCATGCCGCCTGAGAGTACGTCGTTCATCAGGTCGTACTTGGCCGCTACCGAGTGGAATACTTCGGCGACTTTTTCCGCCTTCTGGCTTTCAGGAACGTTCTTGAAGCCGAAGTGCGTGGTGGGTTCGGCATCGCTGCCTTTGCGCTGATCAGTCATATCGCTGTCACCAAAAGAGAATGCGGGACATTCTAATGCCGGTGGCGGTCTTTGTCTTGGCAAGGCTGAATGTAAGATAGCGATCCGCCGGGACGTTTTGACGCACTCAGGGTCAAGATGCTTCAGGCAAGTCCCGAAACAGCAGGAGTCCTTCAATGGCCCGTATTAGTGTTGAACGTGCCCATGGCCTGGGTAAGCAGGTGGCCCGTGAAAAGGCCGACAAACTGGCGCAGAAACTCGCCGATCAGTATGGCCTGGAGCCGCAATGGGCAGGGGATACCCTGAACCTCAAGCGCTCAGGCGTCAAAGGCGCGGTGCATGTGGGCGAAGAGTCGATCCGTATCGATGTGGAGCTGGGGCTGTTGATGTCGGCCATGAGCGGCACCATCAAGTCGGAAATCGAAAAGGCCCTGGACAAGGCCCTGGCCTGAGCCCACCGGTAGGAGCCGGCTTGCCGGCGAATCGCAGGCACTGCAACGGTGCCAGGCAAAGAGCCTTTCCGGCGAGCAGGCTCCTACATGATTTCATGACATTCGTTAGGGTGCCGATTCTAATTTTTCTCTTTAGGTTGTGCCTCAGGTCCTCTTTCCGAGGGCAGTTCCTCAAACCTTCTGAGCGTGAGGTGCACCATGGCCAAAGTAATTCTGAAGAAAAAAGTTGATGTTCAATCGACTGCTCTGAGCGAAGTCAAATCCTATGCCCGCAAGATCTGGCTGGCAGGCCTGGGTGCCTACGCCAAAGTTGGTCAGGAAGGCAGCGACTACTTTCAGGAGCTGATCAAGGCTGGTCAATCCGTTGAAAAGAAAGGCAAAAAAGTTGTCACTGAACAACTTGAAGCTGCCAACAGTCAGATTGATAGCGTTAAAGGGGATGTCAGCACTCTTAAAGGCAAAGTCGAAGTGCAACTGGATAAAGTCGAGAAGGCTTTTGACACGCGCGTCGCCAGTGCCTTGAATCGTATCGGCATTCCGTCTAAACATGACGTTGAGACACTCTCTGCTAAGCTCGATGAGCTGACGGCGTTGCTCGAACGTGTCGCGCGTAAACATTAAGGAGAACGGGATGGCTGGTAAAAAGAATACTGAAAAAGAAGGCAGCTCGTGGATCGGGAAAGTCGAAGAGTACTCCCGTAAAATTTGGCTTGCTGGTTTAGGCGTGTACTCGAAAATCGACTCTGACGGCAGCAAGCTTTTCGAGACACTGGTCAAGGATGGTGAGAAAGCCGAGAAGCTGACCAAGAGCGTAGTTGGCAAGAAGGTTGATGCTGCCAAAGACTCCGCAAGTTCCGCCAAGTCGCGTATCAGCGACGTCAAGGACCGCGCTTTGGGCAAGTGGGACGAACTGGAAGGCGCTTTCGACAAGCGCTTGAACAGTGCCATCTCGCGTCTGGGCGTACCGAGCCGCAATGAGGTGAAGGCGCTGCATGACAAGGTCGATACCCTGACCAAGCAGATCGAGAAACTCACAGGTGCCAAGGTCGCGCCGGTTGCAGCCAAGACCGCTGCCGCCAAGCCGGCGGCAAAACCTGCTGCCAAGCCACTGGCCAAGCCTGCCGCCAAGCCTGCCGCCAAACCGGCAGTCAAGGCCGCCGCCAAGCCAGCAGCGAAAACCGCGGCCGCCAAACCGGCAGCCAAACCCGCCGCCAAGCCTGTTGCAGCCAAGCTAGCGGCCAAACCCGCTGCCAAACCAGCGGTGAAAGCGGCCGCCAAACCTGCTGCGAAGCCGGCCGTGGCGAAAAAACCTGTAGCCAAGAAGCCTGTAGCAGCCAAACCGGCAGCCAAGCCCGCTGTAGCAGCCAAGCCTGCAACTGCGGCACCAGTGGCCTCGGCCAGCTCGGCGAACTCCGCCGCAGCACCTGGCCCGGCTGTAACTCCAACTGCAGCGCCGGCTCCAGCGACGCCAAGCAGCCAGTCCTGATTACATCAGGCACACAAAAAACGCCCGGCCTGCGAAGGTCGGGCGTTTTTTTATGGCGCGCTGCTGGCTATCCCTGTTCATCCAGGTAACGCAGGGCCATCTGTTCCGTGGCCAGCTTTGCCGGTGGCAGCAAGTGCGGCGCCACCAGCATCATGATCTGGTAGACCACCAGACGCACTTCGCCTTCGCGATCGAGAATCCGTTGGTAATCCAGTGAGAACAGCAAGGTCATGGTGATCTGTTCCACCAGCTGGCCCAGGGCTTGGGTGCCGCTGACCAGTTGGCCTAGAGTCTTGAGCCGGGCCAGCAGGGAAGCCAGGGTGCGCTTGAGGGCGTTGAGCAGGTTGCGAATGCCTTTGGCCAGTTTCGGCAAGCGTCCCGCAAGGTTGGAGAGGTCCTGGAACAGAAAGCGGTAGTGGGCCAGGCGCTCGACAATCAGGTGTAGAAACAACCAATAGTCCTCCGGCGCCAGCTGGGCATCGGACGGAGGGTCCAGCAGTGGTGTCAGCTCGTTCTGGAAACGCTCGAACAGGCCGAGCACCAGAGGTTCCTTGCCATGGAAGTGGTAGTAGAGGTTGCCGGGGCTGATCCCCATTTCATTGGCCACCTCCATGGTGGAGACATTGGGCTCGCCCTTCTGGTTGAACAGTTGCAGGGCACATTCGAGTATCCGGTCGCGGGTCTTCATCCTGACTTCTTGTCGGTCCATTGAGGGGTACGACTCCAGCGCGGAGTCGGGCTGCAAAGTGTCTTTAGCGCACGCGCACGTAAGTGCCTGGAGCGGCCTCCATCGGTGGGTAGTTCTGGTTGCCCAGGGTGGCCAGGGTTTCGCGCTGCGCTCCGGAGTGTTCCTGAACCCAGGCCAGCCATTGGCTCCACCAACTGCCGTCGACATGTTTGGCGTCGTAGTACCAGGCTCGAGGGTCGCTGCTGAGCTTGTGGTTCTCCACGTAGTTGGCCTTGGGGTTGCTCGGTGGGTTGAGGATGCTCTGCACATGCCCGCTATTGGACAGTACAAAGCGTTTATCGCCTCCCAGCAGCAGGGTCGAGCGGTACACCGCGTCCCAGGGCGTGATGTGGTCGTTGATCCCGGCCACGCTGAAGCTGTCCACCGTGACCTTCTGCAAATCGATCGGTGTGCCGCAGACTTCCAGTCCACCCTCGTGGCTCAGCGGGTTGTGCTTGAAGAAGTCCAGCAGGTCGCCGTGCAAGGCCGCGGGCAAGCGGGTGCTGTCGTTGTTCCAGTACAGGATGTCGAAGACCGGCGGCTCCTTGCCCAGCAGGTAGTTGTTGACCCAGTAGTTCCAGATCAGGTCGTTGGGGCGCATCCAGGCAAACACCTTGGCCATGTCGCGGCCGTCCAGCACCCCTTGCTGGTAGGAACGACGCTTGGCCGCCTCCAGAGTTTTCTCATCGGCGAACAAGGTGGCCGGGCTATCCAGCTGGCTGTCCAGCAGGCTCACCAGATAGGTGGCGCTGGCGACCCGACGCAGTTGCCGCTTGGCCTGCAGGTGGCCTTGCAGGGCGGCAATGGTCAGGCCGCCAGCGCAGGCACCCACCAGGTTGACTTCCCGACTGCCGGTAATGGCACGGGCGACATTCAGTGCCTCTTCGGCCGCTTCCACATAGCTCGACAGGCCCCACTCGCGATGGCGCACGTCCGGGTTGCGCCAACTGACCATGAACACCTGCAGGCCGTTCTTCAGCGCGTACTGGACGAAGCTGTTGCCCGGGCTGAGGTCGAAAATGTAGTACTTGTTGATCTGTGGCGGCACGATCAGCACGGGCTTGGCGTACTGCTTTTCGCTCATGGGACTGTACTGGATCAATTCCAGCAGTTCATTGCGAAACAC
Organism: Pseudomonas sp. 910_21; assembly: GCF_052850735.1. Taxonomy (NCBI): domain Bacteria; kingdom Pseudomonadati; phylum Pseudomonadota; class Gammaproteobacteria; order Pseudomonadales; family Pseudomonadaceae; genus Pseudomonas; species Pseudomonas sp. 910_21. The sequence goes on along the minus strand of NZ_VXCY01000004.1, from coordinate 349,543 downwards.
CACCGAGCCTGGGGTCACGGCCAGGTTGCGGCCGATTTCGAAGGCGTGCTTGGTCACCTGACTGGGCAGCCCGTTGTTGTGCAGCAGGTCATCCACCAGGTTGCTGATGCCGCGCACCACGCTGTTGCCACCGGTGTTGAAAATCTCCTTGAGGGCCAGGGGGTTGAGCAAGGTGTTGGAAGGCGCCACGGCGTCATTGAGCAGGGAAAAGGCAAAGTGCGCCCGGGCCCGGTCGTCCTCGCTCATTCCGCTGTCGTCGATCCAGCTCCGGACCTGCTTTTGCCAGCTCAGGTAAGCCTGCAGACCCCGTTTGTAAAAAGGGTTGAGGGTCCAGGCCGGGTCGGCGAAACGGTTGTCCTTGGGGTTGGGTTTGTGCAGGGTTTCCCCCAGCAACACGCGTCCTAGCTGGCCGCCCAGGGCTAAAGTATGACGGGCGCTTTGCAACGGGTTACGGAGACTGTGGACCGCGAGGCTGCGCAACGTGGAGAGCAGATCCCGACCGCGCAGACCGGTGATCGCACTCTGTGCGTTGATATAGGCTGCGGGGGAGGGCAGCGAGCCCTGCGCAGGTTTGTCTTGCATGAGTCAACACTCCTTCGTCAAACCACTAACAAGCAGACCAATCCAAGACAGACAACATAGTCGGTCCTGGCCCTTCTTGCGCGCGACGATCCTGTCGACAGGTATCTTTTACTTCATGGGACGCAAAGGTTCGGGATGGGGGTGCATCACGGCCCTTTGTCGCTCCTCCTGGAGGAACTTCATGATAATGGGGGCGACGGCCTCGGCCCGGGTGATCAGGAACAGGTGGCCGTCATCGATGATATGCAGCTGGGCGTTGGGAATTCGCCAGGCCAGCATGCGCATGTTGATCAAGGGGATCAGCGGGTCGTCATCACCGGCCAGCACCAGGGTCGGCTGGTGGATCTTGTGCAGCCAGTGAATGCTGGTCCAGCCCAGGCCGGCGAACAGCTGCCAGTAGTAGCCCAGTTTGCCGGCCGAGCGCACCTTGGCCGCGTGTTCGGCGGCCAGGTTCGGGTCGCGGCGGAAGGAGCCACCGTAGATCAGCGGGGCGATGCGCATTACGTGGGAGGGCTGCACGTAGCGCCGTGGGCTGGCCATCATCCACAGCACTTTGGGTTTGCCGGGGACCATGAAAGCGCCGGCCGCGGTGGCTGCCAGCACCAGCTTCTTGCAGCGCTCCGGGTAGTCGTAGGCGAATTGCTGGGCCAGGGCGCCGCCCCATGACACGCCCACCGCGTTGACCTGGCCATAGTCCAGGTAATCGAGCATGCGTGCAGTCAGCTTGGCCAGGCCCGGGAACCGATAAGGCCGGCTCGGGGTCGAGGAGCCGCCAACCCCCGGGACGTCGAAGGCAATGACCTCCAGGTCCGGGTCCAGGGCCTGGACGAAGGGGAACACCAGCTCCAGGTTGGCGCCGATACCGTTGAAGATCAGCAGTGGCGTCAAGTGAGGCTTGCCGGGGCGTACCGCAGTGCGGATGGTCTGGCCGTCCAGATCAACGGTGCGGAAGATGAAAGAGTGTGGCATGCCGTAGCCCTGTGAAGTGAACCATTGGAGGCGCCTTCCCGGGCGTCCTCCGGATTTCCTGAGGCCAGGCCTCGTACCAAGAATAGGGCTTGGCGGCACCTCCTGGCGCCGCGTCGTTTAATGCCTGGGCTCAACGCTCGTGGACGTAGGTCCCCGGCGCGGCTTCGGCGGCTGCGTATTTCTTGTTGCCCAGAACGCTGGGTGCTGGTTTCAGCTCGCCCGAGCGCTCCGCTTGCCAGGCTTGCCAGTGCAGCCACCAGGAGTCGGTGTGCTTGACCGAGTTTTCCTGCCACTGATCGGGACAGGCAGGGATATCGCTGCTGGTCATGTAGCGCGCTTTCGGGTTGCCTGGCGGATTGAGGATGCTCTGGATATGACCGCTGCTGGACAGCACGAACTCCACATTGCCACCGAACAATTGTGCCGACTTGTAGCAGGACTTCCACGGGGTAATGTGATCGTTGGTCCCGGCCAGTGAGAAAATATCGGCCGTGACCTGCTTCAGGTCGATCGGCGTCCCGCACACTTCCAGTGCATTGGGGCGGATCAGCGGATTGTTCTTGAACATCTCGATCAGATCGCCGTGGAACGCGGCAGGCAGGCGCGTGGTGTCGTTGTTCCAGAACAGGATGTCGAACACCGGCGGCTCATTGCCCAGCAGGTAGTTGTTGACCCAGTAGTTCCAGATCAGATCGTTGGGGCGCATCCAGGCGAACACTTTGGCCATGTCCCGGCCTTCTAGGACACCGGCCTGATAGGAGTGGCGCTTGGCCGCCTCCAGGGTCTGCTCGTCGACGAACAGGGCTACCTGGGTATCCAGGGTGGTATCGAGCACGCTGACCAACAGGGTCAGGGCATTGACCTTCTTCTCCCCCAGCGCTGCATAGTGGCCCAGCAAGGCAGTGCAGGTGATGCCCCCGGAGCAGGCACCGAGCATGTTCACGTCCTTGCTACCGGTGATCGCGGTCACCACGTCGACGGCTTCTTTCAGGGCCTCGATATAGGTGGACAGGCCCCATTCCCTTTGTGCCTTGGTGGGGTTGCGCCAGCTGACGATGAAGGTTTGCACATTGTTGCGCAGGCAGAACCGCGCCAGGCTCTTGTCCGGGCTGAGGTCGAAGACATAGAACTTGTTGATCTGTGGCGGTACCACCAGCAGCGGTCGCTCGTGAACCTGCTCGGTGATCGGCCGGTACTGGATCAGTTCCAGTACATCGTTGCGAAACACCACAGCCCCTTCGCTGGTGCCGAGGTTCTTGCCGACTTCGAAGGCGTCCATGTTCACCTGGCTGGGCATGCCGCCGTTGTGCACCAGGTCCTTGGCCAGGTGTGACAGGCCGTCCAGGAGGCTCTTGCCGCCGGTTTCGAAGAAGCGCTTGACTGCAGCAGGGTTGGCCGCGCTGTTGGTCGGGGCCATGGCCTCGGTCATCAGGTTGATCACGAAGTGGCCCCGGCTGATGTCCTGTTCCGACAGGCTACTGTCGCCGATCCAGTCGTGGAGTTCCTTGCGCCACGCCAGATAGGTTTGCAGGTAACGTTTGTACAGCGGGTTCTGGCTCCAGGCCGGATCGTTGAAACGACGGTCGTCGCTCTCCGGTTGCAGCGTCGACTTGCCGAACATCACGTTCTTCAGTTCGAGGCCGAAATGAGCAACGTGCTTGACGCTGTGGATGGGTTGTTTGATGGCCTGGGCAAGCACCATTCGAGCAGAGGTAAGCAGATCCTTTCTACGCAAGCCGATGACCGGATTGAGCCCCAGGGTGTTTTCCGAGGCTTGGCGTTTCAGGTCATCGTTATTCTTGTTACTCATCTACGACGCTCCATTGTCCTGAGACGAGTACCGGACCTGCTGTGCAGTCACACAGCACGATGCCAGGTACTACTGCTCGGGTGACCGTTAATTGCGCACCGCTGCCTTACAGGCTCGCAAAACTCTGCAGGGAACTTGCCAGCTCCATTGGTTACCCGAGTTTAATTTTTTTCGCAAGCAGGCCATTCATTGGCCATACAGCGCAGCATTCAAACAGATGGAATTAGAAAATGCCCTCTAAACAGCCGGAGGCTTGAGCTAGAGCATCAGCTTGATGACGGACTCATTCGGGTCGCGGGACTTTCCGGCAGCTTTGAGTTCCGCCAGATAATCGCTCCACAGATCGTCCTGGCGCAGCGCCAACTGATACAGGTAGTCCCAGGTGAACAATCCGCTGTCATGGCCGTCATCGAAGGTCAATTTCAGTGCGTACTGGCCAGCCGGTTCAACCTTGCTCAGGCCAACGCCAAGCTTGCCGAACTGAAGGATGGGTTTGCCGTGGCCCTGGACCTCGGCAGAGGGGGAGTGCACCCGCAGGAATTCCGCGGGCAACTGATAGACCTCGTCTGGCCCATAGGTCAGGGTCAGGGTTTTCGATGCTTTATGCAGGTTGATGCCGGTGGGGAGTTTGCTCATGACCTGTAGTCCTTCCGGTAGGAGCCGGCTTGCCGGCGATCGGGGCGGGTGGCCCTGTCGCTGGCAAGCCGGCTCCTACGTGGGTAGTGAAGGCTTACAGGATATAACGGGACAGGTCTTCGTTCTGTGCCAATTCGCCCAGGTGGCTGTTGACGTAGGCGGCATCGATGCGGATCGGCTCTTCGCTGTGAGCACTGGCCAGATCACCGGCGCTGAACGACACCTCTTCCAGCAGGCGCTCCAGCAGGGTGTGCAGGCGACGAGCACCGATGTTCTCGGTCTTCTCGTTGACCTGCCAGGCAATCTCCGCCAGGCGCTTGATGCCGTCGGGCAGGAACTCGATATTCAGGCCTTCGGTCTTCAGCAGCTCACGGTACTGCTCGGTCAGCGAAGCGTGGGGCTCGCTGAGGATGCGCTCGAAGTCTTCCGGCGACAGTGCCTTGAGCTCCACACGGATCGGCAGGCGGCCTTGCAGCTCGGGCACCAGATCGCTTGGCTTGCTCAGGTGGAAGGCACCGGAGGCAATGAACAGGATGTGGTCGGTCTTGACCATACCCAGCTTGGTGTTGACGGTGCAGCCTTCGATTAGTGGCAGCAGGTCGCGCTGTACGCCTTCGCGGGACACGTCGACGCCGCCGGAGTTGCCACGCTTGGCCACCTTGTCGATCTCGTCGATGAACACGATGCCATGCTGCTCGACGGCCTCCAGGGCCTTGGCTTTGAGTTCCTCATCGTTGACCAGGCGGCTGGCCTCTTCGTCGCGCACCAGTTTCAGCGCTTCCTTGACCTTGAGCTTGCGGCTCTTGCGCTTGCCCTTGCCCATGTTGGCGAACAGGCTCTGCAGCTGGTTGGTCATTTCTTCCATGCCCGGTGGCGCAGAAATGTCGACACCGCTGACTTCCGCCACTTCGATCTCGATTTCCTTGTCGTCCAGCTGGCCCTCGCGCAGGCGCTTGCGGAACAGCTGGCGGGTGTTGGAGTCCTGGGCCGGAGCCTCATCGCCGCTGAAGCCCGTGCGTGCCGGTGGCAGCAGGGCATCGAGGATGCGTTCTTCGGCGGCGTCCTCGGCGCGGTGGCGAACCCGGACCATTTCCTGTTCGCGGAACATCTTGATTGCCGCATCGGCCAGGTCACGAATGATCGATTCAACGTCGCGGCCGACATAGCCGACCTCGGTGAATTTGGTGGCTTCGACCTTGATAAAGGGGGCATTGGCCAGCTTGGCCAGGCGCCGGGCGATTTCGGTCTTGCCGACACCGGTCGGGCCGATCATCAGGATGTTCTTGGGGGTCACTTCAACGCGCAGCTCGGCCGGCAGTTGCATCCGGCGCCAGCGGTTACGCAGAGCGATAGCGACGGCGCGCTTGGCATCGTCCTGGCCGATGATATGGCGGTTGAGTTCGTGGACGATTTCGCGGGGTGTCATGGACATAGTAATTGGCGGTCCTCAAGCAAGAATGAATGCCGTGGCGCGAACGCCGCAACAGGCTTATTCCGCGAGATCCTGCTCCTCGATGGTTTGAGTGTGGTTGGTGAATACACAGATGTCGCCGGCGATACCCAGGGCGGTCTCGACGATTTCACGGGCCGACAGGTCGGTCTTCTTCAGCAAGGCGCTGGCAGCGGCCTGGGCGTAGGCGCCACCGGAACCCATGGCGATCAGGCCGTCTTCGGGCTCAACCACGTCGCCGTTGCCGGTGATGATCAAGGAAGCGTCCTTGTTGGCGACGGCCAGCATGGCTTCCAGGCGGCTGAGGGAGCGGTCGGTACGCCATTCTTTGGCCAGTTCGACAGCGGCTCGCACCAAGTGACCCTGATGTTTCTCCAGCTGGCCTTCGAAGCGTTCGAACAGGGTGAAGGCGTCAGCGGTGGCCCCGGCAAAACCGGCGATCACCTGGCCGTGGTACAGGCGACGGACTTTTTTCGCGTTGCCTTTCATCACGGTGTTGCCGAGAGAAACCTGGCCGTCGCCGCCCATGACGACTTTGCCGTGGCGGCGGACTGAAACGATGGTGGTCAAGGGGAAGTCTCCACACAGCGGGGCGAAAGTGCCCTGATGGAAACTCATATGGGGGTGGCTGAGCGTTTTTCAACTGGAGGCTGTAGCGCAGGACCGGCGGTCATTGTTGCAAGCTGCAAGCGCTTCGCGGTCAAGCCCGCTCCTACGGGGCGTTGTGTAGGAGTGGGCTGGGCCGCGATCGATCGCGCAGCGGTCGGCTTAGCGGCTCTGGCGCTGTTGTAACAGCAGGTTGCTGAAACCGGCGCCGGCCAGTTGTTTCTGGGCCACGGTGAGCTGTTCCCGATTGCTGAAAGGCCCTACCAATACCCGGTACCAGGTTTCGTCCTTCACCGTGCCGGACTCAACCGAAACCGACTGGCCCAGCAGAATGATCTGCGCGCGCACCTTGTCGGCGTCGGCTTCCTTGCGGAACGAACCGGCCTGGAGGAAGAACTTGGTCACCGGTGCTGCCTTGGCCACAGGTGGAGCCGGTGGCGGAGTGATCCCGGCCAGGGCCGCCTGGGCCCGAGCCGTGTCGATCTTCGCCGCTTCCGCCGGGGTGACCGGGGTGGTCGGCACTGGCGGCACCTGCGGCGTCGGCAGGGTTTTCTCCGGCACCGCTTCGGGCGGCACTATGACTTCCGATTCCGGCAGCAGGGTGTAGAAGTCGTACTTCGGCTTCACCGGTTGCTGCGGGCTCGGCGGGGTCTTGTTGGCCTCGGCGATCTTGCTGGCTTTCTGCTGTTCGATCTTTTCGCGCTTGACGCTGTCGCCACCCTTGCCCGGTTCGAGCTTCATCAGGAACACGATGAAGGCGCCGATGGTCAGGCCGATGGCCAGCCACAACCAGCCCGGGATCGGCTTCTTGGCCGGAGCCTGGTAACGGCTGGCGCCACGCTTGGGTGCAGGTTTTTTCTTGGCAGCCAACTTACATTTGCTCCAGGACTTTGAGGCCCAGCAGTTCCAGACCTTGCTTGAGGGTGCGACGGGTCAGCTCGGTGAGGCGCAGACGGCTGTGCATCTGCGTCGGTGTCTCGGCCGCCAGGATTGGACAGTTCTCATAGAAGCTGGAAAACAGCCCGGCCACGTCGTACAGGTAGGTGCAGAGGATGTGCGGGGTGCCCTTGTCGGCGACGTTGTTGAGGATCTCGCCGAACTGCGCCAGCTTGGCCGCCAGCTCCAGTTCCTGGGCTGCGTGCAGTTCGATCTGGCCGCCCACTTCGCTGAAGTCCTTGCCCAGCTTGCGGAATACGCCGGCGGCGCGGGTGTAGGCATACAGCAGGTAGGGGGCGGTGTTGCCTTCGAAGTTGAGCATCAGGTCGAAGTTGAAGCTGTAGTCGCTGGTGCGGTGCTTGGACAGATCGGCGTATTTCACCGAGTCGATGCCCACCACCTTGGCGATGCTGCGCAGGTCGGCTTCCGGCAGTTGCGGGTTCTTCTCTTTCACCAGGACGTAGGCGCGTTCTTCGGCTTCGGTCAGCAGGTCGATGAGTTTTACGGTGCCGCCGTCGCGGGTCTTGAACGGGCGGCCGTCGGCGCCGTTCATGGTGCCGAAGCCCATGTGCTCCATCTCCATCGGATGGGTCACGAAACCGGCCTTGTGCGCCACGGCGAACACCTGCTGGAAGTGCAGGGCCTGGCGCTGGTCGACGAAGTACAGGGCACGATCGGCCTTGAGCTTGCCACTGCGGTAGCGCACGGCGGCCAAGTCGGTGGTGGCGTAGAGGTAACCGCCATCGGCCTTGACGATGATCACCGGCAGCGGCTCGCCTTCGGCGTTCTTGAACTCGTCGAGGAACACGCACTGGGCGCCGTTGCTCTCCACCAGCATGCCCTTGGCCTTGAGGTCGTTGACCACATTGATCAGGTCGTCGTTATAGGCGCTCTCGCCCATGACGTCGGCCATGGTCAGCTTGACGTTCAGCAGCTCGTAAATTTTCTGGCAGTGGGACAGGGAGATGTCCTTGAACTTGGTCCACAGCTCCAGGCAGTCCGGATCGCCGGCCTGCAGCTTGACCACCAGGCTGCGGGCACGATCGGCAAAGGCTTCGGATTCGTCGAAACGCTGCTTGGCGGCGCGGTAGAAGTTCTCCAGGTCCGACAGTTCGTCGCTGGTGATCGGGTTTTCTTCCAGATACGCCATCAGCATGCCGAACTGGGTGCCCCAGTCACCGACGTGGTTCTGGCGGATCACGGTGTCGCCGAGGAACTCCAGGACCCGTGCCACGCCGTCGCCGATGATGGTGGAGCGCAGATGGCCGACGTGCATCTCTTTGGCCAGGTTGGGCGCCGACATGTCGACCACGGTGCGTTGTGCCGGGCCGGCCTTGCGCACGCCCAGGTGCTCGTCGCCAAGGGCGGCGTCCAGGCGCGCAGCCAGGGCCTGGGTGTTCTGGAAGAAGTTGATGAAGCCCGGGCCGGCGATTTCCGCCTTGCTCAGGTCTTCATGGGCCGGCAATGCGGCGATGATCTTTTCCGCCAGGTCGCGCGGCTTCATGCCGGCGGGCTTGGCCAGCATCATGGCGATATTGCTGGCGAAGTCGCCGTGGGTCTTGTCGCGAGTGTTTTCGACCTGGATCGCCGGCGACAGGCCTTCTGGCAACACACCTTCGGTGACGAGTTGGGTGATGGCTTGCTGGATGAGCTGGCGAATGGTGTCTTTCATGGTCTTCTCTTTCGACCGCTGGCGCGGCGGCGCTTCGGTGCGCAGGTGGAAAAACTGGGCATTATCCGTTGCTGAAGCGGGCTTGCCAACTATAGAGGGCTGCTGGGGGATCGGTGGTGGCTATTCGGTGCTGTTCGCGGGCAAGCCTGTTCCTACGGGTTTGATGCTGCCCATTGTCGGAGCGGGCTTGCCCGCGAAAACACTGTATCGATCAATACAGATCCACCGGGTCCACATCCAGCGACCAGCGCACCTGGCGCCCGCTGGGCATTTGCTCCAGCACCAGCAGCCAACTGCTAAGCAGCCGGTGCAGCGGTGCCCGGGCGTTGGCCTGCAGCAGCAATTGCGCACGGTAACGTCCGGCGCGCCGTTCCATCGGAGCTGGCACCGGGCCCAATAGTTCGATGCCTCCCAGGTGCTGTTCCGCCAGCAAGCGCTCAGCCTCGCTGCAGGCTTCGTCCAGAAAGCCTTCGGCCTGGCCCGGCTTATGGGCTTCGGCCCGCAGCAGCGCCAGGTGGGCAAAGGGCGGCAGGCCGGCGGCGCGGCGCTCGCTCAGGGCTTGCTCGGCGAAGGCGAAGTAGCCCTGCTCGGTCAATTGCACCAGCAGTGGGTGGTCGGCCAGGTGCGTCTGAATGATCACCTTGCCCGGTTCTTCGGCTCGTCCCGCGCGCCCGGCCACCTGGACGATCAGTTGCGCCATGCGCTCGCTGGCGCGGAAGTCGCCGGAAAACAGGCCGCCGTCGGCATCGAGGATCGATACCAGGGTGACCCGGGGGAAGTGGTGGCCCTTGGCGAGCATCTGGGTGCCCACCAGGATGCACGGATGACCTTTCTGGATGGTGGCGAACAGTTGGTTCATCGCATCCTTGCGTGAGGTGCTGTCGCGATCCACCCGTAACACCGGGTAGTCGGGGAAGAGTATTCCCAGGCGTTCCTCCGCGCGCTCGGTGCCGGCGCCCACGGGGCGCAGGTCGACCTTGCCGCATTGCGGGCAATGGCGCGGTACGCGCTCGACGTGGCCACAATGATGGCAGCGCAACTCGCCGGAGCGCTGGTGCACGGTCATCCGGGCATCGCAGCGCTGACATTCGGACATCCAGCCGCAGTCGTGGCAGAGCAGGGTCGGGGCGAAGCCCCGGCGGTTGAGAAACACCAGCACTTGCTGCCCGGCGGCCAGGGTCTGGCCGATGGCTTGTTGCATGGGGCCAGAAATACCGCTGTCCAGGGGGCGACTCTTCACATCCAGGCGCAGGAAGCGTGGTTGTTTGGCGCCACCGGCCCGCTCGTTCAGGCGCAACAGTCCATAGCGGCCGGTGTAGGCGTTGTGCAGGCTTTCCAGCGATGGCGTCGCCGAGCCCAGGACAATCGGGATGTTTTCCTGGCGTGCCCGCACCAGCGCCAGGTCCCGGGCGTGGTAGCGCAGGCCTTCCTGCTGTTTATAGGAGCCATCGTGCTCCTCGTCGATGATGATCAGCCCGGGGTTCTTCATCGGGGTGAACAGGGCCGAGCGGGTGCCGATGATGATGTCGGCCTCGCCATCCCGGGCCGCGAGCCAGGCGTCCAGGCGTTCCCGATCATTGACCGCCGAGTGCAGCAGGGCGATGCGTGCGTTGAAGCGCTGCTCGAAGCGCGCCAGGGTTTGCGGCCCCAGGTTGATTTCCGGGATCAGCACCAGCGCCTGCTTGCCGGCTTCCAGGGTCTCGCGGATCAGTTGCAGGTAGACCTCGGTCTTGCCGCTGCCGGTGACGCCGGCCAGGAGAAAGGCGTGGTAGCTGTCGAACCCGGCGCGGATGGCTTCATAGGCGGCACGCTGTTCGCTGTTGAGCGGCAGCTCCGGCTGTGCCAGCCAGTGTTCATGGCGCACGCCCGCTGCGTGCTTGCGTACTTCCACCTGCACCAGATCCTTGGCCAGAAGCAGATCCAGGCTGTCCTTGCTCAGCATCAGCTTGCTCAGCAATGCATGGGGCACGCCATGGGGATGCTGGGCCAGGGTTGCCAGGGCTTCACGCTGGCGCGGGGCACGGGCGATGCGTGGGTCATCAAGGCGGGCGCCAGGGGCAATCGACCAGAAACGCTCCTGGCGGGCCTCGGCCAGCTCTCCCTGGCGCAGCAGCACCGGAAGCGCCCAGCTCAGGGTGTCGCCGAGGCTGTGCTGATAATACTGGGCGGTCCACAGGCACAGCTTGAACAGGGCGGGTGGCAGAGGCGGGGTGGGGTCCAGCAAGGCCAGCGCCGGTTTGAGTTTCTCGGCCGGGACTTCGCTGTGATCCGCCACTTCCACCAGAATGCCGATCATCTCCCGGCGGCCGAAGGGCACCCGCAGGCGCATGCCCGGATGCAACTGGGCGCGCAGCACACCGGCTGGTGCACGGTAGTCGAACAAGCGGCGCAGGGGCGAAGGCAGGGCGAGGCGCAGGATGGCGTCGGGCACGCGGGAAAATCTCGTTGAGCGGACAGTAAATAAGCCCCGGAGCCTAACAGAGGCGCTACGGAGTGTCCTGCACAAGCGTGTGCGGCTCCGGTCGCTGCGACCTTTGAGCCATGTCGGAATGGCCGTCGTCGTTCACGGAACGGCAATCCGGGGGCTGTCAAGGTTGTATGGGTTTTTTCTGATGGAGTGCAGTCAGGATCTCTTGCGCGATTGACGGGGTCTGGTAGAATTCGCGCCCTAATTCGTGCGGTATTCAACAATAGTGTTGGGTGGCGGCACGCTAGCCTGAGGAATACACCATGAAAGCCGATATCCATCCAGTATACGAAGCCATTACCGCTACTTGCAGCTGCGGTAACGTCATCGAAACTCGCTCCACCCTGGCCAAGCCTCTGAGCCTGGACGTGTGCAACGAGTGCCACCCGTTCTACACCGGTAAGCAAAAGACTCTGGACGTTGGCGGTCGTGTCGACAAGTTCAAGTCGCGCTTCGGTGCTTTCGGCGCAACGAAAAAGGCCTGAGGCTGATCGTTCTGGAAAGCCGTTATCGACTTTCCTCGCTGATGAAAAAGGCGTCCCTAGTGGGCGCCTTTTTTGTGTCCGCGATTTGGCTGACCGCCGTCCAGGCGTTTTGCCCGGCGCCGAAGGGGCTGATTCCTGCAGCAGTGCAGCGGGTGGTGGATGGCGACACGCTGCGCCTCAAGGATGGCCGCAGCGTGCGCATGATCGGCCTCAATGCGCCGGAGCTGGCTGGCAAGGGGCGGTCCGCGGAGCCTTTCGCGGTGGCGGCGCGGCAACGCTTGCAGCAATTGGTGGCGCAGAGTGGTGGCCGGGTCGGTTTGTTGCTCGGGCGTGAACGGCGTGATCGTTATGGCCGGACCCTGGCTCATGTCTATGGCGCCAGTGGCATCAACTTTGAGGCGCGCTTGATCGCTGAAGGGCTGGCCTACCAGATTGCACTGGCGCCGAACGTCGCCCTGGTGGCTTGTCAGCAGGCCGCTGAAAAACATGCGCGCCGAGCCGGGCTGGGGCTCTGGCGGCGTTCACCTGTACTGAAAGCGGAGCAGATCCGCCATTCGGGTTTTGCCGTGCTCAAGGGGCGTGTGAGCAAGGTGCAGCGCAATCGCGGGGGCGTTTGGATCACATTGCGGGGCGCAGTTGTATTGCGTATTGCACCCAATGTCCTGGAGCGCTTTGATCGTCGCTGGCTCAAGGGGCTTTCGGGGCAGCGAATCGAGGCTCGCGGCTGGGTGGTGGATCGCTCGCGTCGAGACCAGTCCACATCGGGCGGGGCGCGCTGGATGTTGTCAGTGACCGACGCTTCCATGGTCAGACTTCTCTGATAAAGAAAAATTGTAGACATTTTTTAACTGAATTGTGAACAGTTGAAAGCCTTGTGCACCGTGGCTCTTGGCCCAAAGTCGTACGCTACAGGCCTTGACAGGGGTGACTGGGCAGTCTTGTAGGGACTATGCGACACGCGTATCCTCGGCGGTCCGTCTGTCCAACAGTAAAAAGCGGAATGCCCACATGTCTGATTTGAAAACTGCCGCTCTCGAATATCATGCCAATCCTCGTCCAGGAAAGCTGAGTGTCGAGCTCACCAAGGCCACTGCTACCGCTCGTGATCTGGCGCTGGCCTACAGCCCCGGCGTAGCCGAACCGGTACGCGAAATCGCTCGCGATCCGGAACTGGCCTACAAGTACACCGGCAAAGGCAACCTGGTTGCCGTCATTTCCGATGGCACCGCGATTCTCGGCCTGGGTAACCTCGGCCCACTGGCGTCCAAGCCGGTGATGGAAGGCAAGGGCGTACTGTTCAAGCGTTTCGCTGGCATCGATGTATTCGACATCGAAGTCGACTCCGAAAGCCCGCAAGCCTTCATCGACACCGTCAAGCGCATCTCCATCACCTTCGGTGGCATCAACCTGGAAGACATCAAGGCCCCTGAGTGCTTTGAGATCGAACGTGCTCTGATCGAGCAGTGCGACATTCCGGTCTTCCACGATGACCAGCACGGCACCGCGATCGTTACCGCAGCCGGCATGATCAACGCCCTGGAAATTGCTGGCAAAACCCTGTCCGACGCCAAGATCGTCTGCCTGGGTGCCGGTGCTGCCGCTATCTCCTGCATGAAACTGCTGGTGAGCATGGGCGCGCAGATCGAGAACATCTTCATGGTTGACCGTACCGGTGTGATCCACTCCGGCCGTGACGACCTGAACCAGTACAAGGCGGTGTTCGCCCACACCACCGACAAGCGCACCCTGGCCGACGCCCTGCAAGGCGCCGACGTGTTCGTCGGTCTGTCCGGTCCGAACCTGCTGAGCGCTGAGGGCCTGAAGTCCATGGCGCCGAACCCGATCGTGTTCGCCTGCTCGAACCCTGATCCGGAAATCGCTCCAGAGCTGGCTCACGCCACCCGTGACGACGTGATCATGGCCACTGGCCGTTCGGACTACCCGAACCAGGTGAACAACGTTCTGGGCTTCCCGTTCATCTTCCGTGGTGCCCTGGACGTTCGCGCCAAGCGCATCAACGAAGAAATGAAGATCGCTGCGGCCAACGCCCTGCGTGAACTGGCCAAGCTGCCGGTGCCTCAGGAAGTGTGCGACGCCTACGGCGGCATCAAGCTGGAGTTCGGTCGTGAGTACATCATTCCGAAGCCAATGGATGCCCGCCTGATCACCGTGATCTCCGATGCCGTGGCCAAGGCTGCCATTGAGACCGGCGTGGCGACCCTGCCGTATCCGAAGAACTACCCGCTCAAAAGCGTGAATGATGTGTTCAACGGCTAAGCTGTTGTAGCGTCATGCAAAAAGCCCCGGCTCGCGAGAGCCGGGGCTTTTTTGTGGGCGCCTTGCACCCTGTCACAGAGTTGCCGTAGGAGCGGGCCCGCCCGCGAAGAGGTTGGTGAGCCAAGTACAACACTCATCGACCTTTTCGGCGGCAGGCCGGCTCCTGCTGGCTTAGAACAGATCGATCGGTGCCGCCTCGTCTGCCGGCAACGGGCTGCCCGGAGCGACGCCATTGCCCAGTTCGTTGACCGAGGGCGGAGTGTCTTCGCTCTTGAACAGTTCGAAGTACGCATTCGGCGTGCCCGGGGTGGCCGCGCGGCCGCTGACCGGGTCGACCCGCAGGCTGAGGATGCCTTCCGGCTCCGCTTGGGTGTGCGCGGGCTTGCCCTTGAGGGCGGCCCCCATGAAGTTCATCCAGATCGGCAAGGCCACAGTACCGCCGTATTCGCGGCGTCCCAGGCTTTCCGGCTGGTCGAAGCCGGTCCACACGGTGGTCACGTAGTCGGCGTTGTAGCCGGAGAACCAGGCATCCTTGGATTCGTTGGTGGTACCGGTCTTGCCGGCCAGGTCCGTGCGGCCCAGTGCCAGGGCCCGGCGTCCGGTGCCCAGCTTGATCACGTCCTGGAGCATGCTGTTGAGGATGTAGGTGGTGCGCCCGTCAATGATCCGCTCGGCAACTGCCGGAGTCTGCACCGGGGCCTGGATCGGACTTTCGCCCGCCGCGGTATTGACCGTGAAGTTGTGTTCCGGCGCCGCAATGCCGCTGCTGGTTGTATCTCCGGTGGGGACGCTGGGCGGGTTGGCGCTGAACAGCATCTCGCCGTTGCGGCTTTCAATCTTGTCGATGATGTACGGGGTGATCTTGTAGCCGCCGTTGGCAAAGGTGCTCCAGCCGGTGGCGATCTCCATGGGCGTCAGGGTCGCGGTGCCCAGTGCCAGGGACAGGTTGCGCGGCAGGTCCTGCTTGTTGAAGCCGAACTTGCTGATGTAGTCGATGGTGTGGTCCACGCCCATGCTCTGCAGCAGGCGGATCGATACCAGGTTGCGCGACTTGTACAACGCTTCGCGCATGCGGATCGGGCCGAGGAAGGTATTGGTGTCGTTCTTCGGACGCCAGACCTTGTCCAGGTACTCGTCGACGAACACGATCGGCGCGTCATTGACCAGGCTGGCCGCGGTGTAGCCATTGTCCAGGGCTGCGCTATAGACGAACGGCTTGAAGCTCGAACCGGGCTGGCGCTTGGCCTGCATCGCACGGTTGTAGTTGCTCTGCTCGAAGGCAAAGCCCCCGACCAGCGCACGGATCGCGCCGTTTTGCGGGTCCAGGGTCACCAGGGCACCCTGGGCGACCGGGATCTGGCTGAACTTCAGCGAATTGTCCGCCTGGCGCTGTACGCGAATCAGATCGCCGACCTGGGCCACGTCCGCTGGCTGGCGAGGGACGGCGCCCATGCTGTTGGTGTTGAGGAACGGCCGGGCCCATTTCATGGTGTCCCAGGCCACGTGCTCCTCGCCGTTGCGAGTCAGCACTTGCACGCCGTTCTTCTCGACCTGGGTGACGATCGCCGGCTCCAGGCCGCTGATGGTCCGCTGCTTGGTCAGCTCGGTGGCCCAGGCCGCCTGAGTCTTGCCTGGCAGGCGGGACTCCGGCCCACGATAGCCGTGGCGCTGGTCGTAGGTCATCAAACCTTCGTGGACCGCGGTATTGGCCATTTCCTGCAGGTCGCTAGGCACTGTGGTGGTGACCCGGAAACCTTCGGTATAAGCGTCGCTGCCATAGCGGCCGACCATTTCGGCGCGGGCCATCTCGGCGATGTACGGCGCGTTCACTTCCGGTGTCGGTACGTGATAGCTGGCGTTCAACGGCTCGTTGATGGCTTCGGTGTAGGCCGCCTCGGTGATCTTGCCGAGCTTGTACATGCGCCCCAGGATCCAGTCGCGGCGTTCCTTGCTGCGCGCCGGGTTGGCCAGGGGGTTGAAGCGTGAAGGGGCCTTGGGCAGGCCGGCGATCATCGCCATCTGCGCCAGGCTCACGTCGCGAATGGACTTGCCGTAATACACCTGGGCCGCAGCCTCGATACCGTAGGCGCGGTTACCCAGGTAGATCTTGTTGACGTACAGCTCGAGGATCTCGTCCTTGGTCAACTGCCGTTCGATCTGCAGGGCCAGGAGAATTTCCGTGGTCTTGCGTGAAAAGCTGCGCTCGCTGCTGAGGAAGAAGTTCTTCGCCACTTGCATGGTGATGGTGCTGCCGCCGGACTGAATGTGTCCGCTTTTGACCAATTGGGTCGCAGCACGCATCAGGCTGCTGGGGTCAACTCCGTAATGGTTAGCGAAGTTGTCGTCTTCAGCACTTAGTAACGCATTGATGAAGTTGGGGGGAATTTCGGCGAAACGTATAGGGGTGCGGCGCATTTCGCCAAATTCTGCGATCAACTTGCCGTCGCTGCTGTACACCCGCAGAGGAATCTGCAACTGGATACTTCTCAGGGCCTCAACCGAAGGAAGGCCGGGACTAAGATAGAGAAACGCACCGGAGAGGGCGAGAAGCAGCCCGCAGAACACAGCGACGATGGACCACCCGAAAAACTTCAGCAGACGAATCAAGGCTTTTGGATTTCCAGAGAAAGGAATGAATTAGGCGTCAGGGCATTCAAGGTAATCAGGGACCGACCCACGCAGCAGGAAAAGCGGAAAAAAAAACGCTGGGCATTATAAGCATTTTCCGCCGAGAGCGTCATTTGCCCGTCTGTCAAGACGTGGCGATTGAGCGCAACTGAGTTTGGGAAGTCCGTAAGTTACGGATAGTCATAGGGAAATGATCGTGCTTGGACTTTTCAGCAAAAAGTCGGGTTCCCTGCTGGGGATCGATATCAGTGCGACATCGGTCACGCTTCTGGCTCTGAGTCGCCAGGGGCGTAGTTATCGGGTCGAGGCTTATGCCAGGGAAGACCTGGCCCCGGACCCGTTCGGCGCCGATCCCGAGGCGCTGGCCAGGGTGTTGTCCCGGGCCTGGCTCAAGAGCGGCAGCCGTCGCAAGGGTGTGGCTGTAGCGGTGGCTGGTGAGGCAGTGATCAGCAAACTGATCGAGATGCCGGCCGGGCTCGGCGACGATGAGCTGGAACATCAGCTCAAGCTGGAGGCGGCCCAGTACATTCCTTATCCCCTGGAAGACGTAGCCACCGATTTTGAGGTCCAGGGCGCCGTGCCCGGCGATCCTCAGCGGGTTCAGGTGCTGCTGGTAGCCTGCCGCTACGAGGATGTCGAATCCCTGGAAGTGCCAATGACCCTGGCTGGCCTGACGCCAAGGGTGGTGGATACCGCGCCCCTGGCCCTGCAGCGTTGCTTGTCGATGCTGACTGGGTCGATGCCGTCTGCATCGCCCTTGGCTGTGGCGCTGCTGGACATAGGTGTGGATATGACCACGTTCTGCGTGATGCATGGCCAGCGAATCATCTATAGCCGGGAGCAGTTGTTTGGCAGTCGACAGCTGAACCAGGCGCTGGAGCGCCGCTATGCGCTGACCCTGGATCAGGCCGTGCAGGCCGAGCGCCAGGGCCGATTGCCCCAAGGTTGCGCCGAGGACGTGCTGCGACCGTTCGAGCAAGAGTTGCTGCAGCAGGCGCATCGTTCCTTGCAGCTGTTTGCCGAGTCGCCGCAACAACAGCCTGTTGAGCGGTTGCTGCTGGCCGGTGACGGCAGCCGCTTGACTGGCCTTGATGGTCGGGTGGCGGAGCAAGTGGGAGTCGCCACGGTCATCGCCGATCCCTTCGCCAGCATGTCCATTGCTCCCCAAGTGGATGCCCGGGCGCTTGCCGACCAGGCGCCGAACCTGTTGCGTGCCTGCGGTCTGGCCCTGCGAGGGCTCGACTGATGACTGGTATCAACCTTCTTCCTTGGCGGGAGACCGCGCGAGCAATGCGCCGTCGACGTTTCCTCCAGGCACTGGCGGCAATGCTGGTCCTGGGCCTGGGGTGTGTGCTCCTGGCTGATGCCTGCATCGATCGGATGATCGGTCGGCAACAGGCCCGCAACCAGTATCTGAGGCAGGCGACAGCTGATCTGGATAGCCAAATCGCCAGCATTCGCCAGCTCAAGGCCCAGCGTCAGCAACTGGTGGCGCGCATGGGGATCATTGAGGAGTTGCAAGGCAATCGCTCGGCCAGTGTGCGGATTTTTCAGCAGTTGGCCCGCAGCCTGCCCGATGGCGTGTACTTCACCGCGGTGGATCTGCTGGGGCAGAACCTGAGCATTAGTGGGGGCGCGGAGTCCAATAACCGGGTCTCTGAGCTGATGCGCAATTTGCAGTCTGCCGAGGGATTTGCCGCTCCCAGTCTGACCGAGGTGAAAAATGTTGTGGCGGCGGATCAGGGGGTGGGCAATCTGTTTCGACTCAGCATCGGGCTGCTGCCCCTGCTGCCGGAGGAGGCGCAGCGATGAGCCGGGGGCATTGGTTGGCGCAGCTGCGTGGTACCGATCTGCGGGAGCTGGAACTGAGCAACCTCGGTTCCTGGCCGAGTCCGATCAAGGCGCTGCTGGCGGTCTTGCTCCTGCTGCTGACCTTGCTGGCAGGCTACGGCTTTTACCTGAGCCCGCATCTGGAGGCGCTGGGGCAGCAGCGCCGAGAGGAGCATCGATTCAAATTGCAGTTCGCCGACAAAGCCGGAAAGGTCGCCAATCTTCAGCGCTATCGTGAGCAAATAGGGGGCATGCAGGACAGCTTCTCTCTGTTGTTGCGTCAGTTGCCCAGCGATACCGAGGTCCCGGGACTGCTGGAAGACATCAGCCGAGTGGGGCAGGGCAGCGGCCTGGCGTTCGAGGAGATCAAGCTGCAACCGGAGGTGGTCCGGGATTTCTATGTCGAGCTACCGATTCAGATCGCGGTCACCGGTGCCTATCACGACCTGGCGACTTTCGTCAGTGGCGTCGCCGGTCTGTCGAGAATCGTCACCTTGCATGATTTTCAGATCAGTCCCGTGGACCGGGGCAACCCCACACAACTGCGCATGAGCATCGAGGCGCGGACCTATAGGTACGACAGTCGGGAGCCGCACTCATGAGCGGTTGGCGTTGCTGGGTGTCCGGTTGTTTCTGTGTGGCGCTGCTGGGTTGCGAAGGTGGTGCCGATTTTGCCGACCTGGATGCCTATATGAGTGAGGTGCGCCTGCAATCGCCAGGGGCGATTGATCCGGCTCCGGTCATGCGGTCCTACCCCTCGGTCACCTACAGCGCCAGTGCGCTGCGCAGCCCGTTTCGCCCGCCACAAAGAATCGACCTGATCATTGGTCGACGGGGTACGAGTGCTGTCCGGCCCAATCCGCAGCGGGTCCGGCAACATCTGGAGAGCTTCGATATCGAGCAGTTGCAAATGGTCGGGAGCCTGTTCCATGCCTCCGGCCGTTTTGCCCTGTTGCGCAGTGCCGGCGGTGTCTTTCCCTTGCGGGTCGGTGATTACCTGGGGAGAAACGAGGGTCGGATAGTGGCCATCAGCGAGTCCCGGGTGGACGTGGTGGAAATTGTCGCCGATGGAGCGGGAGCCTGGCAGGAGCGACCGCGGACATTGTCTCTGAAAAAACACTCTTAAGTGGAATCTGCAAAATGAACAGGACTGTTTCAGCCTTCGGTGTGGCGCTATGGATAGTGCTGCTGGCATCGCTGGTTGGCACCACCGAGCTCAGGGCCTTCGCTTCTGAGGAGCGCAATCGCTTTCCAAACAGCCCCACGGCCACGCCGGCAATCACTGGCGTTTCAGGCGAGGGCGCAACTCGTCCGCCCGGTGAAAAGCTGTCGCTGAATTTCCAGGACATCGAGGTGCGCGCAGTATTGCAACTGATCGCCGATTTCACCGGACTCAACCTGGTGGCCAGTGACTCCGTGCAAGGCAGCATCACTTTGCGCTTGCAGAACGTGCCCTGGGATCAGGCTCTGGATCTGGTGCTCAAGACCAAGGGGCTGGATAAACGCAAGGTCGGCAACGTCTTGTTGGTGGCTCCGGCGGATGAGATCGCGGCCCGGGAGCGCCAGGGGCTGGAGTTGCAGAAGCAGTTGGAAAACCTGGCGCCCCTGCGACGGGACCTGCTGCAGGTCAATTACGCCAGGGCCGCGGACATCGCCAGGCTGTTCCAGTCAGTGACCGGTAGCGAGGAGAAGGCTAGCGAGCGGGGTTCCATCACCGTGGATGAACGCACCAACAACATCATTGCCTACCAGACCCAGGAGCGCCTCGATGAGTTGCGGCGCATGGTCATGCAGCTGGACGTCCCGGTGCGTCAGGTGATGATCGAGGCGCGGATCGTCGAGGCCAACGTCGACTACGACAAGAGTCTGGGGGTGCGCTGGGGCGGCTCGCTGCAAAACAGGGGCAACTGGAATGCCTCCGGGGTGCAGAGCAGCGCCAAGGGCTCCTCGACCATAGGCACCCCCGGCAGCAGTGGCAGCCACTCGCCCTTCGTCGATCTGGGCACCACGGGCAACACCTCGGGCATCGGCATTGCCTACATCACTGACAGCGTGCTGCTGGACCTGGAGCTGACCGCCATGGAGAAGACCGGCAACGGTGAAATCGTGTCCCAGCCCAAGGTGGTCACCTCGGACAAGGAAACCGCGAGGATTCTCAAGGGCACCGAGATTCCTTATCAGGAAGCCAGTTCCAGTGGCGCCACTTCGGTGTCGTTCAAGGAGGCCTCGCTGTCTCTGGAGGTAACGCCGCAGATCACCCCGGACAATCGCATCATCATGGACGTCAAGGTCACCAAGGATGAGCCGGACTACTTGAACAAGGTTCAGGATGTGCCGCCGATCAAGAAGAACGAGGTCAATGCCAAGGTCCTGGTCATTGATGGCGAGACCATCGTCATCGGTGGGGTTTTCTCCAATACCCAAAGCAAGGTTGTAGATAAAGTGCCATTTCTTGGCGATGTGCCGTATCTTGGCCGCCTTTTCCGGCGTGACGTGGTGTCGGAGAAAAAATCCGAGCTGCTGGTATTTCTCACTCCGCGTATCATGAACAACCAGGCGATTGCTGTGAGTCGTTGATTCTGTGCGAAATTTGATTCTTGTTGGGCCGATGGGGGCTGGAAAAAGCACCATAGGCCGCTTACTGGCCAAAGAGCTGCGCCTGCCATTCAAAGATTCCGATAAGGAAATTGAACTGCGTACAGGCGCGAATATTCCGTGGATCTTCGATAAAGAAGGCGAGCCGGGCTTTCGCGACCGCGAGCAGGCGATGATCGCCGAGCTCTGTGGCACCGACGGTGTGGTCCTGGCCACCGGCGGTGGCGCGGTGATGCGCGAAGCCAATCGGCGGGCGCTGCATGCCGGTGGACGAGTGGTCTATCTGCACGCTTCGGTTGAACAACAGGTAGGGCGCACTGCCCGGGACCGCAATCGTCCCTTGCTGCGCACCGCCGATCCGGCCAAGACCCTGCGCGACCTGTTGGAAATCCGTGACCCGCTTTATCGGGAAATCGCCGATCTGGTGGTGGAAACCGATGAGCGGCCGCCACGAATGGTGGTGCTGGACATACTCGAGCGCCTTCAGCAGTTGCCACCCCGTTAATGCGTCGAGCGAAATGCGCTATTCTCGGCGTCGCGCCATGACCGCCAAGGTGTGGCGCAGAGCTATCGGGCAGCGTCAGAAGACCAGACGAGGCCCATCGTCAATACAAGGCACAACGCCTGCTTCCATCTTCACTGTGGGGACACATGCAGACACTTAAGGTCGATCTAGGCGAGCGCAGCTACCCGATTCACATTGGTGAAGGACTGTTGGACCGGCCCGAGCTGCTGGTGCCCCATATCGCTGGGCGGCAAGTGGCGATCATCTCCAATGAGACCGTTGCGCCGCTGTACCTTGAGCGTCTGACCCGCAGCCTGGCGCAGTTCTCGGTGATATCGGTGGTCCTGCCCGATGGCGAGGCCTACAAGAACTGGGAAACCCTGCAACTGATTTTCGACGGCTTGCTCACTGCGCGCCACGACCGCCGGACCACCATCATTGCCCTCGGTGGCGGGGTGATCGGCGACATGGCCGGCTTCGCCGCAGCCTGCTATCAGCGCGGCGTGGACTTTATCCAGATTCCTACCACCCTGCTGTCCCAGGTGGACTCCTCGGTGGGTGGCAAGACGGGCATCAACCACCCCCTGGGCAAGAACATGGTTGGCGCCTTCTATCAGCCGAACGTGGTGCTGATCGATACCGCCAGCCTCAATACCCTGCCGAACCGCGAATTGTCGGCAGGCCTGGCGGAAGTGATCAAGTACGGCCTGATCTGCGATGAGCCGTTCCTGACCTGGCTGGAAGAGAATGTCGATCGCCTGCGGGCCCTGGACCAGCAGGCGCTGACCTATGCCATCGAACGCTCCTGCGCGGCCAAGGCTGCGGTGGTCGGTGCCGACGAGCGTGAATCGGGGGTGCGCGCCACCCTCAACCTGGGTCATACCTTCGGCCATGCCATCGAGACTCATATGGGCTACGGTGTCTGGCTGCATGGTGAAGCGGTGGCTGCTGGCACCGTAATGGCCCTGGAAATGTCCGCGCGCCTGGGCTGGATCACCAGTCAGGAGCGTGACCGCGGTATTCGCCTGTTCCAGCGTGCGGGCTTGCCGGTCATCCCGCCTGAAGAGATGACCGAAGCGGACTTCCTCGAGCATATGGCAATTGACAAGAAAGTGATCGACGGTCGTTTGCGTCTGGTGCTGTTGCGCCGCATGGGCGAAGCCGTAGTGACCGACGATTATCCGAAAGAGGTTTTACAGGCCACGCTGGGAGCGGATTACCGCGCCCTGGCTCAGCTTAAAGGTTAATAAGATCCCGATGACTAGTTTGCACGCCGACGAGGCTTTCCTCGGCCATTACCAGTTGAGCCATGATCCTTTCGCTCCCCGGGTCCCTGGCTTCAAATTCTTTCCTGCCCAACGCAAGCCTGTGCTGGGGCAGTTGCATCACCTGGCGCGTTACAGCCAGCTGCTGCTGGTGGTCACCGGCCCTCAGGGCAGTGGCAAGACACTGTTGCGTCAGGCATTGGTCGCCAGTACCAACAAGCAATCAGTGCAAAGCGTGGTGGTTTCCGCCCGTGGCGCCGGCGATGCTGCCGGGGTGTTGCGCCAGGTAGCCCAGGCCCTGAATGTGGCCCAGGCCGAGATCGGCGCAATCCTCGCCCAAGTGGTGCAACTGGCCCTGACCGGCCAGGAAGTCTACCTGCTGGTGGATGATGCCGAGCAGCTTGACGAGTCTGCGCTTGAGGCCCTGCTGGCCCTGGCGGCGGGCGCTCCGGAAGGCCGCCCTCACGTATTCCTGTTCGGCGAGTCGTCGTTGATTGCGGCCCTGGATCAGTTGAACACCGAGGAAGAACGCTTCCACGTTATCGAGTTGCAGCCTTACGCCGAAGAGGAAACCCGTGAATATCTGGCCCAACGCCTCGAAGGCGCGGGTCAGGGCATCGAACTTTTCTCCGCAGATCAGATCAGTGATATTCACGAAAGCTCCGATGGCTGGCCGGGCAACATCAACCAGGTCGCCAGGGATGCAATGATCGAAGCCATGATCGCCAGCCGCTCTGCGGTCAAGCGTCCAAGTATGGGGTTCAACATGCCGAAGAAACACGTATTGGCCATTTCCGCTGTAGTGGTTGTGGCCGTGGCTGCAGCCTGGTTGATGCCGGGTCGCAGTAAGGCGCCAACCACCGGGGCTCCGGCCAGCGAGCAAGCGCAACTGCCACTGGGGCAGACGCCGACACCGAATGCCAATGGCAATCCATCGGTGGAATTTGCCGGTTCGTCTCAGCCGATGCCGCTGCCGTTGGTCGGCCAGTCGCAACCGGTCATGCGCGGTCCTCTGGCTGAAGCCGCAGGCGGTATCGCTGAGGGCGACGATGGGGTTCCTGTGGAAGGCTCCAGCGCCGTTCCGCCAACCGTGACCACCACCGCGCCACCTGCTGGTGCAGTGGCCGGCCCTGCACCGACTCCGGCGGCACGTCCGACTCCGGCTCCGACCCAGGTCGCCACTGCCAAGCCGACGCCTGCGCCTAAGCCGGCAGAGAAACCGGTCGCTGCCAAGCCTGCTCCAGCCGCCAAGCCGGCAGAAAAGCCGGTCACTGTAGCCAAGGCTGCCGGTGGCAGCTGGTACGCCGGTCAGGCGCCAGGCAACTACGTGGTGCAGATCCTCGGCACCAGCTCGGAAGCCACCGCACAGAATTTCGTCAAGGAACAGGGCGGCGAATACCGCTACTTCAAGAAAGTCCTCAACGGCAAGCCGCTGTATGTGATCACCTACGGCAACTTCTCCAGCCGCGATGCAGCGGTCAGCGCCATCAAATCCTTGCCAGCGAAGGTTCAGGCTGGTAAACCTTGGCCTCGCACTGTCGCTAGCGTTCAACAAGAACTGGCAACAACTCGCTGAAGATTCGGCGGCCTTACCCAGGCCGCCTCTCCCGGCAACCTCAAATTTCCGCATCGGCATGCTGCCTTACAGGCCGCGTGCCTTGTGGTGTCTGCGTCACAGTAGTTTTTGAGTCGCGGCAGTCAAAAACAAAACTTTTTGACTAGCACAGCATATCGCTTTAAAACGTTCATAAATGCGACATGAATTTACGACAGATCGTCGCTAAATTTGTGGGGCTTTGTGTCGGTGTGTACAATGACCTCCCTTTTGCCCCCGCAAAGCTGGCGTACGTTCGGCGCGGATGGCAAGTGGTTGAATTGAAAAGAAATTTGTCTCGATAAGAGGCAGCCTGGTGAGAAAGTGTCTATGAAAGCAGGTCTGTACCAACCAGATGAATTTAAGGATAACTGTGGTTTCGGCCTGATAGCCCATATGCAGGGCGAACCCAGTCATACCCTGTTGAAAACGGCCATTGAGGCCCTGACCTGCATGACCCACCGCGGTGGGATCAACGCGGACGGCAAGACCGGCGACGGTTGCGGTCTGCTGATGCAAAAGCCCGACCTGTTCCTGCGCGCAGTCGCCACGGAGCATTTCGGCGTCGATCTGCCCAAGCAATATGCAGTGGGCATGGTGTTCTTCAACCAGGACCCGGTGAAAGCCGAGGCCGCTCGCGAAAACATGAATCGCGAGATCCTGGCCGCCGGCCTGCAACTGGTGGGCTGGCGCAAAGTACCGATCGATACCAGTGTGCTCGGGCGTCTGGCCCTGGAGCGCCTGCCACAGATCGAACAAGTGTTCATCGGCGGCCAGGGTCTGAGCGACCAGGACTTCGCCATCAAGCTGTTCAGCTCCCGTCGTCGCTCCTCGGTAGCCAACGCCGCCGACACCGACCACTACATCTGCAGCTTTTCCCACAAGACCATCATCTATAAAGGCCTGATGATGCCGGCGGACCTCGCCGCCTTCTATCCGGACCTGGGTGACGAGCGCCTGCAAACCGCGATCTGCGTGTTCCACCAGCGCTTCTCCACCAACACCTTGCCGAAATGGCCGCTGGCCCAGCCATTCCGCTTCCTCGCCCACAACGGCGAAATCAACACCATTACCGGCAACCGCAACTGGGCCGTGGCCCGGCGCACCAAGTTCGCCAACGACCTGATCCCGGACCTGGAAGAACTCGGCCCGCTGGTCAACCGCGTGGGTTCCGACTCCTCGAGCATGGACAACATGCTGGAGCTGATGGTCACCGGCGGCATCGACCTGTTCCGCGGCGTGCGCATGATCATTCCGCCCGCGTGGCAGAACGTCGAGACCATGGACGCCGACCTGCGCGCGTTCTACGAATACAACTCGATGCACATGGAACCGTGGGACGGCCCGGCCGGCGTGGTCATGACCGACGGCCGCTATGCCGTCTGCCTGCTGGACCGCAACGGCCTGCGTCCGGCCCGTTGGGTCACCACCCAGAACGGCTTCATCACTCTGGCTTCGGAAATCGGCGTGTGGAACTACCAGCCCGAGGACGTGATCGCCAAGGGCCGGGTCGGCCCGGGTCAGATCTTTGCCGTGGACACCGAAACCGGGCAGATCCTCGACACCGACGCCATCGACAACCGTCTCAAGTCCCGTCATCCGTACAAGCAATGGCTGCGCAAGAACGCCCTGCGCATCCAGGCCACCATGGAAGACAACGACCACGGTTCGGCCTTCTACGACGTCGACCAGCTCAAGCAGTACATGAAGATGTACCAGGTCACCTTCGAGGAGCGTGACCAGGTGCTGCGTCCGCTGGGCGAGCAGGGCTACGAAGCCGTGGGCTCCATGGGCGACGACACACCGATGGCGGTGCTGTCCCAGCGCGTGCGTACCCCTTACGACTATTTCCGCCAGCAGTTCGCCCAGGTCACCAACCCGCCGATCGACCCGCTGCGCGAAGCCATCGTCATGTCCCTGGAGATCTGCCTCGGTGCCGAGCGCAACATCTTCCAGGAATCGCCTGAGCATGCTTCGCGGGTGATCCTCAGCTCGCCGGTGATCTCCCCGGCCAAGTGGCGTTCGCTGATGAACCTCGATCGCCCGGGCTTCGAGCGCCAGGTCATCGACCTCAACTACGACGAGAGCGTCGGTCTGGAAGCGGCGATCCGCAACGTCGCTGACCAGGCTGAAGAAGCTGCGCGCGCCGGCCGCACCCAGATCGTCCTCAGCGACCGCCATATCGCGCCGGGCAAGCTGCCGATCCACGCTTCCCTGGCCACGGGGGCGGTGCACCACCGCCTGACCGAAAAAGGCCTGCGCTGCGACTCCAACATCCTGGTGGAAACCGCCACTGCCCGCGATCCGCACCACTTCGCGGTGCTGATCGGTTTCGGCGCCTCGGCGGTCTATCCGTTCCTGGCCTACGAAGTGCTGGGCGACCTGATCCGTACCGGTGAAGTGCTGGGCGACCTCTACGAGGTGTTCAAGAACTACCGCAAGGGCATCACCAAGGGCCTGTTGAAGATCCTGTCGAAGATGGGCATCTCCACCATCGCCTCCTACCGTGGCGCGCAGCTGTTCGAAGCCATCGGCTTGTCCGAGGAAGTTTGCAACCTGAGCTTCCGTGGCGTGCCGAGCCGGATCAAGGGCGCACGTTTCGTCGACATCGAAGCCGAACAGAAAGCCCTGGCGACCGAAGCCTGGAGCCCGCGCAAGCCGATCCAGCAAGGCGGTCTGCTGAAGTTCGTCCACGGTGGCGAATACCACGCCTACAACCCGGACGTGGTCAACACCCTGCAAGCCGCCGTGCAGCAGGGCGACTACGCCAAGTTCAAGGAATACACCGCGCTGGTGGACAACCGTCCGGTGTCGATGATCCGCGACCTGTTCCAGGTGAAGACCCTGGACACGCCGATGGACATCAGCCAAGTCGAGCCCCTGGAATCGATCCTCAAGCGCTTCGACTCCGCGGGTATCTCCCTGGGAGCCCTGTCGCCGGAGGCCCACGAAGCCCTGGCCGAAGCGATGAACCGCCTCGGCGCGCGTTCCAACTCCGGTGAAGGCGGTGAAGACCCAGCGCGCTACGGCACTATCAAGAGCTCCAAGATCAAGCAAGTGGCCACTGGCCGCTTCGGCGTGACCCCGGAGTACCTGGTCAACGCCGAAGTGCTGCAGATCAAAGTCGCTCAGGGCGCCAAGCCCGGCGAAGGCGGCCAGCTGCCCGGTGGCAAGGTCAACGGCCTGATCGCCAAGCTGCGCTACGCAGTCCCCGGCGTGACCCTGATCTCGCCACCGCCGCACCACGACATCTACTCGATTGAAGACTTGTCGCAGCTGATCTTCGACCTCAAGCAGGTCAACCCTCAGGCCCTGGTCTCGGTGAAGCTGGTGGCGGAAGCCGGCGTTGGCACCATCGCTGCCGGTGTGGCCAAAGCCTATGCCGACCTGATCACCATCTCCGGCTACGACGGCGGCACTGGCGCTTCGCCGCTGACCTCGATCAAGTACGCCGGTGCACCGTGGGAACTGGGCCTGGCGGAAACCCACCAGACCCTGCGTGGCAACGACCTGCGCGGCAAGGTCCGGGTACAGACCGACGGCGGCCTGAAAACCGGCCTCGACGTGATCAAGGCCGCCATCCTCGGCGCCGAAAGCTTCGGCTTCGGCACCGCGCCGATGATTGCCCTGGGCTGCAAATACCTGCGTATCTGCCACCTGAACAACTGCGCCACCGGCGTGGCCACCCAGAACGAGAAGCTGCGCAAGGATCACTACATCGGCACCGTCGACATGGTGGTGAATTTCTTCACCTACGTCGCCGAGGAAACCCGTGAGTGGCTGGCCAAGCTCGGCGTGCGCTCCCTGGAACAACTGATCGGTCGTACCGATCTGCTGGAAATCCTCGAAGGCCAGACCGCCAAGCAGCACCACCTGGACCTGACCCCGTTGCTGGGCAGCGACCACATCCCGACGGACAAACCGCAGTTCTGCCAGGTGGACCGCAACCCACCGTTCGACAAGGGCCTGCTGGCCGAGAAAATGGTCGAGATGGCGCGTTCGGCGATCAACGACAAGAGCGGTGCCGACTTCGCCCTGGATATCTGCAACTGCGACCGTTCCATCGGTGCGCGGATCTCCGGTGAAATCGCCAAGCTCCACGGCAACCAGGGCATGGCCCAGGCGCCGATCACTTTCCGCTTCAAGGGCACTGCGGGGCAGAGCTTCGGCGTGTGGAACGCCGGTGGCCTGAACCTCTACCTGGAAGGCGATGCCAACGACTACGTGGGCAAGGGCATGACCGGCGGTAAGCTGGTCATCGTTCCGCCCAAGGGCAGCGTCTACAAGACTCAGGACAGCGCCATTATCGGCAACACCTGCCTGTACGGCGCCACCGGCGGCAAGCTGTTCGCCGCCGGCACCGCGGGCGAGCGATTTGCCGTGCGTAACTCCGGTGCCCACACGGTGGTGGAAGGCACTGGCGATCACTGCTGCGAGTACATGACCGGTGGTTTCGTCTGCGTCCTGGGCAAGACCGGTTACAACTTCGGCTCAGGCATGACCGGCGGTTTCGCCTACGTGCTCGACCAGGACAACACCTTCGTTGACCGGGTCAACCACGAACTGGTGGAAATCCAGCGGATCAGCGGCGAAGCGATGGAAGCCTATCGCAGCCACCTGCAGCGCGTGCTGAACGAGTATGTCGAGGAAACCGACAGCGAATGGGGTCGTAACCTCGCTGAGAACCTCGACGACTACTTGCGTCGCTTCTGGCTGGTCAAGCCCAAGGCGGCGAGCTTGAAGTCTCTGCTCTCCAGTACTCGCGCGAATCCGCAGTAACGCAGCTGCAGGCTACGAGCCTCAAGCGGCAAGCTTGAAGCTCGTGCGCGGTGTGCCGACTTAATGTGATTGTCTTGCAGCTTGAAGCTCGTCGCTTGAGGCTGTCGTAAAGAGGTTCCTGAACATGGCCGAACGTCTCAATAACGACTTCCAGTTCATCGAGGTCGGGCGTAAAGACCCGAAGAAGAAACTGTTGCGTCAACGCAAGAAAGAGTTCGTGGAGATCTACGAACCCTTCAAACCCCAGCAGTCGGCCGACCAGGCCCACCGCTGCCTGGGTTGCGGTAACCCGTACTGCGAATGGAAGTGCCCGGTGCACAACTTCATTCCCAACTGGCTCAAGCTGGTGGCCGAGGGCAACATCCTCGCCGCCGCCGAGCTGTCACACCAGACCAACACCCTGCCGGAAGTCTGCGGCCGGGTCTGCCCGCAGGATCGTCTGTGCGAGGGTGCCTGCACCCTCAACGACGGCTTTGGCGCGGTGACCATCGGTTCGGTGGAGAAGTACATCACCGACACCGCCTTCGCCATGGGCTGGCGTCCGGACATGTCCAAGGTCAAGCCCACCGGCAAGCGCGTAGCGATCATCGGTGCGGGCCCGGCAGGCCTGGGCTGTGCCGACGTGCTGGTGCGTGGCGGCGTGACCCCGG
This sequence comes from Pseudomonas sp. 910_21, assembly GCF_052850735.1. Taxonomy (NCBI): domain Bacteria; kingdom Pseudomonadati; phylum Pseudomonadota; class Gammaproteobacteria; order Pseudomonadales; family Pseudomonadaceae; genus Pseudomonas; species Pseudomonas sp. 910_21. Next base: position 319,807 of record NZ_VXCY01000004.1, on the reverse strand, counting down.
TGGTGTTCGACAAGAACCCGGAAATCGGCGGTCTGCTGACCTTCGGTATTCCCGAGTTCAAGCTGGAAAAGACCGTGCTGAGCAATCGCCGCGAAGTCTTCAGCGGCATGGGCATCGAGTTCCGCCTCAACACCGAGGTGGGCAAGGACGTGACCATGGAGCAGCTGCTCGCCGAATACGATGCGGTGTTCATGGGCATGGGCACCTACACCTACATGAAGGGCGGCTTTGCCGGTGAGGATCTGCCGGGCGTGTATGACGCGCTGGACTTCCTGATCGCCAACGTCAACCGCAACCTGGGCTTTGAAAAGTCGCCGGAAGACTTCGTCGACATGAAAGGCAAGAAGGTCGTGGTGCTGGGCGGTGGCGACACCGCGATGGACTGCAACCGCACCTCGATCCGTCAGGGCGCCAAGTCGGTGACCTGCGCCTATCGTCGTGACGAAGCCAACATGCCCGGTTCGCGCAAAGAGGTGAAGAACGCCAAGGAAGAAGGCGTGAAGTTCCTCTACAACCGCCAGCCGATTGCCATTGTCGGTGAAGACAAGGTCGAAGGCGTGAAGGTGGTCGAGACCCGTCTCGGCGCGCCGGACGCCCGTGGCCGCCGCAGCCCCGAGCCGATCCCGGGCTCCGAAGAGATCATCCCGGCCGACGCCGTGGTCATCGCCTTCGGCTTCCGCCCAAGCCCGGCGCCGTGGTTCGAGCAGTTCGACATCCAGACCGACAGCCAGGGCCGCGTCGTGGCCCCGGAACAGGGCAAGTTCAAGCACCAGACCAGCAATCCGAAAATCTTTGCCGGTGGCGACATGGTGCGCGGTTCTGATCTCGTGGTGACGGCGATCTTCGAAGGGCGTAACGCCGCCGAAGGCATCCTCGACTACCTGGGCGTCTGACCCACCTTGCAGGAGCCGGCTGGCCGGCGAACAACGATAACGCGGTGCTGTTGATGCACCGCGTCGATCGCTTCGCCAGCAAGCTGGCTCCTACGGGGGCCGTGCCCGTCCCCGTGACAAATTGACCCCATAGACATAAAGAAACGGCTCTTGCCGTGCCTTTTGTGTCGCGCTCTGAGAAAATGCCCCCACTTTTTTTCCGGATGCCGACATGACTGCCCTGAAGAACGACCGTTTCCTTCGTGCCCTGCTCAAGCAACCCGTAGACGTCACCCCGGTGTGGATGATGCGTCAGGCTGGGCGCTACTTGCCTGAATACCGTGCCAGCCGCGCCAACGCCGGTGACTTCATGAGCCTGTGCATGAACCCGGAGTTCGCTTGCGAAGTCACTCTGCAGCCTCTGGACCGCTATCCACAGCTGGATGCGGCCATCCTCTTTTCCGACATCCTCACCATCCCCGATGCCATGGGCCAAGGCCTGTACTTTGAAACCGGCGAAGGCCCGCGCTTCAAGAAAGTGGTCAGCACCCTGGCCGACATCGAAGCCCTGCCGATCCCCGATCCGCAAAAGGACCTGGGCTATGTGATGGATGCGGTCAGCACCATTCGTCGCGAACTCAATGGCCGGGTGCCGTTGATCGGTTTTGCCGGCAGCCCCTGGACCCTGGCCACCTACATGGTTGAAGGCGGTTCGTCGAAAGACTTCCGCAAGTCCAAGGCCATGCTCTACGACAACCCGCAAGCCATGCACCTGCTGCTGGACAAGCTGGCACAGTCGGTGACCTCCTACCTCAACGGACAGATTCTGGCCGGTGCGCAGGCGGTGCAGATTTTCGACAGCTGGGGCGGCAGCCTCTCGGCGGCGGCCTATCAGGAATTCTCCCTGGCCTACATGCGCAAGATCGTCAACGGGCTGATCCGCGAGCACGACGGGCGCAAGGTTCCGGTGATCCTGTTCACCAAGGGCGGCGGCCTGTGGCTGGAAAGCATCGCTGACGCCGGTGCCGATGCCCTGGGCCTGGACTGGACCTGTGACATCGGCGAAGCCCGTCGCCGTGTCGGCAGCAAGGTTTCCCTGCAAGGCAACATGGACCCCACCGTGCTTTACGCCAATCCGCAGGCGATCCGCAGCGAAGTCGCGCGCATCCTCGCCAGCTACGGCACCGGCAGCGGCCACGTGTTCAACCTGGGCCATGGCATTACCCCGGAAGTGAAGCCGGAGCACGCCGGAGCCTTCCTGGAAGCGGTGCACGAGTTGTCGGCGCAGTACCACGCATAAGCGCCACCCCATGAAAAACGCCCGGCACCTGCCGGGCGTTTTCATTGGCGGACACTTTTTTGTAGGAGCCAGCTTGCTGGCGAATGGGCCCTCGAGACTTGCACCTATCTGCTGGCCGCCTTCGCCGGCAAGCCAGCTCCTGGCACAAGCCCGTTCCTATAGAGGGGGCAGTTTGGCCAGCTTCATGGCGATCAGCAGGGCTCCAATCAGCAAGGCGCCGATAAACAGGCCGATGCCGTTCCAGCCCGCCAGGTGCCAGAACACGCCACCAGCGGTTCCGGCAATGCTCGAACCCGCGTAGTAGCTGAACAGGTACAGCGATGAGGCCTGGCCCTTGGCCTTGGTGGCCCGGCGGCCGATCCAACTGCTGGCCACCGAGTGGGCACCAAAGAAGCCGAAGGTGAACAGCAGCATGCCGATCAGCACCAGGGACAGCGGGGTCAGCAGGGTCAGGGCGATCCCCGCCAGCATCAGTACGATGGTGCCCCACAGCACTCGGCGTCGGCCCAGTTGATCCGCCAGGGCGCCGATCTTCGCCGAGCTGTAGATCCCCGAGAGGTAGACCACCGAGAGCATCCCGACCCAGGCCTGGCTCAGGTGATAGGGCTCGGCCAGCAGGCGGTAGCCGATGTAGTTGAACAGGGTGACGAAGGCCCCCATCAGCAGGAAACCTTCGAGGAACAGCCAGGGCAGGCCGGCATCGCGAAAGTGCATGGTAAAGCCGTCCAGCAGGCTGCGTGGGTGCAGCGAGCGGGGGCGGAAGTTGCGTGACTCGGGAAGGATGCGCCAGAACACCGCGGCGGCGATCAATGCCAGGCCGCCGATCACCAGCATCGCCGTGTGCCAGCTGACAAAGTCGATCAGCACGCCGGTAATCAGTCGCCCGCTCATGCCGCCAATGGCATTGCCGCCGATGTACAGGCCCATGGCCAGGCCGATGTGCTGGGGGTGAATCTCTTCGCTGAGGTAGGTCATGGCCACTGCCGCCAGCCCGCTCAGGGACAGCCCCACCAGCGCCCGCATCACCAGCACTCCCTGCCAGCTGGGCATCAGTGCGCTGGCGATGGTGCACAGGGCGGCGGCGAGCAATGCTGCGACCATCACCGGCTTGCGGCCGATGCGATCGGAAATGGGCCCGGTGATCAGCAGACCGATGGCCAGCATGCCTGTCGACACCGAGAGGATCAGGCTGCTTTGCGCCGCATTGATGGAAAAATCCCGGGACAGCAACGGCATCATCGGTTGCACGCAGTACAGCAGGGCGAAGGTGGCAAAGCCCCCGGAGAACAGCGCCAGCACCGTGCGCATGAACATCGGTGTGCCTTTCTCGATATAGACCTCGTTGAGTTGGGCGACCACTTCGTCCAGGGGCGTAGAGGGAAGGGTGTGGGCAAGGGGGGCAACAGCGGTTTTCACGGGGACCTCGGGGAGAGCACAGCCGGTCAGGCAATGGAAAAAAGCATATAGCTGGCTAATGATCATTTCCAATATATTGTTCGACCTGTTTGATAGCTTTAACGACTCATTGGAATTGCCCATGGAATTGCGTCATTTGCGCTACTTCATCGCCGTCGCCGAAGAGCTGCACTTCGGCCGTGCGGCCCAGGCTCTGGGTATCTCCCAGCCGCCTCTGAGCCAGCAGATCCAGGCCCTGGAGCAGGAGGTGGGCGCCCGGCTGTTCGAGCGTACCAATCGTCGGGTCGAGCTCAGCGAGGCTGGGCGTCTGTTCCTCGAAGAGGCGCGCCTGGTGCTGGCCCAAGTGGACAAGGCGGCAGACGTGGCGCGGCGTGCGCAGTTGGGTGAGCTGGGGGAGTTGAAGATCGGCTTCACCTCGTCGGCGCCGTTCAATTCGACCATTCCCCAGGCGATCTTTGCCTTTCGCCAGCGCTTTGCAGCCGTGCACCTCAAGCTCAAGGAAATGAGCAGCACCCAGGTGGCTGAAGCCTTGGTGGACCAGACGATCCAGGTGGGCATCATGCGGCCCTTGCCCTTGCCGGACTCCCTGTCGGTGGTGGAGCTGCTGCGCGAGCCGCTGGTGGCGGTGCTCAGTTCCAAGCATCCGCTGGCCAGCGGCAGTGAAGAAGGCCTGTACCTGGCGGCGCTGGCCCAGGAGCCTTTTGTGTTCTTCCCCCGCAGTTATGGCAGCGGCCTGTATGCCCAGTTGCTGAGCCTGTCCCGGGATGCCGGTTTCACCCCGCATTTCGCCCAGGAGGCGGCGGAAGCCATGACCATTATCGGTCTCGTGGCCGCGGGTCTTGGGGTCTCGGTACTGCCGGCGTCCTACCAGCGCATGCGCATCGATGGCGTGGTCTATCGCCGGCTGCTGGACCCAGAGGCCATGTCGGCGGTGTGGCTGGTACAGCGCAAGGACCAGTGTTCGCCCATGGCCAAGGCCTTTGTCGAGCTACTGACGCGCAAGACCGGGGCCACGCCCTGAGGGGCTGTTGGGACGCACCGGGGTCTGCAGGAACACCAGGTCGCCGCGCAGGGCGACTCCCGCCATCAGCACCCCGGCGTGGCATTCGTAGGTGTTGAGGTCCTTGCGTACGTGGTGTTTGTAGTAGCTGACGATGTTGGTCACCGCGTTGGCGCCAACTCGCTTGGCTGCGGCTTGCAGGGTGATCAGCGCCGATTGCAAAGCCCACTCGCAGGCGGCGATATCGCTCTTGTTGAAGGCATTGGTCTTCTTGTTGGTGGTCACTTCGGTGAGCCGTACCCGGAGCACTGGTGGCAGCGGGTTGCCGGCCAGGTGGAAGCTCACGCTGCCATCCAGGCGCCCGGCGCGCTCGGCGTCGGCCACGACTTTTTCGAAGGGCATGTACATCAGGTTGGTGGCCTGGCTGGTGGGGCTCAGGACCGCTAGCAGGGCCAGGGCAATCAGCGCTTTCACTTGCATGGTCGGCTCCTTGACGGACGTGAAAGAAGAGCCACTGTCACGCCGGCCGAGGTCCGATCGCAGCGCTTGGCTCCCGCAGGCGGCGTTGGCCCGGCCTGCTGTTGCGAGTGTAGACGGCGCTGGCCGGGCTCCTGAAAAAATCCCGGAAACGCAAAGGGCGCCCCAGCAGGCTAGGTGAAAACGCAGTAGTTTTCACACAGCCTGCCAGGCGCCCTTTTGGTTTTCAGCCGCAGCTCACTGGACCTTGGACAGATCCCCGCGCAGCGCGACGCCAGCCATGATGGCGCCAGCATGGCACTCATAGGTGGTGGCGTCCTTGCGTTCACGGCTCTTGTAGAAGCTGGCGATGTCGGTCACGGCATTGGCGCCGACCTTCTTCGCCGCTTCATGCAGGGTGATCAGCGCCGACTGCAAGGCCCACTCGCAGGCCACCTGGTCGGCCTTGCCGAAGGCATTGGTCTTCTTGTTGGTCACGGCGCCCGGGCTCAGCACGCTGACCTTGCCGGCCGGCTTGTTGCCCGCCAGGTAGAACTTCACGCTGCCATCGATCTTGCCGGTGCTGATGGCCTCGGCCACCACCTTGTCGAAGGGCAGGTACAGGGCGGTATCGCGGGCCTGGCTGATGCCGGGCAGGGTGCACAGCAGCAGGGTGGCGGTGGCCGCCAGTGTCTTCAAACGCATCGCATTCTCCATGACATTAAAGGGGGTGAAGCAGCCCTGTGACCGGGGTCACAGGGAGGGGCTCATTGCGCGGCCGGGAAGCTTTTGGCCGCCGCGTCGGACAGCTGTTGCGCGGTCCGCTCGTTCTGGTTGTCCCGCAGTTCGCGCAGGATGCCCTTGTCCAGCAGGCGCACCCAGCGGATGTAGTTCTTGTGGATCTTGCCGTCCTTGTAATCCAGGTCGCGGCTGTCGCGGTAGACGATCTTGTAGAAGCTGGCGGAGTACTGGATATCGATCTCGGCGTGGAACTGTTCACGCACGGTGATCTCGGCCTGGATCAGCTCCGGGCTGATGCGCTGCACCGTCCACTTGCGGGCCACCAGATTCTTCAGGATCGCTTGTTTGACCTGCTCCTGGTCGGCCTGGATGGTGGCCGGGATTACTCGGTTGGGGGTGTACATGCGCTTGCTGGTGCAGGCGGTGACGCTCAGCAGGGCGAGGACGATGAGGGTGGCGCGAAACAGGGAAGACATTCCATTTCTCCAGTGAGGTGAGGCATCAGGACCAGCGGCGGAAGATCAACGAGGTGTTGACGCCGCCAAAGGCAAAGTTGTTGTTCATCACGTATTCGTGGCTCATGGCCCGGAAACCGCCCTGCAGGTAGTCCAGTTCGCCGCAGCGCGGGTCGACCTGATCCAGGTTGCAGGTATGCACATACTGGTCACGGTTGAGCATCTCGATGCTGAACCAGGACTCCAGCGCGCCGCAGGCACCCAGGGTGTGGCCGAGAAAGCTCTTCTGCGAACTGATGGGCATGCGATTGCCGAACAGACTGCTGGTGGCCTGGGTCTCGGCGATATCGCCCTGTTCGGTGGCAGTGCCATGGCCGTTGACGTAGCCGATGGCCGCCGGGAACAGGGCCGCATCCTCCAGCGCCAGCTCCATGGCCCGGCGCATGGTGCTCTGCTCGGGACGAGTGGTGTGCTGGCCGTCGGCGTTGCTGCCGAAACCGACGATTTCCGCGTGAATGCGGGCGCCACGGGCCAGGGCATGTTCCAACTCTTCGAGCACCAGCATGCCGCCGCCTTCGCCGATCACCAGGCCATCGCGATCGATGTCATAGGGGCGCGGGCTGGTGTGGGGGGCATCGTTTTTCAGGCTGGTGGCATAGAGCGCGTCGAACACCATGGCCTCGGTGGGACACAGCTCTTCAGCGCCGCCGGCAAGCATCAGCGGCAGGCGCCCGAACTTGATCGCTTCATAGGCGTAGCCGATACCCTGGCTGCCACTGGTGCAGGCGCTGGAGGTGGGGATCAGGCGTCCGGTGAGGCCGAAGAAGATGCTGATATTGGCGGCGGTGGTGTGGGGCATCATGCGCACGTAGGAGTTGGCGTTGAGCCCCTCGGCCACCGAGTTCAGCAGCATGTTGCCGAAGGCCTTGATCTCGTCGGTGCTGCCGGTGGAAGAGCCACAGGCCACGCCCATGCGCCCGTCCTTGATCGACGGGTCGCCCAGCAGTCCGGCGTCGGCCAGGGCCTGCTCGGCGGCGCCGACGGCGAGCCGCGAAACCCGGCCCATGCTGCGCAGTTGCTTGCGGGTCCAGTGGCTGGGCACCTGAAAGTCATCGATGGGGCCGGCCAGACGGGTATTGAGCTCGCTGAACCGGTCCCACTCGTCCATGCGCCGGATGCCGCTGCGGTTGGCGCCAAAGCGCTCGACGATGCTGGCCCAGTCGCTGCCCAGGGAGGTGATGCCGGCCATGCCGGTGACGACCACGCGTTTCATCAGCACAGGCCCCCGTTCACCGCCAGCACCTGGCGGGTGATGTAGGCGGCCTCGGCAGACATCAGGAAGTTCACCGCGCCGGCCACCTCTTCCGGGGTGCCCATGCGCTGGGCGGGAATCATCTTCATCAGCTCGTCCACCGGCACGTTTTCGTCGAGCATGGCGGTGTCGATCAGGCCCGGGGCCACGCAGTTGACGGTGATCTTGCGCTTGCCCAGCTCGATGGCCAGGGCTTTGGCAGCGCCGATCAACCCGGCCTTGGAAGCGCTGTAATTGACCTGGCCGCGGTTACCGATCAGCCCCGAGACCGAGGTGATGCAGACAATGCGCCCCGCGGCGCGACGGCGGATCATTGGCATCATCACCGGGTGCAGGACGTTGTAGAAACCGTCGAGGTTGGTGCGCAGCACCTGGTCCCAGTCCTCTTCGCTGAGGGCCGGGAAGGCGCCGTCGCGGGTCAGCCCGGCATTGAGCACCACGCCGTAATAGGCGCCATGAGTCTCAACGTCGGCTTCCAGCGCGGCCTTGCAGGCCGCTCGGTCAGAAACGTCGAATTGCAGGATGCGGGCGCTGCGGCCCAGGGCCTCGACTTCGCCCTTGACGGCTTCGGCTTCGCTGCGGCCGCTGCGGCAATGCAGCACCAGGTCATAACCGGCCTGGGCCAGACGCAGGGCGATGGCACGGCCGATGCCACGGCTGGAGCCGGTGACCAGTACGGAGTCAGTCATGACGGAGTTCCTGTAGAAGAGGCAGGTGTTTCATGCAGATAGTCGGCGGCCTGAGGGGGACGGAATACGTTCAGGCGCGCGCTGGCGGTAATGCCGGGGCCATTGAGGTGGCATTCGAACACACCCATGCCGTTGTCGTCCTCGAGGGAGCGCAGGGCATGGATCTCCAGGAGGCTGCCAACGGGAAAGTGTTCGACGTTGCATTCGAACTTCCGGGTGCCCAGAAGAAAGCCCAGCTCCACCGGCAAGCCCTGCTGGCGGGCGCGGCAACCGGCGTAGGCGGCCACGCTCTGAGCCATCAGTTCGATGCCGACCCAGGCCGGCAGGCTGCCGTCGGGGCGGTTGAACAGGCCGCCGGGGCGGATTTCGAGGCGGGTGCGGATCTGTTCTTCATCAAAGGCCAGGACCTGATCGATGAGGATCATGTCCCCGGCATGGGGCAGCAACTCGGCGAGCGGCCAGTCAATCATGGGGCGTCTCCGATTATCAGGCTGACGTTGTTGCCGCCGAAGGCGAAGGAGTTGCTCATCAGGCAGCGTGATGGATGCGTTGCCAGGCGGTCGGCGGAGGTGACCCAGCGCAGGGGGGGCAAGGCCGGGTCGGCCTGGGCATCCCAGACATGGGGCGGCAGCGCCTGCCCCGGGTTATCGCTGCCGAGGCTGAGCCAGCAGAACGCCGCTTCCAGGGCCCCGGCGGCCCCCAGGGTGTGGCCGCTCATGGGCTTGGTCGATGAGCAGGGCACGCCTTCGGGGAACAGCTGCGCCACCGCCAGGCTTTCCATGGCGTCGTTGTGCTGGGTGGCGGTGCCGTGCAGGTTCAGGTAGTCGATCTGTTGTGGCTGCAAGCCGGCACTGCGCAAGGCCAGGTTCATAGCCTGCAAGGCCCCTCGACCGTCGGGGGCCGGGGCGGAAATATGGTAGGCATCGGAACTGGCACCGCCGCCCAGCAGGGCAACGGGCGAGTCACGGCCTGGTTCCTTGCTCATCAGGAACAGCACCGCCGCTTCACCGATATTGATGCCGTCGCGGTGGCGGGAAAACGGGTTGCAGCGCTGAGCGGACACCGCCTCCAGGGCGGTGAAACCGTTCAGGGTGAGCTTGCACAGGCTATCGACCCCGCCGCACAGCACCGCGTCGCACAGGCCCAGGTCCAGCAGGCGCCGGGCGCTGATCAGGGCCCTGGCGCTGGAGGTGCAGGCGGTGGAAATCACATAGGCCGGGCCGCTCAGTTGCAGCCAGTCGGCGAGAAAGTTCGCCGGGGCGCTGAGCTCCTGCTGACGGTAGTCGTAGTCGGCGGGGAACTGCCGGTCCTGCAGATAACGGGCAATGCCGCGACTGGCCTCGTCGATGCCCGAGGTGCTGGTGCCCAGGACGATCCCGATGCGGCCACGGCCATAGCGTTGGATTGCCTGCCGGATGTCGTCCTCGATCTGCAGCGTGGCCTCCAGCAGCAATTGGTTGTTGCGGCTGTTTTGCGCTTCGAAGCCACTGGGCATGCAGGCCAGTGGACCGCGCACTGCCGCCACCGGCAAGGTGCGCTCGGGCACCCAGTGGCTTTCGTCGCGCATGCCTGAGCAGTCGCCGGCAAACAGGCTGCGGGCGACTTCCTGGCGATTGCGGCCCAGGGCGCAGATCACCCCGAGGGCATTGAGGTAGGCCGTCATGGCGTGGCCTCGGTGCTCAGTGCGGTGATGTGGTAGTGCGGGCCTTGAGGCAGGTTCAACTCGAAATCCAGAAGTTGTTGATAGTCAATCCGCCAGCGTGGGCCGAGGGTACGTTGGGCGCCTTGCTGGTGGGCGCCCGGGTAGTTGGCGGCCAGTTCCGCCTCGGGTGTGAGGGCGAACAGCAGGGCCGCGAACAGCTCCCGGGCCTCCGGGTTGGGGGGCAGCAGGCCGTCGGCCTGCCACTGGCCATGCACCAGGCGCTGACGGGCCTGGGGAATGCCCAAAGGGTCCATCAGCGACCAGCGCAGGTCCGGGCCTTCGGCCTGGATCACCAGCAGCCAGTCCTGGCGTTGGCCATCAGCCTGGCGCTGCACATGCAACTGCAACGGCAACATCAGGGAAGGCGTGCGCTCGGGCAGCGGAGCCTGACTGACGCAAGCGCTCAGCAACAGGACACAACCGAGCAGCAGAACGCGGATCATGCGGGCAGGCCTTCCTCGATGACAGGGGGATTCAGGGGCTTGCGGGCCACCACATTGACCAGGGTTTCCTCGCGCTCACCCACCGGCGGCGGCTGGCGCAGGCCCAGGCGCTCCAACAGGCCGAAGTCTTTGGCGCGGCTCCACCACAGGTAAGGATAAGACACGTTCTGCGGGCCGAACTCAAAACCCTGCCGACGAATCATCTCTAAATACTCGACGGCGCTTTTCTGCACATGCATCGGATGGCGGAACAGCCAGCGAATCACCCAGGTGTCGATGTAGGCCTCGGTGGACTCGGCGAATAGCAGGTAGCCCCCGGGCTTGAGCACGCGATAGAACTCGGCCAGGGCCTTTTCCTGTTCCACCAGGTGATGGAAGGTCTGGTGGCAGAACAACAGGTCGACGCTGGCGTCCGCCAGCTCCAGGGTCGCGCAGTCGCTGCCGATCAGCTCCACCTGCAATTGCTGGCGCCGGGCTTCCTCGGCGCTGAGCTTGAGGCTGTGGGGATCGGCGTCGAGGCCGATCAGGCGCTGCGGGGTGAATACCTGGCGCAGGTACTGGAACGATTTGCCCTGGCCGCAGCCGGCATCCAGCAGCACCGGGTGGGCCGGCAGCTCGCCGTCGAACAGCGAGCGCAGGTCATTGATCGCCACCCGCAACACATGGTGCTGCCAGGTGTGGCTGCGCAGGAACCAGAAGCCGAAGCGGGTTTCCTCGACGTAGCTGTCGCTCAGGTACTGGGTGGATTGCTCGCTCATGCCACGTCCCTCGCGCAGACTTCCGACAGGGCCTTGAGCCGGCGCTTGGGCTCGCTGACGAAGGGGTTGCGTTCATCCCAGGCGTAACCGGCGAGGATCGAACTGATCATGCGGCGGATTTCCGGCGAGCTGCCCGGGTGGTAGATCACGTCCTGGAAAGTGCCGGCATACCAGCCTTCGACGTAGCAGCGGAAAGTGTCGACGCCGCGCTTGAGCGGTTCGGCGAACTCGCTGTGCCAATCGACGCTCTGGCCTTGCAGCTGACGGTGCAACACCGCGGCCGCCATGCTCGATGAGCGCATGGCAATGGTCACGCCGGAGGAGAACACCGGGTCGAGGAACTCCGCGGCATTGCCCAGCAGGGCGAAGCCCGGGCCGTGCAGGGTGGTGACGTTGGCCGAGTAGCCGCCGATGGTCCGCGCCGGGGTGTCCCACTCGGCGTTTTCCAGGACCTTGGCCAGGCTCGGGGTTTCGCTGATGAAACCGCGCAGGCAGGCGTCCAGGTCGCCATCGCGCCCGGCGAAGTGTTCGTCGGCGGCCACCACGCCCACCGAGCAGCGGCCGTTGCTGAAGGGGATGCTCCAGAACCAGATGTCGCGGTGCTCCGGGTGCGTGGTGATGAGGATCTTGTTGCGGTCGAAGTGCTCGCAGTCGATGCGGTCCTCGACATGGGTGAACACCGCTCGGCGTACCGGAAAGTTCGACGGTGCTTCCAGTTCCAGCAGGCGTGGCAGGACCCGGCCGTAGCCGCTGGCGTCGAGGATGAAATCGGCTTCGATGCGGTACTGGCTGCCGTCTTCACGGCGGCAGTCGAGCTGCGGCAACGGCCGCTCCACATCCACCGCGACAATCTCTTCGCCGTAGCGGATCTCGACCCCTTGCAGGGCGGCCTGATCGGCCAGCAGCTTGTCGAAATCGGCCCGCTGCACCTGGAAAGTGGTGGGCTTGCCATTGCTGAAGGTGTCACCAAAATCGAAGGTGCTGTAGTGCTCGCCCCAGGCGAAGGCCGCGCCGTTCTTGAGTTGGAAACCGGCGGCTTGCACCGCCTCCAGCATGCCGGCTTCCTCGACGAAATCCAGGCAGTGGGACAGCAGGCTTTCACCGATGGAGAAACGCGGGAAATGTTGCCGCTCGACGATCAGCACGTCGTGGCCCTGGCGCTTGAGCAGCGCGGCCGCGATGGCCCCCGAGGGGCCGGCACCGATCACCACGACCTGGCGACGTTGCATTTCAACTGTTGGCACTGGGGCTCCTTGCCGGTTCGGCGATGTTCAGGTTCAAGGGGGCCACGTTCAGCGCGGCCGGGGGAGTTCTGTGCAGCCCGGCCAGGGCCGGTAGCAGGGTGGCGATCAGGCCCATGAGCATCAGCGCGAAGTACAGCGCCGGGCTGATCAACTGTTGTTGCAGCAGCAGGTTGAGAAAGACGATCTCGCTCAAGCCGCGAATGTTCAGCAGCAGGCTTTCGCGCCAGCGGCTGGCACCCTCGAAGGAGGCGCCGGCCCAGCTCAGGCCCAGCCAGTTGCCCAGTAGCTTGCTGGCAATCGGCAGCAACAGCAGCGCCGCCAGTTGCACCCAGCCGAGGCTGTCCATGGCGCTGTGCACGTTGATCTGCACGATGCCGAAAGTCAGGATCAGCGGGATGGCGACAAAGGTCTGCAAGCGGTTCATCCAGGCAGCCTTTAACGGCAGCACCAGCGGCAGCTTGAGGGCGGCCATGCACAACAGGTAGCCGATGCCGAAAATCAGCGCATTGAGCTTGTAGTGCTCGGCCACCACCAGCAGACCGAAGAAGCCCAGGCTGTGCAGCAGGGGCTGGCGCAGGCCAAGGACCCGCAGCACCAGGGGCAGGCAGGCGCCCGCCAGGGGCAGTAGCAGGCTGCTCACCTGCAGGCTGCCCTGGGCCAGGGCGAACAGGGTCCAGCAGGTCAGGTCGATAAGGATCGCAGTCTGCACCAGGCGCCGGGTGGCGGCGGGCGGGTACTGGATGTGTCGCAGATACAGGTAAAGCACCGGGATTGCGGTAATGGCGAACAGCAGGCCCACCGCCAGGGAGCTGATCCAGGGTTGCGCCGGCAGCAGCCAGAAGGCCGTGGCCAGGCCACAGGCAAAGGGAATGCAGAAGCTCGGCACGGCGATCTTCAGGCTCTGACGGTCCAGGCGCAGGTCGATCACGTCACTGAGGATGTGCCCCAGCAGCAGGGCGAAGCTCAGGCCGTAGAGGGACTTGAGCCATTGCGGGGAGACCAGCTGCGCGCCGCCCAGCTGCCAGTGGGGTTCGATCCACAGCAGCATCAGCAACGGCAGGCCGAAGGTCGCCAGCAGCAACTGGCTGACAATCGGAATCAGGCCCAGGTGGCGCCCCACGTGGGTGGCCAGGGCGAACAGGGCCAGGGCCAGCAGCCAGAACAGCAGGGTCAGCATGGCGGGTTCTCCGCGGCCGGTGTCGGATGCGGCGTGTGGCCGGCCCAGGGTGCGAGGATAAAGCTGAAGGCCAGCCCCAGACTCACCGCCAGCCCGAAGTTGCTCACTGCCGGAGTGCTGGACACCGCCAGCAGACCGAACGACAGCCAGGTGGTCAGGGCCGCCAGCAAGGTGCCCAGCAGGCTCACGGCGGCGCCGCCGATCTGCTCGCGCATGAGGATTGCGTAGTCGACGCTGATGGCGGTCACCAGCAGCAGGCCGAACAGGCTGAACAGGGTCAACGGCTGGCCCAGCCAGCCGAGGCTGGCCAGGCTGCACAAGGCTGCCAGCAGCGGCAGTGCCACCAGGCGCAAGGCCCCGCCGAAACCGAAGGGCAGGATCAGCAGCAGGACGATCAGCACGCAGGACGCCAGCTTGAGTTCGGCGGCGCTGACCTGGGTTGCGGCGAACACTCGGTTCAGCTCACCCAGGCGATCCACCAGTTGCACCCCCGGCAGGTCGTCGGCCTGGACCCGCAGCAGGGCGGCGTCGTTCAGGCCTTGCAGGCTGACCATGGCCGCCACGCCGCTGGCGTTGCTACCCAGCCACAGCGGGCGAAAGGGCTCGGCCAGGGGGCCGATGAGCGCGGTGTCGATGTCGGCCACGGGCAGGTCTTGCAGCTGTTTGAGCTCCGCTTGCAGGGCCGGCAGTGGCACCCCCAGCTCCAGCAACGGCTGCCAGACGCCCGGCAGTTGCTTGAGGGCCTCGCGCACTTGCTGCTGCTCTGCGGGTTGGCTCACCAGTTGGTCCAGGGACAGGTAGCCCTTGAGCTTGCCCAGGTTCACCAGTTGTTGCAGGCGCTGGTCCAGGGCTCCCAGGCGCTCCAGCAATTGCTGCTGGTTGGCCGCGCGCACCAGGAAGAACTGGCTGGTGGGCTGATAGCCGGTGATCCGGGCAATGGCCTGGGCCTCTTGCATCAGTTGCGGCGGTGCACCGACCCATTGGCGGATGTCGTTCTTGCTCTCGAGCTGCCACAAACCAGCGGCGCAGAACAGCGCCAACAGGGCCAGCAACGCCGGGCTCGGCACGCGTTTGAGCAGTGCGGCACGCACCCCGAGCAGGGCCTCGGCGACCCGCAGCGGCCATTGCGCCGGACGCAGCTCGACGCCCTTGAGCAGTGCCGGCAGCAGGCACACCGCCGACAGGTAGGCCCCCAGCAGGCCGGCGGCGGAGAACACGGCGATCTGGGTCAGGGCCGGGAACGGGGTCCAGGCCAGGGCCAGGTAGCCGATGCAACTGGTGATCAGGCTCAGGCTCAGCCCCGGCAGGGTCAGGCGCAGGGCCGGCCAGCTGCGCCAGGGTTTCAGGCTCCAGCTCTTGGACAGGTAATGCAGGGGGTAGTCGACGGCCACGCCGATCAGGCTCGATCCCAGCACCAGGGTCATCACGTGCATGCGCCCGAACAGGGCGACGCAGGCCACGGCGCCGAACAGCATGCCCACCAGCACCGGGACGAAGGCCAGCAGAGCGCGCCAGCGGCGGAAGGCCAGGAGCAGCAGCAAGAGGATGCCCAGGGTCGCGCCCCCGCCGACCCAGGTGATTTCCCGGGTGGCCTGCTGCTGGCCGTTGGCGGCATACAGCAAGCCGCTGGCGGCCAGCAGTTGTACATCGCTCTGGCTCGCCTGTTCGCGGCTGTGACGCAGCAGTTCGGCCACCTGCAAGGGCAACTGCATGTCGAAGGCATTGCCTTTGGTACGGGCCCGCAGGAGGACCCAATGTTGGCCATCGGCCTCGGCCACCAGGGCACCACTGGCGACATCCAGCTGCACCGCGCCGTGTTGTGGCTGGCTGTTCTGAATGCGTCCGGTCAGGCCCAGCCAGTCATCCTGGCTCGGCACCAGGGAGAAGCCGGTAAAGGGGTCGAAGAGGCTTTGCACTCGCTGCTCGATGAAAGCCTGTGGCTGGCTGATCAACTGCTCGCGGTCATGGGCCGAGAGCATGGCCAGGCGCCCTTGCAGCAGTTGCTTGCGCAAGGCCGGCAGGTCGGCTTGCAGGTTCCACTGGACCTTCTCGAACAGCCCGCTGGCCTGCCATTGCTCGGCCAGTTGCCGGGCCATGTCCACCGCCTGCTGACGCTCGGCATGTCCCGCCAGCACCAGGATTTCCCGGTTCAGCGGTTCCTGCATGCGCTGTTCGGCCTGCAGCTCCAGGGCGTCCGGGGCGGTGCCAGGGACCAGTTCCATCAGGTTGGCGGACAGGGGCGCGCCGTGGCGCCATTGCCAGGCGCCCAAGGCCAGCACCAGGGCCAGCAGGATCAGGAAGGATCGGGGCAGCCAGCGTTCACTCGGCAAAGTCATGTTGCTCCGCTTCGCTCAAGGCTTGGGCACTGCTGCTGTCTTGCATGATCAGCAAGGTACGGTCGCCCTGGGCTTCCAGCAGTTCGATGCGTTGCACCAGCTCGCCGCCGTCGATGTTGATCTGGTTGAAGATCTGTTTCAGCAGCAGGGAACGGGGGATCAGTTGCAACTGCCAGTTCTGCGCGCTGCCTTGCAGCTTGAGTTCGAAGTCCCGCTGCAGACCGCTGCTGTCGCCTTGCAGCACGGCGAGGAACAGGCGGTTCTGTTCGGCACCGGCGCTCTTGCCCGGAAGCATCTGCCAACCGCCGGCATCGCGCCGGGCAATGCCCTGGGCGGTGATGCGGTAGTCCTGCTGCAACGGGGTTTGCAGCAGCCACAGCAGGCCGTGGTTTTTCGCCAGGACGAAGTGGCCCTTGCTGGTCAGCGGCTGAGGCAGGGCCCGCAGGTGTTTTTCCTGGATGAAGCGGCCGTGGATCACCTCCGGCCGCGACAGCTGATCGCTCAACTGTTGCAGATCGAATGCCTGGGCCAACCCCGGCACCACCAGCAACACCAGCACCGTAGGAGCGAGCTTGCTCGCGAACCGCCGCACCACCGTGCTCAGCGCCGTGCACTGGGTAGCCAGCCAGACCATCCTCGCGAGCAAGCTCGCTCCTGTGTTCATGGCAAGGCCCTTGCGACGGCGTCGGTGAAGACCTTGGGCGAGGCCAGCTGCATTTCACGGCTGGCGATCTCCACGGCCACCTGCACCGAGCTGGCGCGGGTCAGGCGCTCGCCACTGGCCAGGTCAGTGATCAGGTAGTTGATCTTCAGACGGTTCTCCCACTCCACCAGGCTGGCGCGCACGTTCAAGGTCTGGCCGAACACTGCGCCGCGCACGTAGCGCAGTTGCAGATCGATCACCGGCCAGGCGTAGCCGGATTCGAGCATCTGGTTGTAGTTGTGGCCGAGCTTGTCCAGCAAGGCGCAGCGGGCGACTTCCAGGTACTTGACGTAATGCCCGTGCCAGACGACGTGCATGGTGTCGACGTCGAAGAACGGCACCTGGACCTGGGTGTCGGCGTGGATCACTCCCTTACTGCGCATGCAGCCTCCAGTGTTGCTTGGCGATACGTTGCAGGCACAGGCGCAGTTCGCGCTCCAGGGCGCGGTCCTCGATGACAGGGGCGAAGTCCGCCGCCAGTTCCCGGTGCATGGCATCCAGGGCCGGCGGCAACGGCCGGGCATCGGCTTCCTGGCTGCGCAGCCAGACGCCCTGGTTGGCGGCGAGCAAGGTGGCGGCGGCCACTTGCTCGGTGAGCTCCAGCACGCGGATCGCGTCGCGGGCGGCGATGGTGCCCATGCTCACCTTGTCCTGGTTGTGGCATTCGGTGGAGCGCGAGAACACGCTGGCCGGCATGGTGTTCTTCAGGGCTTCGGCGGTCCAGGCGCTGGCGCCGATCTGCACCGCCTTGAAACCGTGGTTGAGCATCGCCCGCTCGGCGCTGGCGCCGGACAGGTTGCTCGGCAGGCCGTGGTTGTAGCGCACGTCCACCAGCAGCGCCAACTGCCGGTCCAGCAGGTCGGCGACGTTGGCCACCAGGTTCTTCAGGCTGTCCATGGCAAAGGCGATGTGCCCGCCATAGAAGTGCCCGCCGTGCAGCACGCGCTCGGCTTCGGCGTCGATGATCGGGTTGTCGTTGGCGCTGTTGAGTTCGGTTTCGATGAAGCCGCGCAGCCAGTTCAGGCTGTCGGCCAGCACCCCGAGAACATGGGGCGCGCAGCGCAGCGAGTAACGGTCCTGCAGGCGGTGCAGGGGCGCGGTCGGTGCGTCGATCGCCAGGTCCTGGCGCAGCCACGCAGCGACTTGCATCTGCCCCGGGTGTGGCTTGGCGGCGAACAGGCGTTCGTCGAAGTGCTCCGGGTTGCCTTGCAGGGCCACTACGTTGAGGGCGGTGATGCGGGTGGCCAGGCGCAGCAGGTAGTCGGCTCGGGCGAAGGCCAGGCAGGCGAGTCCGGTCATCACTGCGGTGCCGTTCATCAGCGCCAGGGCTTCCTTGGGCCGCAGCACCAGGGGCTCCCAGCCCAGCTCGCGGTGCACGTCGGCGGACTCACGGCGTTCGCCGCGGAACATCACCTCGCGTTCGCCGGACAGGGTGGCTGCCACGTAGGACAGCGGCGTCAGGTCGCCGCTGGCGCCCACCGAGCCTTCTTCCGGGATCAGCGGCAGGATGTCCTGATCGAGGAAGGCCTGCAGGCGTTCCAGCAGTTCCACCCGGACCCCGGAAACCCCGTGGCACAGCGACTGCAGACGTGCGGCCAATACGGCGCGGGTGGCTTGGGCGTCCAACAGCTTGCCCAGGCCGCAGCCATGGAAGGTGTACAGATGACGGGGCAGGGCCTCGACGTGCTGCAGGGGCACGGCCACCACGCAGGAGTCGCCGTAGCCGGTGGTCACGCCGTAGATCACCCCTTCCTTGTCCAGCAGGGAGTCGAGGAACTGCGCGCCCTTGGCGATCCGCTGGCGCCATGTGGCGTCGGCTTGCAGGCGCGTCGGTGCCTGACGGTTGGCCAGGGCCAGCACGTCTTCGATGCGCAGGGGGTGTTCGCCGAAGGTTACCGGCTCATGGGTCGAGGTCGTCATCGGTCTTCCAGAATGGGTAAAAGTTGAACCATTGTTGCGGTGCCTGCAGGCAGTACTGGCCCAGGCGCTCGGCGTAGCGGGCGGTCCATTGGGCGATCACCTGCTGGCGGTCATTGCGCTTCCACTGCACGGCTTCGGCGAAGGGTTCGAGGATCACCTGATAACGGCCCTGCTGTTTCAGGCACAGCAGCAGGTTGACCGGGCACTTGAGCAACCCGGCCAGCAGCCAGGGGCCCTGGGGGAAAGCGGCCTGATGGCCGAGGAAATCCACCCGCACGTTGCGCCCGCCGTGCAGCGGTACGCGGTCGCCGGCAATTGCCAGCCATTCGCCGCGATCCAGGCGCTGGCTCAGTTGCAGCATGATCGCCGGGTCCAGCTCGCTGACCTGGATCAGCCGCAGGTTGCTGGCGCCGGCCTCGCCCAGCAGGCGGTTGAAGCGTTCGGCGTGCTTGGTGTGCACCAGCACGTTCATGGTCACCTGCTCACCCAGCTCGGCCAAGGCCCGGCAGACTTCCAGGTTGCCCAGGTGCGCGCCCACCAGCAGCTGTCCGCGTTCGCCGCGCAGCTGATGGCGCAGCTGCGCCGGGTCGATGATTTCGATCTGTTCGATGCGCAGCTTGCCGTTCCACACATCGAGCTTGTCCAGCAGGGCGTCGGCAAAGGCCATGAACTGGCCGAACACCCGCCAGTGGCTGGGGCGCAACGCGTCGCGTCCGCTCCATTGGGCCAGACGCTGCTGGTATTGCCAGATGCTGCGGCGGGCGCTGCGGCCGAACAGGAAGAAATAGAACACGATGACGTACAGCACCGGGCTCAGTAGCCGCCGCCCCAGGACCCGCACACCGAAGGCGGTGAGCTTCATCAGCCAGAAACTGCCGCGCTCCTGGTGCTCGGCCCAGTGCTCGTTGGATGGTGGCTGGCTCATGGGCGCCACCGACGCCAGAGGATCTGCGGCAGGCGCAGCAACATGCCGAAGAACAGCTTGGCGTGCATCTTGGAAATCAGTGCGTTGTCGTGGAACAGGCGAAAGTGCGACAGGCCGTCCTGGGGATAGTGCACCCGGGTCGGCAGCCAGTGCATGGGCTGGTTGCGCCAGGACAGGCGCACCAGGATCTCCGGGTCGAAGTCCATGCGTCGCCCCAGTTGCACCGAGTCGATCAGGGCCAAAGTGGCGGGCAGGGGATAGACCCGGAAGCCGCACATGGAATCCGGGATCTGCAGCGACAGGCTATTGATCCAGACCCAGACGTGAGTCAGGTAGCGGGCGTACAGGCGCCCTTTGGGGACGCTGGCGTCGTACTGTGGATAACCGCAGATCAGCGCTTCGGGATGGGCCTGGGAGCGTTGGATGAAGTTATCCACATCCGCCAGGTCGTGCTGGCCGTCGGCGTCCACCTGCAGGGCGTGACTGAAGCCCAGTTGCACGGCTTCGCGCAGGCCGGCCATGACCGCGCCGCCCTTGCCCTGGTTGATGGCCAGGCGGATCAGGAACACCTTTTCGCGCTGGGCCATCTGCTCCAGCACTGCCGCGCAGGCCGGGCTGCTGGCGTCGTCCACCAGTACGCAGGGCAGGCCCCGGGCCAGGAGCGCGTCGACCACGGCGGGCACGGCGGTTTCATGGTTGTAGACCGGGATGACGGCGCAGGGGCTGTGGGTCGGCGTGGGCCCCTTCGCTGGCAAGCCAGCTCCTACAGCCGCGAAGCGGGAAGAGTTATCCACAGCTGGCCTCCAGGATGATCCGCCCGCTGGAGCAGGGGGCGCCGTCATTCAGGTAGGCGAAATACAGTTTCTGGCGCTGGACGTCGAAGCGCAGATTGAGCTGGATGCGGTCGCCGGGGCGTACCAGTTGCTGGAACTTCAGCACTTCCATGCCGGCGAAGCGGCCCGGCAGATTGAGCAGCTGCTGGCCCAGGGCCAGGGCCCAGTCCACTTGCACCACCCCCGGCAGCACCGGGGTGGCGGGAAAGTGCCCGCTGAAATACGCCAGGTCCGGCGGAATCGCCAGTTGCAGTTGCCACTCTTGTTCGTCCTGCACCTGCTGCAGCACCTCCGGCGCCTGCGGGCGCGGCGCTAGCAGCAGAGCCTGGACCTCGGCCTGGGGCAGCTTGCCCTGGTTGTTCAAGGGCATTTGCCGCAGCAGGCGCCAGCGCCGTGGCAGGGCCAGGGCTTCGCAGTGCCGGGACAGGTGCTGGCGCAGGGCCTGGGTCAGGTGGCGTCGGCCCTGGTTGCGCAGGGCATGCAGGCCGGACTCGCTGAGCACCAGCAGGGCGCCAAGGTAGGCGCGGTTGTCTTCGATCACCCCAAGGCGTGCTTCCGCGACCCATTCGTGCTGCTCCAGGGCCTGTTCCAGCATGGGCAGGGAGATGCGTTTTTCTTCCAGCTTGACGATGCGGTCCAGGCGGCCCAGCAGTTCGAAGCGGCCGTCAGCGGCAATGCGCGCGGCATCGGCGCTGTGTTCGATATGCCCGGCCGGCAGGTAGGGCGAGGCGATCAGCAGCGCGCCGTCGCTGTCCTGGCTCAGGCGCACCTCGGCAAAGGGCTGCCACAGGTCGGGCCCCTGGCGCCAGGCAATGCCGCCGGTTTCCGAGCTGCCGAGGATCTCCGTTGGCCATTGCTGCAAGCGTTGTTGCAGCCCACTGGCGGCCTCGGCGGGCAAGGCGCCGCCAGAGGAAAATACCCGCCGCACCGGGCTCAGAGCCGGCCAGTCGAGGTTGTCGCCCATGCGCTTGAGCAGGGCGGGGCTGGCCACCCAGGCGAATGCCGGGCATTCGCGGCTGGCCCGTTGCAGGTCTTCGGGGAAGGCCAATTGACGGCGCACGAAGGGACGCCCGGCGCACAGCGGCCAGAGCACGCGGAACAGCAAACCGTAGATATGCTGGGTGGCGACGCTGCCGATGATCCAGGCCGGGCCCAGGTCTGTGCCCCACAGTTGTTCCAGGGCCTGGACCTCGTTGGCCAGCTGGCGCAGGTTTTTCTCGATGCGCTTGGGTTCGCCGCTGGAGCCCGAGGTGCACAGGCTCAGCCGGCAGGCGTCCAGGTCCAGCTCGGCCGGCTCCAGCGGTGCAACCTGCAGTGGCTGCAAGGGCGGGTCCTGGTCGGTCAGCCACAGGTCGACGTCCGCCGCCCAGCGCTGGCGGGTCTGGGCCTGCAGGTCGGCGGGTAGCAACACGCTGACCCCGGCGCGCCAGGCACCCAGCAGGGCCACGGCCAGGTCAACGGCGTCCTCCAGGTGCAGCGCCAGACGGCGTACGCCGCGCTCGTGCAGGGCTGCGGCCAGGCTCAGGGCCCGGGTCTGCACGCCTTCCAGGTCGATGTCGGAATGGGCGCTGACCACCCGCGGTGCTTGGGTCCTGAGCAATAGCCGCTCAAGGGCAATCCAGTTCATCTACGGCCTCGTACCCGTTGTCGTAAAAGCCACTCAATGGCAAACAGCAAACCCATCAGCCCATAGGCGATCAGGCCGTTGTACAACGTCCACCAGCTCAGCGGCGCCCAGAGGGTCAGGGCTGCGGCGAGCACTCCGTTACAGAGGAAAAACACACTCCAGGCGATGGTCACCTGGCGGGTGTAACGTATGGCCTTTTCCGGCAGATCCGGCTCGCTGAGGCGGGCCAGGCGCTCCGCCACCGGCGGACCGTACTTCAGGCTCAGGCCGAACAGGCCGAGCATGAAGCTGCTGATCAGCACCGGGTACCAGCGCAGCAGCGCCGGGTGATCGAACCACGCCAGCAGCAGGCAGAAGGCGATGGCCGCACCGGCCATCCACAGGCTGCCGGGACGGCGTTCGCCGGTCAGCGCCCGGGCCAGCCACAGGCCGCCCAGCAGCAGGCCGAATTGCCACGGAGCGAAGTGCTCCATGCCGAAATACACCGCAAAGGGGTAAAGCAGGCCGGCCAGCAACAAGCCCAGGCCGATCAGCCGGCTCATGCGGCCGGCTGGACCAGACGGTAGACCGCCTCGACCACGTCATTGACGGTACGCACCGACTTGAATTCCTCGGCGGCGATTTTCTTGCCGGTCTGACGCTTGATGTGGTCGATCAGGTCGACGGCGTCGATGCTGTCGATTTCCAGGTCCTGGTACAGGTTGGAATCCAGGCTGATGCTGTCGGGCTCAAGCTCGAAGAGTTCGACCAGGGCATCGCGCAGGGTGTTGAAGATGTCGTCACGGGTTTGCATGGTCGGTTCTCAAGCTGCCTGTTTTGCAGTGACGAACGCCGCAAGGCTCGCCACGTTACTGAAGTGGTTGCGGGTGTCCTTGGCGTCGGCATCGATCTTGATGCCGTACTTCTTCTGGATCGCCAGGCCCAGTTCCAGGGCGTCCACCGAGTCCAGGCCGAGGCCTTCGCCGAACAGGGTCTGATCGTTGCCGATGTCCTGGGCGCTGATGTCTTCGAGGCCCAGGGCATCGATGATCAGCAGTTTGATTTCAAGCATCAGATCCGGGTGTGTATCGCTCATCTCTGGCGAGCTCCTTGATGAAATAGTGGTGCAAGTGCTCATTGAGCTTGCGCGAAGCCTGAGGCGCGGGGCCTTGGGCGGCAAAGGTCTGTGGGTCTATATCGGCACCGACGTGAAAACTGAAGTGCACACGGCGTTGCGGAATGCGGTACCAGGGCTCGGCCTTGGTCAGGGTGGTGGGGCTGACCTTGATCACCACCGGGGTAATGATCTTCGCACCTCGCAGGGCAATCGCCGCGGCCCCCCGATGAAAGGCCGGAGCGGCGCCCGGCTGGGTGCGGGTGCCCTCCGGAAAGACGATCAGGGTCTGACCTGCCTGCAGCGCCCCGCAGGCGCTGTCGAGCATGTCCATGCTGCCGTCGTTGCTGATGTACTGGGTGGCGCGCACCGGGCCGCGGGTGAAGGGGTTGTCCCAGAGGCTTTGCTTCACCACGCAGTTGGCGTCGCGCACCAGGCCGATCAGGAACACCACGTCGATCAGCGACGGGTGATTGGCGATGATCATCTGCCCCGGACGGCCGAGCAGGTGGGCGCCCTGGACTTCATAGGTGAGCACGCCGCTCTTGGCCATGAAACGGATGAACAGCCAGAACAGCCGACTGACGGTCTGGCGTGCGCGCCGGCTATGGCTGGCGGCGTCGCCGGGCAGGCAGGCGAGCAGGGGGAAAATCACCAGGCGCAGGCACAAACCACCTATTCCGAACAGTGCAAAGCTCAGACCGGTGGCCAGCAGGCGCCAGTAGTAGGCATTGCGGCCCTTGGCGTTCAGTGGTTGCGTTGCCAGGTCCATACACGATTCATCCAGGCATGTTGGCAAAAGGTCTGCGAGCCGAGCAGGGTTCGCAGCAGGTTCAGGGCATGGGGCCACTGGGTCTTGGGGATTTGACCGTCGTGGCTGTCCAGGGACAGTTGCCAGTCGTCGCCGGGGCTCAGCAACAGGCCCAGGGCGTAGGGAAAAGGTACGTCGTCGATCCAGCTGGCATAGGCCTCGGGCGGCTGTTCCTCGGTGATCACCAGCAAGACGTGGGGGGCACCGTCCGCCAGCAGGGTGGCGGCTTCCAGCAGGCCGTGTTCCAGGCCGTCGCCGGCGGCGGCCAGGGCCGTCATTTCACTGGTTTCGCCGCGCATGATCGACCACAGGCCAATCACTGCGTTGTGCACCGAGAGGCTGAACTGGGTGGGCGACAGAGGCTGCTCGGCGGCCAGGTCGCTGAGGATCTCGAAGGTTCGCGGGGTTTCGCCATGCCGGGAAATGAACACCAGTGGCAATTGCTCGAGGCCTTCGGCCAGGGGCCAGCCAACGCTGAAGGCCATGCGCGCCAGGCGACTGAGACGGCGGCGCTGCATGGCGGGCAGAAAGGACACATCGGGAGCGGCATCGCTGCTCTCAGGCAGGGCCGGCTGACGGCTCCAGGCCTGCCAGGCGTCCACGCTTTCGAGCCCAGGGGCCCACGCACGCCATTGAGCGATGTTGAACTTGATCACTTGATTTCATCCCGCCCCTGCGGGCTTCCTTGACGCGGTGTATCGCTTCGATTGGCGATTGACCTGGATGACGCAAAGGCGCCAGTGGCGCGCATTATCCCGGTGCGACTGGCTTGTAGCAAATGCTGCTTGGGCTGTTGGTCGCAAAAGCAGACGGATCTGCGGTGATCATGGATATCTATTTGCCACTATCGAGTTGCCTTTTCGCCCCAATCCCTGGTCGCCAGGGCTTTGCATGGCGTGTTCCAAGGGTGTTGGGCGGCGGGAAACTCTTGTGTTGCCGAGGTAGCTAAGGGGCGGTGAGGACTACTACACTCGGTGATCTTTGATACACGGAGGTTTAGACATGCGGCGTGTGGTGTTCAATCAGAAAGGTGGTGTGGGCAAGTCCAGTATTGCCTGCAATCTGGCGGCGGTCAGCGCCAGCGAGGGGTATCGCACCTTGCTGGTGGACCTGGATGCCCAGGCCAACTCGACCCAGTACCTCACCGGCCTGACCGGCGATGACATTCCCATGGGCATTGCCGATTTCTTCAAGCAGACCCTGTCTTCCGGGCCTTTCTCGAAAAAGAACCAGGTGGATATCTACGAGACGCCGTTCGACAACTTGCATGTGGTGACCGCCACCGCCGAGTTGGCGGATCTGCAGCCCAAGCTTGAGGCCAAGCACAAGATCAACAAGCTGCGTAAGTTGCTGGACGAGTTGGCCGAGGACTATGACCGGATCTATCTCGACACCCCGCCGGCCCTGAATTTCTATGCGGTTTCGGCGTTGATCGCCGCCGATCGGGTATTGATTCCCTTTGACTGCGACAGCTTCTCGCGCCAGGCGCTGTACGGCCTGCTGGCGGAGATCGAAGAGTTGAAGGAAGACCACAACGAGGACCTGCAGGTCGAGGGGATCGTGGTCAATCAGTTCCAGGCTCGGGCCAGCCTGCCGCAACAGATGCTCGACGAACTGATCAGCGAGGGGCTGCCGGTGCTGCCGGTGTACCTGGCCAGCTCGGTGCGCATGCGTGAATCCCACCAGGCCAGCCTGCCGCTGATCTATCTCGATCCGCGACACAAGCTGACCCAGCAATTCGTTGACCTGCACAACCTGCTGGAAAACGCCTGAACTCAGCGCCGCGGTGGCAGGAGCGCAAGTCTCCTGTCAGGGCGTGTTCAGATGCCCTGGCTGCGCAACCAGCCCAAGAGTTGCGGCAAGGGCAGGGCGCCGCTCTGGCGGGCCACTTCCCGGCCGTTTTTGAACAGGATCAGGCTGGGAATCGAGCGAATGCCCAATTGCCCCGACAGCTGCGGGTTGGCTTCACTGTCCAGCTTGGCCAGGCGGCACTTGCCACTGAGCTGCGCGGCGGCCTGCGCAAAGATCGGCGCAAAGGATTTGCACGGCCCGCACCAGTCTGCCCACACATCCACCAGCAACGGCAGGTCGCCCTTGATCTGGCTGGCGTAGTCGCCCTGTTTCAAGTCAAAGGGTTTGCTCAGCAACACCTCGGCCTTGCAGCGCCCGCACTTGGGGTGATCCCCCAGGCGTTCGGCGGGAATGCGGTTGAGGCCGTTGCAGTGCGGGCAGGGGATCAGCAGTGGGTCGGACATGGTTGGGCTCCGCAAGCAGGGTAGAGCGCCTTAAATGGCGGCGCCCTGGGTGAATATCAAGTCGGCGTCGCCATGGCTTCACGTGCTGCGCGGGGCCAGTTCGACACTGACCAGACGGTCCATGGAGCGGCCGATGTAAAAGGTAAAGGGCCGCCCCAGTTCCATGGCCATGCCCTGGCACTTGCCCATGAAGCCTATGTGTTGCAACGGAGAAATCTCCCCATCCTCGTGGTACTGAAGGCCCAGGGAACCGACACTGAAGCCGACGCGGTCGGCGCGGCGATCCGTTCGTGTGCCCCAAGAGGTCTTGATCGCGGACAGCTGGATGCGGTTGTCGAACAGCATCTGGTTGAGCGTGGGGTTGGTGAACGTGATGTTGCCGAACAAGAACTGCGCCGGTTCGCGCTTGTGGTCTTTCCACTCCAGATACACGTTGTAATCCCCGGTTCCGCTTCCGGCCTTGCTGCCCATCTGGCTGAACGGCATGCCCGGCGCCTGGAGAGTGGCCTGGTATTGGCAAAACGCCTCGTTGGGCGTGCCGGTGGCCGAGAGCTTGCCGCTGGTCAACTCCTCCATCGAGTAATGAAACAGCACATCGGCGTATTTCACCGGCTCCAGCGCCAGCGAGAAGCGCCGCGGCAAGGCCATGGCTCTTTTGCGGTACTCGGGGCTGGTGTATTTCCCGGTTTCCGGGGCGATCTCCAGAACGGCTTCGAAGGTGCCGGCTGCGCGCGCCTCGACAATCTCGCTGAACAGTTCCCGCAGACGTTGGCGCTGGGTTTCGGGCACGCTGCTGTCCAGGCTGATGTGCAGGGTCTTGTCGTCCTTGCGGTCCATCTCCAGGCCGATGGCGTCGGGTTCGATGCCGATCCCGGTGGCCATCTCAGTGATGGTCTCTGCAAAGTACGGCACGATGCGGGCCTGCTTGGGGTCACCCACTTCTTCCTGGAAATGCAGGGTGAGGTAGGTCTGCTTGCAGCCGGTCAGCAGCATCAGCAGCAGGGCTGCCGTGTAGAGGCGTCGGTTCAATGGAGGTCCTTGTTGCGCCATGGCGCTTAGCGGAAATCGACGCTGGTCAAGCGATCCAGGGTCCGACCCATTTGAAAGGTGAACGGTCGGCCCAGGGTCTGCATCTTTTGATCGCACAGCGCTTGCAGTTCGTCTTTTCGGGTGTCGAAGGGCTGGGCTGAGGTCAGGGTCTGGACACCGATGGAGCCGATGACGATGGCGAATTCGTCGAGGGGCACCGGTGCGGGCCGGGTGATTTTCGAGCTGGAAGGCCAGGCCTGGATGGTTTTCTGTTGCAGGTGCCGGTTCAGGTCCGGGTCATCGAAATGCACCTTGAGTGGCACCTTGGCAATGCTGCCGCTGCGGGTCAGCAAGGAGACCAGGCCGCGCTCGCTGTTGTCCTGTTCAAGGGCTTCGTAGCCGATCAGTTTCAAGCGCGTGGGCATTGCCAGGTGCGCGGTGATCTTGCAACTGACCGGGCCTTCGATTTCGCTCTGGTTGACGATGGCACGCATGCTGTCGTCGTAGCTGCGGTCCAGCAGCATCTCGAACGTCGGATCGAACTCGAGGCTGGCGTCGATGCTGTCCGGCAGGTCGCTGGGGCCGGGCGGGTTGACGCTGGCTTGGGCGTTGTCCAGTTCCAGGTGCAGGTTCATCGAACTGGCCTTGCGCGCGTCGGTAACCTGCTCGAAGACCGCCCTGAGGCGACCCCGTTGCTCCGGGCTCAGGGAGTAGTCCACCAGGCGCAGGTGGATCACTTTGTCATCCTCCTTGTCCCGTTCCAGGGCGATGGCATCCGGGGCCAGGTCCTGGGCGCTGAGCGCGGTGTAGATGCTCTGCTTGTACGCCTCGTGCACCAACTGGTCGGAGTATTGCGGGCCGGCCTTGGGATCGGAGCGCACCGAATCCTGGAAGTGCAGGGTGGCGAAGTCTTCCTTGCACCCGGTCAGGGCGAGCAGCAGGGGCAACAGCAGCAGGTAGCGACGTTTCATGGCGGACTCTTGCAGGGTATCGACGGGGGCAGGGTTCGTGGCATGGGCGAGTGGTGAAGGTGGCAGTCGGCTGCCGGTGCGTTACAGGGCCAGGCGATGCCCGTTGAGGCCGATGACCACGGCGAACTTCTTGGCGATCACCACTTCGGCCTGGTTGCTGTCGGCCAGGAAGCTGTCCATCGGGTAGGGGAATTCCACGGGAATACCGGCGATCGACACGTGTTTTATCGACTGGGCCTGCAGTTCCAGCCCGTCGCTCGCGGTGCCGCCGCTAATCAGATAGACGCTGTCGCTGATCGGCTCGTAGGACATGCCGCCGCTGCCCTGGATACGTTGCAGGCTAGCGGTCTGTTTGGCCAGTTCGTCCAGTTCGGCCTGGGTAATGGTGCGGTGCGGTTTACCGTGCAGGCGCAGGTCCTGCAGGTTCATGCGGTACTTGGCGCGGCGGCTCAGGTAGATGACAGCCGACACCAGGGTGATCACGCCGAAAACCAGGGTGACCAGGGTGAGGAACAGGTTCATGCGCATCCTTGCAGGTACTGGAAATCAGGGACGCGCATTATCCGCATCCGCTGCCGACGGGTCCATGCGCAATCTTGTGTTTGGCGCTTTTCTGCACGACGGCCGAGGCGTTGGTCGAAGCTCATGAGTCCGTCGCAATCGCTCACACACTGCTCGGCAAGCCCGTTCGTTGGCTGTCTAGGCTTGAAGCACGTGAGCACCGCTGGTCTGACCGCGGGTATAGCATCTTGAGATATCTAATGCTCGCATCTAACGTTAATAGCATTATGCGATAGGGACATTGCATGCACATCATCACCGCAAAACGTATCCGGCAGGCCAAGGAGCAATGGCCGCAAGTCGCGCGGGCACTGGATACCTGGTACCGCAAGGCCAAAGGCGCCAGGCCGGCTGATTTCGCCGACATGAAGGCCTTGTTTCCGGCGCTAGATAAGGTCGGGCGCTTTCATGTTTTCGACATTGGCGGCAACAAACTGAGGCTGATCGCAATCGTGCGCTATGGGGGGCAGCGCCTCTATATCAGGCATGTGCTGGATTACGGCGAGTACGACAAGGGGCTGTGGAAGGAGGAATCACAATGAGTCTTCAGGTTAAGCAAGCGGCGGAGCACTGGCAGTTCGTTGCGCCCATATTGCGCAAGCCCAAGAGCGAGGCCGATTACGACGCGCTGGCCCTGGCACTTGATGAGCTGTTGGACATCATGGGCGAAGACGAATCGCACCCACTGGCTTCGCTGGTGGACATCATTGGTGACTGGATCGAGGCCTACGACGAAGAGCACCATCCGATGCCGGCGGTCAGCGCAGTGGAGGTTCTACGTTCGTTGATGGGTGAACATGGCCTGACTCAAAGCGACCTGCCTGGGGTGGGCGCGCAATCGGTGGTGTCGGAAGTGCTCAGCGGCAAGCGCCAGCTCAACCTGCGGCAGATCCGCTGGCTGGCCGAGCGCTTCAAGGTGTCGATGGAGACCTTCGCCTGACTCAGGACGAGCAGCTGATTTCCAGGTGCTTGCCCCACTCAGGTGGGCGCTCGGCATAGCTGTCCATGCCGGCCTGTTTCTCGAAAGGCCGGCTCAGCACCTGATTCAGGCGGCGCACTTCGCTGTAGTCCCCCGCTTCTGCGGCATCAATGGCTTTCTGCGCCAAATAGTTGCGCAGGATGTACAGCGGGTTGACCGCGTGCATGCGCTCCCGGCGCAGGTCCTGGCCCTGGATCGGATCCCGGGCGACCCGTTCCCGGTACTGCTCGGCCCAGGCATCGAAGCCGTTGCGATCGACGAAATCGTCTCGCAGCCGCGCCAGCGACTGTTCCGGGGCTTGCTCCCCCAAGTGGCGGAAGAACAGGCTGTAGTCGACGCCGCTGTTCTGCATCAGTTGCAGCAGGCGCTCCACCAGCTTCTGATCGTCGTCCTCGGCCTGGGTGAAGCCCAGGCGTCGGCGCATCAGGTCCAGGTAATGAGCCTGGTACAGCGGCAGGAACAGGCCCAGGGTTTCGCGCAGCGCCTCGACGCTGATGAACGGCGTCAGGGCCTGGGCCAGGGCGCTGAGGTTCCACTGGCCGATGGGCACCTGGTTGCTGAAGGAGTAGCGGCCCTGGTCATCGGAATGGTTGCAGATGAAGTGGGCGTCGAAATCGTCGAGGAAGGCGAAGGGGCCGAAGTCGAAGGTAATGCCCAGGATCGACATGTTGTCAGTGTTCATCACCCCGTGGCAGAAGCCGTAGGCCTGCCATTTGGCAATCAGCTCGGCATTGCGCTCGACGATTTCGCGAAACATCGCCAGGTAGGGTTGAGGCTGTTCCAGGCACTCGGGGAAATGCAGGGCCAGGACATGCTCCCCCAGTTGCTTATGCTGCTCGGGTTTCTTCGTGTAGTAGAAATACTCGAAATGCCCGAAGCGGATATGGCTCTGCGCCAGGCGCAGAACCATCGCCCCGCGTTCCTGTTTCTCGCGCCACACCGGGGTGTCCGAGCCGATCACGCACAGGGCGCGGCTGCTGGGGATGCCCAGGGCATGCAGGGCTTCGCAAGCGAGGAACTCGCGGATCGACGAGCGCAGTACTGCCCGGCCATCGCCCATGCGGGAATACGGCGTCTGGCCGGCGCCCTTCAAGTGCAGGTCCCAGTGTTCTCCCGCCTGGTTGTAGACCTCGCCCAGCAGCAGCCCGCGGCCGTCGCCCAGTTGCGGGTTGTAGGAACCGAACTGATGCCCGGAATAGACCATTGCCCGGGGCTCGGCCTCGGCCCACAGCTTGTGCCCGCCGAACAGTTCGGCGAATACCGGGCTTTCGGCCACGGCGGGGTCCAGGTCCAGCAGCGCCATGGCGCCAGGACTGGCCGCTACCAGTCTTGGGTTGTCGAGGGGTTCGGGCAGTACGTGGGTCGAGAAGGCGTCGCCCAGGCGAGCGAAGCGGTTGTCGAAGGTCAGTTCGTCGAGGGCTTTCAACGGCCATCTCCCAGCAGAATGTCCGAGCATTCTGCTAGGGATAGAGGCCTTAGTCGAGTTTGCTCGGCGGCGGTTCCTGCAGCGGCTTGCCTTCGGCCACCGGGACGATGGTCTTGGCCTCCGGCTCGATGGGCACCATCTTGTATTCCTGGCCGTGGAGGTTCTTCAGGTAGACCTCCATCTGCCGGAAGGAGATGTTGATGTGCTGCTTCTTGAACTCGCGGTTGATGAAGCGGTTGACCTCGTCCACCACCGGGTTGCGGTCCCCCAGTTCGCGAACGTGCATGCGCAGTTCGTGGTCCAGGGTGCTTTCGCCGAAGTTGAGGAAGTACACGTGAGGCTCCGGCTCCTTGAGTACCCGCGGGTTGTCCCGGGCCGCCTTGAGCAGCAGCTCCTTGACCAGATCCAGGTCCGAGCCGTAGTCGACCCCGAGCTTGAGGGTCACCCGGGTCACGGTGTCGGTCAGGGACCAGTTGATCAGTTGCCCGGTGATGAAGGTCTGGTTGGGGACGATGATGTCCTTGCGGTCGAAGTCGGTGATGGTGGTGGCGCGGATGCGGATCTTGCTCACCGTACCCGACAGGTTGCCGATGGTGATGGTGTCGCCGATGCGCACCGGCCGCTCGAACAGGATGATGATGCCGGAGATGAAGTTGGCGAAGATCGCCTGCATGCCGAAACCCAGGCCCACGGACAAGGCCGCCACCAGCCACTGCAGCTTGTCCCAACTGACCCCGAGGGTGGCCAGGGTGGAGACGAAGCCGATCCCGGCGATGGCATAGGACAGTAGGGTGGTGGTGGCGTAGGCACTGCCCTGGGCCAGATTCAGCTTGGACAGCACCAGCACTTCCAGGAGACCGGGCAGGTTGCGCGCCAGGGCAAAGGTGATACCGATAATGATCAGCGCGCCAATCACGTCGCCGATGCTGATGGGCACCATGCTCATGTTGGCGCCGGTGCCGCTGGTGTATTCGTAGAGGGTGACGTTGTC
Source organism: Pseudomonas sp. 910_21 (assembly GCF_052850735.1). Lineage (NCBI taxonomy): Bacteria > Pseudomonadati > Pseudomonadota > Gammaproteobacteria > Pseudomonadales > Pseudomonadaceae > Pseudomonas > Pseudomonas sp. 910_21. The sequence continues at coordinate 287,782 of NZ_VXCY01000004.1, read as the reverse complement.
CAGATAGGAGAACACGGTGATCAGGTCCGCCCAGACCCAGTACAGCGCGGCGATGAAGCCGCCCAGCAGGGCCAGGCGGATCAGGCGCAAGGACTGTTCGTTGACCTTCTCGATGTCCATGGTCGGTTCTTCGACCACCGCATCGCCGCTTTCCCCCGCCTCCTTGGCGGCCTGGCGCTTGCTCAGGGCCCGCTGGTAGGCCAGGCGTCGAGCGGCGACGCTGAGGCCGCGGACGAAGGTGGCCTCGATCACCAGCCAGAACATCAGCAGGTAGAGGGTGTTGATCAAACGGTCGCTGAGTTTCAGTGCGGTGTAGTAGTAGCCAAAGCACACGGCAATGAACAAGGCGATCGGCAGCAGGGTGAACAGCAGTCCCACTGCCTTGCGGAACAGCGAGGCGTTCTCGTGGGTTGGGCTGCTCAACAGCAGGCGACTCAACAGCCAGGCCATCAATCCATAGCAGGTCAGCACCACGGCAATGCCCAGGACGTCCTCGGCCAGGGCCGCAGGCTGATGCTCGGCGACTGCCACCACGGCCACCAGCGCCAGGACCACCAGTCCCAGGCGGCGAACCCAGGACTGAAGGAATTCCACCTGGGGTTTCTCCCAGCGGAAATGCAGCTCGGCCACGCCGCCAGGGGCGAGGATTCGATAGGCGGTATAGAACACCAGCCAGGCCTGGGCGATCTGCAGCAGCGCCGCGCCGAGGTTGGCGTTCTGCCCCCGGGCATCGATCTGCAGGGCATAGCCGCACAGCGCCAGAGCCAGGGTGACCGGCATCGCCAGGAGAATGTTCACCAGGATCGCCAAGGGCGTGTGCCACTGACTGTCGCGTTTGAAGTGGCCGATGTCCTTGTGCACCTTGTTCAGGCGCGCATAGAGGTTCTTGCGTCGCCACAGCAGGGCGCCGATCAACAGCGCCAGGGGCAGGAACAGCAATGGCCGCTGTGCCAGGCCGTCGGTCAGTTCACTGAGGCTTGAGGCCCAGGGCAGGGTGGTGAGCTGTTTCTCCAGGCGCTGAGGGACTTCCTGCAGCCACTCGGCGTCCAGGGGCTTGTTGCTGGGAATCCAGAACATCTGCTCGTCGAGTGTCGCCCGCAGGCTCTGGGACGTGCTCAACAGCTGCTTCTGGTTCAGTTGCAGGGTGATGGATTCATTGAGCAGGGCGCTGAGCTCGCGGTTCAGGCGCTCCAGCAGGTCGGCGCGGGTTATCGCCAGGTCGATCAGGGTCCTGCGCAACTGAGGCGTGACCTGCTCCGGGGGTTGGGTCTTGAGCAGGTTTTCGACGTAGGCGCTGGGGCTGCTGAGCAGTTCCCGCTGCTGGTTGATCTCGAACTGGTAGAGGCGGATATCGGCGATTTCGTCCGCCAGGTCGCGGTCCAGTTTCAGGCGCGGCAGGGCCTGTTTCTGCTTGTAGAGAATCTTCGACAGCAGCAGGCTGCCCTTGAGCACGTTGATCTGTTCGTCCAGGGCCGCATCGCTCTGGCTCACGCTGTCCAGTTGCTGCTTGGTCTGCAGGTTCTGCTGGGTCAGCTCGTTGAGGCGGTCGGTGCACACCAGCAGGTAGTCGGAGAGCTTGAGGTTGGTGGCGCTCTCGGTGGCCAGCAGGCTACTGCCCCCGGCCTTCTGCGCCTCGATGGACTGCTGGGTCACGGTTTCCTGGGATTGGGCCAGGCGTTTCTGGTTGATCAGGGTCTGCAGGTCCTGGATTTCCTGTTCCAGGCGCGCGGTTTTTTCGATCAACAGGTCATGCTGGCTGTTGCCCAGGTCCTGGAGCTGGCTGTTGCCCGCCAGCTCCTGGCGGCGCAGGGGAATCAGGGCGTTGATCGCCGCCAGTTCGGCATTGAGCAGGTTGCGCTGGTCGGCACTGAGCAGCTTGCCGCCGTCCTTGCCGGACTTGAGTGCAGCGTTGATCTGCAGGATTCGCGTCTGGCTGCTGCTGATCTCGGCCTGGGCCCGCTCGGGGCGGGTCTGGGCAGTGATGGTCAGGCTATTGGCATCGGCCAGGGCCTTTTGCAGTTCGCCCTGGGTGGCGCTGCGCTCGGCCAGCAGTTGCTCCAGCTGGGACACCGCCAGCGTGGCGTAGCGCTGGGCCACCGGCACCACTTTGCTGGCCTTCAGACGTGCCAGTTCGCGCTGGTTGTCCGCAGTCAGGCGTGGCGCGTTGCTCAGCTGCTGCTTCAGGTCCGTCAGGCGTCGTTCGTAATCCTGCTTGTTGTTCAGCTGGTTCAGGGTGTTCTGCAGCAGGTTCTGCAGGGCCTTTTGATCGGCTTCCGGCAATTTGCGCTCGGCGATCTTGTCCAGACTTTGCTGGACCGACTCGGCGCTGGGGGGATCGCCGCCCTGTGCGGCGCCGACAGAGAGACTCAGGCCCAGCAGGGCAACAGCGATGAATTTACGCAGGGTAGGCATAGAAGTCGGTCAAGCAATTGGGAATAGGGGGGAACGCCGCGGCGATGGCCTGGCGCGTTCCCGAGTTTAGAGGAAGAGTCCGGGGCCGGGGCGACTTCCTTCGGGGAATCTGACGCCAACTTTGCCGATCTTGTTCCCGTCCATCACGGCCACGGTCCAGATGGTGTTGTTCCACTCCACCTGGTCGCCGACCACCGGCGCGCCGCCAACCTTCTGGGCAATGAAGGCGCCCAGTGGCATATCCGCGTCCTGGCCATCGAGCTTGAGCCCGTAGAGCGCCGACACCGCGCCCAGCTGGGCGTCGCCTTCCAGTACGAAATCGCCGAAGAAGCGCAGGTCCAGCCCGCGCTCCGGAGCCTGGCTGAAGAGCTTGCCCAGGGCCGGCAGGTTGTGTTCATGACCGATTACGCACAGCAGGTCGTCGGCCTCGAGCACGGTACTACCCGACGGATGGAGCAATTGCTGACCGCGAAACAGGGCCGCGATCCGCGTGCCTTCGGGCATCTTCAGCTCCCGCAGGGCGGCGCCGATGCACCATTTTTCCGCTCCCAGGCGGTAGACGAACAGTTCCCACTCGCTGGTGACGTGGACTTCCAGGGCCGCCCGGGAAATCGGTGCCGGCTCCGGCGGCACCGTGACCTTGAGCCACTTGGCCACCCACGGCAGGCTGGTGCCCTGGACCAGCAGCGAGATCAGCACGATAAAGAACGCCAGGTTGAAGTACAGCTGGGCGTTGGGCAGCCCGGCCATCAATGGGAACACCGCGAGAATGATCGGCACCGCGCCCCGCAGGCCGACCCAGGAAATAAACGCCTTTTCCCGGCCATGGAAGGCCTTGAACGGCAGCAGTCCCACCAATACCGAGAGCGGCCGAGCGAACAGAATCATCCACAGCGCCAGGCCCAGGGCCGGCAGAGCGATGGGCAGCAGGTCGTGGGGCGTGACCAGCAGCCCCAGCACCAGGAACATGCCGATCTGCGCCAGCCAGGCCATGCCGTCGAGCATGTGCAGGATGCCATGGCGGCTGCGCACCGGACGGTTGCCGATTACCAGGCCGCACAGGTACACGGCGAGGAAACCGCTGCCGTGCAGGGCGTTGGTCAGGGCGAACACCACCAGGCCGCCGGCAACCACCAGGATCGGATACAGGCCGTTGGCCAGGTGGATACGGTTGACCAGTTGCAGCATCAGCCAGCCGCCTCCCAGACCGATCACCGCACCGATGCCGAACTCGCGGATCAGGTCGGTCAGCAGGCTCCAGTGCAGGCCGGTGTGGCCGTTGGCGAGCATGTCGATCAGGGTCACGGTAAGAAACACCGCCATGGGGTCGTTACTGCCGGACTCGATCTCCAGGCTGGCGGTAACCCGTTCGTTGAGGCCCTTGCCCCCCAACAGGGAGAACACTGCGGCGGCGTCGGTGGAGCCGACGATGGCGCCGATCAGCAGCCCCTGGATCAGGTTCAGGTCGAACAGCCAGGCGGCAGCCATACCGGTCAGCCCGGTGGTGATCAGCACCCCCACCGTGGCCAGGGACAGCGCCGGCCACAGGGCCACGCGGAAGCTCGCGACCCGGGTGCGCAAGCCGCCGTCCAGCAGGATCACGGCCAGGGCCAGGTTGCCCACCAGGTAGGCGGTCGGGTAGTTGTCGAAGATGATGCCGCCGCCATCGACCCCGGCGGTCATGCCCACGGCGAGAATGATCACCAGGATCGGGATGCCGAGGCGGGAGGAAAGTGAACTCACCAGAATGCTCGCACCTACCAGCAACGCGCCGATCAAGAACAGGCTGTTGATGGTCGTCGCATTCAAAGGCAGTACTCCAGAGCGGAAAAGGCGGGCGCAAGCTGACCATGCAGTCTGCGTGCCAGCGATTCTAACCTGTTGAAATGCGCCACTGTCAAAAAGCTTTTGATGACAGTGGCGGATTTTTTTGGGGTGAATTCCGGCGCCGATTTACTGGCGTGTTCCGGGGCTGGCGAGCGGTTTCAGAGGCTGAATCGCGCGACCATGCTGTTGAGGTCCACCGCCAGGCGCGACAGCTCGTTGCTGGCTGCACTGGTCTGGTTGGCGCCGGTGGCCGATTGCACCGACAAGTCGCGGATGTTCACCAGGTTGCGGTCCACTTCCCGGGCTACCTGGGCCTGTTCCTCGGCGGCGCTGGCGATCACCAGGTTGCGTTCGTTGATCTCGATGATGGCGCTGTTGATGGTGTCCAGCGACAGGCCGGCACCGCGAGCGATGTTCAGGGTCGACTCGGCGCGCTCGGTGCTGTTGCGCATGGAGTCCACTGCGTGCTCGGTGCCGCTCTGGATGCTGCCGATCATGCGTTCGATTTCGCTGGTGGACTGCTGGGTACGGTGCGCCAGGGCCCGGACTTCGTCGGCGACCACGGCAAAGCCACGACCTGCCTCGCCGGCACGGGCGGCTTCGATGGCGGCGTTGAGGGCCAGCAGGTTGGTCTGGTCAGCCAGGCCGCGAATCACGTCCAGTACCTTGCCGATATCCCGGGACTCGTTGGCCAGGTCGCCGATCAAGCTGGCGGTGCCTTGCACGTCGGAGCTCATGCGCTCGATGGCGGACACGGTTTCCTGTACCAGATCGCGACCGTCACCGGCGGAGGTGGTGGCGTTCTTCGAAGCTTCCGAGGTGCTCACGGCGTTGCGTGCCACTTCTTCCACGGCGCTGGTCATTTCATTGACCGCGGTGGCGGCTTGCTCGATTTCGTTGTTCTGCTGGGTCAGGCCGCGAGCGCTTTCTTCGGTGACGCAATTGAGCTCTTCCGCTGCCGACGCCAGTTGGGTGGCGGAGCCGGAAATGCGCTGCAGGGTGTCCCGCAGTTTTTCCTGCATCTTGGCCATGGCGCGCAGCAGGCGTCCGGCTTCGTCGCTGCCGTCGACCGCGATCGGCCGGGTCAGGTTGCCTTCGGCGATCTCTTCGGCGGCGCTCAGGGCGTTGGCGATCGGTACGGTGATGCTGCGGGTCAGCAGCCAGGCGAACAGCAGGGTCAGGCCGGTGGCCAGGACCAATAGGGAGACCACCAGATTGAAGGCCGAGGAGTATTGTTCGGCGGCCTGCTGGTTGGTGTCGACGGTCTGCTGGGTGTTGATCTCCAGCAGCCGGTTGAGCACGGTGTTCATGGCTTCCGAGTTGTTCAGCAAGTCGGTGTTGAGCAGGTTGCGCAGCTCTTCCACCTGATTGCCGCGGGACAGGGATTTCATCCGCTCTTCGATCTGCCGGTACTGTGCCAGCAACTGGACGTACTGCTCGTAGGCGGTCTTTTCCTCGGGGCTGGTAATGAACTTCTCGTAGACGACCTGGGCGGCGCGGATCTGCTGGTTGCGCATGTCCAGCAGTTCGATGGTCTTTTGCTGGACATCGGGTTCACGGTTGACCAGCAAGCGATAGGACAGCACCCGCAGGCGCAGGGTCAGCTGAGTGAACTCGTCGAGGCTCTTGATGCTCGGCACGCTGCTCAGGGTGATGTCCTCGGCGGCGCCGCGGATCTTGCTCATCTGATTCAGGGCGAACACACCCAGGATCAGCATCAAGCCGCCGATCATGGCAAAGCCGAGGAAGGCCCGTGGTGCGATGTTCATATTACGAAGGGACATGGTGAGTACCAAAAAGGGCGCATCCGTGCGGGGGCTTGAGACTGATCTACCGTGACTTATCGGTCGTACGACTAAAGTCTTGAGCCTCGCCGTGGATTTAGCCTTTTGGCTACGCACCCGGCCGGGAGCGTCGATTGCCGACTGCGTCGGCCCCAGGCCCGGAATAGAGCCTTGGGGCCGGGGGCAGGGCTTTTACAGCTGGAATCGGGTCACCAGATTGTTCAGGTCAACGGCCAGGATCGACAGTTCGCTGCTGGCGGAGCGGGTCTGATTGGCGCCGGTGGTGGACTGCACCGACAGGTCGCGGATGTTCACCAGATTGCGGTCCACTTCCCGGGCCACCTGGGCCTGTTCTTCGGCGGCGCTGGCAATGACCAGATTGCGCTCGTTGATTTCGTTGATGGCGCTGTTGATGGTGTCCAGGGACTGGCCGGCGCTGCGGGCGATAGTCAGGGTCGACTCGGCGCGCTCGGTGCTGTTGCGCATCGAGTCCACTGCGTGCTCGGTGCCGCTCTGGATGCTGCCGATCATGCGTTCGATTTCACTGGTGGACTGCTGGGTGCGGTGCGCCAGGGCCCGGACTTCGTCGGCGACCACGGCAAAGCCGCGGCCGGCCTCGCCGGCACGGGCGGCTTCGATGGCGGCATTGAGGGCCAGCAGGTTGGTCTGATCGGCCAGGCCGCGAATCACGTCGAGCACCTTGCCGATGTCCCGGGATTCGTTGGCCAGCTCGCCGATCAGGTTGGCAGTGTCTTGCACGTCACCGGTCATGCGCTCGATGGCCGAGACGGTTTCCTGCACCCTGTCCCGTCCGTCCCCGGCGGAGGTGGTGGCGCTCTGGGAGGCTTCGGAGGTGCTGACCGCATTGCGTGCCACCTCTTCCACGGCGCTGGTCATTTCATTGACCGCCGTAGCCGCCTGTTCGATTTCGTTGTTCTGCTGGGTCAGGCCCCGGGCGCCTTCGTCGGTGACGCTGTTGAGTTCCTCTGCCGCCGACGCCAACTGGCTGGCGGAGCCGGAAATGCGCTGTAGGGTATCGCGCAGTTTCTCCTGCATCGTGACCATGGCCTGCAACAGGCGTCCGGCTTCGTCATTGCCGTCGACTGTGATCGGCCGGGTCAGGTTGCCTTCGGCAATCTCTTCGGCCGCGCTCAGGGCATAGGCGATGGGCTGGGTGATGCTGCGGGTCAGCCGCCAGGCGAACAGCAGGGTCAGGGCCGTGGCCAGCATCAGCAGCGCCACCACCAGATTGAAGGCGGTGTTGTATTGTTCGGCGGCCTCATGGTCGGCGACGGTGGAGTAATGGGTGTTGATCTCCACCAATTGATTGAGGGTCGCGTTGACCTTCTCGGCACTGTCCATCAGCTCGGTGTTCAACAGCCTTTGCATCTCGTCGAGCCGGTTGTTGTGCGACAGTTCGATCAGTTGGCGTTCCAGTTGGCGGTGGTGGGCCAGCAGAGTGCTGTATTCATCGTAGGCGGCGCGCTCTTCGGGACTGCTGATGAGCGTCTGGTAGAGCACTTGGGCTTCATCGATCTTCTGGTTGCGCTGGCTGATGGACTCCAGGGTCTGTTGTTGTGCCTGGGGGTCGCGGTTGAGCAGCAGTCGATAGGCCTGAATCCGCAGGCGCAGGCTCAACTGGGTGAACTCGTCGACGCTCTTGATGCTGGGGATGGTGTCCTGGGTAATCCGTTCGGTTGCCTCGCGGATCTTGCTCATCTGATTCAAGGCAAAGATCCCGAGGAGCAGCATCAAGCACCCGATCAGGGCAAAGCCGAGGAAGGCCCTCGGAGCGATATTCATGGAGCGCAGGGACATTGAATCTACCTCGGGTGGGCGCCGTACGCGCCGTGTCAGTCAGGGAAGTACCTGTGCTATCGCGTTGAAAAAACGCTTCTTGAATCGTCAGGAGTGCTTTCAGAAAAGTCTGATCCCTTGTTGGGAAAATTCATAAAAGTCCGAGGCGTCCGACGGAGCGTCAGGAACCCGAGGCCGGAATGACAGTCTCTAACAGCTCTCGCGGAAGGGTCATCGCCAGTAAAATCAAGGCTTTGCGCCTGGATATCCCTGGTATCCAGGGTGACTTTTCTTTATCGTACGCGCCCTTTGCAAACAGCCCGGAAGATCAAAATGTTGGAAGCATCCCTCAGCCAATTGGAACAATTGGTCAGTGACCTGGTGGTACAGAACCAGGAGCTGCTCGGCACGAACGAAACCCTCAAGGAACAACTGGCCCAGGCCAAGGATGAAAACGAAAGCCTGCAACTGAGCCTCATGGAGCAGGAAGAAAAGCAGGGCGCCACCGCGGCCCGCATCCAGGCTCTGGTTGAGCGTGTCAGTGCGAGCCCTGCCAACCCATGAGACATCACATCGATGGGGTGAAGGTGGTCTCGATCCTCGGTGAGGATTACTCGATCAAGGCGCCGGCCGGTGAGGAACAGACCCTCATGGACGCCGCGCTGATGCTCAAGGCGGCCCTGGCCGACACCAAGAAAAAATACCCGACGCTGATTGGCGAGCGCCTGTTGGTGCTGGCAGCGATGAACCTGTGCTCGCAGCAGATCGAAATGAAAAAGCAGCACGCCCAGGAGCTTGAGCGTTATCAGGAGCAGGTGAGCGCCACCGTCGAGGTGATAGCCAAGACCATTCAACAGAATTGATGGAAGTGCACACAGCCAGCGGGCAATAGGTTGGACAAGCAGGAGCAATGTTTGTATACAACTTCCCGCGGCTGGCGCGGTATCTCAGCCTCTTATAACCATAAGAAAGAGGTGTTCCATGCAATTCTGGCGACGCAGTATTCAATGGCAACTGATCCTCAGCATGGGTTCGGCCCTGCTGGTCAGTCTGTTGGTGGTCGTAGCGATCTACACGGTGCTGATCAATCACCTGACCCAGAACTACCTGGTGGAAAGGGCGCTGCCTTCGAGCATCGAAGCCATGCGCAACGATATCGAACGCATCCTCACCCAGCCGCTGACGGTCGCCCGGGACATTGCCAGCAACGGCATGCTGCGGGACTGGCTGGCGGCCGGTGAAGACCCGTCTCAGGCTCAGGTATTCATCGATTACCTGGAAGGCATCCGCGCTGAAAACCACGCTTTCACCACCTTGATGGTGGGCACCGCGACCAACCACTACTACAACGAGAAGGGCCTGGATCGCACCCTTAGCCGCTCCAATCCCAAGGATTCCTGGTTCTACAACTTCATCGACAGCGACAAGCCTCGGCTGCTCAACATCGACACCGATGTGGCCTCCGGCGAGCTGGCGATGTTCATCGATCTGCGGGTCAAGAAGGACGGCAAGCTGGTGGGGGTTGCCGGGCTGGGGTTGAGCATGAAAGAGCTGTCCGAGCTGATTCACAATTTCAGCTTCGGCGAGCGCGGCAAGGTCTTTCTGGTACGGGCCGACGGCTTGATCCAGGTGCATCCAGAGGCGCAGTTCAGTGGCAAGCGGCATTTGTCCGAACAGATCGGCGAGTCCGCGGCCGAGGCGGTCATGGGCCAGGAAGGCTTGACCCGCCGCCATTTCGAGCGTGATGGCGAGGACTTCGTGGCCTTGAGCCTGCCGCTGCGGGGCATGGGCTGGTCCCTGGTGGCTGAGGTGCCGGAGACGCAGATTTACGCCGACGCCCGGCAAGCCTTGTGGATGACCACCGGTATTGGTCTGGCCATCGCCCTGGTCTGCCTGATGCTGGTGGTGTGGCTGGCCCGTGGCCTGGTGCGCCCGGTGCGACAGGTGACCGAAGGGCTGGTGGCTATTGGCAGTGGCGGTGGCGACCTGACCCTGCGCCTGGATGCCAGCCGTGCCGATGAGTTGGGGGATCTGGCCCGGGGCTTCAACCGTTTTCTCGACAGCCAGCGCGGCATGATCGGCGAGGTGCTGGCGACCACCGAGCGTCTGCGGGCCTCGGTCGGACAAGTGGCGGCGGTGGTGGAGAACACCGCCGAGCGCTCCGGCCGGCAGCAGGAAATGACCGACATGGTGGCCACTGCGGTGCATGAAATGGGGCTGACAGTGCAGGACATTGCGCGTAATGCAGGGCAGGCGGCGGACGCTTCCCAGGCGGCCCGGGATGAAGCCCTGCAGGCCCGGGAAGTGGTGGGCGGTTCGATTCGGCATATCGAGAGCATGTCCGGGGAAATCGCTCTGGCTGCAGGCGCCGTGGGCGAACTGGCCGAGCAGGTGGCCTCCATCGATCAGGTGCTGGCGGTGATTCGCGGGGTTTCCGAGCAGACCAATCTGCTGGCCCTCAACGCCGCCATCGAGGCGGCCCGGGCCGGGGAGATGGGCCGGGGCTTTGCGGTGGTGGCCGATGAAGTCCGGACCCTGGCCCAGCGCACCCAGACTTCTACCGATGAGATTCAGCAGATGATCCAGGGGCTCAAGCAGGGGGCGGAGAACGCCGTATCCTCGATGCAGGCGGGGCAATCGGCCACCGGCACTGGGGTTCAGTCCAGCCAGCAGACCGGGGCTTCGTTGACGGCGATCACCGGGCAGGTGGAGCACATCAGCGACATGAACCAGCAGGTGGCCACTGCCACGGAAGAACAGTCGGCGGTGACTGAAGAGATCAACCGCAATGTCCAGGGCATTTCCGATCTGGCCCGGGCCACGGCGGCTGAAGTACACGCCTGTCGTGAGGACTGTCGGACCCTGCAGCGTCTGGCCGAAGACCTGGCGCGCCAGGTGGGCGGCTTCAAACTGCACTGAGCAGCCTGTAGGAGCTGGCTTGCCAGCGAACCGCACGCCACGCAGTGTCAGGCCGGACGCTTTGCCGGCAAGCCGGCTCCTGCGGCGCTCGCCTCAGAACCAGGCGTCCTGCATCTCCAGGCAGGTCGGGTCCCGGGTTTCCAGCAGCGTCAGCTCGTGCTGGCACCCCGGCACTTCCCAGGTCAGGAAGTAGCGCGCGGCCTGCAGCTTGCCCCGATAGAACGCCACATCTCCGGCATTGCCCCGAGCCAGTCCTTCCTCGGCCTTGATGGCCTGCTCCAGCCAGCGCCAGCCGATCACCGTGTGGCCGAATGCCTTCAGATACAGCGCCGAGTTGGCCAGGGTTGCGCTGACCTTGCCGCTGGCCAGATCCCCCAGCAGCCCCAGGGTCACGCTCTGAAGACGCGTCACCAGTTGCTCCAGGGGCTGACGCAGGGCGTCCAGGGATTCGTGTGCCTGGGCCTGCTTGCTGGTGTCGGCGATCAGGCGGATCAGGCGCTTGAGACCGGCGCCGCCGTTCTGCGCCAGCTTGCGCCCCAGCAGGTCCAGGGACTGGATGCCGTGGGTGCCTTCATGGATCGGATTCAGACGGTTGTCGCGGTAGTACTGCTCCACCGGGTACTCCCGGGTATAGCCATGACCACCGAGGATCTGGATCGCCAGCTCGTTGGCCTTGAGGCAGAACTCCGAAGGCCAGGACTTGACGATAGGGGTCAGCAGGTCCAGCAGTTCATGGGCCTGTTGGCGCTCGGCCTCGCTGGCCAGGGTGGTGGTGTCATCGAACAGCTTCGCCGCATACAACCCCAGGTCGAAGGCGCCTTCGACGTAGGCCTTTTGGGTCAGCAGCATGCGTCGCACATCGGCGTGCTGGATGATCGCTACCGGTGCGGTGGTCGGGTCCTTACTGTCCGGCAGGCGACCTTGCGGGCGCTCGCGAGCGTATTCCAGGGAATACAGATAACCGGCATAACCCAGCATCACCGCGCCCATGCCGACGCCGATCCGCGCTTCGTTCATCATCTGGAACATGTAGCTCAGGCCCTGGTGCGGCTTGCCCACCAGATAGCCCACGCAGTGGCCGTTATCGCCGAAATTCAGCGCCGTGGACGTGGTGCCGCGCCAGCCCATCTTGTGGAACAGTCCGGCCAGCAACACATCGTTGCGCGGCCCCAGGCTGCCGTCGTCGTTGACCAGGAACTTGGGCACGATAAACAGGGAAATTCCCTTCACCCCGGGCGGCGCATCCGGCAGCTTGGCCAGGACCATGTGCACGATGTTTTCCGACAGCGGATGGTCGCCGCCGGAGATGAAGATCTTGTTGCCCTTGAGGCGGTAGCTGCCGTCGGCAGCGGGTTCGGCGCGGGTGCGGATATCTGACAGCGACGAGCCGGCATGGGGTTCGGTCAGCGCCATGGTGCCGAAGAAACGGCCGTCGATCATGGGCTGCAGGAAGCGCTGCTTCTGCTCTGCGGTGCCGAAGCTCTCGATCAGGTTGGCGGCGCCCATGGTCAGGAACGGATAGGAGGTCGTGGCCGCGTTGGCGGCCTGGAAGTGGGCGAAACAGGCCTGGGACAGCAGGGTCGGCAACTGCATGCCGCCGGCCTCGAAACTGCGGGTCGCATTGAGAAAGCCGGCTTCGAGGAAGGCATCCACTGCCGGTTTCACTTCAGGAATCAGCACCGCTTGGCCGTCTTCGTAGCGCGGCTCGTTTTCATCGCCCTTGCGATTGTGGGGAGCGAAGAACTTCTCGGCGATGTTGCGGGCGGTGCCCAGGGCGGCATCGAAGGTTTCGCGGTTGTGCTCGGCAAACCGCTCGCGCTGGGTCAGGCCCTCGGCGTCGAGTACCTCATACAGCTCAAAGGCCAGATTGCGGGAACTGAGCAAGGTCTCGGACATGGCGGCTTACCTGATGATTAGGGAATGGGCCGAGTCTATGCGGGTGAATAAAGGCTGGATAGCAAGATTGATCACGGTGATGCAAAGCCCAAAAAACCGCTGTAGACGCCGGCTCGTGTAGGAGCGGGCTTGCCCGCGAAGACGTCATGGGAGGGCGATGGAGGGCTTAAGGGACTTTTCGCCGGCAAGCCGGCTCCTACAGAGGACGGGCAAAAAAAATGGGCGCCGGTGAGGGCGCCCATCGATGCAGCCGAACCTTCAGCGATCAGCCGATGGTCATCAGGCTGGCGTTGCCGCCGGCCGCTGCGGTGTTGACGCTCAGGGCGCGCTCGATCACCAGGCGCTCCAGGGCAATCGCGGTCTCGCCCTGGGACAGGCCCTGGACGCCAACGATGGCTCCGGCACGCTGGGCCACTTGCTGGCAAACGCCGCGCAGTTGGTCAGAGTCGCCATGATGCAGGACCGCGTCGAATACCACTTCGTCCTTGGTCCAATCCGCCACCCGCTGGATGCGCGCTTGCACGTCCTTGGGCAGGCGGGCGAACAGCGCTTTGCTGAGGTCGCTTTCCGGCCACACCGCCGAACCGCCGACGGCCAGTACTGCCGCCAGTTGCGTCAGCAGGTCGCCCTCGACCTCTGCCAGGCACAGGACGTGCTCGCGGGGCAGGATGGCATAGCTGTTGCGCTCGCCGGTCGGGCCGTTCAGTTGACGGGTGATACCGCTTTGCGACTGGCCGGCGAACTGTTTGCACAGGGTTGCCAGCTCCACCAGCTTGCTGCTCTCGGCCCAGGCTTGCAGGGCATTGAGCGGCTTGCTCAGGGCTTCGCGCAGACGCAGGTCCGGAGCGTTGGCAGCATCGGCGCGAACGAAGGATTGCTCGATGGCATCCACCGGACGGGTCGACAGCAGGCGGTACAGGTACAGCGGGCCGCCAGCTTTCGGGCCAGTGCCCGACAGGCCTTCGCCGCCGAACGGTTGTACGCCGACCACGGCGCCGACGATGTTGCGGTTGACGTAGACGTTACCGGCGTTGACGTTGTCCACCACCTTGGCAATGGTTTCGTCGATCCGGGTGTGCACGCCCAGGGTCAGGCCGTAGCCGGAAGCGTTGATCTGGGCGATCAACTGGTCGATGTCCTTGCGCTTGTAGCGCACCACGTGCAACACCGGACCGAAGATCTCGCGCTGCAGCTCATCGAAGCTTTCCAGTTCGATCAGGGTTGGCATGACAAAGGTGCCGCGCTTGCATTCTTCACTGTCGGCAATGGCCATCTGGTACACGCTGCGACCTTTGTCGCGCATGGCCTGGATGTGCTTCTCGATGCCGGCCTTGGCTTCGGCGTCGATCACCGGGCCGATGTCCACCGACAGGCGCTCCGGGTTGCCCAAGCGGTTTTCGGCCATGGCGCCCTTGAGCATTTCGATCACGCGGTCGGCGGAATCTTCCTGCAGGCACAGCACGCGCAGGGCCGAGCAACGCTGGCCGGCACTGTCGAAGGCCGAGGACACCACATCGATGACCACTTGTTCGGTCAGGGCCGAGGAGTCGACGATCATGGCGTTCTGGCCACCGGTTTCGGCGATCAGCGGGATCGGACGGCCCTGGTTGTCCAGGCGCCCGGCGATGTTGCGTTGCAGCAGGCGCGCGACTTCGGTGGAGCCGGTGAACATCACGCCTTTGACGCGTTCGTCACCTACCAGGCGGGCACCGACGCTTTCGCCCTGGCCCGGCAGCAGTTGCAGCACGCCTTCGGGAATCCCGGCTTCCAGCAGCAGGCGCACGGCCTGGGCGGCTACCAGCGGGGTCTGTTCGGCCGGCTTGGCCAGGACCGGGTTGCCGGCAGCCAGGGCTGCGGCGACCTGGCCACTGAAGATCGCCAGCGGGAAGTTCCACGGGCTGATGCACACCACAGGACCCAGCGGACGGTGGGCGTCGTTGCTGAAGTCATTGCGTGCCTGCACCGCGTAGTACCGCAGGAAGTCCACGGCTTCGCGCACTTCGGCGATGGCGTTGGCGAAGGTCTTGCCGGCTTCACGGGCCAGCAGGCCCATCAGCGGTTGGATCTCGCCTTCCATCAGGTCGGCGGCACGCTCGAGGATTGCGGCGCGTTCGGCCGGCGGCGTGGCCTGCCAGATCGGCGCGGCGTTCAGGGCGCACTGGATGGCGTTGTCGACGTCTTCCACCGTGGCTTCCTGGACATGACCCACCACGTCGCGATGATCCGACGGGTTGAGTACCGGCGCCGGGGTTTCGCTGCTGGAGGCGCAACCGAGCATCGGTGCGGCTTTCCAGTTGTTGTGGGCGGTGGCCAGCAGGGCGCAGGACAGCGACGCCAGACGGTGTTCGTTGGCCATGTCGATGCCGGCGGAGTTGGCACGCTCGGCGCCATACAGGTCACGCGGCAGCGGAATGCGCGGGTGCGGCAGGCCGAAGCCGCCTTCCAGGGTGGCCATCTGCTCGATCTGGTTCACCGGATCGGCCACCAGCTCTTGAATCGAGATCGACTGGTCGGCAATGCGGTTGACGAAGGAAGTGTTGGCGCCGTTTTCCAGCAACCGGCGGACCAGATAGGCCAGCAGGGTTTCGTGGGTACCGACCGGCGCGTACACGCGGCACGGACGGTTCAGCTTGCCTTCGGAAACCTTGCCTACAACCTGTTCGTAAAGCGGTTCACCCATGCCGTGCAGGCACTGGAACTCGTACTGGCCGGGGTAATAGTTCTGACCGGCGATGTGGTAGATCGCGGACAGGGTGTGGGCGTTGTGGGTGGCAAATTGCGGGTAGATGACTTCCGGCACCGACAGCAGTTTGCGTGCGCAGGCGATGTATGAAACGTCGGTGTACACCTTGCGGGTGTAGACCGGATAGCCTTCCAGGCCTTCGACCTGGGCGCGCTTGATCTCGCTGTCCCAGTAGGCGCCCTTGACCAGGCGGATCATCAGGCGGTGACGGCTGCGGCGGGCCAGATCGATCACGTAGTCGATCACGTACGGGCAGCGCTTCTGGTAGGCCTGGATCACGAAGCCGATACCGTTCCAGCCGGTCAGCTGTGGCTCGAAGCACAGGCGCTCCAGCAGGTCCAGGGACAGCTCCAGGCGGTCCGCTTCCTCGGCGTCGATGTTCAGGCCGATGTCGTATTGCTTGGCCAGCAAGGTCAGGGACAGCAGGCGCGGGTACAGTTCTTCCATCACGCGCTCGTACTGGGCGCGGCTGTAACGCGGGTGCAGAGCCGAGAGCTTGATCGAGATGCCCGGGCCTTCATAGATGCCGCGGCCGTGGGAGGCCTTGCCGATGGAGTGGATGGCCTGCTCGTAGGACGCCAGGTATTTCTGTGCGTCGTGCTCGGTCAGTGCGGCTTCGCCGAGCATGTCGTAGGAGTAGCGGAAGCCCTTGGCTTCGAACTTGCTGGCGTTGGCCAAGGCTTCGGCGATGGTTTCGCCGGTGACGAACTGCTCGCCCATCAAGCGCATGGCCATGTCCACGCCCTTGCGGATCATCGGCTCGCCGCTCTTGCCGATGATGCGGCTCAGGGAAGAGGTCAGGCCGGCCTCGTTGTGGGTCGACACCAGCTTGCCGGTGAGCAACAGGCCCCAAGTGGCGGCGTTGACGAACAGCGACGGGCTGTTGCCCAGGTGCGGCTGCCAGTTGCCAGTGCTGATCTTGTCGCGGATCAGCGCGTCACGGGTGCCCTTGTCCGGGATGCGCAGCAGGGCCTCGGCCAGGCACATCAGCGCCACGCCTTCCTGGGACGACAGGGAGAATTCCTGCAGCAGGCCCTGGACGATACCGGCACGGCCGCCGGCGCTCTTCTGGTTACGCAGCTTTTCGGCGATCGAGGCGGCCAGCTTGTTGGCGGCTTCGGCGGTGGCGGCCGGCAGGCGCGCCTGCTCCAGCAGCATCGGTACCACTTCCGGTTCCGGGCGGCGGTAGGCGGCGGTGATCGAGGCGCGCAGCACCGATTGCGGGAGGATGCTCTCGGCGAATTCGAGGAAGCATTGGTGAGCGTGATCGGTCTGCACGTCGCCGGCATCGTCGCCGTCCTTGGTGGTGACACTGCTCAGCTCGGTCAGGGTTGCACCGCCCTCGAGTTTTTCCAGGTAATTGAAAATCGCCTGCTTGATCAGCCAGTGCGGCGTACGATCGATCGAGGCCGCAGCGGCCTTGAGGCGCTCGCGGGTTGGGTCGTCGAGTTTGACCCCGAGGGTGGTGGTAGCCATATTTTTATCCTCATGTTTGCCACGCACGTGTGGCATCAGCTGGCGGCAAGATTATCCGTGCGCTGAAATAGGTGCAACCGGGTGCAACCCATTTTTAAGCGGAAAAAGCGGCAGCTTGTCAGGAATAAATTTCCTACATGAGATGCCATGCATCCTTATGGTGCCTTTGATTCTGAAAGACGCTTTTCTTGCTCCAAAAAGGAGCAAAAACGTCGCCAAAGGTCGATTATTCGACAAGGTGCAACTGATTCGATGCAAATTGGTTGCACCTTGTTCATTTTGTTGCATAGGATTCGCGCCCAAGGTGCAACCGTTCTTGCGGACCGGTTCATCGTCTGATGGCTTTCCTGGGGAAACATCAGTCATAAATGCGCGACCCGCCTGATCGTCTTCCAAACGTCATCGTTTGGCGGCAGGTGGCAGTGGT
The DNA here is from genome assembly GCF_052850735.1 of Pseudomonas sp. 910_21. Taxonomy (NCBI): domain Bacteria; kingdom Pseudomonadati; phylum Pseudomonadota; class Gammaproteobacteria; order Pseudomonadales; family Pseudomonadaceae; genus Pseudomonas; species Pseudomonas sp. 910_21. The sequence continues at coordinate 270,501 of NZ_VXCY01000004.1, read as the reverse complement.
CGCCGCACCATAAAAACAAAGCCAGGGCGTAACTCAATGAGTGCAAGCAATCCAACCTTGATCACGTTCGTGATCTACATCGCAGCAATGGTGCTGATCGGTTTCATGGCCTATCGCTCCACCAACAACCTTTCCGACTACATTCTTGGCGGCCGCAGCCTGGGCAGCGTGGTCACCGCGCTTTCCGCCGGTGCTTCCGACATGAGTGGCTGGCTGCTGATGGGCCTTCCGGGCGCCATCTATATGTCCGGTCTTTCGGAAAGCTGGATCGCCATCGGCCTGATCGTCGGTGCCTACCTGAACTGGCTGTTCGTGGCCGGTCGCCTGCGGGTACAGACTGAACACAACGGTGATGCACTGACCCTGCCGGACTACTTCTCCAGCCGTTTCGAAGATAAAAGCGGCCTGCTGCGTATCATCTCCGCGGTGGTGATTCTGGTGTTCTTCACCATCTACTGTGCCTCCGGCATCGTGGCCGGTGCCCGTCTGTTCGAAAGCACCTTCGGCATGCCTTACGAGACGGCGCTGTGGGCTGGCGCGGCGGCGACCATTGCTTACACCTTTGTCGGCGGCTTCCTGGCGGTGAGCTGGACCGATACCGTACAAGCCACCCTGATGATCTTCGCCCTGCTGCTGACCCCGATCATCGTGCTGCTGGCCACCGGTGGCGTCGACACCACCTTCCTGGCCATCGAGGCCCAGGACCCGACCAACTTCGACATGCTCAAGAACACCACCTTCATCGGCGTGATCTCGCTGATGGGCTGGGGCCTGGGCTACTTCGGTCAACCCCACATCCTGGCGCGCTTCATGGCAGCGGATTCGGTGAAGTCGATTGCCAACGCCCGTCGCATCTCCATGACCTGGATGATCCTGTGCCTGGGCGGCACCGTGGCTGTGGGCTTCTTCGGTATCGCCTACTTCTCGGCGCATCCTGAGGTGGCCGGTCCCGTGACCGAGAACCCTGAGCGGGTGTTCATCGAACTGGCCAAGCTGCTGTTCAACCCATGGATCGCCGGTGTGCTGCTGTCGGCCATTCTGGCGGCGGTAATGAGTACCCTGAGCTGCCAGTTGCTGGTGTGCTCCAGTGCCCTGACCGAAGACTTCTACAAAGCCTTCCTGCGCAAGCACGCCTCCCAGCTGGAGCTGGTCTGGGTCGGTCGCGCCATGGTGCTGGTGGTGGCGCTGATCGCCATCGCCATGGCCGCCAACCCGGAAAACCGCGTGCTGGGCCTGGTGAGCTATGCCTGGGCCGGTTTCGGCGCCGCCTTCGGTCCTGTGGTGCTGATCTCGGTGCTGTGGAAGGGCATGACCCGCGACGGCGCGCTGGCCGGGATCATCGTCGGTGCCGTCACCGTGATCCTGTGGAAACACTTCGCTCTGCTGGGTCTGTACGAAATCATCCCGGGCTTCATCTTCGCCAGCCTGGCAATTCTGCTGGTGAGCAAGCTGGGCGCGCCGAGCGCTGGCATGGTCCAGCGTTTTGAAGCGGCCGAGAAGGATTTCAAACTCAACCACTGAGTGCGCAAATCCTGCCCTGATTGTTCGGGGCAATGAAAACGGCCCGCTGCGTTACCGCAGCGGGCCGTTTTTTTTAGTGCAGTTCAGCGTCGGGCTGGTTGAGGAAGATCAACACACCAAGGATCGCCATGTAGAACTTGAAGGCCGCGTCCTGGCCGTTCCAGGTCTGGGATTGCCACATCATGAACCACTCGCCACCCACCACCATGAAGCCGAAGAACCAGACGCAGAAGCCCAGGCAGAAGCCGGCAATCGCCCAGCGTTTGCGCCGGTTGAAGTAGCTGGCGACACCGTGCCGAGCCAGCCACAGGTGCAAGGCGCCAACGACCAGCAGCACGCCGGTCAGGGCCTCGCCGGTAATGATCAGCCAGTAGCCGACATTCCACAGCAGGGGCAGGGTCAGCGCGCGGTCGGTGGCGGTGTTGCCGGGGAACACGCTGTCCATGCTCAGTACATGCTGGACAAAGGCGAAGTTGGAGCCGTAGTCGCTGATGTTGTTGTAAGCCACCAGCAAGGCGAAAGCCGCCACCGCCAGGGTCATGGTGATTTTTACGTAACGCACAATCATGTTGGGTTCCTTTGAGGGTGAGTAATGATCCTGGGGGCTGGTTGGGGGTGGATGCGTCGGTGCCAACGCGGTGGGTGAAGGCCCTGGCGTCTGCTGCCAGGGCCGATGGATCAAGCTTGTTTCAGCGCCTGGTCGAGGTCCTCGAGCAAGTCCTCGATGGCCTCGATGCCGACTGAAAGGCGGATCATCTCTGGCTTGACGCCGGCCTTGGCCTGCTCTTCTTCGTTCATTTGCCGGTGGGTGGTGGAGGCCGGATGGCAGGCCAGGGACTTGGCGTCGCCGATGTTCACCAGGCGCTTGAAGATCTGCAGCGCGTCATAGAAGCGCACGCCCGCGGCGTAGCCGCCCTTGAGGCCGAAGGAGAGGATCGCCGATGGCTTGCCCTGCATGTACTTGCGCGCCAGTTCATGGTGCGGATGATCGGCGAGGCCGGCGTAGCTGACCCAGGCCACCAGCGGGTGGTCCTTGAGGAACTGCGCCACCTTGATGGCGTTGTCAGTGTGGCGTTCCATGCGCAGGGCCAGGGTCTCCAGGCCTTGCAGCAGCAGGAAGGCGTTCATCGGCGCCAGTGCCGCACCGGTGTTGCGCAAGGGCACGGTGCGGGCCCGGGCGATAAAGGCCGCCGGGCCGAACTTCTCGGTATAGACCACGCCGTGGTAGGCCGGCTCCGGGGTATTGAGGCTGGCGAACTTCTGCGGATGATCGGCCCAGGGGAAGTTGCCGCTGTCGACGATCACCCCGCCCAGGGAGTTGCCGTGGCCGCCGACGTACTTGGTCACCGAGTGCACCACGATGTCGGCGCCGAACTGGATCGGCTTGCACAGGATCGGCGTGGCCACGGTGTTGTCCACCATCAGCGGTACGTTACGAGCGTGGGCGGCCTGGGCCAGGCCCTCGATATCGACGATGTTGCCCGCCGGGTTGCCAATGCTCTCGCAGTACACCAGCTTGGTCTTGTCGTCGATCAGCTCGGCAATGGCTTCGGCCGAATCATCCCGGGCAAAGCGTACTTCGACCCCGAAGCTCGGCAGCAGGTGGGCGAACAGGGTGTAGGTGCCGCCGTACAACTGTGGCGTGGAGACGATATTGTCCCCGGCCTGGGTCAGGGTCTGGATTGCGTAGTGGATGGCAGCACTGCCGGCGGCCACCGCCAGCCCGGCAATCCCGCCTTCCAGGGCGGCCATGCGCTGTTCCAGCACATCGTTGGTGGGGTTCATGATGCGGGTGTAGATATTGCCGGGCACATCCAGGTTGAACAGGTCGGCACCGTGCTGGGCGTTGTCGAATTCGAAGGCGACGTTCTGGTAGATGGGCACGGCCACGGCCTTGGTGGTCGGGTCCGACTTGAATCCATGGTGCAGCGCAATCGTTGCGTCTTTCATAAATCCTCGACTCAGAAATAATCCATTAATGAGCACAGCCAGGCAGGTCGTGTGCCCGCGCAGCAGTCGGTGGTCCCGTGTGTCTGAGTCGCCAGCAACCGCTTGGTGTACCCCTCGCTTGGCCGCGAGCGGGCGCGTCAGTGTCCAATAGGCGTGACAGATGGGCAAGATGGCAGCGGGTTTGCGCCTGCAAATGCGATGGCGTGTCCTGACGCGGTCCCTGGCACAAGGTAAACTTGCGCTCCTGCGCAGGAGCAACCATGAACTATCGTCACGCCTTCCACGCCGGCAATCACGCCGACGTCTTCAAACACCTGACCCTGACCCGCCTCATCGCTCTGATGTCGCGCAAGGAGCAGCCGTTCGCCTACCTCGACAGCCACGCCGGCATCGGTCTGTACGACCTCAAGGGCGACCAGGCAAACCGTACCGGCGAGTACCTGGAAGGCATTGCGCGGTTGTGGGGCGACGCAGATCTGCCGGCGTTGACCGCCGACTACATGCAGGTGCTGCACAAGATGAACCCCGATGGTGAGTTGCGTTACTACCCGGGGTCGCCGGAGCTGGCGCGGCGCCTGACCCGTTCCCAGGACCGGGTGCTGCTCAACGAAAAGCACCCGGAAGATGGGCTGCTGCTCAAGGACAACATGAAGGGTGATCGTCGCGTGGCGGTGCACCTGGGGGAAGGCTGGCATGTGGCCCGGGCGTTGCTGCCGGTGGCAGAGAAACGTGCGGTGATGCTGATCGATCCGCCTTTCGAGCAGCTCGACGAGATGCAGCGCTGCGCTGCGTCGTTGAAGGAAGCCATTGGCCGCATGCGTCAGACCGTGGCGGCTATCTGGTATCCGGTGAAGGATCAGCGGGCCCTGCGGCGCTTCTATCAGGATCTGGCCGGTACCGGTGCGCCGAAGTTGCTTCGGGTGGAGCTGCTGGTGCATCCGCTGGATACGCCCAACAGCCTCAATGGCTCGGGTCTGGCGATTGCCAATCCGCCCTGGGGGCTGGAGGAGGAGCTGCGCGAGCTGCTGCCGTGGCTGTCGAAGAAGCTCGGCCAGACCCAGGGCGGCTGGCAGATGGACTGGTTGATCGCCGAGTAAGCGTTCGCTGGCAAGCCAGCTCCTACAGGAGGTTGTAGGGGCCGGCTTACCGGCAAAAAAATCAGATCGGGCAGGTCACGCCAGTGCCGCCGATCCCGCAATAGCCTTCGGGATTCTTCGCCAGGTACTGCTGGTGGTACGCCTCGGCGAAATAGACGGTCGGGGCTTCTGCGATTTCAGTGGTGATGTCGCCCAGGCCGGCCTTGGTCAGTTCCGCCTGGAACACGTCCCTGCTGTGCAGCGCCTGTTCCAGTTGGGTCGGGTTGGTGGTGTAGATCACCGAGCGGTACTGGGTGCCAATGTCATTGCCCTGGCGCATGCCCTGGGTCGGGTTGTGCAGTTCCCAGAACATCGCCAGCAGCTCCTTGTAGCTGACTTTCTCAGGCTCATACACCACCAGCACCACTTCGGTATGACCGGTCAGGCCCGAGCAGACTTCTTCGTAGGTCGGGTTCGGGGTAAAACCGCCGGCATAACCCACGCAGGTGCTGAACACGCCTTCGCGCTGCCAGAAACGCCGCTCGGCGCCCCAGAAACAACCCAGGCCGAAGATGGCGAAATCCACATTGCCCGGAAACGGGCCCAGCAGCGGGTTGCCGTTGACGTAGTGTTCTTCGGGCACGGTCATGGGAGTTTCGCGGCCGGGCAGAGCTTGTTCTTTGGTTGGAAGCACGTTTTTGTTCACCAGTATTTCCGAGCGCAAGACCATGTGTCGGTCCTCCATTCAGGTTGGGGAGTCGGTAAGAAGATAGACACGCAGTTTGCCCGAGTGTTACAGCGCTGTCAGGCAATTGGGCCGCGAGGATAGCGCTTGAGCTTGGCAATCAGTTCGGTGCCGGGAATCGGCCGGTCGAACAGGTAGCCCTGGCCGACGTCGCAGCGATGACGGCGCAGGAATGCCAGTTGCTCGGCGGTTTCGATGCCTTCGGCGACCACCTTGATCTTCAGGTTGTGGGCCATGGCGATCACTGCCGAGGTGATTTCCATGTCGTCCTGGTTATCGGGGATCTCGTGGATGAAGCTGCGATCGATCTTGATGATATCGATGGGGAATTTCTTCAGGTAACTCAGGGACGAATAGCCGGTGCCGAAGTCGTCCATGGCCAGTGTCAGGCCAAGCTTTTTCAGCTGTTCAAGCTGTTGGTGGGTGTCGTCGGTGGCTTCCAGCAGCAAGCCTTCGGTCAATTCCAGCTCGAGCAGCGAGGAGGGCAGTTGCTCTTCCTTGAGGATACTGGCGATGGACGCGACCAGGTCCGGGTCGGAAAACTGCTTGGGCGACAGGTTGATGGCCACGTGCAGGTTGCCCATGCCGGCGGCGGTCAGTTGCTTGCTCATGCGGCAGGCCTGGCGGGCGATCCACTTGCCGATGGGGATGATCAGGCCGGTTTCTTCCGCCACGCTGATGAACTGGTCCGGGCGGATCATGCCCTTTTCCGGGTGGTTCCAGCGCAGCAGCGCTTCCATGCCCAGCAGGCGACCGCTGCGCAGGCACAGCTTGGGCTGATAGAACACATCCAGTTCGTTCTGGGTCAGGGCCCGGCGCAGGTTGTTCTCGACGAACAGCTTGTAGCTGGCCTCGGCGTTGAGGGCTTCGGTGAAGACCTGCACCTGATGCTTGCCGTTGGCCTTGGCCTTGTGCAGCGCCAGGCCGGCGTTGCGCATCAGGGTCTGGGGGTCGCGGCCATGCAGTGGCGCGCTGGCCAGGCCCACGGAGCCGGTGACGCTGATCAGCTGGTTGTCGACGAACATCGGCTTGTCCAGGGTCATCAGCAGTTGGCTGGCGATCTGTTGCCCGGTTTCCAGGTCGGTGTTGTCCAGCAGTACGGCGAATTCGTTACTGGCAAAGCGCGCCAGGCTGCCGCTGGGGCTCAGGCTGTTGCGCAGGCGTCGGGCCAGGCTGATCAGCAGCTTGTCGCCGGTCTGGTGGCCGAGGCTGTCGTTGATCCGCTTGAAGTTGTCGATGTCCACCAGCAGCAGGCTGATCGGGGTATCGCTGTCTCGGGCGAAGCGTTCGTCGAGGTTGCGGATGAACGCGGGGCGGTTGCCCAGGTTGGTCAGGTTGTCGGTGTAGGCCAGGCGCTCGATGCGTTGCTGGGCAAGCTTGGTCTGGGTGATGTCTTCGTAGATGCCGATGTAGTGGGTCAGCTCGCGATTGTCGCCGTAGACCTTGGAGATCGACAGCTGGCCCCAGTAAGGCTCGAGGTTCTTGCGCCGGCTCTTGAACTCGCCTTGCCAGCTGTTGCTCTTGGCCAGGCTGGAAGGGGCATCGAACAACAGCTCGCTGAGGTTTTCCAGGGCCGGCAGTTCGGACAGACGGTGGCCGTGAACCTCTTCGGTGCTGTATTGGGTGATCGCGGTAAAGCTTGGGTTGACGTACTCCACCACGCCGTCGCAGTTGACCAGCAGGAAGGCGTTGGCACTCTGTTCCACGGCGCGCTGGAACAGGTGCAGGGCGCTGGTGGCGGCGCGCCGGTTGTGATTGTTGATGACCTGGGCGAACTGGTCCGCCAGTTCGCCGGCGAAGGCGATCTCGTCGGACTGCCAGGCCCGGGTCATGCCGGTCTGTTCCAGGCACAGCACGCCGACTACCTGGCCGTCGATGCGGATACTGGCGTCGAGCATGGCATTCACATCCCGTGGGCGCAGGCTCTCGGCCATCTCCCGGGTGCGCGGGTCGCGCATGGCGTTCTGGGCGTCGATGGCGCGGCAGCTGTGCAGGGCTTCCAGGTAATCGGGAAAACTGCTGGCGTCGATGGACTCCGGCATGCGGTATTCCTGGGGGCCGCGGTGGTAGGCGGCGATCGGCACGAGTTGCTGGTCTTCCAGGTTCCAGATGCTGGCGCAGTCGATCTGGTAGATGTCGCAGGCACTGCGGGTGATCAGCTCGGCGGCCTCCTTCAGGGAGTTGCCGGTGCTGTAGCGCTGGCGCGTCAGGAGCAGGATCAGGTCCTGCTGCGCACGTACCCGTTCCAGATGCTGCAACTGCTCCTGCTGGGCCCGCTGGTTGAGTTCCAGGGCGATCTGCAGGCGGGTGTTCTGGGTTTCCAGGTCCACGGTCGGCATTGGCGAGGCGTCGCTGAACAGGCCTTCCACCACCAGCAGGTAGCCGCGCAGCAAGTGCCGGTTGTGCTGTTTGTAGGCTTCCCCCAGCTCCAGGATGCTCAAGGGCCCCTGGCCGGTGTGCAAGGTGTAGCGGATCAGGTAATGGGGGCTAGTGCTCAGTTGCTGCTGGATGGCGTCGTGCAGCTGATAACGCGCCTCAGGCTCCATCAGGCTGGCATAGGGGGAGCCGACCAGGGCGCAGAGTTCGACGGCGGGCAGGCCGAACTGGCGTTCGCAATTGGGATCGAGAAACAGCAGCGCCCAGCTAGCTTCATTCAGCCGTTCGAAACGCAACATGCCGAGCCGCGAAGGCACAGGCAACTGCGTCACTACCTCGGCCGCCATACGGCTGGCGGCATCGGGTTGGCTTTTCATGGGGAAACTCGCTTCGAAATTGCTGATCGCGCCGGGCTCACGCCCTCTTTACTGTTGCCTGCGGCAAGGTTGCATCATGCGGCATCGACTGACAAGTAAGATGAAGGCTAAGTGCTATAAACCTGTATCGGCAGGTTGAAGGATTTCTGCAAAGTTACTTTTTCGGCCTTTCGCAGTCCCAGGTGACGGGCTATTGGCGACGTTTTTTTGGCAAAAAAAGCCCCGCCAAATTGACGGGGTTGAGGTACGAGCGTGGCGCTCGGAAAGCGTGCGCTACCGGCCCGCCCATGAGGCAGGCCGGTACGCCGGTTACAGCAGAATGGTGCGGATGTCGGCCAGCAGGTCGCTCAGACGCTTGGTGAAGCGAGCGGCAGCCGCGCCGTTGATCACACGGTGATCGTAGGACAGGGACAGTGGCAGCATCAGCTTCGGCTGGAAGGCCTTGCCGTCCCAGACTGGCTGGATGGTGGCCTTGGAAACACCGAGGATCGCCACTTCCGGCGCGTTGACGATCGGCGTGAAGCCGGTGCCGCCAATGTGCCCGAGGCTGGAGATGGTGAAGCAGGCGCCTTGCATCTCGTCCGCGGAGAGCTTCTTGGTCCGGGCCTTTTCCGCCAGGGAAGCTGCCTCGGCCGCCAGTTGCAGCAGGCTCTTCTGGTCGACATTCTTGATCACGGGTACCAGCAGGCCATCCGGGGTGTCCACGGCGAAGCCGATGTTCACGTACTTCTTGCGGATGATCGCTTTGCCGCTTGGTGCCAGGGAGCTGTTGAAGTCCGGCAGTTCCTTGAGCAGGTGCGCGCAGGACTTGAGCAGCAGCGGCAGGATGGTCAGCTTGACGCCGGCCTTCTCGGCCACGGCTTTCTGTGCAACACGGAACGCTTCCAGCTCGGTGATATCGGCCGAGTCGAACTGCGTCACGTGCGGCACGTTCAGCCAGCTGCGGTGCAGGTTGGCGGCGCCGGCCTGCATCAGGCGGGTCATTGGCACTTCTTCGATTTCACCGAAGCGGCTGAAGTCCACGACCGGAATCGGCGGGATGCCCGCGCCACCGGTTGCGCCGGCAGCCGGTGCTTCCTTGGCCTTCTGCATCATCGCCTTGACGTAGACCTGCACGTCTTCCTTGAGGATGCGACCGTGCGGACCGCTGGCGCTCACGGCGTTCAGCTCGACGCCGAATTCGCGGGCCAGTTGGCGCACAGCCGGGCCGGCGTGAACTTTCGCGCCTGGTTTGGCCGGTGCGGCAACTGGAGCAGCAGCGGCAGGCGCGGCGGCGGCAGGAGCAACTTCAGCTTTCGCCGGGGCAGGTGCAGCGGCAGGCGCCGGAGCGGCTGCCGGGGCTGCGCCCTTGACCTTGAGCTTGAGGATCAGGTCGCCGGTACCGACTTCGTCGTCCAGCTTGATCGACACGCTTTCCACGATGCCGGCGGCTGGCGATGGGATTTCCATGCTGGCCTTGTCGGATTCGAGGGTAATCAGCGACTGGTCGGCAACCACGCTGTCGCCAGCCTTGACCAGCACTTCGATGATCTTCGCCTTGCCGGCCGAGCCGATGTCCGGAACGTGAATGTCCTGGACGCTGTCGGCCACTGGCGCAGCTGGAGCAGCGGCTGGTGCAGGCGCGGCGGCAGCCGGAGCGGCAGCGGCAGGAGCCGAAGCACCGGCCACTTTCAGGGCCAGGATCAGGTCGCCAGTGCCCACTTCATCGTTGAGCTTGACGCTGATGCTCTCGACCACGCCGGCAGCCGGCGATGGGATTTCCATGCTGGCCTTGTCGGATTCGAGGGTGATCAGCGACTGATCGGCCTCGACGGTGTCGCCGACCTTGACCTGGATCTCGATGATCTGGGCCTTGCCCGACGAGCCGATATCCGGCACGTGCACCTGCTGTACCGAGGCAGCGGCAGGAGCGGCAGTTGGAGCGGCAGCAGCAGGTGCTGCGGCCGGCTGTTCAGCCTTTGGCGCAGCAGCAGCGGCAGGTGCAGGGGCCGCAGCAGCGGCGCCCTCGACTTCCAGCTCCAGCAGTTCGTCGCCCTCTTTCAGGCGGTCACCCAGCTTCACTTTCAGGCTTTTGACCACACCGGACTTCGGCGCAGGGATTTCCATGCTGGCCTTGTCCGACTCCAGGGTCAGGATGCTCTGGTCGGCTTCGATGCGATCGCCGACCTTGACCATCAATTCGATTACTTCACCTTCACCGCTGCCGATGTCAGGTACGCGAATGAGTTCGCTCACAGAAAGTCTCCTCAGCAGTCCAGTGGGTTGCGTTTTTCCGGGTTGATACCGAACTTGGTGATGGCTTCAGCCACGACCTTAGGTTCGATGTCACCACGGTCAGCCAAGGCTTCCAGGGCTGCCAACACCACGAAGTGACGGTCTACTTCGAAGAAGTGACGCAGTTTCTTGCGGCTGTCGCTGCGGCCGAAACCGTCGGTACCCAGGACTTTGAATTCCTTGGATGGGACCCACTGGCGGATCTGTTCGGCAAACAGCTTCATGTAGTCAGTGGAGGCGATGACCGGACCTTTACGGCCGTTCAGGCACTCTTCGACGTAGCTCAGCTTCGGCTTCTGGCCAGGGTGCAGACGGTTGCTGCGCTCTACGGCCAGGCCATCGCGACGCAGTTCGTTGAAGCTGGTCACGCTCCAGACGTCGGCAGCGACGTTGAACTCGTCACGCAGGATCTTCGCCGCTTCGCGAACTTCACGCAGGATGGTGCCGGAGCCCATCAGCTGCACGTGGTGCGCGGCTTCGCGGGTGTCTTCTTCCAGCAGGTACATGCCCTTGATGATGCCTTCCTCGACACCGGCCGGCATGGCTGGCTGCTGGTAGGACTCGTTCATCACGGTGATGTAGTAGAAGACGTCCTGTTGCTCTTCGGTCATCTTCTTCATGCCGTCCTGGATGATCACCGCCAGCTCGTAGCCGTAGGTTGGATCAAAGGTGCGGCAGTTCGGGATGGTCCCGGCCAGCATGTGGCTGTGACCGTCCTCGTGCTGCAGGCCTTCACCGTTGAGGGTGGTACGGCCGGCGGTACCGCCGATCAGGAAGCCGCGGGTGCGGCTGTCGCCGGCAGCCCAGGCCAGGTCGCCAATGCGCTGGAAGCCGAACATCGAGTAGAAGATGTAGAACGGCAGCATCGGCTGGTTGTGGCTGGAGTACGAAGTGCCGGCAGCGATGAAGGAGCTCATGGCACCCGCTTCGTTGATGCCTTCTTCGAGGATCTGGCCCTTCTTGTCTTCGCGGTAGAACATCACCTGGTCTTTATCGACTGGCTCGTAGAGCTGGCCGACGGAGGAGTAGATGCCCAACTGACGGAACATGCCTTCCATACCGAAGGTACGGGCTTCGTCCGGGATGATCGGCACGATGCGCTGGCCGATTTCCTTGTCCTTGACCAGCTGCGCGAGGATCCGCACGAAGGCCATGGTGGTGGAGATTTCGCGGTCGCCGGAACCGTCGAGGATGGCCTTGAGGGTATCCAGTGGCGGAGTCGGGATGCTGAAGCTCTTGGCGCGACGCTGAGGCACGAAACCGCCCAGTGCAGCACGACGCTCGCTCAGGTAACGGGCTTCGGCGCTGCCTTCTTCAGGTTTGAAGAACGGCAGGTTCTCGATGTCGTCGTCTTTCACCGGAATGTCGAAACGATCGCGGAACAGCTTCAGGCTGTCGACGTCGACTTTCTTGGTGTTGTGCGCGGTGTTCTTCGCTTCGCCGGCGCCGGTGCCATAACCCTTGATGGTCTTGGCCAGGATGACGGTTGGCTGCTCTTTGTGGTTGACCGCTTCGTGGTAGGCCGCATAGACCTTGTACGGATCGTGGCCGCCGCGGTTGAGTTTCCAGATCTCGTCGTCGGACAGATCGGCAACCATCGCTTTGAGTTCAGGGGTATTGAAGAAGTGCTCACGGACGAACGCGCCGTCCTTGGCCTTGTAGTTCTGGTACTCGCCGTCGATGACTTCGTCCATGCGACGTTGCAGGATACCGTCGACGTCCTTGGCCAGCAGTGGGTCCCAGAAACGGCCCCAGACCACCTTGTTGACGTTCCACTGGGCACCACGGAACACGCCTTCGAGTTCCTGGATGATCTTGCCGTTGCCGCGAACCGGGCCGTCGAGGCGCTGCAGGTTGCAGTTGATGACGAAGATCAGGTTGTCCAGCTTCTCGCGGCCGGCCAGGGAGATCGCGCCCAGGGATTCCGGCTCGTCGCACTCGCCGTCGCCCATGAAGCACCAGACTTTCTGCTTGCCGGCCGGGATGAAACCGCGGGCTTCCAGGTACTTCATGAAGCGTGCCTGGTAGATCGCCTGGATCGGGCCCAGGCCCATGGAAACAGTCGGGAACTGCCAGAAGTCAGGCATCAGCCACGGGTGCGGATAGGACGACAGACCGTTGCCATCCACTTCCTGGCGGAAGTTGTTCATCTGGTCTTCGGTGATGCGGCCTTCCATGAACGCACGGGCGTAGACGCCTGGCGATGCGTGACCCTGGAAGTAGATCAGGTCGCCGCCGTGTTCGTCGGTCGGGGCCTGGAAGAAGTAGTTGAAGCCGATGTCATACAAAGTGGCGCTGGAGGCGAAGCTGGAGATGTGACCGCCCAGGTCAGAATCTTTCAGGTTCGTACGCATGACCATGGCCAACGCGTTCCAACGTACCAGCGAGCGAATGCGGCGTTCCATGAACAGGTCGCCAGGCATGCGTGCTTCGTGGGTGACGGGAATCGTGTTGCGGTACGGCGTGGTGATGGCGTAGGGCAGTTGCGAGCCGCTGCGGGTCGCGAGTTCGCCCATACGGGTCATCAGATAGTGAGCACGGTCTTCGCCTTCTTTGTCGAGAACCGATTCCAGGGCGTCCAGCCATTCCTGGGTTTCGACGGGATCGAGGTCTTGCATGGCTTGCTCCAGGGCGGAAAGGCTTCCAGAATCGGTTGCCTGAGTTTGCGACTGGCCTTGTGGGCAGACGATTATAAATTCTTGGATTGCCGGAGGTTGATCCGGCGGCGTGTAGTTTTACTACAAATCGTCGGCCATTTCAGCCTTTCGAATGTATATACGAGTAGTAAAACTACAGAAGAGCGGCTTATGGCCTCCTGCTGCGTTGTGAGAATAATCGTTACTGTTGGTCGGTGACTAACGGGAATAGGTAATAAATTAATGCCGCCTGCTAAAAAAAACCTATTTTCAGCTATTTCTAACTTTTGTTCGACAGTCCATCAGGCTGCCTGCCCTCGATATCCCTCTCCGCCTGCCTTTTCCACGCCGATCAAGGATAGCCCATGAGTCTGCCCGCGCTTGCCCCAGTCCCCGCGATTCTCCTGCCATTGGTCAGCCGTGCAGAGCAGTCGTTCCGCGCTGCGGTGGCGGCCCTTGAAGGCGGCCCCGATGGCGCGGATTGGAGCGCCGAGCGCTGGGCCGAGTTTGCCCGGGTCAGCGCCGCCAGCGACTTTGTTATTGAACAGAGCCTGCGTGACCCTTTGATGTTGCTGGAGCTGGTGCGCTCCGGTGAGCTGGACCGGGCTTTTGCTGCGGGTGAGTTGTGCGCGCAGATAGCAGTGGCGGTGCAAACGGCCGAGACCGACGATCAACTGGGGCGCGTACTGCGTCGCCAGCGCACTCGCCAGCAGGTGCGGATTATCTGGCGCGACCTGACCCGGCGGGCGGATCTGGTGCAAACCTGCCGTGACCTTTCCGACCTGGCCGACGCTTGTATCGATCAGGCCTATCAATGGCTCTACCGGCGGCACAGCCAGCAGTTCGGCGTGCCCACTGGTGGCCGCAGCGGCGAGCCCCAGCAGATGGTCATTCTCGGGATGGGCAAGCTGGGAGCGGTGGAGCTCAACCTGTCGTCGGACATTGACCTGATCTTCGCCTATCCCGAAGGCGGCGAGACGGTGGGCGTCAAGCGCCCCCTGGACAATCAGGAATTCTTCATCCGTCTGGGCCAGCGTCTGATCAAGGCTCTGGACCCCATGACCGTCGACGGATTCGTGTTCCGGGTCGACATGCGCTTGCGGCCTTATGGGTCCGCCGGTGCCCTGGTGCTGAGTTTCAATGCCCTGGAACAGTACTACCAGGACCAGGGGCGCGACTGGGAGCGCTACGCCATGATCAAGGCCCGGGTGGTGGCGGGGGATCAGGTGGCCGGGGCGCAATTGCTGGATATGCTGCGGCCCTTCGTTTATCGCCGGTACCTGGACTTTTCCGCCATCGAAGCGCTGCGCACCATGAAGCAACTGATCCAGCAGGAAGTCCGGCGCAAGGGCATGGCCGATAATATCAAGCTGGGCTCGGGGGGCATTCGCGAGGTGGAGTTCATCGCCCAGGCCTTTCAGCTGATTCACGGCGGTCGCGACCTGAGCCTGCAGCAGCGTCCTTTATTAAAGGTACTGGGTACCCTGGAGGGGCAGGGCTATTTGCCGGCGGCGGTGATCAGTGAGTTGCGTGAAGGTTACGAATTCCTGCGCTACACCGAGCATGCGATCCAGGCCATCGCCGACCGGCAGACCCAGATGCTGCCGGACAATCCCCAGGATCAGGCGCGGATCGCTTTTATGCTCGGCTTCGCCGACTGGAGCGCCTTCCATGAGCAACTGATGTACTGGCGCGGGCGGGTGGAGTGGCACTTCCGCCAGGTGATTGCCGATCCCGATGAAGACGAAGGTGCTGAAAGCGAAGTGGTGGTGGGAGGTGAGTGGTTGCCGTTGTGGGAGGAAGCCCAGGACGAGGAGGCCGCCTGCCGACAGCTGCAGGAGGGCGGCTTTGTCGATGCGCCCAAGGCCCTGCGGGCTCTCGCCAGCTTGCGCGGCAGTCCGCAGTTGCGGGCCATGCAGCGCCTGGGGCGTGAGCGTCTGGACGCCTTTATTCCGCGGCTGCTGGCCCAGGCTGTCGAACATGCCAATCCGGACCTGGTCCTGGAGCGGGTCTTACCGCTGGTTGAGGCGGTGGCGCGGCGTTCGGCCTATCTGGTATTGCTCACCGAAAACCCGGGCGCCTTGCGCCGCTTGCTGACCCTGTGCGCGGCCAGTCCGTGGATTGCCGAGCAGATCACCCGTTTCCCTCTGCTGCTTGACGAGTTGCTCAACGAGGGGCGCCTGTTCAAGCCGCCCCTGGCGCCGGAACTGGCAGCCGAACTGCGCGAGCGCCTGACGCGAATTCCCGAGGACGACCTGGAGCAGCAGATGGAGGCCCTGCGCCACTTCAAGCTGGCTCACCGTTTGCGGGTGGCCGCCTCGGAAATCGCCGGTAGCCTGCCTTTAATGAAGGTCAGTGATTACCTGACCTGGCTCGCCGAGGCGATTCTGGAGCAGGTGCTGGCCCTGGCCTGGCGCCAGACCGTAGCCAAGTACGGCGCGCCACAGCGCAGCGACGGCACCTTGTGTGATCCGGGCTTCATCATCGTCGGTTACGGCAAGGTCGGTGGCATCGAGCTGGGCCACGGTTCCGACCTGGATCTGGTGTTCATCCATGATGGTGATCCCCAAGCGGAAACCGATGGGCCCAAACCCATAGATGGGGCGCAGTTCTTCACCCGGCTGGGGCAGCGCATCATCCATCTGCTGACCACTCAGACCAACTCCGGCCAGCTGTACGAAGTGGATATGCGCCTGCGGCCGTCCGGCGCTTCGGGTCTGCTGGTGAGCTCCTTGGGTGCTTTTGCCCGTTATCAGGAGAACGAGGCCTGGACCTGGGAGCATCAGGCGCTGGTACGGGCGCGGGTGCTGGTGGGCAGCCAGGATGTCGGCCAGGCCTTTGAAAAGGTCCGGGCCGTGGTGCTGGGCAAAAAACGCGACCTGCCCAAGCTGCGTCAGGAAGTCAGCGAGATGCGGGCCAAGATGCGCGACAACCTGGGCAGTCGCCTGACTGCCGCCGGAACCGCGGCCAACGCCTTCGAAGCCACGGCGCCGTTCGACCTCAAGCAGGACGCCGGAGGTATCGTCGATATCGAATTTATGGTGCAATACGCGGCCCTGGCGTGGTCCGAAGAGCACCCGTCATTGCTGCGTTACACCGATAACATCCGCATTCTGGAAGGTCTGGAGCAGGTCGGGCTGCTGCCGGCGAGCGATGCCAGCCTGCTGCGCGAGGTCTACAAGGCCTACCGTTCCGCGGCACACCGTCAGGCGTTGCAGAATGAGGCTGGAATCATTAACGGTGATCAATTCGTGACCGAACGACGGGAAGTGTTACGAATTTGGCGCGAGCTGGGGCTAAGCTAAACGGCATAATGCGGCCGCAATTGTATTCGGCGGGCTGCGAGGCTCGCCCCAACTGAACCGACGGTGAAGGCCGCGGTGCTGGATTCTCGAGGCGGGGAGGCGTATGCCTCCCCGGCTCGTTTATGGAAACCACATGAATATTCTGATCGTTGGGCCCAGTTGGGTCGGTGACATGGTGATGGCGCAGACACTCTTCGAGTGCCTGAAACAGCGTCATCCACAATGCGAGATCGACGTGCTGGCCCCCGAGTGGAGCCGGCCGATCCTGGAGCGCATGCCCCAGGTGCGTCGGGCCTTGAGCTTTCCTCTTGGTCACGGTGCCCTGGAACTGGCGACCCGTAGGCGTATCGGCAAGTCCCTGGCCGGTCAGTACGATCAGGCCATTCTGTTGCCCAACTCGCTGAAGTCAGCCCTGGTACCGTTCTTTGCCGGTATCCCCAAACGCACCGGTTGGCGTGGCGAGTTCCGCTACGGCCTGCTCAACGATGTGCGCAAGCTCGACAAAGAGCGCTACCCGTTGATGATCGAGCGTTTCATGGCCCTGGCCTATGAGCCGGGCGCCGAATTGCCTCAGCCCTATCCACGCCCGAGCCTGCAGATCGATCCGCAAAGCCGCGAGGCGGCCCTGGCCAAGTTTGGCCTGAGCCTGGATCGCCCGGTGCTGGCGTTGTGCCCCGGAGCGGAGTTCGGTGAGGCCAAGCGTTGGCCGTCCGAGCATTACGCCCAGGTGGCCGAGGCCAAGATCCGCGAGGGCTGGCAAGTTTGGCTGTTCGGTTCGAAGAACGATCACGCGGTGGGTGAAGAAATCCGCGGACGGCTGATTCCCGGATTGCGCGAGGAGTCGACCAATCTCAGCGGCGAAACCTCCCTGGCCGAGGCCATCGACCTGCTGTCCTGTGCCGATTCGGTGGTGTCCAACGACTCCGGGCTGATGCACGTGGCGGCCGCGTTGAATCGCCCGCTGGTGGCGGTGTATGGCTCCACCTCCCCGGGCTTCACTCCGCCCCTGGCGGATCAGGTCGAAGTGGTGCGCCTGGGGATCGAGTGCAGTCCGTGTTTCGATCGCACTTGTCGTTTCGGTCATTACAACTGCCTGCGCCAACTTCTGCCGCAGCCGGTGAACGAAGCCCTGCAGCGGTTGCAGGGCACTGTGGTCGAGGTCCAGTAAGTTGCGGGTACTGTTGATCAAGACCTCCTCCCTGGGTGATGTGATTCATGCATTGCCGGCCCTTACCGATGCCGCGCGAGCGATCCCGGGGATCAAGTTCGACTGGGTGGTGGAAGAAGGCTTCGCTGAGATTCCCTCCTGGCATCCGGCGGTAGGCAAGGTGATTCCGGTGGCGATCCGTCGCTGGCGCAAGAACCTCTGGCAGACCATCAAGAGCGGCGAGTGGCGGCGTTTCAAACAGAGCGTGCGCTCGACCAAGTACGACTTGGTGATCGATGCCCAGGGCTTGTTGAAAAGCGCCTGGCTGACCCGCTACGTGCGCGCCCCGGTGGCGGGGCTGGACAAGCACTCTGCCCGTGAACCCCTGGCTTCGCGTTTCTACTCGCGGCGCCTGGCGGTAGCCCGTGGGCAACATGCGGTGGAGCGGGTGCGCCAACTGTTCGCCGTGGCCCTGGGCTACGACTTGCCCCAGGGGCTGGGTGACTATGGCCTGAATGTCGAAAAGCTGGTGGAGTTGCCGCGCAAGAAGCCTTTTGTGCTGTTTCTCCATGGCACCACCTGGGACACCAAGCATTGGCCTGAGGCCTATTGGCGCGAACTGACCGAGCGCATGGGCATGCTCGGGGTCGAGGTCAAGCTGCCCTGGGGCAATGCTGCCGAGAAGGCCCGGGCGGAGCGTATCGCCAATGGCCTGAAAAACGCCACGGTACTGCCCAAGCTGAACCTGGCCGGAGTCGCCAAGGTGCTGGCTGACGCTCAGGCCTGCGTGGCCGTGGACACCGGTCTCGGGCACCTTGCCGCCGCTCTGGATGTTCCGACCATTTCGCTGTTCGGCCCCACCAACCCGGGCCTGACCGGCGCCTATGGCAAGGTGCAGATTCACCTGGGGAGCAACTTCCCCTGTGCGCCGTGCCTGCAGAAGAAATGCACCTACCAGCCCACCGCTGTGGATCAGCAGCGCTATGACATCAAACGCGAGTGGCCACTGTGCTTCACTCGCCTGAACCCCGAGCGTGTCGCCAGCCGACTGAGCACCTTGTTACTGGCTGAGGAGCCGCGCTGATGCAATTGGCTTTTGTCCTTTATAAGTATTTCCCCTTCGGCGGCCTGCAGCGCGACTTCATGCGCATAGCCCTGGAGTGCCAGCGCCGCGGGCACCAGATCCGCGTCTACACCCTGATCTGGGAAGGCGACGTGCCTCCCGGCTTCGAAGTGCTGGTAGCGCCGGTCAAGGCGCTGTTCAACCATCGTCGCAACGAAAAACTCAGCGCCTGGATGGAGGCCGACCTGGCCAAGCGTCCGGTGGACCGGCTGATCGGCTTCAACAAGATGCCGGGGCTGGACGTGTACTACGCCGCCGACGGCTGCTTCGAGGACAAGGCGCAGAACCTGCGGCACTCCCTGTACCGTCGCTGGGGGCGTTACCGGCATTTCGCCGAGTACGAGCGGGCGGTGTTCGCCAAGGATGCCAAGACCGAGATCCTGATGATCTCCGAGGTCCAGCAGCCGCTGTTCATCAAGCATTACGACACCCCGCTGGAGCGCTTCCACCTGCTGCCACCGGGCATTGCCCAGGACCGCCGGGCACCTGCCAACGCCGCCGAGATCCGCGCCGAGTCCCGTCGTGAGTTCGCCTTGAAGGATGACCAACTGCTGTTGGTGCAGATCGGCTCCGGGTTCAAGACCAAGGGTGTGGATCGCAGCCTCAAGGCGTTGGCAGCGTTGCCCTCGGCGCTGAAAAAACGCACCCGGCTGTTTGTAATCGGCCAGGACGACCCCAAGGTATTCCAGGTACAAAGTGCTGCATTGGGGCTGAGCGACCAGGTGCAGTTCATGAAGGGGCGCAGTGATATCCCGCGTTTCCTGCTGGGGGCCGACCTGCTGATTCATCCGGCCTACAACGAAAATACCGGCACCGTACTGCTTGAAGCCCTGGTGGCTGGCTTGCCGGTGCTGGTGAGCGCGGTCTGCGGTTACGCCCATTACATCGCCGAGGCCGAAAGCGGCCTGGTGCTGGATGAGCCGTTCGAGCAGGCGCAGCTCAATCAATACCTCACCACCCTGTTGACCGACGACGCTGCACGCGCGACCTGGAGCCGTAATGGCCTGGCGTTCGCCGAGACGGCCGACCTTTACAGCATGCCGCAGCACGCTGCGGATGTGATTCTGGCGGAGCAACACCGATGAAGTTGATGCTTGCCGAACCCTTCAAGACCCTCTGGGCAGGACGTGATGCGTTCGCCGAAGTCGAGGGGCTCAAGGGCCAGGTCTACCGTGAGCTGGAAGCGCGCCGTACCTTGCGTACGGAAGTCGAGGGTCGCGGTTATTTCGTGAAGATCCATCGTGGCATTGGCTGGGGCGAGATCGTCAAGAACCTGATCACCGCCAAGCTGCCGGTGCTGGGTGCCGGCCAGGAATGGCGGGCGCTGGAGCGTCTGCATCAGGTTGGCGTGCCGACCATGACGGCCGTGGCCTACGGCGAGCGCGGCAGCAACCCGGCGGACCAGCACTCGTTCATCGTCACCGAGGAGCTGGCGCCCACCGTCAGCCTTGAAGACTTCAGTATCGACTGGGTCAAGCAGCCGCCCGCGCCTGCTCTGAAGCGGGCGCTGATCGCCGAAGTGGCGCGCATGACCGGCACGATGCATCGTGCCGGGGTCAATCACCGCGACTGCTACATCTGCCATTTCCTGCTGCACACCGACCGTCCCATCACACCCGCTGAACTGAAACTTTCGGTGATCGACCTGCATCGTGCCCAGACCCGGGCGAAGATCACCCTGCGCTGGCGCAACAAGGACTTGGCAGCCCTGTATTTCTCCGCCCTGGATATCGGCCTGACGCGCCGCGACAAGTTGCGCTTCCTCAAGGGCTATTTCCAGCAGCCGCTGCGGCAGATCCTCGCCGAAGAAGCGGCGCTGCTGTCCTGGCTCGAAGGCAAGGCGGAAAAACTCTATGCACGCAAGCAGCGGTACGGAGACGCACTCTGATGGCGAGTTGGAACCTGGACCCCGCCTATCACGAGTTGGCGCAAGACTTCGGCAGTCTGGAAGCGGTATTTTCCCTGCAGGGCGAGCATCTGACCCGGGACCCTCTGTCTGAGGTCATTCGAGTCAAGCGTGCCGGCGTCAATTACTACGTCAAGCGCTATACCGGTGCCGGCAAGAACCTGCGGCGCTACCTGGGCAAGCCCCGGGTCAAGTTCGAATGGCAGAACCTCAAGCGCTTCGCCAAGTGGGGCATTCCCACTGCCGATGTGGTGGCCTGGGGCCTGGAGCGTCGTGGCCTGGCCTATGCCAGGGGGGCGATGATCACACGCGAGCTGCCGCGCACCGAGGACCTGTCGGTGCTGGCCGACCGCAACGATCCGCGGCTCAAGGATCGGCGCTGGGTCGACGGGGTGAGTCGTCAGCTGGCGGCCTATACCCGGGTCATGCATGACCACCGCTTTACCCACAACGATTTGAAGTGGCGCAACCTGCTGATCGACGATCAGGATCGGTTGTACCTGATCGACTGTCCGAACGGCGATTTCTGGCGTGGATTCTGGCTCAAGTACCGGATCACCAAGGACCTGGCCTGCCTGGACAAGGTGGCCAAATATCATCTGTCGGCCACTCAGCGCCTGCGTTTCTATCTGCAGTATCGCCAGCGCGATCGCCTGAGTGCCGCCGACAAGGAGCGTATTCGCCACGTGGTGAGATTTTTCGAGGGGCGCGAATGACTGATTTTCTGGCGTCCGAGGAGCGTGCGCTACTGGAGCGTAACGGTCTCGGCACTTTTGACCAGTTGTGGACCACGCAATTGGATGCGGTGGATGAGCCCAATACCAGTCGCGGCGGCAGCAGCAGTGTCTTTCGCCTGGATGTGGAAGGGCAGGGGTTCTATCTCAAGCGACAGACCAACTACCTGACCCGGACCCTGCATCGGCCTTTCGGCGAACCGAGTTTCGCCCGGGAGTTTCGCAACATCCGGCGTTATCAGCAGTTGGGCATTCCTGCGTTGCAGGCGGTGTTCTTTGGCATGCGCAAGGTCAATGGCGAGTCCCGGGCCATACTCCTGACCCGGGCCCTGGATGGTTGGGACGACCTGGATGCGCTGCTGTTGCGTTGGGATGAACTCAGTGACCTTCAGCACCAGGCGGTGCTCAAGGCTTGTGGGCAACTGGCCCGGCAACTGCACAGTCTGCGTCAGGTGCATGGCTGCTTCTATCCCAAGCATATTTTCCTGCAAGGCCATGGCGAGGGGTATCAGGCGCAGTTGATCGACCTGGAGAAAACCCGGCCCTTGCTGTTCGGTCAGCGCGACCGGGTCAAGGACCTGGAACCTTTGCTGCGCCGGGCTTCGGTGTGGAGTGCCGACGAAGTGCGCTGCCTGTTGGCGGCCTATCTGGATCAACCCCCGGACAGCTCCCTGGTGGGCGCCTGGGCCGATCGCCTCAGTGCTCGCAGCAGTCACAAGGAATCTCGCTGATGCGTTTGTCCGAGCTGAAAAACAGGGGGCGCAGCCCGGCCCTGCCCCTGAGTCTGGAGCTGGCGGACGCCGCCGGCCCGGCACAGTTGCAGTTGCTGACCCTGCTGCGAGTGCTGCCGGGGCAGCGCTATGTTGGCGCCGGCGTCTGGCGTGGGCGTCCGGTGCTGGCCAAGTTGCTGGTGGGGCCCAAGGCTGCGCGGCATTTTCAGCGGGAATTGCAGGGCGTACGCCTGCTGGCGGAGCAGGGGCTGACTACGCCGCTGCTGCTGGCGGACGGCTTGCAGGAAGGCGAGGGCGGCTGGTTGCTCTTCGAGTTCCTGGAAGGGGCACAGAGCCTTGGCGATGCCTGGAAACAGGTGGAAAAGCTGCCGGTGCTGGCCGATGAGCAGGCTGCCGTGCTGGCTGAGGCGCTTGGGGCGATCGCCCTGCTGCACGCCAAGGGCCTGTGGCAGGAAGACCTGCACCTGGACAACCTGCTGCGTCATGGCGGCAAGCTGCACCTGATCGATGGCGCGGGGATCTGTGTCGAAGAGGCTGGCAAACCCCTGTCCCGGCAAAAGGTCCTGGAAAACCTGGGAGTGTTCTTCGCCCAGCTACCCAAGAGCCTGGAGCCCTTCACTGAAGAGTTGCTGGTGCATTACCTGCTGAGCAATGCCGAGCATGCCTTGCCCCTGGAAGCTTTGGAAAAGCAGGTGAGCAAGGTACGTGGATGGCGCCTGCGGGACTTTCTCAACAAGGTTGGTCGTGAGTGCACGCTGTTCAGCGTGCAGCGCGGACCTTTCGCCTTGCGGGCGATCCGTCGCGAGGAAGAGGCGGCGATGCTGCCTGTGCTGGAGCAGGCCGATGCCCTGCTGGACCAGGGGCATCTGTACAAGACCGGTGGCGCCGCCAGCGTTGGTCGGGTCGAGGTCGCGGGGCGGACCCTGGTGGTCAAACGCTACAACATCAAGGGCTTGGCGCATTGGCTCAAGCGTTTCTGGCGCCCGAGCCGGGCCTGGCACTCCTGGCGTGAAGGCAATCGCCTGGAATTCCTGGGGATTGCCACGCCCAGGCCCCTGGCGGTGCTGGAGCAGCGTTTTCTGTGGTTGCGCCGTCGGGCCTATCTGGTGACCGAGTACCTGCCGGGGCCGGACATCATCGAGCGTTTTGCGCCGTTCGTGGGCAGCGGCGAGGCGCCTGAGTCGGAGTTGCTGGCGCTGGATCAGCTGTTTGCCCAGTTGATCAAGGAGCGCATCAGTCACGGCGACTTCAAGGGTCACAATCTGTTCTGGCAGGAAGATCGCTGGGCCCTGATCGATCTCGATTCCATGTGTCAGCACGCCAGTCTGAGCAGTTTTGCTCCGGCTTTTGCCCGAGACCGCGCACGTTTCATGCGCAACTGGCCCGAAAGCAGCAATTTGTATCAAGTGATTGATCAGCGGCTGCCCAAAACGGTCCATAGCGCTGAGGCCTGATCTGCGACCTATAGCCGCTGCTGCTGGCAGCGGCTGTGGGCCGTGGCGGATGCGGCGCCCTGGCTTGCCGCTTGCCGCTAGAGGCTTGCCCCTGCTTTTACGTTATAATCCCGCCCTTTCGTTGTTTCTCGCCCCTTTGCGAGCACACTTTATTTTCAAGGCGCACTGCGCCCGCATGCAGACTAAACGAGGCTAGACCCCTGTGGCATTGACGATTCTTGGCCTGTCCGGCGCCCTTAGCCATGATCCTTCAGCAGCCCTGTACATCGACGGCAAGCTGATTGCCGCCGCTGAAGAAGAGCGTTTCGTGCGCGACAAGCATGCAAAGAACCGCATGCCCTACGAGTCGGCGAAGTTCTGCCTGGAGCAGGCCGGGATCAAGCCTTCCGACGTTGACGTGGTAGCGATCCCGTTCGCCCCTATCAGCCTGTTCGGCAAGGCGCGCTGGCACTACGCCAAGCGGTACTGGTATGCGCCGGACCGCGCCCTGGACGCGATCCTGATGGGCAACCGTCGCTACAAGCGCTATCGCAAGAAGATCGTCTGGTGCCTGGAGCAATTGGGTTTCGATCCGAAGAAGATCAAGATCGAGCCGGTGGAACACCACCTGGCTCACGCTTCCAGTGCCTATCACTGTTCGGGTTTCAAGGAGAAGACCGCGATCCTCGGGATCGACGGCAAGGGTGAGTACGCCACCACCTTCTTTGGCTACGGTGAAAACGGCAAGATCCACAAGATCAAGGAATTCTTCGACCCGGACTCCCTGGGTGGCCTGTATGGCGCTATCACCGAGTTCCTCGGCTTCGAGATGCTCGACGGCGAGTTCAAGGTCATGGGCATGGCGCCTTATGGCGATGCCAGCAAGTACGACTTCTCCCGTCTGGCCAGCTTTGAAAACGGCGAACTGGTGATCAACACCGACTACGCCAACGTCATTGGCCTGCGTCGCTACAAAGAGAAGGGCAAGGGGTTCTACTTCTCGCCAAAACTCATCGAGTGGCTGGGTCCCAAGCGCGAAGGCGACATCGCCGACGAGCCGTACATCCACTACGCCGCGAGCATGCAGGCGCTGTTCGAGAAACTGGCCCTGCAGATGATCGACCACTACCTGGGCGACGTCCTCAAGGAAACCGGCAAGCTGGCCTTCGCTGGCGGCTGCGCGCTGAACGTCAAGCTGAACCAGAAGATCATTGCCCGTCCTGAAGTCAAAGAGCTGTTCGTGCAGCCGGCTTCCGGCGACGCCGGCACTGCAGTGGGTGCTGCTGCGTACGTGTCCCATGCCCGTGGTGTGCCGGTAGAGAAGATGGAACACGTCTATCTCGGCCCGTCCTACAGCAACGAAGACGTGATCGCGGCCTGTGCCCGTCACCCGAACAAACCGGCCTGGCGCCAAATCGACAACACGCCTGAGCGTATTGCCAAGATCATGGTGGATGGCAATCCGGTGGCCTGGTTCCAAGGCCGTATGGAGTTCGGTCCACGGGCCCTGGGCGGTCGCTCGATCATCGGTTGCCCGAGCGCCGCGGGCGTTGCCGACCGGATCAACGAGCAGATCAAATTCCGCGAGCGCTGGAGGCCTTTCTGCCCGTCGATGCTCGACACTGTCGGCCCGCAGATGATCAAGGTCGACCATCCGGCGCCATTCATGACCTTCACCTTCGAAGTGGCTGAAGAGTGGAAGACCCGGGTGCCGGAAGTGGTTCACGAAGACGGTACCTCCCGGGCTCAGGTGCTCAAGCGCGAATACAACCCGCGCTACTACGACATGATGAAAGCGTTGGAAGTCCTGACCGGTAACGGCGTGTCGCTGAACACCTCGTTGAACCGCCGTGGCGAGCCGATGATCTGCTCGCCGACCGACGCCCTGAACATGTTCTACGGTTCCGATCTGCAGTACCTGATCATGGAAGACATTCTGGTGGTCAAAGACGGCGTGGACCCTTATGACACGCTCGGCTGAACGCCATGTGCTGCAGTTCTGCCACGGCTATGACGGGCCGTTCCTGGACTGCGCTCGGCAATACGCCAACCTGTTCGCGGGCAGCGGCTATCGGGTGACCACGGTGTTTCTCACCGGGGCCGCCGATGCCGATGTGGCTGCCGGCTGTGCGTCCGATGAAGTGC
This sequence comes from Pseudomonas sp. 910_21, assembly GCF_052850735.1. NCBI lineage: Bacteria > Pseudomonadati > Pseudomonadota > Gammaproteobacteria > Pseudomonadales > Pseudomonadaceae > Pseudomonas > Pseudomonas sp. 910_21. The sequence goes on along the minus strand of NZ_VXCY01000004.1, from coordinate 245,022 downwards.
TGTTCATGGAATACAGCTCCAAGGCCATTCGTGGCCTCAAGCTGGGTGCCATTCGTGACCTGCGCAAGATTGCCGCTTCGCGCAATTTCAGTTTTTGCATCGCTCATCGCTTCAAGCCGATCTATATCGCCTTGCTGGGGACCGCCTTGCCGGTGATCGGAGTTCATCACGCGTTTTCCGACTACAAGCGCCGTAGCCGGCAGATTTTCGCCGGGCTGTTTCGCAAGCGCCTGAGCCTGCTGGGGGTTTCCGACGCGGTACGTGACGACATGCGTGCCTGCCTGCCCAAATGGCCTGCGGCGCGAATCCAGACGTTGTACAACCGCATCGACCTGGACGCCTTGCAGGCCAGCCAGTTGGACGCGGCCCAGGCCCGCAGTGAGCTGGGTCTGTCCGCGGATGCCTGGATTGTCGGCAACGTCGGACGCCTGCACCCGGACAAGGATCAGGCCACTTTGCTGCGGGGCTTTGCCGCCGCCGTGCCGCAATTGCCTCAGCAGAGTCAGCTGGCAATTCTGGGGACCGGGCGCCTGGAGAAGGATCTGAAATCCTTGGCCCGTGAACTGGGTGTGGCTGATCGTGTGTTGTTCCTCGGGCAGGTGCCGGAGGCTCGGCGCTATTTCCGTGCGTTCGACGTATTTGCCTTGAGCTCCGATCACGAACCCTTTGGCATGGTCCTGCTGGAAGCCATGGCGGCCGGTGTGCCGTTGCTGGCCACCGCCTGTGGTGGTGCAAAGGAAGTGGTAGAGGGCGTGGGCATTCTGTTTCCTCTGGGAGACGCCGAGCACATGGCCCAAGGGCTGCAGCACCTGGCCGCGATGGATGATCATCAGCGCCGGGTCTGTGCCGAACTGATGCTCGACCGCCTGCGCGAGCGTTTCTCCGACCGTGCTGTACGCGATGTGTTCTGGCGTTTGCCGCAAGTCACCGATCTGACCGCGAGGGGCTGATGCTCAATCGATTTCAAGGCTGGCGCGAACGTGGCTGGTCAGTCATTGATGCGTCGACCTATGCCGAGGCCTGGCAGCGGTTTGGTGGCAGTGTGGCGACTCATCCGCTGGTGGTGGAGCAACTGGCAGACCTGGCGCAGATTCCCGTGCGTTATCTGGCCTGGGAACAGGACGGCCATCTGCAGGCGGCCATTGCCACCTGGGGGCGGGATCTGGCGCTGTCCAAGGACGTGCTCAAGCGAGCCGGCAAGAAGGGCTTGTTCGACATCGGCAATGCCGAGCTGATCCTGCCGGCCGCCGCCGATGCCCAGGTGCCGCTGCGTCATCGCGGGCGTTACCTTTCTGCGCTTAACGAAGGGCGCTTCAGCACCCTCAAGCCTCAGGCCGAACAATTGGCCATGGCCCGTACCCCTGAAGAGCTGTCGAAGAAATTTCGCTACAACCAGCGTCGCGAACTGCGTCTGCTGGAAGAGGCGGGCGGAGTGGTGCGCGCGGTCAGTGATTTCACCAGTGCTGAACTGGCGGCCATTTACTGTGACCTGTTCCAGCGCCGCTGGGGCTTTCCGGCCACTGGCGCCGAACGTATGGCCGAGGTGTTGGAACGCTTGCGCGAGCTGCTGATCGGCTCGGTGATTTTCCTCAACGATGCGCCGATTGCCGTGCAGTTGATCTACCGGGTCGAAGCGCCGCAGTGGATCAGTGTGGAGTACGTCAACGGCGGTGTTGACCCGCAGACGCGTGAGTTCAGTCCGGGTAGCGTGCTGAGCTTCCTCAACACCCAAAGTGCCTGGGAACAGGCTCGGGCCCTGGACAAACCGCTGCGTTTCTCCTTCGGTCGCGCCGACCGTGAGTACAAGGACCGTTGGTGCAATCCTGTGCCGGTTTTTCAGGTGTGAGTCCATCCATGAGTCGCAAACAGCAACTGCTCAAGCGCCACCGGCGCAATAAACGAATCGCCCTGCTGGCGGGGCTGGTGCTGTTGCTGCTGATTGGCGTGCTGGTGGCCTGGTGGTTGCCGCTGCTGCTGGCCGTTCTCGGCTGGCTGGCCCATGAGGCCTGGTTTGCCGATCACCTGTTCTACTCGCCCAAGGATGACTACTGCTACGACTTCGGCAACGAGGCTCGGCAGGTCGCAGTGCGCCTGGAGGCGGGGCGCCTGCTGGTAGGCTCGGCGCAGGAGCTGGCCGCGGATGAGACGCTGATCCTCGGGGTTCAGGTCAAGAGTTCCTGGATCGGACGCTTTCTCGATCCGGCCATTGAAGTGCTGGGCGGCCCAACGCTCGACCGTCAAGCGTTCGAGCGTGGGGTCAATGGCCTGCGTTATCTCAACCTTAGCGGCCTGGCTGGCCCCCTGATCGGTGGCGAGCTGCAACTGCGCGGGCGTTTCTGTCGGATTCGGGTCCAGCCCCAGTTGATGGCCTGGCGCGATCCCGACTACCGGCGCCAGCGAGTGATGGTGATCGCTCCCCATGCCGACGATGCCGAACTGGCAGCCTTTGGCTTGTACAGCCAGGCCGACGAAGCCTGGATCGTGACCCTGACAGCGGGGGAAATCGAGGCCGAGCATTATCAGGCCATGGGTATGAACCCAGTTGAGGCGGCGCGAATCAAGGGTCGCTTGCGGGCCTGGGACAGTATTGCCGTGCCGCGTTGGGCTGGAGTGCCTGAAGCCCAGTGCGTGCAGCTGGGGTACTTCTGCCTGCAGCTACCCGCCATGCAGGCCGCTGCGCAGCAGCCGGTGGCCTCGCGTGAGGCGCAGTTGAGCGATATCCGCCTGTTCCGCCAGTTCAATCCGTTCCCGCTGCCCGCCGATCGAGATGGGTTGCCGACCTGGGACAACCTGTTGGCTGATCTGCGCGAGCTGCTGCTCAAGGCGCGGCCCGAAGTGCTGGTGTTGCCGCACCCGTCACTGGACCCTCATCCCGACCATATCTGTGCCCAGGTGGCGGTGATGCAGGCGCTGGAGGGCTTGGACTGGCAACCGACCACTGTGCTCGGCTATGCCAATCACCTGCATGACAATGATCGTTGGCCGATGGGCGATTCGGGGGCGGGCATTGCTTTGCCGCCAGTGTTCGATTCGACGACAGTGTTGCGTCCCTGGTGCTTGCCACTGTCCCAGGTTGAGCAATATGACAAGGCCATGGCCTTGGGCATGATGCATGACCTGCAGCCGAGAATGCCGTTCAAGCGGCGTCTGCGCAGGTCGATACAATGGCTTCTGGCTAGTAGAGTGCCTTCGACCCTGGGAGAGAATGAGTTCTTTCGCAAGGCAGTACGGCGGCACGAACTGTTCTGGCTGTTGCGGCAGCGATAAAACCGGCATAAACACAGGAATCTGTTGTGCCCCTAACCTGACAGCGAGTCTTTTGTGATCAATCCACGCCCGCGAATCCTGTTTCTCATGCCCTATTTCGGGCGCTGGCCATTCTGGCTGCCGTTTTTTCTCGAAAGCTGCCGACGCAATCCGGATATCGACTGGTTGTTTTTCAGCGATTGCGGGACTCCGGAGAATCTGCCGCCTAACGTCCAGTTTGAAAGCATCAGCTTTGCTGATTACTGCGCTTTGGTATCCCAGCGCCTGAACATCGATTTTGCGCCCAATGCGGCCTACAAGCTCTGTGATATCAGGCCAGCAATGGGGTATATCCATATTGATCGGCTGGAGGGCTACGACTTCTGGGCTTTCGGCGATATCGACCTGGTCTACGGTGACCTGCGGGCCTACTTCACCGCGGATCGTCTGGCGAAGTATGACCTGTTCTCCACCCACGAGCGTCGGGTCGCTGGGCACTTGTGCCTGATACGCAACAGCGCCCGCCAGCTTGAGTTGTTCAGGCAGATCAAGGACTGGCAGACGCGCTTTACCGATCAGCAGCATCACGCACTGGATGAAGGGGCGTTCAGTCGGATTTTTCTCTGGCGCAAGAACTTCCCGAAGCCGCTGTTCAAGCTGGTGGGCAAGTTCAATCCATGGCGCCGTCGCAGCGAGTTCACTGAGGCGTTCAGTACGCCGGGCGGAGTGATCGATTGGCATGACGGCAGTCGTGATTTTCCGACGCGCTGGTACTGGAAGGATGGGCATCTGACCAATGACCGCGACGGCGCCCGCAGTTTTCCGTATTTCCACTTTGTGTGTTGGAAGCGCAATGAGTGGTCGGACTTGCCGGAGCATGATGCCCAAGAAGTCCAGGCCCTGGCCAGCGAGTCGTCCTGGGTCATCGATGCCACAGGTTTTCATCGGGGAGAGTTATGAGCCAGCGCTTCAAGGTCCTGCAGCTGCAGCCGGACTACAACGTCAAGTCTCACGACTTCGCCGATCTGGCCGAGCAGATTGTCAAGGCTTTGCCGGCTGAGCGATATGAAGTCACCGCGGCCTTCCTGCGGGGGCGCCCCGGGCCGAACGATCCGGTAAGCCGGGCTGCGCATTCGGTGTATTTCGAATTTTCCGACAAGTCTCTCAAGGGCATGCGCCTGCGGGCCATGTGGCGGCTGTATCAGTTCTGCCGCAAGGAAAAATTCGACGTGGTGATCTGCAATCGCTTCAAGCCAGTGAACATGATGTTGACCCTCAACCGTTGGTTGAAGGCCCCACTGTGCATCGGCATTTCCCACGGTTTTGGTGAGTACGACAGGTTTTACCGGCGGCGCCAGACACAGCGCCTGATCGACCGGCACTGGCGCTTTGTCGGTGTGTCGCCCGCGGTCAAGCAGTACCTGCTGGATTGCCAGTGCGGCTTCACCGATCAGAACACCTGGGCGATCACCAACGCCATCGATATCGAACAGGCCGAAGCCTTGCAGCATTCCCGCGAGCGCTCTCGTGAACTGTTGGGGTTGGACCCTTCAGTGCGCCTGATCGGCGCTCTGGGGCGCCTGGTGCCAGTCAAGGGCCACACTTACCTACTGCAGGCATTTGCTCAGCTCAAGGACAAGTACCCACAGACTCAACTGGCGATCATTGGCGCCGGGCGCGAAGAGGCCAATCTGCGCGCCGAGATCGAGCGTCTGGGGCTGCAGGGTCGGGCCCATCTGCTGGGCTTCAAGGAGAACGCCCTGCAGTACGTGCGTGCCTTCGACATCTGGACCATGCCGTCGCTGGCCGAAGGCTTGGGCCTGGCGCTGCTGGAGGGCATGAGCGGGCAGTTGCCGGTGATCGCTTCCAATGTGCCGGCGATGCTGCCGCTGATCGAAGGGGCCGGTGGCCTGGCGGTGGAGCCGGCCAATGTGCCGGCGCTGAAGGCGGCCCTGGACAATTACCTGGGGCTCTCCGATGAGGCGCTGGCCGACAAGGGCCAGCAAGCGTATCGCTATCTGCAGAAAGAACATGATATCGAGGTGTTCCGCGAGGAGTACCTGCAATTGATTGACTCGGGATTGAGTCAGGCGGGCAAGAGGCAGTAATGACAGACCAGCAACCTGTGGTGACGGTAATCATCGCCTCCTACAACCACGCGCCCTATATCGAGCAGAGCATTCTCAGTGTGCTCAACCAGACCTATTCGAACATCGAACTGCTGGTTGTGGATGACGGTTCAAGCGATGACAGCGTCGAGCGTATCCGGCGTTTGCAGGCGTTGCATGGTTTCGACTTCCGCGTCCAGCAGAATCAGGGGCTGACCAATACCCTCAATGGCGCCATCGCTCGGGCCAAAGGCAGCCTGATCGTGCCCTTCGGCTCCGACGACATTATGCTGCCCGAGCGTATCGCGACCCAGGTGGCGTACCTGGACGGCAAGCCTGAAGTCGGGATCTGTGCCGGCAATATCGAGTTGATCGACAGCGATGGCAACCTGTTTCCCGAAAATCGCCAGCGCCGTGACGTGCCGTTCCGGCGTCTGGACTTCGATGACATGTTCCTTGAGCGCAAGCCTTACCCGCCAGCGCCGACGTTGATGATTCGCCGTGAGGCACTGGAGAAGGTCGGTGGTTTCGACCCGAGTATCCGTCTTGAGGACTTGCTGATCGAGCTGAAGATCACCCATGCGGGTTACTTTATCGATGGCTTGAACGTATTGATGGCGCGTTATCGCAAGCACGCCACCAACTCCTACAAGAACCACCGCTTCATGATCGACAACATCCTGCGCACCTACGCTTTGTTCAGTGAGCATCCGCTGTACGAGGAGGTGCGCTACAAGTTCCTCAGCTCGATGTTCCTCAAGGTGTCCAACCGCGATCGGAAACTGGCTCGTGAATTGTTGTCGCAGATCCCGTTCAAGGCCTGGAACAAGAAAACCTGGCGTGGGCTGGGTCGTCTGTATTTTTCGCCGCTGGAAAAAGACTGAAGGGGGCGCCGGAGCATGGGCTGGATTCAACGCTTTCTTGAAAAGCGCGCCAAGCGTGCGATCCGCAAATTGCCGAAAATCGAACGCGGCGTGGTGCGCTTCCAGCAGCGTTATCCGGGTTACAGCATTGGCCGCGGCAGTTATGGCTTGCCTGAGGTGCATGACTGGCAGGAAGGCTCGACCCTGAGCATTGGCGCTTACTGCTCGATCGCCGAAGGCGTGCAGATTTTTCTCGGTGGCCACCACCGTGCGGACTGGGTCAGCACCTATCCCTTTCCCGCAATGCTGCCCCAGGCCGCGCATATCAGCGGTTATGCCGGCACCAATGGCGATGTGCGGGTGGGCAGTGATGTGTGGTTGTGCTCCAACAGCACACTGTTGTCCGGTGTGACCATTGGCCATGGCGCGATTGTCGCGGCGGGGGCCTTGGTCACCAAGGATGTGGAGCCCTATGCGGTGGTCGGTGGCAATCCGGCGCGCTTCCTGCGGTGGCGCTTCCCCGAAGAACAGCGCCAGCAGTTGTTGCAGAGTGCCTGGTGGGACTGGCCGGAAGCCGAGTTGCACGGGCTTGCCGACAAGCTGTGCAGCGATGATATCGAAGCCTTCCTGGCCTATGCCCGGCAGCGTCAGGCCTGACGTTCAGCGGCTCAATCCCCTGTGCCCCGATACCCTGGCAGCCTTGTGCGGCTGCAAGGGTACGGATGTGGGTGTGCAGGGCTTCAGTGGGCGCCTTGGCGCTCGTCGCTCGCAGGCAGTTGCTTGAGCAGGCCGGTTGCACGGGACATCGAGGTGGGCAGGGCATAACCGGCCTGTAGTGCGTTCAGGTGCTCCTTGAACAGCCAGCCACGATCTTCGGTATAGCGCTGCATGTGCCGCAGATTGCGCTGGCGCAGTGAAGTTCTCAGTGAGGAGGGGTAAACCCGCAGATCGGCAAGATCGATCAGGCCGAACTCGCCATTCTCCAGCACCAGCACATTGGCCAGATGCAGCGAGCGAAAGTACACCCCTTGTTCATGCAGTCGTGCCATGAACGTACCGAAGTCCTTGATCAGCTGCGCGCGCTCGTCTGCCGAGCCTGCCAATTGCAGGCGCTGGCGCAGGGTCTGCCCAGGCAGTGGCTGGTAGCGCACGGCGTTGCTGCCGTCGGCAAGTCGGTACAGGCCCAGGATGACCGGGGTGATAATGCCCAGATCACGTAATTGCTCGCTGTTTGCGGCAAAGCGCTCGGAGTAGGGGTTGAACCCTCCTGAGGTGTACCAGCGACGAGGGCGGAACAGCTTGAAGAAACTGCCATCCTCCAGACGCAGGACCTTGGGCCCCAGGCCATCGGCTTCGATGACCTGGGCATCGGCGAGCAGTTGTTCGGCTGCGGCCGGGGTCAGTGAGGCTACCTGCAGGGGCGGCGAACGTTTGGCGCGCTGGTGAATGCACAGGGCAGCGATCAGGGCCAGGGGGATCCACAGCAGGAACCAGTGCTCCTTTGGACGCGAAAGAATCCCGCCGCCTTCTGTCAGACCGGCGCCAATACCAAAGACCAACCAGCTGGAAGCCAGGATCAGCAAGGGGGTGGCGCGAAGCTGCCAGCTCTTGAGCAGGGCCCAGGCCTGCATGAACAGCCACGGCAGCAGGCCGAAGATGCCCACATAGTAGAGAACCCCCAGGGCAAAGTTGTGTGGCTCCTCCAGGAGGAAGCCGATACCCGGGTCCAGGGACAGGCTGGCGTTATAGCCATGACCGATCCAGGGATGATTGACGATCTGTTCCAGCGCCAGGCGCCAGAGGTCGAAGCGCGAAGAGCTGCCACGCTCCAGAAGCATCTGCGAGAACATGAGCAGGACCGCCGCGCCGCCTACTGCCATGCCCGCAAGCAGCATCAACGAGCGACGGTTCCAGCTGATGAAGCTCAGCCAGAGAGCGGCCAGGGTCAGCGCCACCAAGGGCGTCCTGGAACCGGTGGCAATCAGTGCGGCAAACATGATGGCCATTGCCGGAATGCTCAGCCAGAGCATCTGGTAGCGGCGACAGGTCATGCTCAGGCTCAGCCAGTAGACGCAGAAGAACCCGAAGACGTGGGAGCTCAGCAGCGGATTGTCAAAGGCTCCGGCACCCACCATGCGCAGATCGGGGGTGTGGTAGCGAACGAAGACATACAGATTGAAGATCGAGGCGAGCAGGGCAACGATCGCCGCGCAGAAGATCAGTGGCTGCAATATGTCATTGCGATAGCGAACCAGCAGGGTACAGCCGGCAAACAGCATCAGCGTATGCAAAGGGGTCTTGATCTCTCCCAGCACGCTGTCGACCGGCGGGCTCCAGGCCAGGCTGGCGATGGCCCAGGTACAGAACAGCAGCATGGCGATGAAGATAGGTTCGCGCAGCAGTCCTTTCAGTTCGCTGGGGCGTGTGCATAGGGCAATCAGCGTCGGGATGCTGAACAGGCCGTAGTACAGCTTGTGCAACAGGCTGCGGCCGGGGAGGAAAAACAGCGCGCAGAGCAGTAATAGATACCCTAGCGGCAGAATCCACAGGCAAATGAAATCGAATACTCGATTCGACGTGTTGCGAAGAGCATTGGGTTGCATGCTTAGACGTTCATCCCGGAAGTTAAGCTGGCAATCATAACGATTAATACCGGGCGGTGTCGTTGGTCAGCTGAACAATCTCGGCCCCTTGGGAGTGCCGGTACCTCGAACAAGCTGTGCTAAAGTCAGCCTCCTTTTTGACGACATTCCCGTGATATGACCGACTCCAGTCCCAGCGCAAGCCCCTCGAGCTTGAAAATCTACTTCCGTCTGCTTGGCTATGTGCGGCCCTATATTGGTCTGTTTCTCATCAGCATCGTCGGGTTCCTGATCTTCGCTTCGACCCAGCCCATGCTCGGCTACATCCTCAAGTATTTCGTCGATGGCCTGTCCAATCCCGAGGCTGCGCTGTTTCCCACTGTGCCCTACTTGCGAGACATGCGGTTGCTGCAGGCGGTGCCGCTGTTGATCGTGCTGATCGCTGCCTGGCAGGGCCTGGGCTCCTACTTGGGGAACTACTTCCTGGCCAAGGTTTCCCTGGGGTTGGTGCATGACCTGCGGGTGCAGTTGTTCAACAACCTGCTGACCCTGCCCAATCGCTACTTCGACAAGCACAACTCCGGACACCTGATCTCGCGGATCACGTTCAACGTGACCATGGTCACGGGGGCGGCGACAGATGCGATCAAGGTGGTGATCCGCGAAGGCATGACGGTGATCTTCCTGTTCGCCTCGCTGTTATGGATGAACTGGCGCCTGACCCTGGTGATGATTGCCATCCTGCCGCTGATTGCGATCATGGTGCGTACCGCCAGCAAGAAATTCCGCAAGCAAAGCAAGAAGATCCAGGTTGCCATGGGCGACGTGACCCACGTTGCCTCGGAAACCATCCAGGGCTATCGGGTGGTGCGCAGCTTTGGCGGCGAGACCTATGAGCAGCAGCGCTTTCTGGCAGCCAGCCAGGGCAACACCGACAAGCAACTGCGCATGACCCGCACCGGCGCGATCTACACGCCGCTGCTGCAACTGGTGATCTACAGCGCCATGGCGGTGCTGATGTTCCTGGTCCTGTACCTGCGTGGCGATGCGTCGGCGGGGGAAATGGTGGCTTACATCACCATGGCCGGGCTGCTGCCCAAGCCGATCCGTCAGCTGTCGGAAGTCAGCTCCACCATCCAGAAAGGCGTGGCCGGTGCGGAAAGCATCTTCGAACAGTTGGACGTCGAACCTGAGGTCGATCGTGGCACGGTGGAGCACGCCAGCATCAGTGGGCACTTGGAAGTGCGTAACCTGAGTTTCACTTATCCTGGTACTGAGCGTCAGGTGCTGGATGACATCAGTTTCAGCGTCGAGCCGGGAAAAATGGTCGCCCTGGTGGGGCGCTCCGGCAGCGGCAAGTCGACCCTGGCCAACCTGATCCCGCGCTTCTATCACCACGACAAGGGCCAGATCCTCCTGGATGGCACCGAGGTCGAAGATTACCGTCTGTTGAACCTGCGCCGGCATATCGCTCAGGTTACCCAGCACGTCACCCTGTTCAGCGACACCGTGGCCAATAACATTGCCTATGGCGATCTGGCCGGCGCACCACGGGCGGACATCGAAAAAGCAGCGGCCGACGCCTATGCCATGGACTTTATCGCCCAGTTGCCAGAAGGCCTCGACACTCAGGTCGGGGAGAACGGCGTGCTGCTTTCAGGTGGCCAGCGTCAGCGCCTGGCGATTGCCCGGGCCTTGTTGAAGAATGCACCGCTGCTGATTCTCGACGAGGCCACCTCGGCCCTGGACACCGAGTCCGAGCGGCATATCCAGGCCGCCCTGGACAAGGTCATGAAGGGACGCACCACCCTGGTGATCGCGCACCGTCTGTCCACTATCGAGAAGGCGGACATGATCCTGGTCATGGATCAGGGACGGATTGTCGAGCGCGGCACTCACGCCCAGTTGCTGGCCCAGAATGGCTACTACTCGCGGTTGCATGCCATGGGCCTGGAAGAGCCCGCACCCAGCGGTATCGCCTGAGTCTTCCCGGGGAGCGGGCCCGCTCGCTCCCCGGAGCCTCCAGGGTGTGCAAGGCACCTTGGCATCATTTGTATAACCCGCCTTACAGTCTTGACCAAGGCTAAATAATTCTGCGTTTCTCGCTTGTTATGGTTCCCGCCTGAATCTTCGAACGGATCGAGAGGGCCATCCTTCTCGCGTGGGTATCGCAATGCTGCAACGTTTTGTGTGGAAGTTATTACCCAAGACCCAGCGTCATTTCCTGTTGGGTCGCCTGTCGGTGGTGGATCGTCAGGTGGTGAACAAGTCCATGTCCGCCAATGTGCGTTTTCCCGATGCTTTTGCCCGTCATTCCTGCCTGTTTATCCACGTTCCCAAGTGTGCCGGCAGCAGCGTCTGCTCGGCCTTGTTCGATGGCTGGATGCCGGGTCACCTGCCGCTGTACTGGTATGAGCAACAGTTCCCACAGGCGTTTTCCAGCAGTTTCAAGTTCGCCTTCGTCCGCGATCCCCTGGAACGTGCCTACTCGGCCTATGCCTTTTTACGGGGCAACCGCCTGGGGCGACGGGATCAGGCGGCCCAGAGTCTGGTGACGCACTACCGGGACTTCGACGACTTCGTCGGCCGCTGGCTGCATTCGGAGAATATTCACAGGCAGATGCATTTTGCGCCCCAGAGCGACTTCCTCACCGACTCCCTGGGGCGCCTGGCCCTGGACTTCGTCGGCTATCAGGAGCACCTGCAACGTGACTTCCAGCTGCTGTGCCAGCAGTTGGGGGTCGATGCCCAACTGCCCCATGTCAACGGCACTGCACAACGCCGCACCACGCCTGTCAGGGAATTCTGCTCGGTACGCACTCGTCGCCTGGTGCGCCGTGTCTATCAACGCGACTACGAGATGCTGGGTTATGAATAAGCTCGCTTGTGCACCTCAGGAACAACTACAGATCCGCCCCTACAGCCTGTCGCTGTCCATCGAGGCCCGGGCCGCGCTCAAGCAGCAGAAGCCCTGTTGCCTTTGGCTGACCGGCTTGTCGGGGGCCGGCAAGTCGACCCTGGCCAACCTGTTGGAACTGCGCCTCAACGAGTTGGGCATGCATACCTTCGTCCTCGATGGCGACAATGTGCGCAGTGGCCTGTGCCGTGACCTGGGAATGGGGGCAGAGGCGCGCAAGGAAAACATCCGCCGCATGGCCGAGGTGGCGCGACTGATGGTGGAGGCTGGGCTGCTGGTGATCGTGTCGGCGATTTCACCGTTTCGCGCCGAGCGTGATGCTGCCCGGGCGCTGTTCGGGGCCGGACAGTTTATCGAGGTGTACATCAGCACACCGTTCGATGCCTGTGCCCGGCGCGACCCCAAGGGCCTGTATCAGGCGGCCCTGGAGGGCCGTATCAAGGATTTCACCGGCCTCGACAGTCCCTATGAAGCGCCACTGCAAGCCGATTGCGAGATCGATACCTCCAGCGTGGAGTTGCCGGAGGCGATCCGCCGGCTGCTGCAACTGTTGCCGCGCAAATGAACCGCAGGAAATCTTCGCAGGCCTCACTCAAGGCATAGAACTAGGCGGCGCCAACCCTGTGTTAATATCGCGCCCCTGTTCATTTTGTATGTGGGATGCTCCATGAAGTTGTCCATGCCGCGATTCGATCAAGCCCCTGTCTTGGTGGTCGGCGATGTCATGCTCGACCGTTACTGGCATGGTGGTACCTCACGGATTTCCCCTGAGGCGCCGGTGCCGGTGGTCAAGGTCGAGCAGATTGAGGACCGCCCGGGCGGTGCCGCCAACGTTGCCCTGAACATCGCCGCCCTCGGTGCGCCTGCTTCCCTGGTGGGCGTGACCGGTGACGATGAGGCTGCCGACAGCCTGGCTAACAGCCTGCAAGGTGCGGGTGTACGTGCACTGTTCCAGCGCATTGCCCACCAGCCGACCATCGTCAAGCTGCGGGTCATGAGCCGTCACCAACAGCTGCTGCGCATCGATTTTGAAGAACCCTTCGCCACCGACGCCCTGGCCCTGGCGGCCGAGGTTGACGCTCTGCTCGATGGCATCAAGGTGCTGGTGCTGTCCGACTACGGCAAAGGCGCTCTGCGCAACCACCAGGTGCTGATCGCGGCCGCGCGGGCCCGTGGCATTCCGGTGCTGGCGGACCCCAAGGGCAAGGATTTCTCCATCTACCGTGGTGCCAGCCTGATTACGCCGAACCTCAACGAGTTCGAAACCATCGTCGGCGGCTGCGCCGACGAGCACGAGCTGGTGAGCAAGGGCGCCAAGCTCATGCACGATCTGGAGCTGGGGGCACTGCTGGTGACCCGTGGCGAGCACGGCATGACCCTGCTGCGTCCGGAGCATCCGGCCCTGCATCTGCCGGCCCGTGCCCGTGAAGTGTTCGACGTCACCGGGGCCGGTGATACCGTGATCTCCACCCTGGCGGCAGCGATTGCCGCCGGTGAAGAGCTGCCCCACGCCGTGGGCCTGGCCAATCTGGCCGCGGGCATTGTGGTCGGCAAGCTGGGTACGGCGGCCATCAGTGCACCGGAGCTGCGTCGGGCGATCCAGCGCGAGGAAGGTTCCGAGCGTGGCGTCCTGAGTCTCGACCAGCTGTTGCTGGCCATCGATGATGCCCGGGCGCACAACGAGAAGATCGTGTTCACCAATGGCTGCTTCGACATCCTCCATGCCGGGCATGTGACCTACCTTGAGCAGGCCCGGGCCCAAGGTGACCGATTGATCGTGGCGATCAACGACGATGCTTCGGTCAGCCGCCTGAAGGGGCCTGGACGTCCGATCAACAGTGTCGACCGGCGCATGGCGGTGCTGGCGGGGCTGGGAGCCGTGGACTGGGTGATCAGCTTCCCTGAAGGCACTCCGGAAAACCTGCTGTCCCAAGTCCGCCCGGACGTGCTGGTCAAGGGCGGTGACTACGGCATCGATCAGGTGGTAGGCGCCGATATCGTCACGGCCTACGGCGGTACGGTGAAGGTGCTGGGATTGGTGGAGAACAGCTCCACCACCGCCATCGTCGAGAAGATCCGCAAGACCGACAAGGCCCAGTAACGGCTACAGTCTGAAAAAAGGCGCCTGTTCCAGGCGCTTTTTTTTGCCTCAGCCTTGGCGCCTGGCCTTGGCGGGAACCATCTTGCGCAGGATCTGCCGGGCCTTGCCGGTCAGGCGCGAAAGTTTCGAGTCCTTTTCCGGTTCGCTCAGGCCTCGTTGCCTGAGCCAGTCCTTCCAGCGAATCCGCTCCTCACGCACCACCCAGCCGTCCTGCTGGGCGAAGCTTTCCGCCAGGTACAGGCCGCGGGTGCTGGCCGGGTGCAGTTGGTCTTTCTTCAAGGTGTACAGCTCGGCGCAGGGCTGGCCATTGTCCAGGGGCATCAGGTAGAGATCCGGACGCTTGCGGTCCAGCCGCGCCACCAACTGGTCGCCCTCCAGCCGCTCGTCTACGTGGAACAGGCTCAGCGACTTGGCTTCCTTGGGGACGTCCAGGCGCAGGTCGTAGATCAGTTGCAAGGAGGCGGTGGGCAGGTGCACATAGGCCCGGGGTCGCTCCAGCAGTTGCAGGTTGGCGCAGCGTACCGGTCGCGCGGCTCCGGACAGCGGAGTCAGGCGAAAGGGCAGAGCCTCGCGGTAATGCAGGGCCCCGGCGTAAGGGGCGGGTAGCCAAGTGTCGTTGAAGCGCCCGCCGAGCCAGCCTTCCGGGGTTTCCAGCAGGCATTCCTCGGCGATTTCCTGGATGGCCGTGTGCAGCGGCAGGTTCAGTTCATGGGCGGGCACGTAGCCGGAGATCAGCTTGAGCACCACGTCACCGCGGTCCTGGCGTCGCTGGCGCACCAGCACCCAGTAGTCACGGTTCTGCCAGTGCAGGGTCAGGCGTACCGAAACCCCGAGGTTGGCCAGTTCCAAGGCAAACCTTTCGTTGTCGGCTACCGTCACTGCGCGTCGGCGCTGCAAGGTCTGAGCGAAGTTCAGCGGCATCCCGACGCTCTGGTAGCAGAGGCCTTCGGGAGTCGCTTCGACGAACAGGGGCAGGGTCTTGAAGTTGCTGGGATTCTTTCTAATCAGCGGTCGCGACATCTCGGCTCCTTCTTGCGTCGGGGTCGGCCGCGTCGGCGGCATCAGTTTTTGCCTAGAACCTGTGCCACGGTCGCCACGTTATGGGCCAGGTGTAACGGATTGATGGTCCCGACAATAGCACTGGCAACACCGGGCCGGTCAAACAGCAGTTCGAAGCTGGCCCGCACCGGATCGATGCCCGGGCTCAGGCAGACGTGGCCGCTGGCCAGGGCCTTTTTCACCAGGATGCCTTTGTGGTGGGCGGCGGCATAGTCAATGACCGCCCGCTCAGCCTGTTCGTTCAGATTGTAGGTAACCATGGCGCAATCGCCTTGCTCCAGAGCCTTCAAGCCGCCATCGACGGTTTTGCCGGAGAAGCCGAAGCCGCGGATCTTGCCCTCTTGCTTGAGCTGCGCCAGGGTCAGGTAGACCTCGCTGTGGTCGAGAATGGCCAAGTCGTTGCCGTCGGAATGCACCAGCACCAGGTCGATGAAGTCGGTTTCCAGGCGTTGCAGGCTGCGTTCCACGGACAGTCGGGTGTGAGCGGCACTGAAGTCGTGGCGGGACACGCCGTGGGCAAACTCTTCACCGACCTTGCTGACGATCACCCATTCCTGGCGCTGGCCGCGTAGCAGGGGGCCCAGGCGCTCTTCGCTGCGGCCGTAGGCGGGGGCGGTGTCGATCAGGTTGATGCCCAGGTCGCGGGTCAGCTTGAGCAGCATGCGGGCTTCCTGGTCATCCGGAATCTGGAAACCGCTGGGGTACTTCACCCCTTGGTCGCGGCCAAGCTTGACCGTGCCCAGGCCCAGGGGCGAAACCATCAGTCCGGTGCTGCCGATGGGGCGATGCAGGTTGTGCAGGGTTGGCTGGCTCATGGCAGCAGTTGCTCCCAGGCCGGTTGTGCCAGCGGGGGCTTGGGCAGGGTGGGGAGGGGATCACTGTGGCCTGGACGAATGCCGTCGCGCTCCAGGGCTGCGAGGACTCGATCGGCGAAGTCCGGCGCCAGGGCCAGTTTGGTCGGCCAGCCCACCAGCAGGCGATCCTGCTCGGCGAGGTAGGCGTTGTCCGGCCGAGTCAGCCCCGATTGCGCCGGCTCGGCCCGGTCCACCCGCAAGGTGGCCCATTGCGCTTGGCTCAGATCGACCCAGGGCAGCAACTGAGAAAGCTCTTTGCGGGCTGCAGCGATCTGCGCCGCTGGTTCCCGGGCCACGCCTTCGGCCTCGGCGATGTCGCCACCCAGGTACCAGACCCACTGACCATCGGCAGCTGGGTGAGTGGTGACGGTGATCCGGGGTTTGGGGCCGCCACCCAGGCAATGGGCGTACAGGGGTTTCAGGCTCGGTCCCTTGACCAGCACCATGTGCAACGGACGTCGTTGCATGGCCGGCTGGCTCAGGCCGACGGCCTTGAGCAGGTCGGCATTGCCGGCGCCGGCGCTGAGGACGATGCGTTGCGCGCGAATCTCGCGCTCATCGACCCGCAGGCCCACCAGTTGATCATTTTCCAGCAGAGGTTCGATTTTCTGCCCGGCCAGCAGGCTGTCGCCGCCCAGGTCCGCCAGACGCTGGATAACGCTGGGCACATCCACTACCAGTTCAGCCAGGCGATAGACCTTGCCTTTGAAGCGCTTGTCCTGCAGGGCCGGGGGCAGTTGCTCGCCCTTGACCTGATCGACCCGGCCGCGCACGGCCTTGCTGGCAAAGAAGCTGGTGAGGTTGCCGGCCAGAGTGCCAGGTGACCAGAGGTAGTGGGCCTCGGACAGCAGGCGCACGCCGGACAGGTCCAGCTCGCCGGTGCCGGCCAGGGCTTCGCGCCAGCGCCGCGGCATGTCGGCAATGGCTTCCGAAGCACCGGTGAGGGCGCCATGCAGGGCGTATTTGGCGCCTCCGTGGATGATCCCCTGGGATTTCACGCTCTGTCCGCCACCGAGGCTGGCGCTTTCCACCAGCACAGTGGAAAAGCCCTGGCGCCGCAGGCGGGCGTTGAGCCAGAGACCGGCGACGCCTGCGCCGACAATCAGCACATCGGTGGAAATAGCGGATGGCATGCAGCGACCTCAGTGTTCAAAACGAGAGGCGCAGTATACAGGCTCATGAATCTGTAGGAGCGGCCGGGCGAACCGCGTGACAGGTTGTCACGGGGTGGGCTGTTCGCCGGCAAGCCGGCTCCTGCATGAGGCGAGGGTCAGTGCCCGGCGGTTTTCGAGAACAGCTGGATCACCACGACCCCAAGGACGATCAGCGCCATGCCGAGCATGGCCGGGATATCCAGCTTCTGACCGTAGAGAAACAGCGCGGCGATGCTGACCATGACGATGCCCATGCCGGCCCACACTGCATAGGCCACGCCTACCGGGACGGTGCGCACCACCAGGGTCAGCATCCAGAAGGCCACGCCGTAGCCGACGATGATCAGCGCCAGGGGCAGCGGTGTGCTCAAGCCCTTGACCGCTTTCATTGAAACAGTGGCAATTACTTCCGCGCAGATGGCGATAGCCAGGTAGTAGTAAGCGTTCATGGGAGGGTTCCTCGTGTCTGGGACTGCTTTTCTGAGGTCGGCATTCTAGAGGCTGATCAGATGGGGTAAAGTCATTACCTATCTGTTATGGAGATAGGTTGCTCTATGAACATGCAATGGAACCTGGAGCAGCTGCGGCTGTTTGTCAGTGTCGCCGAATTGCGCTCGTTTTCTGCGGTGGCCCGCCAGCAGCGCAAGGCTCAGTCCGCCATCAGCAACGCCATTGCCCTGCTGGAGGAGGACTTGGGAGTCAGCCTGTTCGAACGCAGCAGCGGTCGTCAGCCAAAGCTCACCGAAGCGGGCAGTGCCTTGTTGCAGGAGGCCCGGGAAATCCTGCGCCAGTGTGATCGCCTCAATGGCCGTGCGCTGGCCTTGATGCGAGGCCAGGAGGCTCGGTTGCGCCTGGCCCAGGACGAGGCGATGCCCTATCAGCCGGTGCTCGACAGCCTCGAAGCCCTGGCCGAGCGCTTTCCCAGCCTGGAAGTGCAACTGGCCAGCGGTGCCCAGGGGGACGTGGCACGCAAGCTGGTGGAGCGCCGTGCCGACTTGGGGCTGCTGTTTCACCATGAGCAGATGCCGGAGACTCTGGAGCGTCGGGCCCTGGGGAGCGTCGAGATGGTCACCGTCTGCGCCGTGGGGCATCCGCTGGCCCATGAGAAGCGGGTCAACCGTCAGCTTCTGGCCCGGCACCGGCAGTTGCTGATCGCTCCCCAACTCAGTGGTTATCCCGGTGGGGAGCAGGTCAGCCCCCAGGTCTGGCGGGCTGACAGCTTTTATGTAATGGCTGAATGGCTGATGCGGGGCCTGGGCTGGGCCTGGCTGCCGCGGCATGTGGTGCAGTACCCGGCTTACCAGCACCAGATGGTCGAATTGGTCAGCGAATGGACCCCGCCGGCGCTGGTGGTGGAGTTGGCCTGGCGTCGCGATGAACCTTTGGGGCCGGCGGCGCGCTGGCTGGCGGAACGTTTTGCCGTGCACTTGAAGGCGATCGGCTAAAAAACCGATAAACTCCGCCGCCATGAATAGAACTCTCTATACCGCACTGTTTTACCTGGGGCTGCCATTGGTAGCGATTCGCCTGTGGCTGCGTTCGCGCAAGGCCCCGGCTTATGCCAAGCGCATTGGCGAGCGTTTCTCCCTGGGCTTGCCGGCCATGCAGACTGGCGGCATTTGGGTGCATGCGGTGTCTGTGGGCGAGAGCATCGCCGCCGCGCCGATGATTCGTGCCCTGTTGGCGCGTTATCCCCAGTTGCCGATCACTGTGACCTGCATGACGCCCACCGGCTCCGAGCGTATCCAGGCGCTGTTCGCCAATGAGCCGCGAATCCAGCATTGCTACCTGCCTTACGATCTGCCCTGCGCCGCGGCGCGGTTTCTTGACCGGGTGCAGCCCAAGCTGGCGGTGATCATGGAGACCGAGCTTTGGCCCAATCACATTGACCAGTGCGCCCGGCGCGGGATTCCGGTGGCCCTGGCCAATGCCCGGTTGTCCGAGCGTTCGGCCAAGGGCTATGGACGTTTTGCCCGGCTGACCGCGCCCATGTTGGGGCAAATGAGCCTGTTCGCGGTGCAGACCGAAGCCGAAGCCGAGCGTTTCCGTCAATTGGGTGCACGTCCCGAGACGGTCGAGGTCACAGGCTCGATCAAGTTCGACCTGAGCATTGACTCGCAACTGCTGGAGCGTGCCCGGGCGCTGCGCCAGCAATGGCAGGCCATGGAGCGCCCGGTGTGGATCGCCGCCAGTACCCACGAGGGTGAAGACGCCGTGGTACTCGACGCCCATCGGCAACTGCTGGCCAGTTACCCGAACGCCTTGCTGATCCTGGTGCCACGGCACCCGGAGCGCTTCAACTCGGTGTTCGAGCTGTGCCAACAACAGGGTTTTGCGACGGTTCGTCGGTCTTCCGGGGAGCCGGTAAGTGCCACCACTTCGGTCTTGCTGGGGGACACCATGGGCGAGTTGCTGTTCCTTTACGCCCTGGCCGACAGCGCTTTCGTCGGTGGCAGTCTGGTCGCCAATGGCGGGCACAACCTGCTGGAACCGGCGGCGCTGGCCAAGCCGGTGATCAGCGGACCGCACCTGTTCAACTTCCTGGAAATCGCCGCGATGCTGCGCGAGGCCGGTGCCCTGCAGGAGGTGGATGACGCTGAAGGGCTGGCGGTGGCGGTGCAGCGTCTGTTCGAGCTGCCCCGGGATGCGCAGAAGATGGCCGAGGCCGGGCTCAAGGTGCTCAAGGCCAATCAAGGGGCGTTGCAGCGTTTGCTCGAGGGTCTCGATCGCTTGCTCAAGGGGCGCTGAGCCTTAGCTCCGAAAGGGCTTTGCCGGCATGCAAAAAGGCCACCCATTTGGGTGGCCTTTTTTATTGCTTCAGGCTTCAGGGACGAGCCTTGAGTTGCTCTTGCGCGGCCTTGGCCAGGTCCGGCGGCAGGAAGTCGCGGTCCGGGTTGTAGTCGGCCTTGAGGTAGCGCGACAGGTCCTGCAGATCCCCGGGGTTGAGGGTGCCGGCGGCCTGCTTCAGGCGCAGGTTGTCGAGGATGTAGTCGTAGCGGCTGTTGTTGTAGTTGCGCACCGAGGTGTACAGCTGGCGCTGGGCATCGAGCACATCGACGATATTGCGCGTCCCCACTTGGTAACCGATTTCCGTGGCTTCGACTGCGCTCTGGTTGGAGATGATCGACTGACGTCGGGCCTGGACCTGCTCGACATCGGTGTTCACTGCGCGGTGCAGGTTGCGGGTGTTCTCCACCACCTGGCGGCGCAGGGATTCACGCTGCTGTTCGGTCTGGCTCAGGCGCGAATAGGACTCGCGAACCTGGGAGCTGGTCAGGCCGCCGCTGTAGATCGGGATGTTCAACTGCAGGCCGATTGAGCGTTGTTCGACATCGCTGCCATAGCGCGTCAACGGATTGGGGTTGCTGAAGCCCAGGGCGTCGTTGTCGCCTTTCTTGTACTGCGCCACGGCGTCCAGGGTCGGGGCGTGCCCGGCCTTGCGCTGCTTGAGGGTTTCCTCGGCGGCGCTGACGGCGTAGTTGCTGGCCAGCAGGTTGAGGTTCTGCTTGGCGGCGGTGTCGACCCAGGCCTTGGCATCGTTGGGCGTCGGCGCGAGCACCGGCAGGGTATGGACGATGCCCTGGATCGAGTTGTAATCACGATTGGTCAGGGTGATCAGGGCTTCGAAGGCGTCGTCCACCTGACGCTGGGCAAGGATGCGGTTGGCCCGGGCGGTGTCGTAGCTGGCCTGGGATTGCAGCACGTCGGTCTTGTCCGACAGGCCCACATCGAAGCGCTCGTTGGACTGGTCCAGTTGGCGTTTGAAGGCGGCTTCTTCGGCCTTGGTCGAGGCCAGGTTGTCCTGGGCGCGCAGCACGGCGAAGTAGTTCTCCGCGCTTTGCAGGATCAGGTTCTGTTCGGTGGCCGAGAGTTGCAGCGAGGCCTGTTCGTTGATGTCCTTGGCCGCTTGCAACTGGAACCAGCGATCGGCGCGGAACAGCGGCTGGGCCAGGGTTGCCTGGTAGACGTTGCCGCTGCGGGTCGAGGTCATGGACGGTTCATCGAACTTGGTGCGGGTGTTGCTCATGTCCGCGCCGGCCGAAAGATTGGGCAGCAACCCGGCGCGAGCCTGGGGCACCACTTCCTTTTGGGCGCCGTACTGGGCGCGTGCAGCGGCCAGATCGGCATTGTTGTCTACCGCTTCCTGGTAGACGCTGACCAGGTCGGTCTTGGTGGTCAAAGGCGCTTCTGCTGCCCAGGCCATTCCATTGGACGCACAAGACACGGCAACAGCCAGTGAGAGTTTGCGCAGCATTCGGCGATCCCTAGAGTTGATATTACGGAGATAATCCAGGCGCCAAGGCTAAGGCGCGACCCATAGAGCGTCAAGGTTCGACACAGGGCAAGGAGTGTAGAGCCGCTGGCAGGTCGCAACAATCCGCTGATTACGCCATTCATCCTGCTTATTGCACGGGGGTTGGCGTTCTGTCCCGGCTTTGTCTAGACTGGCCCGGTTCTTGTCGGGGTGCCTTGCTGTGAGGCTGAGATCGGATAATCCGGATCCCGTTGAACCTGATCAGGTTAGCGCCTGCGTAGGGAACAAGATTTCTCGTCACCCGGCGAGTCCTCTTGTGCTTCGTCCGGGATGTTGTTCGACAATCGAACACCCCTCGAGTACCAAGCACTGCACTCACTAGTTGCTTAGACAGGGTGCGTCCGTCCGTTACAGGTTCGCTCCGACAAAATTCCACTGCCTGGATGCTGTCTGGAGAGCCCGTGATGACGACAAAACTAAAAAACGCTAGCAACCTCAGTGAGTCGGCCCAAGTCGACCAACAATCGGTTCAGCCCTTTACCCGCTCGCAAAAAGTCTATGTCCAGGGTTCCCGCCCGGACATCCGCGTGCCCATGCGCGAAATTACCCTGGACGTGACCCCCACCGATTTCGGCGGCGAGATCAACGCGCCGGTTACTGTGTATGACACCTCCGGTCCCTACACCGATCCCAATGTGGTGATCGACGTGCGCAAGGGCCTGGGCGATGTGCGTTCGGCGTGGATCGAGGACCGTGGCGACACCGAGCGCCTGGCGGGCCTGAGCTCCAACTTCGGCCAGCAGCGCCTGGCGGACCCGGAGCTGACCAAGCTGCGTTTTGCCCACGTCAACAACCCGCGCCGGGCCAAGGCCGGGGCCAACGTCAGCCAGATGCACTACGCGCGCAAAGGCATCATCACCGCCGAGATGGAATACGTCGCCATCCGCGAAAACATGAAGCTGCAGGAGGCCCGCGCCGCCGGCCTGCTGAAGCAGCAACACGCCGGTCACAGCTTCGGCGCCAGCATTCCGAAAGAAATCACCCCAGAGTTCGTCCGCGAAGAAATCGCCCGCGGCCGCGCCATCATCCCGGCCAACATCAACCATGTTGAGCTGGAGCCGATGATCATCGGCCGCAACTTCCTGGTGAAGATCAACGGCAACATCGGCAACAGCGCCCTGGGTTCCTCCATTGAGGAAGAAGTGGCGAAACTGACCTGGGGCATCCGTTGGGGTTCGGACACGGTGATGGACCTGTCCACCGGCAAGCACATCCATGAAACCCGCGAGTGGATCATCCGTAACTCGCCGGTGCCGATTGGTACCGTGCCGATCTACCAGGCCTTGGAAAAGGTCAACGGCGTGGCCGAAGACCTGACCTGGGAGCTGTTCCGCGACACCCTGATCGAGCAGGCCGAGCAGGGCGTGGACTATTTCACCATCCACGCCGGCGTGTTGCTGCGCTATGTGCCGCTGACCGCCAAGCGCGTGACCGGCATCGTTTCCCGGGGCGGTTCGATCATGGCCAAGTGGTGCCTGGCGCACCACAAAGAGAACTTCCTCTACACCCACTTCGACGAAATCTGCGAAATCATGAAGGCCTACGACGTCAGCTTCTCCCTGGGGGATGGTCTGCGTCCGGGGTCGATTGCCGACGCCAACGACGAAGCCCAGTTCGGTGAGCTGGAGACCCTCGGCGAGCTGACCAAGATCGCCTGGAAGCACGACGTGCAGTGCATGATCGAAGGCCCTGGCCACGTGCCGATGCAGTTGATCAAGGAGAACATGGACAAGCAGCTGGAGTGCTGCGACGAAGCACCGTTCTACACCCTGGGTCCGCTGACCACCGACATCGCTCCGGGCTACGACCACATCACCTCCGGCATCGGCGCGGCGATGATCGGCTGGTTCGGCTGCGCCATGCTCTGCTACGTCACGCCCAAGGAACACCTGGGCTTGCCGAACAAGGATGACGTGAAGACCGGGATCATCACCTACAAGATCGCCGCCCATGCGGCCGACCTTGCCAAAGGTCATCCTGGCGCGCAGATCCGCGACAACGCCCTGTCCAAGGCGCGTTTCGAGTTCCGCTGGGAAGACCAGTTCAACCTGGGCCTGGACCCGGACACCGCCCGTTCCTACCACGACGAAACCCTGCCCAAGGACTCGGCCAAGGTGGCGCATTTCTGCTCCATGTGCGGGCCGAAGTTCTGCTCGATGAAGATCACCCAGGAGGTTCGTGAGTACGCGGCCAACCAGCGCATCGAAGCGGTGGACGTGGACGTCGCCAAGGGACTGGCCGAGCAGGCCGAGCGCTTCAAGCAGGAAGGCAGCCAGCTGTACAAGAAAGTCTGACCCCCCTCTGTAGGAGCGGGCTTGCCCGCGAACCAGGCGCCGCGCTCTCAACGAGGTGGCGCTTTCGCCGGCAAGCCGGCTCCTACAGACCCTATTCCTTCGAGATAACAACCTTGAGCAGTCCAAGTACCTACTCTCCCAATCTCGCGGTGCCGGCCGACAAGCGTGTGTTTGGCGCCCGCGATCTGTTTTCCCTGTGGTTCTCCCTGGGCATCGGCCTGATGGTGCTGCAGACCGGTGCGCTGCTGGCGCCGGGCCTGGGGTTGTCCCACTCTTTATTGGCGATTTTCCTTGGCACCGCAGTGGGCGTCCTGCTCCTGGCGGCGGTGGGGGTGATCGGCAGTGACACCGGCCTGTCGTCCATGTCCGCGCTCAAACTGAGCCTGGGGCGGCGCGGCGCGAGCTTGCCGGCGGTGCTGAACCTGCTGCAATTGGTGGGCTGGGGCTCGTTCGAGATCATCGTCATGCGCGATGCCGCCAGCCTCCTGGGTGCCCGTGCTTTCAGTGAGGGCAGCCTCTGGACCAGTCCCTTGCTCTGGACCCTGTTTTTCGGCGCCTTGGCCACCTTGCTGGCGGTCAGTGGTCCCTTGACCTTCGTCCGTCAGATCTTGCGCAAGTGGGGCATCTGGCTGTTGCTGGCGGCCTGTCTGTGGCTGACCTGGAACCTGTTCGCCCGGGCCGACCTGGCGGCGCTCTGGGCTCAGGCGGGTGACGGCTCCATGCCGTTCGCTGTGGGCTTCGACATCGCCATTGCCATGCCCTTGTCCTGGTTGCCGTTGATCGCGGATTACTCGCGTTTCGGCAAGCGCGCCAAGAGCGTGTTCGGCGGCACCGCCCTGGGGTTCTTCATCGGCAATTTCTGGCTGATGAGCTTGGGCGTCGCTTACACCCTGGCGTTCGCTCCCAGCGGTGAAGTGAATGCACTGTTGCTGGCGTTGGCGGGAGCCGGCCTGGGGATTCCGCTGTTGTTGATCCTGCTGGACGAATCGGAAAACGCCTTTGCCGACATCCACTCGGCGGCGGTCTCCAGCGGCATTCTGCTGCGCCTTAAAGTCGAGCACCTGGCCCTGGCCATCGGCGTGCTCTGCACCCTGATCGCGTGTCTGGCGCCATTGGCCCAGTACCAGAATTTCCTGCTGTTGATCGGCTCGGTATTTGCGCCGTTGTTTGGCGTGGTGCTGGTGGATCACTTCATCCTGCGTCGCCGCAGCGGGCAGATCCCGGAGTCAGCCCTGCGCTGGACGGCGTTGCTGGCCTGGTTGGGTGGGGTGAGCACCTATCACGTGCTGGCCAATCTGTACCCGGATGTCGGTGCAACCCTGCCGTCGCTGGTGCTGGCAGGGCTGCTGCAGTGGCTGCTGGGGCGGGCGTTCAGTTCCCGGGAAACAGCTCGGGCTTGAGTACGCCCTTGAGGCGGTCGTAGGGAATCTGCAATTCGATATGGCCCAGGACCGAGGGCGCGATGGTGGTGACGTCGTACTTGAGGGTCACGGCTTTCTGGGTCAGGGCGACATTCGGGGTTTTCTGGAACGGCCAGGTCTTCACGAATTCGGCTTCGCGATCCAGGTGGGTGCTGATCAGCCAGTTGTTGTGGGCAACCCGCGCAGCCTTCCAGAACATGTCTTCCTGGCCGGGCAGGAGCATGTCCGCCAGGTTCAGGGACTTGTGCTGCTGACGCGAGTAGTTGACGAAGCCCCGTCCCGGAGTGCCATTGGCGGCGCCGGTGTCCAGGTAACTGGCCAGCTCGATGATCACCAGGCCGTCATGCTGCTCGCGTACCTTGGATTGCAAGTACATGCCGTGGCGGTCCGCTGCGCTGCGCAGGAACTGTTCGCGGTAGGCGCTGAGGCTGGCCGGCAATGGTGCGTCGGGGCTGGTGCGGGTCATTTGCAGCAAGCGTTTTTCAACGATGGCATCCAGTTGCGGCTCGGCGGGAAAGTGCACGGTGTCGAGGTTGACCAGTGGGCAGTCGGCGCCGCTGCAGCCGGGCTTGAGTTGCTCGGACTTCTCGCGCTTGGTTTCCAGTGGGGTGTTGTAGCTTGGCTGAAACAGGCTTTGGCACGCGCCCAGGGTCAGGGCGATACAGGCCACGGAGGCGATTTTGACAAGCGACATGGGCGTCCTTCATAAACCAGGGGGAGGCAAAAGTTACCGGCTTCGACTGTCTGCGAGGCAGTCGGTTCGCCACTAAGCTCAATAGAGGCAATTAGAGTAGGTTTAGCCCCTCGCCGTCTATCCCGCTGAGGGCAAAGGGGCTGCATCGGCAGCCGCGAGCGCGTTAGGATGGCGCGAAGTCGAGGGGGATCCTCGGGTCGAACACGCTGTACACGAGGATTGTTATGACTGACTTTGCCAACTCCACGCCCAGTGCCGTTGAGATCATCCGGCGTGAAAACTGCTTCCAGGGGTTCTACCGGCTCGATCGCTTGCAACTGCGCCACGAGCTGTTCGCCGGTGGCATGGGGCGGGAAATCAATCGTGAGGTCGTTGTCCGTCACGATGCGGTCTGCGTACTGCCGTACGATCCGCAACGCGATGAAGTGGTGCTGATCGAACAGTTCCGCGTCGGTGCCATGGGCAAGACCGCTACGCCCTGGCTGGTAGAACTGGTGGCCGGACTGATCGACAAGGACGAGCAGCCGGAACAGGTTGCTCGGCGTGAAGCACAGGAGGAAGCTGGCCTGGACATTTGCGCGCTGTGGCCGATGACCCAGTATTTTCCGTCGCCGGGGGGCAGCACCGAGTTCGTCCACCTGTTCCTGGGTCGTTGCGACAGCAGCGCTGCCGGCGGGCTGCATGGGCTGGAAGAAGAGGCGGAAGATATCCGGGTTTCGGTGATGGCCTACGAGGATGCCTTGCAGGCCATGCGTGACGGGCGGATCTGCAATGCCGCCAGCATCATTGCCTTGCAGTGGCTGGCGCTCAATCGCGCTGAAGTGAGGGGGTTATGGTTGTAAACAAGGCTCGCGACCGCTATCGGGTTGATCTCGCGGGGCTGCAAGCTTCCTGCGAGGCCAACTACGCTCGGCTGATGCGCTTGTTGCCCGACATGCGCAACCAGCCTGTGGCGCGGCGCATTGCCGTGACCCAGGGTGATCAGATGCTCGGCGTACTGGCTCTGGAAGTGGTGCTGGCCTGCCCCTACACCACCACCTTGCAGGTGCGTCAGGAGCACAGCTTGCCGTGGCTGCCGGTGCCGCAACTGGAAGTGCAGGTCTATCACGATGCACGCATGGCGGAAGTCATCAGTGCCGAGCATGCCCGGCGTTTTCGCAGCATCTATCCCTATCCCAATGCCTTCATGCATCAGCCGGATGAAAAGGCTCAGTTGAATGTCTTTCTTGGGGAGTGGCTGAGCCATTGCCTGGCCTGTGGTCACGAGTTCGAAGCCGTGCGCTAGATGTGAACTGGGTCCGTTTCCCAGGTTTCCTCTTTTCCATTTCCCCCAGCATAATTGCCACCTTCATCATGCTTTGTGCCCTTGCTCCGGGAGAACGCCGTGCCAAGCGTATCCGCACTGACTGCCGACGATTCCGTACTGTTGGTGCAACTGTCTGACAGCCACCTGTTTGCCGACACTGACGGCACCTTGCTGGGCATGAACACCGCCGACAGTCTGCAGCGGGTTATCGAGCAGGTGCTGGCGCAGCAGCCGCGGATCGACCTGATACTGGCCACGGGCGATCTGTCCCAGGACGGCACCCTGGAGTCCTATCAGCGCTTTCGTCAGTTGACCCGGCAGATTCCGGCACCGGGCCGCTGGCTGCCGGGCAACCATGACGAGCCGCAGATCATGCAACTGGCGACGCGGGACAGTGACTTACTGGAGCCGGTAGTGGATATCGGCAACTGGCGCATCACCCTGCTGGACTCAGCGGTGCCTGGCTCGGTGCCGGGTTATCTGCAGGATGACCAACTGCAATTGCTGGCCCGCTCCCTGAGCGAGGCTCCGGAACGCCATCACCTGATCTGTCTGCACCATCACCCGGTATCCATCGACTGCGCCTGGATGGAGCCCATTGGCCTGCGCAACGCCGAGGCGCTGTTCGCCGTGCTCGACGCTTTCCCTCAGGTCCGTGCCTTGCTCTGGGGGCATGTGCACCAGGAGATCGACCGCCAGCGCGGCGCCGTGCGGCTATTGGCCTCACCCTCGACCTGCATCCAGTTCGAGCCCGGCAGCGACGACTTCAAGGTCGAGGAGCAGGTGCCGGGCTATCGCTGGCTGCGGCTGTGGCCCGATGGACGGTTGCAAACCGGAGTGGAGCGGGTCCTGGGCTACGAATTCACCATCGATTACGGCAGCAACGGCTACTGAAGCGGCTTCGTAACCTGCCTTCATCCCTGTAAACTGCGGCTTTTGCCCAGGTGCACAGGGAGTTCGCATGTCCGGTTCGATCCTTTATATCCACGGCTTCAACAGTGCTCCCGCGTCGACCAAGGCCTCCCAGTTGCGGCGCGTCATGGAGCAGTTGGGGCTGGCTGAACAATTGCGGGTGCCGGCCCTGCATCATCATCCGCGACAGGCCATTGGCCAGCTGGAGCAGGCGATTGCCGAACTCGGTCGACCATTGCTGGTCGGCAGCTCGCTCGGCGGCTACTATGCGACTCACCTTGCCGAGCGCTACGGGCTCAAAGCCCTGCTGATCAACCCTGCTGTCAGCCCGCACCGGATGTTCGACGGTTATCTGGGCACGCAGAAAAACCTGTATACCGATGAAACCTGGGAGCTGACCCATGACCATGTGGCGGCTCTGGCAGCGCTGGAAGTAGCGCCGCCCCAGGACCCACAGCGTTATCAGGTGTGGTTGCAGACCGGGGACGAGACGCTGGACTATCGCAGCGCCGAGCGCTATTACCGTGCCTGTGCCTTGCGCATCCAGGCCGGCGGCGATCATAGTTTCCAAGGTTTTGCCGGACAATTGCCGGCGATGTTGAATTTTGCCGGCATCACTGCCGATCAGTACCAGGCGATCGACTTCACTGCACTGTGAAAGCCTCGCCCCATATTCATTGAACGACTAACGACGAGAACCCATGGCCACTCCCAGCGCTAGCTCTTATAACGCAGACGCCATCGAAGTCCTCTCGGGACTCGACCCGGTGCGCAAACGCCCGGGCATGTACACCGACACCACGCGGCCCAACCATTTGGCCCAGGAAGTCATCGACAACAGCGTCGACGAAGCCCTGGCCGGCCATGCGAAGTCGATACAGGTCATCCTGCATGCCGACCACTCCCTGGAAGTCTCCGACGACGGCCGCGGCATGCCCGTGGACATCCACCCGGAAGAAGGCGTGTCCGGGATCGAGCTGATCCTCACCAAGCTCCATGCGGGCGGCAAGTTTTCCAACAAGAACTACCAGTTCTCCGGCGGTCTGCACGGGGTAGGTATTTCCGTGGTCAACGCCTTGTCGAACCAGGTGCGGGTGCGGGTCAAGCGCGACGGCAACGAATACCAGATGACTTTCGCCGACGGCTACAAGGCCACCGAGCTGGAAGTGGTCGGCACCGTGGGCAAGCGCAACACCGGTACCAGCGTGTACTTTGCCCCGGACCCGAAATACTTCGATTCGCCGAAATTCTCCGTCAGCCGCCTCAAGCATGTGCTCAAGGCCAAGGCTGTATTGTGCCCGGGGCTGTTGGTGAGCTTCGAGGACAAGTCCAGCGGCGAAAAGGTCGAATGGCATTACGAAGACGGCCTGCGCTCCTATCTGGTGGATGCGGTCAGCGAGTTCGAACGCCTACCGGACGAGCCGTTCTGCGGCAGCCTCGCGGGTAACAAGGAAGCGGTGGACTGGGCCCTGCTGTGGCTACCGGAAGGTGGCGACAGTGTTCAGGAAAGCTACGTCAACCTGATCCCCACGGCCCAGGGCGGTACCCACGTCAATGGTTTGCGCCAGGGTTTGCTGGATGCCATGCGTGAGTTCTGCGAATTCCGCAACCTACTGCCCCGTGGTCTGAAGCTGGCTCCGGAAGATGTCTGGGAGCGGATTGCCTTCGTCCTGTCGATGAAGATGCAAGACGCGCAGTTCTCCGGCCAGACCAAAGAGCGTTTGTCGTCCCGTGAGGCGGCGGCTTTCGTTTCCGGTGTGGTCAAGGACGCCTTCAGCCTGTGGCTCAATGCCAATCCCGAGCTGGGCATGCAACTGGCTGAACTGGCCATCAGCAACGCCGGTCGCCGCTTGAAGGCCAGCAAGAAGGTCGAGCGCAAGCGCATTACCCAAGGCCCGGCACTGCCCGGCAAGCTGGCGGACTGCGCGGGCCAGGACCCGATGCGTTCCGAACTGTTCCTGGTGGAGGGTGACTCCGCCGGTGGTTCGGCCAAGCAGGCACGGGACAAGGAATTCCAGGCGATCCTGCCGCTGCGGGGCAAGATCCTCAACACCTGGGAAGTGGACGGCAGCGAAGTCCTGGCCAGCCAGGAAGTGCACAACATCGCCGTGGCCATTGGCGTCGATCCGGGCGCCGAGGACATGAGCCAGCTGCGCTACGGCAAGATCTGCATCCTCGCCGACGCCGACTCCGACGGCCTGCACATTGCCACCTTGCTCTGTGCCTTGTTCGTCCAGCATTTCCGCCCCTTGGTGAATGCCGGTCACGTCTATGTGGCCATGCCGCCGCTGTACCGCATCGACCTGGGCAAGGAAATCTACTACGCCCTGGACGACGCCGAGCGTGATGGCATTCTCGACCGCCTGGTGGCCGAGAAGAAACGCGGCAAGCCCCAGGTCACTCGATTCAAAGGCCTGGGCGAAATGAACCCGCCGCAACTGCGCGAGACCACCATGGACCCGAACACTCGGCGCCTGGTGCAGTTGACCTTGGAAGACGTCGAGGCGACTTCGGAAATGATGGACATGCTGCTGGCGAAAAAACGCGCTGGCGACCGCAAGACCTGGCTGGAGTCCAAAGGCAACCTGGCCGAGGTGCTGGCCTGATGCACAGAGGTTTTGCCTTGGCCCTAGCGCTATTGGCAACCTCGGTGGTGGCCGCGCCAGTGCCCGAACTGACCTTGTTGTCCGAGCATCCTGTTGAAGGCATGCGCGGTGGCAATCTGTCCGGGCTGGCACTCTGTGGCGAGGATTTGTGGACGGTTTCCGACCGCGATGACGATCAAATCTACAAGCTCGATACCCGCGACAGCGTCTGGCAGGCCGAGACCGTCAAGCTGGAGGTGCCTGCAGTACCCGACACCGGCTTGCCCTGGGGCTTGAAGTCGCGAACTTGGGCGGCGTCCTTCGTGCGTGGCGGCGACCTGGATTTCGAAGGCATCTCCTGCGATGCAGCCGGCAACAAATATGTGGTCAGCGAAGCGCATGCGACGGTGCTGCAGGTGCCGGTGCAAGGCGCACCGGCCTGGTTGAAGATCTCCCCGATCATGGTCCGTGAGGCTCGGGCCAGTGGCATGCTCCTGCATTTCAACGCCTTGTTCGAAGGCCTGGCGGTGAACCCCGCCGGCGACCGGATCTGGCTGGCGGCGGAGCGTGAGCGGCGCGGGTTGTTGTTGATCAAGCGCGGGCAGACCACCTGGGACTGTGACGGCGGTTGCGTGCTACTCAGTGAGGCCGGCTCGGAAATGCAGCCGGAGCAGGTGCCCAACGCCAAGGCGGTGTCCCGGGATTTTGCCGACCTGTCGCTGTTCGACGGCAAGCTGTTCACCCTGGAGCGCAACGCCTATCAGATCTGTCGCCGGGATGCGCAGACCGCCAAGGTCGAGCAGTGTTGGTCCTATGCCGCCGGGGCGCTGGTGGAACATCGACGTTATCCACAGCCCTATGGGCTGGCGGAAGCCTTGGTGGTGGACGCCAAGGGTGCCTGGATCGGTGTGGACAACAACAACGGAGCCCGCGCCGATGGCGAGGCCCGTCCGATCGTCTGGCGTTTTGCCGCGCCTGAAGGTGGTTGGAGTAGCAAGTCATGAGCCAGCAACCGGGCAAGAGTGCCGGGCGTGTGATGCTGATCATGGCCTGGGCCGCGGCGCTGTTCCTGGCCACGCGGTTCTTCGCCGATTGGGAGGCCCGTCAGGAAAACCCGAACACGGTCGTCAGTTCGCAACAACATGAGGGTTACATCGAAGTGAAACTGGTCGGCAACGGCCAGGGGCATTTCGTCGCCAGCGGCCATATCAACGGGCAGCCGGTGCAATTCATGCTCGATACCGGCGCCACCGAGGTGTCGATTCCTTCTGGGCTGGCCGAGCGCCTGGGCCTGGAACGCGGGGTGCCGGTCACCCTGAGCACGGCCAATGGGCGCAGCGAGGGTTACCGGACCCGCATCGAGCGTTTGCAACTGGGGGATATCGTTCTACAGGATGTCAGGGCCCTGGTGGCCCCGGGGCTCGATGGCGATCAGATTTTGCTGGGCATGAGCGCTTTGAAGAAACTTGAATTTACTCAGCGCGGCGGCACCATGCTGCTGCGCCAGACAACGAACCAATGAGGCCCGCATGAGCGACTCCCTTGATCTCAGCCTGGATGGCGTAGAACGCCGGTCACTGGCTGACTTCACCGAAAGTGCCTACCTCAACTACTCCATGTACGTGATCATGGACCGTGCTTTGCCGCATATCGGCGACGGCCTGAAACCGGTACAGCGGCGTATCGTCTACGCCATGAGTGAGCTGGGGCTGGATGCCGATTCCAAGCACAAGAAATCCGCGCGTACCGTGGGTGATGTGCTCGGCAAGTTCCACCCCCACGGGGACTCCGCCTGCTACGAAGCCATGGTGCTGATGGCGCAGCCGTTCAGCTATCGCTACACACTGGTGGACGGCCAGGGCAACTGGGGTGCGCCGGACGATCCCAAGTCCTTCGCGGCCATGCGTTATACCGAGGCGCGTCTGTCGCGCTATTCCGAAGTGCTGCTCAGCGAGCTGGGCCAGGGCACCGCGGATTGGGGGCCGAACTTCGACGGCACGCTCCAGGAACCCCTGGTGTTGCCGGCCCGTTTGCCGAATATCCTGCTCAATGGCACCACTGGTATTGCCGTGGGCATGGCCACCGACGTACCGCCCCATAACCTGCGGGAAGTGGCTTCGGCCTGTGTGCGTCTGCTGGACGAGCCCAAGGCCACGGTGGAACAGCTCTGCGAACACATCCAGGGTCCGGACTACCCCACCGAAGCGGAAATCATCACCCCGCGCGCCGACCTGCTGAAAATCTATGAAACCGGCCGTGGCTCGGTGCGCATGCGCGCCGTGTATCGCGTCGAAGATGGCGACATCATCGTCACCGCGTTGCCGCACCAGGTCTCCGGGGCCAAGGTGCTGGAGCAGATTGCCGCACAGATGCAGGCCAAGAAGCTGCCGATGGTGGCCGACCTGCGTGACGAGTCGGACCATGAGAACCCTTGCCGCATCGTGATCATCCCGCGCTCCAACCGGGTCGATCCCGAGGAGCTGATGCAGCATTTGTTTGCCACCACCGAGTTGGAGTCGACCTACCGGGTCAACATCAACATCATCGGTCTGGACGGCAAGCCGCAGTTGAAGAACCTGCGGGCGTTGTTGGTGGAATGGCTGGAGTTCCGAGTTGCCACCGTGCGCCGGCGTCTGCAGTTCCGCCTGGACAAGGTCGAGCGTCGCCTGCACCTGTTGGATGGTTTGCTGATCGCTTACCTCAACCTGGATGAAGTGATCCACATCATCCGTACCGAGGAGCATCCGCGGGCCAAGCTGATCGAGCGTTTCGCCCTCAGCGAAATCCAGGCCGACTATATCCTCGACACCCGTCTGCGGCAGTTGGCGCGTCTGGAAGAGATGAAGCTGCGGGCCGAGCAGGATGAATTGCTCAAGGAGCAGGCCAAGCTGCAAGCCCTGCTCAACAGCGAGACCAAGCTGAAGAAGCTGGTGCGTACCGAATTGTTGCAAGACGCAGAAACCTACGGCGACGACCGTCGCTCTCCGATCGTCGCCCGCGCGGAAGCCAAGGCACTGTCGGAAAACGAGCTGATGCCAACCGAGCCGGTGACCATCGTTCTGTCGGAAAAAGGCTGGGTTCGCTGTGCCAAGGGGCATGATATTGACGCCACTGGTTTGTCCTACAAGGCAGGTGACGGCTACAAGACCGCTGCTGCGGGGCGTTCCAACCAGTTTGCGGTGTTCATCGACTCCACCGGCCGCAGTTACTCGGTGGCGGCCCATACGTTGCCATCGGCCCGTGGTCAGGGCGAGCCGTTGACCGGTCGTCTGACGCCGCCGCCGGGGGCGACGTTCGAGTGTGTACTGCTGCCCGATGACGATGCCTTGTATGTGATCGCTTCCGACGCGGGCTATGGCTTCGTGGTCAAGGGCGAAGATCTGCAGGCCAAGAACAAGGCGGGCAAGGCGCTGCTGAGCCTGCCGAACAACGCCAAGGTCCTGGCGCCACGGCCGGTGGCCGACCGCGAGCAGAACTGGCTGGCCTCGGTGACCACTGAGGGTCGTCTGCTGGTGTTCAAGATCAGCGATCTGCCGCAGTTGGGCAAAGGCAAGGGCAACAAGATCATCGGCATTCCCGGTGAGCGCGTGGCCAGCCGCGAAGAGTACGTCACCGACATCGCGGTACTGCCGGATGGCGCGACCCTGGTGTTGCAGGCGGGCAAGCGCACCTTGTCGTTGAAGGCCGATGACCTTGAACACTACAAGGGCGAGCGCGGACGTCGCGGCAACAAACTGCCTCGCGGTTTCCAGCGGGTCGATGCGTTGTTGGTAGAGCCTCTCAGTTAAGGGCGGGCTAGAGCGTTCGATCTGGGATTTAAGCGCCAGATCGACGCTAGAACACTGGAGTCACGGCGCATATTCACGGATGATATGCGCTTTCAAACGCCGGCGTGGCCGGGCGTTATTCAATTTTTTTGAGTATTTACACTGTGGCCAGCCTTGTGGCCGCCACTTGGATGGGATGATGACTGCTCTGCGCCTTCCTCTTGTTTTCTTGCTCGCGGGCGTTCTTGGCCTGGCGGGTTGCAGCGTTCACCAGCCGGTGTCGCTGTATCAGCTGGACAGCGGAAGTCCAGCCCAGCCGGCCAGTGCCGGCATGTCGGTATTGTTGGGGCCGGTGTTGATCGCCGACTACCTGCAACGTGAAACACTCCTGCAACGCCAGGACGATGGCAGCCTGCAAGCCTCCACCGATGGTCGTTGGGCCGGCAGCCTGTCTTCGGACATCGACCAGTTGCTGCTGCGCCAGGTGGCCGGTCATCTGGACAGCCAGCGCGTGGTACTGGCTCCGGCGACCAGCGGCTTCACTCCGGATGTGCAGGTGTTGCTGTCGATCACCCGGCTGGACTCCGGCAAGTCGCAACCCGCGGTGCTGGATGCGCAGTGGCGCCTGATCGATCGTCGTGGTCAGGTGCGGGACAACCGTATTGTTCACCTGCAGGAGCAGCACGCAGGGACCACGGCTTCCCAGGTCCAGGCTCAGGGCGTGCTGTTGCAGCGTCTGGCCGAGCAACTGTCGGGCGCTCTCAAGCCCCTGGCCAATCAGCCGGCCGTGGCGGAAGTGCCACGCAAGGCAACACCGGCGCCAGCGCCCAAGCCTGTCGAGCACGAGAAACAGCCGAAGATTCCGATGGCCACGCCGATCCGTACGGATATGGAAGTGTTCAGGTTCTGAGGTGAATGGCTGCAAGACAAGGCCCGCCCATTGGCGGGCCTTGTTGTTTCTGCCGTGGGGTGGATGTGTAGCCGATAGTGTTCGCTGGCAAGCCAGCTCCTACGGAGTTTGCGGGGCTGTTGTAGGCGCTGGCTTGCCAGCGAAGGGCAGAACGCCGCCCGCCAGTCGGGCACAAAAAAGCCCGCACTGAGCGGGCTTTTTCTTGCACGGTTTCGGCCTTACAGCTTGGCCCGTGTCTCATGCATGCGCGCCAGTTGCCGTTCCAGCATCGACGGATAAGGCTCCATCAATCGCTCCACGCAGCAAGCCCCTTCCGGGCTGGCGATTGGGCGAATACGTGCTCGCTGACGAATCAGCGCGTCGTCATTGATCTTGCGCTCCACCAGCAGCAGGTTGCGGCTGTGCTGGGACAGTGCCAGGGCATCCTGGGCGGTCTCGGTCAGCAGCAGATCGATCTGGCTGAGGCCGAACAGCTCCTCGCCCAGCGTCAGGCCCAATTGCAGTTGCAAGGTGATGCCGCTGTCCGCCACTTCGATCTGCAGGGCATGGCCCAGGGCGCGCAACAACTCGCCGCAGCAGATGGCGTTGGTGAGGTAATCGTCGCCGCTGTCTTCGCTATGGAACAACATCAGCGTGCTGCCGTCGTTCAGGGTGTGCAGTTCGCTCTGGTACAGCGAGGCCGCCTGGTCGAGGCAATCGCGATAGCGCTCCAGCAGTTCCATCAGGCGTGCGCGGGGCAGGCGGCGCAGCTGTTCCTGGGCTCCCAGCTGCACGGCGAGTACTGCGCTGTGCTGAGGCTGGCTCGGGACCTGGGGCTGCAGCGCAGGTTTGGGGGCGGGAGTCGACGAGTGATCACGCAGGTCGGCGAACGGATCTTCTTCGTCCAGTTCGTCTTCCTCGGCGCTGACCAGATGCCGTGGCGCAGGCTTCAGGCCGGCGACCGGGGCGCTTTCGTCAAAGCTTGGGTCACGCAGGTTGCGTACTTCGAACGCGGCTTCGTGTTCCTCGTCATCCTGCTCTTCGAGTTCTGGCTGCGGCTCTGGCTCGGGCTTTTCCGGTACCAGGCGAGCGTGCAGCTGACGCGCCAGATCGCCGATCTCGTCCTGGCGCTGGGTCGCTGGGGTGTGTTCATCCAGATCCCGCAGCCAGACCCGCAGTTGCAGCAGCGGGGTGGAGATGTGGCGCCCCAGGCGCAGGCTCAGGGCCAGAGCCAGAGCCAGCAGGATGGCGCCGAGAATGCCCATGCTCTGCAGGCTGATGGTCATCGGCTGCTGGAACTGCGCCATGTCCAGGCTGATCCGCAGGTTGCCGGCGGTCACATCCTGGAAGGTGATCTTGGTCTGGTACACACCTTCGGTTTCACCCAGCAGGCTGCTCTTGGGCCGCTGACCGGCTTCGGCGAGGATACGGTTGTCGACGCTGTAGATCGCCGCATGGGCCACCAGCGGGTTTTTGGTCAGGTTGTTGAGCAGGACATTGAGGCTGAGGATGTCATTGGACACCAGCAGCTCGGTGGCCGAGGTAGCGGTCTGGGTGGTCAGGCTCTGACCCAGGGCGTCGGCTTGTTCGTGCATGGCTTGCTTGAACTGCAGGCCCATCACGCCGGCATAGATCACCAGGGCCAGGGCGACCAGGATCACGTTATGGCTGGCAATGCGCAATGCAATCGGCACACGGCGGTGGCGCAGTGCACGGAAGATCAGCAGGAAGAAGTTATCGGTTTTAACTGGCGTGGGCCGGTTCACTGAGCTCGGCTCTTTTGTCCGTGAAGTTGACGCGCAGTATAGCGACAGGCCCTAGACCGGCAAAGCGCTGGCTGTGCCCGATGGTCACCGAAAGTGGGTAGAATGCGCTTTTTTTCCACCTCGGGGGTGCGCCTTGCGCGAAATTGTCCTGATAAACATCACCGGCGAAGATCGTCCCGGTCTGACTGCGGCCATTACGGGTGTTCTGGCCCAGGGTGGTGTGAACATTCTCGACATCGGTCAGGCGGTGATTCACGACACCTTGTCGTTCGGCATCCTGGTTGAAATTCCCAGCAACGAGCAGAGTTCGTCGGTGCTCAAGGACATTCTGTTCACCGCCTACAAGCTCGACCAGCAGGTGCGTTTCACACCGGTGTCCGAGGACGATTACCAGCAGTGGGTCGCCGGGCAAGGCAAGCAGCGCCATATCGTCACCCTGCTGACGCGCAAGGTCACCGCCGAGCAGTTGCAGCGGGTGAGCTCGATCACCGCCAAGTACGGCTTGAACATCGACCATATCGATCGGCTGTCCGGGCGCATGCCCTTGGATATGCCAGCGGATCAGGGCAAGGGTTGCATCGAGTTCTCGGTGCGTGGCGAGGCCGCCGATCCGCAAGCCCTGCGCGCCGAGTTCCTTAGTGTGGCCCAGGAGCTGAACGTCGATATCGCCTTCCAGGAAGATTCGCTGTTTCGCCGCAACCGGCGCTTGGCGGTGTTCGATATGGACTCGACCCTGATCGAGGCCGAAGTCATCGACGAACTGGCCAAGGCGGCTGGGGTGGGTGAGCGGGTGGCAGAAATCACCGAGCGGGCCATGGCCGGCGAGCTGGATTTCCGTGCCAGCTTCAAGGAGCGCCTGGCCTTGCTCAAGGGCCTGGACGTCAGCGTGCTGGACTCCATCGGCGCTTCCCTGCGCCTGACCGAGGGTGCTGAAACCCTGTTCGCCGAGCTTAAGCGCCTGGGTTACAAGACCGCGATTCTCTCTGGTGGCTTCACCTATTTCGCCAAGCAGTTGCAAGCCAAGCTGGGTATCGACTACGTGTTCGCCAACGAACTCGAGGTGGTGGACGGTAAGGTTACCGGCGTCGCCATCGAGCCGATTGTCGACGCTCAGCGCAAAGCCGATCTGCTGCGCGAGCTGGCCCACAAGGAAGGCCTGCGTCTGGAGCAGACCATCGCTGTGGGTGACGGCGCCAACGACTTGCCGATGCTGGGAATTGCCGGCTTGGGCGTGGCCTTCCGTGCCAAGCCGCTGGTCAAGCAATCGGCCAAGCAGGCGATCTCGACCCTGGGCCTGGATGGCGTGCTTTATCTGCTGGGTTTCCGCGATCGCGACGGGCAGCTCTGAGTCACCGGGAAAAATCCCCGCCGATAAAAAACGCCGCTGATCAGCGGCGTTTTTTGTGTCCGGCATTCAGGCCTCAAGCCTTGGGCAGACCCAGACCCTGGCCCATACGCACTGGCGAACCGGCGGCCAGTTCTTCAGCCCACTGCACCTGATCCGGGCCAAACAGCACGATTGCCGTGGAGCCCAGTTTGAAGCGACCCATCTCTGCGCCTTTTTCCAGATGGATCGGGGCACGGGCCGCTTCGTCGTAGCGAACGGTCTTGAGCTCGCGCTTGGGCGGCGTTACCAGGCCGGCCCAGACGGTTTCGATCGAAGCGACAATCATTGCGCCGACCAGTACCAGCGCCATCGGGCCGCGCTCGGTGTCGAAAATGCACACCACGCGCTCGTTGCGGGCGAACAGTTCCGGGACGTTCTCGGCGGTGGTCTGGTTGACCGAGAAGATCCGTCCAGGCACGTAGACCATTTCCCGTAGGGTGCCGGCCAGGGGCATGTGCACCCGGTGGTAATCCTTGGGCGACAGGTAGACGGTGGCGAAGTCGCCGCCCATGAAAGGCGCGGCCAGGGCCGGATCGCCACCCAGCAGTTCCAGTACGCTGTAGCTGTGGCCCTTGGCCTGGAATACCCGGCCGTGCTCGATCGGACCCAGTTGGCTGATGGCTCCGTCGGCGGGGCTGAGGATTGCCCCAGGGGTCGGGTCCAGCGGTCGTGCGCCCTCTTTCAGGGCGCGGGTGAAGAAGGCATTGAAATGTTCGTAGGCCGTTACGTCCTCCACTTGGGCTTCGGACATGTTCACTTGGTACTGCTTGGCGAACCAGCTGGTGAACGCATTCTTGAACCAGCGCACGCGGCACTCGGCAATGCAGCCGGCCAGGCGCGACAGCAGGTGATGAGGCAGCAGGTACTGGCTGAGGATGAACAAACGCTTTTTCATTGGGTGTCCTTAAAAACCTTAAATCTCTACGGGCGTATCGGGATGATTGCCCCATTCGCCCCAGGAACCGGCGTAGCCCTTGACCCGCGGGTAGCCCAGCGCCTTGGCCACCAGATAGGTGAAGCCCGAGCGGTGGTGGGTCTGGCAGTGGGTGATCACTTCTTTGTCTTTGCTGATGCCTAGATCCGCGAGGATCTGCGGCATGTCGCGGCGAATGCGCAGATGACGCGCCTGGTCCATGCCGGCGGTCCACTCGAAGTTCACCGCGCCGGGAATGTGTCCGCCCTTGGCGGCCAGGACTTTCTCCCCGGAGTATTCCAACGGTCCGCGGGCGTCCCAGATTGCAAGGTCGGCTGCACCGAGGCGGCTTTGCAGGTATTCGCGGGTGGCGGTGGGTTCGTCATGCAGGGTCAGCGGCACTGGGCGGCCTGCCGCGGCCGGTACTTCGGTGGTCACCGGCAGGCTTTCTGCCAGCCAGGCCGGCAGGCCGCCGTCCAGGTAGTGGTAGCCAGTGTGGCCGATCACGTCCAGCAGCCAGATGAAGCGGCCGGCCCAGCCACCGCCTTCGTCGT
Source organism: Pseudomonas sp. 910_21 (assembly GCF_052850735.1). Classification (NCBI taxonomy): domain Bacteria; kingdom Pseudomonadati; phylum Pseudomonadota; class Gammaproteobacteria; order Pseudomonadales; family Pseudomonadaceae; genus Pseudomonas; species Pseudomonas sp. 910_21. The sequence goes on along the minus strand of NZ_VXCY01000004.1, from coordinate 205,335 downwards.
CATAGACCACGTAGACCGCGTCAGGGTTGTGTCCGAGTTCGCCGAACAGTGCTTCGAGAGCGGTCTGCGGCGGCAGCAGTCCAGGGGCGGGAGCCTGGCCGAGTTGAGTGCGTTTGGGATCGACGAAGCGCGCTCCGGGAATATGCCCGGTTGCATAGCGGGCAGCGCTGGTCAGGTCGACCAGGATCAGTTCGCGGGCGTCAAGGCGGGCGAGCAAGTCGCTCGGTTCGATGACCAGCGGCAAGCCAGAGAAGTCAGACATGTCAGGTCCCCAGGGCACAAAGGGAAGGATTGTAGCGCAAGCGTCATTGGCTGCGGTTGGTAAAGCTATGCAAGGCTTTTTCGATGCACTGAGCGGTCTTGCCGAACGCCTGGACGCTGATTTCCGAGAACGGAACACCACCCTGATCGGCCACGGCCAGCATCAGTACCCGGCCGTTGCACGACAGGGAGCGCATTAGCAGGTGTTCGCCCCGAAACAACTGGCGCAAGGAAGTTGGCAGGTGGGCGGAAAACTGCCCATTGTTGACCGGTGTCAGACGCACCTGGGCAGACTTTTCCAGCAGGCGTTGCAGCACCGTGCTCTGCTTGGCCTGCAGTGTCAGCCCTGCTGTTTCCTGGGGCAGACCATACAGTTGCTGCACCCGCAGGTGGCTCTGGCTGCGGTCGACCATCAGTAGCAGCACTCGATGCATGCCGCAGGCCACCAGGGCATCTCGGGCAAAGCCGGTGAGGTGCACGGCATTGGTGAAGGGGCTGGGCTCCAGTAGAAGTTCGCCGCAGAGCTTGCGCCATTTGGCCAGCTCCTCGGCTGTCGGAGCCGGTGCCGGCTGTTCGCCGTTGTGCAGGCGCCGCACATCCCAGGGCCAGATCAGGGCCTGGGCCGGGTGCCATAGATCGGGCTGGCTGTCATTGCGGGCGCTGGTTGCCGCCTGCTGGTGCAGCTGTTGCTGGACCTGTGCGACCGGCATTTGCAGGTACAGACCGGTGAGGTTTTGCCAGCGTCGGCCATGAGCGTTGTTCCAGGAGTGCTGCGCCGCCAGGGCCAGGCCGTTGGCCAGCAGGACGCAGTTGGCCGGCTGGTTCAGCCAGCGCTGCAGGTCCGGGTCCGCATCCAGGCGTTGTTGCTGGCGCAGCGGATGTTCGCTGTCGCGGGCGATCAGCATGACCTTGGCCAGTTGATGCTGCTCCTGGGTCAGCAGGCGATAACCCTGCTGCACCCAGATCGGCAAGTGCCAGGCATGGACCAGGGCCTGGCACAACTCCATCAGCCGAACACCGAACAGTTGCATTTCTACCTGGCGAGCCGACTCGTGCTTATAGATGACCCGCAGTTCCCATTCTTCCACGAGCTTGGGGTAGACCAGGGCCATGGCCCACAGTGGCGAGAGAAACAGCAGGCTGCCCCAGTGAATGTCCTGCCACAGTCGTGCCAGGCGCCCGGCGAAAAAACCGTTGGCTTGCTGGGTGGCGTGCTGGCTGATCAGTTGCAACTGACGCAGTGCCTGGGGGATCTGTTGCTCTGGCAGGGTGGGCAGTTGCTCGAGCAGTTCTTCGGTGCGCTTGAGTCCCAGGCGGTTGACCGCGACCTCCAGGTTTTCTGCCGGTTCGCTCATGCTGCCGTGGGAGTGTCGATTGGCTTCGCGGATCACACTCAAGGCCAGCGCCGGGCTGTTTTGCATCAGTTCGGCAATGTCGCGTAGCGAACTGCGATTGTTGGCGATGGCTTTGCACACTCGATCATGACTGGCTTGCGGCACGGGCAAGCGCACGCCATTGAGGAGCTTTACCCAGGCGTCGAGAGAGGCGGGCGGGGAATGTGGGACGTTGGTTTCATTAGACATGGTCGGGCGCAATCATCGTCTGCTGTGAACACGCCCAGAGCGGGCCAAACTGGCTTTTCGCCTTAACTGGCTATAGTCTGGCGCAGTTTTGCCGATAAGTAGAAGAAGAGTTTTAAGAACTTCCGAATATGACCTTGAACCCGACTCAATAAGTACTCTCCTACCTATGGCTAAAATTATCGGCATCATCGTCGTATTCGCGAGCGTGCTCGGCGGATACGTGCTTTCACACGGCAAAATCGCGGCACTGATCCAGCCCTTCGAGGTTCTGATCATTGGCGGTGCTGCCTTTGGCGCATTCCTCCAGGCCAACCCGGGCTACATGACGATGCACGTCGTCAAGAAATCCCTGGGCATGTTCAGCTCGCGCTTCACCCACACCTTCTATCTGGAAGTGCTGGGTCTGATCTACGAGATACTCAACAAAAGTCGTCGCGAAGGCATGATGGCCATCGAAGGGGACATCGAGGACGCTGCCGCCAGCCCGATTTTCGCCAAGTATCCGGCAGTGCTCAAAGACGAACGCATGACCGCTTTTGTCTGTGACTACCTGCGCATCATGTCCTCCGGCAACATGGCTCCCCACGAGCTGGAAGGCCTGTTCGACATGGAGCTGTTCAGCCTCAAGGAAGACCTTGAGCATCCTTCTCATGCGGTCAACGGGATTGCCGACGGCATGCCGGGCTTCGGTATCGTTGCGGCGGTACTGGGGATCGTGGTGACCATGGCCTCCCTGGGCGACGGCGACCAGAAGTCCATCGGCCTGCACGTAGGTGCGGCGCTGGTAGGTACCTTCTTCGGTATTCTCGCGGCCTATGGTTTCTTCGGCCCGCTGGCCCATTCCCTGGCCCACGATGCCAAGGAAGAACTGAACGTCTACGAAGCCATCAAGGCGTCCCTGGTAGCTTCGGCTTCCGGCATGCCGCCGTCCCTGGCGGTGGAGTTTGGGCGCAAGGTTCTGTACCCGGCGCACCGTCCTAGCTTCGCCGAGCTGGAACAAGCGGTTCGCGGTCGCTAAGTCATGGAAAATAATCAGCCGATTATCATCAAGCGCGTCAAGCGCTTCGCTGGCGGACATCACGGGGGCGCCTGGAAAATCGCCTTCGCCGACTTCGCCACGGCGATGATGGCGTTCTTCCTGGTGCTGTGGCTCTTGTCCACCGCGACCCCGGAACAGAAGATCGCCATCGCCGGTTACTTCAAGGACCCGATCGGCTTCTCGGAAAGCGGCACGCCCTACATCATCGACCTGGGCGGCTCTCCTGAGCTGGCGCCGGACAACACCCTCAACCCCGAGATCAAGTCCCAGCCGCAGCCGGACAAGGTCACGGTGGATGCCGATCAGGTGGAGGGCATGGCCGAGCAGGTTGAGCGCGAGCGTCTCGAACTGCTGCTGCAAGAGTTGCAGAACAAGGTTGAAGAGAATCCCCAGCTGCAGAAGTTCAAGGATCAGATCCTCTTCGAAATCACTCCGGACGGCTTGCGGATCCAGATCATGGATGCCGAGAACCGGCCGATGTTCGACTCTGGCAGCGCCCGTCTGAAGCCGTATTTCGAAGACATCCTGCTGGCCATGGCCGACACCATCAAGGCGGTGCCGAACAAGATCAGCATCAGCGGCCATACCGATGCCACGCCTTATGCCGGCAGCGGTGAGTTCGGCAACTGGGAACTGTCCGCCAACCGTGCCAACGCTGCGCGTCGGGCTCTGGTGGCTGGCGGTTATCCCGATCCGCAAGTGGCGCGGGTGGTGGGCTTTGCCTCCTCGGCGCTGTTCGACCGCAAGAATCCGTTCAACCCGGTCAACCGGCGGATCGACATTGTGGTGCTGACCAAGAAGGCCCAGCGCGCCATTGAAGGCGAGCAGACGGATCCCAACGCTCCAGTGCCCAATCAGGGGAGTGGGGCGCCAGGTGAAGTGCCGGGTGCGGCGGCGGATCCGAATGCCTTGCCGCCGGGCAGCGAGCCATTGCCGGCCCATGAAGTGCGCCAGCGCATGAACATCTTCGAGGATGGTGTATTGAAGATGGATGAGCAGGGATCGGCCGGCCAGGCGCCGGCTCCCAAGCCGGTTGCGCCGGCGTCCCAGCCTGCGACCCCAGCGGCCGCACCGGGAACTGTCAGGTGACAAACAACAAGGCCGCGAAGATCGCGGCCTTGTTGTTTCTACGGCGGTGGGTTCAGTAGCTGCTGTCTGGCAGGCTGGCGAGGATCGAACGGTAGCTGTTCATCCGTTGCTGCTGGATGCGCCCGTCTTCCAGAGCCTTGAGCAGTGCACAGCCCGGCTCGCGATCGTGCTTGCAGTCGCGGAAACGGCAGGTGCCCAGCAAGTCGTTGAACTCAATGAAGCCGGCTTCGACATCGGCGCGGCTGACATGCCCCAGGCCGAATTCCCGGATACCGGGGGAGTCGATCAGTTCACCGCCGCCCGGGAAGTGGAACAGTCGCGCAGTTGTGGTGGTGTGGGTGCCCTGTCCGGAGTATTCCGACAGCGGGCCGACCCGGGTTTCGACTTCCGGCAGCAGGCTATTCACCAAAGATGACTTGCCCACCCCCGATTGCCCCACGAATACGCTGATGCGCCCGTCCAGCAAGCCTTGCAGTTGCTCCATGCCGTCGCCGTGGTGGGCCGAGACTTCCAGCAGCGGATAGCCCAGCTGGCGATAGACCGCCAGCAACGCGTTGAGCGCTGGGGCGTTCTGCTCGTCGATCAGGTCGGCCTTGTTCAGCAGCAGCAACGGCCGGATCCCGGCGTGCTCGGCGGCAACCAGGTAGCGGTCGATAAGATTGGCATGGGGCTCGGGCATGGGGGCAAACACGATCACGATCATGTCGACGTTGGCGGCCACCGGCTTGAGCTGGCCACGGCTGTCCGGTCGGCACAGCTCGGTGCTGCGCGGCAATTGCGCGACGATTACCCCGATGCCTTGATTGCCGGCGCGCCAGACCACCTGATCACCGGTCACCAGGGCCGGCAGGTTGGCTCGCAGGTAGCAGCGGAACACTTGGCCGGCCAGCTCGCCTTCCCGGGCCTCGACCTCGACCTGTACGCCGAAGTGAGCAATGACCAGGCCGGTCTGTTCCGGGCCCAAGTCGCCACCCTCCAGCGCCTCTACGGCGGAGGACTCGCGTTTGGCGGCGCGGGCAGCGCGCTCACCTTGAATCTTTTCGATGCGCCAGTTTTGGCGGCGATTGAGCTGGCGTTTGGCCATTGGTGTTCCGTGTCGATAGTTACGGCGGATAGGTAAAACGGCGGCGAGTTTAGCACGCCGGACAGGCCCTCTAGGCTAAACTGCGCAACTACGCCGAGGAGCCCTCCCCATGCAAAACCCGCAGAACCTGATTTGGATCGATCTGGAAATGACCGGTCTGAACCCCGACACCGACGTCATCATCGAGATGGCGACCATTGTCACTGACAGCAATCTGAACACCTTGGCTGAAGGACCGGTCATCGCAATCCACCAGAGCGACGAGATTCTTGCCGGCATGGACGAGTGGAACACTCGCCAGCACGGTGGTTCCGGCCTGACTCAGCGGGTTCGCGACAGCCGCATCAGCATGGCCGAAGCCGAAGCCCAGACCATTGCCTTTCTGGAGCAGTGGGTACCCAAGGGCAAGTCGCCCATCTGTGGCAACAGCATCTGCCAGGACCGACGCTTCCTCTATCGCCACATGAAGGCCCTGGAAAGTTACTTCCACTACCGCAACCTGGACGTCTCGACCCTCAAGGAACTGGCCGCCCGCTGGGCCCCGGACGTGCGCGACAGCTTCAAGAAAGGCAGCACTCACCTGGCTCTGGACGACATCCGCGAATCCATCGCCGAGCTGCAGCATTACCGCAAGCACTTCATCAAATTCTGACCTGCAGGAGCCGGCTTGCCGGCGAACGGGCGCGCGCTGTTGGCGGCGCCCGTACCCGCCCTCTTTTGGTGCTCGCTTCAACTGAGTAGACTGCGCGCCTTCCTGTAAGGACCGCCATCATGCTGTTGATGCTTTATCTGATCGCCATTACCGCCGAAGCCATGACCGGCGCCTTGTCTGCCGGCCGTCGCGGCATGGACTGGTTCGGCGTGGTGCTGATCGCCTGTGTCACTGCCCTTGGCGGCGGCTCAGTGCGTGATGTGCTGCTGGGCCATTACCCGCTGACGTGGGTCAAGCACCCGGAATACCTGGTGCTGACCTCGGTGGCGGCCCTGGTGACAATCTTTATCGCGCCGCTGATGCGCCATCTGCGTTCGCTGTTTCTGGTGCTCGACGCCGTGGGCCTGGTGGCTTTTACCCTGATCGGTTGCATGACAGCCCTGGAAATGGGGCACGGCATGCTGGTGGCGGCGGTCAGTGGGGTGATCACTGGGGTCTTTGGCGGCATCCTTCGGGATATCTTCTGCAACGACATTCCCTTGATCTTCCGCCGTGAGCTGTACGCCAGCGTGTCCTTCGCAGCGGCCTGGTGCTACATGCTATGCATTTATCTGCAGTTGCCCAGCGAGCAGTCGATCCTGGTCACCCTGTTCGGCGGCTTTCTGTTACGGCTGTTGGCCATCCGCTTTCATTGGGAAATGCCCAAGTTCGTCTACAACGACGAACATTGACGCTTGGCGTGCTGGCTCAGGGCCCACTGCACGTGCTCGCGGACCAGTTCAGAGGGGTAGTCCTGGCGCGCCTTCAGGGCTTCAAGTACCGGAATGCTGGAAGGGGCGTTGCCCAGGCCTACCGCCAGGTTGCGTAGCCAGCGCTCATAACCGGCGCGGCGCAGGGGCGAGCCTTCGGTGCTGCTGAGGAATTTGTCCTCGTCCCACATGAACAGTTCTGCCAGTTCGGCATTGTCCAGGTTGTGCCGGGGTTTGAAGTCGCCTTCTCCCGAGGGGCGGGCGAAGCGGTTCCAGGGGCAGACGATCTGGCAGTCATCGCAGCCGAATACCCGATTGCCGATCAGGGGGCGCAGGTCTTCGGGAATGGCGCTTTTCAGTTCGATGGTCAGGTAGGAAATACAGCGCCGGGCATCCAGTACATAGGGGCCGACGAAGGCGTTGGTCGGGCAGATGTCCAGGCAGGCGGTGCAGCGCCCGCAGTGTTCGGTGGCGTGGGGCTCGTCCACTGGCAGAGGCAGGTCGACGAACAGCTCGCTGAGGAAGAAGTAGCTGCCGGCCTTGCGGTTGAGTACCAAGGTGTTCTTGCCGATCCAGCCGAGCCCGGCCTGCTCAGCGATGGCTTTTTCAAGCACCGGCGCGCTGTCGACGAATGCGCGGTAGCCAAAGGGGCCAATGGCTTGCTGGATGCGTTCAGCCAGTTGCTGCACACGCTTGCGGATCAACTTGTGATAGTCGCGGCCCAGGGCGTAGCGCGAGACATACGCCTTGGACGGCTCGGCCAGGCGCTGGGCCATCTGGGTGTCGCCGGGCAGGTAGTCCATGCGCAGCGATACCACCCGCAGCGTGCCGGGCACCAACTGATCAGGATGGGAGCGTTTGCTGCCATGGGCGCCCATGTATTCCATTTCGCCGTGGTAGCCGGCGGCGAGCCAGCGTTCCAGGTGCTGCTCATGCTCGGCCAGGTCCAGGCCGCTGATGCCGACTTGCTGAAAGCCCAGTTCGCGGCCCCAGTCCTTGATCGATTGGGCGAGAGCGGGGAGATCCTGGGTAATAGCGGGCATGAGGCGAGAGAAACCGGAGCTGAGGTGCGTATAATTCTGCCAGACATCGGAGCCCGAAGACGCATGCCGCAGACAAAACACCCTTTACCCGACGTTCAGTTGCTGACTGGCGCCCATTTGCCGCGACTACAGGCTCGTCCTCTGGACGCTCATAAGGGCCAGTTCGGTCATTTATTGCTGATCGGTGGCGACTGCGGCTTTGCCGGCGCCGCGTTATTGAGCGCGGAAAGTGCCTTGCGCAGTGGTGCGGGACTGGTGTCCCTGGCGACTCGCAGTGAACACGTGGCGGCGGCCGCCGCACGGCTGCCGGAAGTCATGACCCAGGGCACCCATTCGGCCAACCAACTGATGGGGTTGTTGGCGCGGGCCACGGTGTTGGTGGTCGGTCCCGGGCTGGGGCAGGGCGCTTGGGGGCGCAGCCTGTTGTCGGCAGCGGCCAGCGCACCTTTGCCACAGGTATGGGATGCCGATGCCTTGAACCTCCTGGCTCTGGGCGGCCTACAACTGCCGGCGGCCTGCGTGATCACCCCTCATCCTGGGGAGGCGGCCCGTCTGCTGGGGGTTTCCATCGCCGAGGTCCAGGGTGATCGTCCGGCGGCGGCCCGAGCCTTGAGCGCAAAATACTCGGCGGTTGCCGTGCTCAAGGGCGCCGGTAGCCTGATCGCCAGTCCCGACGGGCAAGTGGCCCGTTGTGAGGGTGGGCATCCGGCGATGGCCACGGCGGGGTTGGGGGATGTGCTCGCGGGGTTGATCGGTGCGTTGATGGCGCAGGGACTGTCGACATTCGATGCAGCTTGCCTGGCGGTCTGGGTACACGCCCGCGCCGGCGAGCAGCAAGGCAAATTGGGCCGAGGGCTGGCGGCCAGTGATCTGATTCCAGCCATTCGTCAGTTGTTGGAGGAGCAATCACCGTGTCTGAGTTAACCCTTTATCTGGCCGATGAGCAGGCCATGGTGGAATTTGGTGCACGCATTGCTCAGGTCACTCAGGGCGTGGGGGTGATCTTTCTTGAAGGCGATCTGGGGGCGGGTAAAACCACCTTGTCCCGTGGGATCATCCGGGGGCTAGGGCATAAAGGGGCGGTAAAAAGTCCGACCTTTACCCTGGTGGAGCCCTACGAGATAGGCCCGGTGCGGGCTTTTCACTTCGACCTGTACCGTCTTGTGGACCCGGAAGAGCTGGAATTCCTGGGGATTCGCGACTACTTCGAAGGCGATGCACTGTGTCTGTTGGAGTGGCCCCAGCGTGGTGCAGGCTTTTTGCCAAAGCCCGACCTGACCATTACCATTACCCCGCATAACAATGGGCGTTCTGTGCATCTGTTGTCTCAAGGCTCGCGAGGCGAGTCCTGGTGTGCCGCTTTGGCGTTGGAATTCAAATAATTGATGGGGTTAGGTATGCGCATTCGCGCGTTGGTTGCTGTCGTAGGACTGTTGCTTACGGCATTGGCCGTCGATGCTGTGGCCGCTACACAGGTTCGCAGCGTCCGCCTGTGGCGGGCACCGGATAACACGCGACTGGTATTCGACCTGTCCGGCCCGGTTCAGCACAGCGTCTTTACCCTGACGGCCCCGGATCGTCTGGTGATCGATATCAATGGCGCGACTCTCGGCGGTCCGCTGAATGTTGCCACGGCCAATACGCCGATTACTGCCATGCGCTCGGCGCAGCGTACCCCCAGTGACCTGCGGGTGGTCATCGACCTGAAAAAGGCCGTCACCCCCAAGAGTTTCACCCTGGCGCCCAACGCCCAGTACGGCAATCGCCTGGTAGTCGATCTGTTCGACAACCCGGCTGATGCCGCGCCGCCTGTTGCTCCGCCCCCTGCTGTGGCTACCGTTCCAGCCGTGCCAGTCACGCCTGCGGAGCCGGCGATCAAGCTGCCGCCGGCCCCGGCGGGCAAGCGCGACATCATTGTGGTGATCGATGCCGGTCACGGCGGTGAAGACCCGGGTGCCTCCGGTTCGCGTGGCCAGCATGAGAAGGACGTGGTGCTGGCCATTGCCCGCGAACTGCAGCGCCAGGTCAATGGCCTCAAAGGGTTCCGCGCCGAGCTGACTCGTACTGGCGACTACTTCATTCCGTTGCGCGGTCGCACCGAGATCGCTCGGAAGAAGGGGGCTGACCTGTTCGTTTCGATCCACGCCGATGCCGCACCTTCTGCTGCGGCCTTTGGCGCCTCGGTATTCGCCTTGTCCGAGCGCGGCGCCACATCGGAAACTGCTCGCTGGCTGGCGGACAGTGAAAACCGCTCCGACCTGATCGGTGGTGCGGGCAACGTCAGCCTGGATGACAAGGACCGGATGCTGGCCGGGGTGCTGCTGGATCTGTCGATGACCGCATCCCTGACCTCCAGCCTCAATGTCGGGCAGAAAGTCCTGAACAACATCGGCCGAGTCACCCCGCTGCACAAACAGCGTGTGGAACAGGCCGGGTTCATGGTGCTCAAGTCCCCGGACATTCCATCGATCCTGGTGGAAACCGGCTTTATCTCCAACTCTAATGAAGCTTCGAAGCTGGCCACCGCCAGCCACCAGCAGGCCTTGGCTCGCTCCATCAGCAGCGGCGTGCGGCAGTTCTTCCAGCAGAACCCGCCACCGGGCACTTATATCGCCTGGCTGCGGGACTCCGGGAAGATTGCCCAGGGCCCTCGTGATCACCGGGTCAACCCGGGGGAAACCCTGGCGATGATCGCGGTGCGCTACCAGGTATCGGCGGCCACCCTGCGCAGTGCCAACAATCTGAAAAGTGATGAATTGAAAGTGGGGCAGGTCCTGACCATCCCCGGTACTGAATTGGCGGCCAAGGAATGAGTGACTCGGTAATCAGCAGCGCGCGCATCGAGCTGCTCAGCCCGCGCCTGGCCAACCAGATCGCCGCGGGCGAGGTGGTTGAGCGCCCGGCTTCGGTGATCAAGGAGCTGTTGGAAAACAGCCTGGACTCCGGCGCCAAGCGCATTGATGTGGATGTCGAGCAGGCTGGAGTCAAGTTGCTGCGGGTCCGTGATGATGGCAGTGGCATTTCCTCCGACGATCTGCCCCTGGCGCTGGCGCGGCACGCCACCAGCAAGATCCGCGACCTGGAAGACCTGGAGCGGGTGATGAGCCTGGGGTTTCGTGGGGAAGCCCTGGCCTCCATCAGTTCCGTGGCGCGCTTGACTCTGACTTCACGTACCCGTGATGCCGATCAGGCCTGGCAGGTAGAAACCGAAGGCCGTGACATGGCGCCGCGAGTGCAGCCTGCGGCCCACCCGGTAGGCACCTCGGTGGAAGTACGTGACCTGTTCTTCAATACTCCGGCCCGACGCAAGTTTCTCAAGGCGGAGAAAACCGAGTTTGATCACCTGCAGGAAGTGATCAAGCGTTTGGCTCTGGCGCGTTTCGATGTGGCTTTCCACTTGCGCCACAACGGCAAGAGCATCCTTAGTCTGCATGAAGCCAAGGACGACGCAGCTCGCGCCCGGCGCGTGGCGGCGGTCTGTGGCTCGGGCTTTTTGGAGCAGGCGCTGCCCATTGAGGTCGAACGCAACGGCCTGCATCTGTGGGGCTGGGTGGGCTTGCCGACCTTCTCCCGCAGTCAGGCGGATTTGCAGTATTTCTACGTCAACGGTCGTGCGGTACGGGACAAACTGGTGGCCCACGCGGTGCGTCAGGCCTATCGCGATGTACTGTTCAACGGCCGGCATCCGACTTTTGTGCTGTTCTTTGAAGTCGACCCCTCGGTGGTCGACGTCAACGTGCACCCGACCAAGCATGAAGTGCGCTTCCGTGACGGGCGCATGGTCCATGACTTCCTTTATGGCACCTTGCACAGGGCCTTGGGCGATGTGCGCCCCGAGGACCAGTTGGCAGCGCCGGCGGCGGTCGCAGGTATTGTGCGGCCCAGCGGTATCGAAGCCGGTGAGTTCGGACCTCAGGGTGAAATGCGCCTGGCTGCGAACCTGGCGCTGGAACAGCCGCAGGCCCAGCCGAGCTTCAGTGCGCCGGGTTCCGGTGTTGGCAGTGGCTATCAATATCAGTACACGCCACGGCCCCAGCCGGTGCTGCCGGCGGCGGAGTCCCAGGGAGTCTATCGCGAGTTCTTCGCACCTTTGCCGGGGGCTGCGGCGACAGCGCTGCCGGAAGGGCAGGAGGATATTCCTCCGCTGGGCTATGCCCTGGCGCAGCTCAAGGGCATCTATATCCTTGCGGAAAACGCTCTGGGCCTGGTGCTGGTGGATATGCACGCCGCTCATGAACGGATCATGTACGAGCGCCTGAAGGTGGCCATGGCCAGCGAAGGCTTGAGTGGCCAGCCGTTGTTGGTGCCGGAATCCATTGCTGTCAGCCAGCGTGAAGCTGATTGCGCGGAAGAGCATGTTGCCTGGTTCCAGCGTCTGGGCTTCGAGTTGCAGCGCCTGGGGCCCGAGTCCCTGGCGATCCGACAGATTCCGGCGCTGTTGAAGCAGGCCGAAGCCAATCGCCTGGTGCACGATGTGCTCGCTGATTTGATGGAGTACGGCACCAGCGACCGAATTCAGGCTCATCTTAATGAGCTGCTCGGTACCATGGCCTGCCACGGTGCCATTCGCGCCAACCGGCGCCTGGCCCTGGCGGAAATGAACGGCCTGTTGCGGGATATGGAAAACACCGAACGCAGCGGCCAGTGCAACCACGGTCGACCGACCTGGACCCAATTGGGTCTGGATGATCTGGACAAACTCTTTTTGCGCGGCCGTTGATGACTCAGCTTCCTCCTGCGATTTTCCTGATGGGCCCGACCGCTGCGGGCAAGACCGACCTGGCCATCGAGCTGACCAAGGTGCTGCCTTGCGAGCTGATCAGTGTCGATTCGGCGCTGGTGTATCGCGGCATGGATATCGGTACTGCCAAGCCCTCCAAGGAGCTGCTGGCGCAGTTTCCCCATCGCCTGATCGATATTCTCGACCCCGTCGAAAGCTACTCGGCGGCAGATTTTCGTACCGATGCCCTGGCGGCTATGGCCGATATCACCGCCCGGGGCAAGATTCCGCTGCTGGTGGGCGGCACCATGCTGTATTACAAGGCGCTGCTTGAAGGCCTGGCGGATATGCCGCCAGCAGACCCGCAGGTCCGCGCCGAACTCGAAGACGAGGCGCAACGCCTTGGTTGGCAGGCGCTGCATGACCAGTTGGCGGCTGTGGACCCCGAGTCTGCGGCGAGGATTCATCCCAATGATCCTCAACGCCTGACGAGAGCGCTGGAAGTCTATCGGGTCAGCGGCCTGACAATGACCGCTCATCGTCAGCGTCAATTGGCGCAAAGTGCTGAAGCAGGCGCATCGGGACGCGGTCAATTGCCCTATACTGTCGCCAATCTGGCCATCGCTCCGGCGAATCGTCAGGTACTGCACCAGCGTATTGCACAAAGATTCACACAAATGTTGGAACAGGGATTCATTGACGAGGTCGTAGCTCTGCGCTCAAGAAGTGACCTGCATGCCGGGTTGCCGTCTATACGTGCAGTGGGTTATCGCCAAGTCTGGGATCATCTGGATGGCAAGCTGACGTCAGCCGAAATGCAGGAGCGGGGCATCATTGCCACGCGCCAATTGGCGAAACGGCAGTTCACCTGGTTACGCAGTTGGGCTGACCTGCAATGGTTGGACAGTCTGGATTGCGACAATCTGCCACGCGCCTTGAAATACTTAGGGACGATCTCCATATTGAGCTGAGTCCTTGCAATTGCCGTCTATCCTTGGGGGTGTGACGGTTTTAGCTATCTGTTTTCCGATTTTTATTATTGATCCTTAAAGGAGTGCGGCACATGTCAAAAGGGCATTCGCTACAAGACCCTTACTTGAATACATTGCGTAAAGAGAAAGTTGGGGTTTCCATCTATCTGGTTAACGGGATCAAACTGCAAGGCACGATCGAGTCCTTCGACCAGTTCGTTATCCTGCTGAAAAACACCGTCAGCCAAATGGTTTACAAGCACGCTATCTCGACAGTGGTTCCGGTTCGCCCAATTCGTCTGCCTAGCGCATCCGAATCCGAACAGGGTGACGCTGAGCCAGGTAACGCCTGATAGGAGTCTCCTTTGTTCTTTGAGCGCCACGGTGGTGGTGAACGGGCCATTCTCGTTCACTTGGATGGTCAGGACCCTGAGGCGCGCGAAGATCCGCAGGAGTTTCAGGAGCTGGCATTATCGGCCGGCGCCGAGACCGTCGCGTTTGTTAGCGTGCCGCGTCATCGGCCAACCGCCAAATACCTGGTTGGCAGCGGCAAGGTCGAGGAATTGCGCGATCTGGTCAAAGCCGAACAGGTAGACCTGGTGATTTTCAATCACATCCTCACGCCCAGTCAGGAACGTAACCTCGAACGTGTATTCGAGTGTCGCGTGATTGATCGCACGGGTCTGATTCTCGATATCTTCGCTCAGCGCGCGCGCACTCATGAGGGCAAGCTCCAGGTTGAACTGGCACAGCTTGAGCACATGAGCACGCGATTGGTTCGTGGCTGGACTCACCTTGAACGGCAGAAAGGCGGTATTGGTCTGCGTGGCCCGGGTGAAACTCAGTTGGAAACCGACCGGCGCCTGCTGCGAGTGCGTCTGCGGCAGATCAAGGCGCGGCTGGAAAAGGTTCGCAGCCAGCGCGAGCAGGCTCGTCGAGGCCGCAAGCGTGCCGACATCCCTTCGGTTTCGCTGGTGGGTTACACCAACGCCGGCAAGTCCACGTTGTTCAACGCGGTCACCCAATCCGATGTTTTCGCCGCCGACCAGTTGTTCGCCACCCTCGATCCGACCTTGCGCCGTTTGGAGCTGGATGATCTGGGGCCGATTGTGCTGGCTGATACCGTAGGTTTCATTCGCCACCTGCCGCACAAACTGGTGGAGGCCTTTCGGGCTACCCTCGAAGAGTCCAGCAACTCTGACCTGCTGCTTCATGTGATCGATGCTCATGAGCCCGAACGCATGGCCCAGATCGAGCAGGTGATGGTCGTGCTGGGGGAGATCGGGGCTCAAGACTTGCCGATCCTGGAGGTCTATAACAAACTCGATTTGCTCGAGGGTGTGGAGCCACAGATTCAGCGCGATCCCGATGGCAAGCCGCAGCGGGTCTGGTTGTCGGCCCGTGATGGCCAGGGACTGGATCTGCTCAAACAGGCCATTGCGGAGCTGCTGGGCGAAGATTTGTTCGTGGGCACCTTGCGCTTGCCTCAGCGTTTTGCTCGACTGCGAGCACAGTTTTTCCAGTTGAACGCTGTGCAGAAAGAAGATCACGACGACGAAGGGGTCAGTTTGCTGGCCGTTCGCCTGCCGCGGGCCGAGTTGAACCGGCTGGTCAGTCGCGAAGGTCTGCAGCCGTCGGAATTCATCGAGCAACACACTTTGCAATAAAAGCCTGGGCATGCGGTTGTGCCGCTGTAGCAGGCATTCTGTAGCATTGGTCGGCGCGCCGTGGGTGCGTCTTTGCTTTATCAGATGGAGAGCGCTATGGCTTGGAATGAGCCGGGTGGCAACTCGAATAATCAGGACCCTTGGGGTGGTAAGCGCCGCAATAATGGCGATCGCAAGGGGCCACCAGATCTCGACGAGGCCTTCCGTAAGCTGCAGGAAAGCCTGAATGGGTTGTTCGGTGGTGGTAAGAAACGTGGTGATGACGGCGGTGGCTCCGGCAAGGGCGGTGGTTTCGGCTTGCTGGGTATTGGTCTTGTCGTGCTGGCGGCCGTGTGGCTGTACAGCGCGGTATATGTAGTCGATGAGCAGGAGCAAGCCGTGGTGCTGCGCTTCGGCAAATACTACGAGACCGTTGGCCCGGGTCTGAACATCTACTTCCCGCCGATCGATCGCAAGTACATGGAAAACGTCACGCGTGAGCGTGCCTACACCAAGCAGGGGCAGATGCTCACCGAGGACGAGAACATCGTCGAAGTGCCACTGACCGTGCAGTACAAGATCAGCAACCTGCAGGACTTCGTGCTGAACGTTGATCAGCCGGAAATCAGCCTGCAGCATGCGACCGACAGTGCTCTGCGCCACGTGGTGGGTTCCACCGCCATGGACCAGGTGCTGACCGAAGGTCGTGAATTGATGGCCAGTGAGATCAAGGAGCGGCTGCAACGCTTCCTCGACAACTACCGCACCGGTATCACCGTGACTCAGGTGAACGTACAGAGTGCAGCCGCACCGCGTGAAGTGCAGGAAGCCTTCGACGACGTGATCCGTGCTCGTGAAGACGAACAGCGTTCGCGCAACCAGGCTGAAACCTATGCCAACGGTGTTGTGCCGGAGGCTCGTGGTCAGGCTCAGCGCATCCTCGAAGATGCCAATGGTTATCGCGACGAAGTGGTATCGCGGGCCAAGGGTGAGGCTGATCGCTTTACCAAGCTGGTTGCCGAGTACCGCAAGGCTCCTGAAGTGACTCGTCAGCGCCTGTACCTGGATACCATGCAGGAAGTCTTCAGCAATACCAGCAAGGTGCTGGTGACCGGCAGCAAAGGTGGGCAGAACAACCTGCTCTACCTGCCTCTGGACAAGATGATCGACAGTGGTCGTAGCGGTGGTGTTCCGGCAACGGGCTCGGCGTCTGCGACCAGCAATGAAGCGAATGCGCGCGCCGCTGCTGATCACATGCAGCAACAGCAGCAGACGCGTTCTAGGGAGAGTCGCTGATGAGCAATAAATCGCTGATCGCCCTGATCGTGGGCGTTGTCGTGGCGGTGGTTGCCTGGAACAGCTTCTACATCGTCGCTCAGACCGAGCGCGCGGTGTTGCTGCAGTTCGGTCGCGTGGTTCAGGCTGATGTCCAGCCTGGTCTGCATGTGAAAGTGCCCTACGTGAACCAGGTGCGTAAGTTTGATGCGCGCCTGATGACCCTGGATGCACCGACACAGCGCTTCCTGACCCTGGAAAAGAAAGCCGTAATGGTGGATGCCTACGCCAAGTGGCGAGTGAAGGATGCCGAGCGCTTCTACACCGCGACTTCCGGTCTCAAGCAAATTGCCGACGAGCGTCTTTCCCGTCGTCTGGAATCGGGCCTGCGTGACCAGTTTGGTAAGCGCACCCTGCATGAAGTGGTTTCCGGTGAGCGTGATGCGCTGATGGCGGATATCACGGCTTCGCTGAACAAGATGGCGGAAAAGGAGCTGGGTATCGAAGTGGTCGATGTCCGGGTCAAGGCCATCGATCTGCCGAAGGAAGTGAACCGCAGCGTGTTCGAGCGGATGAGTACAGAGCGTGAGCGTGAGGCTCGCGAGCATCGTGCCAAGGGTAACGAGTTGGCCGAAGGTATTCGTGCTGACGCTGATCGTCAGCGTCGCGTGCTGCTGGCCGAAGCCTATCGTGAGTCTGAAGAGGCGCGCGGTGACGGTGATGCTCAGGCGGCGGCGATCTACGCCAAGGCCTATGGCCAGGACCAGGAGTTCTATGCGTTCTACCGTAGCCTGCGTGCCTACCGTGAAAGCTTTGCGAACAAATCCGACGTCATGGTTCTGGACCCAAGCAGTGACTTTTTCCATTACCTGGAAAAGTCCAAGCCTTGATCCGGCCCTGATCCTGGGGCACCCCGCCGGGCGGCTAAAATGCCTCGCGGGGTGATCCTTTGGGAAAACGGGTGTATGATGCGGCAGCCGGGAAATTCCCGGCTTTTTTGCGTCTGCATCTTTGATTGGCCGCGGCTCGTTCAAGAGCTCGGCAAGATTTTTCGAGGAAAATAGTCTGTACAGCTGATTTCTGGCTGCCTGTCCGGCTGAGCTCGCGTCGGATGCGACTGTTTTCTGCTTCACTCTAAGGCTGGCCCCAGGCTTGCCGCCCGGACCATAGGGGAATGGCGTAATGGCAACGGTAGACCGCTGGCTGCTGCCAGATGGCATCGAAGAAGTATTGCCGCCGGAAGCGGCGCGCATTGAAGTGGCGCGTCGTCAGGTGTTGGATCTGTTTCAGAGTTGGGGTTACGAATTTGTCGTTACTCCCCATATCGAATACCTGGAATCCCTGCTGACAGGCGCTGGCCAGGACCTGGACCTGCGTACCTTCAAGGTCATCGACCCGCAGTCGGGTCGGCAGATGGGGTTCCGTGCCGACATCACGCCACAAGTGGCGCGAATCGATGCTCACACCTTGCGCCGTGAAGGGCCGAGCCGCCTGTGCTATGCCGGCAGTGTGCTGCATGCTCAGCCGCGGGCCTTGTCGTCTTCGCGCAGCCCGATCCAGTTGGGCGCCGAGTTGTACGGCGACGCCAGCCCGAGCAGCGACGTTGAGGTCATCAGCCTGATGCTGGCCATGCTGCAGTTGGCCGATGTGCCGGATGTGCACATGGATCTGGGGCACGTAGGCATCTACCGTGGCCTGGCCCAGGCTGCCGGCCTGTCCGGCGCCGTAGAGCAACAATTGTTCGACGCCCTGCAGCGCAAGGCGATCGATGAAGTCATCAGCCTGACCGAGGGCTTGCCAGCCGACCTGGCGGACATGCTGCGCTCCCTGGTGGAGTTGTGTGGCAGCCGCGAAGTACTGGGCGATGCCCGCCGTCGCCTGGCGGGTGCACCGACCTCGGTGCTGCTGGCTCTGGATGAATTGCTGACGATCGCCGAGCGCTTGTCGGTGCGTTTCCCTGATTTGCCGCTGTACTTCGACCTGGGCGAGCTGCGGGGCTATCACTACCACACGGGTGTGGTGTTCGCAGTGTTTGTACCGGGCGTGGGTCAATCGATTGCTCAGGGTGGCCGTTACGATGACATCGGAGCCGATTTTGGGCGTGCCCGTCCAGCGACCGGTTTTTCTACCGATTTGAAAACCCTGGTGACCCTGGGGCGTGCTGAGGTCGAGCTACCGTCTGGCGGTATCTGGATGCCTGACAGCACTGACGCGGCACTCTGGCAGACCGTCTGCCAGTTGCGCAGTGAGGGTCAGCGTGTCGTTCAGGCTCTGCCTGGGCAACCTTTGGCCGCCGCCCGTGAAGCGGACTGCGACCGGCAATTGATTCAGCAGAATGGGCTTTGGCAAGTTTTGCCGCTGGCTTCTTGAGTTTTCCTGCCGGCGGCTGCCGGCACCAAGTTTGCGCGAATGAGGACAAGTGTTATGGGTAAGAATGTCGTAGTCCTGGGCACCCAATGGGGTGATGAGGGCAAAGGCAAGATCGTTGATCTGCTGACCGAACATGCCGCCGCCGTAGTGCGCTACCAAGGTGGTCACAACGCTGGCCACACCCTGGTGATCGACGGTGAGAAGACCGTCCTGCACCTGATTCCGTCCGGCGTGCTGCGCGAAGGCGTGCAGTGCCTGATCGGTAACGGCGTGGTGGTGGCACCGGATGCCTTGATGCGTGAAATCGTCAAGCTGGAAGAGAAAGGCGTACCGGTGCGTGAGCGCCTGCGTATCAGCCCTTCCTGCCCGCTGATCCTGTCCTATCACGTAGCCCTGGACCAGGCCCGCGAGAAGGCCCGTGGCGAGCAGAAGATCGGTACTACCGGTCGCGGTATCGGCCCGGCTTACGAAGACAAGGTTGCACGTCGTGGCCTGCGCATCGGTGATCTGTTCCACCGTGAGCGTTTCGCCGCCAAGCTGGGCGAGTTGCTGGACTACCACAACTTCGTGCTGGTCAATTACTACAAAGAGCCGGCCATCGACTTCCAGAAGACTCTGGACGAGTGCATGGAATACGCCGAGCTGCTCAAGCCGATGATGCTCGACGTGACTGCCGAACTGCACCAGCTGCGTCGCGCTGGCAAGGACATCATGTTCGAAGGCGCCCAGGGTTCGCTGCTGGACATCGACCACGGTACCTACCCGTACGTCACCAGCTCCAACACCACCGCGGGCGGCATCGCCACCGGTTCGGGCGTGGGTCCGATGTACCTGGACTACATCCTGGGTATCACCAAGGCCTACACCACTCGCGTGGGCTCGGGTCCGTTCCCGACTGAGCTGTTCGACGATATCGGTGCATTCCTGGCCAAGCGCGGTCACGAGTTCGGTGCCACCACTGGCCGGGCCCGTCGTTGCGGCTGGTTCGATGCCGTAATCCTGCGTCGCGCCATCGACGTCAACAGCATCTCGGGCCTGTGCCTGACCAAGCTGGACGTACTGGACGGCCTGGAAACCATCAATATCTGTGTTGGCTACAAGAACCAGGATGGTGCAGTCATCGACGCACCGACCGACGCCGACAGCTACATCGGCCTTGAGCCGGTGTATGAGCAGATGCCAGGCTGGAGCGAATCGACCTTGGGTGCCAAGACCCTGGAAGAGCTGCCTGCCGCCGCCCAGGCCTATATCAAGCGCATCGAAGAGCTGGTCGGCGCGCCGATCGACATTATTTCGACAGGTCCGGACCGCAACGAAACCATCGTTCTGCGTCATCCGTTCGCTTGATAAGTTGTTGATGTAAAAACCAAAGGGCCCTTGATCGGGCCCTTTGTCGTTTCTGTCTGCCGTGCGGCACGACCCTTGCTGTGAAATTCGCTTCTAGAGTGCCATCAGAATAATGGCGTCAAAAGTAGAGGGATTTCCTGTGTCGGCCGTTCTCTCACTGTTACAAAGCCGTTTACTGCGGCCTGTGTTCGTTACTCTCGGTATCGCCCTTTTGGTGCAAGTGTTGCTCGCTGTTGCCCTGACTCGGAGCACAGTGACGGCCCTTGAGGCCGATCTGGCTGCGCGTTTGGGTGTCGATAGCCAGAAGTTGTCTGGCGAGCTCGAGCAAGCGGGCAAGGAAGTCACTTCCAGTCTGGAAAGCCTGTCCAGCAGTACGCGTCAGCGTCTGACGGCGGGGTTGTCTTCGCGTCTAAAGGAAGAGCAGGTCCAGCTGCGTGCCGCGCTGGAGAAGGACCTCAAGGACTCCGCCAATGACATGGCCCAGTTGCTGGCTTCTGTGGCTCCTCGTGCCATGTGGGACAGTGATGTGCCGACTCTGTCCGAGTTCGCACGGCGTGCCCAGCGTAATCCCAACGTACTGTTCGTGGTCTATGACGATGCGGCGGGTGAGCATCTGACTCGCTATCTGAATCGTGAGAATCCGATCAACAAGGCCCTGTTGGAAAAGGGCAAGGGCGATCGGGCCTTGGACAAGGTTCTGGATGCGGCCAAGAACGATCCTTCTGTCTACTACCTTGAGGCGTCGATAAATCCTAATGGAGTGGAAATCGGCAAGGTGCTGATGGGGGTTTCCACGGCCTCGGTAGAGGCAGATATCGCTGCTTTGGATCAGCGTTTCGGGGCATTGATCGCCAGCAGTGACCAGTTGGTTGGCGACAGTCTCAAGGGTGCCTCCGCCGACAGTTCGGCGGCCATGCGCTCGCGCTTGCAGTCGGCTCAGGCCACTGCCGCGCAGATGCAGGCCAATACCGCAAGCACGGTGCAGGAGGCTGCGGCCACCTTGCGCTGGCAGATCGGTGTCGGCCTGGCGCTGGTGGGGTTGGCTCTACTGCTGTTGTTGGCGGTGGTGCTTGGGCGGCGAGTGGTGAACAAGCTGCATCTGTTGATCACGGCGCTCAACGATCTGGCCGCGGGCGAAGGGGATCTGACCAAGCGCGTGCCCCTCAACAGCAATGATGAGATCGGTGATATGGCCTCGGCGGTAAACCGCTTTGTGGATAAGTTGCAACCCATTGTGCGTGAGGCGGGCGATGTGGCGCAGCGCACCGGTGTGGAGATCGGGGCTATGAGCCTGCGCAATGCCGGGGCGGATGCAGCGGCCGAGGCGCAGCGTGACGAAGTGGCCGAAAGCTTGCGGGCGCTGTCGCAGATGGCCGATGAGGCTCAGGCGGAAAGCCAGGCAATGCAAGCAGCGCTGCGGCAGGTGGTGGAGATCCGCCAGGCCACTGACGAGAATACTCGTACCTCGGAGCAGGTCGGCAGTCTGATCGAGGCCTTGGCGGGGCAGGTGGATACCGGGGCCAAGGTGATTGAGCGGCTGGCTCAGCAGAGTGAGCAGATCGAGGTGGTGTTGACGGTGATCCATGGTATTGCCGAGCAGACCAACCTACTGGCGCTGAACGCGGCGATTGAGGCGGCGCGAGCCGGTGAAACCGGTCGTGGTTTTGCCGTGGTGGCGGATGAGGTGCGAGCCCTGGCCAGCAAGACGCAAAGCTCCACTGGCGATATCCAGGCGCATATCGGTGCTTTGCAGCAAGGTGCTCGAGAAGCGGTTGCGGCCATCGGTCAGGCCGGGCGTCAGGCCAGCGAGGGTTTGCTGGTGCTGCGCGACAGTGCGCGGTTGCAGCAATCGGTGCAGTCCTCGGTAGAGCAGGTGCATGCGGCTATCGGTCTGGCCACCCAGGCTGCAGCGCATCAGGCTCAGGGCGCGCAAGCGGTGCGGGGGCGGGTGGAAACCATTCATGCTCAGGCCGAGCGAGCGGCTCAGGCTGTGGTTGAGACCACTGCCAGCGGCAAGGTGCTGGACAGCCTGGCGGCGCAGCTCAAGGCTAGCCTGGGGCAGTTCCGCGCCTGATGCTTTGCCGGCAAGCCGGCTCCTACGAGCGTTCTGTAGGAATCGGCTTGCCGGCGAAGGTCTTCTCAGCGATTCAAATACATCCGTGTCGTCAGCAGATACACCGGCAGCCCCGACACCAGAATCAGCAGTGCCGCATAAGGTGCTGCGGCCGCAAACTCCACATTCGCCGTATGGGCCCAGACCTCTGTGGCCAGGGTGTTCAACCCGGTCGGGCTGAGCAGCAAAGTAGCAGTGAGCTCTTTCATCGCATCCAGAAATACCAGGGCGAAGGCCGCGCCCAGCGCTGGAAAGATGATCGGTAAAGTCACCCGGCAAAAAGCGCTGAACGACGATGCTCCCAAGGTTCTTGCCGCTTCTTCCAGTTGCGGTGCGGCCTTGTTCAGGGCAGTGCGGATCGGCGCCTGTGCCAGGGGTAGGAACAGCAAGGCATAGGCGATCAGCAACAGCGCCGAGGTTTGATACAGCACCGGTACATAGTGCAGGGCGAAGTACACCAGCGTCAGGGCGATCACCAAGCCCGGTAGGGCATGTAACAGGTAGGGCAGACGCTCGGCCCAGATGGCCAGTCGTCCCTTGTAGCGCACCACCAGCAGTCCCACAGGAACCGCCAGCACCAGGCACAGGGCGGCACCGCCCAGGGATAGTGCCAGGGAGGAAAGCAGTGCTTCGCTGATGGCGGCGACCGGGAAAGCGGCCGATGAACCTACGGCCAGCCAGTAGGCAAGCATTCCCAGGGGAACGCCGCTGCCAATCAAGGCCAGTAGCAGGCAGTAGATCTGCCCGCCTGCGGACCAGCGTCCCAGGCGTACCTGATCTGCATGTCGCGCTGCGCCTTGGCCGGTGCGTACGTGGCGCCCCTTGCCGCGAACCCGCAGCTCCAGTCCCAGCAGTACCAGGCATAGCGCCAGCAGCACTGCCGAGAGCATGGCTGCGTTGGCATTGCTGAACTCCAGCTCGAATTGCTGATAGATCGCCGTGGTGAAGGTCTGCAGGCCGATGATCGACAGGGCGCCGAATTCCACCAGCATGTGCAGGGCAATCAACAGAGATCCCGCCAGCAACGACGGCCAGAGCAGGGGCAGGGTGATCTTGAAGAACACGCCCCAGCGATTTTGCCCAAGGGTACGTGCGGACTCTTCGAGGGAGGGATCCAGATTGCGCAGGGTGGCTGCCACCGGCAGGAACACCAGGGGGTACTTGGACAGGGTCATCACCAGGATCGCACCGCCCAGCCCTTCGAATCCGGCACTCAGGGACACCCAGGTGAAGCTGCTGACGAAGGCCGGTACGGCGAAGGGCAGGCATAGCACCACGCCCCAGATCCGTCGCCCTGGCAGATCGCTGCGTTCCAGTAGCCAGGCCAGGGATAGGCCAATCACTGCGCAGGCGATGGTTACTCCCAGCATCAGTAGCAGGGTGTTGCTCAGCAGGCGGAATACATAAGGGCGCCACAGCAGGTGCAGGGCTTCGGCCCAGCCGGCCTGCCAGGCCTTGAGCCCGACATACAACAGCGGCTGCAGGCTCAGGCAAACCAGTAACAATACCGGCAGCAGCAGCCAGATCGAGGGCCGCTTGCGCCTCGGCACATAAAGCGTGCGCGAGGCGGGGGCGCAGAGTGGCGGATTCATCAGTTCAGGCCGACGTCGCGTTCCAGGTCTAGTGCTTCCTCGGCATTACCGAGATCGGCCGGGGTGACTTTCGGAGCCTGCAATTCACTGAATGGCTTGAGGCCGCGATCCGATTCCATGCCTTTATGCAGTGGGTACTCGGCGGTGGTCTGGGTGATCACCCGCTGACCTTCTTCACTGGCCATGTAGGCAAGGAATTGCTGAGCTTCTTTCGGGTGCTTGCTGGACTTGAGCACTGCGGCGCTGGATACAGTGATCAGGCCGCCGACGTCGCCGCCGGTGAAATAGTGCAGTTTCGAGTCCAGCTGACCTTTTTCCCGTTGCAGGGCAAACCAGTAGTAATTGTTCACCAGGACGGTGGCCACTTCGCCGTTTTCCACGGCCTTGAGGGCTACCATGTTGTTGCTATAGACCTTGCCGAATGCCCGCAGGCCGGTCAGCCACTCTTCGGCTGCATCCATGCCGTGCAATTTGATGATGGCCACGGCCTGTTCCTGAAACGCGCCGCTGGTCGGTACGAAGCCGACCTTGCCTTGCCATTGTGGCTGGGAAAATTCCATCACCGACTTGGGGAGGTCTTTCTCGTCGATCAGCTTCGGGTTGAAAGCCACCACCCGCACTCGCGCAGTGATGCCGATCCAGGTGCCGTTGCCGGCCACGTATTCCTTGGGCAGGACGGCCAGGGTTGCGGCATCGGTCTGTGCTAGCAGGCCTTGTTCGCCCAGTTTGTTCAGGGGCGGGGACTCTTCGGTGTAGATCACATCGGCGGGGGAGCGATCGCCTTCTTCGACGATCTGGCTGGCCAGCTGATTGCTGCTGCCCTTGCGCACGTTGACGTGAATGCCGGTCTTGGCTTCGAAAGCCTTGGCGACGGCGTCGCCGACTTCCTTGTGCTGGCCGTTATACAGGGTCAGGGAAACCGGATCGGCTGCCTGGGTGAGTGGAGATGCCAGGGTCAGTCCTAGCAAAGTGATGGTCAAGCCACGCAGAAGGGATGTTGGAAGGAGGGTATTTCTGAACATCATTCGCAGGTTTCCTCACTGTAGTGCCGCAAAAACTTGTAACAATCATAAACGATATCGTTTCTCATGTGCGCTTTGCGGGTAAGGCGGCGGGTTGATGAAGTGAGGAAATACCTGAAGGCAGAAACGCAAAAACCCGCTTTCGCGGGTTTTTGAGAGACTTGAAAGCGATGCTCTCAAGCTTGAATTGGTGCCCAGAAGAAGACTCGAACTTCCACGACCTTGCGGTCACCAGCACCTGAAGCTGGCGTGTCTACCAATTTCACCATCTGGGCAATATCGACGTTGTCGCCGTGTCGATGGAGCGCACTATACGGACCGTGTTTTGATCTGTAAACCCCTGTTTTGGTTTTATTAAATCAAACACTTAGAATGCAAAAACCCGCTTTCGCGGGTTTTTGTTTGAGCCTTGAAACTGATCTAATCTCAAGCTCTTGAATTGGTGCCCAGAAGAAGACTCGAACTTCCACGACCTTGCGGTCACCAGCACCTGAAGCTGGCGTGTCTACCAATTTCACCATCTGGGCAGTATCGCTGACGTCTCCGTCGTCGATGGCGCGCACTATACGGAGGCTCTTTTAAGCTGTAAACCCCAGATTTCAAAAAAGCTCGAAAAAAGTCTTCGGTGGCAGGCGTGAGGATGTTTCTGAGGTGGCGATGAAGATTTTTCCAGCGTTGTCTGAGCCTGAAATTTCCCGTTTCAATACGCGTATGCCAAACTAACCCGCATATAGACAAGGTGAAATTTATCTAATGGCCGATTGGCAGTCCCTCGATCCCGAGGCCGCTCGTGAAGCGGAAAAATACGAAAACCCTATTCCTAGCCGCGAACTCATCCTCCAGCACCTTGCTGATCGGGGTTCGCCTGCTAGTCGCGAGCAGTTGGTAGAAGAGTTCGGTCTGACCACAGAGGACCAACTGGAAGCCCTGCGCCGCCGCCTACGCGCCATGGAGCGCGATGCTCAACTGATCTATACCCGCCGTGGCACTTATGCGCCGGTGGACAAGCTTGACCTGATCCTTGGTCGTATCAGCGGCCACCGCGACGGCTTCGGCTTTCTGGTGCCGGATGATGGCAGTGATGACCTGTTCATGAGCCCGGCGCAAATGCGCCTGGTATTCGATGGCGACCGTGCCTTGGCCCGGGTTTCCGGCCTGGATCGTCGTGGTCGTCGCGAAGGGGTGATCGTCGAAGTGGTATCCCGTGCCCATGAAAGTATCGTGGGTCGTTACTTTGAAGAAGGCGGTATTGGCTTTGTGGTAGCGGATAACCCGAAGATCCAGCAAGAAGTGCTGGTGACCCCGGGGCGCAATGCCAATGCCAAGGTCGGTCAGTTTGTTGAAGTGAAAATCACTCACTGGCCGACGCCGCGCTTCCAGCCACAAGGCGACGTGGTTGAGGTCGTAGGCAATTACATGGCACCGGGCATGGAAATCGACGTTGCCCTGCGCACCTATGATATTCCTCATGTCTGGCCCGAGGCTGTGCTCAAGGAAGCGGCCAAGCTCAAGCCGGAAGTGGAGGAGAAGGACAAAGAGAAACGCATCGATCTGCGTGATCTGCCTTTCGTCACCATCGACGGTGAAGATGCTCGCGACTTCGACGACGCAGTGTTCTGCGAAGCCAAGCCCGGAAAGCTGCGCCTGTTCGGCGGTGGCTGGAAACTGTACGTGGCCATTGCCGACGTCTCCAGCTACGTGAAGATCGGTTCGGCCCTGGATGCAGAAGCCCAGGTGCGTGGCAACTCGGTGTATTTCCCCGAGCGGGTTATCCCGATGCTGCCTGAGCAACTTTCCAATGGCCTGTGCTCGCTGAACCCGAAAGTCGATCGTCTGGCCATGGTTTGTGAGATGACCATCTCCAAGTCCGGCGAAATGACCGACTACCAGTTCTATGAAGCGGTGATCCACTCCAAGGCGCGACTGACCTACAACAAGGTCAGCGCCATGCTCGAGCAGCCGAAAACCACCGAGGCCAAGCAGTTGCGCGGTGAGTACGCGGATGTCGTACCGCATCTGAAGCAACTGTATGCGCTGTACAAGGTCCTGCTCGGTGCTCGCCATACCCGTGGCGCCATCGACTTCGAAACTCAGGAAACCCGGATCATCTTCGGTTCCGAGCGCAAGATCGCCGAAATTCGTCCAACCACGCGCAACGATGCTCACAAACTGATCGAGGAATGCATGCTGGCGGCCAACGTGGCTACCGCCGAGTTCCTCAAGAAGCACGAGATTCCTGCCTTGTATCGGGTGCACGACGGTCCGCCGCCGGAGCGTCTGGAGAAACTGCGCGCCTTCCTTGGCGAGCTGGGCCTGTCCCTGCATAAAGGCAAGGATGGTCCGACGCCGAAGGACTATCAGGCGCTGCTGGAAACCATCAAGGACCGTCCGGATTACCACCTGATCCAGACCGTGATGCTGCGCTCCCTGAGCCAGGCGGTGTACAGCGCTGATAACCAGGGTCACTTCGGCCTGAATTACGAAGCCTATACCCACTTCACTTCGCCGATCCGTCGTTATCCGGACCTGTTGACCCACCGGGCCATCCGCAGTGTCATCCACTCCAAGCAAGACACGCCACACGTGCGTCGCGCTGGAGCGATGAGTATTCCGAAAGCGCGTATCTATCCCTACGACGAGGCTATCCTCGAGCAGCTCGGCGAGCAGTGCTCGATGAGCGAGCGTCGTGCCGACGAAGCCACTCGTGACGTGGTGAACTGGCTCAAGTGCGAGTTCATGAAGGATCGCGTCGGCGAATCCTTCCCAGGAGTGATCACGGCGGTCACCGGTTTTGGTCTGTTCGTCGAACTCACCGATATCTACGTCGAAGGCCTGGTGCATGTCACCGCGCTGCCAGGCGACTACTACCACTTCGACCCTGTGCATCACCGCCTGGCGGGCGAGCGCACCGGTCGCAGCTTTCGCTTGGGTGACACTGTGGAAGTGCGGGTCATGCGCGTCGATCTGGACGAGCGCAAGATCGATTTCGAGATGGCGGAAAAGACCATCGCTGCACCGATTGGTCGCAAAAAGCGAGGTGCTGCGGACGTACCGGCAAGCAAGGCAGTCGAAGAGCCGGCTCCAGCGAAGGCGGGGCGTCGCAGCTCTGCCAAGGAGAAGGCTGTCGAGGCTTACCGTCCCAGCGACGCAGCGGCAAAAAACGCCGAAGTACGCAAAAGTCGTGAAATGAAACAGGCGCTGCTGGCGGGAGCCAAGGGCGGTGGTAAAGCGGCGTCTGGGGGAAAGTCCGGCAAATCGGCTCCGGCCAGAGACAGCGACAGGCCAGCCAAACCGAGCAAACATCGTAAGGGTCCGCCCAAGGCGGGCTCCGCTTCCGGCGCGAAAAGCGGCGGGGCGCGCAAACCTAAGGCCAAGTCATGAGTCAGTTGGAAAAGATCTACGGCGTGCATGCTGTAGAAGCGTTGCTGCGTCACCATCCCAAGCGGGTCAAGCAGATCTGGTTGGCTGAAGGGCGCAGTGATCCACGGGTTCAGGTGTTGGTGGATCTGGCAGCGCAGAATCGCGTTTCAGTCGGCCAGGCCGAGCGTCGTGAGATGGACGCCTGGGTTGAAGGCGTGCACCAGGGGGTGGTGGCGGAAGTCAGCCCAAGCCAGGTGTGGGGCGAGGCCATGCTCGACGAGCTACTGGATCGCACCGAAGGCGCGCCACTGTTGCTGGTGTTGGATGGCGTGACCGATCCGCACAACCTTGGCGCCTGCCTGCGTACTGCCGATGCGGCGGGTGCCCTGGCAGTGCTGGTGCCCAAGGACAAGTCGGCCACTCTGACCCCGACCGTGCGCAAAGTGGCTTGCGGCGCTGCGGAAGTGATTCCGCTGGTGGCTGTGACCAACCTGGCGCGGACCCTGGAAAAACTTCAGCAGCGCGGCCTGTGGATCGTCGGTACCGCCGGCGAGGCTGAGCAGGAGTTGTACGATCAGGATCTGACAGGCCCGACCATCATCATCATGGGGGCCGAAGGCAAGGGCATGCGCCGTCTGACTCGCGAGCACTGTGACTATCTGGTGCGTCTGCCAATGGCTGGCAGTGTCAGCAGTCTCAACGTCTCCGTGGCCACAGGCGTCTGCCTGTTCGAGGCCATGCGCCAGCGCGGTGCAAAAGCCAAGGCCGTCGCCAAGAAAGCCTGATCTATCCCGTAGGAGCCGGCTTGCTGGCGAACCACGCCCAGCCGTCCATCGCCGGCTCGTTGGCTCCTGCAGATGATTGTTCAAATAATCACCAATTGCCTTGCGCCGCTGTTCCCCCTTCTCTACAATTGCGCCCCTTGCCGTGACGGCAGGCGCATATGTGCCTATCTGTGGCAAGACACACAAGTGTCATTCACTCCTTGTCTGACCGCTTATAGGCGGCAGGCTACAACCCGTAAGGAGCATTCATGCGTCATTACGAAATCATCTTTTTGGTCCACCCGGATCAAAGCGAGCAAGTCGGCGGCATGGTTGAGCGTTACACCAAGCTGATCGAAGAAGACGGCGGCAAAATCCACCGTCTGGAAGACTGGGGCCGTCGTCAACTGGCCTACGCAATCAACAATGTTCACAAGGCTCACTACGTGATGCTGAACGTTGAGTGCACTGGCAAAGCCTTGGCTGAGCTGGAAGACAACTTCCGTTACAACGATGCTGTGATCCGTAACCTGGTCATCCGTCGCGAAGAAGCCGTTACCGGCCAATCCGAGATGCTCAAGGCTGAAGAAAACCGCAGTGAGCGCCGTGAGCGTCGTGACCGTCCTGAGCATTCTGACAGCGCCGATGGCGATGACAGCGATAACAGCGACGCCAGCGATAACGCTGACGAGTAATCCACGGACCTTTTAAGGAGCCAATTACATGGCACGTTTCTTCCGTCGTCGTAAATTCTGCCGCTTCACCGCTGAAGACGTGAAAGAGATCGATTACAAAGATCTCAACACTCTGAAAGCCTACGTATCCGAGACCGGCAAAATCGTTCCAAGCCGCATCACCGGTACCAAAGCTCGTTATCAGCGTCAGCTGGCCACCGCTATCAAGCGCGCCCGCTTCCTGGCCCTGCTGGCCTACACCGACAGCCACGGCCGCTGAGACCGGGCAGTCGACAAGTAGTAAGGGATTGAATGCATGCGCGCCTTAGCTGAGTTCATCATGCGCGGTCGTATGCAGGCCACTCTGGTAGTGGCTGGCTGTTCGGCATTGCCGTTGTTGTATTGGTTGGGTGCTGCCGCGGGGAGCCTGGTGCTTCTGCGGCGCGGGTTGAAGGATGCCCTTGGTGTCCTCGCTCTGGGAGTGCTGCCGGCTTTGTTCTGGTGGCTGGCGTTCGATGACCCGCGAGCATTTCTGGTGCTGGTGGGGTCTTCGAGTCTTGCGTTGGTTTTGCGCGCAAGCGAGTCCTGGAGCCGCGTGCTGCTGGTCAGCATAGCGATGGGATTGGTGTTTGCTGGAGTCCTGGGTGCGGCTTTCCGCCCTCAGATCGAAGCGTTGTCGCAGGAATTGATAAAAATCCTGCCGATGGCCTTGGGTGAGGTCTACCAGCAGTTATCGGTTGAAGAGCGAGCTCGTCTTGCCACGCTGATTGCACCGATCCTGACCGGCCTGATAGCGGCCTTGTTGCAAGCCATCAGCGTGCTGAGCCTGATTCTTGGGCGTTACTGGCAGGCTGTGTTGTATAACTCGGGTGGTTTTGGTCGCGAGTTTCGCGCCATCAGAATCCCTCTTGGGCCAGCGATGTTACTGCTGGCGTGCATGTTGGTGGGGCCGAACTTCGGACCTCAACTGGCCATGCTCACGCCGATGTGCAGTGTCCCGCTGGTTTTTGCCGGGCTGGCCCTGATTCACGGGCTGGTGGCGCAAGGGCGACTGGCCAGATTCTGGCTGGTGGGGTTGTACGTCACGCTGTTGCCATTCATGCAGCTGATCTATCCGTTGCTCGTGGTCCTGGCCATTGTCGACAGTCTGGTTGATTTTCGCGGTCGTTTGGCGCCGAAAGACGCCGATAGCGCGAACGGTGAAGGTTAAAAGTTAAGAGGATTTTCACATGCAACTGATCCTTCTGGAAAAAGTCGCCAACCTGGGCAACCTGGGCGACAAAGTGAACGTTAAGGCTGGTTACGGCCGTAACTACCTGCTGCCTTACGGCAAAGCCACCGCTGCTACCGCTGCCAACCTGGCTGCGTTCGAAGAGCGTCGTGCTGAGCTGGAAAAACTGGCTGCAGACCGTAAAGCTTCGGCTGAAAGCCGCGCTGCCCAACTGGCCGAGCTGGAAGTGACCATCACTGCCACCGCCGGTGACGAAGGCAAGCTGTTCGGTTCGATCGGCACCCACGACATCGCTGATGCACTGACCGCCTCCGGCGTTGAAGTTGCAAAAAGCGAAGTTCGTCTGCCGAACGGCACCATCCGCAACGTAGGTGAATTCGACGTAGCCGTGCACCTGCACGCTGAAGTTGAAGCAACCGTACGCGTTGTCGTGGTGGCTGCTTAAGCAGTACCAAATCGTCTGGCACCTTGTGTGGCTGACGGTTAACATCGGGCACGATCCTGTTTACAGGTCGTGCCCTTTGTCTTTCTGCTGATCCTGTTTTTCACCCCCCGAATTCCAAGTGGCCATGAACGATATCTCCGCTCCCGAGCAATACGATCTGCAAACCGCTGCCCTGAAGGTGCCGCCGCATTCCATCGAGGCCGAACAGGCCGTGCTCGGTGGTCTGATGCTGGACAACAACGCCTGGGAACGCGTGTTGGATCAAGTGTCCGACGGCGATTTCTATCGGCATGACCACCGTTTGATCTTCCGCGCCATCGCCAAGCTGGCCGACCAGAACATGCCGATCGACGTGGTCACCCTGTCCGAGCAACTGGACAAGGAAGGGCAGACCTCCCAGGTCGGTGGCCTGGGCTACCTCGGTGAGCTGGCGAAGAACACCCCGTCGGTGGCCAACATCAAGGCCTATGCGCAGATCGTTCGCCAAAGGGCGACCCTGCGCCAGCTGATCGGTATCAGTACCGAGATCGCTGACAGCGCCTTCAACCCTGAAGGCCGCACCGCCGAAGAGATCCTCGATGAGGCCGAACGGCAGATCTTCCAGATCGCCGAGGCGCGGCCCAAGACTGGCGGCCCGGTAGGGGTCAACGAGTTGCTGACCAAGGCCATCGACCGTATCGATACCTTGTTCAACACCGACAACGCCATCACTGGCCTGTCCACCGGCTACACCGACCTCGACGAGAAGACCAGTGGCCTGCAACCGGCCGACTTGATCATCGTCGCCGGCCGTCCGTCCATGGGTAAGACCACCTTCGCCATGAACCTGGTGGAAAACGCGGTACTGCGCAGCGACAAGGCGGTGCTGGTGTACTCCCTGGAGATGCCAGGCGAATCGCTGATCATGCGTATGCTGTCCTCCCTGGGCCGCATCGATCAGACCAAGGTCCGTTCCGGTCAGTTGGAAGATGACGACTGGCCGCGCCTGACCTCGGCGGTCAACCTGCTCAACGACCGCAAGCTGTTCATCGACGACACCGCGGGCATCAGCCCCTCGGAAATGCGTGCGCGGACCCGGCGCCTGGTGCGCGAGCACGGCGACATCGGCCTGATCATGATCGACTACCTGCAACTGATGCAGATCCCGGGCTCCAGCGGTGACAACCGGACCAACGAGATTTCCGAGATCTCCCGATCCCTGAAAGCCCTGGCCAAGGAATTCAACTGCCCGGTGGTGGCTCTGTCCCAGCTCAACCGCTCCCTGGAGCAACGCCCCAACAAGCGTCCGGTGAACTCCGACTTGCGGGAATCCGGAGCGATCGAGCAGGACGCCGACGTGATTATGTTCGTGTACCGGGACGAGGTGTATCACCCCGAGACCGAGCACAAGGGCATTGCCGAGATCATCATCGGCAAGCAGCGGAACGGCCCCATCGGCTTTATCCGCCTGGCCTTCATCGGCAAGTACACCCGCTTCGAGAACCTTGCTCCGGGCAGCTACAACTTCGACGACGACGAATAACGGCGCCAGCCATAGTGGTTGGCCACGGGTCGCGTGACGTGACAACGAATTCCGACCATTACGGTCGGAATTGGTTATTTTTTGTGCTATATTCCGCGCCCGCGAATTTCCCTGTGAATCAACGCGTCCCTATCCAAGCCAACACCGGTCATCGACATGCAAGCAGCCAAGCCGTTATTTGACTATCCAAAGTACTGGGCCGAATGTTTCGGGCCGGCACCATTCCTGCCCATGAGCAGGGAGGAGATGGATCAGCTCGGCTGGGATTCCTGCGACATCATCATCGTCACCGGTGATGCCTATGTCGATCACCCGTCGTTCGGCATGGCGATCATCGGCCGGCTGCTGGAGTCCCAGGGCTTTCGCGTCGGGATCATCGCCCAGCCCAACTGGCAATCCAAAGACGACTTCATGAAGCTCGGCGAGCCGAACCTGTTTTTCGGTGTCGCCGCCGGCAACATGGACTCGATGATCAATCGCTACACCGCCGACAAGAAGATCCGCTCCGACGACGCCTACACCCCGGGCGGCCTGGCGGGCAAGCGTCCGGACCGTGCCAGCCTGGTCTACAGCCAGCGTTGCAAGGAAGCCTACAAGAACGTGCCGATCGTCCTTGGCGGCATCGAGGCGTCTCTGCGTCGCATCGCCCACTACGACTACTGGCAGGACCGGGTGCGCAACTCGATCCTGATCGACGCCAGTGCCGATATCCTGCTCTACGGCAACGCCGAGCGAGCCATTGTCGAAGTTGCCCAGCGCCTGTCCTACGGCCACAAGATCGAAGACATCACCGACGTGCGCGGCACCGCCTTCATCCGCCGCGACACGCCCAAAGACTGGTACGAAGTGGACTCCACCCGTATCGACCGTCCGGGCAAGATCGACAAGATCATCAACCCCTACGTCAACACCCAGGACACCCAGGCCTGCGCCATCGAGCAGGAGAAGGGTCCGGTTGAAGATCCGAGCGAAGCCAAGGTGGTGCAGATCCTGGCCAGCCCGCGGATGACCCGGGACAAGACCGTGATCCGCCTGCCGTCCATGGAGAAGGTGCGCAACGACCCGGTCCTCTACGCTCACGCCAACCGCGTGCTGCACCTGGAAACCAACCCGGGCAACGCCCGTGCCCTGGTGCAGAAGCATGGTGAAGTAGATGTGTGGTTCAACCCGCCGCCCATTCCCATGACCACCGAGGAAATGGACTACGTGTTCGGCATGCCTTATCAGCGCATTCCGCACCCGGCCTATGGCAAGGAAAAAATCCCGGCCTACGACATGATCCGCTTCTCGGTGAACATCATGCGTGGCTGCTTCGGTGGCTGTACCTTCTGTTCCATCACCGAGCACGAAGGGCGGATCATCCAGAACCGTTCCGAAGAGTCGATCATTCGCGAGATCGAAGAAATCCGCGACAAGGTTCCCGGCTTTACCGGGGTGATCTCCGACCTTGGCGGTCCGACCGCGAACATGTACCGCATCGCCTGCAAGAGCCCGGAAATCGAATCCGCGTGCCGCAAGCCGTCCTGCGTGTTCCCCGGCATCTGCCCGAACCTGAACACCGACCATTCGTCGTTGATCCAGCTGTATCGCAGTGCTCGCGCCCTGCCTGGGGTGAAGAAGATCCTCATCGCCTCGGGCCTGCGTTATGACCTGGCGGTGGAATCGCCGGAGTACGTCAAGGAGCTGGTGACCCATCACGTGGGTGGCTACCTGAAGATTGCCCCGGAACACACCGAGGAAGGTCCGCTCAATCAGATGATGAAGCCGGGCATTGGTACCTATGACCGGTTCAAGCGGATGTTCGAGAAGTACTCCAAGGAAGCGGGCAAGGAGCAGTACCTGATTCCGTACTTCATCGCCGCGCACCCGGGGACCACCGACGAAGACATGATGAACCTGGCCCTGTGGCTCAAGGGCAACGGCTTCCGCGCCGACCAGGTGCAGGCGTTCTATCCGTCGCCGATGGCTACTGCCACCGCCATGTACCACTCGGGCAAGAACCCGCTGCGCAAGGTCACCTACAAGAGCGACGGCGTGACCATCGTCAAGAGCGAGGAGCAGCGTCGCCTGCACAAGGCGTTCCTGCGCTATCACGATCCGAAGGGCTGGCCGATGCTGCGCGAAGCCCTGCTGCGCATGGGCCGTGGTGATCTGATCGGCCCAGGCAAGAACCAGCTGATTCCGACCCATCAGCCGGCCACCGACAGCTACCAGAGCGCCCGCCGCAAGAACTCGACACCGGCCGGCAGCCACAAGGTGGCCAAGGAAACCAAGATCCTTACCCAGCACACCGGCTTGCCGCCGCGAGGCAGTGACGGTGGCAATGCCTGGGACAAGCGTGAGCAGGCCAAGGCCGCTGCCTTCGCCCGCAACAAGCAGGCTGCCAAGGAGCGTGCCGATGCGGCCAAGGGCAAAGGCAAGAAGCCAACCCGCAAGCCGGTGGTGCCGCGCTAGACAACAGAACGCCAGCTCCTCGGAGCTGGCGTTTTGCTTTGGCTCTCGATAGCGGCGCAAGCCGGTCTTGTTGGCGATCGGCTGTCAGCGCTGGCGCTCCATTAACAGTGCGAGCGCAGCCGCTTCGAGCCATGCCGTCTGGCACATTTCTGTGCAGTGAGCTGCACAGGGATGCACCGGTTGCGCGGTTTTGGTGCTGTACTGCCCTGAGTCGTTGAACAACCCCCCGGACTTGGGCCCTGGCACAAGTCTTGCGCGGGTTCATCCACCGCTCAGGCTCGCAGGAGGCACGCCGTGTCGATTCATGTCGCATTGCACCATGTCACGCACTATCGCTACGACCGCGCCGTCGAACTTGGCCCGCAGATCGTCCGCCTGCGCCCGGCTGCCCACAGCCGCACGCGAATCCTCTCCTATGCGCTGAAGGTCCAGCCCGAGCAGCATTTCATCAACTGGCAGCAGGACCCACAGGGCAATTACCTGGCGCGCCTGGTCTTTGCGGAGAAAACCACCGAGCTGCAGATCGAAGTGGATCTGCTGGCGGAGATGGCGGTGTTCAATCCGTTCGACTTCTTCCTCGAGCCCTACGCGCAGAAGATCCCTTTTGCCTACGCCGCCGATGAGCAGCGTGAGCTGGCGCCCTACCTGGAAACCCTGCCCCTGACGCCGAAGTTCCAGGCCTACCTGGACGGTATTTCGCGTACGCCGTTGCCAGCGGTGGACTTCCTGGTGGCGTTGAATCAGCGGCTCAGCGCAGACATCGCCTACCTGATTCGCCTGGAGCCGGGGGTGCAGAGCCCGGAGCAGACCCTGGTCAATGGCTCCGGCTCCTGCCGCGATTCGGCCTGGCTGCTGGTGCAGCTGTTGCGCCACTTGGGACTGGCGGCGCGTTTCGTCTCCGGCTACCTGATCCAGCTCACGGCCGACGTCAAATCCCTGGATGGTCCTTCGGGCACCGAGGTGGACTTCACTGACCTGCATGCCTGGTGCGAGGTCTACTTGCCCGGAGCCGGCTGGATCGGCCTGGACGCCACCTCGGGGCTGTTTGCCGGAGAGGGCCACATTCCCCTGGCCTGCAGCCCCGATCCCTCTTCAGCGGCGCCCATCACTGGCCTGGTGGAACCTTGCGAGTGTCAGTTCAGCCATGAAATGAGTGTGGAACGGATCTGGGAAGCACCCCGGGTCACCAAGCCTTACACCGACGAGCAGTGGCTGGCGATCCAGGCCCTGGGCCGGCGGATCGATGTGGACCTGCTGGAGGGCGATGTGCGCTTGACCATGGGCGGCGAGCCGACCTTCGTGGCCATCGACGACCCCGACGGCGCCGAGTGGAACACCGCCGCCCTGGGAGCGAACAAGCGGCGTCTGGCCGGTGAGCTGTTCCAGCGCCTGCGCCAGCGCTACGGGCCTCAGGGGCTGGTGCACTTCGGCCAGGGCAAGTGGTACCCGGGGGAGCAATTGCCGCGCTGGTCGCTGAACTGCCATTGGCGACGGGACGGCGTGCCGATCTGGCACAACAACGCCTTGATTGCCGATGAGCACGAGGACTACGGCGCTGATGCAGCACTGGCCGGGCGCTTTCTCGCCAGTGTCGCCGAGCGCCTGAAGCTGCCGGGGCGCTTCGTGTTTCCCGCCTATGAAGACCACTTCTACTACCTGTGGCGCGAGGGCAGCCTGCCCCTCAATGTCAGTGCCGAGGACTCGCGGCTGGAGGATGCCCTGGAGCGCCAGCGGTTGCGCAAGGTGTTCAGCCAGGGGCTGGACAAGGTCATTGGCCAGGTGCTGCCCCTGGCCCGTACCGCCAAGGGTGATCAGTGGCAGAGTGGCCGCTGGTACCTGCGCGACAGTCATTGCCGGCTGGTGCCCGGGGATTCCGCTCTGGGCTATCGCCTGCCCCTGGCGTCCCAGCCCTGGGTGACGGCGGCGGAGTACCCCTTCATACATCCCAACGATCCGAACCAGGACTTCCCTGAGCTGCCGGACCTGGCGCGGCTCGCAGAAGTCCCTGAGGCGGCGGTTCTGGATGAGCGCGTGCCAATGATCGATCAGTCCGCGGACTGGTTGACCCGTACCGCGCTCTGCGCCGAGGCGCGAGAAGGGCGGCTGTATCTGTTCATGCCGCCCCTGGAACGACTCGAGGATTACCTGCAACTGGTCAGCGTGATCGAAGCCACGGCGGCAGAGTTGCATTGTCCGGTGCTGCTGGAGGGCTACGAGCCGCCGGCGGACCCACGCTTGTGCAACTTCCGGGTGACGCCGGACCCGGGCGTGATCGAGGTCAACGTGCAGCCATCGGTCAGTTGGGACGAGCTGGTGGAGCGCACCGAGTTTCTGTATGAGCAGGCCCGGCAGACCCGCCTGACCAGTGAGAAGTTCATGATCGACGGGCGCCACACCGGCACCGGCGGCGGCAACCATTTCGTCCTCGGTGGCGCGACGCCGGCGGATTCGCCGTTCCTGCGCCGCCCCGACCTGCTGCGTAGCCTGATCAGCTACTGGCACAATCATCCGTCGTTGTCCTACCTGTTTTCCGGGTTGTTCATCGGCCCCACCTCCCAGGCTCCCAGGGTCGACGAGGCGCGCAACGACTCGCTTTACGAACTGGAAATCGCCTTTGCGCAGATACCCGCGCCGGGCGAGGAGTGCCCGCCGTGGCGAGTGGACCGCCTGCTGCGCAACCTGCTGATCGATGTCACCGGCAATACCCATCGCGCGGAGTTCTGCATCGACAAGCTCTATTCGCCGGACGGCGCCACCGGGCGTCTCGGTCTGCTCGAGCTGCGGGCCTTTGAAATGCCGCCCCATGAGCGCATGAGCCTGGTCCAGCAGTTGCTGCTGCGGGCGCTGGTGGCGCGGTTCTGGCGCGAGCCTTATGCCCCGGCCAAGCTGGCGCGTTGGGGCACCGAGCTGCACGATCGCTTCCTGCTGCCGCATTTCATCGAGCAGGATTTCGCCGATGTGCTGGTGGAGCTCAATGCCGCCGGATATCCGCTGCGGGCCGAGTGGTTTGCCCCGCACCTGGAGTTTCGCTTTCCCAAGGTCGGCGATTACGCGGTCAGCGGCATCGAGCTGGAGTTGCGTCAGGCGCTGGAGCCCTGGCATGTGCTGGGGGAAGAGGGCGGGGCCGGGGGCGCGGTGCGTTATGTCGACTCTTCTCTGGAGCGTTTGCAGGTCAAGGTCAGCGGGTTGACGCCGCAGCGCCATGTGCTGACCTGCAACGGTGTGGCGGTCCCCTTGCAGCCCACCGGTCGGGTAGGGGAATTTGTCGCCGGAGTGCGTTATCGCGCCTGGCAGCCGGCCAACTGCCTGCAACCCGGCATCCCGGTACACGCACCGCTGGTGTTCGATCTGCTGGACAGTTGGATGCAGCGCTCCCTGGGGGGCTGCCAATACCATGTGGCCCATCCTGGGGGACGCAACTACGACAGCCTGCCGGTCAATGCCAATGAAGCGGAAAGCCGGCGCATGGCGCGTTTCTTTCGCCTCGGACACAGCCCCGGGAGCCTCGCGGTGCCGCCTCTGATCATCAATGACGAGCTGCCCATGACCCTGGATTTGCGACGCTTCTAATCCACCTGCGACGCCCGCGATATAGCCATATCCGGGTGTCGGGGCTGTGGGTTAATCTGACTTTCCCTGCCGTCTGCCGAGTGTTCCATGCCTGACTTGCTAGACCGTTACCCGCTGACGGCGGGTACCTACCACGAGCTGCTGGATGACCAGGGTGCGGTCCGGGCGCACTGGCAGCGCCTGCTTGAACAACTGCAACGCAGCAGCCCCGCGCAACTGGCCCAGCGCCAGGCGCTGCTGACCCGGCAGATCCACGAGAACGGTGTCACCTACAACGTCTATGCCGACCCCAAGGGCGCGGACCGGCCCTGGGAGCTGGACCTGCTGCCCCATGTGATCCCAGTGGAGGAGTGGCAGCTGTTGTCCGCCGGTATCGCCCAGCGAGCGCGCCTGCTCAATGCCGTACTGGCGGACCTGTACGGCCCGCAGCGACTGATCAGCGAAGGGCTGTTGCCCGCGGAACTGGTGTTCGGACACAACAATTTTCTCTGGCCATGCCAAGGCATCCAGCCGCCCGAGCAGACCTTTCTGCACCTCTATGCAGTGGACCTGGCGCGCACCCCCGATGGTCGCTGGTGGGTCACTGCCGATCGTACCCAGGCGCCGTCCGGGGCTGGCTATGCCCTGGAAAATCGCATGATCGTGTCCCGGGCCTTTCCGGATCTGTACCGCGACCTGCAAGTGCAGCATCTGGCCGGCTTCTTCCGTGCCCTGCAGGAAACCCTGGCCCGGCAGGCGCCCCGAGATGCCGAAGCACCGCTGATCGTGCTGTTGACGCCCGGGCGTTTCAACGAGAGTTATTTCGAACATCTGTACCTGGCACGCCAGCTGGGTTACCCGCTGGTGGAGGGCGGCGACCTGACGGTGCGCGATGCCACGGTCTATCTCAAGACCCTCAGTGGCTTGCGTCGGGTGCACGCCATCATGCGTCGCCTGGATGATGATTTCTGTGACCCCCTGGAGCTGCGTACCGATTCCGCCCTGGGGGTGCCCGGCCTGCTGGATGCCGTGCGTCAGGGCCGGGTGCTGGTGGCCAATGCCTTGGGCAGCGGGGTGCTGGAGTCCCCAGGGCTGCTGGGCTTCCTGCCGAAAATCAGCCAGTTCCTGCTGGGGGAGGAATTGCTCCTGCCTTCCATTGCCACCTGGTGGTGTGGCGAGGCACCCGTGCTGCAACAGGCCCTGGAGAAACTTCCGGAGCTGCTGATCAAGCCGGCGTTTCCGTCCCAGAGCTTCACACCGGTGCTGGGGCGCGACCTGAGCCCCGAGCAGCGCGCCAGCCTCGCCGAGCGCATGCGTGCGCGGCCCTACGCCTATGTCGCCCAGGAGTTGCCGCAACTGTCCCTGGCGCCGGTGTGGCAGGCCGAGGACGGTCGCTTGCAGCCCCGGGCCATCGGCATGCGGGTGTACGCGGTGGCCAGCGACGACGGCTATCGGGTGCTGCCCGGCGGCCTGACCCGGGTCGCTGCCGATGCTGACGCCGAAGTGGTGTCGATGCAGCGCGGTGGCGCCAGCAAGGACACTTGGGTGCTGGGGGAGCGCGCCCCTAGCGGCGAGCAATGGAAGGCCCAGCGCACCATTGGTGTCTATGACTTGGTCCGTCGTGATCCCTACTTGCCGTCGCGGGTGGTGGAGAACCTGTTCTGGTTTGGTCGTTATTGTGAGCGCTGTGACGACAGCGCACGGCTGCTGCGGATCATGCTGGCCCGTTACGTCGATGGCGACGATCCGCGAGCTTTGCTGGCCGCGGTGGACCTGGGGGAAAGCCTGATGCTGTTGCCGGATGAGGGCGAGTTGCCCGAGCGTCTGCTGGCGGCCCTGCTGGGGGAGGACTGGTCGTTCAGCTTGCGCTCCAACCTGCAGCGCCTGCAGTGGGCTGCCTCCCAGGTGCGCGGCAAACTGTCCCGGGAAAACTGGCAGGCCCTGGTGGAGCTGCAACGCGAAGCCCAGGAGCTGGACACCGCGGAGCCGGACTTCGGCGAGCTGCTGGATTTTCTCAACCGTCTGGTGATGTCCTTGGCGGCGCTCTCGGGGTTCGCCCTGGACGACATGACCCGGGACGAGGGTTGGCGCTTCCTGATGATTGGCCGGCGCATCGAGCGCCTGCAATTTCTCA
Organism: Pseudomonas sp. 910_21; assembly: GCF_052850735.1. Lineage (NCBI taxonomy): Bacteria > Pseudomonadati > Pseudomonadota > Gammaproteobacteria > Pseudomonadales > Pseudomonadaceae > Pseudomonas > Pseudomonas sp. 910_21. Next base: position 164,646 of record NZ_VXCY01000004.1, on the reverse strand, counting down.
GCAGCAGCCTGGCGGCCTTCCTGCGGGGCACTGCGGTTTTCGACCAGGCTGGCCTGGAGTGGCTGTTGGAGCTGGGTAACAGCAGCATCACCTATCGCTCCCGTTATCTGGCGGTGGCGCAGTTGATCCCGGTCCTCGACCTGTTGCTGCTGGATGAGCAGAACCCCCACGCCGTGCTGTTCCAGCTCAAGCTGGTGACCCGTACCCTAAAGCGACTCAACGATGACTTCGGTGTGCCCCGTGAGGTGGCGTTGCCGAGGCTGGTGGAGCGCCTGGCCCATTTCGACCTGGGCTGCCTGGAGAACTCGCTGTTTGGCGAGGCCAGCGTGAGAGCCGCCGTGGCAGGGTTGGCGGACCTGTTGCAAGAGATCGCCGAGGTCAGCGGCCAGGTGTCCGATCGCCTGGCCTTGCGGCATTTCGCCCATGTGGATGATGTCAGCCAGCAAACGGTGTCGGTCTGATGAGCGCTCGTTACCAGATTTTCCATGACACCCATTATCGCTATGACAGCCCGGTGTCCCTGGCCCAGCAGCTGGCGCACTTGTGGCCCCGGGCTTGCGCCTGGCAACAGTGCAGCGAGCGGCAATTGCTGATCACTCCCGAGCCCACCACCCGCCGTGACGAGCAAGATGTGTTTGGCAATCCCCTGACCCGGCTGGCCTTCGAGCGGCCCCATGATGAACTGCAGGTCAATGCCCAGCTTGGCGTCGAGGTGCTGGATCGGCCGCGTTTGGACTTTGCCGCGTCTATGGCCTGGGATGTCGCCCGGGGAGCCCTGACCTACAGCGGTCGGCCGTTGCCGGTGGCTTTGCTGGAAGCCAGCCGCTATCGCTTCGAATCACCCTATGTGCATCTCAAGCAGCGCTTCGTCGAGTTTTCCGAAAGCTGCTTTGCTCCGGGACGGCCACTGTTGCAGGGCGTCCAGGCCTTGATGGAGAAGATCTTCAGCGAGTTCACCTTCGATGCCGAGGCGACCCAAGTGGCGACACCTTTGGTGGAGGTGCTGGAGCGTCGACGGGGTGTGTGCCAGGACTTTGCCCATCTGATGCTGGCCTGCCTGCGTTCACGGGGGCTGGCGGCGCGCTACATCAGCGGCTACCTGCTGACCCAGCCACCGCCGGGGCAGCCGCGGCTGATCGGTGCCGACGCTTCCCATGCCTGGGTTTCGGTGTTTTGCCCGGTGCTGGGCTGGGTGGATTTCGACCCTACCAACAACGTGCAGCCGGCACTGGAGCACATCACCCTGGCCTGGGGCCGTGATTTTTCCGATGTTTCGCCGTTGCGTGGAGTGATTCTTGGTGGTGGCAGCCATGACCCGGAGGTTCGAGTCACCGTCATGCCCCTGGCATAACACCGCCAATCTGTAGGAGCCGGCTTGCCGGCGAAGAGGGCGGCGGATACTGCGTAGGGCTGGAGAGCGCTTTCGCTGGCAAGCCAGCTCCTACGGCTAGGCGCGAAATCAAACCTTGTAGGAGTCGGCTTGCCGGCGAAGAGGCCAGCGGATACTGCGTGGGGCTGGAGAGTGTTTTCGCTGGCATGCCAGCTGCTACAGTCTCGGGTCAGGCCTGGGGGGCCTGGGGCTCGGCGTCATCGACGCTCACTTCACCTTCAGTCTCCGGGGTCAGTGTGCTGGTTTCTTCTGCAGCAGCTTTCTTGCGTTGCAGCTTTTCCTCTTTCTTCTGTTCCTTGGCCAAGTCTCGTTGACGTTTGGCGAAGGAGTAGTTGGGTTTGGCCATGGGCGATCCTCTGGGGTCGAAGGTGAGGTTGAGCGGCGCGTATTCTGCCTGTTATCGGGCGCTGACGGTTAACTGGGTTTGCGCTCGGCCCACTTGTCCGCCACCGAAGGCTTCCAGGCGTCCAGGGCATCCAGCAGGCTGGCCGGCGATTCGCTCATTTGCAGCATGTCACGGTGTGGGGCACGGACGAAGCCTTCGCCGACGATATGGTCGAGAAATCCACTGAGTTTTTCGTAGAAGCCGTTCACTTCCAGCAGGCCCAGGGGCTTGTGGTGATAGCCCAGTTGTCCCCAGGTCCAGACTTCGAACAACTCTTCCAGGGTGCCCAGGCCCCCAGGCAGGGCAATGAAGGCATCGCTGAGTTCGGCCATGCGCGCCTTGCGCGCGTGCATGCCGTCCACCACTTCCAGACGGGTCAGGCCGCTGTGGCCGATTTCCTTGTCTTTCAGGCTTTGCGGGATGATCCCGATGACTTCACCACCGGCTGCCAGTGCAGCATCGGCCACTAGGCCCATCAGGCCCACCGCGCCGCCGCCATAGACCAGGGTCAGTTTGCGCTCGGCCAGGGCGCGGCCCAGGGCCTGGGCCGCTTCACGATAGAGGGGATGGCTGCCAGTACTGGCGCCACAAAATACACAGACAGAAGTTAACGACATGCCTTACTCCGAGGTCATTGATGGCCTCAGAGTAAAGGCTGAAAGATCTGGCTCCAAGCATTAAACCTCGCGTTGCGGGGTTTCATGGGTACCGCTGGCACCGCAGGCGTAGGCGGCGAGCAAACTGCGAAACAGGCTGTTGAGAGGCATGACCAAGGCTCCGAAAAGATGCTGATGGGCAGATTTTAGGGGGCGGTCCCGCAGTCGGCTGTTTGATTGTCTTGATCGGCCCGATAGCAGAGAGTTGTATACAATTTTTTGATGCAAATCATAGGAACTTGGTAGAAATTCAGGCAGTCTTCGGTCCCATGGATTCAGATGGATTTTGTTAACCCTGCCTTGGAGATTCACCATGTTTGCCAAACTCGTTGCGGTATCCCTGTTGACACTGGCCAGCAGCCAATTGATGGCCGCCGAATGCAAGGTCGATGTCGACTCTACCGACCAGATGTCCTTCAACACTAAGGAAATCACCATCGACAAGAGTTGCAAGACCTTCACCGTGAACCTGACTCACTCCGGCAGCCTGCCGAAGAACGTCATGGGCCATAACTGGGTCCTGAGCAAAACCGCAGACATGGCCGGCATCGCCACCGACGGCATGGCCGCCGGCATCGACAAGAGCTACTTGAAGGAAGGCGACACCCGCGTCATCGCCCACACCAAGATCATCGGTGCTGGCGAGAAAGATTCGGTGACCTTCGACGTATCGAAGCTGACTGCTGGCGAAAGCTACCAGTTCTTCTGCTCGTTCCCAGGCCACAACTCGATGATGAAAGGCGCTGTGGTCCTGAAGTAAGCATCAGGCCCGGCTGCAACAGGAAAGCGCCCCGAGGGGCGCTTTTTTTGTGTGTGTCTGTAGGAGCGGGCTTGCCCGCGAACAGGCCGTTGAACCTTGTGCAGCATCAAGCGGCCGCTTCTCCGGCAAGCCGGCTCCTACAGAACGTGGTGGGTCACGGGGCGAAGGGCATGACGCGCTTGTGATGGGTCTTGCGGTAGGTGTCGCAGATGATCTTGAAGGCTTCTTCACGCACCGGCTGGCCATGCAGGAAGGCGTCGATCTCGGTGTAGGTGACGCCGTGTGAGGCTTCATCCGGTTTGCCCGGGGAGAGGTCCTCGAGGTCGGCGGTAGGCACCTTCTCCACCAGGGATTCCGGAGCGCCGAAGTAGCGAGCAATCGAACGCACCTGATTCTTTACCAGGCCGCTCAGTGGCGCCAGGTCGCAGGCGCCATCACCGAACTTGGTGAAGAAACCCATCACCGCTTCGGCGGCGTGGTCGGTACCGATCACCAGGCCTTGGGCGGCGCCGGCGATGGTGTACTGGGCCACCATGCGCATCCGTGCCTTGGTGTTGCCGAGGACAAAGTCCCGGGACACCGCGTGCTGGCCTTCAAAGGCCGCCACTTCATTGGCCAGGGCCTTGACCGCCGGGCCGATGTTCACGGTGTGGCGTTCGTCGGGGTTGATGAAGTCCACCGAAGCCTGGGCGTCGTGTTCGTCGAACTGGGTCTCATAGGGCAGGCGCACGGCAATGAAACGGTAGTGCTCGTCACCACTGCGCTCGCGCAGCTCACGCATGGCGCGTTGGGCCAGCAGGCCAGCGGTCAGGGAGTCGACACCGCCGCTGATACCCAGGACCAGGGACTTGAGACCGGAATTGACCAGGCAGTCCTGGATGAAACGGATGCGCCGGGCGATTTCCGCCTCCAGGGCAGCATGGTCGGGAAAAGGTGCTTGGACCTTCAGCTGCTGCGCAATCTCACGCTGTGCGGCTTGCATGATTCACTCCTTGCCAGGTTGGGCAGGTACTTGGAAAACGTGGCGCAAGTAAGCGACGAAGTTGGGATCCTTGCAATGGGTCTTGCCCGCTTCATCGGAGATCTTGGCGACGGGCTGGCCATTGCAGGCGGCCATTTTAAGCACGATGCTCATCGGCTCGACACCGGGAATATCGCAGGTCAGGTTGGTGCCGATGCCAAAGCTGACGTTGATCCGCCCCCGCAGCGCCCGGAATATTTCCAGGGAGCGTGGCAGGGTCAGGCTGTCGGAGAACACCAGGGTCTTGCTCATCGGGTCGATGCCCAGCTTGTGGTAGTGGGCGATGGCTTTCTCCGCCCAGAGGATCGGGTCCCCGGAGTCATGGCGCAGGCCGTCGAACAGCTTGGCGAAGAACAGATCGAAGTCACCGAGGAAGGCGTCGGTGGTGATGCAGTCGGTCAGGGCGATACCCAGCAGCCCGCGGTATTCACGGACCCAGCAGTCGAGGGCGGCGATCTGGCTGTCGATCAGTCGGGGGCCCAATTGCTGGTGGGCCATGATCCATTCGTGGGCCATGGTGCCCAGGGGCTTCATGTTCAGCTCGCGGGACAGGTGCACGTTGCTGGTGCCGACAAAACGCCCGGGGAAGTCGTGCTTGAGCACGTTCACCACTTCTTCCTGGACCCGGTAGGAAAAGCGTCGGCGGGTGCCGAAATCCGCCACTTGCAGCTCGGATAACTCTTCGCTGCTGGCGTTGGCGCTCAGCCAGTCGAACTTGCGGTACAGCTGCTCCCGGGCCTGCACCAGCAGGATCTCGCGGTAGCGGTAGCGGTTACGCACTTCGCTGATGATGGCCAGCATCGGCACTTCGAACAGAATCACGTGCAGCCAGGGACCGCGCAGGCGGATGAACAGTTCGCCGTTTTCGATACCGGTGTGCACGTAGCGCAGGTTGAAGCGAAACAGCCCGAGAAAGCGCAGGAAGTCCGGCTTGAGGAAGCTGATGCGTTCGAGAAAGCCCAGTTGGTCGGCGCTCAGGCTCAGTTCCGCCAGGCGCTCGAACTGATAGCGGATCTCCGCCAGGTACGGCTGCAGATCCTCGCTGTTACGGCAACGAAACTCCCATTCCACTTCCACGTTGGGATAGTTGTGCAGCACCGCCTGCATCATGGTCAGTTTGTAGAAGTCGGTGTCGAGCAGGTTCTGCACGATGCGATCGGCAAACACACTCTCGCTCATAACGGGAATCTCCATGCTGGCCGCAACGGACAGCGGCGGCTTCAGCTCTTTCAATGAATGCGCTAGTGGCGCATAGACGTCCTGCGCTTGACCAGCGTTTTTTGCGGCGGGCCATTCTCCAGCTGTAGGCGCTGGCTGGCCAGCGAATGGCTCTTCAGCCTTGTGCAGGGCTCAAGGGCTCCATCGCCGGCAAGCCGGCCCCTACGGGAGGGGGGCGTCGTTGTGTTCCAGCATCCAGCGCACGAAGTCACGGACCTTGGGCACTTCCGCCGAGTGCTCGGGATAGGCCAGGTAATAAGCGTCCTGGCTGGGCATGGCGTATTTCCAGGCGATCACCAGCTTGCCTTCGGCCAGCTCTTCTTCCACCAGGAACCTGGGCAGCAGGGCCACGCCACACCCGACCTGGGCGGCGCGAATGCACATATAGAAGGTTTCGAAGCGCGGGCCATGGTAGCTGTGTTCGGTCTGATAACCCTGCTGGTCGAACCATTCGTGCCAGCCTTGGGGGCGTGAGGCGTTTTGCAGCAGGACCAGGTCGGTCAGCTGCCTGGGGTCGGTCAAGGGTTCGGCGGGCAGGCTGTCGGGGGCGCAGACCGCCACCAGCTCCTCGCTGAACAGCTTCAGGCTCTCGGTGCCGGGGCGCGAACCCTGGCCGAAGTAGAACGCCAGGTCGGCGTGGCCCTGGAGCAGTTCGTCCGGCTCCTGCTCGTTGCACAGGTCCAGGTGGATATGCGGATGGCGCAGGCGCCAGCCCTTGAGGCGCGGCACCAGCCAGCGAGCGCCGAAGGTGTAGGGCGTGGAAACCCGCAGTACTTCGGTCTCGCCGCCGTAGGAGCGCAGGTAGTGGGTGGACATCTCCACCTGGGTAAGGATCTTGCGCACCTCGACCAGATACAGGTCGCCGGCCGGGGTCAGTTGCAGGCGGCGGCGTACCCGACGGAACAACAGGTGCTGCAGCAGCTCTTCAAGCTGCGCCACCTGCTTGCTGACCGCGCTCTGGGTCAGGTTGAGTTCCTCGGCGGCGCGCGTGAAGCTCAGGTGCCGGGTAACGGCCTCGAAGCACTGCAGGGCAGTGATCGACGGCAGGTAGCGTTTGTTGAGCATGGGTGGTCCTTGTTCTTATCGGTGCTGGATGCCGGCTCAGCATGAATAAACGGAATGATATCTCGCTTAAAGGTCGTTTGTTGGCAAGTCTCAGGCCAGCTACAACTACAGGCCTTGATGGCCGTCGCAGCGGTCGGTTTTTTTGGCTTTTCATCTGTAAGGAGTGACCCCATGGTTGCCGCATTGCTTGATCGTCTGGGTGTGAACCCGGCCCTGTACCAGTCGGGCACCCAGCCTGTGCATTCGCCGATCGACGGCAGCCGTATCGCCGCAGTGAACTGGCAGGGCGCCGCCGAAGTGGAGCAGCAGGTCAGTCGCGCAGAGCATGCATTCGCCCTGTGGCGCAAAGTACCGGCCCCCCGTCGTGGCGAGCTGGTGCGGCAATTCGGTGAGGTGCTGCGCGAGTACAAGGCCGATCTGGGCGAACTGGTTTCCTGGGAAGCCGGCAAGATCACCCAGGAAGGGCTGGGGGAGGTGCAGGAGATGATTGACATCTGCGACTTCGCCGTCGGCCTGTCGCGCCAGCTCTATGGCTTGACCATCGCCTCCGAGCGCCCCGGTCACCACATGCGTGAAACCTGGCATCCGCTCGGGGTGGTGGGGGTGATCAGTGCCTTCAACTTCCCGGTGGCGGTCTGGGCCTGGAACACCGCCCTGGCGCTGGTTTGCGGCAACCCGGTGATCTGGAAACCCTCGGAGAAGACCCCGCTCACCGCCCTGGCTTGCCAGGCACTGCTGGAGCGCGTGCTGAAGAATTTCCAGGACGCTCCCGAGTACCTGAGCCAGGTGATCATCGGTGGCCGCGACGCTGGCGCCGCCCTGGTGGACGATCCGCGAGTGGCCCTGATCAGCGCCACCGGCAGTACCCGCATGGGCCGTGAAGTGGCGCCGAAAGTGGCCGCACGCTTTGCCCGCAGCATTCTCGAACTGGGTGGCAACAACGCCATGATCCTTGGCCCGAGCGCCGACCTGGACATGGCTGTGCGCGCCATCCTGTTCAGCGCCGTCGGCACCGCCGGCCAGCGTTGCACCACCTTGCGCCGCTTGATTGCCCACGAGTCGGTGAAAGAGGAAATCGTCACCCGTCTCAAGGCGGCCTATTCCAAGGTGCGCATCGGCCACCCTCTGCAAGGCAACCTGATCGGCCCGTTGATCGACAAGCACAGCTTCGAGGCCATGCAAGATGCCCTGGAGCAGGCCCTGAGCGAGGGCGGCCGGGTGTTCGGTGGACAGCGCCAGCTGCAGGACCAGTTCCCCAATGCCTATTACGTGTCGCCGGCAATTGTCGAAATGCCGGAGCAGAGTGATGTGGTGTGCAGCGAAACCTTCGCTCCTATCCTCTATGTCATTGGTTACAACGACTTCGAAGAGGCCCTGCGCTTGAACAATGCCGTGCCCCAGGGCCTGTCGTCGTGCATCTTCACCACCGACGTGCGTGAAGCCGAGCAGTTCATGTCGGCGGTGGGCAGCGACTGCGGCATTGCCAACGTCAACATCGGCCCGAGTGGTGCAGAGATTGGCGGCGCCTTTGGTGGCGAGAAGGAAACCGGCGGCGGCCGCGAGTCCGGTTCCGATGCCTGGCGCGGTTACATGCGGCGCCAGACCAACACCGTCAACTACTCCCAGGAGCTGCCATTGGCCCAGGGCATTACCTTCGATTGACCTGGTATCGCCGGTAGGAGCCAGCTTGCTGGCGAACAGCGGCAAACGCGCTTCTTGGTTTGTGGTGGGTTGATTCGGAGTCTGGCAATGGCGTTACGTGAAGAGTGTCTATGGGAAAAACTGACTCCGCAAAGGCCTGACAACGCGCCGCTCAAGGGCGAGCTGACGGCGGATGTGTGCATCATCGGCGCCGGCTTCACCGGTTTATCGGCGGCCGTGCATCTGCTGGAGCAAGGCAAGCGGGTCTGTGTCGTCGAAGCCCACCGCGCCGGGCAGGGCGGTTCAGGGCGCAATGTCGGGCTGGTCAATGCCGGCCTGTGGATTCCCCCGGACGAGATCGAGGCCGGTTTCGGCGAGCAGGTGGGCAGCCAGCTCAACCGCATGCTTGGGGCCGCGCCGTCCCTGGTGTTCAGCCTGGTGGACAAATACCAGATCGATTGCCAGTTGCGCCGCGAAGGCACGTTGCACATGGCCCACAACGCCCGGGGCGAAGCCGACCTGCGCAGCCGTGAAGAGCAATGGAAGCGCCGCGGTGCGCCAGTGGAACTGTTGACCGGTGCCGCCTGTGAAACCGCCACCGGCACCCGGAAGATCGCCGCTGCCTTGCTTGATCGGCGCGCTGGCACCCTCAACCCGATGGCCTACACCACCGGGCTGGCCAAGGCCGCGATCAAGCTCGGCGGCCAGTTGTTCGATCATTCCCCCGTCACCCGCCTGGAACGCCAGGGCCAGCGCTGGTCGGTGCAGACCGACCAGGGTTCGGTGCTGGCCGAGCAGGTGGTGATTGCCTCCAATGCCTACACCGAAGGCGACTGGACCGAGCTGCGGCGCAACTTTTTCCCCGGCTACTACTATCAGGTCGCCTCGGCGCCGCTCACCGAAGAGGCCGCCCGGCAGATCCTGCCCGGGGGCCAGGGCTCCTGGGATACCCGCCAGGTGCTGAGCAGCATTCGGCGCGATGCCGATGGCCGCTTGTTGCTGGGCAGCCTGGGCAACGGCAACCAGAAACCCCTGTGGTTCCTCAAGGCCTGGGCCGACCGAGTGCAGCAGCATTACTTCCCCTACCTCAAGCCGGTGCAGTGGGAATCCACCTGGACCGGCTGCATTGCCTTTACCCCCGATCACTTGATGCGTCTGTTCGAACCGGCCCCCGGCCTGGTGGCAGTCACCGGTTACAACGGCCGTGGCGTAACCACCGGCACCGTGGTCGGCAAGGCCTTCGCCGACTACTTGTGTAACGGCAATCCCCAGGCCCTGCCGATTCCCTTCGCCCCCATGCAGCCCCTGGCCGGAGTGGGGCTGCGCAGTTGCCTGTACGAGGCCGGATTCTCCCTCTACCACGCGGGCCAGTGCCTGCGGATCGTCATCTGAACAAGGAAATAAACAGTCGAGGACGACGCTTTTCGATGCAGCGACTAGCCTGTAATGGTGCGGCTCGTAGCAGTCTCGCACCAGCAGTGTGCAGTTCGGTGACGCGGGCTGTTACAGCAGGGTTGCACGTTGAATTGTGTCGCGGTTGCAATGATGGCACGCATGGGTTGCGCCCATTAAAAAGCAGGGTTTTACCTTCCGCGGTTTAGACGGTTGCACGCCCAATAAAAATGGGCTCGAAACAGTCGAAATAACAATAAGACAGCGACTTTTTTCAGAATAAAAAACCACTGGCACGGCGCTTGCTCTGAGCAATTCTAGTGAAGTCGCAGTGCCAACTAAAAAAACCTTGGAGCACCACCTCATGTCCCAGACGTTTTACAAGAAAGGCTTTCTGGCCCTCGCAGTGGCAACTGCGCTGGGTGTTTCTGCGTTTGCTCAAGCCGACCTGAAGATCGGCGTAGCGGGTCCCATGACAGGCGCCAATGCGGCATTTGGCGAGCAGTACATGAAGGGTGCACAGGCAGCGGCTGACGAGATCAACGCCAAGGGCGGGGTCAACGGCGAGAAGATCGTCCTGGTCAAGGGCGACGACGCCTGCGAACCGAAGCAGGCCGTGGCCGTGGCCAACCGCCTGGTGGACCAGGACAAGGTGGCGGGCGTCGTGGGGCACTTCTGCTCTTCGTCGACCATTCCGGCTTCCGAGGTGTACAGCGACGCCGGTGTGATTGCCATCACCCCGGGCTCCACCAACCCCCAGGTCACCGAGCGTGGCCTCTCCGCCATGTTCCGTATGTGCGGGCGTGACGACCAGCAGGGCATCGTTGCCGGCGACTACATCGTAGACGTGCTCAAGGGCAAGAAAGTCGTGGTGCTGCACGACAAGGACACCTACGGCCAGGGCCTGGCGGACGCCACCAAGGCACAGCTGACCAAGCGCGGCGTGACCCCGGTGCTGTACGAGGGCCTGACCCGTGGCGAGAAAGACTTCAGCGCCGTGGTGACCAAGATCCGCGCTGCCGGTGCCGACGTGGTGTACTTCGGCGGCCTGCACCCGGAAGCCGGTCCGCTGGTACGCCAGCTGCGCGAGCAGGGCCTGAAGGACGTCAAGTTCATGTCCGATGACGGCATCGTTACCGACGAACTGGTGACCACCGCCGGTGGCCCGCAATACGTCGACGGCGTGTACATGACCTTCGGCGCCGACCCACGCTTGCTGCCGGACAGCAAGGCGGTGGTGGATGCCTTCCGCAAGGCTGGCACCGAGCCTGAAGGCTACACCCTGTACGCCTACGCGTCGGTCCAGGCCCTGGCCGCCGGCTTCAACGGCGCCAAATCCAACAAGGGCGAAGACGCCGCCAAGTGGCTCAAGGCCAACCCGGTGAAAACCGTGATGGGCGAGAAGTCCTGGGACGCCAAGGGCGACCTGAAGATCTCCGACTACGTGGTCTATCAGTGGGACAAGGACGGCAAGTACCACCAGCTGGAAAAACAGAAGTGACATGAGTCCGACCGAACCGGTACCACCCCCTGGTACCGGTTCGTACTCGTGCAGTACTTGCCTTTTCTCGTAGAGCTGCACAACGGACGTGTTGCGCGGACCGGTGATCCCTGTCCGTCGCTGACGCCCTGTGCCGTCTCTCAAGTCCGTGAGATTGCGTTATGGATGGTATTTTCCTGCAGCAACTGATCAATGGACTGACCCTCGGGTCTGTCTATGGTCTGATCGCCATCGGCTACACAATGGTCTATGGCATCATCGGCATGATCAACTTCGCCCACGGCGAGGTTTACATGATTTCCGCTTACCTCGCGGCAATCAGTCTGGCTCTGCTGGCCTACTTCGGCATTGAATCCTTCCCGCTACTCATTCTCGGCACCCTGATCTTCACCGTGGTGGTGACGGGGATCTATGGCTGGGTCATCGAGCGCGTGGCCTACAAACCCCTGCGCAACTCCACCCGACTGGCACCGCTGATCAGCGCCATCGGTATCTCGCTGATCCTGCAGAACTATGCGCAGATCAGCCAGGGCGCCAAGCAGCAAGGGGTTCCGACCCTGCTGGCCGGGGCCTGGAAAGTCGATATCGGTACCGGCTTCGTGCAGCTCACCTACACCAAGATCTTCATCCTGGTGGCGGCGTTCGCCGGCATGGCTCTGCTCACCTACATCATCAAGTACACCAAGCTCGGACGCATGTGCCGGGCCACCCAGCAAGACCGCAAGATGGCCTCGATCCTGGGGATCAACACTGACCGGGTGATCTCCTACGTATTCGTCATCGGCGCGGCCATGGCGGCCCTGGCCGGTGTGCTGATCACCATGAACTACGGCACCTTCGACTTCTACGCCGGCTTCGTCATCGGCATCAAGGCGTTCACCGCAGCTGTGCTCGGCGGCATTGGCTCGCTGCCCGGAGCGATGCTCGGCGGGATCATCCTCGGGATCTCCGAGTCGCTGTTCTCCGGCTTGATCAACTCCGACTACAAAGACGTGTTCAGTTTCTCGCTGCTGGTGCTGATCCTGATCTTCCGTCCCCAAGGCCTGCTGGGTCGCCCACTCGTGGCGAAGGTATAAGTATGTCTGCTGCCAATAAACCGATTGATATCAAAAAGAGCGTCATCGACGCCGTACTGGCCGGGCTGATCTCGCTGATCGTGTTCGGTCCCATCGTGGGCGTGGTCCTGGATGGCTACAGCTTCAACCTGGAACCGACCCGGGTCGCCTGGCTGGTGGCGATCGTCATGGCTGGCCGCCTGGCCCTGAGCCTGTTCCTGCAAACCCCCAAGGGCCTGAAGATTCTCCAGGGCTTTGAAAGCACCGGCTCCGGGGTACATGTGCTGGCGCCGGACTACAAGTCGCGGCTGCGCTGGATCATTCCGGCCCTGATCGTGATCGCCATCGTGTTCCCGTTCTTCGCCAACAAGTACCTGCTGACCGTGGTGATCCTCGGCCTGATCTACGTGCTGCTGGGCCTGGGACTGAACATCGTGGTGGGGCTGGCGGGGCTGCTGGACCTGGGTTACGTGGCCTTCTACGCCATCGGTGCCTACGGCCTGGCCCTGGGTTACCAGTACCTGGGCCTGGGCTTCTGGAGCGTGCTGCCCCTGGCGGCGATTGCTGCGGCGCTGGCGGGGTGCATATTGGGCTTCCCGGTGCTCCGAATGCATGGCGACTACCTGGCCATCGTGACCCTGGGCTTCGGCGAGATCATCCGCCTGGTGCTCAACAACTGGCTGTCCTTCACTGGCGGCCCCAACGGCATGCCGGTGCCATCGCCGACTTTCCTGGGCCTGGAGTTCGGCCGCAAGGCCAAGGATGGCGGGGTGCCGTTCCACGAGTTCTTCGGCCTGGAATACAACCCCAACCTGAAGTTCCTGTTCATCTACATCGTGCTGTTCCTGGTGGTGCTGCTGGTGCTGTACATCAAGCACCGGCTGACCCGCATGCCGGTGGGCCGGGCCTGGGAAGCCCTGCGTGAAGACGAGATCGCTTGCCGTGCCATGGGCCTGAACCATGTGCTGGTGAAACTCTCGGCCTTCACCATCGGTGCCTCCACCGCCGGCTTGGCCGGGGTGTTCTTCGCCAGCTACCAGGGCTTCGTCAACCCGTCCTCGTTCACCTTCTTCGAGTCGGCGCTGATCCTCGCCATCGTGGTGCTGGGCGGCATGGGCTCCACGGTGGGCGTGGTAATCGCAGCCTTCGTGCTGACGGTGGCGCCGGAGCTGCTGCGCAGTTTCTCCGAGTACCGGGTGCTGCTGTTCGGCATCCTCATGGTGTTGATGATGATCTGGCGACCGCGAGGGCTGATCCGCATCAGCCGTACCGGGGTGACGCCACGCAAAGGTGCTCTGACTGAGGGGAACGCGCCATGAGCGAATACATTCTTTCGGTCGAAAACCTGATGATGCACTTCGGCGGCATCAAGGCCCTCAGCGACGTCAGCCTCAAGGTCAAGCGCAACTCGATCTTCGCCCTGATCGGTCCCAACGGCGCCGGCAAGACCACGGTGTTCAACTGCCTGACCGGTTTCTACAAAGCCTCCGGCGGGCGTATCGAACTCAATACCCGGGGCCAGCAGACCAACGTCATCAAGCTGCTGGGCGAGCCGTTTCGCGCCAGCGACTTCGTGTCGCCGAAAAGTTTCGCCAGCCGCCTGTACTACAAGATGTTCGGTGGCACCCACCTGGTGAACCGTGCCGGCCTGGCACGGACCTTTCAGAACATTCGCCTGTTCAAGGAAATGTCCGTGGTGGAGAACCTGCTGGTGGCTCAGCACATGTGGGTCAACCGCAACCTGCTGGCGGGCATCCTCAACACCAAGGGCTACCGCAAGGCGGAAAGCGCCGCCCTGGACCACGCCTTCTACTGGCTGGAAGTGGTGGACCTGGTGGACTGCGCCAACCGCCTGGCCGGCGAGCTGTCCTACGGCCAGCAGCGGCGCCTGGAGATCGCCCGGGCCATGTGCACCCGGCCGCAGATCATCTGCCTCGACGAACCGGCCGCCGGCCTCAACCCTCAGGAAACCGAAGCGCTGAGCGCGATGATCCGGCTGCTGCGCGACGAGCACGATCTGACCGTGGTGCTGATTGAACACGACATGGGCATGGTGATGAGTATTTCCGACCACATCGTGGTGCTCGACCACGGCAACGTGATCGCCGAAGGCGGGCCGGAAGCGATCCGCAACGATCCGAAAGTGATTGCCGCCTACCTGGGTGCCGACGAAGAGGAGCTGGTATGAGTCAACCCATACTCCAACTCAAGGACCTGGACGTGTACTACGGCCCGATCCAGGCCCTGAAGAAAGTCTCGATGCACATCAACGAAGGGGAAACCGTGAGCCTGATCGGCTCCAACGGGGCCGGCAAGTCGACCCTGCTGATGTCGATCTTCGGCCAGCCCCGGGCTGAGTCCGGACAGATCCTCTATCGCGGCGTGGATATCACCCACAAGTCGTCCCACTACATCGCCTCCAACGGCATCGCCCAGTCCCCGGAAGGGCGCCGGGTGTTCCCCGACATGACCGTGGAAGAGAACCTGCTGATGGGCACCATCCCCATTGGCGACAAGTACGCCAGCGAAGACATGCAACGCATGTTCGAACTCTTTCCACGGCTCAAGGAACGGCGTACCCAGCGGGCCATGACCATGTCCGGTGGTGAGCAGCAGATGCTGGCCATCGCCCGGGCGTTGATGAGCCGGCCCAAGCTGCTGTTGCTGGATGAACCCAGCCTGGGGCTGGCGCCGATCGTGGTGAAACAGATCTTCGCCACGCTGCGGGAACTGGCGGCCACCGGCATGACCATCTTCCTGGTGGAGCAGAACGCCAACCACGCCTTGAAGCTCTCGGATCGCGCCTATGTGATGGTCAACGGCGAGATTCGCCTGAGCGGCACCGGCAAGGAACTGCTGGTCAACGAGGAGGTGCGCAACGCTTACCTGGGCGGTCACTGACGGCCCGATCTGTGGATAAACCATGCCCCGTCGGTTCACGCCGCCGGGGCATTTTTTATCCACAGTCCCCACCCGCCCTGTAGGAGCTGGCTTGCCAGCGAAACGCCCCTCCCCGATGGCCGCTTATTCAGATGCTGTTGTGTGTTCGAGGTTCGTCGGCAAGCCGGCTCCTACGCGCTTGACGCGCGCATGGGCAAGGGTGCGTTTGCAGAAGGGCAGCCTGCGTCCGACAATTGTGGAAAACATTATTCGCAAGCTGGCAAAGCGCGGCATAAAGACGCTGCAAACAGTTGTTTTTCCACCGTTTTGACTTGTCCCCGTTTGCTGTGGAGCGGGCTGTGGGTAACGTGGGAGTAGCTGGCTGGAGCCCTTTATTTACGTGGCTTGCAAGCAATTGATTGTTTTTTGATCATGGCTTTTTGGGTAACTTGAAGACGCGCTTGTCAACCTTTTTATTGTCGCAGCCGTACCGGTAAAAGACCTTGGACAAGCCTGTGGATAAGTCTGTGACTAAACTCTGGAAAGACTGCTCCGGGCAGCGTCGTTACTGGCCTCTGGCCTTATGCACTTTGACCGTTCGGTCATCTTTTTCGTCGCCACCTGCATGGACCGCCTCTGCGGGTCAAGCAAAAAACTTCCCATGATCCGCTGCAAGCCCTGTGTACAGCGGCTTTGCGAGATTTGCACTTGCCCCCAAAGACTGTGGACCGGCCTGTGGATAAGGTGCGGGCATGTGGCTGCAGGCCGTGCCGGCCATAGCTTTCAGGCATGTGAGCGTTTTTTGTACAGTGACGTCGGATATCCAGCGCTTCTGTTGCCGCCCAGAGCCGGGCCGGGCATGCTGCGAAACGCTTTTTTATCGTAACGGCGGCTCGCCACCCAGCTAGGAGAACACCATGACTTCCACACTGTTCATTACGGGCGCGACGTCCGGTTTTGGCGAAGCCTGCGCCCGGCGTTTTGCCGAGGCCGGCTGGTCGCTGGTGCTCACCGGCCGTCGCGAGGAACGCCTCAACGCGCTGTGCGCAGAGCTGTCCAAGCAGACCGAAGTGCACGGTTTGGTGCTCGATGTGCGGGACCGCAAGGCCATGGAAGCAGCCATCGCCAACCTGCCGCCGTCCTTCAGCAAGCTGCGCGGCCTGATCAACAATGCCGGCCTGGCCCTGGGCGTCGATCCGGCGCCCAAGTGCGACCTGGATGACTGGGACACCATGGTCGACACCAACATCAAGGGCTTGATGTACAGCACCCGTTTGCTGCTGCCGCGGCTGATCGCCCATGGCCGAGGCGCCGGGATCGTTAACCTGGGCTCCATTGCCGGCAACTACCCGTACCCGGGCAGTCACATCTATGGCGCGAGCAAGGCCTTCGTCAAACAGTTCTCCCTGAATCTGCGCTGCGACCTGCAGGGCACTGGCGTGCGGGTCACCAACATTGAGCCGGGCCTGTGCGAAAGCGAGTTCTCCCTGGTGCGTTTTGCCGGTGATCAGGCGCGCTACGACGCCACCTACGCCGGTGCCGAACCGATCCAGCCCCAGGACATTGCCGACACCATCTTCTGGGTCCTCAATACGCCCGCCCACGTCAACATCAACAGCCTGGAGCTGATGCCGGTGAGCCAGACCTGGGCCGGTTTCGCCATCGAGCGCAACGCCAAGTCCTGAAGCTGTCACCTGGAGCGACTACAGTTGGTTGTACTCGGAAACACATAAGCTGATTCGTTTCAGCTGAAGGTCAGCCCCGGCAAGGTAGAATTCCGACCCGAAATTTCGCTGCCGCCTCACTCGAGGCGGTGTTTTTGAAGTTCGATAGGAGGAATTGTGAGTAACCGAGGTGAGCAGGCTCTGCTCAAACAATCGACTGTACTGATGTTCGCCGTGGCGATCGCCGGTATCGTCACAGGTTTTGTTTCTGGCGCCCAATCCATTCTGTTCGATGGATTTTTTTCCCTGATCGCGACCTTCATCAAGGTCCTGATGCTGATCACTGCCAAGCTGATCGCCAAGGAAAGCAATCACCGTTTCCAGTTCGGCTTCTGGCACCTGGAACCCATGGTGCTGCTGATCGAAGGCAGCTTCCTGCTGCTGATCGCTATCTACGCCTTTCTTAACGGTGTGTTCGGCATCATCAATGGCGGCCGGGAGATCGAGCTGGGGATGGTGATCTTTTACGCCGGGTTCTTTGCGGTAACGGAGTTCGCCTACTTCTTCTATGTGCGCCGGCGTAACCGCAAGCTCAAGTCGTCGCTGATCCAGTTCGACAACATCAGCTGGCTGGTGGACGCGATGCTCTCGGTGGGGCTGCTGGTGAGCTTTATCATCGCCTTGCTGCTCAAGCAGTACGGTCATGGCCAGTGGGCGGTGTATGTCGACCCGGCGATCCTGATCCTGCTGGCCCTGAGCATGTTGCCGCCGGCGCTGAAGATCCTGCGTCCGGCCTTGCGTGATGTGCTGGGGATCGCCCCGGACCAGTTGGACGAAAAGGTCCGCAACGTGATGGAGCAGGCCAAGGCCGTCCATGGCTTTGACGACTACATCAGCTACGTGCAGAAGCACGGTCGGGCGCGGTTCATCGAGATCCATATCGTCTTGCCGGCGGACTATCCGCTGCAGGATGTGGCGACTCTGGACCGCTTGCGCGAGGAGATTTCCAGTGAGTTGGGAGAGGCCGACGCAGCGCGTTGGCTGACCATCAGCTTTACCGGGGATCGCAAGTGGATCGCTTGATGGGTGGTGCGCCCTTCGCCGGCCAGCCGGCTCCTACGCGGTGTTTTAGGAGCCTGCTTGCAGGCGAAGGGCTTCAGGCAAAATATTCCGCCAGCCCGCGATAACAGGTCGCCAGGTGATAAGGCGTGGTCGACGGCATATCCCGCCGGCTGACCGCGCCGCTGGCATCCAGGCATTCATTCCAGCCCCCGGCATGCAGAAAATGCGCGTGCAGCGCCTTTAGCTGACGCAGCAAGGGTGCCTGGCTGTCCGCACGCAAGGTGAGGGCGCGCAGGTACTCGGCCTGGGCCCAGATGCGTTGGGTGGCGTCCTTGACGGGGGCTTCCGGTTGCAGCTCAAGCATGGCGCACACCGCGCCGCTCTGCGGATCGACGCCAAGTTGCTCGGTAAAGGCAAAGGCACGGCTCAATGAAGCGTGCAGCGGGCTGCTGCGCAGCAAGGGCGAAGAATCGAGCAGGAAGTACCACTCGAACTGATGCCCTGGCTCGAACCAGTTATCCACAGCCCCCAGGGGTTTCTCCAGCATCACCCCGTGCTGCGGGTCGATGAACTGCTGCTGCATGGCCTGGCACAGCTCCAGAAGTGCGGCTTGTACCGCGGTGTCCTCGCGTACTGCCAGGATCGCGAGGAAGGCTTCGGCCAGGTGCATCAGTGGATTCTGCAGGGGGCCCGAACCCAATACGGACCAGTCCTCGGCCAGGCTGGCTTCGTAGAGGCCGTCGCCCCGGGTGAAGCGCTGGGCCACCACTTCCAGGGCGGCGTTGAGCACCGACTCCACCAGCGGCTCGCGGACCTTGGCCCAGTAATGAGCGCAGGCGAAGAGGATAAAGGCGTGGGTATAAAGGTCCTTGCGGCGATCCAGCGGCGCGCCTTCTGGGTCGATGCTGTAGAACCAGCCACCGTGCTCGGCGTCGTGGAAGTGCCGCTGCAGCGAGCGGAACAGTGCGGCGGCACGCTCCTCGGCAAAGGGGGCGGCGGCATCACCGATCAATTGGGAGAACAGATACAGCTGCCGGGCACAGGCCATGGCTCGGTAGCGCTGCGGCGGCAACGGCTGATGCTCGGCATCCAGCGCCTCATAGGGCAGCGCCAACTGCGGATTCCAGCCCGGGCCTTGCCACAGCGGCACTATCACCTTGTGGAAATGCTGCTGCATGGCGTTGAACAGAGCGCTCGATTCAGGCGAGGTGGCGGAGCGGGATACATCGGGCATTGGCTGGCGTCGTCACGGCAGGTTTGAGTGCGCGACATGTTACCAGAGAAGCCCCACAAGGCGGCTTGCCCGCCGAGCAGGACGTACTGATGGGCGCTGGCTTGCCAGCAAAGACGGCTGAAAGGTCACCTCAGCCTTGTAGGAGCTGGCTTGCCAGCGAAGGCGGCCGAAAGATCACCTCCGTCTTGTAGGAGCTGGCTTGCCAGCGAACGAGGCCCGCAAGACCGTCTTCGCCGGCAAGCCGGCTCCTACAGATGAAGCGGGGATCAGCCTGCCAGCAACCACACGCCCGTAGCGGCCGAGGCCGCGCCGGCCACGCGCACCAGCGGCGCCGCCGCCTGAGGCAGTACTCGCACCACGGCATAACCGGCGGCATGCAGGGCCGCAGTGGCCGCCACAAAGCCGGCGGCATAGGCCCAGGGGCTGGACATGTCCGGCAGTTCCAAGCCGTGGGCCACGCCATGGAACAGGGCAAACAGCGCAGTGGCGGCTAGCGCCAGGCTCAGCGGCGGACGCACTGCCAGGGCCACGGCCAGGCCCAGGGCCAGTACCGAGGCGGCAATCCCGCTTTCCAGGGCCGGCAGGTTCAGCCCTTCGAAGCCCAGCAGGCCGCCAATCAGCATGGTGCCGACAAAGGTGCAGGGCAGCGCCCAGCGCGCCGCACCTTGTTGCTGGGCGGCCCACAGGCCGACAGCGACCATGGCCAGCAAGTGGTCGAGGCCGCCGATGGGGTGACTGATGCCGGCCATCAGGCCGTTGTCGCCGTGGCCCGGGTGGGCGAAGGCCAGGGCCGGGGTCAGCAGCAGCGCCAGGGTGCCGAAGAGAGATTTCAGGGTCATGAGTGGCTTCCTTGTTGAGCTTTTTTCAGGTTCGGTTTCAGGCCGCGGTCAGCAGTCCCTGGCGTTCGATGAAGGCGATGATGTCTTCCAGGCCCTGGCCGGTCTTCTGGTTGCTGAAGACGAACGGCTTGCCGCCGCGCATGCGCTGGGTGTCGCTGTTCATCATCTCCAGAGAGGCGCCCACCAGCGGTGCCAGGTCGATCTTGTTGATCACCAGCAGGTCGGATTTACAGATGCCCGGGCCCCCCTTGCGCGGCAGCTTGTCGCCGGCGGAAACGTCGATCACATAGATCGTCAGGTCCGACAGCTCCGGGCTGAAGGTGGCTGAAAGGTTGTCGCCGCCGGACTCCACCAGGATCAGATCGAGCCCCGGGAAGCGCCGGTTCAACTGGTCCACCGCTTCCAGGTTGATCGAGGCGTCTTCGCGGATCGCAGTGTGCGGGCAGCCGCCGGTTTCCACGCCGATGATCCGCTCCGGCGCCAGGGCTTCATTGCGTACCAGGAAGTCGGCGTCTTCGCGGGTGTAGATGTCGTTGGTCACCACCGCCAGGTTGTAGCGTTCGCGCAGGGCCAGGCACAGGGCCAGGGTCAGGGCGGTTTTTCCGGAGCCCACCGGGCCGCCGATGCCGACGCGCAGAGGTTGTGCGTTCATGAGTTTCTCCTAGGAACGAAACAGGCGGCTGTACTGGCGCTCGTGGGCCATGCTCGCCAGGGACAGGCCGAAAGCGGCGCTGCCAAGGTGGTTGGGGTCAAGGTGGGTGGCGTGTCGCTGGGCTTCTTGCAGCAGCGGCAGCAGCTCGCTGGTCAAGCGCTGGGCCGCCTGCTGGCCCAGGGGCAGGGTTTTCATCAGCACCGCCAGCTGGTTTTCCAGCCAGCTCCAGAGCCAGGCGGCCAGGGCATCTTCGGGGTTGATGTGCCAGGCGCGGGCGGCCAGGGCCCAGCCCAGGGCCAGGTGCGGTTCGTTCTGGTGCGCCAGCAGTTCCCGGGCGCCGCTGTCCAGCTCCGGCAGGCCTTCGAGCAATTGCTTGAGGGAATAGCCCATCTGCCGGCTTTCCTGGTACAGCTCGCGGGTTTCACGGCTGGCCCGGTGCTCTTCGCAGAGTTGCTGGAGCCTGGTCCAGTCCTGATCCGCGGCGGCCTGGCAGTGGGCGAGCAGCAGTGGAGCCTCGAAGCGCGCCAGGTTGAGCAGCAACTGATCACTGATCCAGCGCCTGGCACTGTCCGGGTCGTTCACCCGTTGTTGCTCCACTGCCATCTCCAGTCCCTGTGAATAGCTGTAGCCACCGATCGGCAACTGCGGGCTGGCCAGGCGCAGCAGGGCCCAGGCTGGGTTCATTGACGGACGCCGAACTGGTGCAGGCGCGGCGGGTAGTTGAAGTCTTCATCGCCGTGGCGGGAATGATGGTGGCCGCCACCGTAGGCGCCGTGTTCGGGCTGGAACGGCGCCTCGATGGTTTCAGTGCTGGCGCCCAGTTGTTCGAGCATGGCCTTGAGCACGTAGTCATCGAGCAGGCGCAGCCAGCCATCGCCCACTTGCAGGGCGACGTGGCGGTTGCCCAGATGATAGGCGGCGCGGGTCAGTTCGAAGGCATTGCGGCAGGTGACATGGAGCAGGGTTTCCGGGCGGGCGCAGACCTTGACGATGCGTCCGTCCTCGGCCGCCAGGAACTCGCCGTCATGCAGGGGGGGCTGGCCGCGCTCCAGAAACAGGCCGACGTCTTCGCCTGTGGCACTGAAACAGCGCAGGCGGCTTTTGCTGCGAGCCTCATAGGTGAGGTGCAGCTCGGCGGACCAGGTGGCTTGGGGTTCGGTTCTGCGGTGGATCACCAGCATCGGAAAGCTTCCAGCTATGAGCGATGCACAAGCCAGAGCAAGGGCCTTGCCAATCGCCCGGAGGAGAGGAAAAACCCTTTGTCGACACCGGAGCTGCGCCTGAAAAAGGGGCAAAACCTTGTTTTATCTTGTTACAAAATGGCGCGCTGAGCTGATTTATAGCACTGAGTTGGTGCGCTGGAAATAATTTTGCTGCAATCCGGTGCCGGGCCGACGAGCAGGCGCAAACGCACCGCCCAGAGCGGGGCACGCTGATTGATAGGGGGAGAGGGGCAGGCAGTGTTACTCGGTGCTGCCCAGGCCTTGCCAGTGCTTCAGGCCAATGAAGATGAAGCGCAACTGCTGGGTGATCTTCGCCTGTGGCGTCAGGTGTTCAGGCAGGGCCTGGGCCGGGGGATCAATGATGTCCGGCAGGGTGGCGAACACGCTCTTGACGATCAGGTCGGCCATGACGCCCAGGTCGGCGGCGTTCAGGTGCTGCAACTTGGGCATCAGGGTCAGGTCGGCAGCCAGGTCCGAACTGATGTTCTCGCGCAGGGTGGCGATGGCCTGGCGCACCGGCAGCGAGCCGCCGTATTGCTCACGGGCGAGAAACAGAAATTGCGCGCGCTTGGCTTCCACGACATCGAGGAAGATGCGCACCGAGGCGTCGATGATGCCGCCCATGACGAATTCGTTGTGGCGTACCAGGCGGATGGTTTCGCGGAAGGTCTGGCCGACCTCGCTGACCAGTTCCAGGCCCAGTTGGTCCATGTCGCTGAAGTGCCGGTAGAAGCCGGTGGGGACAATGCCGGCGGCTTTGGCCACTTCCCGCAGGCTCAGGCTGCCGAAACCACGACCACACTCCATCAGATGTCGGGCGGCATCCATCAGGGCATTGCGGGTCTGTTGCTTCTGTTCGGCGCGGGGCAGCATCGGCGGGTGAATTCTTTGCTCAATGGGAGCGGCGCACTCTAGCAAATCAACTTTGCCGGAGTCGAACTGGAGTCAGGCGAAGGCGCGAGGTGCAGCGGGGAAAATGCAGCGGCTATAAAAGTCAAAGCCCGATCCGGGGATCGGGCTTTTTTCCAGGGCCAGCATGGCCTCAGCTCGCTGCTTGATGACGTTCAGCCAGACGATCAGCACCGCCTTCGGCAACGGTCTGACCTTGAGGAGTGCGGCTGTAGCCGTCTTCAACCAGGCCTTTCTCTTCCAGGCGATCACGGCCGCCTTCAGCTACGTTCTGACCTTGTGGGGTGCGGTCGTAGCCGTCTTCGGCAACGTTCTGACCTTGTGGAGTACGGTCGTAGCCATCTTCGGCAACGTTCTGGCCTTGTGGGGTGCGATCATAGCCATCTTCGGCAACGCTCTGACCCTGCGGAGTGCGGTCGTATCCGTCGGCAGCGACTTTGTTGCGTTCGATCAGACGGTCCGAACCGCCTTCAGCCAGGGTCTGGGTGAATACGCTGTGGCTGGCCTTGACCTGCGGAGTGGCCTGTTCGGCGGCGGGCAGGGCGTAAGCGTTGGCGGCCAGGATGGATAAGGTCAGGCTCAGTAAGAGGTGGCGTTTCATGATGAGGTGCTCCTTGGGAGGGCGATAAATTGGGTACGGAGCTAATGTTACCGCCGCTAAATCGATATAAAAGTTCATAAACACAATGGTAATAATCAACGGAATTGATTGTTTGGTCGCGACGCTCTAGCACGGGCGTTTGCGTCGTTGGCTTTTGCACTGGGGTGGGTATTTTCGACCCATTCATGCTTCACGAAAGGGCGGAGGGAGGTAACACAAAGCTGCCTGATTGATCAGGAATCCGGGTTTTTTCGCCCGAACGAGCTCCCCGATTAAACCTGCGGGGGCTTTGTCAGTCGTAGTTTTCATGGCCGGTGATTTTCCATCGGCATTTCATCGATGCGTCGTGGTTTGGCGCTCAGTTGTCTTCAGGAGCCTCGTGCAATGACGCGCACTCGTAAAATCCTCGCCTGGTCCGTCGCCAGCCTGATCCTGCTACTGGCCGTGCTGGTGCTGGTGATCGCGTTCTTCGACTGGAACCGCATCAAGCCGACCCTCAACGCCAAGGTGTCCGAAGAGTTGCATCGGCCCTTCGCGATCAATGGTGACTTGTCCGTGGCCTGGCAGCGCGAACCCGACGAGGGTGGCTGGCGGGCCTGGGTGCCCTGGCCTCACGTAGTGGCTCAGGACCTGACCCTGGGCAACCCGGAGTGGTCCAAGGCGCCGCAGATGGTCAGCCTCAAGCGGGTCGAGTTGCGCATCTCGCCCCTGGCCCTGTTGGCCCAGCGAGTCAGCATCCCGCGTATCGATCTCACCGAGCCCGATGCCGCGCTGCAGCGGCTGGCGGACGGTCGCGCCAACTGGACCTTCAAGTTCGACCCGAAGGACCCCGAGGCCGAGCCTTCCAACTGGACGGTGGACATCGGCGCCATCGGTTTCGACAAGGGCCATGTGACCCTGGACGACCAGAGCCTGAAAACCCAGCTTGATCTGCAGGTAGAGCTGCTCGGCAAACCCATTCCCTTCAGCGACATAGTCGGTGAGAGCGAAGCGAAGAAAATCAGTGAAAAAGGCGCCGAGGCCCAGGCCTATGCCTTCGCCCTCAAGGTCAAGGGCCAGTACCACGGGCAGAAGCTGGCCGGCACCGGCAAGATCGGCGGCTTGCTGGCCCTGCAGGACGGGCGCAAGCCGTTTCCATTGCAGGCCCAGGCGCAGATCGGCGACACCAAGGTGGAACTGCGTGGCAGCCTCACCGACCCGCTGAACCTCGGCGCCCTGGACCTGCGCCTTAAATTGGCGGGCACCAGCCTGGGTAATCTCTATCCGCTGACCGGGGTGACCCTGCCGGACTCGCCGCCCTACGCCACCGACGGCCACCTGACCGCCAAGCTCCACGACCCGGCGGGTGCGACCTTCACCTACCAGGACTTCAACGGCAAGATCGGCGACAGCGATATCCACGGCAACCTGACCTACGTGGCCAGCCAGCCGCGACCCAAGCTCAGCGGTGCATTGGTCTCCAACCAGTTGCTGATGAGCGACCTGGCGCCGCTGATTGGTGCCGACTCCAACGCCAAGCAGAAGGCCCGGGGTGGCGAGAGCAAGCAACCGGCGGACAAGGTGCTGCCGGTGGAGGAGTTCCGCACCGAGCGCTGGGGTGACATGGACGCCGATGTGGAGTTCACCGGCAAGCGCATTGTCCACAGCGCCGAGTTGCCGTTCACCGATCTCTACACGCACTTGGTGCTCAACGACGGCCAGCTCAGCCTGGAGCCCCTGCGCTTCGGCGTGGCCGGGGGCAAGCTGGACGCCCAGGTGCGCCTCAATGGTCACACCACGCCGCTGGAAGGCCGGGCCAGGCTGACGGCGCGCAACTTCAAGCTCAAGCAACTGTTCCCCACCTTCGAGCCGATGAAGACCAGCTTCGGCGAGCTCAACGGCGATGCCGACATCACCGGGCGCGGCAACTCGGTGGCAGCCTTGCTGGGCAGCGCCAACGGCGACCTGAAGATGTTGATCAATGATGGCGCCATCAGCCGCAGCCTGATGGAAATCGCCGGGCTCAATGTCGGCAACTATGTGATTGGCAAGATGTTTGGCGACAAGGAAGTGAAGATCAATTGCGCCGCTGCCGACTTTGGCATCAAGAGCGGTCTGGCTACATCACGGCTGTTCGTCTTCGACACGGAGAACGCCATCATCTACATCGATGGCACCGCCAATATGGCCTCCGAGCAACTGGACCTGACCATCACGCCGGAGTCCAAGGGCTTGCGTCTGTTCTCCCTGCGTTCACCGCTTTATGTGCAGGGCAAGTTCATCAAGCCCAGTGCCGGGGTCAAGGCGGTGCCGCTGGTGCTGCGCGGTGCCGGGATGGTGGCGCTGGGGCTGATCGCCGGGCCGGCGGCGGGCTTGCTGGCGCTGGTGGCGCCCAGCGGTGACGAGCCCAATCAGTGCGCGCCGCTGCTGCAGCAAATGCGCTCGGGCAAGGCACCGGTGACGGTCAAACCGAGCAAGTAAGAGGGGCAGGGGCTTCGCCGGCGAGCCCGCTCCTGCGCTAGGCAGAGGCGGGCTTGGAAGAGCGCGTTACAGGTCGTTGAGGATGTCCGCCATGTCGTCGGCGTGTTCCTCTTCCTGGGCCAGGATCTCTTCGAACAGACGGCGAGTGGTGGGGTCCTTGTCGCCGATGTACTGGATGATCTCGCGGTAGCTGTCGATGGCGATTCGTTCGGCCACCAGGTCCTCGTAGACCATTTCCCTCAGAGTATTGCCGGCCACGTACTGGGCGTGGGAGTGCTTGGACAGCAGGTCCGGGTTGAACTCCGGCTCGCCGCCGAGCTGGACGATCCGCTCCGCCAGCTTGTCGGCGTGTTCGGCTTCCTGGGTGGCGTGTTCGAGGAACTCATCGGCTGCCACGCTGGCCTTGAGGCCGCTGGCCATGAAGTAGTGGCGCTTGTAGCGCAAGACACACACCAGCTCGGTGGCCAACGATTCGTTGAGCAGCCGCAGCACCTCCTCGCGATCGGCGTTGTAGCCCTCGGTCACGGCACCGTTTTCCACGTGTTGGCGGGCCCGTTCGCGCAGGGTGTTCACATCAGATAAGTGCTTGTCGCTCATGTCGATCTCCTGGAGGCTAATCCGTTTTGCGTCAGGCTCTGTCGACCTGATCACTACCTGAGTTGTGAGTCCCGGGCGCAGCAAAAAGTTTTATCGGATGTGCCCGATGGTCTGCGCCGGGGTCAGCTGCGGACCAGGGGTGGATGCCCGGCCAGCAGCGCTTCCTGTTGCAGCCACTGGAGGAAGGCCCGCACCGGTGGATGCCGCTCCCGTCCCGGCACGCACAGGGCGCTGTAGCCCGCGCCATCCACCTGGACCTCCGGCCGATAGGCCTGCAGCAGGCCGTTGGCCACGCTCTGGGACACCAGAATGTTGCTCGCCAGCACCAGGCCCTGGCCGGCAATGGCGGCTTGCAGGGCGTACTGTTCCTCGTCGTAGGAACGGATCTGCGGCTGAGCGTCGAGCCAGTTTTCCCCGGCCTGGGCACACCAGGCCTGCCAGCCATCGGCATACAACCTGGAGTTGCGCCAATGCACGCTGATCAGGGACGGTGGCTGCTGCCGGACCAGGGCCACCTGCTGCGGCGCGCCATAGACCGCAAAGCGCTCGTCGAACAGACACAGGCCATGGAGATTCAGGTAGCCGTCCTGGCTGTAGCGGATCGCGACATCAATGCTGGCGTCCTGTTGCAGGTCCACCACCTCGCACTGAGTGTCCAGGCGCAGGTTGATGCCAGGGTGCCGAGCGTAGAAGCGCCCCAGGCGCGGCACCAGCCACAGGGCGGCGAAGGCCGCAGTGGTGGACACGGTCAACTGCGCGGCGCTGGGACTGGGGCGCAGGGTATCGACGCTCTGGGCCACATCCAGCAGAGCGCCATGCAGGCTGTGGAACAGTCGGCGGCCGGACTCCGTCAGGCGTACCTGACGGGGCAGGCGTTCGAACAGTGGCACCCCCAACCAGTGTTCCAGGCTGCGGATCTGGTGGGACACCGCCGTGGGGGTTACCGACAGATCCTCGGCAGCTGCCTTGAAGCTCAGCAGCCGCGCGGCGGACTCGAAGGTGCGCAGTGCGGTAAGGGGCAGGTGGGCGAACATGATGGGCTCCATGGATGAATGCAGTTCATCCAAGTGAATTTTTAGTCATTTGTTGGTGAGTCGCGGTGGCTCTAGCTTTAACGCGGAATAGGGCCGACTTCAAGGCCGTTTCAGCCAATCCGTACACGAGAAATCAGATGAGCACAATTCTTGCGATTCACGGCAGCCCACGAGGCGAGCGCTCCTACAGTCGGCGTCTGGCCGATGACTTTCTACATGCCTGGCAACAGGCCAATCCCGAGTCAATCCTGACCCGGCGCGAAGTTGGGCGGGGCTCCTTGCCCCATGTCAGCGAAGCCTTTATCGCGGCGGCGTTTTATCCACAACCCGAGGCTCGACCGCTATCGATGCAGGCCGATCTGGCCTTGAGTGACGAGCTGGTAAGCGAGTTGCTCGGCCATCAGCGCCTGGTGATCTCGGCGCCGATGCACAACTTCAGCGTGCCCAGCGGGATCAAGGCCTGGGTCGATCACATCGTGCGTCTGGGGCTGACCTTCAACACCCTGCAGGACAACGGCGTGGCCCAGTATCAGCCCTTGGTGCAGGGCAAGAAGGTGTTGATCGTCACCAGTCGTGGCGGTGGCGGCTTTGGTCCGGGGGGCGAGCATGAGGCGATGAACCATGCGGACCGCTGGTTGCGCACGGCGCTGGGTTTTATCGGTATCGAGGACATTACCGTGGTCGCGGCGGAAGGCGAGGAGTCGGCGCCCGAGCGTTTCGCGGGCTCCTGCGGCGAAGCTCAGCAGCGCCTGCTGGCGCTGGCGCAGGGTTTCTGAGGCGGCGCCATGGCCTGGATGCTCCTGCTGCCGGCGGCGGCCTGCGAGGGCAGGTTCGCCATGGGCTGTCATCGGTTTGTCGCCAAAGCGTCACGGGGGCTGACGACGGCCTTGGTTATGGTCTAGCTTTCAGCCAGCCCCGCTGCCTTCGCACAAGGATGTCCCCCGCATGTCCCAAGAGCTTGCCACGCGTTACCCCCTGGTACTGGTGCCCGGCATGCTCGGCTTTGTCCGCCTGCTGTTGTATCCCTACTGGTACGGCATCATTCCAGCCTTGCGCCAGGGTGGGGCCCAGGTGTTTGCGATACAGGTGTCGCCGCTCAACTCCAGCGAGGTGCGCGGCGAACAGCTGCTGGCCCAGGTCCAACGGATCATGGCTCAGACCGGTGCCGCCCGGGTCAACCTGATCGGCCACAGCCAGGGCGCGCTCACCGCCCGTTATGCGGCGGCCAAACGCCCGGACTGGGTCGCCTCCGTGACTTCGGTGGCAGGCCCTAACCACGGTTCCGAACTGGCGGATTACCTGGCACGGCATTCCCCGGCACACAGCCTCAAGGGACGTGTCCTGAGCTGGCTGTTGCGGGGCATCTCGGCCTTGATGACGCTGCTGGAAACCGGTTATCGCGGGCCGAAACTGCCAGTGGATATCCACGCCTCGCATCAGTCCCTGACCACCGAGGGCGTGGCCCTGTTCAACCGCCAATACCCTCAAGGGTTACCGTCCACCTGGGGTGGCCAGGGCGCGGAAGAGGTTGGTGGCGTGCGTTACTACTCCTGGTCCGGCATTTTGCAGCCGGGCAAGACCAATCGTGGACGCAACCTGTTCGACGGCACCAACCGCAGTTGCCGCCTGTTCGCCCGCACCTTCGTCCGCGAAGCCGGCCAGTGCGACGGCATGGTCGGGCGCTACAGCTCGCACCTGGGGCAGGTCATCGGCGACGACTACCCTCTGGACCACTTCGATATCGTCAATCAATCCCTGGGGCTGGTGGGCAAGGGCGCCGAACCGATCCGTCTGTTCGTCGAACATGCCCGACGCCTCAAGGCCGCCAACCTTTGACCCTCATTGTTGCCCTGTAGCCGCCGGCTTGCCGGCGACCGGCCCCAGCACCGTGGTCCAGCGCTCCGAAAGAACCACCCCGCCCAAGGTCAACAACCCCCCCACCAGATGGAACCAGGCCAGCTGCTCATGCAGCACCACCGCTGCAATCAGCGCCGTGATCAACGGCAGCAGATTGAAAAACAGCGTGGTCCGGCTTGGTCCCAGGCGCACCACCGCCTGCATCCAGGCCAGGGGCGCCAGCATCGAAGCCAGCAGGCAGGCATAGAGCACCAGCGGAATGTTCTGCAGGGTCGGGCCGACCTTCGGCGAAGCCAGGAACAACGGCAGCAGCACCAGCACGGCCACCAGCACCTGCAGGTACAGCAGCACCAGCGGCGGCAGGCGCAGTTGCCACTTTTTCAGCAAGGTGCTGTAGATCGCATAGGCCAGGGTGGCAATCAGCATCATCGCGTCCCCTAGGTTGACCCCGTGTTGCAGCAGCGCGGCGAGGCTGCCGGAAGACACCACCACCAGCACCCCGGCAAAGGACAGCACGGCGCCCACCAGGGCTCCCGCGGTCAGGCGCTGGCCCAGGGCGGCGATGGCCATGGCCAGGGACATCAGCGGCATCAGCGAGAGGATGATGCCCATGTTGGTGGCCGAGGTCAGGCTGGCGGCGAAGTAGGCCAGACTCTGGTACACCGCCATGCCCAGCACACCGAGAATGGCGATGCGCCAGAGGTTGGGGCGGATCTCGGGCCAGTGCTTGATCACCGGCTTGAGCATGAACGGGGTGAACAGCAGGCCCGCCAGCAGCCAGCGGTAGAAACCGATCTCGGCAGGGAAGATCGCGCCCACGGCGAGTTTATTGATCACGGTATTGCCGGCCCAGATAAAGATGGCCAGCAGTGGATAAGCGTATTGCATGGAAACAACCAGAAAGTTGATGAGGGCTGATTATCCTCCTGTCCGGATCAATGCCTATACTGCGAACCGGACAACCAGCCCCGACATCCGGACAGCATGAGCAAAAAACACATCGACCTCCTGGATTTTCACGGCCTCCCTGCGCCGGTGTACTTCCGCTACGCCGACTTTGCCGCCCACAGCCATGCCCTGGAGCACCGGCATCCCTGGGGCTGTCTGGAGTATTCGGCCCACGGCGTGATGCACATGGACATTGCCGGCCAGCGCTTCATGTCGCCGCCGCAGTACGCGGTCTGGGTGCCGCCGCAGACCGCCCACAGCTTCTATACCTCGCAACCGATCAACTACCGGGCGGTGCTGCTGGCGCCGGAACTGTGCACGGATCTGCCGGAGCAGGGCAGCACCCTGGCCATCAGCGAGATTCTCAAGGCGATCCTCAAGGACTTCGCCGCCCGGGATGTGCAGATCCCGGAGGGCGAGGCCGACCAACGTCTGGCCCAGGTGGCGCTGGACCAACTGCGCCAGGCTCCGGTGCATAACTGTTACCTGCCCTATGCCCGCAACCCCGAGCTGTTGCGGGTGCTCCAGGCCCTGCAGGCCGAGCCGGGCAACCATCAGCCCCTGGCCCACTGGGCGCAGCAGGCCCATGTCAGCGAACGGACCCTGGCCCGGCAGTTCGTGCGCGAGCTGGGCATGAGCTTCGGTGAATGGCGCCAGCGTCAGCGCTTCCTCGCGGCCATCGAGGCCCTGGAAAGCACCCGCAGCGTCCAGGAAATCGCCTTCGACATGGGCTACAGCACTGCCTCGGCGTTTATCGCGATGTTCCAGCGCCAGGCCGGTTGCACCCCCGAGCAATACCGCCGGGCCGGCCTGCAGAACAGATGAAGGTGTAACAGGCTTTGTCTACACTGCGCAGGAGGCCGTGCCCGTCGGTACGGTGACCAGGAGAAAACTCCATGAAGATGTTGCGTATCCCTTTGTTGATGGTGGGCCTGCTGCTCTGCTCCCAAGGTTTTGCCGCCACTGCCCAGCAAAACAAGATGACCACCTGTAACGCCGAGGCCACCGCCAAGACCCTCAAGGGCGACGAGCGCAAGGCCTTCATGAGCACCTGCCTCAAGGCGGCTCCGGCGGCTGCAGCGACACCTTCCACCCCCCAGGAAAGAATGAAATCGTGCAACGCCACGGCCACCACCCAGGCCCTCAAGGGCGATGCGCGCAAGGCGTTCATGAGTGATTGCCTGAAGAAAAAGTGAGCCTGAATCGATGGGACCAAGGTATCTGGGCGGGTACAGGGCCTTGGTTCGCATCGGTTTTTACGGATTTAGAATCATAAAAACTATTTAATTTCAATGAGATAAATCTGAAAGTTACCGCTCGTCGCTTTTTTTTTATGTCATAAATTTTACATTTAGACTTTATCCCCTTCGAAAACAGGTGCTGGGATGCACTGCGCGGCCGCTCTAGTACCGGCGTCTGCGACTCAAGGGAATGGAAGGCATGTCGCGTTTTGGCTGTTGCAGGCCTGTAGTAGCGTTTTGTGCTTTATTTGGCTCGTTTGCCCTCAGCGCTGCGCCGCTGCAGACCCCGGGTGACCGTGATCTGATCCGCGATCGCCAGCAGCAATTGCTGCAAGACCAGCAGAAACGTCTGGACGAGCTCCAGCAGTTGCCTGGCAAGACCCTGCCCCCCGCTCCCGCCGAGCAACCTGGCGAGCAGCGCTGTTTCACCATCAAGACCGTGGTCCTCAAAGGCGCCGAACACCTCTCGGCGGTCGATCAGGAGCGCCTGGTGGCGCCCTATCGCGACCAGTGCCTGTCGGTGGCGCAGATCAACACCCTGCTCAAGGCCATTACCCACCACTACCTGCAACAGGGCTATGTCACCACCCGCGCCTATCTGCCTGCCCAGGAGCTGGCGTCGGGGCAATTGATCATCGTCATCGTCGAAGGTCGCCTGGAAAGCCTGGACAGCTCGGCGCTGGCCAGTTCCCGGGAGCTGGCCATGGCCTTTCCCGGCACCACCGGCGAAGTGCTCAACCTGCGGGAGCTGGAGCAGTTGGTGGACCAGCTCAGCCGCCTGCCTTCGCGCCAGGTCGAGTTGGAGCTGTCCCCGGGGGAGAAACTGGGTGACAGCCGTGTCGGGCTCAAGGGCCAGCGCTCGAAGCCGTGGCACGGGTCGGCAACCCGCAACAACAGCGGCGACAAAAGCACCGGCGAGCAGCAGATGGGCGTCGGCCTGGACTGGGATAGCCCCCTGGGGCTGGCGGACCAGTTGAGCCTGCGGGCCAACCAGGATGCGGTCAGCGATCGCTGGCGCCATTCCGACAACCAGAGCCTGTACTACAGCCTGCCCTGGGGTTGGTGGACCTTCAATTACTCCTACAGCCAGAGCTACTACCGCACCCGCAATGACAGCACCGGCTTCGACTTCAGCATGGACGGCGAGAGCAAGAACCAGCAACTGCGGGCCGAGCGGGTGCTGCACCGCGACAACCTGAGCAAGACCGGCATGAGCCTGGGGCTGAGCCACTTGCGCACACGCAACTACATCGACGACAACCTGATCGATGTTTCCAGCAACCGGATCACCGAAACCCAGCTGGGCTTCAACCACGGGCGGCGCATCGGCAATGCCCTGGTCAACGCCGACATCGGCTGGCAGCAGGGCGTCGGCGCCCTGGACGCCCAGGGCAGCGGCAATCCCCACGGCAGCGAGCCGGTATCGCGCTACAACAAGTACAGCCTGACCCTGAGCTACCTGCAGCCCTTTCGCCTGTGGAACGAGAACTTCAGTTTCGACAGCCTGGCCACCGGCCAGCGCAGCGAGGACGTGCTCTTCAGCCCCCAGCGCATCAGCCTTGGCGGGCTCAATTCGGTGCGTGGTTTCCAGGACCAGACCCTCTCCGGCAACAGCGGCGGCTACTGGCGCAACCAGCTGCGCTGGCGCCGTGCCGTGACTTGGCAGGCGCTGCAACCCTTTGTCCAGGAATACGGCCTGGCCTTTGCCTATGACGTTGGGGTGATCAAGGCCGATCGCTACAACCATGACGCCAAGGGGCGCATGAGTGGCAACGCCATCGAACTCAACGCCCGTGGCCAGTACCTGGCCGCGTCAGTCAGCTTCGCGCGCTCCCTGGAGCGACCGGACATTATCGAGAAGCGAGAGCATCCGGTGTACTTCCGAGTAGACCTGTTCTTCTGACCCGACCCAAACGCTAGTGGATGGATGATTCGTATATGGACGTACGCAAGCCCTTTGCCCAATGCATTGCCCTGTCGTTGTCGGGGATCCTGTTTCTCAATCCGATCGTCAGTGTCGCCGCCGGCCTGACCCTGGACCCGGCCGCCGGGGGCAATGCCACCATCGGCGCGGCGGGCAACGGCGTACCCATTGTCAACATCAACGCGGCCAATGGCAGCGGCTTGTCCCACAACAAGTTCAGCGAATACAACGTCGGCAGCAACGGCCTGATCCTCAACAACGCCACCGGCTCGACCCAGAGCACCCAGCTGGGCGGCTACATCCTCGGCAACCCCAATCTCAAGGGGCAGGCGGCGCAGGTCATCCTCAACGAAGTCACCGGCAGCAATCGCAGCAAGCTGGCGGGGTACACCGAGGTGGCCGGGCAGGCCGCCCGGGTGATCGTCGCCAACCCCCATGGCATTACCTGCAACGGCTGCGGTTTCATCAACACCCCGCGCGCCACCCTGACCACCGGCAAGCCGATTATCGAGGGCCAGAAGCTCGATCGCTTCCAGGTCGATGGCGGCGACATCAGCATTGAAGGTGCCGGCCTCAACGCCAGCAATATCGATCAGTTCGACCTGATCACCCGCAGCACCAAGCTCAACGCCAACCTGTATGCCAAGAACCTCAACGTCATCACCGGGCGCAACGACGTCAAGGCCGATGACCTGAGCGTCACGGCCCGGGAAGCCGATGCCAGTGCCAAGCCGGAACTGGCCATCGACAGTGCGGCCCTGGGAGGCATGTACGCCGGGGCCATCCGCCTGGTGGGCACGGAGAAGGGCGTGGGCGTGAACATGTCGGGGGAGATGGCGGCCAGCACCGGCGACATCCAGATCGATGCCAACGGCAAGGTCACGGTGGCCGGCATGGGCGCCAATCAGGCGATCGCGATCAAGGCCCAGAGCATCGACCTCAAGGGCAAGGCTTATGCCGGGACCGAAGCGACCCTGCAGGCCAAGGAACAGATCGAGGTCCGCACCAGTCTGGCGGCGCGGGATCAGGTGCGGGTGGTGGACGCCGGGCAACTGGTCAACCACGGCATCATCGAGGCCGGGGTCAACAGCGACAACAGCCGCAACGATCAAGGCGTGGTCAAGCTGAACGCCGACAACCTGGAAAACCGCGGCGATGTGCTGGCCAGCCGCACTCTGCAACTGACCGCACGGCAGACTCTGAACAACCAGAACGGAGTGATCCAGGGGCCCAAGGTCGAGGTCAAGGCTGCACGCCTGGTCAACCAGGGCGGGCAGGCCCGCGTGCTGGCGAACAATGAGCTGGTGCTCACCACCCCGGCCATCGCCAATCTGGGCGGCCTGATCCGCTTTGGCGACCGGCAGACCGCCACCCTGAGCCTGGACAGCCTGAACAACAATGGTGGGCGCCTGGAAGTGGCGGGTGCCGACCTGACCCTCAACGCTCGTGAGATCAGTAACCAGAAGGGCTCGATGATCGCCGACAAGGTGGCGATCAGCGCCGAGCGCTTGGACAACCAGCAGGGCCTGATCGGGTCCAGTCAGGGCAGCGCCACCTTCAAGATCAGCGAGCAGTTGAACAACAACGGCGGCCAGCTCCAGGCCCAGACCCTGCTGGAAACCCAGGGTGGGGAGTTGCTCAATCAGGGCGGCAAGCTGCTGGCGGACCAGATCAAAGTGACCGGCAAGCGCCTGGACAACAGCCAGAAGGGCCTGATCAGCGCCGAGCAGGGCGCGCTGCAAGTGAGCCTTGATCAGGACCTGATCAATGCCGGTGGCAAGCTGCAGGCCACTTCGCTCCTGAACCTCAAGGCCGGCAGCGTGGACAACCGCGGCGGCACCCTGATCGCCCCGCAACTGATCCTCGACAGCGGCGGCAAGCTCGGCAACCAGGGCGGCACCCTCACCGCCGACGAACTGGAGCTGCATACCGCGGACATCGACAACCAGGGCGGCCTGCTGCAAGGCAAGAACCACCTGCTGCTGGACGCCCGGGACCTGGCGAACAACCAGGGTCAGGTCATCGGTAATGTGCTGACCGCCAACCTCGACAGCCTCAGCCAGAACCAGGCCGGGGTGTTGAGCGCCGAGACCGGCAAGCTCACGCTGACGGTCAAGCAGCACCTGAACAACGCCCTGGGCCACCTGCAGGCCAAGACGGGCGACGTGCAGATCGTCTCGGGCAGCCTGAACAACCAGGGCGGAGTCGTGGTGGGCAATCACTTGCTGCTGACCAACACCGGTCTGCTGGATAACCGTGGCGGGCAATTGGCCGGTGATCGGCTGACCGTCAGCACCCAACGTCTGGACAACCAGGCGTCGGGCCTGCTGGCGGCCGGCAGCGATGGCCTGCAGTTGACGTTGACGGCCGACGGCGTGGCAGCGGGGCAATTGCTCAACAGCCAGGGGCGCCTGCAAAGCGACGGGCATCTGCAGATCAACGGCGGTCAATTGAACAACAGTGGCGGTGTGCTGCTGGGCCGCAGCGTCGGGCTCGATGCCGCCGGTCTCGACAACAGCGCCAAGGGCGCGGTGGTGGCCAGTCAGGGTGGGCTGGATCTGAAGCTCAACCACGGCGCACTGAACAACAACGCCGGGGTCATCGACGCCGGTGAACAGGCGCTGCGAGTGACCCAGGGCGGGCAGTTGGACAACCTGGGCGGCACCCTCAAGGGCCAGCGTCTGGAGGTTGAGGGCGCAGCCCTGGATAACCGCCAGGGACAACTGCTGGCCGGCAGCGACGGTTTGAATCTGGTGGCCGGCGGCCTGAACAACGTTCAAGGGATGATCCTGGCCAAGGACAGCCACGGCGAAGTGGCGCTGGGCCAAGGCACCCTGGATAACCGTGGAGGCACCCTTCAGGGCGCGACCCTGGGGATCACCGCAGGGGCTGTGGATAACAGTGCCCTGAACGGCAAGTCCGGACTGATCAGCAGTCAGGCCGGAGCGCTCAAACTGGTGGTCGATCGCCTCACCAACCAGGCGGGCAAGCTCTACGCCAATGGCCTGCTCAGCAGCACCGGGCAGACCCTGGACAACCGCTTTGGCGGTGAAGTCAGCGCCCGGCAGCTAGACCTTAACGTTGCGGCCAACCTCTACAACCAGGGCGGGCTGGTGGAGTCGGGCAACTCACTGCTGCTGGTGGGCGGCAACCTGGACAACAGCGCCGGGGGCCGGGTGCGGGCGGTGGGTGGCGAGCAAAGCCGGATCACCCTGGGCGGCGGGCTGAACAACCAGGGCGGTACCCTGGCCCTGGGCTCCAGCGCCTTTGCCCTGAATGCCGGACAACTGAACAACATCGGCGGCGGTATCGAGCACGCCGGCGGCGGCCTGTTCAAACTGGACCTGGGGGCGCTGTCCGGCTTCCAGGGACGGATCACCGGCCTGGGCCATGGCGACTGGGATGTCGCTGCCGTGGATCGCAGCGGCCTGATGCAACTCAACGGTACGCTGGACCTGAGCACCGGGAGCGACCTCAACCTGAGTGCCGGTGACCGCATCGCCAGCGCCAGCGGCCTGCGTGTGGGTGCGGCGACCCTGAACAACGCCGGGGAACTGGCCAGCGACGGTTACCTGACCCTGGACCTGGGGGGCAACCTGAACAACAGCGGACTGCTGTCATCCCGGGGCAAACTCACGGTGGGTGCTGGCGACCTCAACCAGTACGGCGGGCGCCTGGCCAGTGGCGGTGACACCGAACTCAACCTGCGCGGCACCCTGGACAACCTGGGACGCCTGATCGCCAGCCAGAACCTCTATGTGTCCGCAGCACAGATCAACAACCGCGGTACCCTCGGGGCCCTGGGGCAGATGCAACTGCGCTCCGGCAACGGTATCACCACCTCGGCCGACACCCTGATCTACAGCGGCGGCGACATGCTGCTGCGAGGCAACGGCCTGGCCAACAGCTACGGTGATATCTACAGCGCCGGCAACCTCAGCTTCGCCGCCCTCGACGGCGGCCGTGCGGTCCTGCTGAGCAACCGCTCCGGGACCATCGAAAGCCAGGGAGATATGAACCTCAATGTGGCGACCCTGGTCAACGCCATGGACAAATATGCCGTCAGTGAGAGCATTGCCCGGCGCAATATCACGATCAATTGCACCGACTGCTCAGGCAAGCACCACTCGGGGGTCTACACCGTCAACACCACCTATCAAAACACCATGGGCGAGCACTCCGCCGCCGCGCGACTGGTGTCCAACCGTGACCTGACCATCAATGCCGATACGGTGGAGAACCAGCTGAGCCTGATCGCCGCCAACCGTGATGCCTTTGTCACCGCCAACAACTTCTACAACCGCGGCCTGACCCTGGATCAGCGGGTCGAGGCCATCAACTACACATTGTCCTGGGTGAAAAAAAGCGCCTACCGTTTTGCCGAGCGTGAGACCAGGGCCTGGAACGCGCGCAACAGCGGACGTGCGCCGGACCAGCAAGACCCACTGCCGGCAGCGGTGCTGCAGTACCCGTCTTCGGTTGGCAGCAACGTGATCCTTCCAGGTACACAGACCGGCTATAGCGCCACCTTGCAGGCTGGAGAGCGTCTGCACCTGCAAGTCAGCGGCAACCTGGAAAACGGCACCCTGAGCGAGCAGGCCCGTGCCCAGCTCACCGGGCAGCAGTTGCAGAACAGCCTTGCCCAGGTGGGCGGGCAGGCCATCACCGTCAACGCGCAAAGCACCGCGGCTGCGGCGCAAGTGGCCAAGGACGTGCAGCGTATCGAGCGGGTCGCGGCGGATGGCACGACCCAAGTCAGCTTCGTGCCGGTGGACTTCTCCGGCGTGCCTTTCGCGGCTGTCGATCCCACTTCGTTGTCGAGCTACAGAGTTCCCCAGGGGGAATACGGCCTGTTCATCAAGAGTCAGAACCCTCAGGGTCGCTACCTGATCGAAACCAACCCGACCTTCACCGACCTCTCGCGCTTCATGAGCTCGGACTACATGCTCGGGCACTTGAACTACAACACCGACCAGACCTGGCGTCGCCTGGGCGACGGCCTGTATGAAACCCGCTTGATTCGCGACGCGGTATTGGCCCAGACCGGGCAGCGCTTCCTGGCTTCGGGGCTGACCAGCGACTATGACCAGTATCGTTACCTGATGGATAACGCCATCGCTTCCAAGGACCGCTTGAACCTCAGCGTCGGGGTGTCTCTCACACCCGCGCAAGTGGCTTCGTTGACCCATGACATCGTGTGGATGGAGACCCGCGAGGTACAGGGCGAGAAGGTTCTGGTACCGGTGCTTTACCTGGCCCAGGCCGAGACCCGCAACTTGCGCGGCGGCAGCCTGGTGCAGGGACGGGACATGACCCTGATCGCCGGTGGCGACCTGAGCAACGTCGGCACCCTGCGCGCCAGCAACGACTTGAGCGTCAATGCGGGTGGCAATCTGTACCAGGGCGGTTTGATCGAGGCCAATGAGCGCGTCAGCCTGATGGCCCAGGACAGTGTGCGCAATGCCCTGGCCGGGGAGATTCGCGGCAACCAGGTCAGCGTCTCGGCGATCAAGGGCGACATCCTCAATGACCGCACGGCGGTAGCTGTGGCCTATGGCGCAGGTACCCGGACCGTTCTTGACCAGGGAGGTCAGATCAGTGCGCGCCAGCAGCTTGATCTGAGTGCCGGACGCGACCTGACCAACAAGGGCCAGATCGCCAGCGGCGGTGATGCCAAGCTCAGCGCCGGTCGCGACATCGACCTGCTGGCGGTGCAGGACCATACCTTTACCCAGAACGCTATCCGTCGCGGCCTGGTGACCAATGACACGGTGCAGACCCTGGGCTCCAGCGTGACCACTGGCGGCAATCTCGAGCTCAAGGCCGGACGCGACCTGGCCGTGGTCGCGAGCAACGTCAGTGCCGGGCATGACCTGTCGCTGGGGGCGGAGCGCGATATGGTCATCGCCTCGGCCCAGGACGAACAGTCCTCGACTTTCTATCAGAAGAAGAAAGGCTCTTGGGGTAAAAGCAAAACCACCCGCAGCGCCGACTCCTCTACCACCAACGTGGCCTCGCAAATCAGCGCTGGGCACGACCTGATGGTCAACGTCAGCCAGGACAAGGACGGCCGCATCAGCCTCAACGGCGGGCGCGATGTCACCGTGGTCGGCAGCGAGCTCAAGGCCGGCAACGACCTGCTGGTGGGCGCCACCCGGGACGTTAGCCTGGTATCGGCCCAGGAGCAGCACGACAGCTCCTACAGCCAGAAAAAGAAAGGCAGCTTTGGCCTGAACAAAAGCGGCAAAAGCCGCACCTCCAGCAGCACCACCCAGGTGGGCAGCGAGCTGAGTGCCGGCAATGACGCGGTGGTGATCGCCGGGACCAACGTCAACCTTTCGGCCAGTTCCATCGAAGCCAAGCGCGATGCCGAAGTGCGCGCCGGGCTGATCGACAAGAACGGCGACATCAACCTGATGGACGCTGCCAACACTTCCAGCAGCCAGAGCGACAAGTACAAGAGCAAGGTGGGGCTTTCCAGTTCCGGCACCTTTATCTCCGTGGCTTCGTCGAAAAAATCGGGGCAGGAAAACCAGCAAAGCCAGAGTGTTGGCAGTGTGGTCAGCGGCGGGCGTGATGCGACCCTGCAATCGGCGCGAGACGTGAACCTGATTGGCAGTACCGTGGCTGCCGGGGGCGACTTGAATGTCGGCGCCGGACGCGACGTCAACATCCTGGCCGGGAGCAACAGCCAGGACCAGAGCAACTGGAAAAGCCAGAGCCGTACCGGGCTCTCCCTGGAAAGCGACCGTAATGGCCTGACCGCATTTCTCGGGCGCGAAGGGCTCAAGGACAAGTCGCGCAATGCCGAACAGACCGCGGCACCGAGCCTGCTGCTTGCCGGGCAGGATGTGACGATCAAGGCGGGGCGTGATCTGGCACAGGGCGGCTCTTCGGTGGATGCCGGACGGGATGTCAACCTGCAGGCCGGACGCAACATCATTCTCGACGCCGCGCGCGAAGAGAGTCTTGAGGAACGCAGCAAGAGTCGTGATCGCAACGGCTTGACCGTCAACGTCAGTCACAACTTCGGCAATACCATGGATGCCCTGAAAGGTACCGGCAAGGGGGATGACAACGTCAGCAAGGCTTCCAGCGTGCTGAGCACCATTGACTCGATCAACCAGTTCACCTCCGGGCCCACCGCCGCCACTCACTTGGGCTCGGCCAGCCAAACTAACAGCTCACGCACAGAGACCCAGTCCAACCGGCCTTCGACGTTCACCGCCGGGCGCGATATCAGCGCCATTGCCGGCAACGAACTGGTCTCCCGGGGTACACAGTTCGATGCCGGCCGTGACATCAATCTGCTGGGCAAGAATGTCACGCTGGACGTGGCCCATGGCGCAGTGAGCGGGGAAAGCAAGACCACCCGCAGCCAGGGTGGTATCAACGGCCAGAGCGGTGGCGGCAGTGCCCGAGCCGGCGTCGGTGGCAGCCGTGGGGAAGCCACCGAGAGCTTCAACCAGGGCACCAGCACGCCGACAGTGATGCTGGCCGGCCGGGATGTGAATCTCAAGGCTGAGAACAACCTGTCGCTGATCGGCACCCAGGTGCATACCGGCCGTGATATCGACCTGGCGGCAGGCAATAACCTGGAAATCCGTGCCGCGCAGAACGACTCCAGCAGCGACTCCAACCGCCGCAGTGGCGGTGGCGAAGTGGGCGTGGCGATAGGCGGCAAGGACTTCATATCGGTCTACGCCAGTGTCGACATGGGCAAGGGCAAGCTCGATCGGGAAGGGCTGCAACAACAGAACGCCCATCTCAACGCAGGCGAGCAACTGCGCTTCAGCAGCGGCAAGGACACGACCATCGCCGGAGCAACCTTGCGTGGCGACGAAGTCATCGGGCGAGTGGGCGGAGACCTGACTGTCTCCTCGGTACCGGACACCGGCAAGGTCAGCGGCAAGCAGTCAGACCTCAGTGTGACCGTGAGTATCGGCCTCGGCGGCGGTGGCAGTGTCAGCGGCTCGGCAGGTGTCGGCAAAACCACCGGCAAGACCAACTGGGTGCAGGAGCAGACCAGTGTTACCGGCAAGAGTGGCGTGGACATTCGCACCGAGGATCACACTCAGATCGATGGTGCGCTGATCGCCGCCGACAACGGCAAGCTCAAGCTGGACACCAACACCCTGGGCTTTCGGGATATCGCCGGCCAGGACAAGGAGCACAGTTACTACCTCAATGTTGGCGGCACTTTTGGCTGGAGCGGCGGTGATGGGGCCAAGTCCACTGGCGGCAAGGATGTGGCTTTCACCACCGACAAGAGCCTGGCGGGCAAGGGCACCAGCGGGACATCGGGGTGGAGTGTCAGTGGCTATGACTACCGCAAGGAGCGTGAGCAGGAAGTACGCGCCACCGTGGGCGCCGGGACCGTCACTGTACGCAACGACGCCAAGACTGGTGTGGACTCCACTGCGGGTTTGAATCGTGATGTGTCAGAGGCGTACACCATCACCAAGGACAAGGAGAAACGCACTGACCTGTATGTCAGCCAGTCTTCCCTTGAGGCGGTGGGTAGTCCAATCCAGACCCTGAACAAGTGGAAGAAGGGGATGGAGAACTATGGCAAGAACACCACTGCGCTGTTCGACCTGTTTGGTGACCTGGATGCCGAGAGTCGCAAACAGTTGGCCGACAACCCGTTGCTGGCGCCGTTGGCCTGGATACCGGCGCTGATGAATGGGGCGATGGACAAGGCCTCGGATTATACCTTCGGTACTTTCCCCGGGGTGGAGTCCAAAGGCGGTGCACTGGCGCAGGCACTTATCACCGTAATCCGCGGAGACGGGATACTTTTTGCGAAAACCACAGTTTACAAGACTGAAAATGGCCAGACCGTGATCAAGGATGGTAAGCCGATCGTTGATCCGGACAAGTCCTCCACAAGCCTGATCGAGGCCCTTGAAAAGTCAGGTGTCCTCACGATCAACGGGATTCAGAACTCGTTGGATGAGGGTGGTGTTAACGGTTCGATGCAGGGTGGTGTGACGGAATACGTGCACTTCTATAACCCGGCACATGGCCTGGTGGGGGATCTGATCGAGTCTCTTTGGGATGAGACTATCGGTTACATCATTCCTTCGGGTATCTCCCGTCAGTTGCATGATGTGATGGACGATGGAATCAAGAAGGGTTATGTCATCAGTCCTGTTGCCCACAGCCAGGGGGTGTTGATCCTGATGCAAGCAATGGGCGGATTGAATTTTCAGGTGAAGGATGACGCAGGAGGCATTGGTGGTGTGCAAGCGTCGGGTGGACCTGTGGGGGCCAAGGAGTTTTACGATGCGGCCATGAAAGCGGGCTTCGACGAGAGGGATATTGCCTTCCAGATCAACCGTCCTGAAGGTCAGACGGTGTTTTTTGGTTTGTTGCCCAAGACAGATACAGTGCCAGACTTGCTGGGTTTCAACTACAGGAACTCTGACAAACCAGTGAGCCTCTTTGTCGGATCTCTCTTTAGTCTCGGCTCACTCTTTG
Organism: Pseudomonas sp. 910_21; assembly: GCF_052850735.1. NCBI lineage: Bacteria > Pseudomonadati > Pseudomonadota > Gammaproteobacteria > Pseudomonadales > Pseudomonadaceae > Pseudomonas > Pseudomonas sp. 910_21. Next base: position 121,954 of record NZ_VXCY01000004.1, on the reverse strand, counting down.
ATCCACCCACCAGTGCACATTCCAACTACTTATGTGTGAACCAGAAAATCTGCGGCGGCACGACCAGCCCAGTGCAGACGGATTTCAAAAAGCAGAAGGATCTGTACATAGTGCCAACCCTGATCGATAAAAATGGTAGAGCGGAGCTCTTCAAGTGATTCTGAAGTGGCTGGCGGTCTCAACCAGTGTGCTGGTTTTGGTCGGCTGTATCGGCTCCTCGCAGGAGTATGACAACAAGACCATGCAAACCCGATTGCTGTGCAAGATCGGGACTGAGCGTGTGACCGTTAGCCCGCGTCTTTCCTATGATCTTCCGGCCCCATTTCGTAACGCGGCATGCCCTTCACTGGTGGCGGACTTCGTATATCGAAAAGAGTCGGGCTCGGTCTCGGTGACGATCCCTTCAGTGATCAACTACGGCAACGTGCAAGCCCATTCGACTTCCGCTTCAATGTCGATCAATAGCTATCTGGGCGGCACCTTGTTTTATCCAATGGACAAGTTCCTTGAGCCCCGGCTGGCTTACATGGCGCTACCCGGAACCCAACGCCCGCCAAACAGTGTGGAGAAGCGTCAGGTCCACGGCTTTGCCTGTTATCGGTTCTACCGCGTGAACGATTTGCCCGCGGTAGGCATACAAGGCGATGAAGTCGAGTACTGGTGCTGGGAGAAACAAAGTGGCCTGTCGATACCCTTTTATGTCAGTGCCAGCCAGAGTGGCAAAGTCGGTGAGCCAAGGGGCGATCTTGATCAACTCTATATCGAACCACTGTTTCGCAGTTTGACCATCCACCCTTTACCCGCTTCGACACTGGCCGACATTCGTGCAAAAAACGCAGCCGCCTGCGCCTATGCCAAATCCCGGTTTGACCAGAATCTGCCCTGGGGTGATGACTATCCGGACAAGCGCCTGGCGTTGACCCGCCTACACTACTGCGGCTACGACGTGCCGCTGCCCGATCTCAAGGCGCCTTCACCTTGAACCTTCGGGCCTGTTCCAAGGGGAGGCGTTTGCTGCCAAGCCCGTCAGCCAACAGTGCATAAGGAGATGGAGATGAAAAGCTGGACATGGATTGCGATGCTGCTGGCCTTGGCTGGTTGTGCGGCGCAGCCGGTATCCAAGGACCATGACCAGGTCCTGTCTGAGGTCGCTGATGTGGTGCAGAGGGACAGCGGTGGCTCAGGTGAGCGTCAGGATCTGCAACTGCTTGTCACGCAGATCAACAGCCATGGGCAGCTTCCCGATCGTCTAGTGATTGTGGCCGGCGGGGGTGTTGAACGCTTCAATGTGCGTGACATGTTCGCCAAGGTTTCCCAAAGCCCCAACGGCAGGTTCCTGATGTTCGGGGCCAACCCGGCACTGGACAAGGCGATTGTCGGTGGCGCACTGAGTGATCAGCGCTTTCCTCGGGTCTGGCTGTTCTTTGTTGGCGAACCTGAGCAAGAGCAGGAGATGCGGAGCATCGTCGAAGCCGCGGGCATCAGGTATTCGTTTATCAGCAAATACAAAGAGTGAAAGTGTTTGGGTATATCTGCGGCGCTACAGGGATTGCCCTGGTCTGTGGTTGTCCGGGGGATCAGCGGCTGCACGGCGCCCTCTCTGCTTTACGAAAACCAGCGCCTGGACTCTCGCCTGCACTACTGCGGCTATGACGTGCCGCTGCCGGCCCCTTCAGCCCCGCTGCCTCAGGCCAGAACAGACTGAACCTTCGCCTGTCACAACACTCAAGTACCCTGTAAGCCCATGCCCTTGGGGCGCCTGCCACTATTCCTCCGGGGTGAAGGCTGGCAGACTGCCGGTCTTTTCCCGCTGTTTGTCTTGAGGCTATATGCCAGCGTTTTCACAGCGTCATCTGTTGTTCATCAGTTGGATCATCATCTTTGGCGGCCTGCTGCTGGCCTTGCCGTTGCGGCTGCTGCCGAGCCTGCTGGCGGGGCTGTTGGTGTTCGAGCTGGTCAATATGCTCACTCCACAACTGCAGCGGCTGATCGAGGGCCGGCGTGCGCGTTGGCTGGCGGTGGCGCTGCTTGGCACGTTGGTGGTCAGTCTGCTGACCCTGCTGTTCGCCGGGGCCATCAGTTTCCTGCTGCATGAAGCGGAGAATCCCGGCGCCTCGCTGGGCAAGTTCATGGTGGTGGTGGACAAGGCCCGTGGCCAATTGCCGCCGTTCCTCGATTCCTACCTGCCGGCCAGTGCCGCCGAGTTCCAGGCCGCCATCGGCGCCTGGGCCAGCAAGCACCTGAGCGAGTTGCAACTGGTGGGCAAGGACGCGGCGCACATGTTCGTGACCTTGCTCATCGGCATGGTCCTGGGGGCCATCATCGCCCTGCAGCGCATCCCCGACCTGACCAAGCGCAAGCCCCTGGCGGCGGCGCTGTTCGACCGCCTGCACCTGCTGGTCCAGGCGTTTCGCAACATCGTCTTCGCGCAGATCAAGATCTCCCTGCTCAACACCTTCTTCACCGGGGTCTTTCTGGCGCTGATCCTACCGCTGTTCGGGGTCAAGCTGCCGCTGACCAAGACTCTGATCGTGCTGACCTTCCTGCTGGGCCTGCTGCCGGTGATCGGCAACCTGATTTCCAACACCCTGATCACCATCGTCGGCCTGTCGCTGTCGATCTGGGTGGCGGTTGCGGCCCTGGGTTACCTGATCTTTATCCACAAGCTGGAATACTTCCTCAACGCGCGGATCGTTGGCGGGCAGATCAGTGCCAAGTCCTGGGAGCTGTTGCTGGCGATGCTGGTGTTCGAGGCGGCGTTCGGCCTGCCCGGGGTGGTGGCGGGGCCGATCTATTACGCCTATCTGAAGAGCGAGTTGAAGCTGGCGGGGCTGGTCTGAGTCTCGCCGGGCTCAATCGCGCCCGGCATCCTCATAGGTCACCGCCTGCAGGCGATCGATGCCTGAGCCGATATGGAAGGAGAACGGTCGGCCCAACTGTTCGATCTTCTTCGCGCATTCGCTGGTCCAGGTGTCCTGGCGGCTGTCGGCACTGAAGTCGGCGGCCAGCATCTGCTCGCCCAGGTTGCCGATTTCAATCGACAATTGCAGCTTGGTGCGCAGCAGGTCGTTCGGGATCTGCTCTTCGCCCCACAGGCGAATCTCGCCTTTGCTCATGCTCTCGCGCAGTTGGGCATCCCTGACCTGCATCAGGGCCGGCAGGGTCTGTCTTCTAAAATTCTGAGTGCGGAAATTCAGGTAGACATGCTCCGGCGACTGCTTGGGGATCTGTTGCACGCTCAGCCCATTGAAGGGCAGCTCGCCGTTCAATTGTCCCTCGATGCCGCAGACGATCTGCACCGGAACCCCGCTCTGGTTGAACAGGCCTATTGCCCGGTCGAGATATTGGTAGCGCGCCGACAGCTGTACCTCGGGGGTGATGGCCAGCTCCAGGGGGATTGGCTGCGGGGTGGCCGCGCCGGGCTGGGCCTGGAGTGTCAGGTCGATGGCCATGCTGCTGGCCGCCCGGGCCTTGACGACCTGGTCAAACAGGTCGCGCAGGGCCGCCCGCTGCTCAGGACCCAATTCGCCGTCGAGGGCCAGATGGACCACCCGAGTGTCCTGCTCATCCAGTTCCAGCACGATCTGTTCAGGGTCGATACCGCGAGAGCCAATCGCCTCCCTCAGCAGGGTGCCGACCTTGGCATCTATCTGCTGGCCGCGATACCCCACCGGCTGCTCGAACTGCAGGGACATGAAATCTTCCTTGCAGCCGGTCAGCAGCAGGGCGGTCAGTAGGGGCAGCAGCTTGCACAGGTTCATCGTTGCGGTTCCTTGCGAAAATTTTCCCCATCCCTGGGGTACCAATGTCGGGCGCGGGGTGCCTAGCCGTAGCGCTTTCTGGCTTCAATCGCCAGGCCGCTACCGATGCTGCCGAAGATATTGCCTTCCACATGCCGGGCGTTGGGCAGCATCGCCGCCACGCTCTGGCGCAGTGCCGGAATGCCGCTGGAACCGCCGGTGAAGAACACCGTATCGACCTGACCCACACCGACATTGGCGTCGCTCAGCAATTGGCTGACGCTGGTGCGGATGCGCTCCAGCAGACCGTCGATGGAGCTTTCGAACAGGGCCCGGCTCAGGTCGACACTGAGGTCGCGCTCGATCCGGTCCAGGGGCACCAGGCGGTTCTCGGCGTGGGTCAGCTGGATCTTGGTCTCTTCCACTTCCATGGCCAGCCAGTGGCCGGCGCGCTGTTCGATCAGCCTGAACAGGCGGTCGATGCCGCCGGTGTCTTCGATGTCATAGCGCATGCTGCCCAGGGCCAACTGGGACTTCTGCGAGTACACCGAGTTGATGGTGTGCCAGGTCGCCAGGTTCATGTGGTGGCTGGTGGGCATGTAGGCGCCGCTCTTCATCCGGCTGCCGTAGCCGAACAGTGGCATTACGCCCTGCAGGCTCAGTTGCTTGTCGAAGTCGGTACCGCCGACGTGCACACCGCCGGTGGCGAGGATGTCGTCGTGCCGGTTGTCGACCCCACGGCGCTCGGGGGAAAGGCGCACCAGGGAGAAGTCCGAGGTACCACCGCCGATGTCGACGATCAGCACCAGTTCTTCGCGTTCGATGGTGGATTCGTAGTCGAAGGCCGCGGCGATGGGTTCGTACTGGAAGGACACTTCCTTGAAGCCAATCTTGCGGGCCACTTCCACCAGGGTGTCTTCGGCTTCCTGGTCGGCGGCGGCGTCGTCATCGACGAAGAACACCGGACGCCCCAGTACCACTTCGTCGAATTCCCGACCGGCGGTGGCTTCGGCACGGTTCTTGAGCTGGCCGATGAACAGCCCCAGCAGGTCCTTGAACGGCATCGCGGTGCCCAGCACGCTGGTGTCGTGCTTGATCAGCTTGGAGCCCAGCAGGCTTTTCAGCGAGCGCATCAGCCGGCCTTCGTAGCCTTCCAGGTATTCGTGCAACGCCAGGCGGCCATACACCGGACGGCGTTCCTCGATATTGAAGAACACCACCGAAGGCAGGGTGATCTTGTCGTCCTCCAGGGCGATCAGCGTCTCCTCGCCGGGGCGCAGCCAGCCGACGGTGGAGTTGGAGGTACCGAAGTCAATGCCGCAGGCACGGGCCGGGGTGGCGTTGTTCATGTCTTTGGATCCGGTGAAAAAAACGGCCGCGCAGCGTACGCCAGTCCTCGCGCGTTGCAAAGGCCGACTATCTGCTAAATCGCAACCTGTTGTGCCTTGAAAGACTATCCTTGACCCCCAAACTTGCAGGCATGGGCCGAGCAGCCACCTGGGATCACAAGATCCGCCCGAGGCTGCCGATAAACTTCTGATGCGCCGTTCAGTCAGAGGATTGAGATTGATCAATTCTCATGCTGCCAGACCGAGCATGCTGTGCTGCACGCCGCGCGACTTTGATAACGGATGGTGATTCCCTCGATGGACTTCAAAGACTATTACAAGATTCTCGGCGTGGAGCCGACAGCGGACGACAAGGCGATCAAGGCCGCCTATCGCAAGCTGGCGCGCAAGTACCACCCCGACGTCAGTAAGGAAAAGGATGCCGAGGCCAAGTTCAAGGATGCCTCGGAAGCCTATGAAGCGCTGAAAAGCGCGGACAAGCGCGCCGAGTACGACGACCTGCGCAAGTACGGCCAGCATGGCCAGCCGTTCCAGGGGCCTCCGGGCTGGCAGAGCCGTGGTGGCTTTGGTGGCGGTGACGGTGGGGACTTCTCGGACTTCTTCAGTTCGATCTTTGGTAACCGGGGGCCAGGATTCGGCGGCCCGGAACAGCGCCGCAGCAGCGGTCGTCGTGGACAGGATGTGGAAATGGAACTGCCGATCTTTCTTGAAGAAACCCTGTCGACCGAGTCGAAGAAGATCAGCTTCCAGGTGCCGCAGTACAACGCTGCCGGCCAGCATGTGAGCAATACCAGCAAAAGCCTGAACGTGAAGATTCCAGCCGGGGTCACCGACGGCGAACGCATCCGCCTCAAGGGCCAGGGTGCACCGGGCGTTGGCGGCGGAGCCAATGGCGACCTGTACCTGACCATTCGCTTTGCGCCCCATCCGAAGTTCGATGTGGAGGACGAGAACCTGATCATCACCCTGCCGCTGGCCCCTTGGGAGCTGGCGCTGGGCACCGAGGTGGCGGTACCGACCCTGACCGGCAAGATCAACCTCAAGGTCCCGGCCGGCAGCCAGAACGGCCAGCGCATGCGCGCCAAGGGTCATGGCCTGCTGAACAAGGCCGGCCAGCGTGGCTACCTGTTCGTCCAGCTCAAGGCCGTGATGCCCAAGCAGACCGGCGACGACGTCAAGGCGTTGTGGCAGGAGCTGGCGAAGAAGGCCGCGTTCGACCCTCGGGAAAATTTCTGATTCGACACTAGGAGGCGCTGATCATGAGCACCCTGATCGTTCAGCTGGACATGGAAGAGTTCTGTGAAGTGGCCGACCTGTCGGCGGCCTACGTGATCGAAATCGTCGAACACGGCATCCTCGAACCTCAGGGGACGGCGCCCAAGGACTGGCGTTTCAACGATGTCGAACTGGCCCTGGCCAAGCGTGCGGCGAAGTTGCGCCGCGACCTGGACCTGGAGTGGGAAGGCGTTGCCCTGGCGTTGGACCTACTGGACGAAGTGCGGCAACTGCGGGCCGAGAATCAGATGCTCAAGCAGCGCCTGGGCCGCCTGCTGCTGGATTGATCCGCCTCACTGCGCAGGAGCCGGCTTGCCGGCGAAGAGGCCCCTGGGCCTTGCGCAATCCGGGCTGACGCCTTCGCTGGCAAGCCAGCTCCTACGAGGTGGCGCGGGAGACGCGCGGCAGGATCACGGCGAAGGTGGTGCCGTCGCTCTCGTTGGAGCTGACTTCGATGCTGCCCTGGTGCGCGGTCACCACTTCCTTGACGATGAACAGTCCCAGGCCAAGGCTGGTGCTGGTACTGCCCAGTTCCTCATCGGCACTGCGCACCAAAGGATCGAACAGGGTGCCCAGGGCTTCCTTGGGAATCGGCGGGCCGTAATTGTGCACGGTCAACAGCACCTGTTCCGCACCGCCGGTAATGGTCACGGTCACGGTACGGCGGTTGCTGCCGTGCTGCAGGGCGTTGCCGATCAGGTTCTGCAGCATCTGTTCGATACGTCCCCGGTCCCAGATGCCATGGCTGTCACCCTCGAAGCTCAGTAACGGCGTGCAATCGGGTTGCCCGGCGCAGGCTTCGTCCATGGCAGCCTTGGCGGCGCTGGCCAGGTCCATGGGCGCCGGATCGATGGGCAGGCCATTGCCCAGGCGACTGCGGACGAACTCCAGCAGGTCGCTGACCATGGCGCCCATGTGTCGGGTGCCGCTCTTGATGCGTGAGACAAAGGCCTGGGCGTCGCTATCCAGCGGCATTTTGCGCGCCAGCATCTCGGTGGACATGCTCACCGCCTGCAACGGCGCCCGCAGGTCGTGGCCGAGAATCGCCAGGAAGATGTCCCGTGAGCGGCTGACCTGCTCGGCGTAGGCGCAGGTGGACTCGGCCAGGGCTTCGTCGATGGCCTCGTTGAAACGGATCATGTCTTGCAAGTGTTCCAGGTCCGGCGTCACCAGGCTGGCGACCCACAGGCGGATCACGCAGGCCCGCAGGTGGCGGAACTCGGACGTCATCTGCACCAGATCGAAACCCACGTGATGACGCAGTTCGCCATGGCTGGCGGCGGCCTCATCCAGGCTGGGGGATTTCTCCGGGCCTTCGCCCCTGGCCTTGGCCAACTGCTCACCCGGGCTCTGGGTGATGCGCATGTCCCGGGCGGCGGCCAGCAGGATCGAGGTGGCGTGATCCCGCAGGTCGCTGCGGGTCAGGGTGTCCGCGGCCAGGGTCCTGGCAAATTGTTCCCATTCATCAACGATTCGATCAACGTGCTGCACGATGAAATCGGACAGGCGCATAGCCGGGCACCTTACTGGGCAGAGAGTGGAAAACCGACACGCATCTTAGCGCCTTATCCGCGGCTTCAACACCGGGCCTGCCCAGCGGCCGGACGCGCCTCAGAACAGGAAGTAACGCTGGGCCATGGGCAGCACATCCGCCGGTTCGCACCACAGCAGGACACCATCGGCCTTGACCTGATAAGTCTGCGGGTCGACTTCGATATCCGGCAGGTAGTCGTTGTGGATCAGGTCACTCTTTTGCACCTTGCGACAGCCCTTGACCACGGCGATGCGCTTCTTCAGCCCCAATTGCTCCGGTACGCCGGCGTCCAGTGCGGCCTGGCTGATAAAGGTCAGGCTGGTGGCGTGGCGGCTGCCGCCGTAACTGGCGAACATCGGCCGGTAGTGCACCGGCTGCGGGGTCGGGATCGAGGCATTGGCGTCGCCCATCAGGCTGGCGGCAATGGCCCCGCCCTTGAGGATCAGGGTCGGCTTGACCCCGAAGAAGGCCGGGCGCCAAAGCACCAGATCGGCCCATTTGCCCACCTCGATGGAGCCCACCTCATGGCTGATGCCGTGGGTGATGGCCGGGTTGATGGTGTACTTGGCGATGTAGCGCTTGACCCGGAAGTTGCTGTTGCCCGGGCCGTCTCCCGGCAGCGGGCCGCGCTGGCGGTGCATCTTGTCGGCGGTCTGCCAGGTGCGGGTCACCACTTCGCCGACCCGGCCCATGGCCTGGCTGTCGGAGCTGATCATCGAAAACGCTCCCAGGTCATGGAGGATGTCTTCGGCGGCGATGGTTTCCCGGCGGATGCGGCTCTCGGCGAAGGCCACGTCCTCGGCGATGCTCGGGTCCAGATGGTGGCAGACCATGAGCATGTCCAGGTGTTCGTCGATGGTGTTGCGGGTGAAGGGCCGGGTCGGGTTGGTGGAGCTGGGCAGCACATTGGCGAAGCCGCAGGCCTTGATGATGTCCGGGGCATGGCCGCCGCCGGCACCTTCGGTGTGGTAGGTGTGGATGGTCCGCCCCTTGAAGGCGCCGAGGGTGGTTTCGACGAAGCCGGATTCGTTCAGGGTGTCGGTGTGGATCGCCACCTGCACGTCGTACTCATCGGCCACGCTCAGGCAGTTGTCGATGCTGGCCGGGGTGCTGCCCCAGTCCTCGTGCAGCTTGAGGCCGATGGCCCCCGCCTTGACCTGCTCGATCAAGGGCTCCGGCAGGCTGGCGTTGCCCTTGCCGGTAAAGCCGATGTTCATCGGGAAGGCGTCCGCGGCCTGGAGCATGCGCGCCATGTGCCAAGGCCCGGAGGTGCAGGTGGTGGCGTTGGTCCCGGTGGCCGGCCCGGTGCCGCCGCCGATCATGGTGGTGACGCCGCTCATCAGCGCCTCTTCGATCTGCTGCGGGCAGATGAAGTGGATATGGGTGTCGACGCCGCCGGCGGTGAGGATCATGCCTTCACCAGCGATGACCTCGGTGCTGGCGCCGATGGCGATGGTCACATCGGGCTGGATATCCGGGTTGCCGGCCTTGCCGATGGCGGCGATGCGCCCGTCCTTCAAACCGACGTCAGCCTTGACGATGCCCCAGTGATCGATGATCAGCGCGTTGGTGATCAGGGTGTCCACCACATCGCATGCCAGCAGCTGGCTCTGGCCCATGCCGTCGCGGATCACCTTGCCACCGCCGAACTTCACTTCTTCGCCGTAGGTGGTGAAGTCCTTCTCCACTTCGATCCACAGCTCGGTATCGGCCAGCCGCACCTTGTCGCCCACGGTAGGGCCGAACATATCGGCATAGGCCTCACGGGAAATCTTCATCGCAGCTCCTTACAGAAACAGGTCTTGTAGGAGCCGGCTTGCCGGCGAAGGGGCCCGAAAGACCGCATTCGCCAGCATGCCGGCTCCTACGCGCTTAGGGTCGAGGGGTCAGAGGTCGCCCATGATGCGTCCGGCAAAACCGAACACCCGGCGCTTGCCGGCCAGATCCACCAGTTCCACCTCCCGGGTCTGTCCCGGTTCGAAGCGCACGGCGGTACCGGCGGCAATGTTCAGGCGCATGCCGCGGCTGGCGGCGCGGTCGAAGGTCAGGGCGTCGTTGGTTTCGAAAAAGTGATAGTGGGAGCCGACCTGGATCGGCCGGTCGCCACTGTTGGCCACGCTGAGGGTCAAGGTGCGGCGCCCGGCATTGAGTTCGATCTCGCCAGGCTGGATCTGGTATTGGCCAGGAATCATAGGGGTTGTCCCAGGGTCTTGAAGTAGATGGCGGTGGGGGTATAGGTGCCGTCCGGGCTCTGGCAGTAGTTGGGCAGTTCGCCGACCCGGGTGTAGCCCAGGGAACGGTAGAAGTCCTCGGCCGCCGAGCCTGCCTCGGTGTCCAGGTACAGCAGCCCGCGCTTGTGCTGGCGGGCGGCCTGTTCCAGGGCGTTCATCAATTGCTGGCCCAGGCCACGGCGCCGGGCGCTGTGCAGCACCTGAAGCTTTTGCACCTCGGCGCGGTTGCGCCCATTGGCCTTCATGCACAGCGCCAGTTGCACGCTGGCCAGGACCTTCTCATCGTGAACCACCACCCACAGCATCAGGCTGCCGTCCTCGACCCCGGCCTGCACGCTGCCGAGGTAGTCCCGGGCCTGGCTGTCGTCCAGATCGGCCATGAAGCCGATGGACGCGCCGTGGTGCACCGAATCCAGCAGCAGGTCGATCAATCCTTGACGGTAATGGGCAAAGCTTTCTCCATGGACTCGGCGCAGTTGGGCGGCGTTCATCGAGAGGTCACTCCTTGTGAGGGGCGGGCGGTTGTGCCCCGGGGTTGAGAATCAGCTGCATGAAGGTCAGGTCCAGCCAGCGCCCGAACTTGGTGCCCACCTGGGGCATCTGTCCGGTGCTGATAAAGCCCAGGCGCTGGTGCAGGCGGACCGAGGCGGTGTTGGCGCTTTCGATGGCGGCCACCATCACGTGCTTGTCACAGCCACGGGCGCGTTCCAGCAGCACCGCCATCAGCTGTGGACCCAGGCCGTTGCCGCGCTGGTCGCTGCGTACATAGACCGAATGTTCCACGGTGTGGCGAAAGCCGTCGAAGGGCCGCCAGTCGCCGAAGGAAGCGTAGCCGAGCACCTGCTCCTCGGCGTTGACGATCACCAGGATCGGGTAGCCCTGGGCCTGGCGCGCACTGAACCAGGCCTGGCGGTTGCCCAGGTCCACCGGCGAGTCGTTCCAGATCGCCGTGGTATTGACCACGGCGTCGTTGTAGATGTCGCGGATCGCCGGCAGGTCGGCGTGCAACGCGTCGCGGATGCGATAGGTCATGGCGCGGCCTCAGGCGATGGGTTGATGGACAGTGACCAGCTTGGTGCCGTCGGGGAAGGTGGCCTCGACCTGGATCTCCGGGATCATCTCCGGGATGCCTTCCATCACCTGTTCACGGCTGAGCAGGGTGGTGCCGTAGTGCATCAGTTCTGCCACGGTCTGGCCATCCCGGGCACCTTCGAGCAGCGCCGCGGAAATATAGGCCATGGCCTCCGGGTAATTGAGCTTGAGGCCGCGAGCCAGTCGCCGCTCGGCCACCAGGCCGGCGGTGAAGATCAGCAGCTTGTCTTTTTCGCGTGGGGTCAGGTCCATCGTGATCAATCCGTTGTTGGGCAGTTAAAAAAGAGAGTCGGCATCAGGTGTTCCAGATCCTCGGTGGCACAGCCTCGCGGCCCAGCAGCGCCGGGCGCAGCAGACGCCACAGGTCGATCAGCCAGGCCCGGGCCTGCAGGGCTTCACTGGCCAGGCAGCGGGCCACCAGCAGGCCTGGCAGTTGGCTCAGGTCGCCGCGTACCGGGTGCGCCAGGGCGCGGCAGCGCTCCAGCAGTTCGCTGTCGATTTCACCGGTCACCAGCAAAGTGGCGAACACCGGCTGGCCGTCCAGGCCGATGGGGGAATCCAGCAGGCCGTCGCCGCCATTGATGCGCTGGCGTTCATGCCAGAGCGGCCGGCCGTCGCGACGGATGTCCAGGTGCGCCTGGAAGTGCCCTTGCTCGAAGCGCTCGCCACTGGCCGGGCGTCCCAGGGCCACGATGTCCCAGTAGAACAGCCGGGCATCGCCTTGCAGTTCGACCAGGGTGGTCAGTTCGGCCTGGGCGGCGCTGAAGACAATGGTTTCCTGGGGCAGCCATTCCAGGGTCGCCCCCGGTGCCACTTGCAGCCTCAGGGTCTGGCTGGCAGGGCCGGTGGCGCGGTACCACTTGGCGGCACCGGGGCTGGTCAGCTGTGCCCAGGCGCCGTGGTCGACCCGGGCACTGATGGCCAGCCGGTCGCCGCCGGCGATGCCGCCGGGTGGGTGGACGATGATGTGCTGGCACACCTCGGGGCCCTCGGCGTACAGGTGCTTCTGCACCCGCAGCGGGCCCAGGTGGCGACGCAGAACCGGGCGCGTGGTGGCGCCGAAACGGGCGTAGGCCAGCTCCAGCTCGGCGTGCCAGCTGGGGGTGAACAGGGAGGTGACGGCAGGTGAGTTCATGCTGGGTCGTTATCGTTAGGAGGCTACAGATTAGATCGTAACCAGGCCGCGTACACCTTCTGCCTGCATATTTTCCCCACGGCCCTGCTGGACGATTTCGCCCCGGGACATCACCAGATACTGGTCGGCCAGTTCGGCGGCGAAGTCGTAGAACTGCTCCACCAGCAGAATCGCCATATCGCCCTGGGCCGCGAGTTTCTTGATCACCGCGCCGATCTCCTTGATCACCGAGGGCTGGATGCCTTCGGTGGGCTCATCGAGGATCAGCAGCCGGGGGCGGCTGGCCAGGGCGCGACCGATGGCCAGTTGTTGCTGCTGGCCGCCGGAGAGGTCGCCGCCACGGCGCTGCTTCATCTGCAACAGCACCGGGAACAGTTCGTAGATGAAGGCCGGTACTTCCCTGGCCTGGGAGCCGGGGAAGCGGGACAGGCCCATCAGCAGGTTTTCTTCCACAGTCAGGCGGCCGAAGATTTCCCGGCCCTGGGGCACGTAGGCGATCCCGGCGTGGACGCGCTGATGGGGCTTGTAGCCGGTGATGCTCCGACCCTCCCAGTTGACCGCGCCTTCCTTGGCCGGCAGCAGGCCCATCAGGCATTTGAGCAGGGTGGTCTTGCCCACGCCGTTGCGCCCCAGCAGGCAGGTGACTTCGCCGATCCGGGCTTCGAAGCTCAGGCCGCGCAGGATGTGGCTACCGCCGTAGTATTGGTGCAGCTTGTCGACTTGGAGCATGGTCGGGTACTCGAATTTTGTGGGGATTGCGGGGTGGTCTTCGCTGGCAACCCAGCTCCTACGGGAGCGGGTAGGAGCCGGCTGCCGGCGAGCGGCGGTTGCGCTAACGGCCGAGGTACACCTCGATCACCCGTTCGTTTTCCTGCACCTGCTCCAGGGACCCTTCGGCCAGTACGCTGCCCTGGTGCAGCACGGTGACGTGGTCGGCAATCGAGCCGACAAAGCCCATGTCGTGTTCCACCACCATCAACGAGTGCTTGCCCGCCAGGGTCTTGAACAGCTCGGCGGTGAACTCGGTCTCGGCGTCGGTCATGCCCGCCACCGGCTCGTCCAGCAACAGCAGTTGCGGGTCTTGCATCAGCAGCATGCCGATCTCCAGGAACTGTTTCTGACCGTGGGACAGCAAGCCCGCCTGGCGTTGGGCCGAAGGGCTCAGGCGAATGGTCTCCAGCACTTGGGCGATGCGGTCCTTCTGCTCACCGTTCAGGCGCGCCCCGAGGCTGGCCCACACCGACTTGTCGGTCTTCTGCGCCAGCTCCAGGTTCTCGAACACGCTCAGGGCCTCGAACACCGTGGGCTTCTGGAACTTGCGGCCGATCCCGGCCTGGGCGATCTGCACTTCGCTCATCTGGGTCAGGTCCAGGGTTTCGCCGAACCAGGCCTTGCCCTGGGTGGGGCGGGTCTTGCCGGTGATCACGTCCATCAGGGTGGTCTTGCCGGCGCCGTTGGGGCCGATGATGCAGCGCAGCTCGCCGACGCCGATGTACAGGTTGAGGTCGTTGAGGGCCTTGAAACCGTCGAAGCTGACGCTGATGTCTTCCAGGGTCAGGATGGTGCCGTGGCGGGTGTTGAGGCCCTTGCCGGCAGCGTGCCCGAGGCCGATGGCGTCGCGGCTGCTGCCCTGGTCCTTGTTGGGTTCGAGGATGGGTTCGAGCATGAAATCCGCGGTCGCTGTGACTCTCATTGCTCACCTCGTTTCTTCAGCAGGCCGATCACGCCCTTGGGCAGGTACAGGGTCACCACGATGAACAGGGCGCCGAGGAAGAACAGCCAGTATTCGGGGAAGGCCACGGTGAACCAGCTCTTCATGCCGTTCACCAGCCCGGCTCCCAGCAGCGGTCCGATCAGCGTGCCGCGTCCGCCCAGGGCTACCCACACGGCGGCTTCGATGGAGTTGGTGGGGGACATTTCGCTGGGGTTGATGATGCCCACCTGGGGCACATACAGCGCGCCAGCCAAGCCGCACAGCACGGCGCTCAAGACCCAGACGAACAGCTTGAAGCCACGCGGGTCATAGCCGCAGAACATCAGGCGGTTTTCGGCATCGCGCAGGGCGGTCAGCACCCGGCCGAACTTACTCCGGGCCAGGCGCCAGCCCAGGTACAGGCTGGCCACCAGTAGCAGCACCGTGGCCAGGAACAGCGCCGCGCGGGTGCCGGGTTCGGTGATGCCGAAACCCAGGATGCTGCGGAAGTTGGTGAAGCCGTTGTTGCCGCCAAAACCGGTCTCGTTGCGAAAGAACAGCAGCATCCCGGCAAACGTCAGGGCCTGGGTCATGATCGAGAAGTACACGCCCTTGATCCGTGAGCGGAAGGCGAAGAAACCGAACACCAGGGCCAGCAGACCCGGCGCCAGCACCACCAGGCACAGGGCCCAGAGGAAGTGGCTGGTGCCGGTCCAGTACCAGGGCAGCTCGCTCCACGAAAGGAAGGTCATGAACGCCGGCAGGCCGTCTCCGGCGGCCTGGCGCATCAGGTACATGCCCATGGCGTAGCCGCCCAGGGCGAAGAACAGGCCGTGGCCCAGGGACAGCAGTCCGGCATAGCCCCAGACCAGATCCAGGGCCAGGGCGACAATGGCGTAGCAGAGAATCTTGCCCACCAGGGTCAGGGTGTAGGCCGAGACCTGCAGCGGGTTGCCCGCCGGCAGCAGTGACAACAGCGGCAACGCCAGCAGCACCAGGAGCAGCAGCGCGCCGACCGCGATCGTGACCTTGGGCCCGGCTTTCTGGCTGGCGGTAATCAGCAGTGGTTGATTCATCAGTCGATCACCCGTCCTTTCAATGCGAAGAGTCCTTGCGGGCGTTTCTGGATAAACAGAATGATCAGCGCCAGGATGAGGATCTTGCCCAACACGGCGCCGATCTGCGGTTCGAGGATCTTGTTCGCCACCCCCAGACCAAAGGCCGCCAGCACACTGCCGGCCAGTTGCCCGACCCCGCCGAGCACCACCACCAGGAACGAGTCGATGATGTAGCTCTGACCGAGGTCCGGGCCGACGTTGCCGACTTGGCTCAGGGCCACGCCACCGAGGCCGGCGATGCCCGAGCCGAGACCGAAGGCGAGCATGTCCACGCGCCCGGTGGGCACGCCGCAGCAGGCGGCCATGTTGCGGTTCTGGGTTACTGCACGCACGTTCAGGCCCAGGCGGGTCTTGTTCAGCAGCAGCCAGGTGAGCACGACAACGAACAGCGCGAAGGCGATGATCACGATGCGGTTGTAGGGCAGTACCAGATTGGGCAATACCTGGATGCCGCCGGAGAGCCAGGCCGGGTTCGCCACCTCGACGTTCTGCGCGCCGAACAGCAGGCGCACCAGTTGGATCAGCATCAGGCTGATGCCCCAGGTGGCCAGCAGGGTTTCCAGGGGCCGGCCATAGAGATGACGGATCACCGTGCGCTCCAGGGCCATGCCGATCCCGGCGGTGACGAAGAACGCCACCGGCAGTGCCAGCAGCGGGTAGTACTCGATGGCTTGCGGGGCGTAGCGCTGGAACAGCAATTGCACCACGTAGGTGGCGTAGGCGCCGAGCATCAGCATCTCGCCGTGGGCCATGTTGATCACCCCCAGCAGGCCGAAGGTGATGGCCAGGCCCAGGGCCGCAAGCAGCAGGATCGAACCCAGGGACAAGCCGCTGAAGGCCTGGCCGAGGACTTCACCCACCAGCAGCTTGCGCTTGACCTGGGCCAGGCTGGTTTCGGCGGCGGTGCGCACGTTGGCATCGGCCTCGACACCGGGTTCGAGCAAGCCTTCGAGGCGGGTGCGGGCCAGCGGGTCGCCGGTTTCCCCCAGCAGGCGCACGGCGGCCAGACGTACTGCCGGGTCGCTGTCCACCAATTGCAGGTTGGCCAGGGCCAGGCTCAGGGCGTCGTGCACGCCGGGGTCTTGCTCGGCTGCCAGCTGGGCATCGAGGAATTTCAATTGCGCCGGCTTGGCGCTTTTCTGCAGTTGCCGGGCGGCATCGAGTCGGCTGCCGGCATCGGCGGCGAGCAATTGATGGCTGGCCAGTGCGGTGTCGATCAGGCCCCGCAGGCGGTTGTTCAGGCGCAGGGTTTTGCTTTCACCGGCGATACTCAACTGGCCCTGTTGCAGGGCGTTGAGCAGTTCGATGCGCGCCGGATCGGGCTGCGCGGCCCAGCTTTCCAGAAGCTGGGCCTGTTGCGTGGGATTGGCCGTGACGAAGTCTTCGGCATCACCGGCTTGGGCCGCCCATGGCAGCAACAGCAGGCAGGCGAGGATGAAACGGTAAAGGGCAGTGGGCATATCGATGTCCTTGAAAGCGCCTGGGTAACCTGTAGGAGCGAGCTTGCTCGCGATCCGCGCAGCGGCCAGCCGGGCGGTTTTCGTTGCAGGTCCAACGGACCTCATCGCGAGCAAGCTCGCTCCTGCAGGAAAGGCGTCAGGTTCGGATCAGTTGCTCTTGACCGCGTAGTCCGGCTTTTTGTCGTTGCCCGGGATGAAGGGGCTCCAGGGCTGGGCGCGGATCGGGCCTTCGGTCTGCCAGACCACGTTGAACTGACCGTCCGGCTGGATCTCGCCGATCATCACCGGCTTGTGCAGGTGGTGGTTGGTCTTGTCCATGGTCAGGGTGTAGCCCGACGGTGCGGCGAAGGTCTGCCCGGCCAGCGCCTCACGGACCTTGTCGACATCGGTGGACTTGGCTTTCTCCACTGCCTGGGCCCACATGTGGATACCGACGTAGGTGGCTTCCATCGGGTCGTTGGTCACGGCCTTGTCCGCACCCGGCAGGTTCTTGGCCTTGGCGTAGGCTTTCCAGGCGGCGACGAACTTCTGGTTCACCGGGTTATCCACCGATTCGAAGTAGTTCCACGCCGCCAGGTTGCCCACCAGTGGCTTGGTGTCGATGCCGCGCAATTCTTCCTCGCCCACGGAGAACGCCACCACCGGCACGTCGGTGGCCTTCAGGCCCTGGTTGGCCAGCTCCTTGTAGAAGGGCACGTTGGAATCGCCGTTGACCGTGGAGATCACTGCGGTCTTGCCGCCGGCGGAGAACTTCTTGATGTTGGCGACGATGGTTTGATAGTCGGCGTGGCCGAAGGGGGTGTAGACCTCTTCGATGTCCTTGTCCGCCACGCCCTTGGAGTGCAGGAACGAGCGCAGGATCTTGTTGGTGGTGCGCGGGTAGACGTAGTCGGTGCCCAGGAGGAAGAAGCGCTTGGCGCTGCCGCCGTCCTCGCTCATCAGGTATTCCACCGCCGGGATCGCTTGCTGGTTCGGCGCAGCGCCGGTGTAGAAGACGTTGGGCGACATTTCTTCGCCTTCGTACTGCACCGGGTAGAACAACAGGCCGTTGAGCTCTTCGAATACCGGCAGCACCGATTTGCGCGACACCGAAGTCCAGCAGCCGAACACCACCGCCACCTTGTCCTGGGTCAGCAACTGCCGGCCCTTTTCGGCGAACAGCGGCCAGTTGGAGGCCGGGTCCACCACCACGGGTTCCAGCAGCTTGCCGTTGACCCCGCCCTTGGCGTTGATCTCGTCAATGGTCATCAGCGCCATGTCTTTGAGCGAGGTTTCAGAGATCGCCATGGTCCCCGACAGGGAATGCAGGATACCGACCTTGATGGTCTCGGCGGCCTGGACGGTCCAGGTCATGCCCATCGCGGCAATGCTTGCCGAGAGAGTGAAAGCCTTGAGCAAACTACGACGCTTCATTGTGCGATCTCCATGAACTTTTGATTTTTTTCAGGTGGCAGATGCGGACTTCACAGGCGCAGTGAAAACCTTGGCTAACGCAGCAGTTTTCACTCCGCCTGTACTGAAGGGCTGTTTTGCAAGGGATGTGCCGAGTCGGCGCAGGGCATGAAAACGTCGCTTTAACTGCGACGGCGGGAGAGGTGATGCCCCAAGACGAGGCCTGGGCTAGGGCGTGGTGCGCGAGGATGCGTCATTGTGGTGCTGCCGCAGAGCGGCAGCCGTGATCGCAGGGGAGCTTCAATTCACGCCGGGGAAGGAGTCGACATATTTGATGGTGAAGTCCGGAAAGGAGTCGACGATCTGGATCTTGTAATCGGGAAAACTGTTGACGATCTTCCATTTGCCCGCCGAGTCGGGAAAGGAGTTGACCTGCTTCACCTTCAGATCGGGAAAGGAGTTCACCACCTTGACCTTGTAGTCGGGGAAGCTGTTGACGATCTGGATGTTGCCGTAGATTTTCGAGACGTCGACCGAGGTGCCGGCCTGGGCGCCAAGGGAGGTGCCGAGCAGCACGGCCAAGAGTGCGGTTCTGAACATGAGACTCATCCTGAGAGATCGAAGCGCGCGATCTTAAAGCAAGGGCGACGTTTGTAGGAGCTGGCTTGCCAGCGAAGAGGCCCTCGAACCTGGCACAAGGCTCACGGGCGCCTTCGCCGGCAAGCCGGCTCCTACAGAGGCGGGCACAGTCAGCGGCGGCGCATCAGGCCGATGAAGAACACCCCGCCAATGGCCGCGGTGGCCACACCGATGGGCAGATCCTCGGGGGCAATCAGGGTGCGGGCAGCGACATCGACCCAGACCAGGAACAGGCTACCCAGCAGCACGCACGCCGGCAGCAGCCGACGGTGCTCGGCGCCCACCAGGCGCCGGGCAATGTGCGGCACCATCAGCCCGACAAAACCGATGGAGCCACTGATGGACACCAGCACCCCGGTCATCAGGGAGGCGATCAGGAACACCTTGAAGCGTACGTTGCGTGCGTTCAGACCCAGGGTCACGGCAGTCTGCTCCCCGGCCATCAAGGCATTCAGCGGCCGGGCCATGCCCAGTAGCAACACCAGCCCCAGCAGCACGCTGGCGGCAGGAATCGCCAGCAGTTCCCAGCGCGCCAGCCCCAGGCCGCCGAGCATCCAGAACATCACCGCGGAGCTGGCCCGGTGGTCGCCCATGAACAGCAGCAGGTTGGCCACCGCCATCATCACGAAGGACACCGCCACGCCGCACAGCAGCAGTCGGTCACTGTCGAGCCGGCCGTTGCGAGCGGCAATGCCCAGCACCAGGACCATGCTCGCCAGGGCGCCGACAAAGGCCGCCAGGGGCAGGGTCAGCAGCCCGATGACTTGCCCCAGGTGCAGCACCACGATCACCGCGCCGAGGGTGGCGCCGGAGGTCACCCCCAGCAGGTGCGGGTCGGCCAGTGGGTTGCGGGTCACCGCTTGCAGCACCGCGCCGATCAGCGCCAGCCCGGCGCCTACCAGAGCCCCCAGGAGCATGCGCGGGACGCGGATCAGCCAGACGATATGCTCCTGGCCCGGGCTCCAGTCCACTGTTCCCAGGCCCAGGGCCTTGTGCAGGAGAATCCGCCAGACCACATCCGCCGGCACCCGCGCCGGGCCAAACCCCAGGGACAGCACACAGGACACCAGCAGCAGGGCGGCGAGGGTCAGCAACAGCCAGGCATAACGACTTTTGATCATTCGCCGTGGAAACCCTTGGCCAGGGTTTCCACGGCCAGCACGTTGTCGATGCCCGGGGTGGCCTGCACATAGGGAATGACGATGAAGCGCTGGTTCTTGATCGCGTCGACTCCTTGCAGGGCCTGGTTGTTCAGCAGGAACTGCTGCTTTTGCTCGGCCGTGACTTCGCTGTAGTCGACGATGACGATCACTTGCGGGTTGCGCTCGACCACGGTCTCCCAGTTGATCCGGGTCCAGCTGGCCTCGACGTCATCGAGAATGTTGCGCCCTCCGGCGGCATCGATCAGGGCCTGGGGCATGCCCAGGCGGCCCGAGGTCATGGCCCGGTCTTCGCCGCTGTCATAGAGGAACACCCGAGGCTTGTCCTGGGGCAGGTCCTTCTGTACTTCGGCGACCTGCTCCTGCATCTGAGCGATCAGGGCGTTGGCACGGTCCTGCACGTCGAAGATCCGCCCCAGGTTGCGCAGGTCGTTGTAGGTGTCCTCAAGGCTGGCTGCCGGGCGCTTCATGACGAAGGCGCAGGACTCGGTCAGCTCGTAGACGTTGATCCCCAGGGGCGCCAGGGTTTGCGGGGTCAGGTCGCCGCCGACGCGCATGCCGTAGTCCCAGCCGGCGAACAGGAAGTCGACGTTGGCGTTGAGCAGGGTTTCCACTGAAGGGTACTTGGCTGCCAGCTCCGGCAGGCCGTCCAGCAGCGTGCTCATTTGCGGGGTCACGGCCTTCCAGCCACTGACGCCGCTGTAGCCCACCATCCGCGACTTGAGCCCCAGGGCCAGCATCATCTGGGTCATGTTGATGTCATGGCTGAGGGCGTGTTGCGGCGCTTGCTTGAAGGTCACTTCGCGGTTGCAGCTGGTGAGGGTCAGCGGGTAGTGAGTGGCCGCGGCGAAGGCTTGGGCAGTGGCCAGCGACAGGGTCAGGGCGAGGCCGGAGCGGAGCAGGGAGCGCAAGGTCATGGTTGAGTGATCCAGGTGATTCGTGGGTAGCCGGACAGGGGGTGGGAGTCGATCAGTGCCTCGACCCCGAAGACATTGCGCAGCAGCTCGACGGTGAGCACTTCGCTGGGAGGGCCGCTGGCAACGATGCGCCCGTGATCGAGGACATACAGCCGGTCGCAGAAAGCCGCGGCCAGGTTCAGGTCGTGGATGCTGGCCAGGGTGCCGATGCCCAGGCGCTTGACCCGCTGCAACAGCTCCAGCTGGTAGCGCGGGTCGAGGTGGTTGGTCGGTTCGTCGAGGATCAGCAGTTGCGGCCGCTGGGCCAGGGCCCGGGCCAGGATCACCCGCTGTTTCTCTCCCCCCGACAAGGTGGCGAAAGCATGGTCCTCGAAGCCCAGCAGGCCCACCGACTCCAGGGCCTCGCGAGCGATGCTGCGGTCTTCCTGAGTGTCTGCATCGAACAGGCCCTTGTGGGGCGTGCGGCCCATGGCGACCACTTCCTCCACCGTCAGGCCGAAGGCGTCGGGGAATTCCTGGAGCACCACAGCGATGCGTTGCGCGCACCAGCGTGGAGATTGCTTCCACACATTCTGATGCTCAAGCTGCACCTCACCCTGCTGCGGCTTGCTGAAGCGATAGGCGCAGCGCAGCAGGCTGGTCTTGCCGCTGCCGTTGGGCCCGATCAGGCCAACGAACTCGCCGGCCGCCACTTGCAGGCTGGCTTCACGCAGTTGGAACTGGTGATGGCAGTGACCCTGGCCCAGGGGTGTCCAGGCCAGGTTGGTGAGGTTCAGCGAGGTCATGCCGTGTCCGTGTGATCCCCGCGCCGTAGCGTCAGGAGGGGTTAGAAGGTGTAGTCAGCGGTGACGAAGAACGAGCGTGGCTCGCCGAGTATCCATTGCTGGCCGTCATTGTATTGGCTTTGTGCGTACTGGCGGTCAAACAGGTTGTTCAATTGCAGGCCCAGAGTGGTGTTGGGCAGTGCTTTCCACGACAGGTTGGCATCGACCACGGTGTAGCTGGGCAACTCATTGCGGTTGGCCATGTCGGCGTAGCGTGCGTCCACGTAGCGCACCCCGGCGCCGGCCCGCAGGTCATCGTTGATGGCTTTGCTCAGCCACAGGTTGGCCGTGCGGCGCGGCACGTCCACCGGGCGATTGCCGTCGCGGGAGACTTGCACGCCGTTGACGTCCTGCTGGAAGTCGTCGTACTGGGCGCGAACGATGGCGGCGTTGGCTTGCAGTTGCCAGGCGTGGGGCAGTTGCAGGTCCAGGCTGGCTTCCAGGCCGTTGGAGGATTGTTGGCCCACTTGCTGTTTCTGGTTCGGTTCGCCTGGAACATCGGTCAACAGCTTCTTCTTGACGATGTGGTAGGCGGCCAACGTCCATTCGCCACGCTGGTCCCAGAACGCCTGCTTGAGACCGATCTCGCTCTGCTTGGCGCTGGACAGGTCGAATTGCTGCTGGCTCTTGCTCAGGGAAATCAGTCCGCCGACGCCGTCGGTGCTGGTGGAGTACTGACCGTAGAGGGAGGTGTCCGGAGTGACGGCGAACACCAGCCCGGCCTTCCAGTTATTGCCGGTCAGGGTCTTGTCGCTCTGGCTGCCGTCCTTCAAGTCATCGCGATCGATATGTGCGTAGTCGCGGCGCACACCGGTCACCAGGGACCAGCGCTCGCTGAGCTGCAGGCGGTTTTCGGCGAACACCGACATCTGCTTGGTGGTGGTCTTGAATTGATCGCGGTAAGGGCTGTTGCTGGCGAAGTCGCCCGGGGCCGGATGGTACAGATCCACCGGCTGACCGTTGCTCACGCTGTCTGTGAAGGGCGAGTTGCTCTTCATGTGGAAGCGGATGCGGTTGTAGTCGACGCCGGTCAGGGTCTGGCTGTCGAGGCCGAACAGCGAGTGCTTGAAGGTGAAGGTCTGACGGTCACCGAGCTGTTCCTGCTGGTGGCCGATACCGTAGTTGCCGCTGCGGGTCAGTTGCCGGTCCAGGGTGTTGAAGTTGTAGTTCTCGGCGTTCTGCCAACGGCGCTGGGCCTTGAGGTAATACAGCTCGTTGCTGGCACTGATCTGGTCGGAAATCTGCCATTCGCTGGTCAGGCGGGTCCACTGGTCGTTGTAGTGCTGCTGGTCGTTGCGCACGTTGTAGTTCTTGTCACGCAGGCTTTTGTGGAAACGCCCGTCGATCAGCGGCGTGCCGAAGTAGTTCATCGGGTTCTGGTCGCCGTAGTCGTGGGCCAGGGTAAAGGCCAGGTCATCACGGGCCTGCCAGCGCAGGGCGGCGCTGATGAAATCGCCAGAGGAGTCGCCACGGTCGACCCAGCCGTTGCTGCGCTCGCGGTTGAGGTTGAGCCGGTAGCTCAAGGTGTCGCTCAGGGAGCCGCCGCTGTCCAGGGCCTGCTGCTGGCGATCGAAGGAGCCGTAGCCCAGCCGCAGGTGGTTTTCGATCGCGCCGCTGAAGGGTTTTTTCGCCACGGTATTGATCACCGCGCCGGTGGCGCCTTCGCCATACAGCACCGAGGCCGGGCCGCGCAGCACGTCGACCCGCTCCACCGCCCAGGTGTCCACCGGGAAGGTCACGGTGCCCATGCCGGTGTACATGCGGTTGCCGTCATACAGCTGCATCACCGAACTCTGCCCGGTGAAACCCCGTGCCGACAACGAAGTGCCACCGTCGCCCGGTGTGCCGGTGCGGCTGATGCCGACACTGCGGGAGACCGCGTCCTGAATGCTGCGCTCACCCCGGGCGCGAATCCGTTCGCCGCTCAGGCTGTCGGTGCTGGCCGGAGTTTCCAGGGCGCTGAGGCCCAAGCGCGAACCGGCGCTGGTGGGGGTCTTCAGGCTGACGCTGTCGTCGGCCTCGCTGGCCGGAGCCGAAATGGTGCCGGTGGGCAGGGTCAGGGAAGCGGCGGAATCATTCGCCTGGGCCAGGGAAGGCAAGGCCATCAGGCAAAGGCTGGGCAGCAAGTATTTGTTCATCGGGACGGTGAATCACTTCTTCGAGAGGGTTGCCCGCAGTGGGGGACTGCGGGCAGGGATCTTACACTTTAGTGTTATAAAGTAACATTATAACTGTGCACGGCTAAAGCGCCGAGATTCTACAGAGCTCTCTGGAACGCGCATCTCGGCTGATTCATGTTGAAGATGAAGCAGATTCAGGCCCGCGGTTGAAGCGTGAGAGCAGCAGGCGATCGAGCAGCCACACCACAATCAGCGAGGCCCCGACCAAAGGAAACGCCAGGGCCAGCAGCGCCATGATCAACATCGCGGTTTTCCATTTCGGCAGGTCGTGGCGCAGTGGGGGCACGCCGAGTCGGCCCTGGGGGCGACGCTTCCACCACATGACGATGCCGCTCACGGCGCTGAGCAGGATCATCAGGCACACCACCAGCACCAGGATCTGGTTGAAGCGGCCGAACATCTTGCCTTCGTGCAGCATCACCCCAAGCTCCGTGGCCCGGGCCACGGAGCTGTAATGCTGCCAGCGTACGTCGGCCAGGACCTTGCCGCTGTACTGGTCAACATGCAGGGTGGCATCGTTGCGCGGGTCGTCGGCGAACACCGCGATGGTGAATACGCCCGTGGCAGTGCTCGGCAGAGTGATGCTGTAGCCCGCCTCGACCTGACGCTGGCGAGCAATATCCTGCACCGCTTGCAGGCTGATGGACGGCGCTGCCGGCGCCGCGTCCGCGGCGTTGTGGGCCATGTGCTCGGCGTGGTCGCCGGACATCGGCATCGGGGTGTTTTCCAGGGCCCAGGGCACGGTCTGGCGCGTGGCGCTGTTGAGCTCCCGGGCCTGCTGGTCGGAGGTCGGCACGTTGTTCCACATGGCCGCCGGGAAGCGGTTCCACAGGTCGGCGTACTGCTTGCCCCAGAAGCCGGTCCAGGTCATGCCGCTGAGCAGCATCAGCAGCAGAAAGGCCGCGCCCCAGAAGCCCAGCACGCTGTGCAGATCGCGCCAGAACAGCCGGCCGCGGGCGCTGAAACGGGGCCACAGCACGCCCGCCGAAGACGGGCCCCGAGGCCACCACAGGTACAGGCCCGAGATCACCAGGACGATGCCCCAACCGGCGGCCAGTTCCACCAGCCGGTCACCGACGGTGCCGATCATCAGCTCGCCGTGAATGGCCCGAGCCACGGCCTGCAGGTTGGCCTTGGCATCCTGCTCGCCGAGCACGTCACCGTGGTAGGGGTCGATGAACACGTTGAGTTCGTGGCCGGCATCCTGCACCACGAACTGCGCGCTGCGTTCGCTATCCAGGGGCGGCAGGTATTGTTTGACATGGCCTTGGGGGTAGGCCGCTTGCACCCGTTGCAGCAGCTCATCGGCGCTCAGGCTGTGATGGCCCGGGGGAACGTTGAGCAGGCTGCCGTACATCAACGGGTCCAGCTGTGGCTTGAACAGGTAGACGATGCCGGTCAGGGCCAGCATCACCATGAAAGGAGCAACGAAAAGCCCGGCGTAGAAATGCCAGCGCCAGGCCAGGTTGTAGAAAGACACTTTGGGTCGATTCATCGGGGAACGCTCCGCAGGGCTGTGGATCTTTTCTTATGGGGGCTGTTCGCTGGCAAGCCAGCTCCTACGACGAGGAGCCGGCGTGCCGGCGAAGACGGATCAGAAGCTCAGGTCGACCTTGGTCCAGAGGGTGCGCCCTGGTTCCTTGATCGCCTGGGGATCATTGGCCGGGTAGCCGAAGCCGGCGTTGCCCGCCAGGTTCAGGTGTTCGGCGTGGGCCTTGCCGAACAGGTTGTCGACCCCGGTGCTGAGCTTGAGGTTCTTGGTGACCCGGTAGGCGCCGTTGAGGGAGAACACGCCGAAGCCACCGCTCTTGCCGAAGTCCTTGCCGACCACGTTGCCCTTGTTCAGGTCAACGCGGTTTTGCGCTGCCACCACCCGCCACAAGGCCCCGGCGCTCCAGTTGTCCTCGCTGTAGGTCAGGCCGAAGCGCGCATCCAGCGGCGGCATCTGCGGCAGGGCCTTGCCGTCGCTGCTGTTCTTGCCCCAGGCGTAGGCCAGGGTCGCATCGGCTTTCCAGTTGGAGGTCAGTTTGTAGGCCGCGCCCAGTTCGCCGCCCATGATCCGTGCGTCGATGTTCTCGGCCCGGGACATGTTCATGCCCATCATCATGGAGCTGTAGTCGAAGAGGATGTAGTCGCGCACCTGGCCGATGTAGCCCGAGGCCCAGGCTTCCAGGTCTTCATCCTGGTATTGCAGGCCGAAGTCCAATTGGGTGGTCTTTTCCGGCTTGATCGAATCGAAGGCGTTCACCGAGCCTGCCGGACCCATTTTCGGCGAGAACAGCTCCCAGTAGTCGGGGAAGCGCTGAGTGTGGCCAAGGCCGACATAGAGGGTGGTCGGGCTGTCGGCCAGGTCATGCTCGTAACGCACGAAGCCGCTGGGCAGGGTGTCGGCCCGGGTATCGCCGGCAGTGGGGTTGGGGCGGCTCATCATTCCCGAGCCGGTGCGCTCGCGATAGTCCTTGGCCGAGGCGCGGTCGAGGCGGGCCCCGGTGATCAGGCGGTCGCGCTCGGCGGCGTACCAGGTCAGTTCGCCGAAGGCGCCGTAGTTGTGGAAGTCGGCGTCCTTGGTACGAGGCAGCTGCTTGTAGGTATCGATACCGCCGCTGGCGCGGTTGCGGTGTTCGTTGGTCTGGGCATCCAGGCCGCCGATCAACTGCAGGTCGGCCCAGCGCCAGGTGGCCTTGATCCGTGCACCGAGGGTGCGACGGTCGACATTGGAGGCCATGGGGCCGGCCATCATGCCGGTGCCGGACGGGGTGCGCAGGCTGTAGTTGTCCATCACGTGGTCGGCGTAGTTGTAGTAGACCTGGGCCTCGACCTTGTCCAGGACCTCGCCGATGTTGGATTTTTCGAAACGCAGGCCCAGGCTTTCGCGCTTGAACTGCGAGCCGTCCATGCCACGGCCAGCGTAGCGGGCTTCGCCGTCGCCCTTGCCGGCGGTGAGCTCCAGCAAGGTGTCGGCGTCCGGGGTCCAGCCCAGCGCCACGTCACCGTTCCACTTGTCGTAGCGCGAGGCCACGGTGTCGTTGTTGCCGTCCTTGTAGTCGTCGGCGTGGGCGGTGTTGCCGATCACTCGCACATACCCCAGGGGGCCGCCGGCGGCAGCATCCAGGGTCTTGTCGAAGCGGCCGTTGGAGCCCGCCAGCAGGCTGGCGTTGACCCGGGTGCCGAGTTCGCCGAAGTGCTCCGGTTCACGCTCGAAGAGCACCGTGCCGGCCGAGGCGCCCGGGCCCCAGAGTACGGTTTGCGGCCCCTTGATCACGGTCAGGCGATCGTAGGTTTCCGGGGAGATGTAGGAGGTCGGTGCATCCATGCGACCGGGGCAGGCACCGAGCATCATGCCGCCGTTGGTGAGGATGTTCAGGCGCGAGCCGAACATGCCTCGCAGTACCGGGTCGCCGTTGGTGCCGCCATTGCGTACCAGGGCGAAGCCGGGAATGGTCTTCAGGTAGTCGCCGCCGTCACTGGCCGGGACCGGCTGGCGCGGGTCCTTGGGATTGGTGACCACGGTCAGGGGCGAGCTGGGGGCGATGGCGGTGATCACCGTCGGGCTCAATTGCGTGCCGTGTCGGGAGTGGTCCGTCGGAGCCTCGTCGGCCAGGGCCAGGGGTGTCAGCAGCACGCCGCAAAGCACCGCCAGGGCATGGTTGAAACGCAGGCGCGACGGGTTCAGGGCAAAGGGCTTGGATGGCTGGGCAGCGCCCAGGCGAGTGTCAGCAGAAAACATAGAGGTTCCATCGATCGGTCTTGAATGACACGGCCGCAACTACGCGGCTGTCGCGATGACAGTCGGCCGTGTGAGATGAGCTGGAGACTCAGACGAGGATCGGCGGGGCGCGGGTCAGGGCGCCGGGGAACACGGTCTGCCGGGCGTGGCCCAGGCGCGTGGCGGGGATCAGGAAATACGGCGTGGGCGGCGTGAACAGAGCGGCGAACGACAGCGCCGAAGGCAGTGCCGGGCAATTGAACAGCAGGCTGCAATAGCCGCATTTTTCCCAGAGTACGTGTTGTTCACCCTGGGACTTGCCTTGTTGGGCCTGATGCGGGCTTTCACCGTGACAGCCGGGCTCGCCGTCGCCCATGTCCATGGAGATGGACATGTTCATCGGCATCGCGTGATCCATCGGCATCGACTGAGAGATCAGCGGGCCGATAAAGATCATCAGCATGGCGAACAGGCTGATCCAGCTGCCGCGGCGGACTCCCGGGGAGTTGCGACGCGGCGCGGACCGCCTGCGGCCAGGCGCGTGCGGGGCGTTCACGGTAACGAGCCGGTCAGCTTAGTGAGCGTGCTTGGACTCTTGCGTGGCGGCCGGCGGCTGCTTCTGTACGGCCACTTCGACGGTGACATCGCCGGCCTTTTCAAAGTGCAGGGTCAGCGGGAAACGCTTGCCGTCGCTGAGCAGGCTGCGGTCTTTGAGCTCCATCAGCATCACGTGGTAGCCCATGGGGGCGAAGGTCGCCTCGCCGCCGGCGGGCACCGTGACCTTGGCCACTTGCTGCATTTTCATCATGTCGCCTTGCATGACGTGTTCATGCAGTTCGGCCCGACCGGAGATCGGCGAGTCGACACTGAGCAGGGTGTCGGCGTTCTTGCCCGGGTTGTGCACCACGAAGTAAGCGGCGACGGTCGGCGCGTTCGGCGGCAGTTCCTGTGACCAGGGATGGGCGATCTGCAACTCACCGGCCTTGTAGTCGTGGGCGGTGGCGAAACAGGCAGGCAGCAGCAGGGCGGCCAGGAGCAGGGATTGCTTGACCAGGGACGGTTTGGACATGACGGTTCTCCAGAACGATTCAAATACGCAGATCACTTGCGAAAGGGAATCATGCCAGAGGCGGGGCACCGGGGTTCAGGCTGGGCCATTGCTGGCGCGGGGTGAGCATTGCGATCTTCGGTTGCGGCGCGCCCGGCTGGGCGGCGAAACGAATGAAGTTCAGCTGCGGCACATGGCCCGGTAGGGCCACCAGAGGCGCCGAGCCGGAACAGCACCAGCAGTGCTGCATGTTCGAGTGGTCGTCGTTCTGCGGGGCTTTCTGCTCAAGCTTGCCCAGGGAAATGGCCACCATCCTGGTGCCGCTGGAAGAGCAGAAGCTGCCCCACAGCAGTTGTTCGTCCAGCCCCGAATCGTTGCGTTGCATGGCCCCGGAAAGCGGCATGGCAAGCATGTTGAACAGCACTGCGAAGCAGGCGATCCAGGCAAATGCGAGCCGTTGTCGGGACATGGGGACGATCCGTCGGTTGAGCGATCAGGCGGGTATTTAGCCTGATCGCTGTGGATAAGTAAAAAAGCAGCGTATGCGGTGTGGTGTCGCAGTGCCAGTTCAGGCCAGGCTGACGTGAAGCTTGAGTCCCAGTGCCTTCATGACCTTGATGATAGTCGCGAACTCGGGATTGCCCTGGCTGCCCAGGGACTTGTACAGGCTCTCGCGACCCAGGCCGGTGTCGCGGGCCACCTGGGTCATGCCCCGGGCGCGGGCGATGTCGTTGAGCGCGGCGCGGATCAGCACGCCGTCGCCGGCGTCTTCCTCGAAGCAGGCGTCGAGGTAGGCCACCATGTCTTCCGGGGTCTTGAGGTACTCTGCCGCGTCGAAGCGGGTCACTGGGGTACGCATGTTTCAGCCCTCGCTCTTGAGGTCATGGGCCAGCTGCCTGGCGCGTTGGATATCGCGTCTCTGGGTGCTCTTGTCACCGCCGATCAGCAACAGGTAGATCACGGTGTCCCGGCGCGAGAAGTACACCCGGTAGCCGGGGCCGCGATGGATGCACATTTCATAGACACCTTCGCCCACGGGTTCGCAGTCGCCGAAACGGCCCAGTTGCGCCGCCCTGATCCGGGCCAGCACGCGGGTTTTTCCCTGGGGATCTTTTAGGCGTAGCAGCCAATGGGTGAACGCCTGAGTCTGCTCAAAGACGAACATGGTGACTGTATTCCTTGGGATACTGCCTAGCAAGTCATTTGCCAGACTGAAATCGATTGGCGCGACGACCGGCTACTGATGAACCGGTCGCCACTGGATCGTTCCAAGGAGGCTAAAGCACTGCCTTATCGATCGCTGCCAGGGGAATCCCAAGAGTCTGTGGGGCTTGGCGTCTTTGTCTGTCAGGCGTGAGGCAGTTGCCCCAGGGCGCTCAGTACCTCGGCTACGCTGGCAAATTGGCGGTCGACCTCGGGCAACTCGGGACGCTTGAGCACCAGCACCGGTATGCCCCGCTCGCGGGCCACTTCCAGTTTGGGTTCGGTGGCGCTGCTGCCGCTGTTCTTGCTGATCAGCACGTCGATCTGCCGACGCACGAACAGCGCCCGTTCGTCTTCGATCAGGAACGGCCCGCGGGCCCCGATCACTTCACAGCGCGGGTTGCCCGGGTAGGCGTCCAGGGCGCGTAGGGTCCAGAACTGGCCGGCCGGAATTTCTTCCAGATGCTGCAAGGGTTCGCGACCCAGAGTGAACAAGGGTCGCTTGAAGGGTTCCAAGGCCTGCACCAAGTGCGGCCAATCCGTGATCTCGCGCCAGTCATCCCCGGGCTGCGGTTGCCACGCCGGACGCCGCAAGGCCCAGCAGGCAATCCCGGTCAGTTGCGCGGCAGCTTGTGCATTGGCGCTGATCTGTGCCGCGTAAGGGTGGGTGGCATCCAGCAGCAGGCCGATGCGCTCTTCGCGGATAAAGCGTGCCAGCCCCTCGGCACCGCCATAGCCGCCGACTCGTACCTGGCAGTTCAGGTCGGTGGGCACCCGGCCTACTCCGGCCAGGCTGTAGATATGTGTTGGGCTCAGGGTGCGGGCGATGGCCAGGGCCTCGGTGACCCCGCCCAGTAGCAGGATACGGGTCATTGCCAGGCTCCGGCGTGGCCGACGATGCCGCCCTGGCGATCGATGGCGAAGACTTCCACCTGGACTTGAGCGGGCACCACGCTGCGGGCGAAGTCCAGGGCGTGCTGGCACACCACGTCCCCCAGGGTGACCCCCGCGGCGCTGGCCATGGCCAGCGCCTGCTGGCTGGTATTGGCCTCGCGGATGGCCTGTTGCAGCGCCGGATCGGCACCCGCATCGGCGGCCCATTGCGCCAGTTGCGGCAGGTCGATGCTGGAGTGGCGGCTGTGCAAGTCCATGTGCCCGGCGGCCAGTTTGCTGATCTTGCCGAAGCCGCCGCACAGGCTGAGTTTATCCACAGGTACTTTGCGCAAGTGCTTGAGCACCGCGCCGACGAAGTCGCCCATTTCGATCAGGGCGATTTCCGGCAGCTCATAGACCCGGCGCATGGTGTCCTCGCTGGCGTTGCCGGTGCAGGCGGCGATGTGCAGGTAGCCATTGGTCTTGGCCACGTCGATGCCTTGGTGGATCGAGGCGATGTAGGCGGCGCAGGAGAAGGGCCGGACAATGCCGCTGGTGCCCAGGATCGACAGCCCGCCAAGAATCCCCAGGCGCGGGTTCATGGTTTTCAGGGCCAGTTCCGCTCCGCCCTCGACGTTCACCGTAACTTCGAACCCGCCGGGGTAGGCCTGCTCCTCGGCGAGCCGTTGCAAGTGCTCGCCGATCATCCGGCGCGGCACTGGATTGATCGCCGGCTCGCCCACTGCCAGCACCAGCCCGGGGCGGGTCACGGTGCCCACGCCCTGGCCGGCGATAAAGCGGATTCCCGGCTCGGGAGTCAGGCGCACCTGAGAGTAGAGCAGGGCGCCGTGGGTCACGTCCGGGTCGTCGCCGGCATCCTTGAGGGTTCCGGCCTCTGCGCCGTCGCGGGTACGGCGGCAGAACTCCAGGCGCATCTGCACCTGTTTACCCTTGGGCAGGACGATATCCACCGCGTCCGCGTTGACGCCCCCCAGGAGCAGGCGAGCGGCGGCCAGGCTGGTGGCCGTGGCGCAGCTGCCGGTGGTCAGGCCGCTGCGCAGGGGCGCGGGTTGTTCCGCTGTTTCTTCACGCATGCCCCAGCCCTCGTAGGAGCGAGCTTGCTCGCGAAGGGCGCGCTGCGGTCTCTTGGGTGGGCGCTTTCGCGGGCAAGCCCGCTCCTGCAAGGTTCATGGCAGGTCCCGGGGTTTGTGCAGGTCCAGCAGGGTGATCGGCAGGGCCTGGCGCCAGGTGTCGAACTCCCCCAGGGGTTGGGCCTGGGCGATATGGATGCGGGTCAGTTCACCGCCGTACTGGTCGCGCCAGTGCATCAGGGTCATTTCACTTTGCAGGGTCACCGCGTTGGCCACCAGGCGCCCACCGGGCTTGAGCTGCTCCCAGCAAGTCTGTAATACGCCTTCGCGGGTCACGCCACCGCCGATGAACACCGCATCCGGACGCTCCAGTCCGGCCAGGGCCTGGGGGGCGCTGCCGCGAATCAGTTGCAGCCCGGGTACCCCGAGTACGTCGCGGTTGTGTTCGATCAACTGCTGGCGGCCGTCATCGGCTTCGATGGCCAGGGCCCGGCAACTGGGGTGGGCACGCATCCATTCGATACCGATGGAGCCGCTGCCGGCCCCCACATCCCAGAGCAGTTCACCGGGCACGGGCGCCAGGCGGGCCAGGGTGATGGCGCGCACGTCCCGCTTGGTCAACTGGCCGTCATGACGGAAAGCCGAGTCCGGCAGGCCGGCCAGACGGGACAGTTGTGGCGTATCGGTGGCCGCGCGACATTCGATGGCCAGCAGGTTGAGGTCGGCGATCGACGGGTCGCTCCATTCATTGGCGGTGCTGTCCAGGCGTCGTTCCAAGGGCCCGCCCAGGTGCTCCAGTACGGTGATCCGGCTCGGGCCGAAGCCGCGCTCGCGCAGCAGTCCGGCGATGGTGGCCGGGCTGTGGCGGTCGTTGCTCAGCACCAGCAGACGCACGCCGCTGAACAGTTGGGCATTGAGAGCGGCAATCGGCCGCGCCACCACCGACAGCGTGACCACCTCCTGCAGGGCCCAGCCCAGGCGTGCGGCGGCCAGGGAATAGGCGGAGGGGAAGGGCAGCACCTGCAGCTCCTCGGCCGGCAGTTGCCGGGCCAGGCTGGCACCGACGCCGAACAGCATAGGATCGCCGCTAGCCAGCACGCAGACCGGCGTCCCGCGCTGGCTCAGCACCGGCTCCAGTGAGAACGGGCTGGGCCACAACTGGCGTTCACCACGGATGCAGGCCGGCAGCAGATCCAGCTGGCGCTGGCCGCCGATGATCCGTGAAGCACCCAGCAGGGCATGGCGGGCGTTCCTGCCCAGGCCCTTGAAGCCGTCTTCACCGATTCCCACTACTGTCAGCCAGGGCGACATCTATATTCCTCAAACCGAAGGTTCCGACAGGCAGGCTTTTCATGCCTTCGGACAAAGCAGGCATAATACCGCGCCTTCGCTGACGAAGCGCTTTTCCCACACTGCCGGTCACCCCTTTGAACGAACGCCCGATGTCCACCGCCATCCGCCCCTCGGCCTGCCCGGGGTTGCTGCGCATTGTCCCGGCGCTGGACGGTGGCATCTGCCGGATCAAGCTGGCGGGCGGGGCCATCAGTGCAGCCCAGGCAACGGCGGTGGCCGAGGCGGCGCAGGCTTATGCCGGCGGTGTGATCGAGGCCACCAACCGCGCCAACCTGCAGATTCGCGGTATTGGCGCCGAGCAGCAGGCGCTGATCGACAAACTGCTGGCGGCCGGCCTGGGACCGACCACCGCCGCCGGTGATGATGTGCGCAACCTGATGCTCAGCCCCAGCGCCGGGATTGATCGGCAAGCGCTGATGGATACCCGGCCCCTGGCCGGGCAGATTCTCGAGACCTTGCAGAGCCACCCGCGCTTGCATGAACTGTCGGCCAAGTTCGCCGTGCAGCTCGATGGCGGCGAAGCCCTGGCCATGCTCGAACATCACCACGATCTGTGGCTGGCAGCCTTTGTGCGGGAGGGGCAGTTGCGGTTGGCCTTTGGCCTGGCGGGCAGCCCTGTGGATAAACCCTTGGCGGCAGTGCCTCAGGAACTGGGTCATGAACTGCTGGTGGCGGTGCTGGAGCTGTTTCTCGAGCTGGCGACGCCCGAGCAGACGCGGATGCGCCACCTGTTGGCGCAGGTGCCGGTGGCGAATTTTCTCGCCCATCTGAACCGGCGCCTGAGTCGACCCTTGTTGAGCCTCGACGGCTGGCAGCGCCCGGCCTCGGTCGCAGGGCTGCACCTGGGGACTTATCCACAGCGTGAAAGCGGTCGGGTCTATATCGGTGCGGTTGCGCCCCTGGGGCGCCTTGATCCCGTCATGCTCAAGGGCGCTGCGCAACTGGCCGAACAGTACGGCGACGCCAGCCTGCGCTTCACGCCCTGGCAGAGCCTGCTGCTGCCCGGCATTGCCCCCTCGGATGCCCCCGGGGTCACGGCGGGTCTGAGCCAACTGGGCCTGTTGTGCAGCCCTGAACAATCCCTGGCCCACCTGATTGCCTGTACCGGCTCCAGTGGCTGCGGCAAAGCCCTGGCCGACACCAAGGGCGATGCGCTGAAGTTGGCAGCCCTGCTCCAGCGCCATGGCCGCCAGCAGGCGGTGCATTTGTCGGCCTGTTCCCGTTCCTGCGCCGCCGCCCATGTGGCGCCGGCCACCCTGCTGGCGACGGCCCCAGGGCGTTACGACTTGTATTTGCGCGAGGCAGCACAGCCGGGTTTCGGCACGCTGCACGCACGCAACCTTTCTATTGAAGCGGCAGAGGCACTGCTTGATGCCCGCCCACGGAGCCACCTAGATGATTGATTACATCCGCGACGGTCAGGAGATCTATCGCAACTCCTTCGCGATCATCCGCGAAGAAGCCAAGCTGGATCGCATTCCCGCCGACCTGGAAAAACTCGCGGTACGGGTGATCCACGCCTGCGGCATGGTCGAGGCCATCGACGGCCTGCAGTTCTCCGCGGGCGCCGGCAAGGCCGGGCGCGATGCCCTGGCCGCCGGGGCACCGATCCTCTGCGATGCACGGATGGTCTCTGAAGGCATTACCCGGGCACGCCTGCCGGCCAACAACAAAGTGATCTGCACCCTGCGCGACGACAGCGTCCCGGAGCTGGCCCGGGAGCTGGGCAACACCCGCTCGGCGGCGGCTCTGGAGCTCTGGCGTCCGCACCTGGAAGGCAGCGTCGTGGTGATCGGCAATGCTCCCACAGCACTGTTCTACCTGCTGGAAATGCTCGACGCCGGCGCGCCGAAACCGGCGCTGATCCTCGGCTTCCCAGTGGGCTTCGTCGGCGCCGCCGAATCCAAGGCGATGCTCGCCGCCGACAGCCGCGGCGTGCCCTTCGTGATCATGCAGGGTCGCCTGGGCGGTAGCGCCATGGCGGCCGCCGCCGTCAACGCCCTGGCCACGGAGATCGAATGATGCAGCAACCTGGACGTTTGATCGGCCTTGGCGTGGGTCCTGGTGATCCGGAGCTGATTACCGTGAAGGCTCTGCGCCTGCTGCGCGAGTCGCCGGTGGTGGCCTACTTCGTGGCCAAGGGCAAGAAAGGCAACGCCTTCGGCATCATCGAAGGGCACCTGCAACAGGCCCAGACCCTGCTGCCGCTGGTGTACCCGGTCACCACCGAAGTGCTGCCGGCACCGCTGTCCTACGAACAAGTGATCAGCGATTTCTACGACAGCGCCAGCGCAGAGCTGGCGCTGCATCTGGATGCCGGTCGGGATGTGGCGGTGATCTGCGAAGGCGACCCGTTCTTCTACGGTTCCTACATGTACCTGCACGATCGTCTGGCCGAGCGTTACCAGGCCGAGGTGGTGCCGGGTGTGTGCTCGATGCTGGGCGGCGCTTCGGTGCTGGGCGCGCCCCTGGTGTATCGCAACCAGAGTCTGTCGGTGCTCTCGGGCGTGCTGCCCCATGACGAACTCAAGCGGCGTCTGGCGGACGCCGATGCGGCGGTGGTGATGAAGCTGGGACGCAACTTCCCCAAGGTGCGCCAGGTCCTCGAAGAACTGGGGCTGGCGCAGCGTGCGCTGTACGTCGAGCGCGCCACCATGGCCAACCAGAAGATCGTGCCGCTGGATGAAGTGGAGCCGATGTCCTCGCCGTACTTCTCGCTGATCATAGTGCCCGGCGAAAGGTGGCAAGGCTGATGGCCCGTTCAACTCCGGCCATCGTCATCCTTGGCCAAGGCAGCCTCGACACCGCGCGGCAGATCCAGCGGCTGTATCCCGACTCGTTGATCCACGGTCTGGCGGAACGGGTCGAAGGCGCCGATCGGATCTACCACGAATTCGGTGCCACCCTGCGTCAGCTCTATCAACAGGACACGCCCATCATCGCCCTGTGTGCGGCGGGTATCGTGATCCGGACCCTGGCGCCGCTGCTGCTGGAAAAAGGCGCCGAACCGCCGGTTCTGGCCGTGGCCGAAGACGGCAGCGCCGTGGTGCCGCTGCTGGGCGGCCTTGGCGGCGTCAACGTCATGGCCCGGGAAATCGCGGCGGGCCTTGGAGTGGCCGCGGCCATTACCACCAGTGGTGAACTGCGCTTCGGCACCTGTCTGCTCAACCCGCCCAGCGGTTATGCCCTGGGCGACCTGGAACTGGGCAAGCGTTTCGTCTCCGACCTGCTGGGTGGCGAAAGCGTGCGTATCGAAGGCGCAGCACCCTGGCTGGCCGCAGCGAAGCTGCCCGAGAATGATCAGGCCCGCCTGACCATCCGGGTCGGCTCTGCCGAGCGCGAGCCTGCGGCCAATGAGCTGCTGATCTACCCCCGCAGCGTCCTCATCGCCTGCCGCAGGAACCAGCGTGCTGGCGCCAGCGATACCGACCTCGCCACGCACATCCGCCAGGCCCTGCATCAGGCGCGAATCGCCGTGCAGTCCGTTGCCTGCCTGCTGGCGGCCGACAGCGACATGGCCGACCGCGCCCTGCACCAGGCGGCTGCGCAACTGGGTGTGCCGCTGCGCTTCCTGCCGGCCGCCGGCAGTGTCGCCGAACTGGCACAGCAAGCCGTGCCGCAATTGCTGCCGCCGCTGAAGGTGGGAGACGACATCGCCATCGCCGTGGCCAATCAGCCCCTGGACCCGGAGCAGATCGGCCGTCCCCGCGGACGTCTGGCGGTCATCGGCCTTGGTCCTGGCGCGGCCGAGCTCATGGTGCCGGCGGTCAAGGCCGAACTGGCCCGGGCCAACGACATCCTGGGCTATGAAACCTACGTGCGCATGGCCGGCCCGTTCCGCGCCGATCAGGTGATGCACTGCACTGACAACCGCGAAGAAATGCAGCGCGCCCGCCACGCATTCGAACTGGCGGCCCAGGGCCGTTCGGTGGTGGTGGTGTCGTCCGGCGATCCGGGGGTATTCGCCATGGCGGCCGCGGTCCTGGAAGCCCTGCACGAATCCAGCGATCCGGCCTGGCACCGCGTCGACCTGGAGATCCTCCCTGGCGTCTCCGCCTCCCTGGCCACCGCTGCCCAGGCCGGCGCGCCGCTGGGTCATGACTTCTGTGTGTTGTCACTTTCGGACAACCTCAAGCCCTGGGACATCATCGAGAAGCGCCTGGACCTGGCGTCCCAGGCCGACCTGGCCCTGGCCTTCTACAACCCCATCTCTCGTTCCCGACCCTGGCAACTGGGCCGGGCCCTGGAGATCGTGCGCCAGCACCGCACGCCGCAAACCCCGGTGGTATTGGGTCGAGACATTGGGCGTCCGGGCCAGACCCTGCGGGTCATCACCCTGGGCGAGCTGACCCCGGAGCAGGTGGACATGCGCACCATGGTGCTGGTGGGGTCTTCCACCACCTGCGTGTTCCCCCGGGCCGAGGGCGGCGAGTGGGTGTACACCCCGCGCTGGTACGGCAACAAGCCCTTGTAGGAGCCGGCTTGCCGGCGAAGGCGTCCACCAGAGCCGTGCAAGGCTCAAGGGCCTCTTCGCCGGCAAGCCGGCTCCTACGGGTCGGTGGGTTCGGCGGTCAGCAGCCAGTGGATGAATTCGAAGAAGCTGGCCCATCTGGCCGGGATGCGGCCGGCGATGAAAGCTTCCCGGTCGCCCAGGTCGAAGTCCCAGACGCCGCCGCTGTCCTTGTCCAGCAAGTAGCCGCCTTCGCCTTGCAATGAGGTGAAGGCGACAAATTGCTTTGGCAACTCCCAGACCTCATGGATGAACTCGGTGCCCATGAGGATCTCCTCGGTGGGCTCGGCGATATCCATCAGCACTTCGTAGTTCGCTCGGCTTTCGAAGTCGGCGGGGTGGTAGGCCAGGTAGATCTGTGCGAACTCGCTGTCCAGGGCAATGCCCAGTGTGGTCAGCGCTCGGCTGACCTCTGCGGTGTCGGGGCGCTGGCGGAAACTGGGCTGGGATTCGATCAGGGTGACCAACTGCTGGGGAATCATGGGTGGTCCTTGGTGATGTGTGGCCATTTGTCCAA
The DNA here is from genome assembly GCF_052850735.1 of Pseudomonas sp. 910_21. Classification (NCBI taxonomy): domain Bacteria; kingdom Pseudomonadati; phylum Pseudomonadota; class Gammaproteobacteria; order Pseudomonadales; family Pseudomonadaceae; genus Pseudomonas; species Pseudomonas sp. 910_21. The sequence goes on along the minus strand of NZ_VXCY01000004.1, from coordinate 83,914 downwards.
GGGCAGGCGGCTCTGCTGCTGGGCAAAGTGTTCCCGGGCCTGGCCCAGGGTTTTATGGTTGGGCCCGCTCAGCACATCCAGCGCTTCGCTGCCGTCGTCTTCCCAATGGCACAGCCCGCAGATCTCGTATTCGCCCCGCGCCGAGAGGGTTCGATAACCGCAGCAGGGGCAGGCCTCCAGGCACTCGATGTTCGCGCCGACGGCGAAGTCGCCGAGCCCGGCTTCACGCAGGCAGCGCCTCAGGTACAGGTGAGTCACGCCGCGATATTCGGCGCGCAGGGCGATCAGCAGCAGCGCGTCGTAGAGCGGGTCTTGCGTATCGTCCGGGGGCTCCGGTTGCGAGATGAGTTGTTGCTGCAGGCCGGGTGGCAGTGTCGCGAATTCAAGGTCGTCGCAGTCCATCCCCCACCAGTTCAAGAGATGGCAGGCTCGGGCGGCGACGTCGAGGCCGGGCAGCCTGTGTGTGCTCAGAAGGTCGATGGCGGCGTTGGCGGTGAGTTTTTCCATGGGGCTCGGCTTGTTGAAGGCGCGGTTCAGGGCCAGGTCAGGGTCAGCTGATCGGGCCGCTCGATGGGAACTCGTACCCTGACTCCGGATGTGGATTCGGCACACAGGTACTGGCCCTGGATGTCTACACGGTTGAAGGGGTTGGTCTCACTGAGCACGATCAACCAGATCAGAGTGTCCGAATCCTTTTCCTGCAATGACAGGAAGCCGTCGCCGCCAAAGGCCGCCGTCTCGCCGCCTGTGGCGTAAAAGGGTTGTGGGCCGTCGGCGGAAAATCCCAAGGGCATGACAAAACCGGGCTCATCCTGGCGGGGGTAATCCAAGGCTGGCATCCAGACTTTGTTGATCAGCCGGGGATGTTGGTGGGGCAGGTCGAACAGGCAGTAAAAACCCGTGTTCAGGGTCAGAGTGTTTTCCCGAGGGAAGTATTCGTTCTGCCATTGTTCCTGGATAAAGGCCGCGTCGGCGCTGTAGGGCATGGTGCGGTTCCTGCTCCTGCTGGAAGGGTTTTCTACAGGTTCGAGACTTGTCGGAAACCGGAATTGTAAGCGCATTGCCCGGCGTACTCCGGGCGTGCATCGCAGGCTTTGAGGCAGCCCGATCCCTTGGGGAAGCGTGCCGCCACCGACAGGGCGAAACCATAGGTCGGCGTCGTCACCGCGAAGCTGCTATTGCAGGCCACTTGCGTGCTGTAGGTGAAGGTCATGGCTTCGCGCCGGCCGTTGTGGGCGAAGGCCACCTCGAAGCTGTCGAGGCTGTTCCAGCCCGACAGCGGCAACACCACAAAGCGGTAGTGGGTGCTGTCCAGCTGCTGGCCGACGACCCGCAAGGTGTTACTCGCGGAGTCGGCCTTGGGCGAGGGGTAGGGCAGGGCAAGCAACGCCCGTGGGTCACCGACCACGCCCAGCTCGAAGCCGATGCCCTTTTGGTAGAACGGGATCTGCAGCGTCGGTGCGCCTTCGATCTTCACGTACTGGCTGTACGCATAGGGGCCGGAGGTTTCGGGCTTGTAGTCCGGCGCCTTGGCGAAGCTGACCTGAAGCTCCAGCACTGCTTCTGCCGCCTTGGCGTCTTCGGTGCGAATATCGCTGGGTTGCTCGGCACCATGGCTGGCGCAACCGCCCAGCACAATGGCCGCGGTCAGTTGCAGCAGGTGTCGAGTGGGCCCTGGGCGTAAAACGGTCATCACTCAATGCTCCTTCTTCAGAGGGCTGGAGGTCAGCCCCAGGCCTTTGAGTTGCCAGGTTCCCTGCACCTGCTGCCAGCTGAATTGCCGGCCCACCCAATCCACCTGCAAGGCATGATGCAGGCGCCCCTGGTCAATGCGCCGGCCTTCGTCCAGGGCCTTTCGCGCACGGGCGCCGGCTTGGTTGAACAGTGGCCAGAGCTGGCTCAGATTCATCTCCTTGCTGATCGGCAGTTGGGCATACACCCCCTGTTCCGCCGAGCTGAGCAGCAGCCCTTCCTTGCCCAGAAATGCGGCGCTGCGATTGTCCGGCGACACGGACACCAACATGGCGTAGTGGGAGAAACCCCAGCCGGGCAATCGCTCATCGAACCACAGGACTTGCCCGGTGGAGGGCACCAGGGCGCGTGCGCCCTCGGGGAACAGCAGCAGGTCGTTGCGCCCGAGCTGTGGCTGGCCCCAGTCGGGCTCGTCGCGACTTTTGACCGGGCTGAGGATGCGGGCCAGCGGCGTGTCGTTCTGCACCGCGATCAGCACGGTGCCGACCCCCATCCACTCGATGGTGGTGGCCAGCAGTACGGGCTGTCCGCCCTGGGTCGCCCCGGTGGGTTTTACATCGGTGATCTGCCAGGCGTTCAGCGGCCGATAGAGTTGGCCCTTGTAGGTGATTTCCCGGGGGCTGCTGCCGTCCCGGCGGTGGTACACCTTAAAGTCGCCAAAGCGCTCACTGGATTCACTGGTCTGGTTCAGCCAGGCCTCGAGCTTGGCCTGGGGCGATTCGGCTGCCAGCGTCGGGAGGGGCATGAGCAGGAGCCCGGCCAGCAGGCAGGCCAGGCCGCGCCCGATCTGTGCAAGGCACTGGGCGCGCGCTGGAGCGGGCCCAGTGCCGGTGGGTCGTTGAAGAGTCTGCATTGCGTTGCCTGTCGCTTGATTTGAGTATTGTCTGGCGGACCTAAGGCACCAGGTAGCCCCTGACTCCGGTGAAGATGATTTGCGCCGCCAGGGCACAGACGAACAGTCCCATCAGCCGGCTGACGATCTGCAATCCCTGGTCGCCGAGGATGCGTTCGATGCGGTTGGACAGGTACAGCACCACGCCCACGGTGAGGCTGGCCAGGGCGATGCTGAGGATGGCGGTGAGCTTGTCGTCCCAGTGGGGCTGGCTGACCCCCATCACCAGCAGGGCGCCGATGGTGCCCGGGCCTACGGTCAGGGGAATGGTCAACGGTACGATGGTCACGTCCTGCTGCACGTTGTCGGTCTGTACAGCCGACTTGCCCTGGGCCATGCCCAGGGCCGAGATGAACAGCACACTGCCCGCGCCGATGCGGAAGGCATCCACGGTGATGCCGAATACGCTGAAGATCACCCGCCCGAACAGGTACAGCAAGATGCTGGAGACTAGGGTGGCCAGGGCGACTTTCCAGGCCAGGCGTCGGCGTTCCTTGGAGGAGTAGCCCCGGGTCAGGCTGATGAAGCACGAGAGGACGAAGAACGGGCTATAGAGCACCAGCATCTTCAGGTAAACGCTGAACAGCACGTGGAGCATGGCAGGAGCTCACGACTAGGGAGGGCGAGCCAGAGTTTAACAGGCGCTGCAGAGGCTGTCGGCTCAACTGGTGTGTGCGGCGCTGCGCTCGCGCAGGTCGCGCTGGGTGACCCAGTGTTCCACCAGCTCGCGCAGTTGCGACAGCTCCACCGGCTTGGCCATGTGCCCGTCCATGCCGGCCTGGCGCGCGCGCTCCTTGTGCTCGGCGAGGATGTGCGCGGTCAGCGCCACCACCGGGGTGCGCACCCGTTGGTTGCCGACCTCCCAGGCCCGTAACTGCTGGGTGGCGGAGAAGCCGTCGAGCACCGGCATTTCGCAGTCCATCAGCACCAGGTCGTAGCGCTTGGCCTTCATTGCCTGCAGGGCCTCCTCGCCGTTGCTGGCGGTGTCGGGTTGCAGGTTGAGCTTGCCCAGCATGCCGCGGATGACCTTGGTGGAGATGCTGTTGTCCTCGGCCACCAGAATGCTGAAGTCGCTGGGCACAGTGACCGGCGCCGGGCCGGGTGTCGGACTCAGGGGCATGTTGTAGGGGGCGGCGGGCGCCTTGTCACGCTGGTTGAGCTCGTCGGCCAGGGTGGTCTTGAGGGTGTAGCCGGCCACCGGCTTGGCGAGGATGCGCTTGATCCCGGCATTGCGCGCAATCACCTTGCTGGGCGCGTTGCTGATGCCGGTGAGCATGATCAGCAGGATGTCGTGGTTCAGGCTTGGGTCTTCCTTGATCTTCGCCGCCAGTTGCATGCCGGTCATGCCGGGCATGTTCTGGTCCAGCAGCACCACGTCGAAGTAGTCCCGCAGGTGCGCCTTGGTCCGCAGCAGGGCCAGGGCTTCCTTGCCCGAAGGCACGGCACTGACGTTCAGGCCCCAGGCGCTGCATTGCTGCACCAGGACCTTGCGGCAGGTGTCGTTGTCGTCCACCACCAGCACCCGTGCGCCCTGCAAGGGACCGTCGAGGTCGGCGGTGGGATGCTCCAGGCGCTCGGCGTCCAGGGGCAGGGTCAGCCACAGGGTGCTGCCCTGGTTGGTGCCGCTCTTGATGCCGAATTCGCCGTGCATCAGCAGGATCAGCTGACGGGCGATCACCAGGCCCAGATTGCCGCCCAGGCGGGTGGTGGCGAGGAAGTTCTTGCTGTGCAGCTCGGTGTGCAGCAGCGCCTCGCGCTCTTCGGTATCCATGGGCTGGCCGCTGTCTTGTACGGCAATGCGCAGGCGCGGCTTGCTGCTGCGTTCGTCGAGGGCGACGACGATCAGCACTTCGCCTTCGTCGGTCTTCTTCAGGGCGTTTTCCAGGAGGCTCAGCAGGGCCTGGCGCAGGCGTGTCGGATCACCGCTGATGACCCGAGGCACCTGGGGCTGGATAAAGCTGATCAGCTCGACGTTCTGCTGCTCGGCCTTGGCCCGGAAGATACTCAGGCAATCCTCGATCAGGGCGTTGAGGTCGAACTGCACGTCGTCCAGTTCGATCTGCCCGGATTCCAGCTTGGAGATGTCGAGGATCTCGTTGATCAGGGTCAGCAGCTCGTTGCCGGCACTGTGGATGGTCTGCACGTAGTCGCGCTGCTTGACCGACAGTGGGGTGCCCAGCAACAGCTCGGTCATGCCCAGCACGCCGTTCATCGGCGTACGGATCTCGTGGCTGATCTTGGCCAGGAACTCGGCCTTGGCATTGACCTCGGCGGTGCTGGCGGCCAGGTCGCGGCTGACGCTGAAGCGGTTCTCGGTGATGTTGCGCTGGCGCTCGCCCAGGGCAATGCTCATCAGCAGCCCGGCGATGCACACCACGCTCAGTAGGGTGACGATCAGCCCTTGCGGCGCCACCAGGGTCAGGCCCAGCAGCGCCGGAAGTATCACCAGGGTGCCGAGGTTGAAAATCACCATGGCGGTCACGAACAGCCGAGCCGGACGGTAGCCCTTGTGCCAGTGGTAGCCGCCGACGAACAGCATGCTCAGGCCGGCCAGGGCCACCAGGCCGTAGGTGATGATGTTCAGCGGCAGGGTGCTGACGAACAGCAGCAACAGACCGAACAGGCCGATCAGCAGGATATTGCCCAGCAGCAGGCGGTTCAGCGGGTGCGGACCCAGTGGCGCAAAGAACCGGTAGGCGAACATCATCCCGCAGGGCGCGGTCAGCAGCAGGGCCACATAGGCGCCCGGAGTCTGCAGCGCTTGCCAGTCCGGCAGCCAGGGACCGAACAGGTTCAGCAGCATCAGCAGGCTGAGGGTCAGCAGGCCCTCACAGGCTGCCAGCCACAGGCTGCTGCGTGATCGGGTGTAGGCGAAGCGGGTGAGGTTGTGCAGGATCAGCATCGCCAGGCAGCCGAACAACAGGCCGTAGATCAGCGTCTGGCTCTGGTCGGCGGCGCCCATCACTGCCGATTGCAGGGTGATGTAGGGACGCAGTTCATGTTCGGACACCAGGCGCAGATAGACGTCCAGCGGCTTGGCACTTTGCGGCAGTGGCAGTATGAAGTCGCTGCTGGGCAGGGGCTTTTGGGCTTGCGACTGGCTGGAGCCGGTGTTCACTTGTTCGATCAGCTTGTCGCCGTCGAGCACGTAGAGATTCAGGTGGGACAGGTCGGGGGCAAAGATCCGCAGGATCTGCTCGTGGGTCCCCGGTTGGAGCTTGAAGCGCAACCACAGGGCGCCATCGGGTTCGGCAGCGGTCAGCTTGTCCAGCTCGATGGGGCTGAACTGGTTGGTGTAGCGCGGGGAGCGGATGTCACTGAGCTGCAGGTCGGCCTGTTCGTCGAGCAAAACCGCCCAGCCACTGCCTTGAGCGGCCAGGGCCGAATTCAAGCAGAGCAGGGTCAGCAATGTGACGGTGAAGCCTAGGGCAGTCCTGAGCCAGCGCACGGCGAAATCCCTTCATTGGTTGATGCCTGATTATAACTATGCGCGGCGTAATGACCGCACGGCAAGGGCGCAAGGCCCTTGCCGGGGGGCACTGGCAGCTTTACTCCTGGCCGCGCTCACGAGCAATGGCACGGTAGCCGATGTCGTTGCGGTAGAAGCAGCCCTGCCAGTCGATCTTGGCCGCCAGGCGGTAGGCTTGCTGCTGGGCTGCATCGACGCTGTCGCCCATGGCGGTGGCGCAGAGTACCCGGCCGCCGGAAGTCACGACCTGACCGTCCTTGAGTGCGGTGCCGGCGTGGAACACCTTGCCTTCCAGTGCAGCGGCGGCGTCCAGGCCAGTGATGGCCGCGCCCTTGGCATAGTCACCAGGATAGCCGCCGGCGGCCAGGACGATGCCCAGGCTTGGGCGTGGGTCCCACTGGGCTTCGACCTTGTCCAGGGCCTGGGCCAGGGCGGCTTCCACCAACAGCACCAGGCTCGATTGCAGGCGCAGCATCACCGGCTGGGTTTCCGGGTCGCCGAAGCGGCAGTTGAACTCGATGACTTTCGGGTTGCCAGCCTTGTCGATCATCAGGCCGGCATAGAGGAAGCCGGTGTAGACGTTGCCTTCCTCGGCCATGCCGCGCACGGTGGGCCAGATCACCAGATCCATCACCCGCTGGTGCACTTCGGAAGTGACCACCGGTGCCGGCGAGTAAGCGCCCATGCCACCGGTATTGGGGCCAGTGTCGCCGTCGCCGACGCGTTTGTGGTCCTGGCTGGTGGCCATGGGCAGCACGTTCTTGCCATCGACCATGACGATGAAGCTGGCTTCCTCGCCGTCGAGGAACTCCTCGATGACGACGCGGGAACCGGCATCACCGAAGGCATTGCCAGCGAGCATGTCGCGCACGGCTTCCTCGGCTTCGGCCAGGGTCATGGCGACGATCACGCCTTTGCCGGCGGCCAGGCCGTCGGCCTTGATCACGATCGGCGCACCTTTTTCCTGCAGATAGGCCAGGGCCGGCTCGATCTCGGTGAAGTTCTGGTAGTCGGCAGTCGGGATCTTGTGGCGTGCGAGGAAGTCCTTGGTGAAGGCTTTCGAACCTTCCAGCTGCGCGGCGCCGGCGGTTGGGCCGAAGCAGTCCAGGCCACGGGAGCGGAACAGATCCACCACGCCGGCCACCAGCGGCACTTCTGGACCGACGATGGTCAGGGAGACGTTTTTCTCGGCGAAATCCGCCAACTGTTCCAGGGCCAGGACGTCAATGGCGACGTTCTCGCACTTGGCTTCGATGGCGGTACCGGCGTTGCCCGGGGCGACAAACACTTTCTGAACCCGTGGGTCCTGAGCGACTTTCCAGGCCAGAGCGTGTTCACGACCGCCGCTACCAATGATCAGTACATTCATTTCAAAAACCTCGGATGACGCTAATTCTGTTTTGGAACCTGAAGAGCTGCACGCCTCAGGAGGTTGCAATGACAGTGGTAGATGCAAGGCGGAGCCCACCTCGATGAGCGCAGTTGCCTGTTGGCAATGAGCATCATCGAGGTGGGCTCCAACGCAGCAGATGCCGGTGTCAGTGCGACCGTTGTCGTATCAGTGACGGAAGTGGCGCATGCCGGTGAAGACCATGGCAATGCCCGCTTCGTCGGCTGCGGCAATCACTTCGTTGTCACGCATCGAGCCACCGGGCTGGATCACCGCGGTGATGCCGACCTTGGCGGCGTTGTCCAGGCCGTCGCGGAACGGGAAGAACGCGTCAGAGGCCATTACCGAGCCCGCTACTTGCAAACCGGCGTGCTCGGCCTTGATGGCGGCGATCCGCGCCGAGTTCACACGGCTCATCTGGCCGGCGCCGACACCGATGGTCTGGCGGTTCTTGGCGTAGACGATGGCGTTGGACTTGACGAATTTGGCGACTTTCCAGGCAAAGATCAGGTCGTGGACTTCCTGTTCGGTCGGGGCGCGCTTGGTCACTACTTTCAGGTCGTCGGCACCGATCATGCCGATGTCGCGGCTCTGCACCAGCAGGCCACCGTTGACGCGCTTGTAGTCCCAGGCCGGTACGCGGTCTGCCGACCACTCGCCGCAGGCCAGCAGGCGCACATTGGCCTTGGCGGCGACGATGGCGCGGGCTTCTTCGCTGACGCTCGGGGCAATGATCACTTCGACGAACTGACGCTCGACGATGGCCTTGGCGGTGGCTGCATCCAGTTCGCGGTTGAAGGCGATGATGCCGCCGAAGGCCGATTCGGTGTCGGTGGCGTAGGCCAGTTCGTAGGCCTGGCGGATGCCGCCTTCAGCGTCCGGGCTCACCGCCACGCCACAGGGGTTGGCGTGCTTGACGATGACGCAGGCCGGCTTGACGAAGCTCTTCACGCATTCCAGGGCCGCGTCGGTGTCGGCTACGTTGTTGTAGGACAGCTCCTTGCCTTGCAGTTGGGTGGCGGTGGCGATGCCGACTTCGGCAGGCTTGGCTTCCACGTAGAACGCCGCGCTCTGGTGCGGGTTCTCGCCGTAGCGCATTTCCTGGGCCTTGATGAACTGGCTGTTGAAGGTGCGCGGGAATTCGCTGCGACCTTCTGTGCTGAGGGTCTCGGCAGCCTGGTTCACGGTGCCCATGTAGTTGGCGATCATGCCGTCGTAGGCGGCGGTGTGTTCGAAGGCCTTGAGCATCAGGTCGAACCGCTGGGCGTAGGTCAGGCCGCCGGCCTTGAGGCTTTCCAGGATGCCGGCGTAGTCGCTGGCGTTGACCACGATGGCCACGTCCTTATGGTTCTTGGCCGCCGAGCGGACCATGGTCGGGCCGCCGATGTCGATGTTCTCGATGGCGGTCGGCAGGTCGCAGCCGGGCTTGGAAATGGTGGCTTCGAAGGGGTAGAGGTTGACCGCTACCAGATCGATGGGCTTGATCCCGTGCTCGTTCATGATGGCGTCGTCGATACCGCGACGACCGAGGATACCGCCGTGGATTTTTGGGTGCAGGGTCTTGACCCGACCGTCCATCATTTCCGCGAAACCGGTGTAATCCGCGACTTCCACTGCGGCCACGCCGTTGTCCTGCAGCAGTTTGAAGGTCCCGCCGGTGGAGAGGATCTCCACACCGAGGGCTTCCAGCTCCTTGGCGAATTCGAGGATCCCGGTCTTGTCGGAAACACTGATCAAGGCGCGGCGGATCGGCAGGCGGATAGTCTGGTCGGTCATCTCAATTTCCATCAAAAGCAAAGGAGTCAGCAAAAAAGGCGACCGTTTTTTACGCGGGCGCCTTTCTGGTTTGATTGAATGCTTACAACAAATCGTACTGCTTGAGTTTCTTGCGCAGGGTGCCGCGGTTCAGGCCCAGGAGTTCGCTGGCCTTGGTCTGGTTGCCCTTGACGTAGTTCATCACGCTTTCGAGCAACGGAGCCTCGACTTCGGAGAGCACCAGGTTGTACACGTCCGTGACGGCAGCGCCCTCAAGGTGGGCGAAATAATTGTGCAGCGCCTTCTCGACACTCCCGCGAAGGGTCTGGCCTTCTTCGCTGGGTGTATTGAGGTGCTGTTTCAAATTCACGTTGTCGCTCACGGGTGTAGTTCCACTCACTAAAGTCTCGGTCATCATCGTCATGCGGCCACCCCCTCTCCGTCCCCTGTTTCCAGGCTCTTGTAACGTCCGGCAAAGAACTCACGAACGTTGGCGCATTGTGCTTCCGTATCTTCCAAACGATTGAAGTGGGCGCGAAACTCCCTGGCGCCCGGCAGGGTTGCGAGATACCAGCCCACATGCTTGCGCGCAATGCGGACGCCCATGACCTCCCCATAGAAGGCATGCAGCGCGGCCAGGTGCTCTAGCAGAATACGTTCCACTTCGAACAGCTCCGGTGCCGGGAGGGTTTCACCGGTACGCAGGTAGTGTTCGATTTCACGAAAAATCCATGGCCGCCCCTGGGCGGCCCGGCCGATCAACAACCCGTCGGCCCCGGTGGCGTGCAATACCTGCCGGGCCTTCTCGGGCGAGTCGATGTCGCCGTTGGCAAAGACCGGAATCGACACCGCCTGCTTGATCGCGGCAATGGTGTCGTACTCGGCTTCACCGGTGTACAGATCGGCCCGGGTCCGACCGTGGACCGCCAGTGCCGTGATGCCCGCCTGCTCGGCGATCTTCGCCACCGTCAGGCCGTTCTTGTTCTGCCGGTCCCAGCCGGTGCGGATCTTCAGGGTGACCGGTACGTCCACCGCGGCCACCACCGCCTGGAGAATCTCGTTGACCAGGGCTTCGTCTTTCAGCAATGCGGAACCGGCAGCCTTGTTGCAGACCTTCTTCGCCGGACAACCCATGTTGATATCAATAATCTGTGCGCCCAACTCGACGTTGGCGCGGGCGGCGTCTGCCAGCATCTGTGCATCGCCACCGGCAATCTGTACCGAGCGTGGCTCGGGATCGCCTTCGTGGATCATGCGCAACCGCGATTTGCGGCTGTTCCACAAGCTCATGTCGCTGGTGACCATTTCCGAGACTACAAGGCCCGCGCCCAACTGCTTGCAAAGCTGACGAAAGGGCTGGTCGGTGACCCCCGCCATCGGGGCGAGAATCAAGCCGTTGTGCAATGTATATGGGCCGATGCGTACCGCCGACATAGGACTTCCCTGTTGTGGGGCCGGATCATGAGAGTTCGAAAAAGGGTTGGCATGATACCCGCTCTCGATGACTGGATAAAGGCTGAATTGGATAAAATCTGAACAGTTCTTCCGTTATCGCCCGGGGATCAATCTGAGCGATGCAGTCATAAATCTGTCGTCAATCCAGAGTTGTCCGTTAGTCTGATCAGCCGATTCACTCGGGCGAGTGGAAACTCAGACTGTAGTTCACGGCTTTCGGTCCGGGGTCGAGAATATCCAGGGCGATGTGAATCGGCGTCTGCGGCGGCATTTCCGCCACATCCTGCATCTCGCCGCCCAGATATTCCCCGGGTTTGAAGCTGCGGCTGGCAATCAGATGGCCGTTGAGGTCGGCGAAGCGCAGCTCCAGCAGTGGGAAGGGTTGGGAGAAGGGCGCGCGGTTATAGATGATGGCGTCCACCACCAGTGCTCCGCTGAATTCCGGGTGGCTGCGCACCACCAGGTTGCTGCTCTTGATTCGGGCGATATCCACGCGGGACGGTACCGTACAGCCAAATTCCGGGCACAACTCCTGGAACCACGGGCGGTACTGATCCTGGCGTGCGAGCTCGTCGAAGTGATACGCGACGTATTGTCCCACCAGGCCGCCGGCGGCCAGCAGGATCAGCAGCAGCCAGAGCAGGCGCCGGCCCCAGGGGGAGCGGCGTTTCTGCCAATCGAGGTGGATTGGATCGTCCACAAGGTCCAGCAGTACATCTTCCTGGACTCCGGGCTCGCTGCGTTCGCGGCGTTTCTTGCCGGGGGTGGCGGCTGGTGATGGTTCGTCGTTTTCGGCGGCGTCTGTGTGAGCCTGGGCCTCGAAGGGTTCCAGGTCGTCGTCCTGGCGCAGTTTCGGCGCCTTTGGTTCGTCATCCAGATCCGCCAGGTTGAAGGACAGCGACGGCTCGGTGCGGCTGGGGCGGGCCGGCTCGGGTTCAACGTCGTCCTGATGTGCCTGGGCCTTGAGGGGGGCCGGCTCTGACTCGTCGTGCTCGCCGGCGCTGCCGAACAAGCCGTCGGGCCAGTGGGCTTCATCGGCGTCCTGAGGGTCGCGACGGGCGCTGAGGCTGTCTTCCTGGTGTTCGCGTTCCTGGCCAAAGGCCTTGGCCGGCTGAATCTCCCGCTGCTCGAGCTTGGCCAATTCCTCGTCGAGGTCCAGGTGATCCAGGTCCATTTCGGCAGCCGACCATTGTTTCTGGCTGATGGCGCGCTGGGGAGGTGCCGCCGCAGGCGTAGGTACGGGGGCGGGCTGCTGTTCGGGTTTTGGCGTCGCTGCTACCGCAGGCGCGGTTGCCGGTTTCGCCGCCGGCCTGGATGTTGCGCTTTCCTTGGCGGCGCGCTGCTCAAGCAACTGCCGCGCGGCGTTGAACACCTGCAGGCAGGAGCCGCAGCGAACCACCCCGCGAGCCACGCTCAACTGAGCATGGCTGACACGGAACCTGGTTTGGCAATGCGGGCATTGGGTGACGAAACTGTCGGTCATGCGGCCATCCGGATTATGCAGGCGGCCATTCTAGCGCCGACGGCCGGTGATGCGCACCCAGCCATCGAGGGTGGCGATCGGGTCCAGATCGAAGTCCTGGGCATAGGCGGCAGCCACTTCCTCACCTTGTTCGGCGAGGATGCCAGAGAGTGCCAGGCGTCCTCCGGACTTCACCAGGCCCGACAGCTGCGGGGCCAGGGAGACCAGCGGGCCGGCCAGGATGTTGGCCACCAGCACATCGGCCTGGACCTGGGGCAGTTGCTCGGGCAGGTACAGTGGGAACAGTTCGTCGGCAATACCGTTGCGCCCGGCGTTGTCGCGGGAGGCTTCCAGTGCCTGCACGTCGATATCGGTGCCGACCGCTTGCTTGGCGCCCAGCAACAGGGCTGCGATGGCGAGGATTCCCGAGCCGCAGCCGAAGTCCAGCACGTTGCAGTCCTTCAGGTCCTGGCCGTCCAGCCACTCCAGGCACAGCGCGGTGGTCGGGTGGGTGCCGGTGCCGAAGGCCAGGCCCGGGTCTAGCAGCAGGTTGACCGCGTCAGGCTCCGGTGCAGCGTGCCAGCTTGGAACTATCCACAGGCGCTGGCCGAAACGCATCGGCTGGAAGTTGTCCATCCAGCTGCGTTCCCAGTCCTGGTCCTCGATGACTTCGCTATGGTGCTCGGGCAGCGGGCTGCCGGTCAGCAGTTCCAGGTGAGCGAGCACGCTGGCGGCTTCGGTGCCGCCCTCGAACAGGGCCAGCAAGTGAGTGTGGGACCACAGCGGGGTGGTGTTCAGTTCGGGTTCGAAGATCGGCTGATCCTCGGCGTCCATAAAGGTGACCGAGACGGCACCGACTTCAAGAAAAGCGTCTTCATAGGTTTCGGCTTGTTCTGGGCTGATGGCGAGACGGACTTGCAGCCAAGGCATGGCGGGCACCTTTGAAAATATGTGATGTGCAGCCTAGCGGGCCGCGAGAAGCGCGCAAGTTTACGCGAGACGACCCGCAGGAGCGAGGGGGGATGCCGAGTGCTTGGTCGCGGTGGCGGTTGATCAGGGAATGGCCGCTGCGCGGTTCGCGAGCAAGCTCGCTCCTACAGGGCTGTGGGGGCGGATACGACAAGGCCGCTCGAAAGCGGCCTTGTCGGTGTGGCGAGTGCCGATCAGTGTTGCTCGGCCAGCTTGTGCTCGAGGTAGTGAATGTTCACGCCCCCTTTGCAGAAGCCTTCGTCACGGGTCAGATCGCGGTGCAGCGGGATGTTGGTCTTGATCCCGTCGACGACGATTTCGTCCAGCGCATTGCGCATGCGCGCCATGGCTTCGTCACGGGTCGCCCCGTAGGTGATCAGCTTGCCGATCAACGAATCGTAGTTCGGTGGAACCGCGTAACCGCTGTACAGGTGCGAGTCGACGCGCACGCCGTTGCCGCCCGGAGCATGGAAATGCTTGACCGTGCCTGGGCTTGGCATGAAGGTTTTCGGGTCTTCGGCGTTGATCCGGCATTCCAGGGCGTGACCGCGGATAACCACGTCATCCTGGGTGAACGACAGCTTGTTGCCGGCGGCGATGCTGAGCATCTCCTTGACGATGTCGATACCGGTCACCATTTCCGAAACCGGGTGCTCTACCTGTACGCGAGTGTTCATCTCGATGAAGTAGAAGCGGCCGTTCTCGTAAAGGAACTCGAACGTACCGGCACCGCGGTAGCCGATGTCGATGCACGCCTTGACGCAGCGGGCGAAGACTTCCTGGCGCGCAGTCTCGTCGATGCCCGGTGCCGGCGCTTCTTCGAGGACTTTCTGGTGACGACGCTGCAGCGAGCAGTCGCGGTCGCCCAGGTGGATGGCGTTGCCCTGGCCGTCGGACAGCACCTGAACTTCCACGTGACGTGGGTTGGTCAGGAACTTCTCCAGGTAGACCATCGGGTTGCCAAACGCTGCGCCGGCTTCGGAGCGGGTCAGCTTCGCCGAGGCGATCAGGTCTTCTTCCTTGTGCACCACGCGCATGCCGCGACCACCGCCGCCGCCAGCGGCCTTGATGATCACCGGGTAGCCGACTTCACGGCCAATGCGCAGGGCAGTTTCTTCGTCTTCCGGCAGTGGGCCGTCGGAACCTGGAACCGTAGGAACACCGGCCGCGATCATGGCGTGCTTGGCGGAAACCTTGTCGCCCATCAGGCGGATGGTGTCAGCTTTCGGGCCGATGAAGGCGAAGCCGGAGTTTTCCACCTGTTCGGCGAAGTCGGCGTTTTCCGCCAGGAAGCCGTAGCCAGGGTGGATTGCCGTAGCGCCAGTGACTTCAGCGGCCGCGATGATGGCCGGGATGTGCAGGTAGGACTGCGCGGCTTGCGCAGGCCCGATGCAGACGGATTCGTCCGCCAGGCCCAGGTGCATCAGCTCCTTGTCGGCCTTGGAGTAGACGGCGACGGTCTTGATCCCCATTTCCTTGCAGGCACGCAGGATCCGCAGGGCGATTTCGCCGCGGTTGGCGATCAGGACTTTTTCCAACTTCGCAGGCTTCAACATCAAAGACTCTCCGCGGTTCAAACGATGGTGAACAGCGGTTGGTCGTACTCAACCGGCTGGCCGTCTTCGACAAGAATGGATTCGATCACACCGCTGGTTTCAGCTTCGATGTGGTTCATCATCTTCATCGCTTCGACGATGCACAGGGTGTCGCCTTTCTTCACGCTCTGGCCGACTTCAACGAAGGCTGGCGAGGTAGGCGAAGATTTGCGGTAGAAAGTACCGACCATTGGCGAGCGGGCTACGGTGCCGTTCAGCGCAGGTGCGGCGGGTGCGGCAGGAGCGGCGGCCGGTGCGGCTGCGGCAGGTGCAGCTACGGGTGCGGCAACGGGAGCCGGTGCGTAGTACTGCTGGGCTGGAGTCTTGCTGTGGCGGCTGATGCGTACGGACTCTTCGCCTTCCTTGATCTCCAGCTCGTCGATGCCGGACTCTTCCAGCAGTTCGATCAGTTTCTTAACTTTACGGATATCCATGAATCATCAACTCCCAAGGGTCGGTCAGGGGCGTTTAGCTTGTTGTTCAAGCTGCTCTAGTGCGGCCTCCAGGGCCAGTCGGTAACCGCTGGCGCCAAGGCCGCAGATCACTCCCACCGCAACGTCGGAGAAGTAGGAGTGATGGCGGAAAGGTTCGCGTTTGTGCACGTTGGACAAATGCACTTCGATGAATGGGATGCTCACCGCCAGCAGCGCGTCACGTAATGCGACGCTTGTATGCGTAAAAGCTGCTGGATTGATCAAAATGAAGTCCACGCCTTCATCGCGGGCAGCATGGATACGTTCGATCAATTCGTACTCGGCATTGCTCTGCAGATACTGCAGATGATGCCCGGCATCACGGGCCCGCTGCTCCAGATCCTGGTTGATCTGGGCCAGGGTGGTTGCACCGTAGACCCCCGGTTCACGGGTGCCGAGCAGGTTCAGGTTGGGTCCGTGAAGAACCAGTAGGGTGGCCATCGGTTGTTCCTTGTTATCGGGGTGCTGTTGTCAGAACCCGGCGACTATGCCGGAAAGACTTTATGACTGTCCAGTTCTCGGCAATAGCCAGCACGATGACCGATGTTTGCGCAAAATATGTGACCAAGCAGTTAAATCCGGTCATTTGCCTGCAGGGTAAGAGCACTGAACTCCCGGCCAGCCGTTTCACCGATGATCAGGCGTTTGTCGGGGAAAGCCGGGGCAGATGCACAGCTTAGACGCGGAAGGCTTGCACCGCTGTATGCAATTGTCCCCCAAGGTCCAGCAGGTTATCGCCCTGGGCCCGGCCTTCGCCAATGCGCAGCAGGTTGTCGCCGCCCAGTTGATGGATGCGCTCGCTGTGATCGCGGATCTCGCTGACCGCACCGCTTTGCTGGGCCGTGACGTCGGCGATGCGCACGGCGGTGTCGGCAATGGTCTGGATCGCCCCGACGATTTCGTCCAGGGCGCCGTCGGCGGCCTGGGCCTGGCTGGCGGTGGCTTCGGCGTGTTCCACCTGGGCGCGCATGCCTTGCACCGATTGTTGCGCGGCGGTCTGCAGGCCGGCGATCAAGGTCTGGATCTGCGCCGTGGCCCCGGCGGTACGCTGGGCCAGGGAGCGCACCTCTTCGGCGACCACGGCAAAGCCGCGGCCCATTTCTCCAGCACGGGCAGCTTCGATGGCGGCGTTGAGGGCCAGCAGGTTGGTCTGTTCGGCAATGGAGCGGATCACTGTCAGCACGCCGCCGATGGTGGCGGACTCCTGGGCCAGGTGCTCGATCATTTGCGCGTTGCCCTGTACCTCGCCCACCAGGGCGTGCAGCCCGGTCAGGCTCAGGCCTATGACTTTCTGCCCCTGTTGCACCGCAAGGCCAGCGCTGCGGCTGGCATCGGCGGCCTGGCTGGCGTCACCGGCAACCTGCTGGATGGTGGCTTCCAGCTCCCCCAGGGCATCGCGGATCTGGGCGGTGTCGCCGGCCTGGCGCTCGGCGCCGCTGTGCAGGCCGCTGCTGAGGTCGGCCAGGGCGCGGCTGCTGCCGGCCACTTGCTCGGCGTTCTGGCGAATGGTGCCCACCAGGTCCACCAGATAGGCTCGAAGGCGGTTCAGGGACTCTTCGATGGCGTGCAGTTCGCGGTTGGTCTTGCCCAACTGGATCGGCCGGCTGAAGTCGCCTTCGGCCCAGGTCGATAGCGCCGGGGCCAGGTTGGTCAGGACTCGGGCCAGCTTGCGCTGCAAGGTGTCGATGACCAGGGCGATCAGCAGGATCAGGCCAATCATCAGCCCCTGCATCAAGCGCACTTCGCCCTGGATCTGGCCGTGCTGGGCCCGTACCGCGGGTTCCAGCTCGGCGATGGCCTGGCGCACAGCGGTGATCTTCAACAGGGTCGCGGCGCTCAGGTCGGCGCGTTTCTGGATCTGTTGCCGGGTGCGTTCGAGTTCTGCCGGATAACGGTTGAGCAGGCTGTGGAGTTCGCGCTTGAGGCCGACGCCGGCGTCTTCTGCGGCGGCTTTCTGGGTGTTTTCCAGGCCCATCAGGGCAGCAAAATCATCGGTGCCCGATTCGCTGCTGGCGGTTACCCCTAATAAAGGCAGGGCTTCGAGCCGGTCGGCCTGGGCCTTGATATTGTTCACTTCGCGTTCGACATCGGCGGCCAGTTCGCTGCGGCCGCTGCTCACCAGCTTGTCCCGGGCCAGGGACAGTTTGCCCAGGTGCTGTGCAGCGGTGAGCAGCAAGGGCAGGTAAGTGGCGCCTTCTGTGGACTGGGTCCTGCTGGCGTACTGGCTGAGCTGTTCCAGGTTGGCGCCCAGCTCCCGCTCGGCCTGCAACAGCAGGGCCTGGGGATCGCCGGCCAGCTTGCCCGCGGCCAGCAGGTCGGTCCTGCTGAAGTCGTCCAGGCTGGCCAGGCTCGGGCGCAGGCTTTGCGCGAGCTGCGGCGGCAGCTCGGTCAGTTCGCCTTGCAGGGCCTCGATGGCCTGCGCCGCGCTACTCAGGCGCAGAGCGTCACCGCTGGCCAGGTAGTCTTCGATGTTGCGCGCCACCTGGTTTTGAAACTGCTGGGACAGTCCCAGGTAGCGCTCCATCAGCAGATAGGGGCGTTCCAGGGCTCGTTGCGACCACCAGAGCGTGGCCCCCAGGGCCAGGCAGACGGCAACTAACAGCAGGGTATTGAGATTGGTCAGCAGCTTCAGGCGCATCAGGGCTCTACCAACGGCAAAAATGGTAAGCGCCTGAATTTATTGCGTTTGTATTACAAGGTTATGACCGAATCTGTGGATTCGGATGAAAAGATGGCACTTTGACTTGATTGCCGTGCGGCCTGCACCCGGTTGCGTCCGCTGTGCTTGGCGCGGTACAGCGCCTCGTCCGCCTGGCTGGCCATCATCAGGCTGTCGGAGTCTTCCTGCATCTCAACCACGCCGGCGCTGAAGGTGCACCACAGGTCCTGGGGCTGGGCCGGGTAATGGATCTCGGCAAAGCGCTGGCGGATTTCGTCCAGCACTTTGCAGGCGGCGTCCTGATCGGTGTCGGGCATGACGATGGCGAACTCTTCGCCGCCGTAGCGGCCGATGAAGTCGGTCTTGCGCAGGCGCTGCTTGAGGAACAGGGCCAGGCTCTTGATTACCCGGTCGCCCATGGGGTGGCCATGGCTGTCATTGACCCGTTTGAAATGGTCGATGTCGAGCATGGCGAAGCTCAGTGGCTTGCTCTCGCGGCGAGCGCGGAAGCTGCAGTCTTCCAGCAGTTGCAGGATGTGGGTGTGGTTGTACAGGCCGGTGAGGCTGTCACGGACCATTCGCGCCTTGAGGTTGCGGGCCCGGGCCGCGCGGTTGCGCACGGTGGTGATCAGGTGCCGCGGCTTGATGGGCTTGGTGAGGAAGTCGTCGCCGCCTTCGCTCATGGCGTCCAGTTGCTTGTCCAGGTCGTCTTCGGCGGACAGGTAGATGATCGGCACACTGACATAGCGGTCGTTGTGGCGGATCACCTTGGCCAGCTCGGTCCCGGTGCAGGCCGGCATGTACATGTCGAGGATGATCAGGTCCGGCTGAAAGTCCGCCAGCTCGGCCATGGCCTGGATTGGCTCGATCAGGGTGCGGGTGACGATTCCGGCGCTGTTGAGCAGGCGCTCGGTATGCAGGGCCTGGGCCCGGGAGTCGTCGATGATCAGCACTTTATAAGGTTCGTACTGGGCGACGCAGGTCAGCACTTCGATCTTTTCCAGCAGGCTGGAGGCTTCCAGGGTGCCGGTGAGGAACTCCTGGCCGCCGGCGCGTACTGCCGCCAGGCGAGTCGGGGTGTCGGTTTCATGCAGGCTGAAGAACAGCAGCGGTAGTTTCTGTTCCAGGCCGACCTGGGCTTCGGCTGCCAGGGTCAGGCCCATGCCGGGGCCGCAGAAGTCTACGTCGATGACGATGGCCGCCGGCAAGCGCTCGACCATGGACGAACGAAAGGCGGCGATGCTGTCCAGGGACTGGGCCGTGAGGCCAAAGAATTCCAGTTGCTTGGCCAGGCGTTCGGCCCGGTCGTGATCCTGCAACATCACGTAGATAGGTTTGCGCAACGGTGGCAGGAAGGTCTGTTCCAACTGGTCGCCGTGGCGCAGGCCGGTGCGCGACAGGCGCTGCATCAAGCGATTGAGATCGGTGATCAGGTTGCTGCTCAGGCGACCGCGATTGGCATCGACCGCTTCCAGCGATTGGCCGATGCTGCGGGCCAGTTGGGTATGTTCGGGCTGTTCGAAGCGTTCAGCGAAACGCAGCAGGCGCAGGTTGGCTTCACACAGTTCCGACATGTCGTTGGTGGACCATTCGCTGCGCTGCAGACGCTGCCATATCTCAAGAATCTGACGTGCCTGATGAATTACCCGCTGGGCAAAGTGGTGCTTGAGGCGCTCACGGCTGGGGTCTTCTGGCTCGGTCATATCCTGACTACTAGTTAGGGTGCATGCTGAGATCGACTGGTGGCTCTATGCTAGCACCACTTTTGTATCCCATGAGTGTCGTACGTCAATAATGTGCAAAGCGGCGTTATTCAGTTCCTGACTGCCTAGTCGCATAGGCTCTGGAGTGTGCTTCATTTATAGTGACCGCCTGATTCGCAATCATTGCGCGGCGCGCATTTGCCGGAAGATTTATCCCGTCAAGGCAAGGCACGATGGAGTAGGGTTGTGGTCGAACCGATGAACCCAAGTGATTGAAAGGACATAGCCATGCTGGATTGGAAGAATCGCGCAGGCAGCGCGCCGGATCGTGCTGCCGAACCCAAGTCGGCGACACGCAGCTATTTCGGTGGCCTGCTGTTCAGTCGTGCCCTGGCCACCTTGCTGGGCCTGTATCTGTTGGTCACTGGCGGCCTGGGCTGGTACTGGAGCCAGGAACCTGCGCTGTTCCCGGTCCAGCAGAACGCCCAGATCGCTGCCGAGAAGGAAGGCCGGCAGATGGTGGTGGGCTACACCACCGTGGAAACCCTGAAGACCGTGGTCGGTACCTTGCTGGACAAGCCGGGTGGCTATATCTCCAACGACCGTTTTCCACCGGGCCTGTGGATGGACAACATGCCAAGCTGGGAATACGGCGTGCTGGTCCAGGTCCGCGACCTGACCCGAGCCTTGCGCAAGGACTTCGCCCGCTCCCAGTCGCAGTCCGCTGAAGACGCCGACCTGGCCAAGGCCGAACCGCGCTTCAACTTCGACAACAAGAGCTGGGTGCTGCCATCCAGCGAGTCGGAGTATCAGGAAGGCATCAATTCCCTTAGCCGCTACCAGGCTCGCCTCTCCGATCCAAACCAGAAGACCGCACAGTTCTATGCCCGTGCCGACAACCTCAACAACTGGCTGGGTGATGTAGGGACGCGCCTGGGCTCTCTGTCCCAACGGCTGTCGGCCAGTGTGGGCCGGGTCAAGCTCAACACCGCACTGAAAACCGAAGTGCCGGCCCCGGGCCAGGGTCCGCAGGTGGATGAAGAAGTGGTGGAAACCCCATGGATGCAGATCGACAACGTCTTCTACGAGGCCCGTGGCCAGGCCTGGGCGCTGTCGCACCTGCTGCGCGCGATTGAAGTGGACTTCGCCGACGTGCTGGCGAAAAAGAACGCCACGGTCAGTGTGCGTCAGATCATCCGTGAGCTGGAGGCATCCCAGGAGCCGGTCTGGAGCCCGATGATTCTCAATGGCAGCGGCTTCGGCGTCCTGGCCAACCACTCGCTGGTCATGGCCAACTATATTTCCCGGGCCAACGCGGCGGTCATCGACTTGCGCCAACTGCTCAATCAAGGCTGATCCATGGTTGCAACCACCAATGAGGCGGCCCATCGCGCCGCCTCCGACGCTGAAGAAATTGCCTGGGTCGATGGCGAAGACCAACTGTTGGGTGCCATGGTCCGCTCGGAGCTGCGCCAGCGCGGCCTGATCGGGCGTGGCACCTACATCATGCTGTTCAATTCCGCCGGTGAGCTGTGCGTGCACCGGCGCACCCTGAGCAAGGCCATCTATCCGGGCTATTGGGATGTCGCCGCAGGCGGCATGGTCCTGGCGACTGAAAGCTATGCCGAATCCGCCGCCCGGGAGCTGGAAGAGGAGCTGGGGGTGAGCGGGGTCGAACTGACCGCCCATGATCACTTCTTTTTCGAGGACACCGGCAACCGTCTCTGGTGTTCGGCGTTCTCTGCCGTGTGGGACGGTCCGCTGCGCCTGCAGCCGGAAGAAGTCCTGGAAGCGCACTTCATTCCCCTGGATCAGGTGCTGCGGGAAATCCACGAAAAGCCCTATTGCCCGGACTCCCTGGCCGCCTTGCAACGCTATCTGGCGCGTCGTCGTTAAAGTTGCATAAATTGACGCTGATTGGCTCTTAGCAACCGGGCTTTTTGCCGTTACACTGCGCGACTTTTCAAGCTGAACCGGCGGCGCTTGTTGCAAGCGCGCCGGGTCAGTAGCGCTGCCCCTGCCTGAGTGGGGCTTCGCGGTCGATGGCAGCGCCATATGCTTCGACCAGTCTTTGTCCTCCCAAGAGGATTGCCGGTGGCCAAAAAAGCCGCATCCTTCGCCGCCCTTGGTGGCCTGGTGTTTTCCACCGACGCAGGTCGACATTGCCCGGACTGTAGCCAGCCGGTGGCCGCCTGTATCTGCAAACAAACCGTGATTCCGGCCGGCGACGGCATTGCCCGCGTGCGTCGCGAGAGCAAGGGCCGTGGCGGCAAGACGGTGACCACCATCACCGGCGTGCCCCTGGCCGAAGACGCCCTCAGGGAGCTTGCCACCACGTTGAAGAAACGCTGTGGCACCGGTGGCGCCTTGAAGGACGGCGTCATTGAAATCCAGGGTGACCATGTCGAGCTACTCTTGGCGGAACTGGTCAAGCACGGTTTCAAGGCGAAGAAGTCCGGCGGCTAGCAGCCTCTGTGAAAACCACCTCTGACTGGACGCTGTCTTGATTGGCTCAGGACGCTGGCGTCGTCTCCATGGTTTTCACAGAGCCTGTTCATGAACGGTTTCTAAACTCAGCACGGCATGCGCGGTCTATTGCGCTTGCAGGCTAATCGTCATTTTCATTCTTTAGACTGCGCCGACCCCGGATTGGGGCGGCGCTCTATGACTTCTTTATAGGGGACTTCGATGTCCGTACGACGCACACGTAAAGACGATGGCAGCCAATGGACAGTTGCGGACAGCCGCAGTGTTTACGGGATTCGCCATTGGGGGGCCGGGTATTTCGCGATCAATGACGCCGGTCGCGTCGAAGTTCGTCCGAACGGCCCGAGCAGTTTGCCCATCGATCTGTTCGAACAAGTCGAGGAGCTGCGCAAGAGCGGCTTGTCCCTGCCTTTGCTGGTGCGCTTCCCGGACATCCTCCAGGACCGCGTGCGCCAGCTGACCGGCGCTTTCGACGCCAACATCGGCCGCCTGGAATACCAGAGCAAGTACACCGCCCTGTACCCGATCAAGGTTAACCAGCAGGAAGCGGTGATCGAGAACATCATCGCTACCCAGAATGTCTCCATCGGCCTGGAAGCCGGCTCCAAGCCGGAGCTGCTGGCGGTCCTGGCCCTGGCGCCCAAGGGCGGCACCATCGTTTGCAACGGCTACAAGGATCGCGAGTTCATCCGCCTGGCGCTGATGGGCCAGAAGCTCGGTCACAACGTGTTCATCGTCATCGAGAAAGAGTCCGAAGTGGGCCTGGTGATCGAGGAAGCGGCGTCCCTCAAGGTCAAGCCACAAGTGGGCCTGCGGGTACGCCTGTCGTCCCTGGCTTCGAGCAAATGGGCCGACACCGGTGGTGAAAAGTCCAAGTTCGGCCTGTCGGCAGCGCAACTGCTGTCGGTGGTGGAGCGTTTCCGCGCCGCCGGCCTGGACCAGGGCATTCGCCTGCTGCACTTCCACATGGGCTCGCAGATCGCCAACCTGGCGGACTACCAGCACGGCTTCAAGGAAGCCATCCGCTACTACGGCGAATTGCGCAACCTCGGCCTGCCGGTGGACCACATCGACGTCGGTGGCGGCCTCGGCGTGGACTACGACGGTACCCACTCGCGCAATGCCAGCTCGATCAACTACGACATGGACGACTACGCCGGCGTGGTGGTGGGCATGCTCAAGGAATTCTGCGATGCGCAGAACCTGCCGCATCCGCACATTTTCTCCGAGAGCGGTCGTTCCCTGACTGCCCACCACGCCATGCTGGTGGTGCAGGTCACCGACGTCGAGAAACACAACGACGACGTGCCGAAGATCGAAAACAAGGAAGAGCTGCCGGAAACCGTGCAATGGCTGGTGGACCTGCTGGGTCCGACCGACATCGAGATGGTCACCGAAACTTACTGGCGCGCCACTCACTACATGAGCGACGTGGCGGCCCAGTATGCCGATGGCAAGCTGACCCTGGCCGAAAAAGCCCTGGCCGAGCAGTGCTACTTCGCGGTATGCCGTCGCCTGCACAACTCCCTCAAGGCGCGTCAGCGTTCCCACCGCCAGGTGCTGGACGAACTCAACGACAAGCTGGCCGACAAGTACATCTGCAACTTCTCGGTGTTCCAGAGCCTGCCGGACACCTGGGCCATCGGCCAGGTGCTGCCGATCCTGCCGCTGCACCGTCTCGACGAAGAGCCCCTGCGCCGTGCCGTGTTGCAGGACCTGACCTGCGACTCCGACGGCAAGATCAAGCAGTACGTCGACGAGCAGAGCATCGAGACCAGCCTGCCGGTACACGGCCTCAATGAGGGTGAGGACTACCTGTTGGGGATCTTCCTGGTGGGCGCCTACCAGGAAATTCTTGGCGACATGCACAACCTGTTCGGCGACACCGACTCAGTGAACATCTACCAGCGGGCCAATGGCAGCGTGTACCACGCCGGGATCGAGACCCACGACACCATCGAGGACATGCTGCGCTACGTGCACCTGTCGCCGGAGGAGTTGATGACCCACTACCGCGACAAGGTGGCCAGCGCCAAGATCAGCGCCGCCGAGCGCACCCAGTTCCTCGACGCCTTGCGTCTGGGCCTGACCCGCTCGTCCTACCTGTCGTCCTGAGGGCCCGGGCATCCCCGGTGATGCCCGTCCCGCCCCCGCACAAAGCCGCGCCCTGCGATGGAGGGCGCGGTTTTTTTTTGCGCGGCTTTCACGTTTGTCACAGAAGAGGGGGCCCCGTCCCATTTGCAGCTAGCCTGCGAAGAGGCGTCCATGATGGGCGCAACGAGGCTTGCTGATGCTCAATACATCCAAGGGCGCCTGGCGTCTGTTGTTCAGCACCCTGGTGATCAGCCTGCTGGCGGCGTGCTCACCGCTCAAAGTGCTCAATTCCCTGACACCCGGCAGCACCTTTATCAAGACTCGGGACATTGCCTACGGCAGCGATCCCCGGCAGAAGCTGGATGTCTATCAGCCCCGGCAGGCGGTTCCCGGTGCGCCGGTGGTGGTGTTCTTTTATGGCGGCAGTTGGAACAGTGGCTCGCGCAGCGACTACGACTTCGTCGGCGAGGCCCTGGCCTCTCGGGGCATGGTGGTGGTCCTGGCGGACTACCGGCTGTATCCACAGGTGCGCTACCCGGCCTTTCTCGAAGACGCGGCCCGCGCCGTGGCCTGGACCCATGAACATATTGGTGAATTTGGCGCCGACCCGCGGCGGCTGTATCTGATGGGGCACAGTTCCGGCGCCTACAACGTGGCCATGCTCGCCCTGGACTCGCGCTTGCTGGGGCAAGTCGGGCTGACGCCGCAGATCATCAAGGGCTGGATCGGTCTGGCCGGGCCCTATGACTTTCTGCCGATCCGCAACCCCGAGGTGCGCCCGGTGTTTTTCTACCCCGACTCGCCGCCGGACTCGCAGCCCATCAACCATGTCAGCCGGGGCGCGCCACCGGCACTGTTGATCGCGTCCAGCGAAGACTCCCTGGTCAACCCGCAGCGCAATACCGGCGGTCTGGCCAGCAAGCTGCGAGCGGCAGGCGTGCCGGTGCAGGAGTTCTACTTCTCCCGCACGGGCCACGCCACTCTGGTAGCGGCCTTGTCCCGGCCCTTGCGCGGCCTGGCTCCGGTACTGGATCGGGTCAGTGGTTTTGTCGAGTCGACGCCGACTCAGTGAGTTCCGGCAAACCAGCCGTCGCGTCGCTCCAGGTGCCAGGCGAAGGCTGCCAGTGTCAGGCTGCGCAGGAGCATGAACAGCAGAAAGGTCAGCCACAGGCCGTGGTTGCCGAAGCCTTGCAGTGCCCAGGCGAAAGGTAGCAGCAGGAGCACGGTGAGGAGCATGCCGTTGCGCATTTCCCGGGCTCGGGTGGCACCGATGAACAGACCGTCCAGCAGGTAGCTCCAGACGGCGATCAGGGGCAGCACGGCAAGGTAGGGCAAATAGGTGAAGGCGGTCTGGCGGACCTCGGGAATGTTGGTCTGCATTTCGATGAACAGGTGGCCTCCCAGCAGGAACAGCACGGCAAAACCCAGGCTGGCCAGCAGCGACCAGCCGCCGGCCACCACCAGCGAACGGCGCAGGGCCTGGCGATCGTGGGCGCCGATGGCATGGCCGCACAGGGCCTCTACCGCGTGGGCCAGTCCGTCCAGCGCGTGGGCGGTGAGCAGCAGGCCGTTGAGCAGCAGGGCATTGGCTGCCACCGTGGCATCCCCGAGGCGCGCACCTTGTACGGTAATCAGGAAAAACACCGATTGCAGGGCCAGGCTGCGGATGAAGATGTCACGGTTCACCGCCAACAGTGGGCGCCAGCTTTGCCAGCGGCGCAGCGTGGCCCAGACGATCTGCCCCGGGTAGGCGCGCAGGGCCGGACGAGTCATGGCCAGGCCGATCAGGGCGCCGGTCCATTCGGCGATCACCGAGGCCCGGGCCGAGCCCACCACGCCCCAGTCCAGGCCCAGGACGAACCACAGGTTGAGAGCGATGTTCACCAGGTTGGTGCTGAGCAGGATGGTCAGCGGCGCCCGGGCGTTCTGGGTGCCGAGGAACCAGCCCACCAGGGCGAAGCTGGCCAGGGCCGCGGGCAGGCCCAGCAGGCGTGTGTGGAAGAATGCCCGGGTCATCTGGTCCAGGTCCGCCGAGGGCTGCATCAGATGCAAGGCGGCGCCGCTGAGGGGGACACCGATGGCGCCCAGCACCAGTGCCAGGCCCAACGCCAGCAGCAGCCCCTGGAGCAGGATCTGGCGCAGGGCTGCGCCGTCGCCACGGCCGGCGGCCTGGGCAGCGAACCCGGTGGCCCCCATGCGCAGGAAGCCCATGGCCCAGGCCAGGAAGGTGTAGAGGCTGGCGCCAACCGCCACCGCGCCCAGTTGATGGGCGTGGGGCAGGTGACCGATCACCGTGCTGTCCACCAGAGCCACCAGGGGCACGGAAATATTCGACAGAATCATCGGCGCGGCCAGGGCCCAGACGCGACGATGGGTGGGGCGATGACGCCAATCGGTGATCAGGGGGGACATGCAGGCTCCTTGCGAGAGCCGGCATTGTAGCCTCGGCGCCAGGATGCGCCGAGGTTTAAGTCGCGGTTGAGGATCTGCCGCGCTTCGGTGATGCCGCGTTGCAAATCGCTGACCGGCGCTTGCGAGTGGGTGAGCAGGTTCTGACGCCAGCGGATCAGTGGATGATCCAGCTCAGCAGCCAGAGGCCGAGCACCAGCCAGATGATGCCGAGGATGATCGAGGCGCGCATGAAGGCACGGATCGCCGAGTAGAGGAACATCAGGCCGATGATCAGGCCGATGATGCTGACGATGGAGGTGTCCATTCCCAGTGCCCGGGACAGCCCGTCGACGAAGTTGCCACCGGCATGGGTCAGGGTATTGAACAACCCGCTGAGCAGGTCGACGATAAACCGGATGACCGAACCTATGGCCTGGCCAAGCCACTCGAAGAAGCTTTCTACCTGCATGTGTGTGTCCTGATGAAAGAGGGGGCGGGTGCCGAGCTCAACCTTGGGCCATGAATGCCCGCAGCGAGTTCCCTGTTAAGCATAGAAGCTGCCAGGGGCTGCACATTCTGTAGGAGCCGGCTTGCCGGTGAAAGCGCTCTTGCGTCCCACGCCCAACCCCCGGAAGCTATACGCCTTCAGGAGACCCCGATGAACCTAGAGCAACTGACCCAACGCCTGCACGCCATTCGTGACCGTAACGACTGGCAGCAATTTCACAGCCCGAAGAACCTGGCCATGGCTGCCAGTGTCGAGATGGCGGAGCTGGTGGAAATCTTCCAGTGGCTGACCGAGGACCAGTCGCGGCAATTGCCCGCGGACAAGCTGGCTCACGCCGGACAGGAGGTGGGCGATATCGTCCTCTATCTGCTGTTGCTGTGCAGCGAGCTGGGGCTGGACATGGACCAGGTGGTGCGCAGCAAGCTGGCGGACAGCGAACGGCGGTTCTGCTCATGAGCGATCGGCATTT
The DNA here is from genome assembly GCF_052850735.1 of Pseudomonas sp. 910_21. Lineage (NCBI taxonomy): Bacteria > Pseudomonadati > Pseudomonadota > Gammaproteobacteria > Pseudomonadales > Pseudomonadaceae > Pseudomonas > Pseudomonas sp. 910_21. The sequence goes on along the minus strand of NZ_VXCY01000004.1, from coordinate 56,391 downwards.
CGACCAGTTGGCGACCCGTTTCGCCGAGAAGATCTATGGCGGCGCCAAGGGGGCGATCCGCCTCGCGGTGCTCCAGGCCGACCTCAAGGAAAGCCTGCCCGAGCGGCCGTTGCGGGTGTTGGATATCGGCGCCGGCTTGGGGCACATGTCCCTGTGGCTGGCCCAGCGTGGGCACCAGGTGACCCTGGCCGAGCCTGCGGCGCCCATGCTTGAGGGGGCTCGCCAGCGCTTTGCCGACGCCGGGCAGCAGGCGACCTTCATCCAGGCACCCTGGCAGGAATTGCTGGGGCAGCTCACCGAACCCTATGACCTGGTGCTCTGTCATGCGGTGCTGGAATGGCTGGCCGAACCCCACGCGATCCTGCCGGTACTGCACCAACTGACCAGCGCCGACGGCTGGCTGTCCCTGGCGTTCTATAACCGCGATGCCCTGGTTTATCGCAATCTGCTCAAGGGCCACTTCCGCAAGCTGCGCAAGAACGACATGGCCGGTGAGAAGCAGAGCCTGACCCCGCAACAACCGCTTGATCCTCGTGAGCTGGCGGCGCAACTTGAGGGCTTGTGGCGAGTCGAAACCCAGAGCGGAGTGCGGGTTTTCCACGATTACATGCCGGTGGAATTCCAGGCTCGCGCCGAGCTGACGGATCTGCTGGAGATGGAGCTGGCTCACCGCCGACACCCAAGCTTTGCCGGCCTTGGGCGTTATCTGCATTGGCTGTGCCGGCCGGTCTAACGGAGTGCGCAATGAAACGCCGCCTGGGTCTGATCTTCCTGTGTTCCGGGCTTGCCGCCTGTCAGGGCAGCAACCCCTACGTCGCCAGTAGCAACCCCCTGCCACCGGCGCCGCCGCAAGCGGCCAACACCTTCGACCGCAGCGCCTATCCTGCGCCGCAACGGGACTATGGACGCTACCGCAACTGGGCCTGGCTCAATGGGCGCCTGCCCAACGGCTCGGCCTGGGCCGACTCGGCGCAGATCGCCGAGGCGGTCAGCAATGCCCTGGATCAGCAGGGTTTGCGCCCCGTGCATGACTCGCGGCCGGCGGACCTATGGGTCAGCGCCGACCTGCACCTTGAGAAGCGCCTGCGCCAGGTCCAGGACGACTATGGTTATGGCGGCTACGGCGGTTACAACCGCTACGGACCGGGCTACGGCATGTACGGCAGCGTGCCGGTGGTGCGCACCTACGAGGTGGAGGTCGTGGTGGTCCGGGTCAATCTGTTCGACGGCGCCAGCGGCCAGCCGGTATGGAGTGCCAGCGCCGAGACCAGCAGCAGGGGCAGCCTGAGTGAACGTGCCGATTCGCTGCGCGAGGCGGTGCAAAAGGCCATGGCCGCCTATCCTCCCAGTTAGTTGAACGGCGCCCGTTTTTTGTCTTCACGCGGAGAAACAGCATGTTCCATCGAATCGCGTTACTGGTGTGTGCCGCCTTGCTCAGTGCCTGCGCCGCCGACCAGGTCAATCATGACTTTGACGCCAGCCGGGACTTTGGCGCCTACCGCAGCTGGAGCTGGAAAGAACCCGCCCTGCAATATCGCCCCGACGACCCGCGCATCAAGAGTGACCTGACCGAGCAGCGCATCCGTCAGGCGGTGGCCGAGCAGTTGGACCAGCGTGGCCTGCGCCCGGCCCAGGGCGGGAATCGGGCTGATCTGAATGTCCAGGCGTATCTGATCGTCGAGGACCGCCAGCAGCAGGTCACCACCAACTATGGTGGAGGCTGGGGTGGCCCATGGAATGGCTACTGGGGCGGCCCGATGTACAACGAGACCCGTAACATCACCTATAAAGTGGCGACCATCCAGATCGATTTTCTGGACGGCAAGGACGGCAAGCTGGTTTGGCGTGGCAGTGATGAACAGATGCTCAGCAGTTCGCCCAATCCCGCCGAACGCAGTGCAGCGGTGCGTACCACGGTGATGCGTATCCTGCAGAACTATCCGCCGCACTGAAGCTGCTCCTGAGTTTTTGCGAGGCTCATCGGGAACGCCGCATGAGGGGCTCCCGATGACCCCGCTCACCGCCAGTCAGCCGGGCTATCACCCTGCCAGCATGCCCCTCAAGCGTTGTCTACACTGCCTCATATTCTTGGAGGTAGCGCTCGGCTGCGAGCCGGTAAAGGAGTGCCCCGATGTCTCCCCTGAAGCGGTTTTCCGGCCCGGCTCGACAACGCGGGGCCATTGGCCTGATGGCGGCGGCGACCCTGGGTCTGGCGCTGTTGCTCATGTTGCTGGTGGTGGACAGCGGTCGGCTCTACATGGAGCAGCGCAAGTTGCAACGGGTCGCGGACAACGCGGCGCTGGAAGCCGTCAGCCGTGGCGGCAATTGCCAGGCCGGCCTGACTGCCGCCACCTATGCCGGGCAGAGTGCAGTGCGCAATGGTTTCGTCATCGCCACCGGCAGTACCCTCACCACCACCTGTGGCTCCCTGACCACCGGAGCCAACAGCTTGCGTACCTTCAATGCCAACCCAGCGCAGTCGGCGGCCGTGCGGGTGATTGCCACCAACACCGTACCCATCAGCGTGGCGTCGGGGGTGGGGGCGCTGTTCTCGCCAGGCCCGATCAACCTCACCACTCAGCTCAGCGCCACGGCCGTGGCTGCTGCGCCGACGCCACCGCTGGCGCAACTGAGCATTCGCAGCACCATAGGCACCGTCAACAGCACCAACTCACCGATACTCAATGCCGTGGTGGGCAACATGCTCGGCGGCAGTGTGAACATCAGTGCTGTGGGCTGGAATGGCCTGCTCAACAGCGATATCAATTTACTGCGCTACCTCGATCAACTGGCGATCGACCTGGGCGTCGCCGCCGGCAACTACACCCAGTTGCTCAACACCCAGGCCAGCCTGACCCGGCTGATCCAGACCGCCGCCACCGTGGTCCAGGCCAATGGCGCGACCGCCGACATACTGGCGGCCCTGGGGGCTCTACAAGTAGCGGTGAGTGCCCAGATACCGCAGTTGAAACTGGGGGACATCCTGAAACTGCAGACCGGTGCTGCATCCACCGCGCTGGATGCCAACTTGCAGCTCTTCCAACTGCTGCAAGCGATGATTCAACTGGCCAACAGCAAGAGCGCAGTGGCAGCGGTGATACCGGCCAACCTGCTGGGCCTGGCCAGTGTGACGGTCCGGGTCAAGGTCATTGAGCCGCCTCAGTTCTCCGCTGTCGGTGACCCTCGGCTGGCCATCCTCGATCCGTTGGGGGCCAATCGCATCTACGTGCGCACAGCTCAGGTACGGACGCTGATTTCGGTCAACCTCACAGGCCTGTCCGGGGTGACCGGCCTGGCCAACGCCTTGCTGGGGCTGGTGGGCTCGCTGACTCCGACCCTCAACAGTGTCCTGAGCCTGAATCTGGCCGATACCATCAACTCCTTGGGCTGCCTGCTGGGCGCCGGGTGCCAGCAAGTGGACCCGCAAGTGCTGCCTTCTCCGCGAATCGATATCAACCTGGAGCTGGGGGGCGCCAAGGCCTACGTCACCAACTACAGCTGTCCGACGGGCAACACCGGAACCAAAAGCCTCACGGCGCACAGCGAGTCGTCCCTGGCCGACATCAAGGTGGGGCAGATTGATCCCAACACCGCGTTCTCTTCCTCGACGGAACCTGTGGTGACGCCGCTGCCGATCATCGACCTGGGTATCTGGACCTGTCACAAGATTCTGGGGATCGGCAGTTGCGGGCCGGCGCGCACGGCCTTCGCCGCAGGGGGCATCGGCATCAAGGTTGATAGTTCGCTGGGGCTCAGCCAGACCGGACCGAACGTGGGGCGGGATCTGATCTACTCAAGCGGTGCGCCGGATTTTTCCGTGCCGCGCAATGTCAACCAGGCGCCGACCTACCAGAACGCCGCCCCGACCAACAACCTCGTCAACAGCCTATCGGGCACTATTGCCGGGATCAGCCTGCAGGTTTACCAGCCGGTCAGCGCCAACCTCCTTGGCTCGGTGGTGGCAGTAGCGGGAGGAGTGATCAACGGTGTCACCAGCCTGATCATGCCGTTGATCAGCAACCTGCTGAGCCCCCTGCTCGATCCGCTGTTGAATAACTTGCTGACGGCGCTGGGGATCAACCTGATGGATGTGGAAGTAGGCGCCAACCTCACCTGTGGGCAGACGGGCAGGGCCTATCTGGTGATCTGATCCGCCTGGGCGATCGGCAGCTCGATGCAAAAACGTGCGCCGTCCTGACCGTTGCTGACACTCAGGCGACCGCCCATGTTCTGGATTATGCCGTAGCTCACCGACAGACCGAGCCCGGTGCCGACGCCCACCGGCTTAGTGGTGAAGAAGGGCTCGAAGATTCGCTCCAGCAGCCGCGGGTCGATGCCACCGGCGTTGTCCTCGACCCACAGGCGCACCCACTGTTCGTCACGCTGGCCGTGTATGGCAATCCAGGGTTTGAAATCCTTCTGCTGGCCCAGCTTGCCCAGCAGGGCGTCCCGGGCATTCACCAAAAGGTTGATCAGCACCTGTTCCAACTGGTCGACAAAGCCCAGCACCTGGACCTCGAAACCCAGCTCGCTGATACGCAGTTCCAGTCCCTTGCCGCGTATGCCTTCGGCCAGCAGTGACAGGGTACCCTCGATGGCATTGGCTGGATTGAAGGGCTGTTGCTCCACCTCCGAACGTCGGCCGAATACCCGCATGTGATCCACCACTCGGGCGGCCCGCTGGACCTGAGCGTCGATGCGATTGAGTTTGTCGGTGAGGTAGTCGACCTGGATATCGCCATTGCTCAGGCGCTTTAGCACATTGACGATGGCCATGCGCATCACGTTGAGCGGCTGGTTGATTTCATGGGCCAGGCCGGTGGCCATTTCCCCCAGGGTGGCCATTTTCGCGCTTTGCGTCAGTTGCTGCTGGGAGCGCCGCACCTCGGTGTTGTCACGGCCCACGGCCTGGATTTCCAGCAACTGCCCCTGGTCATCGAATACCCCGCGATCCGACCAGACCCACCAGGCGTGTTCACGTCCTGGCAGTTGCAGGTTGATCTCTGCGGTGCTGACCGGAAACTCCGGGCTCAGCAACTTGAGTCGCCGTTCGAACCCCTCGCGCTGTTCGGCGGACAGCCACTGTCCCAGATTGCTCCCCGGCAGATCCTCGGCGGCGCACTCCAGGTAGGCTGCCAGCGGCCGGTTGCCGAAGGTCAGGGTCAGGTCCGGGCGGTAGCGGCAGATCATCGCCGGCGAGTCTTCCACCAGAATCCGGTAGCGCTCCTCGCTCTTGCGCACCTGTTCGGCGGTCAGGGTGGCTTCGGTGACGTCCAGCCACAGGCCAACGGCTTCCACCGGCAGGCCCAGGTCATCGCGCAGCAGCCGGGCTTCGTCCAGGACCCAGTGGAAGTTTCCCTGGCGATCCCGGAGTCGGTAGCGGGCGTGGACATTGCCTTCGCGCAGCAGTTGGCGGCAGCGCTGGAAGTACAGGTCGCGGTCATCGGGGTGGACCCACTCCGCCAGGGTTGCTTCGCGGCAGTCTTCCAGGGTCCAGCCCAGCAGGGGTTGCAGGCTGGCGCTGAAAAAACTCGGTTGCAGGGCGCCTTCCTGGTAGCGCTGGACATAGATCACCGCCGGCGAGCTGGCGATCAGGTTATCCAGGCGGGCATGGGCCGCGGCGGCTTGTTGCTGTTGGTTCTTGATGTCGCTGATATCCAGCATGAACCCCACCAGCCGTTGCTGTTCCCCGCGTCCCAGGGCCTGGCCCTGCAAGCGGTACCAGCGCGGTGGCGCGCTCGGGTCAGCTTCATGCAGGCGTACGCAGAGCAGCAGCGGCTTGCCCAGTTTCAGGGCCTGCAGGCGGCTGCTGAGTTCGGCGCGGTCGGCGGGGTGAATCAGTTCCAGCCAGTCCTGGACGCTGAGTCTGTTGCTGGGGGCGGGCAGTTGCAGGCTGGCGGCCAGTTGGCTGGCCAGCAGCACCTGCGCCGTGTCGGCGCAGAGCTCCCACCAGCCGGCGCCCAGCAGTCCTTGCAGGGCTTCCAGGCGTTCCAGGTGCAGATGATGACGATGTTCCCGCAGGCGGCTGAGCAGTGGTCCGGCCAGGGCCGCGGTGAGCATCAGCCAGTCGCGATCCAGCAGGTTGGGCGCATATTGCTGCACGGTGTAACAGCCGCACAGGAGCCAGGCGGCAACACCATGGTCGTCCCGGTAGGGCACCAGGAAACCTTCGCGATGACCGAAGATACCCTGCAGCCGCGGGTGTTCATTCAGGCCCTGGATATGATTCAGATGCAGCGGTGTGTTGCCGCTCAGGCTGTCCAGGCCGGTGCCCAGCTCTTGGTCGTTATGCCACAGCCGGGGCGCGTCATGGGCGCTGTAGCAGCTGTGGATGACCCAGCTTTGCTCCTGTTCGTCGAGCAAGGCCAGGCCTAGGCAGGGGATGTGCCAGTAGCGGGCCAGGTCGGCGAGCTGGTCGTGCAGTACGTCCGACAGACGGGTCAGGTTGCACAGGCGGATCTGTTCGCTGATCTGCGCGGCGAAGATCCGGCATTGCTCACGGCTCAGGGCCTGCTGGCGTTGTTGAATCAGGTCGCCGATGTCCAGCAGATGCAGCGACCATTGCGAACCCCAGGGCTGGAGCCAGCCGCGCAGGTGCAAGGTCTTGCCACCCAGCCCGCGCAGGTCCAGGTCCAGCACCTGTCCACTCCAATCGGCGGGACGGCCTTCGAGGGCCAGGGTGCTGTCGGGCAGGATGTAGTCCAGCAGATGTGGTGGCTCGGCGGAGGGGGGCAATTGGACCAGCCCATGGCGCAACGGCCCGCTACTGCTGAGGACTCTGCCCTGCTGGTCCAGTATCAGTTGCAGGCCGACAGCCTGGGGCGTTACCTGGGGCTCGTCGGCGGGAAGTGGCTGGCGACCCAGCAAGCGCCCGAGAAGCTTGTCCCCAGAGGTCAAAACTGCACACTCGAGATAGCGGTCAGGGTGGTGGGCAGGTTGGGCACCGGGCCGACCACCGGCAATACCAGGCTTGGTAGCACCTGGGTGAGTTTCTGGGTGGGGTAGTCGACCCGCACGGTGAGCACGCCGTTGGCGTATACAGCGCTGTAGTCGGTAGCGGCGAAGTTGAAGGCCGGCGGAATCCAGCTGGTCTGGGTCTGCACCACGGTGTTGGCCAGGTTCTGCACCGTAGTGGCGTAGTTGGCAGTATTGGGGTCGACCGCCACGGCCCGACGCACCGCTTCGGCGGTCGCCTGGTTGAAGGATTGCATCATCAGCAGCGGCAGGCTGTAGCTGACCAGGCCGTAAAACACCGCGAAGAAGATCACGAACACCGCAGCGAACTCGATCGCCACAGCACCTTTCTGCTTTCTAGGGAGGCCCGGTTTCATGAGTGCGTCTACCCTGACAACCACTATGTCCATTGAGCATAGGATCAATCCGGCAAAAGGAACGTTCAAGCCGATGCATTTCTGGGTTTTGTGGATCTGGTTGGCAATCTGTGCGCTGCAGGATCTGCATCAGCGGCATATCGCCAACACCTTGACTCTGGGCGCGGCACTGCTGGCCGCCTTCTACCTGTTGTGGACCGGCAGTACCTGGCTGGGTGCCAGTGCCGCACAGGGCGGCTGGGCATTGTTGCTGGCTCTGCTGTTCACCCTGCCCGGGTATGCCATGGGCCGGATGGGGGCGGGGGACGTCAAGTTGATGGCGGCCCTGGGGCTGCTCTCCGACCCTGAGCATCTGCTGGGGGCCTTTATTGGCGCCGGGCTCTGTAGCCTGGTGTGGTTGCTGATTGTCCCCAGGTTCTGGCTGCAGCAGAAACAAGGACTTGAGCCCCAAGGGCGAGTGTCCGGCACAGGCTTGTCAAAAAAATACCCATTTGCCCCCTTTGTACTGGCTGGAATGGTCTTAACTGTGAGCGTGATCCACTAGTCGCCGGACGGATTAATGCTATGTACATAGTCGGAAAGTGGGTCTAGGTTTTAAGTTGTAGCTGCCCGGATCATGCGGGGCAGGACAGGAGTGGCCCGTCGACGATTGGCCCGCACGGAGTAGCACGTGAACAAGCTCACCTCACAGATGAAAGTGCTCGTGGTCGATGATCAGCCACTGATTGTCGAAGAACTTTGCGAGTTTCTTGAAAGCAGTGGTTACCGTTGTGTTCCTTGCGAGTCCAGCCGCCAGGCTGTGGATTGCTTCAACAAGGACGCGGAAATCTCCCTGGTGCTCTGCGATCTGCACATGCCCGATATGGACGGTATCCAGCTGGTGCAGGAGCTGCAGCGCCTGGCCGGCAAGCATCGGGTGTTCGAAGCCATCATGCTCACCGGGCAGGCGGACAAACAGGACGTGATCAAGGCCCTGCGCGCCGGCATTGCCGACTACTATCAGAAACCCATCGACCTGGACGAACTCCTCGAAGGCCTGCAGCGTCAGGAAATCGCCTTGCAGGAGCGGCAGAAGAACCTGCACCTGGGGCATCTGAACCAGAAGCTGCAGTTTCTTTCGGAGTCCATCGACGATCTGTACCAGGACCTGGACAAGGTCCGGCGTACACCCGCCGCCAGTCGCAGCGAGGAGTCTCAGGGCGACAGCGCCGACGCGGATTCCATCGAGATGCCGGCAATCTTCAACCAGCTGTCGCCACGACAACTGGACGTGGCGCGACTGGTGGGCAAGGGGCAGACCAACTACCAGATTGCCTGCGAACTGGGGATCACCGAAAACACCGTCAAACTCTACGTTTCCCAGGTCCTGCGGCTGACCCACATGCACAACCGCACACAGTTGGCCCTGGCCTTGTCACCGAGCAATTCGGGGTTGCGCCAGCGGGTCACTGCCCACTGATCGCGAGCTGTGCATGGCGGCGGTGATGGATTCACCGCCGCTTGATTCCCTCCTGACTATTTGGTTTCCACCTTGCCACCGGCATCCGGGTCGTACAGGTCCGGAATTTCGTAGTGGTATTTTTTCAACCAGCGTTGCAGCGCCAGTTCACGTTCCGTGGGGGTCGCCGTCTGTGGCTGCGGCGAGGCCGCCAGATTGCGACTTTGCAACAGCAGCCAGCCTTCGGTCTCCTGCTGCTGGGGCGAGGCGGGGCCTGCGTCGATGGCCAGTGCGGCCAGGGGCAGCGTCAGCAGAACGGTACAGCAGAGCATGGGCAGTTTCATTTCAGCGCTCCTTGGTCGGCGTGGCCTCAGGCTGCAGGGTGGTGGACCCCTTGGCCACCTGGGTCACGGAGGCGGTGGTGGCCGCGGGTTTCCCGAGCTCCTCGGCGCGGGCCTGGGCCTGGGCAAATTGCTGGGGATTGAGGTTGGCCTGGCTGACCACTTCTGCGGCTTGCTTCCAGTTGTCCTGATAGAGCAACAGGGTCACCAGGTTGATGGCCGCCAACGGCTCGGACTGCTTGAGCTCGATGGCTGTGAGGAATTCGAAGCGCGCCTCTTCGATGCGCAACTGGTTGAGGTAGACGACCCCCAGGTCGTTGCGGATTTTTTCATTGGTCGGTGCCAGATGCGCCGCCCGTTGCAGGTGAGCCTGGGCCTGGCCGTTATCTCCCCGTGCCGCCGCCAACTGGCCCAGGCCATGCTCGCCCTCGGCGGCCAGGCATGAACCCAGCAGGCTGCGGTACAGCGGCTCGGCCTCACTACGGCCCAGCAGACGGTAGACCCGGGCCTTGCGTACCCGCACTTCGGCGAGGTTGTCCGGCAGGTTCTGCAGGTTGGCCAGGCTGGCGTAGAGCTTGCCGTCGTTGGCCATCTCATCGGCGAGATTGACCGCCAACTCTTGCTCGGAGCTGAGCTTGGCGCAACTGGTGGTGTTGGTCAGGGTCGCCCACGACACCTGGCCGTTGCTGGCGCATCCGCCGAGCAGCAACAAGCTGGCAGCGACAATCATGGCTTTCATCAGATTCCCTCTAGGAAGCAAAGGCCCGGGCGATGGCGGTGAAGCCCGGCCCGGCCAGTACGATCAACAAGGCGGGGAAGAGAAACAGCATCATCACCACCGACATTTTGGCCGACATTTTCGAGATGTATTCCTGCAGGCGGGTCAGGCGCCGGTCGTCGAGCAACTGCTTGAGGGCCTGCAGGGATTTCATCGCGCCGCCACCTTGCAGTATCAGTTGCTGGAGAATCACGCAGGTGTCGGTGAATTCGTCTACCGCCAGCAGGGTTGCGGTCTGGCTGAGTTCCTGGCCCAACTCCAGGCCCGAATCGACCCGCGCCAGGATCAGGCGCAGCTCGTGGGTCAGTTCCGGCAGCAGCTTCTGGGCTTCGTTGCCCAGAACCCGCAAGGCCTGTTCCACGGCCATGCCCGACTCGAACAGAATGCGCAGCAAGGGAATGAAGGTGGAGATCTCCATGGCGATGAGTTTCTGCCGGCGCTTGGCGGCGTAGGCCAGGGCGCGCTTGGGCAGCAGATAGCCGGCACCGGCGGCCAGCATGGGCACCAGCCATTTGTTCTCGGCCTGGGGATAGGCCACTTCCTGGATGAAGATCGTCAGGCACACCACCAGCAGCGGCGTGGCGATCTGCAAGGCGGCGAACAGCGAGCGCTGGTTGGCTCGACGCCAGCCCAGGCGGTTGAGCAGGACCTGCGTCTCGCTGTCCATGCTGACGGCGCGCTGGCCGAAGCGGCTGTCGCCCAGCAGTCGCAGCCAACTGCCCAGGCGGTTGTCACGGGTCATGTTGCCCTGCAGTCGCTGGGCAATCTGGCGCTCGCGCCGGCGCTGCTCCAGCACGCCGTTGCCAAGCAGCAGCAAGGCGCCGAAAAACAACATCGCAGCGGCCAGCAGAAGCATTTCAGATACTCCTCAACATACGCCACAGCGCCAGGCAGCCGAAGATCTGCAGGCACACGGCAATAATCAGCATCTGTTGCCCGGCAGGGTCGTGCCACATGCCGAGCATGTAGCCGGGGTTGGTGAGCATGAAGTAACTCACCAGAATCATTGGCAGGAGCCCCAAGACCCAGGCGGTCATGCGGGTTTCCCCGGTCATCGCACTCAGTTGCCGAGCCCCTTGCTCTCGCTCGCGAATCAGCTTGATCAGGTTTTCCAGTAGCTCGCTGGCGTTGCCGCCGTAACGGTGATTGACCTTGAGGCCCAGGGCGAACATGCGTAACTCGTCCTGTTCGTAGAACTCGGCAAAATCACTGACTGCGTCCGGCAGGTTGACCCCCAGCTGCACGTTGCGCTGGATACGCCCCATGGCTTGTTTCAGTGGATCGTTGCTGGCCTCGATGGCTCCCAGCACGGCGTCTGCCAGGGTGCGCCCGGACTTCAGGCTGCGCACGCTGTGATCCAGCAAGGGGGGCAGTTGCTCGATCATGCGCTTGAGCCGGCGCTGGTACAGCCAGGCGATATACAGCCGCAACAGCAGCGGTGGGCCGCAGATGCAACCCAGCAGCCCGAGCCAGTCCCCCAGCAGGTAGCCCAGCAATATGAGTACTGCCCACATCGCCAGCCACAGGCCCAGGCGCTCACTGGGCTGGCCCAGACCGGCGCGGGCGAATGCGCGCTCCAGGCCGGTCCATGAACTGCGTTGCGGGCGCAGATCGGGTTGCCCCTCGGCCAGCCGGTTGAGTACCCGTTCACGCTCGGTCTTGCGCACGCCGTGGTAGAACAGCCAGCCGGAAAGCCCCAGCAGAATCAGGCAGATCAAGGTAAGCAGCAGACCGATCATGGGCTACCTCGCCGGTTCAATTGACGCCCAGCCCGCTCTCGCGGCGCAGTTTGTCCCCTGCCGGATTCAGTGCCTCGCGCAAGAAGCCGAAGCCCAAGCCGTTGCGGCGATCCAGGCGGAACAGGGTATTGGTGACATAGATGTCATCGCGAATGCCCACCACCTCCACCACTTCGCTGACGCAGCGCCGGCCATCGGGCAGACGGGTCAACTGGATCACCACATCCAGGGCCGCGCAGATCATCTGCCGCAAGGTGCGCTCGGCGATCTGGCGACCTGTCAGGCCTACCAGGGTTTCCAGGCGCAGCAGCGCATCCTGGGCGTTGTTGGCGTGCACGGTACTCATGGAACCATCGTGGCCGGTGTTCATCGCGGTCAGCACATCCAGCACCTCCACGCCACGGATCTCACCGAGGATGATCCGGTCCGGGCGCATCCGCAGGGCGTTGCGAATCAGGTCGCTGGCCTTGACCTCGCCATGGCCCTCGGCATTGGGCGGACGGGTTTCCAGGCGCACCACATGGGGGTGTCCCAGTTGCAGTTCGGCCACGTCTTCGATGGTCACCAGCCGCTCGTGGGGATTGATCAACTGACTGAGGATGTTCAGCAGGGTGGTCTTGCCGGTGCCGGTGCCGCCGCTGATCAGGATGTTGCAGCGTTTGCCCACGGCCTCCTGGAGGAACTCGAAGATCGCCAGGTCGATGGTCTGCATGGCGATCAGGTCGCTGCTCTTGAGCATGTCCTTGCGAAATTTACGAATCGACAGGCAGGGGCCGTCCAGGGCGATGGGCGGGATGATTGCGTTGACCCGGCTGCCGTCCGGCAGCCGCGCATCGACCATGGGCGAGGACTCGTCGAGGCGTCGGCCAAGGGGCGCGAGAATCCGCTGCATGACCCGCTCCACATGGTGGGCGTCGATAAAACGCAGGTCGCTCTGGTGCAATACACCGTCACGCTCGACGAATACCCGGTGCGGACCGTTGACCAGGATTTCAGTCACCGCCGGGTCGCGCAGCAGCACTTCCAGGGGGCCGAAGCCGGTCAGCTCATCAACGATTTCCTCCGCCAGGCGCTCCATCTCGTAGCGCGAAATCGCCAGGTGCATGCGCGCGATGTACTCCGCCACTTTATCGGTGACGAACTGCGCAAGGTTCTGCCGCGAGCTTTCCAGCAGGTTCTTTCCCGATTCTTCGATGGCATCGATGATGTAGCGATGCAGCACCAGCTTCAGCCCCTCGTGATCGCTGTTACCCAGGGTCGCGCGGGCTGGGGCACCAAACAGTTTTTCGCCGCTCATCTGCCCCCCATGATCCGGTTGAGCCAGCCGGCTTTGGGCTTGGGCAGGCCTTCGGAACGTTTGGCCAGGCGCTCGCCCAGGGTACGCAGGCTTTGCGTCAGGGCTTCGCGTGGGGCCAGTTCGAACAGGGTGACGCCCTGGTTCTTGGCATTCAGGCGAATCTCCGGGCTGTAGGCCAGCACCGCGATCACCTCCAGGCCAAAAGTCTTGCCCAGGGTCTCGGAGTCTGGTGCGACGGCGCGCAGGTAACGGTCCACCAGCAAGCGCGCGTGATCGAGCTTCAAGCCCTTTTCGCGCCAATGGTTGAGCACCGCCAGGTTGCGCCGGCAGTCGAGCACGTTCTGGTCGGTGCACCAGATCAGCTTGTCGCAATGACTGACGAAGGTGCGCAGGGCCTCGCTGTCCGGTTGCCCGACCAGGTTCACCACGATGTGCTGGAAGTGCTGGCGCAAGGCACTGAGCAGCATGTACAGCTCGGCCGCGCTGGTGTGTTCCAGGGGCTCGTCGTGGGGGGCATAGGCGAGGATGCGCAAGCCGGCCTCGGCACTGGTGAAGGCGCTGTCGATCAGGGTTGTATCCAGGCGTCGCAAGTGCCGCAGGGCGTCGCCAAAGTGGAAGGAGCTTTCCAGCCCCAGCAAGGCCAGGCTGTCGCCCCGGGGCAGACCGAGGTCCAGCAATAGGGTCTGCTGACCGCTCTTCTGCACCACCAGCGCCAGGTGCCCGGCCAGGAGTGCGCCATCCCCGTCGCCCTGGACGCCGTAGAGCACGGTCAGGCCGCCCAGATGGGTGTTGGGCGTCACGGCCGGCAGGCGCTTGCTCAAGCGTCTGACCAGGCCGGCGACTTCGCTGGAGCGCGAGCCGTAGGCGACAAAATCCCGCGCCCCGGCGCGCATGGCGTTGAGCACCAACTGGTTGTCCATGCCATCGCCGAGGGCAACGATCGCCAGCATCGGCTTGGCTTCCAGGGCCCCTTCGATCAGCGCGGCCTGGGCCACTACATGCTCGCGGTCGAGGCCGACGAACACCAGATTGGCGAAGGTCACGTCCACCAGTGCCAGCAACTCGTCGAGGCTGCCATCGGCCCCCACTACCTGGCCCAGGGGCGCCAGGGCCCCTTGCAGCCACTCAAGGTCGGTGCTGTTGCGGGTGATGGCAAGAAAGGTCTGACTCAGGCTCTGGCTCATTGCGATAGCCCGCTGCGCTTGTCGAAGTTGCCGTTCTCGAGGAAGAACATGCGATAGAAGTTCGGGTCGTAGCTGCGCAAGCGCTCACCGGGCAAGGCCGGCAGTTTGGCGTCGGCGGCCAGGGGCTGGACCAGGTGCGGAGTGACCACCATCAGCAGCTCGCGCTCCTCGCGATTGATCGTCGAGTCGCGGAAGAACGCACCCAGTACCGGGATGTCCCCCAGCCCGGGAAACTTGTTCACCTGGGAACTGTTGCGGGAGCTGATCAGGCCGCTGATGACGAAGCTCTCGCCATCGGCCAGGGAGATGCTGGTATCGGTACGGCGGATGGTCAGGGCGGGCACCTGGGTCCCGGCGATGGTCACAGCGTTGCTGTAGTCCAGCTCGCTGACCTCCGGGGCCACTTTCAGCGAGATGCGACCGCTGTCGACAATGGTGGGGGTCAGGGTCAGGCGGATACCGAATTCCTTGTACTCGATGGTCACGCTGTTGCTGCCGGTGCTAGGCACCGGAATAGGGATCTCGCCACCGGCAAGGAAGCTTGCGCTCTGGCCGCTGAGGGCCACCAGCGACGGCCGGGCCAGGGTGTAGGCGAAGCCGCTGCCTTCCAGGGCGTTGATCAGCGTCAGCACCCGCCCGTTGCCGAAGCCGATATTGAAGGTGCCGTTGTCCAGGGGGATGTTGGTGCGCCGGCCACCGAAGGTCGGGGTGACGCTGCCGGAGGTGCCACTGCTGACAGGAGCGGTGTTGGGGGAACCGAACAGGAAGTTGTGCCCACGGCCGAAGATCGAGGTACTGGCCTCCTTGAGCTTGGTGCGGCTGACCTCGACGAAGCGGATGTCGGTCTGTACCTGGCTGGGCAGCAACGGATCATCGCTGATTGGCAAGCGGCTGGTAGTCATGTCGGCAGTGGCCCGGCCGCGGACGAATACCATGCTCTTGCGCGGAGTGCTGGAGCAGGAGGTCCAGACCATCAGGCTAGTGGCGCCAGGGGCCATGCCGGTGAGGAGAAAGGCCTTGTTGCCGTTGGCGTGGACATCGGCGACTTTCGGATCGCCCACCGCCAGCCGGGTGATGGCCACCGGGGACTGCAGTTCCTGCTGCAAACCTTCGCCGACTTCCAGCACTGTCGGCAACGGCGCCAGGCTCGAGCAGCCCGGCACTGGAGCAGCCAGGGCCTGGTTCCAGAGCAACTGGCCCAGGCTCAGGGTCAACAGTGTGGTGAACAGCGGCATGGAACGACTGCGCATGTAGTGCATCCTTGCTCAATCAGGGAGTTTGTTGAGAGACCTGGTTACCTCGGATGACCTCTACCGCCGATCGTGGTGCGCCACCGTGGGCGACCGGACTACGGGGAGCGTTGCCGAGGGCCAGTTGAGTGAACTGGAACAGGTTGCTGTTGGCGGCATCGAGGTGGCCGATGGCGTCCTCGTTGCCCGCCCAGTAATGGGCCAGGCGCTGTTCCTCGCTGCTACGCACGGCCAGTCGCAGCACACCGACCTGGGTGGCGAGCATCAGCCGGCTCAAGAGCTGCTCGGGAACGGCCAGGACCACAGTACGGGCGGCGATCCGGCGCTGGTCCTGCTTGAGCTTCTCCTCGTTGCTTACGGCAGGGGCAGCGGGCTGTCCGTCATTGGTCAGTCCCAGTTGTTCGCCTACCGCCAGGACCCGCATGGCGGGCACCGCAATCTGTGCCGATTGCTGTGGATTGGTGGTGTCCTGGCGCAGGAACAGCAGCACGTCGACATAGTCCCCGGGGCTTAGTTGTCCGGCGGCGCCGATCACTTCATCCACCGCTACCGCCAGGGCTCGCTCATCGCTGCGAATCATCCGTGCCAGGGCGCCACCGGACTCGAAACTCTGGGCGTTGAGCCAGGTGCCGGCGCTCAGTTGCCGCCAGGGCGTACGCCCCACCGCCTGATCAATGGCATTGAGGCTGCCGGCCGGCGCGGTGCGCAGTTTTTCCAGCGCCAGATCCGCGGCGGTGAGGGGAATGAACGGCGGTACATCGTGCACCAGTACCACCACGGGTTGGCGGGTCTGGTCCTCGGCGTTGCTGGTGACTTGTTCGACGACAGGTGGGGCCACCGGTTGAGTCGGTGGTGCCGGTTCGGGTTGACGGCTGAGGACCAGGCCCCAGTAACCGAAAAACACCGCCCCCAGCAGTAGAAGTCCAGCCAGACCGATTGTGACGCGACTGTTCATGAAGGCTCTCCCTATCCTGCTGCACTACCAGCCCGTGATTCCAAACGAGTTAATTTCGCAATCAGGCAGCTATGAACATGCAACTATTTCGCTATGTGAAGGTAGTAGAGCTAGGACGAAATGCCATTAACTCGTCGAAAAATAGCTAACAAAGGTATGAGTTACCCAACAGGGGGAGTTTTTTTGGCGCCAACCTTCCAATTAATACTTAGTGATTAATCAGTTCTTACAGTTGCTGGGCTGGGCTTTGTTGACAATGCTCAACTTGCACCGGGGAACTTTGTTCCGGTGTGCTTGCATCGGCGCCGTCTGGCGCATAGGAGAACTAGGATGATCCTTCAATATTTGTGGCTCAGGGCGCGCCTGTTTTTTGACCGTACCGATGGCGCTTCCGCGATCGAGTACGCGATTGTGGTGGCCATGGTTGCGGTTGTGGTGGTGGCGTTCGTGACCCCTCTGGGTAATCGGGTGCTGGCCATTTTCAACAACGTTCTGGTTGCCTTGGGAGGAGCCACGGTCACTCGCCCCACTCCGTGAATCAGCGCGTGAGTGCTTCGCCGGCTGTTGCTGCGATCGATAAATCGGAGGTGCTTCATGCTGATTGAATACCTGCTGCTTCGCGCTCGCCTGTTTCTGGCCCGGACACACGGTGCGTCGGCCATCGAGTACGCGATAGTGGTTGCCATGGTAGCGGTTGTCGTAGTGGTGTTCGTGACGCCGATGGGCGATCGGGTCTTGGCCATTTTCAACAATATTCTGGTTGCCATGGGAGGTGCCACGGTTACCCGACCCACGCCTTGAGGCCGGCAATTACTCTTGCTGTGAAGGCCGTCGGACAGTCAGCTCAAGGTAATGTCGATGAATATTGCTTCCCCCCAACGCCAGCAACTGCTTCTGGTGGACGATGAAGAAGACGCGCTGCTGGAGCTCACCGAGTTGCTGGAAGGTGAGGGCTTCTGTTGTTTCACCGCAACCTCGGTGAAGCTGGCGTTGGAGCACCTCACTCGCCATCCGGACATTGCGCTGGTCATTACTGACCTGCGTATGCCGGAGGAGAGTGGCCTGTCTTTGATCAAGCGCCTGCGCGAACACACCTCGCGGCAGCATTTGCCGGTCATCGTCATGTCCGGCCATGCCGATATGGATGACGTCAGCGATCTGTTGCGCCTGCAGGTACTGGATCTGTTCCGCAAACCTATCTATCACGTGCGCCTGCTGGAAACCCTCAACAATCTGTTTCCTCAACCCCGGCTGCATATAGTCGGTCCCTGATCGCCCCCTGTCGGCTCGGGCTGACGCTCATCGAGTGGTCAGGACGCGGGCAGCGCTTTTTTTGAACAACACTCAAGCACCTGATCGCGGAGCCCTCTGCGAGAGGTGTCGTGCGGGCAAAAAAAGGCCTGCCGCTGGGCAGGCCTCGGTCACACCACTGTTCAGAGTTGATAACTGAAGCTCAGGGTGTAGCGCGGACGGCGGTTGTAGGTGTCCAGGGCTTCATCGGACATGGGCTTGGCTGCCTCCAGAGCGATGTTGTAGTGCTTGGCGTCGCCGAAGCGCAGGCCCACAGCGGCTGATGACAGGTTACTGCCCCTGACCGGCAACTGGTTGAACCAGGTCTTGGAGCGGTCCAGCACGACGTAGGGTTGCAGTACCCGGACCCAGGGGCCCTCACGATGGAAGCTGTAGTTCACCTCATAGGCCACGCCCCAACCCTTGTCCCCAGTGGCCTGGTCATCGGGATAACCCCGCGCGAAGTTCTGCCCGCCGAAACTGGCCCGTTCACTGTCGGGCAGGTTGTCGTCGCTCCAGTAGAGGGCCGCGGAAAGCACCCCCTGCCAATTGTCGAAGAAACGGTCGCTCTGTACCCCCGCCACCCGCAGGCGGAAGAAATCCAGGTCGTAGAGCTCGTTGTTGGTCTTGGCCCCCATGCTGTCCAGGCCCCGGTAGATACCGGCGCTGAGAATCCGCAGTTGGCGCGGATCGGACTTGCTCCAGTCACCCTCCAGCGCCAGGGCGCGGATATCGGTTTTCTCTTCCAGGGTCAGGGGGCTGTTGCTCACCCGATAGCGGGTCTTGTCGTTCACCGCATACAGGCGCGTACCGGCGGTAAGCATCTCATTGGGCGAGGCGATGAAGGGGTGGCTGACACCGATGGAGAAACGGTCGTTCTCGCGATGGGGCTCAAGCTCCAGGCCATTGGCCAATTGCACGTTGCTTCGCGGATCACTGCGGTAGCGTGCACCGTAGAGGCTCAGTTGCGTGCCCTCGGAACCCAGCAACTGGCTGTAGTCCAGGCGGTAGTAGTGTTCCTTGTCCTTGCCCGGGGGAAACAGTCCGCTGAGGCTGAGCTGTTCGCCCCAGGCCGTTTGCGAGCTGCTGGTAATGCCCACCAGGGCCTGCAGGCCGTTGCGGTTGTCGTCGGTGCTGTTGAGGGTGGTGCTGATGGGCTTGCGGCTGGCCACGGCCACCAGTTGCGTCGCACCGTCGGTGGTTCCCGGTGGCGGCACCACCGCTTGCAGGGTCACACCCGGTACCCGGCTCATCAGCGTGGTATAGCGTTCGAAGGTTTTGCGGGTCAGCGGGCGTTCGGCCTTTAGCTTGCTCACCAGCTTGTCCAGGTAGGTGGCCACCGGGCCGATGTCGCCCTGCAACTGGTAGTCCCTGATATAGCCTTCCACCAGCACCACCCGCAGGACACCCTGGTCGAAGTTCTGCTGCGGCATGAAGGCGTAGGACAGCAGGTAGCCGTCGTTCTGGTAGCGTCGGGTGATCTCACGAGTGGCTTCGATCAATTGAGCGAAGCTGGTTTCATGGCCGATCAATGGCTGGTAGATCGCCGCCAACTCCTCAAGCGGGTAGACCGTGCCGCCCTCGATCTGTACCTGGCGCACCGTGACCTTGGTGCCCATCATCAGCGGCTGCTGCCCTTGAGGGGCGACGGGTTGCTCGGGCATCTGCAACTGCGGTGTGGCCGGGCGATAGGCGTCCACCGGCAGGTTGGGTTGGGGGAGGTTGGTAATGCTGTCGTTGCTGTTGAGAAAACGGGGAAGGGAGTCGGCGTAAGCGGAGGTACAGCATCCAATCAACAACAAACTGGCCAACGTGCGCATAGGACACTCCATGGTCAAGCCGCAGCGATGCTAAAAGTCCTCATTCCATGCACCGTTCAGGGTCTGAGCCATGATCGGGTGCTGGATTGTCATGCTCTGGATAAACAAAAAGGCGAGAGACTCATCTGAATCCCTCGCCCTCAACCAAGCGTAGGCGCTGTAGGTAAGGCCGTCGAATCGGCCAGGTGCAAATTATTTTTTGCTGCCGCCCAGGGCGCCGGTCAAACCACCCAGCACACCACCCAGGCCACCGTTGAGACCCGCTCCTGCGGAAGCGCTGCCACTGGCGCTGGCGCCGACCCCGAGCCCACCGAGCAAGCCGCCGCTGGGGGCAGTGCCACCGTTGACCAGACCGCCCACCGAGGCCACGGTGCTGCCCACTGCGCCGAGGGTGCCGCCCAGGGCGCCGCCGACCTGATTGCCGCCCGTGCTGCCGGCTACGGTAGTGCCCACATTGCTCACAGCCCCGCCCACTTGGCCCAGCAGACCGCTGACCGGGCCACCCAGACCGCTGGCTGCGCCCACTTGCTGGGTCAGGCCGGAGACCGAACTGGTGATCGGATTCAACGCCGAGCCAAGGTTCACACCGACACTGGCCAGAGGAGCGGTGACCACCAGGTTGGGAGTGCCTGGGCCGCCCAAGGCGCCGCCCACCGAAGCGATCAGGCCGCCCACTGCACCGCCAGCGGCACTCCCTGTGCTGACAGTGCCATTGGTGTTGCCGGTATTGATGCCGTTGCCGAGGTTGGCCACTGCACCGCCTACGACTTCCAGCAAGCCGGTGCCGCCCAGGCCAGTACCACCGCCGGTGCTGCCACCGCTTCCGGTGCCGCTCCCGGACTTGCCGACGTAGCCACCCGCGCTGTTTACAGCGCCGCTGGCATTGCTCAGGGCATTGCCCAACAGGTCGGTCACAGGGTTGCCATCACCGGTATCACTGACCTTCTCGCCGGTATCATCCACAGCATCGGTCACCCCTTTGATCAGACCCTTGACCGGAGCGCCGAGGCCGGTGCTGCTGCCGACTTTGCCGGTCAGGCCTTCTGCCATGCTCACTACCGGTACCAGTACCTTGTCACCCACGCCGTCGGTCAGGGTGCCTACCGGCCCGCTGCTGGTAACGGTACTCAAGGTGTTGCCCAGCATGGTTACCCGGGTGCCGACACCGCTGAGTACCGGGGCCACCCTGGTCACCACGCCACCGACTACCGGAACGCTTTGGGTGGTCGCCGCCAGTTGCCCGCTGAGATCTTTGACTCCGGTGCCCACATCGCCGACCACGTTGCCGACGGTGGCGGTGGTCTTGCTCAGGGCCTTGGGATCGCTGCCCAGTTTGCCGAGGCCGTTGGTCAAGCCTTCACCAACGGTGTCCACTACATTGCCGGTAGTGTTGACGGCACTGCGGGCCAGGCTGCCTACCACCGGAACCGCCGCCAGGGAGTCGCCCAGGGCAGTGACACCGTCGCCGACACCGCTCACGGTAGTGCCCACGCCGGACACCACGTCCGCAGTCACCAGGGTGCTGGTCGTGCCACCTGTTCCGCCTCCGGTGCCTCCGCCGGTACCACCACCTGTTCCGCCACCAGTACCACCGCCAGCAGTGGTTGGAGATGAGCTGCTACCGCCACTCTTATGGCCGCCACCGCCGCCGCTGCAGCCTGCCAGGCTGAGGGTCAGGATCATGGCCAGTGCTGTACATGCTTTCCATCCGAATTGAGTTTTCATGAGAGGTATCCCTTGCACCTGTTACAACGTTCGTTGTTTTCGACAGCTCTCCAGTTCTGTGCTGAAGATGCCTTCGTCCGTTGTCTACATAAAAGGCGCAAGCGACTATTTGAACAATTATGAACTTGGTATTAATGACTTGTGTTCTTGGGGTTTTGTTTCTCTATAAGCAACTAGTTTAAAAGTATTGGCTGTGGGTTTGTGTTTTTATAAGTTATTGTTAGTTAAGGGATTATTGTGTGAGGTTGGAGTGTTCTCTTTGGGGTTTAAACTAAAGTTGTATATATACAATTAATAGGTTTTATTTTGCTTTCTAGGCAGCGGGCGACAACTGCCGGGACTTTCTTAGTTGGTGTCGAGGGCTTTCAATTCTGCGCAAGCCGATACTGCGCGAGCGAATGGCTGTTGGAGCCTGTGATGCCTGGTCCCATCGGGTGGCTGTTGTGCCTGCCGTTTTTCGCTGGGGACTTTCTGGCCCGGCAAGCCGGAATCCACGCTCAGTTAGCCAAGCAGGTCGGGGTTGATGACGTCTCAGGCGATGGGCTGCCAGCGACCCTGCATATGTTGCAGATCGCCGTTGCCCAGTAGCAGGAGTTCGCCACTGGACCCAGCGGCGTTGGCCAGCAAGCGGACGGTCCCCGGCAGCAGCACGGGCTTCATGAACTGCACCGACACTTCGATATTCGCGGCCGGCAGGTGCTCGCTCAGCGCCGCCAGGGTCATGGCCTTGTTCCACAGACCGTGGGCTATGGCCTGGGGAAAGCCGAACAGACGGGCACTCCAGGCGCTGAGGTGGATAGGGTTGTAGTCACCTGAGACCCTGGCGTAGCGTCGGCCGATGTTGCTTTCGGCCTGCCAGCGGCTCACCTCGTTCAGACCTTCACCCAATGACGGGAGCGGCGCGGCAGGCTCTCCGGGCAACTTGACTGTGCGACAGAGCATCTGACTTTCGGCTTCCCAGAGTGGCCCCAGCAGATCGTCCACGGTGGTCACCAGATCGAACACCGCCCCCTTGGCGTGAGGTTGCAGGTTGTCTACCCGGACGCCGATCCGCACGCTGCTGACGTTGCCCATGGGGCGTAACACTCGAATCCGGTTGGCCAGATGGACCAGCCCCAGCAACGGGAAGGGGAAGTTCTGCGCGGTGAGCAGCTGCATTTGCAGCGCGAAGGCCAGCACATGGGGATAGGTGGCGGGGAGCAGGCCGTTGTCGGCAAAACCGCAGACCTTGCGATAGGCCGCCAGCTGTTTGGGCTCCAGGCTGATCCAGCAGCGCAGCCCGTCTTCGGGCAACTCGGTGCCATGAGGCCGTCGTCTCAGCGCCGCTTTGAGAAACAGCGGCGGCAGGAGTGCAGGCAGGTTCAGTTCATGCCAGTGCGTCGTCATTTTCAGGCTCCCAGGACACTTTGGCCACACACCCGCAAGGCTTGCCCGCTGACCGCGCCACTGCCCGGCTGGCCGAGCCAGGCCACGGCCTCGGCGACGTCCTGAGGCAGCCCGCCCTGGCCCAGGGAACTCATGCGGCGTCCGGCTTCGCGCAAGGCGAAGGGCACCTTGGCGGTCATCTGGGTCTCGATGAAGCCTGGCGCCACGGCGTTGATGCTGATGCCCCGGGCCTTGAGCACGGGTGCCCAGGCCTGGGCCAGGCCGATCAGCCCGGCCTTGCTGGCGGCGTAGTTGGTCTGCCCACGGTTGCCGGCGATGCCGCTGATGGAGGCCAGCAAAATCACGCGTCCGTGATCGTGCAGTAGGCCGCTGTCCAGCAGGGCCTGGGTCAGCACCTGTGGGGCATTGAGGTTCACCGCCAGCACCGCGTCCCAGAACTCCGCGGTCATGTTGGCCAGGGTCTTGTCCCGGGTGATCCCGGCGTTGTGCACCAGGATGTCGATACCGTCGGGCAGTTGCTCGAGCAACTGGGCCGGGGCGTCCTCGGCGCAGATATCCAGGCCGATGGCGCGTCCGCCGAGACGGGCGGCCAGGGCTTCCAGATCGGCCTTGGCCTGGGGCACATCCAGCAACAGCACCTGAGCGCCGTCCCGAGCCAGGGTTTCGGCGATGGCCGCGCCAATGCCTCGGGCCGCGCCGGTGACCAGGGCCTTGCGCCCGGCCAGTGGTCGGCTCCAGTCCTGGACCTGGCTGGCACAGGGCTGCAAGTGGATCACCTGCCCGGAAACATAGGCACTCTTGGGCGAGAGAAAAAATCGCAGGGCGCCTTCCAGCTGCTCTTCGGCGCCCTCGGCCACATACAGCAGTTGCAGGGTGGCGCCGTCGCGCAACTCCTTGGCCAGGGAGCGACTGAAGCCCTCCAGGGCGCGCTGGGCACTGGCGGCAAAGGGCTCTGCCAGGGTTTGCGGAGCACGTCCGAGGATCAGCAGATGGGCGCTGGATTCAAGGCTTCGCAACAGCGGCTGGAAGAACTCCCGCAGTTGCTTGAGCTGGTCGGTATGCAGCAGTTCGCTGGCATCGAAGACCACTGCCTTGAGCTTGGGCCCGTGGCCGGGAATCCAGGGCGTGGCCAGGGCCGGATCGGTGCCGTAGCTGTAGACCGAGTCGGTCAGGCGCGGTGCCAGGGCGCTCACCTGTTGGGCCATGGCGCCGCCACCGATCAACAGGGCGCCTTCGATGGGCCGCAGACGGCCGGCCTGCCAGCGCTCCAGACGTACCGGTGACGGCAGGCCAAAGGCCCCGACCAGGCGCTGGCCGATGGACGAATTGGCGAAGTCGATATAACGGTCGGACATGGAACGCACTCCGCAGGCTGGGGTTCAAAGTGTGGACCACGAATGGCCCCGAGTCGTTCGATCTGCGAGAAGCCTCCTACGCTAGTGGGGGACGTACTCACCGAAGTCGCACTCAAAGAATAGGGAGCTTTCCATGACACAGCTGCGCCGCGTCGCGATTATCGGCGGTAACCGCATTCCCTTCGCCCGCTCCAACGGCCCGTATGCCACGGCCAGCAACCAGGCCATGCTCACGGCCGCCCTGGAGGGGTTGATCGAGCGTTACCAGCTCCATGGCCTGCGCCTTGGCGAAGTAGCGGCGGGGGCGGTGCTCAAGCATTCGCGGGACTTCAACCTGACCCGGGAATGCGTGCTGGGTTCGCGGCTGTCGCCCACTACCCCGGCCTATGACATCCAGCAAGCCTGCGGCACCGGCCTGGAAGCGGCCTTGCTGGTGGCCAACAAGATTGCCCTGGGGCAGATCGACTGCGGCATCGCCGGTGGCGTCGACACCACCTCGGATGCGCCGATCGGGGTCAACGAAGGGTTGCGGCAGATCCTGTTGCAGGCCAATCGGGCCAAGAGTACCGGTGACAAGCTGAAGATCCTGCTGCAGTTGCGGCCCCATCACCTCAAGCCGGAACTGCCGCGCAACGGTGAGCCGCGCACCGGCCTGTCCATGGGTGAACACTGCGAGCAGATGGCCAAGACCTGGAGTATTCCCCGTGGCGAACAGGACCAACTGGCCCTGGAAAGCCACCAGAAGATGGCCGCCGCCTATGCCGAAGGCTGGCACGACGACTTGCTCACGCCCTTCCTCGGCCTGACCCGGGACAACAATCTGCGCCCGGACCTGACCCTGGAAAAGCTCGCCAGCCTCAAGCCCGCCTTCGATCGCAGTGCTGCGGGCACCCTCACCGCCGGCAACTCCACGCCGCTGACCGACGGGGCCTCCCTGGTGTTGCTGGGCAGTGAGCAATGGGCCCGGGAGCACGGTCTGCCGATCCTCGCCTACCTGCGCGACGGTGAGGCTGGCGCGGTGGACTTCGTCAATGGAGCCGAGGGGCTGCTGATGGCACCGGTGTATGCCGTGCCGCGCTTGTTGGCGCGCAACGGGCTGAGCCTGCAGGACTTCGACTATTACGAGATCCACGAAGCCTTTGCCGCCCAGGTGTTGTGCACCCTCAAGGCCTGGGAGGATGCGGATTATTGCAAGACCCGCCTGGGCCTCGACGCGCCCCTGGGGCCCATCGATCGCGCGCGGCTCAATGTCAAAGGCAGCTCCCTGGCGGCGGGACACCCCTTTGCCGCCACCGGTGGACGGATTGTCGCCAACCTGGCCAAGTTGCTGAGTGTGGCGGGGCAGGGGCGCGGGCTGATTTCCATCTGTGCGGCCGGGGGCCAGGGCGTGACGGCGATCATCGAACGCTGAGGTTCGTGGCATTCGCCGGCAAGCCGGTTCCTACAGAGAAATACCTCAAACCCGTAGGAGCCCGGCTGGCCGGCGAAAGGGTCCTCAAGTCTTGAAGCGTCGTACCAGGCTGTCCAGCTCATTGGACAGCCCGGCCAGGCTCTGGGAGTCCAGGCGCGCCGCGTTGGCCAGTTCCGCCACCAATTGCGCATCGCCATGGATCTGGCTGATGTGCCGGTTGATGTCTTCCGCCACTTGATGCTGCTCCTCGGCGGCGGTGGCGATCTGGGTGTTCATGTCGCGGATCACGTCCACCGACTCGCGGATCTGTCCGAAGCTGTTGCGCGCCAGGCCGATGCGGTTCACTGACTGCTGGGACACTTCCAGGCTGGCGTGCATCTGCTGGGTCACGGCGCTGGTGCGCTTGGCCAGGTTGCCCAGCAGCCCGTCGATCTCGGCGGTGGAATCGGCGGTGCGCTTGGCCAGGGCGCGGACTTCGTCGGCCACCACGGCAAACCCACGACCCTGTTCACCGGCCCGGGCCGCCTCGATGGCGGCGTTGAGGGCCAGCAGGTTGGTCTGCTCGGCGATGGAGCGGATGGTGCCGAGAATCGACTGGATGTCGTTGCTGTCGCGTTCCAGTTGCTGCATCGATTGTGCCGACTGCTCGATCTCCTGGCTCAGGCGGTCGACGCTGTGTACCGCGTCGTCGATCTGCTGCTGGCCTTCCTGGGCCTGACGCTGGCCACTGTCCGCCGATTCGGCGGCCTGGCTGCAGGAGCGGGCCACTTCGTTGGCCGTGGCAACCATTTCGTGGAAGGCCGTGGACACCATGTCCACCGCTTCGCGCTGGCGTCCGGCGGCTTCGGCCATGTCGCTGGAAACCTGGGTCGAGGAATGGGAGGTGGCGAGAATCTTCTGTGCCGCCTGGCCGATGTGCTGGATCAGGCTGCGGATCGCCGCGAGGAACTGGTTGAACCAGTTGGCCAGTTGCGCGGTTTCATCGCTGCCACGGATATTCAGGTTGCGGGTCAGGTCGCCTTCGCCTTGGGCGATACCTTCCAGGCCACTGGCGACACTGCGGATCGGGCGCACGATGAGGCTGGCGAAGCTGGCTCCGAATACTGCGAACAGCACGGCCAGGACCCCGGCGATCACGGCGATGATCCAGGTCAGTTGGGTGGCCGAGCCCATGACTTCGCTCTGCTTGATCAGGCCGATGAAGGTCCAGCCCAGTTGTTCGGAAGGCCAGACGTTGGCCATGTAGTGCTCGCCACCCAGCTCAACCTGCACCAGGCCCTTGCCGGTCTTGGCCAGTTGCGCATAACCATCGCCGAGGCTGCCCAGGGCCTTGAAGTTATGTTCCGGTTGTTTGGGGTCCACCAGCACCGTGCCGTTGTTTTCCATCAGCATCAGGTAGCCGGACTCGCCCAGCTTGATCTGCTTGACGATTTCGGTGAGTTGCTTGAGCGACACGTCGACCGCGACCACCCCGCCTTGAGGGCCCAACTGGTTGGACAGGGAGCGTACGGTGCTGACCAGCACCGCATCGTCGCTGGCCCAGTAATAGGCGTCGGTGCGCAGGGTCTTGCCTGGGTTGGCCAGGGCGGTTTTGTACCAGGGGCGTACACGAGGGTCGTAGTTGGCGAGCTTCAGGTCGGCGGGCCAAGAGACGTAACCGCCGTTGCTCACGCCATAGGACACATAGGAATACGCGGGATGGCTGGCGGCCATGGCGGCGAACAGCTCGAAAATGCGTTTGTCCTGCTCGCCTTCCGGGACCTTCGCGGCATCGGCGCTCATCCAGGTCTTGAGGTCGCCGCCGGCCTGGGTCAGCAAAGGTTGGGCCGCCAGGTAGTCGATGTTCTGGCTGATGCCTTCGAAAAACAGTTGCATGGCGTTGGCCACTTGGCGGATCTCGCGACCGCTGCCGTCGACAAAGGTGTTTTCGGCATCGCTGCGCAGGTTGATCACCACCAGCGTGGCCACCAGCACCACGGGCAGGCAGGCAATGACGGCGAAGGCCCAGGTGAGTTTCTGTTTGATATTCATCCGCGCTCCAGATTTTCTTGTATGACCACGAAGTGCAGGCGACTCGCGGATTATTGGCAGCTTGAAGGGTGGCGCTGATTGCAGTCCCTGAGGCAGAAGTCGAGCAGGCAGCGATCGAACCTTGGCCGGCGGCTGACGTCTTCATTGGATTGTCGGACAAAATCCTTTTGTCTCTGATGACTTCGGCTGGGACGGCGGAAAATTGAGCCGCTGGGAGAAAAAACCTCCTTGCAGACGCCAAGGGCGTGCGACGGATGGCGGCAATCTCTCAAGCCTTGGCGGGCGTTGTTCGCTGGCCGCTCGGCTATGATCTTCGGCGGCGGGGCTTCAGGGATCTGGCACATTGAGTGCATTGCTGTCGTCCGGCGCTCGGCAGCCCTTTCCCGTGGTGGGAGGATTGCCGTATAACGAGTGACTTTCGCGTGTTTGGTAACAAGGGACCCACAATAAAAGCTGATGAAGACTCCAAAACGCATTGAACCCCTGATCGAAGACGGTCTGGTAGACGAGGTGCTGCGCCCACTCATGAGTGGTAAAGAGGCAGCTGTGTATGTGGTGCGCTGCGGCAACGAGCTACGTTGCGCCAAGGTCTACAAGGAGGCGAACAAACGCAGTTTCCGTCAGGCGGCGGAATATCAGGAAGGGCGCAAGGTTCGCAACAGCCGACAGGCGCGGGCCATGGCCAAGGGCTCGAAGTTTGGCCGCAAGGAAACCGAGGACGCCTGGCAGAACGCCGAAGTGGCGGCCTTGTTCCGTCTGGCCAATGCCGGGGTGCGGGTGCCCAAGCCGTTCGACTTCCTCGAAGGCGTGCTGCTGATGGAGTTGGTGGCCGACGAATACGGCGACGCGGCGCCACGGCTCAACGATGTGGTGCTGGAACCGGACCAGGCTCGTGAATATCACGCTTTCCTGATTTCCCAGATCGTCCTGATGTTGTGTACCGGTCTGGTGCACGGTGACCTTTCCGAGTTCAACGTGCTGCTGACGCCGGACGGTCCGGTGATCATCGACCTGCCCCAGGCGGTGGATGCCGCTGGCAACAACCATGCGTTCAGCATGCTGGAGCGGGACGTGGGCAACATGGCGTCCTACTTCGGGCGTTTTGCCCCGGAGCTCAAGCACACCCGTTATGCCAAGGAAATGTGGGCCTTGTACGAGGCCGGCATCTTGCATCCGGGCAGTGTGCTGACCGGCGAGTTCGACGACCCCGAAGAACTGGCGGATGTTGGCAGCGTGATCCGCGAGATCGAAGCGGCACGTCTCGACGAGGAGCGTCGTCAGGCAGTGCGGGCGGCGGACGATGCACCGCCAGGCAAGTCCGAAGAACCACCGCCTCCGCCCTGGATGCAGTGATGGAATAAAAAAATCCGGCCGAGGCCGGATTTTTCATGCCCGCGATTTCAGCCTTCGCAGCAACTGCCGGACGCCAGTTCCTTGAGGATCGGGCAGTCCGGGCGGTGGTCGCCGTGGCAGTGCTCCACCAGGTCCTGCAGGGTGTCGCGCAGTCCGGCCAGTTCGCGGATCTTCTGGTTGAGCTCATCGATGTGCTGGCGCGCCAGGGCCTTCACATCGGCGCTGGCTCGTTGCCGGTCCTGCCACAGGGTCAACAGCTTGCCCACTTCTTCCAGGGAAAAGCCCAGGTCCCTGGAGCGCTTGATGAACGCCAGGCTGTGCAGGTCGTCGTCGCCGTACAGACGATAGCCGCTGTCACTGCGATGGGCCGGCTTGAGCAGGCCGATGGACTCGTAGTAACGGATCATCTTGGCGCTCAGGCCGCTCTTTCGGGCTGCTTGGCCGATGTTCATTCGGCGTTCTCCAGGTCTTTGGGTTTCCAGGTTTTCAACAGTAGTGCATTGCTTACCACGCTGACGCTGGACAGGGCCATGGCCGCGCCGGCCAGCACCGGGTTGAGCAGGCCGAACGCAGCCAGGGGAATGCCGATCAGGTTGTAGACGAAGGCCCAGAACAGGTTCTGGCGGATCTTCGCATAGGTCTTGCGGCTGATTTCCAGGGCCGCCGGAATCAATCGTGGATCGCCGCGCATCAGGGTGATGCCCGCCGCGTGCATGGCCACGTCGGTGCCGCCGCCCATGGCAATGCCGATGTCGGCCGCCGCCAGGGCCGGGGCGTCGTTGATGCCGTCGCCGACCATGGCCACCACGCCGGTCTTTTTCAGTGCCGTCACCGTGGCGGCCTTGTCCGCCGGCAGTACTTCGGCATGCACATCGTCGATGCCCAGGGCATCGGCCACGACCTTGGCGCTGCCACGGTTGTCGCCGGTCAGCAGATGGCTGCTGATATGCCGCGCGCGCAGTTGCTGTACCGCTTGCAAGGCGCCGGGCTTGAGGGTGTCGCCGAAGGCGAACAGGCCCAGTACCCGGGATTGCGGGCTCTGCTCGATCAGCCAGGACAGGGTCCGGCCCTCGTGTTCCCAATCCTTGGCCGCCTGGGCCAGGCTGCCCGGGTTCAGGCCGCATTCCTCCAGCAGGCGACGGTTGCCCAGGGCCAGTTGGCGGCCGTCCAGGGTGCCGGCGATGCCGCGCCCGGTCAGGGACTGGCTGGCGCTGACATCGGCCACGGGCAGTTGGCGTTCCTGGCACAGGTCCAGCACCGCCTTGGCCAGGGGATGCTCGCTACCGCGCTGCAGAGCGCCGGCCAGTTGCAGTACCGCGTTTTCGTCGCCTTCCAGGGCCTGCATGTGGGCGATGCGCGGCGTGCCGGAAGTCAGGGTGCCGGTCTTGTCGAAGACCACCGAGCTGACTTCGTGGGCCCGCTCCAGGGCTTCGGCGTCCTTGATCAGAATGCCGTGGCGGGCGGCCACGCCGGTGCCGGCCATGATCGCAGTGGGGGTGGCCAGGCCCAGGGCGCAAGGGCAGGCGATCACCAGCACGGCCACGGCGTTGATCACTGCAGTTTCCAGGGGCGCGCCGTACAGCCACCAGCCCACCAGGGTGATCAGCGCCAGCACCAGTACGGTGGGCACGAATACCTGGCTGACCTTGTCCACCAGCTTCTGGATCGGTGCCTTGCCGGCCTGGGCGTCTTCCACCAAGCGAATGATCCGCGCCAGCACGGTTTCCGCACCCAGAGCCAGGGTGCGCACCAACAGGCGGCCTTCGCCGTTGATGGCGCCGCCGGTGACTTTATCCCCGGGCTGCTTGGGCACCGGCAGGCTTTCACCGCTGATCAGTGCCTCATCGGCATGGCTCTGGCCTTCGATGACTTCACCGTCCACCGGAAAGCGCTCACCAGGCTTGACCAGCACCAGGTCGTTCAGGCGCAGGGCGCTGATGGCCACATCCTGCTCGCGGCCGTCGATCACCTGGATCGCCCGCTCCGGGCGCAGGGCCTCCAGGGCGCGGATGGCGCTGGCGGTCTGGCGCTTGGCCCGGCTCTCCAGGTATTTGCCCAGCAGCACCAGGGCGATCACCACGGCCGAGGCTTCGAAGTACAGGTGCGGCATGCTGCCGGCGGCGGCCGTGGCCCATTCATACAGGCTCAGGCCATAGCCGGCGCTGGTGCCCAGGGCCACCAGCAGGTCCATGTTGCCGCTGCCGGCGCGCACGGCTTTCCAGGCCGCCACGTAGAAGCGCGCACCGAAGATGAACTGCACCGGGGTGGCCAGGGCGAACTGGGCCCAGGCCGGGAGCATCCAGTGCAGGCCAAAGGGTTGCACCAACATCGGCAGCACCAGGGGCAGGGCCAGGAGGATCGCCAGGACCAGGCTCCAGCGTTCGCGGCGCAGGTTCTGCTGCTGATCATTACCGTGCTTGTGTTCGGCCTGCCACAGGCTGGCGGAGTAGCCGGCCTGGGTCACGGCATTGATGAGGAGCGCCGGATCGACCTGGCCCAGCAGCTCGAGGTGAGCCCGTTCCGTGGCCAGGTTGACGCTGGCGCTGCGGACGCCTTGAACCTTGTTCAAGGCGCGTTCTACGCGACCGGCACAGGTGGCGCAGGTCATGCCGCCGATGGTCAATTCAATGGACTGCACCGGCACGCTGTAACCGGCATTTTCCACCGCTTCCAGCAGGGCCGGCAGACTGTCACCGGGGGCTTCGATCCGGGCCTGCTCCGTGGCCAGGTTGACGCTTACCGTACGTATACCGGCGACCTTGCCCAAGGCTCGCTCCAAACGACCGGCGCAACTGGCGCAGGTCATGCCGGCAATCGGCAGGTCGAAGGTGGTTGATTCAGGCATGGCTGACACTCCCTGTAAATGTTGCCTACAGGATCAACCTTGCCATGCAGGCAAGGTCAAGCGGGCATTGCCAGGGTGCTTCATTTTGTCCCAGGGGGGAGCAAAAGCACACCTTGCGCTGTAGGGCGCAAGGCGTGTGGAGGACGGTGCGTCAGTAATCCAGGGCGGTGGGCTTGAGGTACATGCCCGAGGCGTTGGTGGCGATACGGAACTTCAGCACATCGCCGGCCCGCACGCTGATGTCCTGGGAACCCGGGGCGAGCAGACCAGGGTTGCAGCCCGGCGCCTGGCCCGGCAGCAATTTCAGGCGCAGGGACACTTTGCCCGGCGGCAAGTTGAAGGAGGCGCTCTGCTCCTGGAACAGCCGGCCGGCGAGCTGGTCCTGGATGTACAGGCCGATCTCGCAGGAGGTGGCGACTTCCAGCCGCTCCCGGGAAATGATCAGTACGCCGTAGTCTTCTCCGGCGGCCAGTACTGGTGGCGTTGCCGCCAACAGACCAAGGAGGCCGACGAGGCTGAAAGTTGACCAGCGCATGGCTGAATCTCCTGCTGTGATGTCGTAAGACGTGCAGCTTGGCGGAGCGCGGCGCCGATTTCCAGCCCGGCAGTTCAATCCGGAACTTGACCTTGCCACGGTGGCAAGGACAAGACTGCATGCATCCCAATACAGGAGAAGCGCGATGCAAGTATTCAATGTTCAAGGCATGTCCTGCGGCCACTGCGTGCGGGCCATCACTCAGGCGCTGCAGAGCAAGGACCCGGCGGCCACCGTGCGGGTGGACCTGGCGGCCAAGGAAGTGGGGGTCGAGAGTCGCCTGTCCAGCGAAGAGGTGATCAATCTGATCAGCGAAGAAGGCTACGCCGTCCAGGTTGCTTGAGTCTTTTTAATAGTTAGCGACCTATCGGAATGTTCAAGGCGTCCAAGCGCAGCTAGACTGTGCGACCGCTGACCAACGCTCGCTTGGATGCCATGAACCTCCGCACAATCCTGATTCTCGGCGCCTTGAGCGCCTTCGGCCCTTTGGCCATCGACTTTTATCTGCCGGCCTTTCCCTCGATGGCCCTGGCTTTCGGTACCGATGAAAAACACGTCCAACTGACCCTGGCCGCCTATTTCCTTGGGCTGTCCATTGGCCAGCTGGCCTATGGACCTGTGGCCGACCGTTTTGGTCGGCGCCTGCCGTTGCTGGTTGGAGTGGGGCTGTTCACCCTGGCCTCACTGGCCTGCGCCTATGCACCCAACCTGGAGTGGCTGATTGGCGCACGCTTCGTCCAGGCCCTGGGCGGTTGCGCCGGCATGGTGATTTCCCGCGCGGTGGTCAGCGACAAGTGCGATGCAGTGGGCTCGGCCAAGGTGTTCTCCCAGTTGATGCTGGTGATGGGCCTGGCGCCGATCCTGGCGCCAATGCTCGGCGGCCTGCTGGTCAACCTCTACGGTTGGCAATCGATTTTTATCATGCTCACGGTGTTCAGCGCCCTGTCGGGATTGGCAGTTGCTCTGGGTCTGCCGGAAAGCATGCCGGCCACTCGCCCGCGCCTGCCGTTGTCCGGAGCGTTGCGCCAGTAC
Source organism: Pseudomonas sp. 910_21 (assembly GCF_052850735.1). Lineage (NCBI taxonomy): Bacteria > Pseudomonadati > Pseudomonadota > Gammaproteobacteria > Pseudomonadales > Pseudomonadaceae > Pseudomonas > Pseudomonas sp. 910_21. The sequence goes on along the minus strand of NZ_VXCY01000004.1, from coordinate 23,295 downwards.
GGCCTGTTGCTGGCGGACCGGGTCTTTCTCGGCCACGCCCTGACCGGCGGCATCGCCATCGCCGGGATGTTTTCCTATATCGCCGGCTCGCCCTTTGTCTTTATCAAGCTCTACGGCGTGCCGGCGGAGCACTTCGGCTGGTTCTTCGGGATCAATGCCGGCGGTTTCATCCTGGTGGCGCAGATCAATGCGCGGCTGTTGGCCAAGCGTGGTCCGGCCTTCCTGCTGGCCCGTACTGTGTGGATCTACCTGGCGGCCGGGCTGGCCTTGCTGGCAGTCAGCGCCCTGCATACGAGTGAGCTCTGGCCGCTGTTGCTGCCCTTGTTCGTGTGCATCGCCAGCCTGGGCTGCATCATTCCCAACGCGGCGGCCTGTGCCATGAACGGCCAGGGCGCGCGGGCCGGCAGCGCTTCGGCGATGCTCGGTTGCCTGCAGTTCAGCGTCGCAGCGGGTGCTGCCTATCTGGTGGGTGTGTTGCACGATGGCAGTGCCATGCCGATGGCCATGGTCATCTGCCTGTGCGGTGTTCTGGCGGTGAGCATGGCGGTCATGACCCGGCGTTTGCAGAATGCCCGGGCATTGAAATCCGCCGAGCTCTGAGTCAGCCGACGGCGCGCTGACTCTGGGGAATCTGGTGAGGGGCTTGCAAGCGGGCTTGCAGGGTCTGGGTGAAAGCCCGGGCCTCGGCTTCGCTGCGGAAAGTCACCGCGTGCTGGTCGAGACGGACTTGCCATTGAGAGCCTTGAGGGTTTGCCAATTCTTTTATCAGGATCTTCATTGCTGACCTCCTAACGGTAAAAGAGTGCGATGCAAGGGCTGCCAGTGTAGACCCGAATACGGTCACAAATATGACCGAAATCAACTCTCGGACTGACGGCGGCCATCGAGCTTTTCTGCGCGATGGCCGCCGTGCGTTCAGCCCTTAGAAACCTTCCAGGACGATCTTGCCCTTGGCCGTGCCGCTCTCCAGCAAGGCGTGGGCGCGGCGCAGGTTGGCCGCATTGATCTGGCCGAAATGCTCGCCCACCGTGGTCTTCAGGGTGCCGGCGTCGATCAGCTCGGCGACCTTGTTGAGCAGAACGTGCTGTTGCTGCATGTCGGCGGTCTCGAACAGCGAACGGGTGTACATGAACTCCCAGTGCAGCGACAGGCTCTTGCGCTTGAGCTTGGTCACGTCGAGGCTTTTCGGGTCGTCGATCAAGGCCAGTTTGCCCTGGGGCGCCAGGGCTTCCACCAGCTCATCGAGGTGGGCGTCGGTCTGGGTCAGGCTGGCGACGTGGGTCACTTGATCGATGCCGATGCGCTTGAGCTCGGTGCTCAAGGGCTGGCGGTGATCCACCACGCCATGTGCACCCAGTTCGCGGACCCAGGCTTGGGTCTGCTCCCGGGAGGCGCTGCCGATCACCTTGAGGCCGGTCAGTTGTCGGGCCAGTTGGGTGAGGATCGAACCGACCCCGCCGGCGGCGCCGACAATCAGCAGGCTCTGGCCCTGGTCGCTGCGGTCCTGGCTGATTTGCAGACGTTCGAACAGCAGCTCCCAGGCCGTGATCGCGGTCAGCGGCAGGGCTGCGGCTTCGGCAAAGCCCAGGCTCTTGGGCATATGGCCGACGATGCGTTCATCCACGGTGTGCAGTTCGCTGTTGCCCCCGGCCCGGGCGATGGAGCCGGCGTAGAACACCCGGTCGCCAACCTTGAACAGGCTGACCTCGTTGCCCACGGCCTTGACCACTCCGGCCACGTCCCAGCCCAGCACCTTGGCCGCGCCGCCTTCGGGCTGGACGTTCTGGCGGACCTTGGTGTCCACCGGGTTGACCGAGATGGCCTTGACCTCCACCAGCAGGTCGCGAGGGCCGGCGAGCGGCTCTGGCAGCTCGATGTCTTGCAGGGACTTGGGGTCGTCGATTGGTAGGGATGCGTAGTAGGCGATGGCTTTCATGGTGAATTCCTGTTGAGTGCAGAGAGAAGGTCAGACGATCAGTTGCAGGCGCTTGAGTTCGAAGTACTCGATCGCCTCGCGGGTCTGGGCGAGGAAGTGCTGGAAGTGCGGGGTGTTGTTGTGAAACTCCAGGGCGGCTTCATCGTCCCAGCGTTCCAGAACGTAGAAGGTGCCCGGCTGTTCGGCGTCCTGATGCAATTGGTAGTACTGGCAGCCGGCTTCGGCACGGCTGGGGTGTACCAGGGCACTGAGTTGGTGCTTGAGGACGCTGTGCTGGTCAGGCTTGGCGATCAGGGTCGCGATGGCGGTAAAGGCTTGGGACATGGGGTTTACCTTTGGGCAGTCAGGTGATGGGCAGATAATTGGCTATTTCTCCTGAAGATAAAACCGGCTAAAAGAGCAGTCTCTTTCAATATTTTTTTGATAATCCAGGGGCCAATTCATGCTGCGATTCGATGACCTGCAGTTGTTCGTGCGTGCCGCGGACCTGGGCAGCCTGTCGGCGGCGGCCCGGGTCATGGACCTGTCGCCGGCGGTGGCCAGCGCCGCCCTCAAGCGCATCGAGGAACACTTGGGGGCGCGTCTGCTGGCCCGTTCCACCCGCAGCCTGCGTCTGACGGCCGAGGGTGAGGGCTTTCTTGAATACGCTCGCGCCGCCTTGAGCAACCTGGATGAAGGGCGGCGCCTGCTGGCCAGTGGACAGGATCAGGTCAGCGGTGTGTTGCAGCTGTCCGCGCCTTCGGACTTTGGGCGCAACCTGCTGTTGCCCTGGCTCGACGAGTTCCAGCGCGAGCATCCCAAACTCAGCGTGCGCCTGCTGCTGGGGGACCGGATTGCCGATCTGTTCCGCCAGCCGGTGGACATTGCCCTGCGCTACGGTGAGCCGGAGGACTCCAGCCTGGTGGCGCTGCCGATAGCCCCGGACAATCTCCGGGTCCTGTGTGCGGCCCCCAGCTACCTGGCCCGTCACGGCGAGCCGCGCCAGCTGGAGCAATTGGCCCAGCACAACTGCCTGCTGTACATGCTCGACAGCCGAGCCCATGACCTTTGGAGTTTTTATGACGGCAAGCGCGAGGTGAGCCTGACCGTCAGCGGCGACCGCCTGAGTGACGATGCCGATGTGGTGCGGCGCTGGGCGGTGGCCGGTGAAGGGATTGCCTACAAGTCCTGGCTGGATGTGGCGGGCGATGTGCTGGCCGGGCGCCTGCAGATACTGCTGCCGGAGCTGCGCTGCGAAGGCGCGTCGCTGAACCTGCTGTGCACCCATCGCGCGCACCTGAGCAAACCGGTGAAGCTGTTGCGGGATCTGCTCCAGAGCCGCTGCGCCGAGATCAGCGCCCGGCGCCCGTAGGAGCCGGCTTGCCGGCGAACCCCCCCGCGTCGCTGACGGACGCGAACAGGTCGCCCTCGGCAATCAGTTCCGGCCTCGATCGCGCACACTCCAACGGTCAAGCATTCAACCGGGGGACGGGGCATGGGCATACAGGGATACAGCGCCGCAGAGCGCCTGGAACGGCTACCTATCAGCGGCTATCACCGGGTGATCTTCATCATCATTGCCCTGGCGTTTTTCTTCGACTCCATGGACCTGGCGATGATGACCTTCCTCCTCGGCTCGATCAAAACCGAGTTCGGCCTGAGTTCGGCCCAGGCGGGCCTGCTGGCCAGTTCGAGCTTTTTCGGCATGGTGCTGGGCGCCTCGCTGTCGGGCATGCTCGCCGACCGCTTCGGGCGCAAGCCGGTGTTCCAGTGGAGCATCGTGCTCTGGGGAGTGGCCAGTTACCTGTGCTCGACCGCCCAGAGCGTGGACAGCCTGACCCTGTTCCGGGTGCTGTTGGGAATCGGCATGGGCATGGAGTTTCCCATCGCCCAATCGATGCTTTCGGAGATGATTCCGGCGCAACGACGCGGCCGCTACATCGCCTTGATGGACGGCTTCTGGCCCCTGGGTTTTGTGGCTGCCGGCGTGCTGTCGTACTTCCTCCTACCACTGATCGGCTGGCGCGACATCTTCCTGGTGCTGGCGATTCCGGCGGTGTTCGTGCTGGTGATCCGCTTCTTCATTCCCGAGTCGCCGCGCTGGCTGGAGCAGGCTGGACGTCATGCCGAGGCCGATCGGGTGCTGCTGGGCATCGAGGACAAGGTGCGAGCTTCCCTGGGTGGCGGCTCGTTGCCGGAGCCAGTGCGCCTGCCGCGAGTCGAGGGCGCGCCGGGGCACTTCTTTTCCGCGCTGAAACAGATCTGGTCGCCCCTGTACCGGCAACGCACGATGATGATCTGGAGCCTGTGGTTCTTCGCATTGCTGGGGTTCTACGGGCTGACTTCCTGGCTCAGCGCCTTGCTGCAACAGTCCGGTTTTGCCGTGACCCAGTCGGTGTACTACACGGTGCTGATTTCCCTGGGCGGGATTCCCGGGTTCCTCATGGCCGCCTGGCTGGTGGAGCGCTGGGGGCGCAAACCAGTGTGCATCGTCACCTTGCTCGGCGGCGGGATCATGGCCTTCTTTTACGGCCAGAGCGCGGTGTTTGGCGGCAACGTCAGCCTGTTGATCGGCACCGGCCTGCTGATGCAGTTCTTCCTGTTCGGCATGTGGGCGGTGCTCTACACCTACACGCCTGAGCTGTACCCGACGTCCGCCCGAGCCACGGGCTCGGGCTTTGCTTCGGCCGTTGGCCGGATCGGTTCGCTGCTGGGGCCTTTGGTGACCGGGCTGGTGTTTCCCGTCACCGGGCAGGGCGGGGTGTTTGCCTTGGGCGCGTTGTGCTTTGTGATCGCGGCAGGGGTGGTGTGGCGGTTCGGGATGGAGACCCGGGGCAAGACTTTGGAGGAGTTGAGCGAAACGGGGAGCTGATAGCGAACGGCGGTGGAGCTGTTCGCCGGCAAGCCGGCTCCTACAGGCTGGTGTAGGAGCAGGTTTGCCGGCGCTGGGCGTTACGGCTTGACCAGTCGCGCATCCAGGCTGTTCTGCGCCAGGCGTCGGGCCTGGTCCTGGGTCATCCCCAGGTCGGTGTACAAGGCGTGGAAGTTCTCGGTGACGTAGCCGCCGAAGTAGGCCGGGTCATCGGAGTTGACCGTGACCTTCACCCCGCGCTCGAGCATTTGCAGGATGTTGTGCTGGGACATGTGGTCGAACACGCAGAGCTTGGTGTTGGACAGCGGGCACACGGTCAGCGGGATCTGTTCGTCGATGATGCGCTGCATCAGTCGTTCGTCTTCGAAGGCCCGCACGCCGTGGTCGATACGCTGGATCTTCAGCAGGTCCAAGGCTTCCCAGATGTACTCGGGCGGACCTTCCTCGCCAGCGTGGGCGACGGTGAGGAAGCCTTCGCTGCGCGCGCGGTCGAAGACCCGCTGGAACTTGCTCGGCGGATGACCCATTTCCGAACTGTCCAGGCCCACGGCGACAAAGGCGTCGCGGAACGGCAGCGCCTGGTCGAGGGTTTTCTGTGCTTCTTCTTCGCTCAAGTGGCGCAGGAAACTGAGGATCAGGCCACTGGTGATGCCCAGTTGCTGTTCGCCGTCCTTCAGCGCGGCGGCGATGCCGTTGAGCACCACTTCGAACGGCACGCCACGGTCGGTGTGGGTCTGCGGATCGAAGAAGGGTTCGGTGTGGATCACATTCTGTTCTTTGCAGCGCAGCAGGTAGGCCCAGGTCAGGTCGTAGAAGTCCTGGGAGGTGCGCAGCACGTCCGCGCCCTGGTAATACAGGTCGAGGAACTCTTGCAGGTTGTTGAAGGCGTAGGCCTTGCGCAGGGTTTCGACGTCGCTCCAGGGCAGGGCGATCTTGTTGCGTTCGGCCAGGGCGAACAGCAGTTCCGGCTCCAGGGAGCCCTCCAGGTGCAGGTGCAATTCGGCCTTGGGCAAGGCGTTCAGCCAGTCATACATGGTGTTTTCTCATCAGGTGCAGGTGGGCGCTGCGAGAAGGAAACTGTGCCACAGCCATGACCCTCTGCGGGGACGTTGCTGGCGGTTCGCGGTTCTCGCCGGTTTTTCACCGGGCCCGAAAAAGCCGCCATTCTACAGCCGGCGGCGCAAATGTTCGGCAAAACCTGACCGAGTGGGCGATCAGGCCTGCTCCAGCTCCCGGCGATAGGCGTAGGTATCGGCAAAACGCGAGAGCAGGAATTCGGCGCAGGTGGTCAGCGGATACTTGGCCGGATGCTCTGCGTCCTGGCAGCCGGGCAGGCATTCGATGCGGGTGTCCGGGTGCGGTTCGGCGAAGAACGGCATCGAGTAGCGATCCACCCCCAGCGGGCTGATGACCCGGTGCGGGGTCGACAGGTAACGGTCGTTGCTCCAGCGGGCCATCATGTCGCCCAGGTTGACCACGAAGGTGCCATCGATGGGCGGCGCGTCGATCCATTGCCCCTGAACGTTGCGCACCTGCAAACCGCCGGCGGCGTCCTGGTAGAGCAGGGTGATGCAGCCATAGTCGGTGTGGGCCCCGGCGCCTTGCTGCTCAGTGCTGCTGGCGGTGTGGCGCGGCGGATAGTGGATCATCCGCAGTACGCTGACCGGGTCATTGAAGCGGCAGTCGAAGAAGTCCCGCTCGATGCCCAGGGCCAGGGTCATGGCCCGCAGCAGGGTCTGGGCCAGGGCCTGCATGTCCTGATAGTGCTGCTCCATCAGGTCTTTCCAACCGGGCAGGTCCGGGTGGCGGTTGGGGCCGCGCAGGGGCTTGTCCGCCAGTACCTCGGGATGGTCGGCGGGCAGATGCAGGCCCATGTCGAAGGTTTCCTTGAGGTCGCTGGGCTTGCCCGGGTCCAGTTGCTCGGTGGCGATGGCGCCGTAGCCGCGATGGTGATGGCTCTGGGTGATGTCGATCTTGAGTTTTTCAGCGCTGGGTAGGGCGAAGAAGTGCTTGGCCGTGACCAGCAATTGCTCGATGCGCTGTGCACTGATCGGGTGACCCTTGATGTAGAAGAATCCCCATTCGCGACAGGCGCGGTCGATCTGCTTGGCGACGCTGTCCCAGCCTTGCAGCTCATCCTGATACAGCGGGCTGATATCGATGATCGGCAGTTGATTCATGAAAATGCTCCCATCCTGTTGGCGGTCCGTCGTCGCTGGCGGGTGCTCCGCCAGCGACGACCAGCTTATTTGGGGATGTCCGCCTTCAGGCCTTCGACGTAATAGTTCATCGAGGCCAGTTCGGCATTGCTGGCGCTGACCCCCGCGGCGATTTTTTCTACCCCGGCCTGGTCCTTGATCGGGCCGGTGAACGGGTGGAACTCGCCACTCTTGATGCTGGCGATGATCTGCTCGGCCTCGGCTTTCACCGGGGCCGGCAGCAGGTCGCTGAGGGGCAGCTCAACCGTACCCTCTTTCAGACCGCCCCAGTAGTCCTGGGATTGCCAGCTGTGGTCCAGCACCCCTTGGGTGGCCTGGATGTAGTGCGGGGCCCAGTTGTTGACGATGGAGGTCAGCACTGCCTTGGGGCCGAAGTGGGCCATGTCCGAGGCGTAGCCCACGGCATAGACGCCACGGCGCTCTGCGGCCTGGATCGGCGCCGGGCTGTCGGTGTGCTGGAAGATTACGTCGGCGCCTTGGTCGATCAGAGCGTTGGCGGCGTCGGCTTCCTTGCCCGGGTCGAACCAGGAGTTGACCCACACCACCTTGATCTCGGTGCCCGGATTGTATTTGTTCAAGGCCAGCTGGATGGCGTTGATGTCACGGATCACTTCCGGGATCGGGAAGGAGGCGACGTAGCCGATCTTCTTGGTCCTGGTCATCTTCGCCGCGAGGAAACCGCCGACATAACGGCCCTCGTAAGTGCGCGCCAGGTAGGTGCCGAGGTTCTTGTCCTGCTTGTAGCCGGTGGCGTGTTCGAAGGTCACCTTGGGAAATTGCTTGGCGACTTTCAGGGTGGGGTTCATGTAGCCGAACGAGGTGGTGAAGATCAGGTCGTAATTGTCCTTGGCCATGTTGCGGATCACCCGCTCGGCGTCGGCGCCCTCGGCGACGTTTTCCACGTAGTTGGTCTTGATCCGGTCACCGAACTTTTCCGCCAGCGCCTTGCGTCCCTGTTCATGCTGATAGGTCCAGCCGTGGTCGCCGATGGGGCCGATGTAGACGAAGCCGACCTTCAGCGAATCGGCAGCGCTGGCGGCGAGACTAGCACTCAGGCCGACGGCGGCGGCCAGGGTGCAGAGCAGCTTGTGCAACGGGCGTGTATGCATGAATTGGAGCTCCATCTTGTTGTGGTGGGGGGCTGGGGCGGCAAGCGCTGGAGGGCAATGCAAATAGCTGACCAACAGGACAACAAAGATGGGGGCGTCGGGCGAGGCGGTTTCTACGGGGGCTTTGGGGCGCGCTTTTCGCTGGCAAGCCGGCGCCTGCGGGAATGGAATGTAGGAGCCGGCTTGCCGGCGAAGCGCTTTTCAAGAGCCATCCCGGTGCGCGGCGCCTGAGCCTGGTGCACTAACATGTAACGAAACGTTAGTGACTCGAAGCAGTCTTTCACTCATCTCCTGTACTCGTTTTTATTTCCGTCAAAGGACTGCAATGCTCACTTCCCTCAAGCAAGAAAAGTTTCTACTGCTTGCGCTGTTGGCCGCCGTGGCCGCCTATCCCCTGGAGCACCTGCTGCTGAGCAGCGGCCAAGGCATCGCGTTGATGGCCGGGCTGGTGCTGATCGGCTTCATCGTCATCGCCTCGATGCGCGTTGCCCACCACGCCGAACTGCTGGCGGAAAAGGTCGGTGACCCCTACGGCACCATGATCCTGACCCTGGCCGCGGTGCTGGTGGAGGTGGTGATCCTGGCCATCATGATGAGCAACGAAGCCTCGCCGACCCTGGTGCGTGACACCATCTATTCGGCGGTGATGCTGGACATCAACGGCATCCTCGGCCTGGCGGCGCTGATGGGCGGCATCAAGCATGGCGAGCAGCCCTATAACGACGACTCGGCGCGTACCTACAGCGTGATGATCCTCACCGCCATGGGCGTGTCGATGGTGGTGCCGGAGTTCATTCCAGAAGCCGACTGGAAGGTCTATTCGGCCTTCACCATTGGCGCCATGGTGGTGCTCTACACCTTGTTCCTGCGGATGCAGGTCGGGCCGCACAGTTATTTCTTCAGCTACAGCTACCCGGAAAAGCGTCGCAATAAAGAGGCCCAGGAGCAGCCTGATGCCATCAACCTGAGCTGGAGCATCGGCATCCTGGTGTTTGGTGTGGTGGTGATCGGCGCCCTGGCCGAGGTGATGTCCAAGACTCTGGACCTGGGGCTGGAAGGCACGGGCGCACCGCCGGTGATCACGGCGATCCTGGTGGCGGCGATTTCTGCGGCGCCGGAGATTCTCACTGCGCTGCGCGCGGCCTTGGCCAACCGCATGCAGTCGGTGGTCAACGTGGCGTTGGGGGCTTCCCTGTCGACAGTGATCCTCACGGTGCCGGTGATGGAAGCCATGGCCCTGTACACCGGCCAGCCGTTCCAGATGGCCATGACGCCGGTGCAGACGGTGATGGTGTTCATCACCCTGATCGTCAGTGCGATCAACCTCAACGACGGTGAAACCAATGCCATCGAGGGCATGACCCACTTCGTGCTGTTTGCGACCTTCATCATGCTGTCGCTGCTCGGCCTTTAAAGCGGCTGCGCTGACTGGATGGCGCAGCGAAAGCTGACACCCGGGGCATTCCAGGCCGCCAGTGCCCCCCAACGCCAACGGCGGACGGTGCTGGCCGAAGGGGAAAAGGTCGGGTCGTTGGCAAACTCGTTGTTGGCGCCCCGTTGTGCCCGATAAATGCCCGTTTCGGGCCCTTGCGGGTTCTCCACGGGAGACTCGCGATAGTAGTGTTTATCGTACCAATCGTTGACCCATTCACTGGCGTTGCCGGTGAGGTTGTAGAGGCCAAGCGGATTGGGTGCAAACCTGTTCACGGCGAAGGTTTTGTTGTCGTCGGGCGCCGGAAAGTTGCGGCCGTAGTCCAGATTGCCGTTGTCGGTCGCGAACATGACCGGCTGGCCGCGGTTGCGCGCCGCATATTCCCATTGGGCCTCGGTCGGAAGATCGACGGGATAGCCGCTGAGCTCTGCCAGCCAACCACAGTAATCCTTGGCCTCTTGCCAGTCTCGTGAAGCCGGGGCGGGCAGGTTTTCAAGGTAGAGGTGCTTCATGTCTTCGCGTTTACGAAGTTCAGCGTCGAATGGCGGCTTGCCTTGCGCCAGGAAGAACAGATCAAAATCGCCCAAGGTGGTTTGCAGCGAGGACAGGTAATAGCTGCTCAATTTGACGGGGTGAACGAAGTCGTCATCGACGTCGAGACTGATCCGGTCCATTTTTGCCGGGGCTACGCCGCAGGGCCATTTGCACAAGGCATGGGGATCGAAGTCATGGGGCCAACCGAAATCGCCCATCTGGAATTCTCCCCCTTCAATCAACACCATGTTGTCCATCGAGCGGACGACCGTGTTGAGCACGGCATCGCGGTTTTGCGGGGACAGGTCCGGGTATTTGCGACTGATGGTCGAAGCAATTTCTGCAACTTTCTCAGGTGACAGCGCTTTGCTGGCGGGCCCTGCAATTTCCTGTTTTTCACAGCCTGAAATCAGCAGCGCGACGCAGAGCGCCAGTCCGTGCTTTTGCTTCACGTAATGTCCCTATAACGGCTCGATTGAGGGCGGCAAATTAACATGTTTGCTCAATCCGCTTGCGCTCAAAGCGCAGGCGAGGGAACCGGCCCCTCGCCGTTGGAGTCGGGGATCAGGTACCGGCGATCAGTTGCCGAGCAGCCTGGCTGTGATCGGCGATCAGGTTTTTCAGGTCCAGCCCTTCGACTTGCCCATCAATCACCCGCCACTTGCCGCCGATCATGACCCGATCCGCCCGATCCGCAGCGCACAACAACAGCGCCGAAACCGGATCATGGCTGCCCGAGAAACGCAGCTCATCGAGCTTGAACAACGCCAGGTCCGCCTGCTTGCCCACCGCCAGTTCGCCGATGTCGGTGCGGCCCAAGAGGCTTGCCGAACCCTGGGTCGCCCAGCCCAATACGCGCTCCGGGGTGATCTTCTCGGCGCCGTAACGCAGACGCTGGATGTACAGCGCCTGGCGCGCTTCGAGGATCATGTTCGACGCATCATTGGACGCCGAGCCATCCACGCCCAAGCCAAACGGCGCCCCTGCATCAGTCAGCTCGATACTGGGGCAGATGCCGGAGGCCAGGCGCATGTTCGAACTCGGACAATGGCAGATGCCGGTGCCGGCAGCGCCCAGGCGGGCAATTTCATCCGGGTTGAAGTGGATGCCGTGGGCCAGCCAGGTACGCGGACCGAGCCAGCCGACGCTGTCCAGGTAATCCACGGTACGCAGGCCAAAGCGCTGCAGGCAGAAATCTTCTTCGTCGAGGGTTTCGGCCAGGTGAGTGTGCAGGCGCACATCGAGTGTGTTCGCCAACTCGGCGCTGGCCGACATGATTTCCGGGGTCACCGAGAACGGCGAGCACGGCGCCAGGGCGATCTGGATCTGCGCACCGTCGCCACGCTCGTGGTACTGGTGAATCAGGCGCTGACTGTCGTCGAGAATCACCTGACCTTCCTGCACGGTCTGCTGTGGTGGCAGGCCGCCGTCCTTTTCGCCAAGGCTCATCGAGCCGCGGGTGAGCATGGCGCGCATGCCCAGTTCACGTACGCTTTCGACTTGCACGTCGATGGCATTTTCCAGACCGTCCGGGAACAGATAGTGATGGTCGGCGGCGGTGGTGCAACCGGAGAGCAGCAGTTCGGCCAGCGCCACTTTGGTCGCCAGGGCGAGTTTTTCCGGGGTCAGCCGGGCCCAGACCGGGTACAGGGTCTTCAGCCAGGGGAACAGCGGCTGGTTGACCACCGGCGCCCAGGCCCGGGTCAGGGTTTGATAGAAGTGATGGTGGGTGTTGATCAGGCCCGGCAGCAGTACGTGCTCGCGGGCATCGAACACCTGTTGGCAAGGGCTCGCAGGCTGTTGGCCGAGGCCCAGCACTTCAACGATCAAACCGTCTTGCACGACCAGGCCGCCACGGGCGTCGAGGGCATTGCCGGTGAAGATGGCCAGGGGATTTTTTAACCAGGTACGGATCGCAGGCATGGTTGCCGGCTCCTCTGAAAGTGGGTTCAGGTTAGCCAGCTCAGTGTTGCCCTGTCTGCTGATCCAGGGTCGCCGCAAGGGGCGAGGTGCGCAGTCTAGCGAAAGATTTACCGGGGGACAAAGCTTGCATTCTGCCCCCCGATCCAGAGCCTTTGCCGCTCTGTGCAAGTGCTGCCTGAGGCAGCCGCTGCAGAGGTTAGGGGTTTACCAGGGGATGGTTTCGCCCTTGTAGTTGACGAAGTGATGGCCGCCCTTGCCGGTGTAGGCGTTGACCTGGGCGATCAGCCCACGGGTGCTGGTTTGCACGTCGATGTCGGCGCCTTCGCCGCCCATGTCGGTCTTCACCCAGCCCGGATGCAGGGAGAGTACGGTCAGCTTTTGTTCCAACTGGGTCACGAAGCTGTTGGTCATGGAGTTCAGTGCGGCCTTGCTGGCTTTGTACAGGGCCAGCTCCGGGGCGTCCGGCATGGTGACGCTGCCCAGCACCGAACTCATGAACGCCAGTACGCCGCTGTCCTTGCGGATCTGCCCGACAAAACGCTGGGCCAGGTTGATCGGCGCCACCGCGTTGGTGAAGAACAACTGGCCGACTTCGGCCTGAGTCGCATGGCCCGGCAGTTGGTTGTCCGGGCCCTTGACCCCGGCATTGACGAACAGCAGGTCGAACACCTGATCCTTGAGCTTCTGGCTGAGGGCGATCACCGCTTGCTGATCGTCCATGTCCAGTTGTTCGATCTGCACCTTGCCCAGGGCTTGCAGGGCCTCGGCCTTGTGCGGGTTGCGCACGGTGGCGGTGACCTGCCAGCCGTCCTCCAGCAGGCGTTGTACCAGGCCGAGGCCCAGGCCCCGAGAGGCGCCGATGATCAGTGCGGTTTTTGCCGTGGACATGATGAGGTTCCTTGATAAATGAGGATCACGGATTCAATGGACAGGCTTGCTCGAGCCGTTGTTGCAGTTGCTGGCGCAAGTGGCCCAATTCAGTGATACGGGGTTCGATCAGGGTCAGTTTGTCATGCAGCAGCCGGGTTATGACCTGATCCGGATCGGCACTCTGCCACAGAGCGCCGACACTGCTGCCAATCTCGCCCAGGCTTCGGCCAGTTCTCCAATGCGCATGTGCGGGTCTTGAAAGGGCTTGACCCTGGAGCATACTCGAGGCTTTAGCCTGCGCGCTCCTTGAATCGATGGAGCAGCATTTATGTGGACGAGCGAACAGTATCGAACATTGGTCCGGGCCAGCGGCTGGTACGACTTGCTGGTGACGCTGGCCTTTGTCACCCCCTGGAGCTTCATGGCATTGCATGGGCTGATGCAGGACACGGCCCTGACCTTGCACCTGCCGGGTAGCCTGCCGCCGTTCGAGCCGATGCACCTGCTGATGGCCAACTTGATGGGCTCGATTGTCTGCGTGTGGTCGGTGCTGCGGATTCGTGATCCGCAGCAGGCGTTTGGCCGTTATGACGCGGTGGGGCGCATCCTGTTTGCCACCTGGCAGGTGTATGCCCTGATGCACGGCGCTACGGCGTTGATCGGGGTGATTCTGTTTTTCGAGCTGGCGTGGTGCGTGGCACAGTTGTGGCCGGTGAACGGCTCCGCCGGCAAGCCAGCGCCTGCGGAGGCCGTGGCGGTCATTTAGTGCCCCGCCTGCCACGGCTGGCCCAGGGAGACTGGTGCATACAGCCGGGTGCGCAAGGCATCCCGGGACAGCAGCACCAGCACCAGGATGGTGGCGGCATAGGGCAGCATCGCCAGCAGGTTGGACGGTATCGCCAGCCCCAGGCCCTGGGCCACCAGATGCAGGATGCTCGCCAGGCCGAACAGGTAGGCGCCGAGCAACAGTCGCCACACCCGCCAACTGGCGAACACCACCAGGGCCAGGGCGATCCAGCCGCGGCCGGCGCTCATGTTCTCGGCCCACATCGGGGTATAGGCCAGGGACAGGTAGGCTCCGGCCAGCCCGGCCATGGCCCCGCCGAACAGCACCGCGAGCATCCGCACGCGCAGCACCGGCAGGCCCATGGCGCTGGCGGCATCGGGATTTTCGCCGACTGCCTGGATGATCAGGCCGACCCGGCTCTTGAGAATCATCCAGGCCACCACGGCGAACAGCGCGAAAGACAAATACACCAGCAGATCCTGGGCAAACAGCATGCGGCCGATCAGCGGGATGTCGCTGAGCAATGGCAGCGCCAGCGGCTCGAACCCGGCCAGTGGCTTGCCGACCCAGGCCGCGCCGACAAAGCTCGACAGGCCGACGCCAAAAATAGTCAGGGCCAGGCCCGTGGCCACCTGATTGGCGTTGAACACCAGGGCCACCAGGGCAAACAACGCCGAGAGCAGCATTCCCGCCGCCATTGCCAGCAGCACGCCAAGCCACAAATGGCCACTGTTGAAGGCGACGATAAAACCTATCACCGCGCCGAACAGCATCATGCCTTCCTGACCGAGGTTGAGGACGCCGCTCTTTTCACAGATCAGTTCTCCCAGGGCTACCAGCAGCAAGGGCGTACCGCAGCGCACCATGGCGTAGAGAATATTGCTCAGCAGATCGATATCCATCACAGGGCTCCGGCGGTAGCAGTGGCGGTGGCGTCGCGGCGCGCCCAACGCAGGTTCAGGCGCGGGCGGTAGAGAATCAGCACGTCGCAGGCCAGGAGGAAGAACAGCATCATGCCCTGGAACAGTTGGGTGATGGCTTGGGGCAGGTTGAGGCTCATCTGCGCGCTTTCGCCACCGATGTAGAGCAAGGCCATCAGCAGGCTGGAGAACAGGATGCCGATGGGGTTCAAGCGTCCAAGAAAAGCCACGGTGATCGCCGCGTAGCCATAGCCGGGGGACACTTGTGGCACCAGCTGGCCAATAGGGCCGGTGACTTCACAGACACCGGCCAAGCCCGCCAGCGCACCGCTGATCAACAACGCCAGCCAGATCAGGCGCTTCTGGCGAAAGCCGACGAAACCCGCGGCGCGCGGGTCCAGCCCGAGGACCTTGATCTGGAAACCGACAAAGCTTTTCTGCAGCAGCACCCAGACCGCCACCAGGGCCAGCAGGGCGAAATACACCCCGGCGTGGACCCGGCCGTCCTCCATCAGTAGCGGCAGGCGGCTGGCGTCACCGAACATGGCCGACTCGGGAAAGTTGAACCCGGCGGGGTCCTTCAACGGGCCGTGCACGCAGTACAGCAACAGGTTCAGGGCGATGTAGTTGAGCATGATGCTGGTGAGTATTTCGTTGGCGTTGAAGCGTGTGCGCAGCCAGGCGGTAAGCCCGGCCCAGGCGGCGCCGGCCAGGGTGCCGCCGAACAGGATCAGCACCAGCGCCCAGCGACTTTGTAGCTCGATGAGGTTGACCGCCAGGGCGCTGCCGGCCAGGGCTCCGAGCAGCAGTTGGCCTTCGGCGCCAATGTTCCAGATGCGGGCCCGGTAGGCCACTGCCAGGCCCAGGGCGCAGAGCAGGATCGGCAGCGCCTTGACCAGCAGTTCCGAGACGCCGTACAGGTCGCTGACCGGGGCGATCAGCAAGGTGTGCAGGGTCAGCTGCGGGTCATGTCCCAGGGCCATGAACAGCAGGGCACCACAGCTCAGGGTCAGCAGCGCGGCGAGAAGGGGGGAGCACCAGAGCATCAGGCGCGATTGCCGGCCGCGAGGTTCGAGTGAAAGCAGCATGGACGACTCCGTTAGACCGCCGGGGCGGGGGCAGAAGGGACGGTTTCGAAGTGGCCGGCCATCCAGGCGCCGACTTCGACCAATGAGGTGTCGGCACAGGCTTTGGGCACCGAGAGACGACCGCCGCAGAGGGCGGCAATGCGATCGCTGATCTGCAGCAACTCATCCAGGTCTTCGGAGATCACCAGGATCGCCGCACCGGCATCACGCAGGGCAATCAGTGCCCGGTGAATAGTGGCTGCGGCCCCCACGTCGACGCCCCAGGTCGGGTGCGCGGCGATCAGCAAGCGCGGTTGCTGGAGGATCTCGCGGCCGAGGATGAATTTCTGCAGATTGCCGCCAGACAGGCTGCGGGCCGGGCTCTGGGCGTCACCGGCCTTGACCCCGAAGCGCTGGATGATGGTCTCGGCCAGGGTGCGGACCTTGGCTCTTTGAATCAGGCCATTGTGTATCAGCCCCTGTTGAAAGGCGGTGAGCAGCGCGTTGTCTTCCAGGCTCAGTTCCGGTACGGCACCTTGCCCCAGGCGTTCGGCGGGGACGAAGGCCAGCCCCCTTTGGCGTCGGGCATCGGGGTATAGATGGCCGACGGCGTGGCCGGCCAGGCAGATGCGTTGGGCTTCGCCGGGAGTCAGGCGTTGCTCGCCGCTGAGCAGGGCCAGCAGTTCGTCCTGGCCATTGCCGGCGACCCCGGCGATGCCGACGATTTCGCCACTGCGCAGGCTCAGGTCGATGGCCTTGAGGGAGCAGCCGAAGGGATCGGGGTTGTGCCAGCTCAACTCGCGGATCTGCAGGAATTCGGCGCCGCCGCTGACCTTGGGGTAGTCGGCAAGCAGGGCCGCTGCGTCACCCACCATCAGTCGCGCCAGTTCCTGGTTCGAGCATTCGGCCGGCCGACAGTGCCCGGCCACCCGGCCGCCCCGCAGTACTGTGGCGCTGTGGCACAGGGCGCGGACTTCGGCGAGCTTGTGGCTGATGAACAGGATGCTGCAGCCCTCGGCAGCCAGCCGGCGCAGGGTGATGAACAGCTCTTCGGCCTCCTGTGGGGTCAGCACTGAGGTGGGTTCGTCGAGGATCAACAGGCGGATGTCCTGCATCAGGCAGCGCACGATCTCCACTCGTTGGCGCTCGCCGATGGACAGGCTGTGCACCAGGCGCTGGGGTTCAAGGGCCATGCCGTAGCGCTGGGACACTTCGCGGATCTTGCCTTCCAGCTGGCTCGGCGTGCCGGCCGCCGCGCCCATGGCCAGGGCGATGTTTTGCGCGACGCTGAGGGTTTCGAACAATGAGAAATGCTGGAACACCATGCCGATCCCCAGGCCGCGAGCCTGGGCCGGGCTGCTGATGAGCTGGCGCCGACCTTGCCAGATCAATTCCCCCGAGTCGGCCTGGATCACCCCATAGATGATCTTCATCAAGGTGCTTTTGCCGGCGCCGTTCTCGCCGAGCAGGGCCTGGATTTCACCTGGGGCGATGCACAGGTCGATGGCGTCGTTGGCCAGGCAACCGGGATAGCGCTTGCTGATCTTGCGCAGTTGCAGGCGCGGTGTTTGCCCGATGGGCACAGCGGGATTTGGCATGACAGGCTCGGGGGGATTGGAGGTGTTTGTGTGGATAAAGCAATTTCCTGGCCAGTAGGTCAGGAAAGCTCAAGCGCCGCCCTGGACTGCACCTTGAACTGTCGGAGGAGGCGGATGCCGGGCACCACATCGGGGCAAAGTGTTTGAAAGGGCTCTGTTTTTGTCCGCGATAACCTGAGCAAAAAATGACCAGTGGCCTGCAGGCCCTGTGCAATCGGCGGCTGGGGCAGCCTTGCACGGGTTATCCACAGCTTGCTCCACAGTAATTGTGTGCAAGCCTGGAACTTGGGCATAAGCCCGGCGGCCTTGCCTTCCAACCGCGATAAACCACTCTAACTTGCTGTTTTACGTTGCAAAAAAGTCCACTGGCGGAACTTTGGACAAAAAATGAACAAAGCCGGCAAAGCCACGTTACAGAAGGGTTACAGCGCTATGTGCTCAGGTTATCCACAGTCGGGTGCACAGCAGATGTGGGCAACTGCGGGAGGCTCTGCCGGGTTATGCACAAGGTGCTCGGGCCGGGTTGGTGCGTTCAGCGCTGCAAGAGGATGCGTCCGCGACTGAGGTCGGCCAACTGCTGTTGCAGGGTATCGATCTGCGCTTCGCCCAGGGCCAGTTGTAACTCCACGCCATTGGCGGTGAAGTCTTCCTCGACCAGCAAGCCGCCCAGTTCTGCGACCCGCAATTTGACCAGTGCCAGCTCGCTGAAACTGCAGGCGCAGCGCAGCGGTACGCGGTTGACCAGGGCGATGCGCTCGGCGCCTTGCAGGCATTTGTTGGCACCGCCGCCGTATGCCCGGGCCAGGCCACCGGTGCCCAGCTGGATGCCGCCGTACCAGCGGATCACCAGCACGGCCACCTGATCGCACTCCTGGGCCTCGATGGCCGCGAGGATCGGCCGTCCGGCGGTGCCGCCGGGCTCGCCGTCGTCGTTGCTGCGGTACTGATCGGCCAGCTTCCACGCCCAGCAGTTGTGGGAGGCGTTGAGGTCGCTGTGCTGCTGGATGAAGGCTTGGGCCTCGGCCGCGCTGGTGATGGGCGCGGCGAAGGTGATGAAGCGGCTTTTGCGAATCTCTTCGCGGTACTCGCAAAGGCCGGCCAGGGTAAAGGGCATGAGCGTCAGTCTTTCTGGGCGGGAGTCAGGCCACAGCCTTTGAGGATGATGCGGATCAGGTTGTTGCCGGCCTCTTCGAAATCCTGCTTGGTCAGGCGGCTGCGCCCGGTGACACGGCAGATCTGGGTGGCGAAGTCGGCGTAGTGCTGGGTGCTGCCCCAGAGCAGGAAGATCAAGTGCACCGGGTCAATCGGGTCCATCTTGCCGGCGTCGATCCAGGCCTGGAATACATTGGCCCGGCCTTGGAACCAGGCGCGGTAGTCCTGGCTGAAGTATTCGCTCAGGCATTCGCCGCCGCTGATGATTTCCATGGCGAAGATCCGCGAGGCCTGGGGCTGGCGGCGGGAAAATTCCATCTTGGCGCGGATGTAGCGGGTCAGGGCCTCGGCCGGGTCATCCTCGGCGGTGAGGGTGTTGAAGGTGCTGTCCCAGAGCTCGAGGATGTTGCTCAGCACTGCGATGTACAGCCCCAGCTTGTTGGTGAAGTAGTAGTGCAGGTTGGCCTTGGGCAGTCCGGCCTTCTGCGCGATGGTGTTCATGCTGGTGCCTTTGAAGCCGTGACGGGCGAACTCGTCCTCGGCGGCCTGGATGATGGCCTCTTCATTCTTCTGCCGAATGCGGCTGGCGGGTTTGCCGGGGTGAGGAGCGCTGTGGGCGGGGACTTCAAAGGTCATGGAGGTTTCCGAGCAAGTCTGTGGGTGCTACCTGTGCGTTGATAGCGCACCCAGGTTGATCAGACAAGCCTTGGCACGACAAAAGCTTCAGTGGGCCTTCAGGCTGTGGTTTTCCGGCGCCGGATTTATGTCGTTTGACAGGCTTTTACCCTCCGGCAGCCGCAGGCACATCAGCAGGGCGGTGATGCCGACCTTGATCAGGCTGATTCTCAGCGGGTCGCCGCCAGGCTCTCCAGGAAGCTTTCCAGCACCAAGTGAGGGCGCCGGCCCTTGCGCGTGACCGATGCCAGGCTCAGGTCATAGAAGCGGGATGTGGGCTTGAGCGCGCGCAACCGGCCCTGCTGTACCCAGAGGGTGGCGTAGTGATCAGGGAGATAGCCGATATAGCGTCCGGTGAGGATCAGGAAGGCCATGCCTTCGCGGTCGGAGGCGCTGGCGGTGCAGTTCAATGCCTGGTAGTGGGCCTGGATTTCCGCGGGCAGGCGGAAGGTCGGGGCAATGGCGTCCTGGTCATTGAGGCGCTGATCGTCCAGTTGCTTGTCGTCCACGTAGAACAGGGGATGACCTACCGCGCAGTACAGCAACGAACGTTCGTCATACAGCGGCTGATACTCCAATCCGGACAGGGCGCTGGCCTGGGGCACCACGCCGACGTGCAGGCGACCATCGAGTACCCCTTGTTCGACTTCGTTGGGGGCGATCATGCGGATCTGGATCTGTACGTCCGGGCCGCGTTCCTTCAATTGTGCCAGGGCGTGGGTGATGCGCATGTGGGGCAGGGTCACCAGGTTGTCGGTGAGGCCGATGATCAATTCGCCCCTCAGGTGACGGTGCAGGCCGTTGACCTCGGTGCGAAAACTCTCCAGGGCGCTGAGCAGTTGCAGGCTCGACTGATAGACCTCGCGGCCTTCTTCAGTGAGGGAGAAACCGGCGCGTCCGCGCTGGCACAGGCGCAGGCCGACCCGTTGCTCCAGGTCACTCATCTGTTGGCTGATGGCCGAGCGGCCAATGCCGAGCACGGTCTCTGCGGCGGAGAAACCACCGCACTCCACAACACTGCGAAAGATCCGCAGCAGGCGGATATCAAAGTCGCTGACTTGCGCCAGCGGGTCGGCTCGACGGCTGCTCATAGTTTAGTAGATGCCAGACTGAAGGTTATTAAAGTTGGATTTCACCGACTTTATAGCCGTGGCAACTTAGTCGCAACAACGCTTTTATTCCTACGCCGCTTCATTGCCTTGCGAGGTTTTGCTCATGAACATGCCGGAAACCGCTCCTCAGTCCCTGGCCAGTCAGCTCAAGCTCGACGCTCACTGGATGCCCTACACCGCCAACCGTAACTTCCAGCGTGACCCGCGCCTGATCGTCGGCGCCGAAGGCAGCTGGCTGGTGGATGACAAGGGCCGCAAGATCTATGACTCGCTGTCGGGTCTGTGGACCTGCGGCGCCGGTCACTCGCGCAAAGAGATCCAGGAAGCGGTATCCAAGCAACTGGGCACCCTGGATTACTCTCCTGGCTTCCAATACGGTCACCCGCTGTCGTTTCAACTGGCGGAGAAAATCACCGACCTGACCCCGGGCAACCTGAACCACGTGTTCTTCACCGACTCCGGCTCCGAGTGCGCCGATACCGCAGTGAAGATGGTGCGTGCCTACTGGCGCCTGAAAGGCCAGTCGACCAAGACCAAGATGATCGGCCGTGCCCGTGGCTATCACGGGGTGAACATTGCCGGCACCAGCCTGGGCGGCGTCAACGGCAACCGTAAGCTGTTCGGCCAGGCAATGATGGATGTGGACCACCTGCCGCATACGTTGCTGGCCAGTAACGCGTTTTCCCGTGGCATGCCGGAGCAGGGCGGTATTGCCCTGGCCGATGAGCTGCTGAAGCTGATCGAGTTGCACGATGCTTCCAATATCGCTGCAGTCTTCGTCGAGCCAATGGCCGGCTCTGCTGGCGTGCTGGTGCCGCCACAGGGTTATCTCAAGCGTCTGCGGGAGATCTGCGATCAGCACAGCATCCTGTTGGTGTTCGACGAAGTGATCACTGGTTTCGGTCGTACGGGGGCGATGTTCGGCGCCGACAGCTTTGGCGTGACCCCGGATTTGATGTGCGTGGCCAAGCAGGTCACCAACGGGGCGATTCCGATGGGCGCGGTGATTGCCAGCTCCGAGATCTATCAGACCTTCATGAATCAGGCGACGCCTGAGTACGCGGTGGAGTTCCCCCACGGCTACACCTATTCGGCGCACCCGGTGGCTTGTGCGGCGGGCCTGGCGGCATTGGATCTGCTGCAGAAGGAAAACCTGGTGCAGAGCGTGGCTGACGTCGCTCCGCATTTCGAGAATGCGTTGCACGGCATCAAGGGTGCGAAGAACGTGATCGACATCCGTAACTTCGGTCTGGCCGGTGCGATTCAGATCGCGGCTCGGGACGGTGATGCAATCGTGCGTCCATTCGAAGCCGGTATGGCCTTGTGGAAGGCCGGTTTCTACGTGCGCTTTGGCGGTGACACCCTGCAGTTCGGCCCAACCTTCAATAGCAAGCCACAGGACCTCGATCGCCTGTTCGATGCGGTTGGCGAAGTGCTGAACAAGCTCGACTGATTCGATCCTTCTTATATAGAAGCGGGCGCGAAGTGTTTCGCGCCTGCGCCTTCCCTTTTTCAGGAGTCCCCGCATGAGTCTGATTCAACACCTGATCCACGGCGAGCTGGTAAGCGACAACGGTCGCAGCACTGACGTCTTCAACCCGTCCACAGGCAAGGCGATTCACAAGGTCCCGCTGGCGAGCCGTGAAACCATTCAACAGGCGATCGACTCCGCCAAATCGGCCTTTCCGGCCTGGCGCAATACGCCGCCGGCCAAGCGTGCCCAAGTGATGTTCCGCTTCAAGCAACTGCTGGAGCAGAACGAGGCGCGCATTGCCCAACTGATCAGCGAAGAACACGGCAAGACTCTGGAAGACGCCGCGGGTGAACTGAAGCGCGGTATCGAGAACGTCGAGTACGCCTGTGCCGCGCCGGAAATCCTCAAGGGTGAATACAGTCGCAATGTCGGTCCGAACATCGATGCCTGGTCCGACTTCCAGCCGTTGGGCGTGGTGGCCGGTATTACTCCGTTCAACTTCCCGGCAATGGTGCCGCTGTGGATGTACCCACTGGCGATCGCTTGCGGCAACTGCTTCATCCTCAAGCCTTCCGAGCGTGATCCAAGCTCGACCTTGTTGATCGCCGAGCTGTTGCATGAAGCCGGTCTGCCCAAGGGCGTACTGAACGTGGTGCACGGTGACAAGACTGCCGTGGATGCACTGATTGAGGCGCCGGAAGTCAAGGCGTTGAGCTTTGTCGGTTCGACGCCGATTGCCGAGTACATCTATGCCGAAGGCACCAAGCGCGGCAAACGCGTCCAGGCACTGGGCGGGGCGAAGAACCACGCGGTGCTGATGCCCGATGCCGACCTGGATAACGCCGTCAGCGCTTTGATGGGGGCTGCCTACGGTTCCTGTGGTGAGCGTTGCATGGCGATCTCGGTAGCTGTATGTGTGGGTGATCAAGTAGCGGACGCCCTTGTGACCAAGTTGGTACCGCAGATCAAGGCGCTGAAGATCGGTGCCGGCACTTCCTGTGGTCTGGACATGGGGCCGCTGGTGACTGCCCAGGCTCGCGACAAGGTCAGTGGTTATGTAGAGGACGGCGTCGCTGCCGGTGCACAGCTGGTG
Organism: Pseudomonas sp. 910_21; assembly: GCF_052850735.1. Classification (NCBI taxonomy): domain Bacteria; kingdom Pseudomonadati; phylum Pseudomonadota; class Gammaproteobacteria; order Pseudomonadales; family Pseudomonadaceae; genus Pseudomonas; species Pseudomonas sp. 910_21. The sequence continues at coordinate 543 of NZ_VXCY01000004.1, read as the reverse complement.
GTGGATGGTCGTGGTCTGAGCGTTGCCGGTCATGAAGAGGGCTTCTTCCTGGGTGGCTGCCTGTTCGATCGCGTCACTCCTGAGATGCGTATCTATAAAGAAGAGATCTTTGGTCCGGTGCTGTGCATCGTTCGGGTCAATAGCCTGGAAGAGGCCATGCAACTGATCAACGATCACGAGTATGGCAACGGTACCTGCATCTTTACCCGTGACGGTGAAGCAGCGCGTCTGTTCTGTGACGAGATCGAAGTGGGCATGGTGGGCGTCAACGTACCGCTGCCAGTGCCAGTGGCTTACCACAGCTTTGGTGGCTGGAAGCGCTCGCTGTTTGGCGATCTGCATGCTTATGGTCCTGATGGTGTGCGCTTCTACACCCGCCGCAAGGCCATCACCCAGCGTTGGCCGCAACGTGCCAGCCATGAAGCGTCGCAGTTCGCCTTCCCTAGCTTGTAAGTAGTGAGGCCACAAAGGCCGGCCCTGATGGGCCGGCCTTTGCTTTTATGGGCTTTTCTGATCGACATGACAGATTTATGAAAATAAGTG
>NZ_VXCY01000039.1:0-418 GCF_052850735.1 Pseudomonas sp. 910_21 | reverse complement strand
CCCGTTGTTCTTGCCCTCGCGGTCCCAGGGGAACTGAATTTTTACCCGGCCATATTCATCGGTGTGGATTTCCTCGCCTTCCGGGCCCACCACCGTTGCAATCTGCGGCCCGTCAATGACCGGCTTGGGCAGTGGCATCGGCCGCCATTCGCAGTCCTCGGCAATGATCTGGGCGCGGAAGTCGTAACTCACCCCCATCTCGGCGCCAGCGGCCTCTTCTTGCTGGCTGGCGTGCTGTATCCCTGTGTGGGTGATGCGCACCGAGCGCCACCAGCGGTTGAAGTCGCCCCGGGGGTGCCCGGTCAGTTGGAAGGAAAACCCTGGAATCAGCCGCGGATCATCCCCTTCCACCGTCGCCACCCGGGCATCGCGACGATGGCCCAGCAGGCGGTTCTGAGTGAAGGGTTGGCCGACGGCG
>NZ_VXCY01000038.1:0-539 GCF_052850735.1 Pseudomonas sp. 910_21 | reverse complement strand
CCGAGCGTCGCTGAAGGCGGCACCGTGGTATACACCGCGTCGGTGTCGGCGCCGGTTACCGGTTCGCCAGTCGTCGTGACCCTGTCCAACGGCCAGACCATTACCATTCCGGTGGGCGAATCGTCCGCTACCGTGAATTTCACCGCACCCAACGATGCCCTGGCTGGCGGCAGCTCCCTGAGCACCACCATCACCAAGACCGAGGGTGGCAACTACGAAAAGCTGGACATCAACGACAAGCCGGCTGAAACCAGCGTTACCGACACCCCAGACACCACGACTTTGAGCCTGACCGCCACCGATTCCGTGGCTGAAGGCGGCTCCATTGTCTACACCGCGACCCTGACCAATGCCGCTGGCACGCCAGTCACCGTGACCCTGAGCAACGGCGCGGTGATCACCATCGCCGCGGGCGCCACTTCGGGCACTGCCACCGTCGCAGCGCCTGCTGACGACGTGTACAAGGATGCCGGTAAAGTCGAAGCCACCATCACTAAAGCGGACGGCGGCAACTTCGAAAACTTGGTCACCAATCCAGC
>NZ_VXCY01000037.1:0-589 GCF_052850735.1 Pseudomonas sp. 910_21 | reverse complement strand
CTGCTCTTGTAGCGGCCTGGGTAATCGTAGCGCTCATAGCGCTGAGCCTGATGCTCAAGGTTATCGCCGAGCAGTCGCTGCTGCTGGTCGAAGGCCGGGCGCTTGAAACTGTAGTCGCGCTGCGTCTGCTCGGCGCTACGCACGTTTTCCGTGTAGCTGAACGCGTACAGCACCGGTTGCGGGGCATCCCCGGCCGGCTGGGTGCTGTACAGCACCGGCCCGCCCTGGATGCGCTCCTGGACGTACAACTTGTCACCCTGGACCAGGGTGTGGGCGTTGGCATCGTGTTTGAAAAAATAGAACAGGCCTTCCTCGGTGGACAGGCGGTCAAACAGGTAGAGGTCGGTGTCTCCGGCCTGGACGCAGTATTCACGCGGCGCATGCTGGGTGTGGATATAAGGTTGGTAATCAAGGACGCCGTGCTCGTCCAGCACCGACTTGAGGATCTCGGGCACCGTTTTCTGCTGAAAAATGCGCCAGTCGGAACTCAGGGCCAGCCGGGCCAGTTGCGGCTCCACCAGCAGACGGTAACGGGTGCGGCGAAAACCGCTTTTACCCTGGGTGAAGCTGCTGACCAAGCCATGGACAT
>NZ_VXCY01000036.1:0-661 GCF_052850735.1 Pseudomonas sp. 910_21 | reverse complement strand
GGTGGCGGTCAGGCTGATGGTGGAAGTGTCGATGGTGTCGGTGACATCGGTGACGGCTGGAGCCGGGTTGGTCTCCAGGTTTTCGAAGTTGCCGCCATCGGTCTTGGTGATGGTGACTTCCACCTTGCCCGCGTCCTTATAGACGTCGTCAGCAGGCGCCGCGACAGTCGCAGTGCCCGAAGTGGCGCCCGCGGCGATGGTGATCACCGCGCCGTTGCTCAGGGTCACGGTAACCGGGGTGCCCGCAGCATTGGTCAGTGTGGCGGTGTAGACAATGGAGCCGCCTTCGGCCACCGAGTCAGTGGCCGAGAGGCTCAGCGTCGTGGTGTCCGGAGTATCGGTGACGGCGGTGTCTGCCGGCTTATCGCTGAAATCGAGTTTTTCGTAGTTGCCGCCGTCGACCTTGGTGATGCTGGTGCTCAAGGAGCTGCCACCGGCCAGGGCATCGTTGGGCGCGGTGAAGTTCACGGTGGCGGAAGACTCGCCCACCGGAATGGTAATGGTCTGGCCGTTGGACAGGGTCACGACAACTGGTGAACCGGTCACTGGCGCGGTGACCGACGCGGTGTAAACCACGGTTCCGCCTTCAGCGACGCTCGGTGTGGCGGTCAGGCTGACTGTCGAGGTATCGATGGTGTCGGTGACGTCAGTGACGGCAGGG
>NZ_VXCY01000035.1:0-697 GCF_052850735.1 Pseudomonas sp. 910_21 | reverse complement strand
GTCGGCCACCGACTCCGTGGCCGAGGGCGGCTCCATTGTCTACACCGCTACCCTGACCAATGCCGCAGGCACTCCGGTCACTGTGACCCTGTCCAACGGTGCCGTCATCACCATCGCCGCGGGCGCTACCTCGGGTACCGCCACCGTTGCCGCACCGGCTGACGACGTGTACAAGGATGCGGGCAAGGTCGAAGTCACCATCAGCAAGGCTGACGGTGGCAACTTCGAAAACCTGGAGACCAACCCAGCGCCAGCCGTCACCGATGTCACCGACACCATCGATACCTCGACGGTGAACCTGACTGCCACGCCGAGCGTGGCCGAAGGCGGCACCGTGGTGTACACCGCATCGGTGTCGGCGCCGGTGACCGGCTCGCCAGTCGTGGTGACCCTGTCCAACGGTCAGACCATCACCATCCCGGTCGGCGAAAGCCAGGCTTCGGTCAATTTCACCGCGCCCAACGATGCCCTGGCCGGTGGCAGCTCTCTGAGCACCACCATCACCAAGGCTGACGGCGGTAACTACGAGAAGCTGGAGATCAGCGACAAGCCCGCTGAAACCACAGTAACCGACACCCCAGACACCACCACCCTGAGCCTGTCGGCCACCGACTCCGTGGCCGAAGGCGGCTCCATTGTCTACACCGCTACCCTGACCAATGCCGCAGGCACCCCGGTCACCGTGACCCTGAGCAAT
>NZ_VXCY01000034.1:0-707 GCF_052850735.1 Pseudomonas sp. 910_21 | reverse complement strand
AGCGGCTTGAGCAGCACCGACTGGTTCCAGTGATGACGCTCCGGCACCGGGGTGTCGAAGAACCACTGCTGGATCGGCAGCAGCGCCATTTCGCCACGCACCGGACCCTGATCGATCTGCAACCCGCCCTCGCCCTGCTCCGCCACCGTGGCCAGCCCTTGCACCGTCTGGTGCTGGAACAGGTCCTTGGGGGTGAAGCGGATACCGGCCTGCCGCGCACGGCTGACCACCTGGATCGAGATGATCGAGTCGCCCCCCAGCTCGAAGAAGTTGTCGGTGACGCCCACCTGTTCAAGTTTCAGCACATCGGCCCAGATCGCCGCGATCTGTTGTTCCAGGTCGTTTTGCGGTGCCACGTAGGTCTGCTGCATCAACTGCGCATCGACTTTCGGCAGCGACTTGCGGTCCAGCTTGCCGTTCGGCGTCAGCGGCAGTGCTTCGAGGAACAGCAGGTAAGTCGGCACCATGTAGTCCGGCAGGCTTTCCCGCAGGCGAGCCTTGATGCTTTCGCGCAACTGCGCCTGGCGCTCGTTGCTCAACGCCACCTCGGCGTCCACCGGCACGATGTAGCCCACCAGCTGCTGGCCACTCGGCCCTGGCTGGGCGATCACCGCCACTTCCAGCACCGGGTCCTGTTCCAACAGGCGCGCTTCGATCTCGCCCAGTTCGATACGGAAACCCCGCACCTTCACCTGATGGTCGACACG
>NZ_VXCY01000033.1:0-728 GCF_052850735.1 Pseudomonas sp. 910_21 | reverse complement strand
CGCGAGCTGGATATTCAGGCCAACCAACTGGCGCACAAGCTGATCGAACTGGGAGTGGGCCCGGAAGTGCGGGTGGCCATCGCCATGCCGCGCTGCGCGGAAATCATGGTGGCCTTCCTTGCCGTGCTCAAGGCCGGTGGGGTCTATGTACCGCTGGATATCGAATACCCCCAGGACCGTCTGCGCTACATGATGCAGGACAGCGGCGCGTGGCTGCTGCTGACCCAGAGCCATCTGCTGGATCGCTTGCCGATCCCCGATGGCCTGCCGACCTTGTCGGTGGAGCGGGCCGCGGATTTTGCCGGCTATCCCGCCAGTGCCCCGCAGGTGGAGCTGGCCGAGGAAAACCTCGCCTATGTGATCTACACCTCCGGCTCCACCGGCTTGCCCAAGGGCGTGGCGGTGTCCCACGGCCCGCTGGCCATGCACAGCCTGGCCACCGGCGAGCGTTATGAAATGAGCCCGGCGGATTGCGAGTTGCACTTCATGTCCTTCGCCTTCGACGGCTCCCATGAAGGCTGGATGCACCCGCTGATCTACGGCGCCAGCGTGCTGATCCGCGACGATAGTTTGTGGTCGCCGGAATTCACCTACGAACAGATGCATCGCTACGGCGTCACCGTCGGTGTGTTCCCGCCGGTGTACCTGCAACAACTGGCGGTACACGCCGAGCGCGACGGCAATCCGCCGGCGGTGCGGGTCTACTGCTTCGGCGGCGATGCAGTGCC
>NZ_VXCY01000032.1:0-781 GCF_052850735.1 Pseudomonas sp. 910_21 | reverse complement strand
TTCAGTTCCTGCTGGGTCCGGGTTTCACAGAACTGGGCCGGAGCGGACTGGGGCCATATGGCGATCCCGCGTATTGGCCAGGAAGTCATAGTCGACTACCTGGATGGCGACTGTGACCAGCCGATCATCACCGGACGCACCTACCGGGCCAGCACCGCCTGCCGGATCACAAGATCCTCAGCACCATCAAGAGCAAGGAACACAAGGGCAGCCGGGCCAACGAACTGCGCATCGATGACACCACCCAGCAGATCAGTGCGGCCTTGATGAGCGACCACGGCAGCAGCGCCTTGCACCTGGGGTACCTGACCCATCCCCGTCCCGAAGGTGGCGCACCGCGTGGCGAGGGTTTTGAACTGCGCACCGACGAGCGCGGCGCCTTGCGCGCGGCCAGGGGGCTGCTGCTCAGCACCGAAGCGCAACTGCAGGCCAATGCCGGGCAGTTGCAGCGTGGCGCGGCCATCCAGGTGCTGGAAGCCGCGCTGCAACTGGCCAAGGGGCTGGGCGACTATGCGCAAGACCATCAAGGCATCGGGCATGACACCGAGCCACAGCAAACCCTCAGCGAGGCGGTGCGCGACCTGGGGCATGGCGCCAACGACGAGTCGCAGCAGAACAACGGCGGCAACCCGGCCATTGCCCTGAGTGGCCAGGCGGGCATCGCCGCGGTGTCTCCCCAGAGCGTCACCCTGGCGGCGGGCGAGCATATCGACAGCGTCGCCCAGCAGAATCAGCAGCTCACCTCGGGGCAGAAGTTTGTAGTCAATGCCGGCACCGACCT
>NZ_VXCY01000031.1:0-953 GCF_052850735.1 Pseudomonas sp. 910_21 | reverse complement strand
TTGGCTTCGATCAGGTCCAGTTGGTCCAGGGTCCAGCCGGCCTTGTCCAGGCAGCGACGGGTGGCGGAGACCGGGCCGATGCCCATGATCGCCGGGTCAACCCCGGCGTTGGCGTAGGCGGCGATTCTGGCCAGGACCGGCAGGCCCAGGGCCCGGGCCTTGCTGGCGCTCATCAGCATCACCGCGGCAGCGCCGTCGTTCAGCGCCGAGGCGTTGCCGGCGGTGACAGTGCCGTCTTTCTTGAACGCGGGCTTGAGCTTGGCCAGGGCTTGGGCGGTGGTGCCGGGGCGTGGCTGCTCGTCGGTGGCGAAGGTCAGCGGCTCGCCCTTGCGCTGGGGAATCTGGATCGGGGTGATCTCGTCGACAAAGCGCCCGGCCTCGATGGCCGCTGCGGCCTTCTGTTGGGAAGCGGCGGCGAAGGCGTCCTGGGCTTCACGGCTTATGCCGTACTTGTCCACCAGGTTCTCGGCGGTGATGCCCATGTGGTAGTCGTTGAAAGCGTCCCACAGGCCGTCGCTGATCATGGAGTCGATCATCTGGCTGTGGCCCATGCGCAGGCCGGTGCGGGCGCCGGGCAGTACGTAGTTGGACAGGCTCATGTTTTCCTGGCCACCGGCGATGATCACTTCGGCATCGCCGCAGCGAATGGCCTGGGCGCCCAGGTGCAGGGCCTTGAGGCCCGAGCCGCAGACCTTGTTCAGGGTCATGGCGGGCACGGCGTGGGGCAGACCGGCCTTGATCGCGGCCTGGCGGGCGGGGTTCTGCCCGGCGCCGGCGGTGAGCACCTGGCCCATGATCACTTCGTCGACCTGGGCCGGGTCGATGCCGGTCTGGGCCAGCAGTTGGCGGATCACGGCGGCGCCCAGGTCAACGGCGGGAATGCCCGCCAGGGAGCCCTGGAAACTGCCTACGGCGGTACGAGTGGCGGCAACGATGACGACGTCTTGCATGAT
>NZ_VXCY01000030.1:0-1042 GCF_052850735.1 Pseudomonas sp. 910_21 | reverse complement strand
TGTGACTGATGTCACCGATACCATCGACACCAGCACTGTGTCCCTCACCGCAACGCCGAGCGTCGCTGAAGGCGGCACCGTGGTGTACACCGCATCGGTGTCCGCGCCGGTGACCGGCTCGCCGGTTGTGGTGACCCTGTCCAATGGGCAAACCATCACCATTCCAGTGGGCGAGTCTTCCGCCACCGTGAACTTCACTGCGCCCAATGATGCCCTGGCTGGCGGCAGCTCCCTGAGCACCACCATCACCAAGGCCGATGGCGGTAACTACGAAAAACTGGAGATCAATGACAAGCCGGCCGAGACCGCTGTCACCGACACTCCGGACACCACGACGCTGAGCCTCTCGGCCACTGACTCGGTGGCCGAAGGCGGCTCCATTGTCTACACCGCCACCCTGAGCAATGCCGCAGGCACACCGGTCACGGTCACGCTGTCCAACGGTGCAGTCATCACCATCGCGGCTGGCGCCACGTCCGGCACCGCCACAGTGCCTGCGCCTGCCGATGACGTGTACAAGGACGCGGGCAAGGTCGAAGCCACTATCACTAAAGCGGATGGCGGCAACTTCGAGCAGTTGGTAACCAACCCAGCTCCAGCCGTCACCGATGTCACTGACACCATCGACACGTCCACCGTCAGCCTGACCGCTACCCCAAGCGTCGCTGAAGGCGGCACTGTGGTGTACACCGCTTCGGTATCGGCGCCGGTCACCGGCTCGCCGGTCGTGGTGACCCTGTCCAACGGCCAGACCATCACCATTCCGGTGGGCGAGTCTTCCGCCACCGTGAACTTCACCGCGCCCAATGATGCCCTGGCTGGCGGCAGCTCCCTGAGCACCACCATTACCAAGGCCGACGGTGGCAATTACGAGAAGCTGGAGATCAGCGATAAACCGGCTGAAACCACGGTTACCGATACGCCGGATACAACGACGCTGAGCCTGACCGCTACCGATTCCGTGGCTGAAGGCGGCTCCATTGTCTACACCGCCACCTTGACCAATGCCGCTGGCACACCGGTTACCGTAACCCTGAGCAAC
>NZ_VXCY01000003.1:0-801023 GCF_052850735.1 Pseudomonas sp. 910_21 | reverse complement strand
GGGTTAATTTGCATTTTCTATCAATAAGCTCAAAAACAGCCCCAGAGGGCTGTTTTCGCTAGCTATATAGAAGAGCATTACGTGCCTCTATATAGAAGAGAAGCCTTACAGCACTCCAGAACGCGTCAAAGCCTCCACAGTCTCGACCTGCATTCCCAATACCCGCTGCAGGACCTGGGCAGTGTGTTCCCCCAATAGAGGAGGGGCATTACGGTACTCCACAGGCGTCTCGGAGAGACGAATCGGACTAGCTACCTGAGGCACCATCCCAGCCAACACATGGGGCAGCTCGACAGCCAACCCTCGAGACACAACCTGCGGATCGGCAAATACCTGGGCCAGGTCATTGATCGGCCCACACGGCACTCCTGCCTGCTCCAACTGACTTACCCACTCAGCAGTAGTCTTGAATACCGTCGCCTGACGAATCAATGGAATCAACACCGCCCGATTAGCCACTCGCAGCTTGTTAGTGGCAAACCTAGAGTCATCCGCCCACTGCGGCTGACCTGCCACTTCAGCAAACTTGCGAAACTGCCCGTCGTTACCCACGGTGAGGATGAAGTCTCCATCCGCAGTCGGAAAATCCTGATAGGGCACTATATTGGGATGCGCATTGCCCAAGCGTTTGGGAGCAACTCCCGTTGTCAGATAGTTCATGGCCTGGTTAGCCAGACAGGCAACCTGCACATCCAGCAGCGCCATATCGATGTGCTGGCCGCCGCCACCCTGATCCCGATGGGCCAAGGCCGCCAAAATCGCCACCGTCGAGTACAGCCCGGTCAGAATATCGGTCAACGCCACACCGACCTTCACCGGCCCAGCCCCCTCATCACCCTCAGGGCGTCCGGTCAGGCTCATCAACCCACCCAGCCCCTGAATCATGAAGTCATAACCCGCCCGCTTGGCATAGGGTCCGGTCTGACCAAACCCGGTGATCGAGCAATAAATCAGGCTCGGATTGATTGCCTTGAGCGATTCATAGTCCAGGCCATATGCAGCCAGCCCACCAACCTTGAAGTTCTCAATGACAATATCCGACTTGGCAGCCAGCTCACGCACCAACTGCTGCCCTTCAGGACGAGTGAAGTCGATGGTCACTGACTGCTTGTTACGGTTGGCCGACAGATAATAAGCCGCTTCCGTGGTGTTCTCGCCATAGGCATCTTTAAGGAAGGGCGGCCCCCAGGCGCGTGTATCGTCACCATTGCCCGGACGCTCGACCTTGATGACCTCGGCCCCCAGGTCCGCAAGGATCTGCCCGGACCAAGGCCCGGCCAGTACTCGCGATAAATCCAGTACCCGCAGATGCGATAACGCGCCCATGGCCGCTCTCCTATTAATAGAACGCCTGGATACCGGTTTGTGCACGCCCGAGAATCAGCGCATGCACGTCGTGGGTGCCTTCGTAGGTGTTGACCACCTCCAGGTTCACCAGATGGCGAGCGATACCAAACTCATCGGAGATCCCGTTACCACCCAGCATGTCACGAGCCATGCGCGCGATATCCAGAGACTTGCCGCAGGAGTTGCGCTTCATGATCGAGGTGATTTCCACCGCCGCGGTACCTTCATCCTTCATCCGCCCCAGACGCAGGCAGCCCTGAAGGGCGAGAGTAATCTCGGTCTGCATGTCCGCCAGTTTTTTCTGGATCAACTGAGTGGCGGCCAGAGGACGACCGAACTGCTGACGATCAAGGGTGTATTGACGCGCGGTGTGCCAGCAGAATTCCGCCGCGCCCAGCGCTCCCCAGGAGATGCCGTAGCGTGCCGAGTTCAAGCAAGTGAAAGGACCTTTCAGACCGCGCACATCCGGGAAGATGTTCTCTTCCGGCACAAAGACGTTATCCATGACGATCTCGCCGGTGATCGATGCCCGCAGCCCCACCTTGCCATGGATGGCTGGAGCGCTCAGGCCTTTCCAGCCTTTCTCCAGAACGAAGCCACGGATATCACCAGCGTCATCCTTGGCCCAGACCACAAACACATCCGCGATCGGACTGTTGGTGATCCACATCTTGCTGCCGGTCAGGCTGTAGCCACCTTCCACTTTACGAGCGCGAGTGATCATCGCGCCCGGGTCGGAACCATGATTCGGCTCGGTCAGACCAAAGCAGCCAATCCATTCGCCAGAAGCCAGCTTCGGCAGATACTTCTGCTTTTGCGCTTCGGTGCCGAACTCGTTGATCGGCACCATCACCAGGGACGACTGCACACTCATCATGGAGCGGTAACCCGAGTCCACGCGCTCCACTTCACGAGCGATCAGGCCATAGCACACATAGTTCAGGCCACTGCCGCCGTACTGCTCGGGAATGGTCGCACCCAACAGGCCGACTTCACCCATTTCCCGGAAGATGGCCGGGTCGGTCTTCTCATGGCGGAAAGCTTCCAGAACCCGTGGTGCCAGCTTGTCTTGAGCGAACTGCTCGGCACTGTCGCGGACCATGCGCTCTTCTTCGGTGAGTTGCTGGTCCAGCAAAAGGGGATCGATCCAGTTGAAGCTTGCTTTGCCGCCCATGAGTGAGTCCTCGTGAAGTAGGTCAACTATCGTGGGCTGATCCTAGGCCCAGCAGGAGCCTCCCGGCAAACGAGGATTTTGCATGCTGTTGTGCTAATTTCTCACTTCGTAACGGCAAAAAGTGCCATCCACAGCCACCATTAGTGAGATAGCCGTACATGCGCAGAAAGATCCCCAGTACCGCCGCCCTGATCAGCTTCGAGGCAGCTGCCCGCCACGAGAGCTTTACCAAGGCGGCACAGGAGCTTTCCCTGACCCAGGGTGCCGTCTGCCGACAGATCGCCAGCCTGGAGGAGTTCCTCGGTGTAGAACTTTTCCGACGCTCGCGGCGGGGAGTCAAACTTACCGAAGCCGGCCTTTCCTACAGTCGACGGGTCGCGACTCAACTGGATGCAGTAGAGCGCGACACTCTTTCCGTAATGGGTCAGCAAGGCGCCAATGTCATCGAACTGGCAGTGGTGCCGACCTTCGGCACTCAATGGCTGCTGCCACGCCTCAAGGACTTCCAGCAGCAACACCCCGAAGTCACCGTCAACCTGACCAACCGCACGCGCCCCTTCCTGTTCGCTGATACCCCCTTCGACGCGGCCATCTACTTCGGCGACGCTGACTGGTCCGGCACTCAGTCCCATCGTCTGATGGGCGAGCATCCAGTGCCGGTGTGCAGCCCGGCCATACTGGGTAGCAGCCAGCAACTGAGCGCCAAAGCCATTGCCGAGCTGCCCCTGCTGCAGCAGACCACACGCCCCTATGCCTGGCGACAATGGTTCAACTCACAACAAATGAACGTCCCCCGCGACATGACAGGGCCACGCTACGAGCTATTCTCCATGCTCGCCCAGGCAGCCATGCACGACATGGGCATCGCCCTGATTCCAGCCTTTCTCATTCAACGCGAACTGGCGGAAAAACGCCTGGTGATTGCCAACCCTCAAGCACTGACGAGCATCAAGGCGTATTACCTGATGATTCCCGAGCGCAAGGTGGAGTCAGCCTCTTTACGGGCATTTCGCGATTGGCTGGTGGGCCAGGCGAACAGCTACAACCTCAGTAAATGAAGGCTTCGAGCCAATAGCTGACCCCGTAGTCAAATAATCAAAAGCCCTACAGATATAACTATTTGTCGCATTTAAACAGACTGTACCGACACCTTGGACAATCGTCCTACAAGCGCCTAACCACGCGGCTTGTAGGGTTTACTTAGAGGCGATGTAAGACTATTCACGCCACCGATGAGAAAAATCTTAATTTCATGGATAAAGCCTTGAAAGGCACGGCTTACAAGGGGTTAAGCCTGTACGTTGCGACATTCGGTCACGGGGTGACTTGTAGTTAATTTTCCGTCACTAGTCAGAATCCCTTGAAGGCCTCAAAGTTCGCCTGCAAAATGCCGCGCCCCGCTGTGATTTCAGCGGGATCGTGCTGATCGGCCGCCCCAGCCGCACCCTCCTCAGTGCGCTGGCCTTCTAAGAAAGATCGAAAGCAATAAGATCAAGCAGGAGATTTGACGTGCACATTGGTGTTCCTCTCGAAACCCAGACGGGTGAAACACGGGTAGCTGCAACCCCGGAAACCATCAAGAAGCTGATCGGCCAGGGTCATAAAGTCACTGTGCAAAGCGGCGCCGGCATCAACGCCAGCGTGGTCGACAGTGCCTATGAAGCGGCAGGGGCAACCATTGGCAACGCCAACGATGCCTTTGGCGCCGAACTGATCCTCAAGGTAGTGGCCCCCAGCGACAGCGAGCTGGCTCTGATCAAGAGCGGCACCGTACTGGTGGGCATGCTCAATCCGTTCAGCAATGAAACCATCGCCAAGCTGGCCGAACACGGCATTACCGCCTTCGCCCTGGAGGCAGCTCCACGCACTTCCCGGGCCCAGAGCCTGGACGTGCTGTCGTCCCAAGCCAACATTGCCGGCTACAAGGCTGTGCTGCTGGCCGCCCACTACTACCCGCGCTTCATGCCAATGCTGATGACCGCCGCCGGCACCGTCAAAGCGGCCCGCGTGCTGATCCTCGGCGCCGGTGTGGCAGGGCTGCAGGCCATTGCCACGGCCAAGCGCCTGGGCGCGGTGATCGAGGCTTCGGACGTGCGCCCGGCGGTGAAGGAGCAGATCGAGTCCCTGGGGGCCAAGTTCGTCGACGTGCCTTACGAGACCGACGAAGAGCGCGAGTGCGCTGTCGGTGTCGGTGGCTACGCCCGTCCCATGCCGGCCAGCTGGATGCAGCGCCAGGCCCAGGCGGTCCACGAGCGTGCAAAGCAAGCCGATATCGTCATCACCACCGCGCTGATCCCGGGCCGCAAGGCACCGACGCTGCTGAGTGCCGAGACTGTCGCCCAGATGAAACCCGGCTCGGTGGTCATCGACCTGGCAGCAGCACAAGGCGGCAACTGCCCACTGACCGTAGCGGATCAGGTCGTGGTCGAAAACGGTGTAACCATCGTCGGCCCGACCAACCTGGCCGGCGCAGTAGCTGCAGATGCCTCGGCGCTGTACGCCCGCAACCTGCTGGACTTCCTGAAGCTTGTCTTCACTAAAGAAGGGCAGTTCGAAGTCAACCTCGAAGACGACATCGTCGCCGCGTGCCTGATGTGCCGCGACGGCCAAGTCATCCGCAAAAACGCCTAAGCAGGGATTCAGACGATGGAAGAGCTTATCTCCCCCGGTATCTACAACCTGATCATCTTCGTGCTGGCGATCTATGTCGGTTACCACGTGGTCTGGAACGTCACACCCGCACTGCACACGCCCCTGATGGCCGTGACCAACGCCATTTCCGCCATCGTCATCGTCGGTGCCATGCTGGCTGCCGCCCTGACCGTGACCCCGCTGGGCAAGACCATGGGCACCCTGGCCGTAGCCCTGGCTGCGGTCAACGTGTTCGGTGGCTTCCTGGTCACCCGCCGCATGCTGGAAATGTTCAAGAAGAAAGCGCCCAAAGCCGTGAAAGAAGAGGTGCAGAAATAATGAGCATGAACCTGGTAACAACCCTCTATCTGATCGCCTCGGTGTGTTTTATCCAGGCGCTCAAGGGCCTTTCGCACCCGACCACGTCCCGACGCGGCAACCTGTTCGGCATGCTGGGCATGGCCTTGGCGGTGCTGACCACCATTGGCCTCATTTATAAGCTCGGCGCTGAACTGGCGACCGCCGGCATTGGCTACGTGATTGTCGGCCTGCTGATCGGCGGCACCGCCGGTTCGATCATGGCCAAGCGCGTTGAGATGACCAAGATGCCGGAGCTGGTGGCCTTCATGCACAGCATGATCGGCCTGGCCGCGGTGTTCATCGCCATTGCCGCCGTAGTCGAGCCGCAGTCTCTGGGCATCGTCAAGCACCTGGGCGACGCGATCCCCGCCGGTAACCGCCTGGAACTGTTCCTCGGCGCGGCCATCGGTGCCATCACCTTCTCCGGCTCGGTGATCGCCTTCGGCAAGCTGTCGGGCAAGTACAAGTTCCGCCTGTTCCAGGGCGCACCAGTACAGTTCGCCGGGCAGCACAAGCTCAACCTGGTGCTGGGCCTGGCCACCCTCGGCCTGGGTGCGACCTTCATGGTCACCGGCAACCTCGGCGCCTTTGCCCTGATGCTGGCCCTGGCCTTCGTCATGGGCGTGCTGATCATCATCCCGATCGGCGGCGCCGACATGCCGGTGGTGGTGTCGATGCTCAACAGCTATTCGGGCTGGGCAGCGGCAGGGATCGGTTTCTCCCTGAACAACTCGATGCTGATCATCGCCGGCTCCCTGGTGGGCTCCAGCGGTGCAATCCTCTCGTACATCATGTGCAAGGCGATGAACCGTTCGTTCTTCAACGTGCTGCTGGGCGGTTTCGGCAACAGCGCCGATGCGGGCGGCCCGGCCGGTGCACAGGAAGCCCGTCCGGTGAAATCCGGCTCGGCTGACGATGCGACCTTCCTGCTGACCAACGCGGACACGGTGATCATCGTTCCCGGCTACGGCCTGGCGGTAGCGCGGGCCCAGCACGCGCTGAAAGAGCTGACCGAAAAGCTGACCCACCGCGGCGTGACCGTGAAGTACGCGATCCACCCGGTAGCAGGGCGCATGCCCGGCCACATGAACGTATTGCTGGCCGAAGCCGAAGTGCCTTACGACCAGGTATTCGAGATGGAAGACATCAACTCCGAGTTCGGCCAGGCCGACGTGGTGCTGGTCCTGGGTGCCAACGACGTGGTCAACCCGGCGGCGAAGAACGATCCGAAATCGCCCATCGCCGGCATGCCGATCCTCGAGGCTTTCAAGGCCAAGACCATCATCGTCAACAAGCGCTCCATGGCCAGTGGTTATGCCGGTCTGGACAACGAACTGTTCTACCTGGACAAGACCATGATGGTCTTCGGCGACGCGAAGAAGGTCATCGAAGACATGGTCAAAGCCGTCGAATAAAGCTGCTGTAGCGCAATACCCCAAACCTCAGCCTTTAGTAGGCTGGGGTTTTTTATTTACACCATAAAGCCGACAGAAGGCTCTAGATCAGGGCCTTTCATTCGACCTTTGTCGCGGGGCGTTTTTTTTTGAAATCACTAGACTGCGCTTCTTGCTTCCGTTGCCCGAGATAACAATCCATGTACCGTGATCGTATCCGCTTGCCTTCGTTGTTGGATAAGGTGATGAGCGCCGCCGACGCTGCCGCCCTGATTGAGGACGGCATGACCGTCGGCATGAGCGGCTTCACCCGCGCTGGTGAGGCCAAGGCCGTGCCCCATGCCCTGGCCGAACGGGCCAAGGTAACCCCGCTGAAAATCAGCCTGATGACCGGCGCCAGCCTGGGCAACGACCTGGACAAGCAACTCACCGAAGCCGGCGTCCTGGCCCGGCGCATGCCGTTCCAGGTCGACAGCACCCTGCGCAAGGCGATCAACGCCGGCGAAGTGATGTTCATCGACCAGCACCTTTCGGAAACCGTCGAGCAACTGCGCAACCAGCAGCTCAAGCTGCCAGACATTGCGGTGATCGAAGCCGTGGCCATTACCGAGCAGGGGCACATCGTACCGACCACCTCGGTGGGCAACTCCGCCAGCTTCGCGATCTTCGCCAAGCAGGTGATCGTCGAGATCAACCTGGCGCACAACCCGAACCTGGAAGGCCTGCACGACATCTATATCCCGACTTATCGTCCAACCCGCACCCCAATCCCCCTGGTGAAGGTCGACGATCGCATCGGCAGCACCGCGATTCCGATTCCAGCGGACAAGATCGTCGCCATCGTCATCACCAACCAGCCCGACTCGCCGTCTACCGTGTCCACCCCGGACAGCGAAACCCAGGGCATCGCCAATCACCTGATCGATTTCCTCAAGCAGGAAGTGGACGCAGGGCGCATGAGCAACAAGCTCGGCCCGTTGCAGGCGGGTATCGGCAACATCGCCAACGCAGTGATGTGCGGCCTGATCGAGTCGCCGTTCGAGAACCTGACCATGTACTCCGAAGTACTGCAGGACTCGACCTTCGACCTGATCGACGCCGGCAAGCTCAGCTTCGCCTCGGGCAGCTCCATCACCCTGTCGAGCCGGCGCAACGCTGACGTGTTCGGCAATCTGGAGCGCTACAAGGACAAGCTGGTGCTGCGTCCACAGGAGATCTCCAACCATCCGGAAGTCGTGCGCCGCCTGGGCATCATCGGCATCAACACTGCACTGGAGTTCGACATCTACGGCAACGTCAACTCCACCCATGTCTGCGGCACGCGGATGATGAACGGCATCGGCGGCTCCGGCGACTTCGCCCGCAACGCGCACCTGGCGATCTTCGTCACCAAGTCGATTGCCAAGGGCGGGGCGATTTCCAGCGTGGTACCCATGGTCAGCCACGTAGACCACACCGAGCATGACGTCGACATCCTGGTGACCGAGATCGGCCTCGCCGACTTGCGTGGCCTGGCGCCACGTGAGCGGGCCCGGGTGATCATCGACAACTGTGTGCATCCGTCCTACCGCGACGCGCTGAATGACTACTTCACCAAGGCCTGCGCCCTGGGTGGTCACACGCCGCACATCCTGCGTGATGCTCTGAGCTGGCACATCAACCTGGAAGAAACCGGGAAGATGCTCGCCGAGTGATTGATACAGTTGGCAGCTGACGCAAACACAGTTTCGTCAGCTCGCCAGCCGCCCACTAAAGGTCGACAAAAACTGTACTGCTGTACCGGTCTTTTCCTCGCCTGAAACCGTTAATCCCCAATCAAAAACCGCCTAAATGCACCAAAAAGGTGCTGACAGGTACAGTTGCGCCATTTCCGAACAGTACAGCCCCTATAAACAGTTAACTGGTCCCTCACAATACAGGTGAACTGTATCTACAGAGTCTTGCGCGTGAAGAGGATCATGGGCACCAGTTAAACCACTACCTGATCCCGCCACAAGCGGAAGGATGTCAACCATGGAACGTACACTCAGTTCCGAACTGTTCTTCGAAGACAAAGCTGAAAAAACCCAGGCTTCCCTGCCTCTGCGCGTTATCGCCAACCTGATGTTGTGGCAGCGCCGCATCTCCAGCCGCCATCAACTGGCTCGCCTGGATTCGCGTCTGCTGGCCGATGCCGGGATCAGCGAAGCACAACGCTACGAAGAGCTGAGCAAGCCGTTCTGGCGCTAACGCAGCGTCGCTGGCCCTGACCCTCCGGGTCCACCGCCAGCACCCCGAATTGCACACACAAAACCCGTCGTGGGAAACCACGACGGGTTTTGTCGTTCTGGGCCGATGACAAATGTCCAAAGGTAAAGGAAAGCCTGTACCAGACAATGACAGGTACAGTTTTAATAAAATCAAAATACAACCAGTACAATTTAAACCCGGATGTATCTGTCTAGCCGCCGTGAAACCCAACACCACGATGCCGCAAGCCAATCGTTCGACGTATCAACGTGGACTGCGTCATGCACCCATTGTTGGCGGTCCCCAGCCCTGACACAGATCTGTGCGAATAGAACAGCTCAGCCTAATATCTGAAGTGACGTAGCGATTCTCGTCCGAGCTGCGTCAGATCCATCAGACACAGCACCTCGCAGTGGCTGCCCGGCGTCTCACTCAGCGCCCTTTAATTGTCTGTTCATTCACAGGAGTTACCCATGTCCCGTCTTCGCCTGCTCAGCGCTGCCGCACTTCTGGCCCTGGCTACCAATGCCCACGCCACTAGCCTGATCGTGACCACTGATGCCATTGTCGGCGCCCTCAAGGCCACGACCGATGCGACCTCCGACGCCACTTCCTCCCTGCGCGACAACAAGATTGTCCGCGCTGCCCGGGATGACGCCGCCAGCTTCGTCGCCACCGACGGCGCAATTCGTGGGGTAAAACTGGAAAGTGCCTTCGCCCACATCCGCCAACAAGCCCCTCAACTGCAGGCCACTGACACACAACTGGCTCAGGCAATCCTGGCGATCTGACCTGCCGTTTCAGGTGCGTATACGCACCTGAAAGCCTCTGCACTGGCCCTGTCCGGGCCATTGCGCTAGCCTTGGCGCTGGTTTTCAGCTGTCGAGACTCTTGGGTTTGTTCCGAATTTCGCTTTTCGCTCCACTATTGATCGCTGTCTGTTGGGCCTCCTCGGTGCAGGCATTCGACCTGACGACCCAGAGTTCGGTCATCACGGCTTACGCTACAAGCCAGGTGACCTCGGCGCCCTTCGACCATAAACTGCTGCTCGCCGCCCAGGATGACGCCGCCGCCTTCATTGCGACCGACGGCCAACTGCGTGGGGCACGCCTGGAGTCCGCGCTGAAATATCTGCGGCAACACCAGGCAAAACTTCATGCCAGCGACCTTGAACTGGCGCAGGCAATTCTCGTCCAATAGCCATCCCTGTTATTCCGGAGTCGTTCCATGCGTAGCCCGCTGATTGCCGCCACCCTTGGCCTGCTGTTGTTGGCCGACGTGGCCCAGGCACACACCCTGGTGGCCACCAGTAATATCATCGTCCGCGCCTCTGGCCGCACGATCGATTTCACCTCGGACACCACCACCTCGATCCGTGACTCCAAAGTCGTGCGCGAAGCCCATGACGATGCCGCCAGCTTCGTCGCCAGCAATGGCGATATCCGTGGCGCACAACTGGAAGCGGCGTTCACTGCCCTGCGTACCCAGCTGCCGGAAGCCCGTGACGCCAGCGATCAGGTCCTGGCCGAAGCTATCCTCGCCCTGTGAAGCCAGTCTTCGCCTGGCTGCTGGCCGGGACCCTGGCGCTGCTCTGTGGCACCGCCCAGGCCGACCTGCAATTGCGCCTCAAGACCGATGGTTTGAGCCCGGCGCAACAACACGCCAGCCAGGCGCTGCTGGATGAAGCGATGCAGGCATTGCCGCCGCGTTTGATCCAGCAACTGGATCGCACCATTGATGTCGGCTGGACCGACCAGATGCCCGACAACGCCTATGGCGCGGCATCCCTGGTTGCGGAACTGGACCTCAACCGCGCTCTGCTACCCAGCCTGGCCGATGGCTCCGCTGCGAACCAGAAGACCAGTCGCCCTCACGGCACCGTGCGCCGGGAGCTACTCGCCACCGTACTGCATGAACTGACCCACATTTATGATCGTGCGCGTTTATGGCCCAGCGCCGAACGCAGCCTGATCCAGCGCTGCACCCGCAAGACCGGCACCTCCGGCCTGATCGGCCTGCCGGATGAGTGCCGGGGCCAGAACGATCGCCGCTTCACCCTCAGCGACGACCCGCGACTGCTGGACCTGGCCGGCTGGCCGCAATATGTCGGCCGCCGCGGAGAGCGGGAACAGCACAACCGGCAGATAGCTCGCAGTCCGGACCTCTACGAGACCACCAACCCGAAAGAGTTCGTAGCGGTGAACATGGAGTACTTCCTCCTCGATCCGAGCTACGCCTGCCGCCGCCCGGCGCTGTACCGCTATTACCAGGAACATTTCGCCTGGGCCCCGGCCGCCAAGGACAACTGCGCCCAGTCCTTCGCCTTCCTCAACGCCGGCAACGACTTCGCCAAGACGCCCCTGGGCAAGGTGGACCCGGAGCGGGTCTACGCGGTGGACTACCTGCTGGCCGAAGCCAACCAGAACTGGGTCAGCCGCTGGGGCCACAGCATGCTGCGCCTGGTGATCTGTGCCCCGGGCCGGCCCCGTGGCCCGGATTGCCGCCTGGACCTGGACCAGCATCTGGTGCTGTCCTATCGCGCCTTTGTCGGTGATGTGCAGTTGTCCAGTTGGGATGGCCTGGTGGGCAAATATCCTTCGCGGCTTTTCGTCCTGCCGCTGTCGCAAGTCATCGATGAATACACCAAGACCGAACTGCGCAGCCTGGCGTCCGTGCCCTTGAAGCTGTCACGCAGCGAGATCGAGGAAGTGGTGGAGCACGCCGCCGAGATGCACTGGAGCTATGACGGCAACTATTACTTTCTGTCCAACAACTGCGCGGTGGAAAGCCTCAAGCTGCTGCGTAGCGGCAGCAACAACAAACAACTGATCGGCCTCGACAGCATCATGCCCAACGGCTTGCTGGAAGTACTCAAGGGCAGGGGACTGGCGGACACCAGCGTGCTCGACGATCCCCGGGAAGCGCTACGCCTGGGCTATCGCTTCGACTCCTTCCGCGACCGCTACCAGGCAATGTTCGAGGTGATCAAAAAGCACCTGCCGATCAAGCAGGCCAGCGTCGAAGACTGGCTGTCACTGAGCGCCGCGGAGCGCCGCCAGTGGTTCGACCGGGCCGACCTGCGTACCAGCGCGGCCTTGCTGCTCCTGGAGCAGGCCAGCTATCGCCGGCAACTGTTGCTGGCCCAGGACGAGGTCAAGCAGCGCTACCTCGGCGCCCGGGAACTGAAGAATGGCGGCATGGAGAAAGCCAACAAGACCTTGCAGGAAATTCTCGCCAACAGCGGTTTCCTCAGCCGACCGGCGGAGCTGCTGGGCAGCAGCGGCTATGGCTTGCCCCAGCCCGGCGAATGGCAGCGCCTGGAGTCCGAAAGCAGTGAGCGGCAGAAACAGCTGCAATCCCTGACCGGCGAACTGGACAAGGAAGTGCGGGCCCTGCTGGAGCCGGCACGGGCGGCGGAAATTGCCGCCAACGAGGCCAATCTGAAGCAGGTGGGCGAGCATCTGCGGGCTCTGCACAAGGCGGCGGGTGGGTTAGAGCTGCCTTGAAAGCTTCGCCGGCAAGCCGGCTCCTACAATGTTTCCTGCGGCTCCGCGGGCAAGTGCTCATCCAGATGTAGCCAAGGCAGTCGGTTGTCAGTCCAGATGTGTCGCTCGGCCGGCGCCAACTCAGGGTGATCCAGACTGGCAATGGTCACGTCGATGCTCTCGGGACTCAGATGGGTTATCAACGCCAGCTGTGCTCCACAGTTGCCGCAGAAATAACGGGCACAGCTGCTGGAGGAGTCATAGCGGGCGGGAGCTCCCTCCAGCCATGTGAAAGCCCGGGCGGGCAGGGTGATCCAGGTGGTCACCAGACCGCCACTGACCCGGCGGCAGACCGAGCAATGACAGTGGGCAATATCCCGCAGTGGCCCGCTGAACTGGTAGCGCAGCCGCCCGCAGTGGCAGCCTCCGGTGTGCAACTCACTCATGTGCATTCCTCTTGTGGGCCCATGCCCATCACTTTATGCCGCTGGTCGCCTGCAGGAACATCCACCGTTTCCTTTCAATGTCGAAAGCTGGCTGAAAGCTTCCCCGATTAGGATCGCCTCCACTACCGGCAAAAGACCGGTTGGCCACAGCGGGCGTTTCTGGCGCTCCCGGCCCTATTAACAACAACAATGGTGATTCTGATGTCTGCTCGTACCCGCCTGTTCGCTTCGACTCCTCCCGTACGCCTCGTGCTTGCCGTTCTGCGCTGATCCCACCCGGTTCGCCATTCCCTAGCCGCGCTACGCCTGGAGTATTCCCATGCTGACTTTCCTTGGCTTCGCCATGGTCATCACGTTCATGTTCCTGATCATGACCAAGCGCCTGTCCGCGCTGATCGCGCTGATCATCGTGCCGATCCTGTTCGCCCTGTTCGGCGGTTTCGCGCCGAAGATCGGTCCCATGATGCTCGAAGGCATCACCAAGCTGGCGCCCACCGGCGTGATGCTGATGTTCGCCATTCTGTATTTCGCCCTGATGATCGACTCCGGCCTGTTCGACCCGGCGGTGCGCAAGATCCTCAAGCTGGTCAAGGGCGACCCGCTGAAGGTCTCGGTCGGCACCGCCGTGCTGGCCCTGGTGGTGTCCCTGGACGGTGACGGTGCCACCACCTACATGATCTGCGTGGCCGCCATGCTGCCGCTGTACAGCCGCATCGGCATGAGCCCGCGGATCATGGCCGGCCTGATCATCCTCGCCGGCGGGGTGATGAACATGACCCCCTGGGGCGGTCCTACCGCCCGTGCCGCCAGCGCTTTGCACGTGGACCCGTCGGACATTTTCGTCCCGATGATCCCGGCCATGCTGGCCGGCGTGGTGGCGATCCTGGCGATCGCCTATCTGTACGGCAAACGTGAGCGCGCACGCCTGGGTGAACTGCACCTGGCGGGCGATGAGATCGACCACAGTGAAATCAGCGTCTCGCAGTACCCCGACGCTCGTCGTCCGAAGCTGATCTGGTTCAACGGTGCTCTGACCTTCGCCCTGATGTGCGCGCTGATCGCCGGGCTGCTGCCGTTACCGGTACTGTTCATGGTGGCCTTCAGTATTGCCATGATCGTCAACTACCCCTGCCTGCAGCAGCAGAAGGACCGGGTTGCGGCCCACGCCGGCAGCGTGCTGGCAGTGGTCGGGCTGATCTTTGCTGCCGGTATCTTCACCGGCATCCTGTCCGGTACCGGCATGGTCGACGCCATGTCCAAGAGCCTGCTGGCAGTGATCCCTGACGCCCTGGGTCCCTATCTCGCAGTGATCACCGCGCTGGTGAGCATGCCGTTCACCTTCTTCATGTCCAACGACGCCTTCTACTACGGCGTATTGCCGGTGCTGGCAGAAGCCGCCAGTCATTACGGCATCACGGCGGTGGAAATGGCCCGCGCGTCGATCGTCGGCCAACCGGTGCACTTGCTCAGCCCGCTGGTACCCTCGACCTATCTGTTGGTGGCCCTGGCCGGCATCGAGTTCGGCGATCACCAGCGCTTCACCCTCAAGTGGGCAGTGCTGGTCTGTCTGTGCATAATGTTCGCCGCTTTGCTGATGGGGATTTTTCCGCTGTTCAGCACTCTATAAAAGCAATGATTCTTCGCTCGGGCCGGCTTCCCGGCCCGGGCCATAACAACCGCTCAAAGGAATACACATGGAATGGCTGACCAACCCGGAAATCTGGGTTGCCTTCTTTACCTTGACCGCCCTGGAAATCGTCCTGGGCATCGACAACATCATCATGATTTCGATCCTGGTCAGCCGCATGCCCAAGCACATGCAGGCGCGCACGCGGATCTTCGGTCTGGCGCTGGCCATGGTCACGCGGATTCTGTTGCTGCTGTCGATCACCTGGGTCATGCGCCTCACGGCCGACCTGTTCGTGGTCTTCGGCCAAGGCATTTCCGGACGAGACCTGATTCTGTTCTTCGGCGGCCTGTTCCTGCTGTGGAAAAGCTCCCAGGAGATGTACCACGCCCTGGAAGGTGAAGACGAAACCCTGGATGAACCCAAAGGCAAGGGCGGCAACTTCCTCTACACCATCATCCAGATCGCGATCATCGACATCGTCTTCTCCCTGGACTCGGTCATCACCGCGGTGGGCATGGTGTCCCATGTACCGGTCATGGTGGCGGCGATCATCGTCGCGGTCCTGGTGATGATGCTGGCGGCCGGCACCATCAGCGAATTCATCGACAAGCACCCGTCGCTGAAGATGCTCGCGCTGTCGTTCCTGCTGGTAGTCGGTACCGTACTGATCGCCGAGGCCTTCGAAGTGCACGTACCAAAAGGCTACGTCTACTTCGCCATGGCCTTCTCCCTGGCGGTGGAAGCCATCAACATCAAGATGCGCACCGCCATCGCGAAGAAGAAAAAACAGCAGGACCCGGTAAAACTGCGCAAGGACGTTCCTGGTCAATAAACCGCGAACGCACTCAAGCAAAAGGGGCTTTCGGGCCCCTTTTTCACGTCTGCAGGCAGCTGTTTTCATGACAGTTTTGTTTCAATCACCGGTTTAGCTATGCGATGCTGGCGTCCTGTGCGTTAGCCAACTACAGCTTAAATACATAACGTAGAACCTCGCGCAACAACGTCCACTGGCCCCGCTTGGGGCTCTTCACCCCAGGGGGGGCCTCTCATGCTGACCCTGCTCAATCTGCTTTCCGCCGTGGCCCTGCTGATCTGGGGCACGCACATCGTCCGTACCGGCATCCTGCGGGTCTACGGCTCCAACCTGCGCCACGTGATCGGTCAGAACATGGCCAGGCGACCGCTGGCCTTCGTCGCCGGCATCCTGGTGACCGCCATGGTCCAGAGCAGCAACGCCACGGCGATGCTGGTGACCTCCTTTGTCGGCCAGGGCCTGATGGCACTGACCCCGGCGCTGGCAACCATGCTGGGTGCCGATGTCGGCACCGCATTGATGGCCCGGGTGCTGACCTTCGACCTGTCCTGGCTGTCGCCGCTGCTGATCTTCCTCGGGGTGATTTTCTTCCTGTCGCGCAAGCAGACCCGCGCCGGTCAGTTGGGCCGGGTTGGCATCGGCCTGGGCCTGATCATCCTGGCCCTGCAACTGATCGTCGAAGCCGCAGCGCCGATTACTCACGCTCAAGGGGTGAAGGTGCTGTTCGCCTCGCTTACCGGCGACATCCTCCTGGATGCGCTGATGGGCGCGGTGTTCGCCATGGTGTCCTACTCCAGCCTGGCAGCGGTGCTGCTGACCGCCACCCTGGCCGGGGCCGGAGTGATCAGCCTGCCGGTGGCCATCGGCCTGGTGATCGGCGCCAACATCGGCAGCGGGGTGCTGGCCTTCCTCAGCACCAGCATGCAGAACACTGC
This sequence comes from Pseudomonas sp. 910_21, assembly GCF_052850735.1. Lineage (NCBI taxonomy): Bacteria > Pseudomonadati > Pseudomonadota > Gammaproteobacteria > Pseudomonadales > Pseudomonadaceae > Pseudomonas > Pseudomonas sp. 910_21. The sequence continues at coordinate 784,578 of NZ_VXCY01000003.1, read as the reverse complement.
CGGACGCCAGGTGGCGCTGGGCAGCCTGCTGTACAAGCTGATCGGCCTGCTGCTGATCATTCCGGTACTCGACCCGCTGGCCCACTGGATGGACAGCCTGGACTTCAGTCCCCAGGAAGTGGTGATCGGCTTCCACCTGTTGTACAACACCGCCCGCTGCCTGTTGCTGCTGCCCACTGTCGGCCCCATGGCGCGATTCTGCGCGTGGCTGATGCCCGAGCGCCCCCAGGACAACGGCCGTGCACGACCACGGCACCTCGATCCCACTGCCCTGGCCACCCCGAGCCTGGCCCTGGCCAACGCCGCCCGGGAAACCCTGCGCATCGGCGACCTGATCGACAATATGCTGGAAGCCATGCGCGATGTGCTGCGTGGCAAGCAGACCGCCATTACCCAGGAAATGCGCGCCCTGAGCGACGATGTCGAAGCACTGTACAGCGCTATCAAGCTGTACCTGGCGCAAATGCCCCGGGAAGACCTCAGCGAGCAGGACAGCCGGCGCTGGGCGGAAATCATCGAACTGGCGATCAACCTCAAGCTGGCCAGCGACCTGATTGAACGCATGCTGCGCAAGGTCCAGCAGCAGAAAACATCGCAACGCCGCTCCTTCTCCGAAGTGGGTCTGGAAGAACTGACCGGGCTGCACGCGCAACTGATCGCCAACTTGCGCCTGGGGCTCTCGGTATTTCTCAGCGCCGACCCGGAAAGCGCCCGCCAACTGCTGCGGGAGAAACGCCGCTTCCGCGCCCAGGAACGGCGTCTGGCCCACGCCCACGTCAGCCGGCTGCAGCGCAAGATCGTCCAGAGCATCGAGACCAGCTCCCTGCACCTGGAACTGATTGCCGATATGAAGCGTCTCAACTCGCTGTTCTGCAGCAGCGCCTATGTGGTCCTGGAAACCTCGGATACCGGGGCGCTGGAAGTCGAGGACATGGCTGACATCACCCATTCACCCTGAACGTCCAGCGTTATCTGAAGTCTCTAAAACTTACGCACGCCGTAAGGAAGCTTGTTATGCGTTGTCTGTTATTCGCCTGCCTGTTGCTGGGCAGTGCACAAGGATGGGCCCTGGATCGCTTCCAGGTCGAAGGCTACACCCTGCCCAACGGCCTGCAGCTGCTGCTCAAGCCCGGCAGCGAACGCGGCCACGTGGCGATCCGCCTGGTGGTGGGCGTCGGCCTGGACGATTTCGCCTGTGCCGACAAGGAACTGCCGCACCTGCTTGAACACTTGCTGTTCAGCGGCATCGACGCCGACGGCGAAGGCGGCCTGGAAGAGCGCATGCAAGCCTTGGGCGGCGAATGGAACGCCTATACCAGCAATGCCGACACCACCTTCGTCATCGAAGCCCCGGCGAAAAACCAGCGCAAGGTCCTCGACCTGCTGCTGTCATTGCTCACCCGCACCCGCCTTGACGACAACGCCGTGGCCGCCGCCAAACAGGTGGTGGAGCGCGAAGACGGCGGTCATTACTCGCACCTGCAGCGCTGGCTCGACCGCCAGGACCTGGGCCACAAGGCCGGCAACCAGTTGGCGGTGGAACTGGGGCTCAAATGCGCCGAGCGCGCCGAAGTCGAGCACCTGACCCTGGCCCAGCTGGAGCAAGTGCGCAAAGACTGGTACGCCCCCAACAACATGACCCTGATCGTCGTCGGCGAACTGGATCGCCTGTTGCCAGCTTATCTGGAGCGCACCTACGGCGCCCTCGAGCCGGTAGAACCCAGCGAGCACCGCGAACTGCCGCAGATCCAGGGTACGGCCGCCGCCGAGCGCGACTTGATCCATGGCTGGGTAGGGCAGAGCGCACAATTGCACTGGCTGTTCCCCGAACCCCTGCTGGAACAGCAGCACGACGAGACCTTCGACCTGCTCAAGGACTATCTGGACTGGGCGTTGTACCGTCAGTTGCGCCTGGAGCATGAGCTGTCCTACGGTCCCTGGAGCGACCGTGAGGTGTTTGGCGGCGTCGGTTTTCTCAGCCTCAATGCCGACCTCGAACGCGATGACCTGCCCCAGGCCCGACAGGTGGTCGAGCAGCTCAAGGCGAAGCTGCTCAAGGACGGCCTCGACCCCGCGACTTTCGAGCGCCTGAAGCAGGCCGCCATCGATCGCCAGGCCTGGGCAGTTCAGGGCAACAGCGCCCTGGCGGACTACTACTGGAGCGCCCTCGGGGACTTCGACAACGGCCGTTTCAGCGACCCGGCCAAGCGTCTGCGGGCGGTGAGCCTGAAGCAGGCCAACCTGGCCCTGGGGCAATTGCTGCAGCAGCCGGGCTACGTGCGAATCGAAAAACCGCTGCTGGGGGACGAGCAACTGCTCTGGCTGACCGGCGGCCTGCTGGCCCTGATCGTCCTCGGCAGCCTGGGCGGCTACCTGCTGCACCGCCGGCGTAACCTCTAGCCGGTGTGGCGAGGGAGCGTGCTCCCTCGCCACAGGCAGCGGCCAACAGGTATCCTGTCGCGGTTTTTTCCTGCCAAGACTGTGACCCCACCCGATGCCTAACCTGACCCACTATATTCAGCGCATTCTGGAACTGATGAAGCGCTACCCGGGGGTCATTGCGCTCGGCGGTTTCATCTCTGGAGTCGGCAGCTTCATCCTGGTGGATCGGCAACAGAGCCTGGCCTCGTGGATCGCCGTGATCCTGCTGGTGAGCTGGGTCTGGCTGATGCTGGAAAACAGTCTGACCCAACTGTTCACCAAGGTCTTCAAGCGCGAGATCCCGCAACCGCTGCTGCGCTACGCGACGCAAATGATCCACCAGGAAAGTCTGTTCTTCGTCCTGCCGTTCTTCTTCATCACCACCAGCTGGAACAGCGGCCAACTGGTGTTCACCGGGCTGCTGGGAGCGGCGGCGCTGATTTCCATCACCGACCCGCTGTACTACAAGTGGCTGGCGCCGCGGCGCTGGCTGTTCCTCGCCCTGCACACCCTGACCCTGTTCGCCGCCTTGCTCACGGCCCTGCCGCTGATCCTGCACCTGACCACGGCCCAGAGCTTCAAGCTGGCCCTGGGCATCGCCATGCTCCTGTCCTTCCCGAGCCTGGCGTCGATCCTGCCGATCCGCAGCGTGCGCAGCGCACTGGCGGTGCTGTGCATCACCCTGGCCATTGGCAGCACCGGCTGGCTGCTGCGCTCCTGGGTGCCGCCGGCCACTCTGTGGTTGACCGAGGACGCCATCAGCACCCAACTCCAGGACCGCACGCCCGGGGACAGCCTGGAGCAGTTGAGCGCCAGCCAGGTACGCAGCAACGGTTTGTACGCCTACACCGCGATCAATGCACCCCGGGGCCTGGACGAGCGCATCTATCACGTCTGGCAGTTCAACGGCAGCGAAGTGGACCGCATCGCCCTGGATATTCATGGCGGACGCAAGGAGGGTTACCGCGCCTGGTCGCACAAGCAGAATTTTCCCGGCAACCCAGCGGGAAAATGGCAAGTGCGGGTGATCACCGAGGACGGCCAGGTAATTGGCGTGTTGCGCTTCGAGATCACCGATCCAGATCAAGACGCCGCCAAGAGCGGCGAGGCAAAGTAGTCGGGATCGTGCTATTACGTAGCACTGCGTAATCGCCACACAAGCTCGGAGCTTATGACTACCAGCGTGACGCCCGGCACCGCTCAACTGGACCTTGCCCTCTCCCCGGCGCAACTGCGCATCTCCGGGGACTGGACGCTGGCGCACTACGGCGAGCTCAAGCGTCTCAGCCAAACCCTCAGCGGCCGCTATGACAGCAGCACCCACATCGACCTCAACGGCCTGGGAGCCCTGGACACCGCCGGCGCCTCGCTGCTGGTAGAACTACTGGGAGCCGAACGCCTGGGGCGATCCGCCGAACACCCTGATTGCACCCTGTCCGCCGCCGACCGCGCGTTGCTGCATACGGTCTACAGCTCGCTCAACGATTTCTGTGTACCGGTCAAGGAACCGGAGATTTCCGTCAGCGTGCAACTGCTCTCACGCATTGGCAGTGCGGTCTACACCGTCTGGCAAGACAGTCTGAAAGTCCTCGGCTTTATCGGCCTGATCCTCGAAACCCTGGCCCGGGGCCTGCTGCACCCCAAGCGCTGGCGCATCACCCCGGTGGTGGCGCATATCGAGCAGACCGGACTAGATGCCGCGCCCATCGTTGCCCTGCTGACCTTCCTGGTGGGGGCGGTGGTGGCCTTTCTCGGGGCCACGGTACTGGCCAACTTCGGGGCCAGCATCTTTACCGTCGACCTGGTGGCGTTTTCCTTCCTGCGGGAATTTGGCGTGCTGCTGACCGCGATCCTCATGGCCGGGCGCACCGCCAGCGCCTTCACCGCGCAGATCGGCTCGATGAAGGCCAACGAAGAGATCGACGCCATTCGCACCCTGGGCCTGGACCCGATGGAGTTGCTGGTGCTGCCCCGGGTGCTGGCCTTGCTGGTGGCGCTGCCGATGCTGACCTTTCTGGCGATGCTCTCCGGGATCATCGGCGGCGCCGTGGTCTGTGCCCTGTCCCTGGATATTTCCCCGGCGATGTTCCTTTCGCTGCTGCATTCGGACATCGGCGTTAAGCACTTTCTGCTGGGCCTGGTCAAAGCGCCGATCTTCGCTTTCCTGATCGCCGCCATCGGCTGCCTGGAGGGTTTCAAGGTCAGCGGCAGTGCCGAGTCGGTGGGCGCCCACACCACGTCCAGCGTGGTGCAGTCGATCTTCGTGGTGATCGTCATCGACGCCGTGGCCGCGCTGTTCTTCATGGAGATGGGCTGGTGAGCCGCCCGACGCGCCCGCCTGCCGAGGCGGTGATCGAAGTCCGTGGCCTGTGCAACCGCTTCGGCAAGCAGAGCGTGCACGAAAACCTCGACCTGGACGTGTACAAGGGCGAGATCCTCGGCGTGGTCGGCGGCTCCGGTAGCGGCAAGTCGGTGTTGCTGCGCAGCATCGTCGGCCTGCGTCAGCCCAGCGAAGGCTCGGTGCGGGTTTTCGGCCAGGACCTGCCAAGCCTGCCGGAGCAGCAACGCTCACTGATTGAACGGCGCTTTGGCGTGCTGTTCCAGAAGGGCGCGCTGTTCACCTCGCTGACGGTGACCGAAAACGTCGCCCTGCCGCTGATCGAGCATGCGGGCCTGTCCCGCAGCGACGCCGAACACCTGGCGGCGGTGAAACTGGCCCTGGCCGGATTGCCCCTGTCGGCAGCGGACAAGTACCCGTCCTCGCTCTCCGGCGGCATGATCAAGCGTGCGGCCCTGGCCCGCGCCCTGGCCCTGGACCCGGACATCCTGTTTCTCGACGAACCCACCGCCGGCCTCGACCCGGTGGGGGCTGCAGCCTTCGACCAACTGATCCTGACCCTGCGCGATGCCCTGGGCTTGAGCGTGTTCCTGGTCACCCACGATCTCGACACCCTCTACACCATCACCGACCGGGTGGCGGTACTGGCGCAGAAAAAGGTGCTGGTGGCGGACGCCATCGACATCGTCGCGCAAACCCCGGACGAATGGATTCACCAATACTTCCATGGCCCACGCGGCCGCGCGGCCTATCAGGCCGCTACACAGACCAACGAGGGATGACATGGAAACCCGAGCCCATCATGTACTGATCGGCCTGTTCACCGTGATCGTGGTGGCCGGCGCCTTGCTGTTCGGCCTGTGGCTGGCCAAGTCCAGCGTCGACAGCGCCTTCCAGGACTATCAGATCGTGTTCAATGAAGCGGTCAGCGGCCTGTCCAAGGGCAGTGCCGTGCAGTACAGCGGGATCAAGGTCGGCGACGTAGTCAATCTGCGCCTGGACCCCAAGGACCCGCGCCGGGTACTGGCGCAGATCCGCCTGGGCAGTGAAACCCCGATCAAGGAGGACACCCAGGCCAAGCTGGCCCTGACCGGCATCACCGGCACCTCGATCATCCAGCTCAGCGGCGGTACACCGCAAAGCCCGGTGCTCAAGGGCAAGGACGGCCAACTGCCGACCATAGTCGCCTCGCCATCGCCCATTGCCCGCCTGCTGAACAACAGCAATGACCTGATGACCGGAGTCAACCTGCTGCTGCACAACACCAACCGCATGTTTTCCCCGGACAACGTGGAGCGGGTCAGCAGCACTCTGGATAACCTGCAGAAGACCTCGGCCAGCATCGCCGGACAACGTGACGATCTGCGCCAACTGATGCAGCAACTGGGTTCTATCAGCAAGCAGACCAGCGCCATGCTGGAACAGACCACCGCGCTGATGCGCAATGCCAACGGCGTACTCAACGACCAGGGTAAGCAGATGTTCGGCAGCGCCGAGCACGCCATGCGCAACCTGGAACAGAGCAGCGCCACCCTGAACAAACTGCTGAGCGACAACCAGGACTCGCTGAACAATGGCATGCAAGGGCTCAACGGCCTGGCGCCGGCGGTGCGCGAGCTGCGCGAGACCCTGAGCTCGCTGCGAGCCATCACCCGTCGCCTCGAAGCCAACCCTGGCGGTTACTTGCTGGGTAACGAGAAGAACAAGGAGTTCACGCCATGAAGCGTGTCTGTCATCTGCTGGCGCCACTGGCCCTGGGGACCGCCCTGGCCCTGACCAGTGCCTGTTCGATCCTGCCCAAGGGCGAACCATTGGATATCTATCGGCTGCCGGTGAGCCAGAGCACGCCCCCCGCCACGGGCCAGGCGCTGTCGTGGTCGCTGCAGTTGCTCAAGCCCCAGGCCGGCGATGCCCTGAACAGCGCGCGAATCGCGGTGATTCCCCAGGGCAACCTGATCAGCAGCTACAAAGCTTCGCGCTGGAGCGACCCGGCACCGATCCTGCTGCGCAACCGCCTGCTGGACGGCTTCCAGCGCGATGGCCGGGTGCAGCTATTGAGCACCGACGACAGCAACCTGCAGAGCGACCTCGCCCTGGGCGGTGACCTGCAGGCCTTTCAGACCGAGTATCAGGGCTCTGACGCCCAGGTGGTGATTCGCCTGGATGCGCGACTGATTCGCGGCTATGACCAGAAGATCCTCGCCAGCCGACGCTTTGAAGTGCGCCAGCCATTGGCGCAAACCCAGGTGCCGGCGGTGGTGACAGTATTTGGCCAGGCCAGCGATGCGCTGACCCGGCAGGTGGTGGATTGGGCAGTGGGGCAGGGCAACCTGGCGCTGAAACATTGAGGGCCCTTTTGCCGGCAAGCCGGCTCCTACAACGTCTGTAGGAGCCGGCTTGCCGGCGAAGGCTCGGTCAACTCAACCAAAGAACCAGTAGCAAACCGCAATCGCCGCCACCACCCCGGCGAATTCCGCCAGCAAGGCACAGCCCACAGCGTGCCGCACCCGCTGGATACCCACCGCACCGAAGTAGACCGCCAACACATAGAAGGTGGTCTCGGTGCTGCCCTGGATGGTCGCCGCCGCCAGGGCCGGGAAGCTGTCCACGCCTTGGGTCTTCATGGTCTCGATCAGCATCGCCCGGGCCGCACTGCCGGAGAACGGCTTGACCATGGCGGTGGGCAGGGCGTCGACAAAGCGCGTATCCCAGCCGGCCCAGGCCACCAGATGACGAATCCCGTCGAGGCCAAAATCCAGGGCCCCGGAAGCCCGCAACACACCAATCGCGCAGAGCATGGCCACCAGATACGGCAAGAGGTTCTTGGCGACGTCAAAGCCCTCCTTGGCCCCTTCGACAAAGGCCTCGTAGACCTTGACCTTGCGCAGCGCACCGATCACCAGGAACAGCATGATCAGACCGAACAGGGTGAGGTTGCCGAGGATCGATGACAGCGACGCCAGGGCCGTGGCCGACAGGGTCGCCAGCAGTGCCATGAAGGCGCCCAGCGCCAGGGCCCCGGGAATCAGATAGGCCAGCACTACCGGGTCCCAGAGACGCAGGCGCTGCATCACCGCCACCGACAGCAAGCCCACCAGCGTCGAGGCACTGGTCGCCAGGAGGATCGGCAGGAACACCAGGGTCGGGTCCGCCGCGCCTTGCTGGGCGCGGTACATGAAGATAGTCACCGGCAGCAGGGTCAGGGACGAAGCGTTGAGCACCAGGAACAGGATCTGCGCGTTGCTGGCGGTGGTGGCGCTGGGGTTGAGTTCCTGCAGGGCGCGCATGGCCTTGAGGCCGATCGGCGTGGCGGCGTTGTCCAGGCCCAGGCCGTTGGCGGCGAAGTTCAGGGTGATCAGCCCCAAGGCCGGGTGCCCTGGCGGCACTTCCGGCATCAGGCGCTTGAACAGCGGCCCCAGGACCTTGGCCAGCCAATCGACGATGCCGGCCTTTTCGGCGATCCGCAGAAAGCCCAGCCACAGGGTCAGGGTGCCGAACAACAGCACCATCACCTCCACCGACAGCTTGGCCATGGCGAAGATGCTTTCCACCATGGCGGCGAAGATCCCGGCGTTGCCGCCCACCAGCCACTGCGCCAGGGCGGACACGGTCGCTACGATAAAGAAGCCAAGCCACAGGCCATTGAGCATCGGTCATATCCCTCGGAAGATGCGGCGAATGATAGCGGGGCGGGCAGAAACGACAAACCCCGGATTAACCGGGGTCTGTCATCTGTAGGAGCCGGCTGGCCGCCGAAGGCGCGTCTGAGCCGTGTAGAGGACTTGAGGGTCTCTTCGCTGGCAAGCCAGCTCCTACGTAGTAGGCGCTTAGCCTTTGGAAGCTTCGCCAGCCGGCAGCTTCTCTTTGCTGCGCCAGTGCGGCAGGGAATTCCAGTAGCGCTGGCCCTTGGCATCGTCGTACATGCCTTCCCAACGGGAGATGACCAGGACTGCCAGGGCGTTGCCGATGACGTTCAGGGCGGTACGCGCCATGTCCATCACACGGTCGACACCGGCGATGAAGGCCAGGCCTTCCAGGGGAATGCCCACGCTGCCCAGGGTCGCCAGCAGGACCACGAAGGACACACCCGGAACCCCGGCGATGCCTTTGGAGGTGACCATCAGGGTCAGCACCAGCAGCAGTTGCTGGCTGATGGACAGGTCGATGCCGTACAGCTGGGCGATGAAGATCGCCGCGATGCTCTGGTACAGGGTCGAGCCGTCAAGGTTGAAGGAGTAGCCAGTGGGCACCACGAAGCTGCAGATGGCTTTCGGCGCACCGTAGGCTTCCATCTTCTCGATCACCCGCGGCAGCACGGTTTCCGAGCTGGCGGTGGAGTAGGCGAGCACCAGCTCATCCTTGAAGATGCGCATCAGCTTGATCACCGAGAAGCCGAACAGGCGGGCGATCAGGCCGAGGATCACGAAGGCGAAGAAGGCGATGGCTACGTACACCAGGATCACCAGCTTGGCCAACGGCAGCAAGGAGGCGAAACCGAAGTTGGCGACGGTCACCGAGATCAAGGCAAACACACCAATCGGCGCGTAGTTCATGATCATGTGGGTGACTTTGAACATGCTTTCCGAGACGCCCTGGAACATCTTCACCAGCGGCTCGCGCAGATCCGACTGCAGGCTCGACAAGCCCAGGCCGAACAGCACCGAGAAGAAGATGATCGGCAGCATCTCGCCACGGGCCATGGCCGCGAAGATGTTCGATGGGATCAGGTTGAGAATGGTCTCGATGAACGCGTGTTCATGCTGCACTTCGGCGGCGGTGGCCTGGTACTTGGAAATGTCCACGGTCCCCAGGGTGCTCATGTCGATGCCCGCACCCGGATGGAACAGGTTGGCCAGCAGCAGGCCCACGACGATGGCGATGGTGGTGACGATTTCGAAGTAGATGATGGTCTTCAGACCAATACGGCCAAGTTTCTTGGCGTCGCCGACACCGGCAATGCCGACGATCAGCGAGGAGATGACGATCGGGATCACGATCATCTTGATCAAGCGGATAAAGATATCGCCTGCAGGTTGCAGAACGTTGCTGATCCACCAGGCCTTTTCAGCACTGAAATGATTGAGCAGCGCGCCAATCGCAATCCCCAGGACCAGACCGATGAGGATCTGCCAGGCGAGGCTTAATTTTGCCTTCTTCATATCATTACCCTTACTTCAGTTGGACTCGGGCTGATGCGCGAACTGGAACGCTCAATGGCGGAAAAGTTTGTGCATCGGCCCCCGTATAAGGTCATCCCGAACGAGCATTTACGGCTCTCTGCGGGCGAAAAAAGGCGCAACTATTCCGATGCAAGGGAGGCGCGTCTAATGCCGTAAACGCCTACCCTATGCCGAATCGGCATGAGTTTTTACAAACAAAACGAGCGTCCCAACCGGTTCGAATACGACATTTCGGCAGGCAAAAATGCCGTGAAACGGCCATTTCAGGCGGTGTGCAGGCTTGTCGGAAGGGTCAGGAAAAAGTCTAAAAAAGTTTAGGATTGCTCTGATTCGGGCGCCCGGAAAGGTTGCGCAAGTGGCGCAAAGTTTCTCGATATACGGTCGCAGAGAAACACTAGGAAACGTTTGACCGGAGTCAAAGGAAGATTTTTTCCTGGGGGAGTCACGAAAATGACGGACGGATGGCTCTAGGACAAGACTTTGCTCTTCAAGCACGCCGCAAGCTCGTCAAGTCGATGCTCGACCTGGGAGCTTACGCCGCAGCTCTTTCCTGACCCGGCCCTTGCGGAGGCACTCCCTGTACCCCTAGGTCACTCCGATCATCAGTGGATCAGAACGTCCCGACCCCATGGTCATGCACTCACCCTCCTCGGGTGGTGCAACAGTCGAAAGCGCCAGGGCGGCCCTTTCTCCTATCTGTTATGCAGTATCGGCACCTCGAACTCAGTACCAGTTCGGATCTTTGCGCAACTGCTCCTGAAGCAACGCCTGCATCCCTTCATCGGGTTTGCCGAGGAAGCGGTAGTTCGCGTGACGGGTCGGTGACTTGTCCGCAGGCAAGCCCACAGGCACCTCCACCAGCATCGCGTAGGCATGCTTCTTGTCGAAGCTGAAGGCCAGGATCAGGCGCTGGTTCTGGCAACTCTGCGCAGTCTCGCAAAGTGGTCCCACCAGGTACTGATCGCCGTCTTCAGTCACTGCATTCATCTGTTGCTGAGCATCGCCCGACAAGTCCATCACCCATTCGGGCAAGCGCTCTTCCTTGTGCACAACCCCCTGCCAGGTTTCACGAAACTGCGGGTCCGAACTCAGCAGTTGGTTGGCACGTGCCTGGCCATCATTGGCCGCCGACGCCAGGGCGCTGACGCCCAGCAGCAGCGTGGCAGCCAATGTCTTCAACGAAAGACTCATGGTCAGCCTCGGCCACGACGGCCAAAGAAGAACGAAGCAATGAACATCACCAGGAACACGACAAAGAGAATCTTGGCGATACCCGTGGCGGTGCCCGCGATACCACCGAAGCCCAGGACCGCAGCGACAATGGCAATGATCAGGAATGTGATTGCCCAGCTCAGCATGATGATTCTCCTTACTCTTCTATTAGTGGTGCTGCCTATGAAGCCGGCCGTGCGCCGCCGAATGCGGGCCAGGCCTTGGTGCCTAGAACACCCAGCGTTCCTGACGCGGCGCTTCAAGCGCCGGCTGTGCCTGATCGACGGCCATCAGTTGCACTGGTGTTGCATCGTTGAGCTGACTGCTCACCGAACTGAAATGGGTCTGGGTGAAGTGATGAGCCGGTACGCGCGGGGCGGGCACCTGGCTATCCTCCCAACGCTGCAACTGCTGCCCGGCGATCAGGGTGACCAGTAACGCCAGGCTGGCGAACAGGCCTTGCTGGAGATGCAGTGGCGCGATACGCAATTGGGCAAGACCTTGGCGATTCATCCTGAAACTCCTCCCACACTGTGGTGATGTTGTTATGGAAGCCCTGAGTTGCGCTTCACGATGAGAGGGTTATTGCAGTCTGCATGCCAGCTTTTAAACAGACTATAAACTCAATAAAATCAATGACTTAAAACAATACAAAAACACTGACTCATACGCATCCTGCACGATGCCCCCCAGTCAACCGTGCGAAATGCACGATCGGACCGGCCAGCGTCCATGGCTTTTTGATCGGAGGGGGAACTTTGCCCAGTGACGGACAGCCTGATACAGACCCATTCAAGGACTAGCCTTGGCAAAACATTTGGGATTTCAGTCTGTTAGCCATTTCCGGCGGAGATATCTAACCTTCAAGCCGTGGAATGGATCAGAATCAACCTTGCAACTTGCCCGATTTATCCGGGACTAAATAAGATCATTCATTAAAGGAGCCTGGGAAATGGAGTCAGCGCCGGAGAATCAAGGCCGCATCCTTCTGGTGGATGACGAATCCGCCATCCTTCGCACCTTCCGTTATTGCCTGGAAGACGAGGGCTACACCGTAGCCACCGCCAACAGCGCGGCACAGGCCGATGCCCTGTTGCAACGCCAGGTGTTCGACCTGTGTTTCCTCGACCTGCGCCTGGGGGAAGACAACGGCCTTGATGTGCTGGCCCAGATGCGTACCCAGGCGCCCTGGATGCGGGTGGTGATCGTCACGGCCCACTCCGCCGTGGACACGGCGGTGGACGCGATCCAGGCCGGTGCCGCCGATTACCTGGTCAAGCCCTGCAGCCCCGACCAACTGCGCCTGGCCACCGCCAAGCAACTGGAAGTGCGCCAGCTCTCGGCGCGCCTGGAAGCCCTGGAAGGTGAAGTGCGCAAACCCAAGGACGGCCTGGACTCCCACAGTCCGGCGATGAAAGTGGTATTGGAAACCGCCCGCCAGGTGGCCAGCACCGATGCCAATATTCTGATCCTCGGCGAGTCGGGTACCGGCAAGGGCGAACTGGCCCGGGCCATCCACGGCTGGAGCAAACGGGCGAAAAAGTCCTGCGTGACCATCAACTGCCCATCGCTAACCGCCGAACTGATGGAAAGCGAGCTCTTCGGCCACAGCCGCGGCGCTTTTACCGGGGCCAGCGAAAGCACCCTGGGCCGGGTCAACCAGGCTGATGGCGGCACCCTGTTCCTCGATGAAATCGGCGACTTCCCCTTGACCCTGCAGCCCAAGCTGCTGCGCTTTATCCAGGACAAGGAATACGAGCGCGTCGGCGACCCGGTGACTCGCCGTGCCGATGTCCGCATCCTCGCCGCCACCAACCTCAATCTCGAGGACATGGTGCGCGACGGGCGCTTCCGTGAAGACCTGCTGTACCGCTTGAACGTGATTACCCTGCACCTGCCGCCCTTGCGCGAACGCAGCGAAGACATCCTGACCCTGGCCGACCGCTTTCTCGCACGCTTCGTCAAAGAGTATTCGCGGCCGGCCCGAGGCTTCAGCGACGACGCCCGGGAAGCACTGCTCAACTACCGCTGGCCGGGCAACATCCGCGAGCTGCGCAACGTGGTGGAGCGGGCGAGCATCATCTGTCCCCAGGAACGGGTGGAAATCAGTCATCTGGGCATGACCGAGCAGCCCACCAACAATGCCCCGCGAATCGGTGCCGCGCTGAGCCTGGATGAGCTGGAAAAAGCCCATATCGGCGCCGTCCTGGCCACCAGCGATACCCTGGACCAAGCAGCCAAGACCCTGGGCATCGACGCTTCGACCCTGTACCGCAAGCGCAAACAGTACAACCTGTGAGCATCACCCTATGAAGTTAGCGATGAAACTGCGGACCCGGCTGTTTCTGAGCATCTCGGCCCTGATCACCGTGGCCCTACTGGGGCTGGTGCTCGGGCTGGTCAGCGTGATGCAGATGGCCAGTACCCAGGAATCGCTGATCCGCAACAATTTCATCACCCTGGACCTGGGGCTAAAGCTGCGCCAGACCCTGGGTGATCAGTTGATCATCATGCTCAGCAACAAGCCCGACCCCGCGGCCCTGGAAGCCTCGCGGCAGCGCTATCTGGACCTGCTCGACGAGGGCATCGTCCACGAACAGCAGAACCCGTCCGTGGGCGGTTTCAAGCAGGCCCGCAGCGATTACCTGAGCTTCTACCAGGCCTTCGAGCACAGCAACACCGCCGCCAGCCTGAATAACAACGAGGCGCTGACCGAGCGTTTCAATACCTTGCGCAACGGCCTGATCAATGAACACAAGCGCGCCCTGGACAACATCAGCCAGGTCGAGCGCCAGGCCCGGGACCGCGCCTTGCTGGTGGCCGGCTTGCTGGGCCTGGTCGGCCTGGCGGTGCTGATCATCGGCTTCATCACCGCCCATGCCATTGCCCGGCGCTTTGGCGGACCGATCGAAGCCCTGGCCAAGGCCGCGGACAAGATCGGCCAAGGCAATTTCGACGTCACCCTGCCGATCTCGGCAGCAGCGGAAATGAACCTGCTGACCCGACGCTTCGGCATCATGGCCGAAGCCCTGCGCCAGCATCAGGCGACCAATGTCGACGAACTGCTGGCTGGCCAGCAGCGCTTGCAGGCGGTGCTCGACAGCATCGACGACGGCTTGTTGATGATCGACCGCCAAGGCCGCCTGGAACACCTAAACCCCGTGGCCCAGCGGCAGTTGGGCTGGGATCAGGAGCGCCTCGGCCAGGGCCTGGGCAGCGCTCTGCAACGCCCGGAGCTGGATGAACAGCTGCAGCTGGTTCTGCGTGGCGGCACCCTGGAACGAGCCCCGGAAGACCTGAATATCGAGGTCGACGGCGAATCGCGCCTGCTGACCTATAGCCTGACCCCGGTGAGCCACACCCAGGGCCATATTCTCGGCGCGGTGATGGTGCTGCATGACGTCACCGAGCAGCGGGCATTCGAGCGGGTGCGCAGCGAGTTCGTATTGCGCGCCTCCCACGAGCTGCGAACACCTGTTACCGGCATGCACATGGCCTTCGGCCTGCTCCAGGAACGCCTGCACTTCGCCGAAGAGTCCCGGGAAACCGACCTGCTCAATACGGTCAACGAAGAAATGCAGCGGCTGATGCAACTGATCAACGACCTGTTGAATTTTTCCCGTTATCAGAATGGCCTGCAGAAGCTCACACTCGCGCCCTGCCCCCTGGAAGAGTTGCTGGAGCAGGCCCAGGGCCGCTTCAACGAACAGGCGCAGCGGCAGGACATCAGCCTGCTGCTGGAGATCCAGGCGCCACTGCCGCGCCTGCACGCCGACCGACCGCAACTGGAACGGGTCCTGGACAATCTGATCGACAACGCCCTGCGCCATACCGCCAGTGGCGGCCAGATCCGCCTGCAGGCGCGACGCCATGGCGAACGGGTGATTGTCAGCGTCGAGGACAATGGCGAGGGCATCGCTTACGGTCAGCAGGGTCGAATCTTCGAACCCTTCGTTCAGGTCGGACGCAAGAAAGGCGGTGCCGGGCTCGGACTGGCCCTGTGCAAGGAAATCGTCCAGCTCCACGGTGGACGCATGGGCGTCTACTCAAGGCCGGGGCAGGGCACCCAGTTCTATCTGGCCCTGCCGCTCTAGAGGTTCACGCCTCATCATCCAGGCGCCGGGCCACCAGACGCCGACCGCGGGTGATCAGCTCGGTGAACTGCAACGCACTCAGGGCGTGGGCAAACAGCCAGCCCTGACCGAAGTTCACCCCCTCGCTGCTAAGCAGCGAGGCCTGGTCCTCGAACTCGATGCCCTCGGCGATCACCTTGAGCTTCAAGGCGTGGGCCATGCGAATGATGTGGGGCGCCACGCCACTGCTGGCAGCATCGTGGCCTAGGGCGTCGATAAAGGCCTTGTCGATCTTCAGGCAATCCACCGGCAGGCTTTGCAGGTAGGCCAGGCTGCAGTAGCCGGTGCCGAAGTCATCGATCAGCACCTGATGCCCGACATCCCGCAGGGCCTGCAGGTTGTCGCGCGCCACCACCACGTCGATCAGGCCGCGCTCGGTCACCTCGAAGGCGATCTGTCGCGCCGCCACCCGATGCAACGCCAGGAGCCGGGCCATGACCAGGCCGATCCGCGGCACCATGACATCGCAGGCCGCCAGGTTGACTGATATGTACAGCTGGGGATTGGCTCGCAGCACGTGTCCCAGTTGCTCCAGCAGGCGTTGCAGGACGAAGTCGGTGATCTGGCGAATCTGTCCGGTGTTCTCCGCCAGGGGGATGAACAGATCGGGGCTGGTCAGAGTGCCGTCCGGACGCCGCCAGCGCAGCAAGGCTTCGGCCCCGACACAGAGCCTGCTGTTGAGGTCGAAGATCGGCTGGTACAGCACCTGCAGCTCACCGCGTCGCAGGGCCCCTTGCAGCTCTGCTCCCAACGACTGGCGCTGCCGCACCAACTGATACACCAGCCCGCCGATAAACAGCGCCATTAGCAGGCTGACCGGCAACAACCACCACCAGCCATCGAGCATTTCCGCCTGCATGCTGGCCCGGGGGCTGATCATCACCAGTTGGTATTCGGGGTTACGGGTCGGCATGCGATAGATCAACAGATCCTGGGTGACCTGCAAGGGACCGTCACGGCCGGCCCGCCAAGGTTCCACCGGTGGCCAGGCCCGAGCCTGACCCAGTACCGGAATCGCCCGAACACCGTGGTCGACCACCACCATAAGGCTGCCACCGGCCGGCAGGTCGACCACGTCGGTCAAGTGCCCACGGGAGGTGGCCACGCGAAAATTGCCTCGTCCCAGCATCAGAGCGGCGAGATTTTCGTTGGGTTGGGTCGAGGTGTTGAGCCAGTAGCTGTAGGTCGGCCCACGGATATCCGGAGCCCTGGGCGAAGGCAGGAGATTCTGCTGCGGCCAGTTTGAGCAGGTCTGGGTGGCATCCATATAGGCCGCTTCATAAATGAAGCGATAGCTGTAGCTAACCTGCTGCAGGGCAGCGATCAGCTCGGCGCTGCACTCGCGCAGCGGCTGGGCCTCCAGTACATCCAGGCCCTCACGCAGTTGCCCGAACAGTTGCTCCAGACGTTCCAGGAAACGCTGGCCCTGGGCGTTCATCTGTTCGCTTTCTCGCTGCTGGACCTGATGCATGGCCACTCCGGCACTGCCCAGCAACAACACCGCCGCGCTCAGCGCAGCCGCCAGCATCGCCAGCAACCAGGGGCGATGGAACCAGGTGCGCAGGGTCTGGCGAGCGGCCGGCATCATGAAAGATCCGAAGGATTACCAATGAGTTATAGCAACTGATTGAGTAATCGGCCCGAACCGTCCGGCGGCGTCATTATTTTGTCTGGTTGAGCACCTGGAGCATGGCTGCGCTTTCTGCGTCCGGGGTGCCGTCGAAACGACCCGGGCGATAGTGCATCTGGAAGGCCGCCAGCACATGGCGGGTAGCCGCATCCAGTTCACCAGTCTGCGGCGTGGCATAGCCCAGGACCGCTAACTGTTGCTGGAACCAGCTGATGCTCGGCAGGCTCGCGGCAAAAAACGCCTGCTGGCGTGCCACAGCCTGAGCGTTTGGCCACAAGCCGAGTCCGGCGTCGGCCAGGCGCTTCCAGGGGAACAGCGGACCCGGGTCCAGCTTGCGCTGGGGAGCAATGTCGCTATGGCCGATGATGTGGCGCGGGGAGATGTTGTTGCGCTTGCTGATGTCCTTGAGCAGCACGATCAGATTCTGGATCTGCGCCTCGCTATAGGGATACCAGAGTCGTCCGCTGGGGCCATCACGAAAGCCCGGGTTGACGATTTCAATGCCGATAGAGCTGGAGTTGAGCCAGGTCCGGCCCTGCCACTGGCTCTCGCCGGCGTGCCAGGCGCGGTATTGCTCGTCCACCAGTTTGTAGACAGTGGCGGACTTGTCGTCGCCGATCAGGTAATGGCTGCTGACCTGACCGTGGGTCAGCAAGGCCAGGGAGCGTTCCAGGGATGCCGAGGTGTAGTGGACGATGATGAACTGGGCGCGCTGGTCGTAGTTGACCGAAGGGTGACTGGTGTCGATGCGCGGACCGCTGGCACAACCGGCGAGGACCAGGAGCGAAAAAGCAAGAGCAAGGAGTTTCATGGCAAAGGGCAATACGCTGATGAAAAGAATGCAACAGTGTAACGTACTGCTCCCAACGCCATGGGCAAAACCGAGGTTTCAGACAGGAATCGGCAAGCGTCTCAGCCTGCCTCTACCCGGTTGCGACCCGCATCCTTGGCCCGGTACAACGCCTGATCGGCTCTTTTTATCACCAGATCGCTGCGATCACCGGCCTTGAAGGCGCTCAGTCCGACGGACACGGTAATGGTCACTGGCTCGCCCTTGAAGTGGAACGGACATGCCTCGACCGCCGCTCGCAGCGCTTCCACTATCCGCGCGCCCGCTGGCAACGGGGTATTGGGCATCAGCAGGACAAACTCCTCGCCGCCGAAACGCGCGATAAAGTCGCTGCCACGCAGGCGCTTGCGCAACACGTTGGCGATGATCTTCAACACCTTGTCCCCGGCCAAATGGCCGTAGTTGTCGTTGATCCGCTTGAAGTGATCGAGATCGAGCATGGCCAGCAGCAGACTATTGCCATGTTGCTGCCATTGGCCGACCTCGTGTTCCAGACGCTCGGTCCAGGCGGCGCGGTTCGGCAGGCCGGTCAGCGGATCGATCAGGGCCTTTTGCCGTTGTTCTTCCAGGTGCTCACGGTAGCCCTGGGCCTCCTGCTCCATGCTCGAAACGCGTTCTGCCAGACTTTGCAGGCGGGCCGCCACTTCCTTCTCACGCTCATCGCGCTGTTTCTGGTGGTGGTCCATGGTACCCAGCAGGCCTTCCAGGTGGCTTTCCAGCACCTGCTTGAGGTCATCCAGGTCTGCCGCCTCCTGCACGCTGCTCTGCAGGCCATCGACCTGCTCACGAATCTGGGAGTCCATGGCCCGTGCCGCCGAGCTGCTGTCGGCGTGGCCATCACTGGCCGCCTGCAGATTGCTCTGGAAGGCCTCGAGGCGCTCGTTAAGCTGTTTGAGGTACGTCTCGAACTCATGCTGGCCCGAATCGGTAATTGCCAGCATCAGCACTGCCAGGTCATCGAGGATTGGCAGCAACTCGTACCAGTTCAGGCCATGTTGCAGACGATCACGCATGGCTTCGGCCTGAGGCCGATGGCGTTCCGGCAGACTCAGGTCATCGAGCAGCCCCAGCAGGGTGTGCTCGATATGCTTGGCCACCGAGCTGTAGGAGGGCTCGGGAGAGTCCGGCAGGGCGTAAAGCACATCGTGCTCGGATTGCTCCGGATCGATGGCCGCCAAAGCCTCGGCCATGACCGGCGGCAAGGGCAGGCTGTCGAGCAGCACTGCCGGGGAAACCGCGGGAAGCGGCAGCAACTCATCGGGGTTGAGCGGGACGGGCTTGCTCTGAAGTGCGGCAGGCACTTCTGCCGACGGCTCCGGGGGCGCTAGCGGTAAAGCATCGACAGGTGCAGAGGCAGGAGGCGCGACCTCGACCTCGGTCGGAGCCGGAGCCGGAGCCGGAGCCGGAGCCGGAGAGTCAATCTCGACCTGGGGCACTGGCTCAAGGGGTTTTTCCTGCGCCAGGACTGGCGGCACGAATGCCGTCACCGACGGCGGGACCGGTACGCTGCCGGCTTCGGGCTCAACCTTGGCCGGGGCCTCGGAAACGGGCGGCGCAACGGGAGCTGGCTCGGGCTTGGCCGGTGTCACGGCGACGGTCGCCGGAGGGACCTGGGCGACTTCCGGCAAGTCAGTGGTAGGGGTCTGATAATGCTCGCGAACCACTTCGTCCGCTTCTGCGACCTCTTCAACCTGGGGACGGGAATCCACCGCGGGAACGGGGCCAGGGACCGCAGGCGTAACCGCTTCTGCCTGGGGAACATCGGCGGCGTCACGGGCCCCGAACAGGCGCTGCAGCAGACTCGGGCGACCTGGCTCGGCAGGGGTTTCCAGCTGGCTCAGGGCCTTGCCCTGGAGATTGCTCAGCTCACCCAGCAGCAGGGGGATCTCTCGCGCCTGACTGACCCGGCCGTCCAGTTGCTTGGCGAAGGCCTTCAACGGGCGACTGACTTCCCGGGGCAGGGGCAGGGATTGCAATTGAGTGACCAGTGCCGTCAAGGCGCTGCTCATCTGGTCGACCCGGGTTTCACGCCGCTGCTCGGAGTCCAGCACGGCTTTTTCCAGGCGGGGCAGCAGCGCCGCAAGCCCAGCATCCATGTCATCGGTGCGCACGACCTCGCGCATCTCCTTCATGCACTGGTCGACCGCGCGATCGGTGCCCTCCGCCGCCAGGGTGCTACGCACCAGGCCACGACGCAGCAAGTCCAGGCGAGCGGCCCAGCGGCGCTCAAGCTTTTCCTGCTGTTCGATGCTTTTGAGGTATTTCTCTTTCCAGCGTTGGGCGTCGTCGCTCATTCATCGGTTCCGCGAGGTGCAGGACTCAACGCGGGCAATGCATCGGCCGTGAGCGAACCCGGCAGACGAATCTCTACCGCGACCGGCAGGTGATCGGATATGGGTTGGGCCAGGACTTCGACTCGCTCCAGGGTCAGGCTGGGGCTGAGCAGGATATGGTCCAGGCAGCGTTGCGGACGCCAGCTGGGGAAGGTCGCCTGCAGTTGCGGCGCCAACAGGCTGAGGTCACGTAAAGGGGAGTGCTCCAGCAGATCGCTGGCGTGGGTGTTCATGTCTCCCATCAGCACTTGATGCTTGTAGCCACCGATCAACTCGCGGATGTAAGCCAGTTGCCGGGTTCGGGCCCGGGCGCCAAGCGCCAGGTGCATCATCACCACCACCAGCGCCTCGGGGCCTTCGCCAAATCGCACGAGGATTGCGCCGCGCCCCTTGGGGCCGGGCAATGGATGGTCTTCGATGGCCCAGGGGCGCAAGCGACTGAGCACACCATTGCTGTGCTGAGCCAGGCGTCCCAGATTGCGATTGAGCTGTTGGTACCAGTAAGGGAAGGCGCCCAATTGGGCCAGGTGTTCCACCTGATTGACGTAGCCTGAACGCAGGCTGCCACCATCGGCTTCCTGCAGGGCTACTAGATCGAAGTCCCCCAGCAGATTGCCGATTTTCTGCAGGTTGTCCGCACGCCCGTTATGGGGCAGCAGATGCTGCCAGCCACGGGTCAGGTAATGGCGATAACGCTCGGTGCTGATGCCGACCTGAATATTGAAACTGAGCAAGCGCAGGCGACTGTCCGCCGGCAGGCCGGTCGACGCCAAATGGTGCTCGTTGACCTGCGGATCATGCAGGCCAACGATGCGTTCCGAGCCCCAGCGCGGCATGGCGGCGGCGCTTACTTGGCTGCGCGCTCTTTGGCGATCAACTGGTCGGCGACGCTCAGCGCGCCTTCAGGACCACCGGCGGTACCCAGGTCGAAACGGTACTTGCCGTTGACCACCATGGTCGGTACGCCAGTGATCTGATAGGCCTGAGCCTTCTTCTTGGCATCTTCGACCTTGCCTTTGACGGCGAAGGAGTTGTAGGTGCTCAGGAACTTGTCCTTGTCGACGCCTTCGGCTACCAGGAATTCGGCCATCTCTTCTGGAGTGGCGAGTTTCTTGCCGCTATGGATGGCTTCGAATACGGCCTTGTGAACCTTGTGCTCTACGCCCATGGCTTCCAGGGTGATGAACAGTTGGCCATGAACGTTCCAGATACCGCCGAACATCGCCGGGATACGCACAAAGTTGACATCGCTAGGGAGTTTTTCAACCCAGGGATTGATGGTCGGCTCAAAGGCGTAGCAGTGCGGGCAGCCATACCAGAACAGCTCCACCACCTCGATCTTGCCAGGCACGGCAACCGGAACGGCGCTGCTCAACTCGACATATGTTTTACCGGCTTCAAGCGGTTCGGCGGCTTGAGCGGTCACGCCAAACAGGCTGGCGGTGACGAGAGCGGCGCTGAGAATCAGATTACGCATGCTTTACTCCTGGACAATTTTGGCGCCTCGCGCGACCTGAATTCAGACAGATCATGGCGGGCTTGAGTTCGCTAGTGTAGCGGCAGACGCCATAAAAAAGGGCGGCCTGAGCCACCCTTTATGCTTGCACCGTCAGATTAATCGATCATTAACGTTGCCGCGGCTCAACACCCTCGGCAGCTTGATCGAGCTGGCCTTAGTGCAGGCCCTGAATATAGCTGGACACCGCCTCGATGTCTTTGTTGCTCAGCTTGCCGGCGATGCTGCGCATGACCATGGTATCGCCGTCGTTGGTGCGATTGCCTTCGCGGAAGTCGGTCAACTGCTTGGCCACATATTGTGCGTGCTGCCCACCCAGATGAGGGAAGCCGGCCGCTGCGTTACCCGCGCCATTTGGCGAGTGGCAGCCGGTGCAGGCAGGCATGCCCTGGTCCAGTTTGCCGCCACGGAAGAGTTCTTCACCACGGGCCACGACTTTAGGATCGGCGGCGCCGACGCTGCCTTTCTGGCTGGCGAAGTAGGCGGCGATGTCAGCCAGGTCCTGATCGCTCAGATTGGTCAGCAGACCGGTCATTTCCAGCACTTGCCGCTTGCCGGACTTGATATCGTGCAACTGCTTGTCCAGGTACTTTTCCCCCTGACCCGCCAGCTTGGGAAAGTTTGGCGCCATGCTGTTCCCATCAGGGCCGTGGCAAGCGCCACATACTGCGGCTTTCGCCTGACCGGCAGCAGCGTCGCCTGCGGCATGGGCGACACCTGTGATGCCCAAGGTCAACAGCAGACTCACGAGTAATTTGTTCATCAGCTAATCCAACTACGGCTAAGGGTTAAGAGTTATGGACCGGGATCACTCGCTCATCCAATGGATGATGACTCGGTAATCCTCGGCACTGCAGTCCATGCACAAACCACGCGGCGGCATCGCCTTGAAACCCTGGGTCACGTGTTGCACCAGCGTCTCCATACCTTGCGCCAACCTCGGCGCCCAAGCTTCCTGGTCGCCCTTGCGGGGCGCCGTGGGTAGTTGGCCGGAATGACAAGCCCCACAAACACGGTTGTACACAGCTTCCGGATCCTGTGTAGCCTGAGCGCTGTAAAGCGGCATCAAGACACCGGCAGCTAGCAGCCATTTCGTCATAAAACGACCTTTTCAGGGTTGAGAGCGTGCTGCGTTCTAATGCGCATTCAAGGTTTATCGCTCTCGTGAACTTCATCCTACGCTGGGACAAAGCGCACACAAAATCTGCGGCATTATATACTGGCGTTACTGAAACGGAAACGACACCGCTCGCCGCGTCCACTCTCGGCATCGCCCCTATCGGAAATCCCATGCAACTCAAGAACCCCATCCTCGGTCTGTGCCAACAGGCTACGTTCATGCTCAGCGCCGCCAAAGTCGATCAATGCCCTGACGATGACGGCTTTGAAGTGGCCTTTGCCGGGCGCTCCAATGCCGGTAAATCCAGCGCCCTGAACACCCTGACCCACGCCAGCCTGGCCCGTACCTCGAAAACCCCGGGTCGCACGCAGTTGTTGAACTTCTTCAAGCTAGACGACGATCGCCGTCTGGTCGACCTGCCGGGCTACGGTTACGCCAAAGTACCGATCCCGCTGAAGCAGCACTGGCAGCGTCACCTGGAAGCGTACCTGGGGAGTCGCGAGAGCCTCAAAGGCCTGATCCTGATGATGGACATCCGTCATCCGATGACCGACTTCGACTTATTGATGCTGGACTGGGCGGTAGCCAGCGGCATGCCGATGCACATCCTGCTGACCAAGGCCGACAAGCTGACCTACGGCGCGGCCAAGAACACCCTGCTCAAGGTGCAGTCGCAGATCCGCAAGGGCTGGGGCGAAGCGGTCACCATCCAACTGTTCTCGGCCCCCAAGCGCATGGGCCTGGAAGAGGCCTACACCGTGCTGGCAGGCTGGATGGAGCTGGCCGACAAAGGCGCTGAAATCGAGGCCTGAGGGACGTAGGGAAAACTGTCTGGGGGTTGATCAGGCAAGGCAAAAGCGCGGTGCGAAAACGGAGTTTACTGGCTGTAAATGAGCATTTCGCGCCGCGCTTTTAACGCCGCATGATCATTTCCCAGGCAATTTTCAGGCAAAAAAAACCCCGGACTTCGTATGGGGAGGGGGAAGTTCGGGGTTCAAGTTCTAGACCGCTAGGGCGGGGTCCAGATATCTGCCAACACTTAACACAACATAGGAGCATCGAAGGGCTTCACCAGCCATTCAGTAACTCTGAGTGGGCTTTCACCGATTTAGTTCCGGCGCGTTGCAAAAACTATTGGCAATAATCGATGAAATTTTCTGTGCTAATAGCCCCTCGCCAGCTTTTACCGCGACACTATGCCGCGGCAAAAACCGCTTAAAAGAGCCCTTAGTGGGCCTCATCCCAGTTATTTCCCACCCCGACTTCAACCAATAACGGCACATCCAGGGTTGCGGCGCCGCTCATGTGCCCGCGAATCTCGTCACGTACTTGGTCCACCAGGTCCTCACGCACCTCCAGCACCAGTTCGTCGTGTACCTGCAGAATGACCCGTGCATCCAGACCCGAGGACTCCAGCCAGTTGTCCACCGCCACCATGGCCTTCTTGATGATATCCGCCGCCGTGCCCTGCATCGGCGCGTTGATCGCGGTGCGCTCGGCTCCGGCACGCTCTTGCGGCTTGTTGGAGTTGATCTCCGGCAGGTACAACCGGCGCCCGAAGATGGTCTCTACATACCCTTGGTCCGCCGCCTGGGCACGGGTGCGGTCCATATATTCGCGAACACCCGGATAGCGGGCGAAATAGGTATCGATGTAGGCCTTGGCCTGCTTGGTATCGACGCCGATATCCTTGCCCAGCTTCTGCGCGCCCATGCCATAGATCAGGCCGAAGTTGATGGCCTTGGCACTGCGACGCTGATCGGACGTAACGTCCTTGAGCTCCACCTTGAACACTTCGGCAGCCGTGGCGGTGTGCACATCCAAGTTGTTGCGGAAGGCATTGAGCAGACCTTCGTCCCGCGACAGGTGCGCCATGATCCGCAACTCGATCTGCGAATAGTCCGCTGCCAGCAGCTTGTAGCCGGCCGGGGCGATAAAGGCCTGGCGAATACGCCGACCTTCCGCGGTGCGCACCGGAATGTTCTGCAGGTTCGGATCGCTGGAGGACAAACGCCCGGTAGACGCCACGGCCTGATGATAGGAGGTGTGGATACGCCCCGTGCGCGGGTTGATCTGCTCCGGCAGGCGATCGGTGTAGGTGCTTTTCAGCTTGCTCATGGAGCGGTACTGCATCAACACCCGAGGCAGCGGATAGTCATCTTCCGCCAGCTTGGCCAGCACCTCTTCAGCGGTGGAAGGTTGACCCTTGGCAGTCTTCTTCAGCACTGGCAGGCCAAGTTTGTCGTAGAGGATCGTCCCCAATTGCTTGGGCGAACCCAGGTTGAACTCCTCACCGGCGATCTCGAAAGCCTCGCGCTCAAGGGCAACCATCTTGTCCCCCAATTCGATGCTCTGAACCCCCAGCAGCTTGTCGTCCACCAGAGCACCCTGACGCTCGATCCGCGCCAGGACCGGCACCAGCGGCATCTCGATATCGGTCAATACGCTGGCCAGGCTCGGAATGGCTGTCAGTTTCTCGAACAGCACCTGATGCAGACGCAAGGTCACATCGGCATCTTCAGCAGCATACGGCCCCGCCTGCTCAAGGGGGATCTGATCGAAAGTCAGCTGTTTGGCGCCCTTGCCGGCGATGTCCTGGAAACTCACGGTGCTGTGGTCCAGGTACTTCTGCGCCAGGCTGTCCATGTCATGGCGAGTGGCGGTGGAGTTGAGCACATAGGATTCGAGCATGGTGTCGAAGGCAATGCCGCGCACGGTGATGCCGCTGGCCTGATCACCACCTATGGCGCAATTGGCCAGGATGTTCATGTCGAACTTGGCGTGCTGACCGACCTTGAGCAGTTTGGGATCTTCCAGCAACGGCTTCAAAGCCAGCAGCACAGTGTCGCGATCCAGCTGCTCCGGAACACCCATATAGGAGTGGGTCAACGGAACGTAGGCCGCTTCCCCGGCCTTGACCGAGAAGGACAGCCCCACCAGTTGCGCCTGCTGTGCATCGATACCGGTGGTCTCAGTATCGAACGCCATCAGCTTGGCGTTTTTCAGTTTCTCCAGCCAGACCGCAAAACGCTCCTGGTCGAGGATGGTTTCGTACTGCAACTCAAGTGGCGCCTGCTCCGCTGCTGCCGGTTGCTCTGCCACCGTCTCAGGCGCCTCGGCAGCGCTGAGCTCGACGCGCTTGGCGTCACGCTGCAAATCATCGAGCCAGCTCTTGAATTCCAGCAGGCTGTAGAGCTCCGCCAGTTTCTCGCGGTCGGGCTCGCGCAGGTGCAGGTCATCCAGCCCCACATCCAGGGCCACATCCACCTTGATGGTCGCCAACTGATAGGAGAGAAAGGCCATCTCCTTGTGCTCTTCAAGCTTGGCCGGCAAGGTCTTGGCGCCGCGAATCGGCAGGGTCGGCACGATATCGAGCTGCTCGTAGAGCTCCTTCAGGCCGCCATTGACCCCAACCAGCAGCCCGGAAGCAGTCTTCGGACCAATACCCGGTACGCCCGGAATGTTGTCGGAAGAATCGCCCATCAGTGCCAGGTAATCGATGATCTGCTCGGGAGCGACGCCGAATTTCTCCTTCACGCCCTCCACATCCATGCTGCTACCGGACATGGTGTTGACCAAGGTAATGTGCCCGTCGACCAACTGGGCCATGTCCTTGTCACCGGTGGAAATCACCACCGGGCGATCCGCCGCCGCGCTGCTGCGGGCCAGGGTGCCGATCACGTCATCGGCCTCGACCCCTTCCACACACAGCAGCGGGAAGCCCAGGGCGATCACACTGGCGTGCAGCGGCTCGATCTGCACCCGCATATCGTCGGGCATGCTCGGGCGGTTGGCCTTGTATTCGGCGTACATGTCATCGCGGAAGGTCCCGCCCTTGGCATCGAAGACCACCGCGAACGGGCTGTCCGGGTACTGCTTGCGCAGGCTCTTGAGCATGTTCAACACGCCCTTGACCGCGCCAGTAGGCAGGCCTTTGGAGGTGGTCAGAGGTGGCAACGCGTGAAACGCGCGGTACAGATATGAAGAACCGTCCACCAGGACGAGGGGGGCTTGGCTCATGAGCGCGATCAACCTTTTCGGCGGGTCCGGCGCTAGAATAGCGGGACCGTTGACGACAAAGGGACAAGGTTATCATGCGCACACTAAATCGCTTGCTGCTGACCGGCTTGATTGCAATCGCTCCATTGGCCGCGATCGCCGCAGAAGATGCGCCATCCGCGGACCCGGAAGTGACCATTCGCACGGAAGGCGACAAGACCATCCAGGAATACCGGCAAAATGGCTTTCTGTACGCCATCAAGGTCACGCCCAAGGGTGGTAAACCCTACTTCCTGG
Organism: Pseudomonas sp. 910_21; assembly: GCF_052850735.1. Taxonomy (NCBI): domain Bacteria; kingdom Pseudomonadati; phylum Pseudomonadota; class Gammaproteobacteria; order Pseudomonadales; family Pseudomonadaceae; genus Pseudomonas; species Pseudomonas sp. 910_21. Next base: position 757,549 of record NZ_VXCY01000003.1, on the reverse strand, counting down.
TGCGCGCCGATGGCTCCGACGGCAACTTCATCCGTTCGGATCAGCCGGATATGCTGATCCCTTCGTGGAAAATCTTTGAGTGGTAAACCACTCCGACTTCAACTCAATGGCGCTGGCTGGATAGCGGCGCCCGTACTGGCAGTTTTTAACCATGTCTGTGTTCACCCCCCTGGCTCGGCCCGAGCTGGAAACCTTTCTCGCCCCTTATGGGCTCGGCCGCCTGCTTGACTTCCAGGGGATCGCCGCTGGTAGCGAAAACACCAACTTCTTCATCAGCCTGGAACAGGGCGAGTTCGTCCTGACCCTGGTGGAGCGCGGCCCGGTCCAGGAAATGCCATTCTTCATCGAACTGCTGGACGTACTGCACCAGGCCGACCTGCCGGTGCCTTATGCACTGCGCACCACAGACGGCGTGGCCCTGCGGGAACTGGCATGCAAGCCGGCGCTGCTGCAACCGCGCCTGGCGGGCAAGCACATCAAGCAAGCCAACGCCCAGCATTGTGCTCAGGTGGGTGAGTTGCTCGGGCATCTGCACGTGGCGACCAAGGACAACATGATCAAACGCAAGACCGATCGTGGCCTGGACTGGATGCAGGAAGAGGGCACCCAGCTGCTGTCGCACCTCGATGCTCGCGCTCAGAACCTGCTGCAGCGGGCGCTGGATGAAATCACCGAGCAGAAGATCAGGATCCTCGCCCTGCCTAGGGCCAACATCCACGCCGATCTGTTTCGCGACAACGCGATGTTCGAAGGTACCCACCTGACCGGCCTGATCGATTTCTACAACGCTTGCTCGGGGCCGATGCTCTACGACGTGGCCATTGCCTTGAACGACTGGTGCTCCGACGCCGAAGGCGTGATCGACGGCTCGCGGGCCCGGGCCCTATTGGGCGCCTATGCGGCACTGCGGCCATTCACTGCCGCCGAGGCAGAACTCTGGCCGACCATGCTGCGGGTGGCCTGCGTGCGCTTCTGGCTGTCACGGCTGATTGCCGCCGAAAGTTTCGCCGGGCAGGACGTACTGATTCACGATCCGATGGAGTTCCAGCAGCGCCTGGCACAGCGGCAACAGGTCAGCCTCACGCTGCCGTTCGCCCTGTAAACCCTTCGCGGGCAAGCCCGCTCCTACAGAGCGAACCTGTAGGAGCGGGCTTGCCCGCGAAAAACACCCCGCAACAATCACTGCTTAAAGCTGCTCCAGACAGCCCGCCAGATCGTTCCCCAATTTCTCCAGCACCTGCTCATAGCCCTGAGCGGTCGCGGGCGTATACCCGCCCAGCGCGTCGAGCTCCGCCAGCGTCACCGGCAAGCCGGCCACCAACGTCTCGGCCAGCCGTGGACGCAGAGGTGGCTCGCTGAACACACAGGTCTTGCCCACCTGCTGCAAACGCGCGCGCATGGCCGCCACGTGCTGCGCGCCCGGCTGCACTTCCGCAGCAACGCTGAACACCCCGGTGTGCTTGAGGCCATAAGCGTCCTCGAAGTAATCGAACGCCTCGTGGAACACGAAGTAGGGCTTGCCGGCGATCCCCGCCAGGCGAGCCTTCAAGCGAGTATCCAGGGCATCCAGACGCTCAGTGAACGCTTTCAGGTTGCTCTGGTAACGGGCAGCGTTGGCCGGGTCGGCAGCACTCAAGTCCGCAGCGATACGCGTCGCGATCACCCGGGCATTCAACGGCGACAGCCACAGGTGGGCATCCAGGGTCCCCGGGCGATGATCGTGATCATGTTCGTCGGCTTCTTCGGAATGCGAGTGGCTATCCTCGGCGAAATGGCGAAGCTTCATGCCCGGTAGATCCTGCACCGCCACCGACGGCAGGCTACGGCCCTTCAATACCCGCGGCAGAAAACCCTCCATGTCCGGGCCGATCCAGTACAGCAGGTCCACACTCTGCACCTTGCGTACGTCCGACGGGCGCAGTGCATAGTTGTGCGGCGAAGCGCCCGGCGGCAGTAGCACCTCGGGAATGGCCACGCCATCCTGCACCGCCGCAGCGATCAGTTGCAGCGGCTTGATACTGGTGAGTACCCGGACTTCGGCCTGGGCCGAGCCGATCGCGAACAAGCTGAAGGTAAAAGCGACAAAAAGGCGAAAAAGTGTGGGCACGATGGACACTCGAAGAGGCGAGAACGGGTAACATAATAACGTCTCTCACAAACCTCGTCGCCGCTCATGCCTAAAACACCCCTTGCCAGCCGTCCACACGACCACTCTCACTGCGTACACAGCGCACTGTCTGAGGCCGACGCCCTGTGCGCACGGCAAGGCCTGCGCCTGACCGCCCTGCGTCGGCGGGTGCTGGAGTTGGTGTGGCAAAGCCACAAGCCCCTGGGGGCTTACGACATTCTCGCCGTACTCAGCGAGCAGGACGGTCGTCGCGCCGCCCCGCCAACGGTTTACCGGGCCCTGGATTTCCTCCTGGAAAACGGCCTGGTACACCGCATCGCCTCGCTTAACGCCTTCGTCGGCTGCAACCACCCGGAACACGCGCACCAGGGTCAGTTCCTGATCTGCCGCGAATGCCACGCCGCCATCGAGCTCGAACAGAAATCCATCAGCGACGCCATCGTCACCAGCGCCCGCGACGTCGGCTTCGTGGTCGAGGGCCAGACCGTCGAAGTGGTCGGGCTCTGCTCGGGCTGCCAGGGGGCTTGATGAGCACTGCGTTGATCCGCCTCGAGCAGGTCGGGGTGACCTTTGCCGGGCAGAACGTGCTGGACAACATCCAGCTCAGCGTCGAGCCCGGGCAGATCGTGACCCTGATCGGCCCCAACGGTGCCGGCAAGACCACCTTGGTGCGTGCCGTACTGGGCCTGCTCAAGCCCGACAGCGGCAGCGTCTGGCGCAAGCCCAAGCTGCGGGTCGGCTACATGCCGCAAAAGCTCCATGTCGACCCGACCCTGCCCCTGTCAGTGCTGCGCTTTCTGCGCCTGGTACCGGGCGTGGATCGCAGCCGAGCCTTGGCTGCCCTCAAGGAAGTCGGCGCCGAGCAGGTGATCGACAGCCCGGTGCAAAGCATTTCCGGCGGCGAAATGCAGCGCGTGCTGCTGGCCCGGGCATTGCTGCGCGAGCCTGAACTGCTGGTACTCGACGAGCCGGTACAAGGTGTTGACGTCGCCGGCCAGGCCGAACTCTACAGCCTGATCACCCGCCTGCGGGACCGTCATGGCTGCGGCGTACTGATGGTCTCCCATGACTTGCATCTGGTGATGAGCACCACTGACCAGGTGGTCTGCCTCAACCGCCACGTCTGCTGCTCCGGCCACCCCGAACAGGTCAGCGGCGATCCCGCCTTCGTCGAGCTGTTCGGCAAGAACGCGCCGAGCCTGGCGATCTACCACCACCATCACGATCACGCCCATGACCTGCATGGCTCGGTGGTCACCCAGCCCGCCGCGGGCCACCCCCATGTCCATGGAGAAAACTGCAAGCATGGCTGATTTTCTGCTCTACGCCCTGCTCGCAGGTTTGGCCCTGGCGGTGGTTGCCGGCCCCTTGGGGTCCTTCGTGGTCTGGCGGCGCATGGCCTACTTTGGCGACACCCTGTCCCATGCTGCGCTCCTGGGGGTCGCCCTGGGTTTTCTGCTGGATGTCAGCCCCGCGGTGGCAGTCACCGTAGGCTGCCTGTTGCTGGCGGTGCTGCTGGTGACCCTGCAACAACGCCAGCCCCTGGCATCCGACACGCTGCTGGGGATTCTTGCTCCCAGCACCCTGTCCCTGGGCCTGGTGGTACTAAGCTTCATGCATGAAGTGCGAATCGACCTCATGGCCTACCTGTTCGGTGACCTGCTGGCGATCAGCCCTGGCGATCTGGCGTGGATTCTCGGCGGCAGCGCAGCGGTGCTGTTGCTGCTGGTGGCACTGTGGCGCCCCTTGCTGGCAATCACCGTGCACGAGGAGCTGGCCAAGGTCGAAGGCCTGCCCGTGGCTTCGCTGCGCCTGGCGCTGATGCTGTTGATCGCTGTAGTGATCGCGGTGGCGATGAAGATTGTCGGGGTATTGCTGATTACCTCGTTGCTGATCATTCCGGCCGCTGCGGCACAGCGTCACGCCCGTTCGCCCGAGCAGATGGCCCTGGGCGCAAGCCTGCTAGGCATGCTCGCGGTGTGCGGCGGGCTGGCGCTGTCCTGGTTCAAGGACACCCCGGCCGGGCCGTCGATCGTGGTCACGGCCGCCGCACTGTTTCTGCTGAGTTTTGTTCTGCCCCGTCGAGGGGTGTAGACTTGCTCGCTTTTTGCGCAAATAGAGAGTCGCAGGAATGAAGCCGTTCGCCTCCCGTTATCTGCTCCTTGTCGCATTCTCCCTGCTGCTGGGGGCCTGCCAAAGCACGCCACCGGCGACCACCGAGGTCCCCGATGCGCGGGCTACGGCCATCGCGCAGCTGGAACAAAACATTGCCAGCAGTGAGCTGGCCACCGCTGAAGACCAACTCAGTGCATTGCAGGCACAAACGCCTGACGACCCACAGTTGGTGCAATACCAGCGGCAGATTGCCGAAGCCTATCTGCAGCGCAGTCAGATCGTCCTGCAAAAGGGTGACGTGAATGCCGCCGCCACTGCCCTGAGTCGCGCCCGGGCGCTGATGCCCAAGGCACCGGCGCTGACCGGCGGAGTCAACAACGCCATCGCTCATGCACGCAAGGCCGAGCTGGACCAGGCCGAAGCCGCCTTGAAGGCCGCCGAGGCGCGCCCACCGGCCAAGTTGATCGATCCTGCGGCCCCGAGCACCACCATCGCCTTGAACGTCACCGATATCCGCAAGCTGCGTCATCAGCTCGATGCCCTGGCCGCCGATGTGGTGAATTATCAGTGCGACGTGAGCATCCAGGTGCCGCGCACCGAGGATTATCCCTGGCTGTCGACCTTGCTCGGCAAGCGGGTGAAGAAGCTCGACCCGGACTTTGAACAGAAGATCAGCCGGCAGATCGTGCGCCACGTGCCGGCGCAGATGGTGCTGACTCCGCGCAAGGCGCAGTAAACCTTCGCCGGCAAGCCGGCTCCTACGGGGGGAGCCGGCTTGTCGGTGAAGGTGTGTTCAGGCCGGGATTGCCTTGGCCTTTTCCTCCCGACTCCAGACCCGATGCTGAGCGATGGCAGCAAAGAACGCCTTCAGCGCCTTGGCATCCGTCCCCAGGATCAAGCCTTCATCCGCCTCCAGTCTGAGGTTGTGCAACAGCTCCCGGGCCTCACCGTGCAAGGCAATCGCCTTGAGGTGCTTGTACGCCTCCAGCAGGTAATGCAGCGCCACGCCATTGCCGCTCAGGGTCTTGATCGACTGCACGCCTCCCGGCACGAACACCGCGTCGAACGCCACTGACGGCAAGCCTTCCATGGAAGCATCCACCGGCAGGCGCTTGCCATCCGCGGTGGTAACCGGTGCCGAGGTTGGCCCCAACAGCTTGGCGTGTGCCCCTTCGGCCTTGAGAGCCTTCTTCAGCGCATCAATCGCGGCACCATCGACGCCGTTGGCCGCAAGGATTGCCACTTTCCGCGTTTTGATATGACCCGGCAGCAGGTTCGCCTGACTCAGGGCCGGCGAGCGTGTCAGCGACGTCTTGCGCTCTGCCACAGTGGCTTTCGTCGGCGCGGCCAAGCCCAGGTTCTCGGCCACGCGCCCGGCCAGGTGCAGATCGATATTGGCGAGGATCTCATTCACTTGCCGCTCACGAATCCACTGCCGCTCGACCTTGCCCAGCTCGAAGCTGTAGGCCGCGATGATGTGTTCCTGCTCGTGCTTGCTCATGCTGTTGAAGAACAGCCGCGCCTGGGAGAAATGATCGCCAAACGACTCGCTGCGCTGACGGATCTTGTGGGCATCGATACGCTCGTTATAACTCTCGAAACCACCATCCTGAGCCGCCGGCGGGGTTTCTTTCGGCCAGCCCCCATCAATGGAGTTCGGCTCATAGGCAGCCCGCCCCCTGTCGATGGTGGTGCGGTGCATCGCGTCACGCTGACCATTGTGCAAAGGGGTCAGTGGTCGGTTGATGGGCAGCTCATGAAAGTTCGGCCCACCCAGGCGACTGATCTGGGTATCGGTGTAGGAAAACAGCCGCCCTTGCAGCAACGGATCGTTGGAAAAATCGATCCCCGACACGATGTGCCCCGGGCAGAAGGCCACCTGCTCGGTTTCGGCAAAATAGTTGTCCGGGTTGCGGTCGAGCACCATCTTGCCCAGAGGCGTGATCGGCACCTGCTCCTCGGGAATCAGCTTGGTGGGGTCGAGTATGTCGAAGTCGAAGCTGTGCTCGTCTTCCTCGGCGATGATCTGCACGCCGAACTCCCACTCCGGGTAATCGCCGGCCTCGATGGACTCCCACAGGTCGCGACGGTGGAAGTCGGTGTCCTTGCCCGCCAGCTTTTGCGCTTCATCCCAGACCAGGGAACAAGTACCGGCAGTGGGTCGCCAGTGAAACTTGACGAAGCTCGAACGCCCCTCGGCGTTGATCAACCGAAAGGTGTGCACGCCAAACCCCTGCATGCTGCGCAGGCTTTTCGGAATGGCCCGGTCGGACATGGCCCAGATCACCATGTGCGCCGACTCCGGCTGCAGGGAGACGAAGTCCCAGAAGGTGTCGTGGGCCGAACCGCCGGTGGGGATCTCGTTGTGGGGTTCGGGTTTCACCGCATGCACGAAGTCGGGGAACTTGATGGCGTCCTGGATGAAGAACACCGGCATGTTGTTGCCCACCAGGTCGAAGTTGCCCTCGTCGGTGAAGAATTTCACCGCAAAACCCCGTACATCGCGCACGGTATCGCCGGAACCTCTCGGCCCCTGGACCGTGGAAAAACGCACGAACACCGGAGTCTTTTTCCCCGGGTCACGCAGGAAACCAGCCTTGGTCAGGGCCGAATGATTGTCGTAGCTCTGGAAGTAGCCATGGGCGCCGACGCCCCGGGCGTGGACGATGCGCTCGGGAATCCGCTCATGGTCGAAGTGGGTGATCTTCTCCCGCATGATGAAGTCTTCCAGCAGCGAAGGACCACGAGCGCCCGCCTTGAGACTGTTCTGGTTGTCAGCGACTTTCACCCCCTGGTTGGTGCGCAGGGCCTGGCCCGTGGCGTCGGAGCGGAACGGCTCCAGGCTCTGCAACTTACTGTTGCTGTTGCCTCGGTCCAGGGTATCGGTCCCCGCCATCTGGCTTTTCGGGGTACTGGTTTTTTTCGTACTCATCAGACAAAAACTCCTCGTTGGCGAAATCCCTGGCGTGCCCGGGGCTTCGTGAGCAAAGGCTCCCGGGCACGGCACCTGGGAGCTTTCGAGTGGCTTAAGTAGTGACTGACGAGGAACAGGCACCGTTCCTTTTTTATGACCTTTGATCGCGTTATTGCCAAATGGCAGGATGATTGCGAAATAAATGCTAAGAACCTCTATACGGACAGGCTAAAATGCGCGCCCGGCTAACCGCTGATCCTTTTCTAACGCGCCCCACAAGGTTCGCTACGTGATCGAGTTTCAAAACGTCCATAAAACCTACCGGGTCGCCGGTAAGGATATTCCCGCCCTGCACCCGACCAGTCTTCGGGTCGAGAATGGCCAGGTGTTCGGCCTGATCGGACATTCCGGCGCGGGCAAAAGTACTCTGCTGCGCCTGATCAACCGCCTGGAAAACCCCAGCGGCGGTACGATCATCGTCGACGGCGAAGAAGTCACCGCGCTGGACGCCAACGGCCTGCGCCGCTTCCGCCAGCAAGTCGGGATGATCTTCCAGCACTTCAATCTGCTGTCCTCCAAGACTGTGGCCGACAACGTTGCCTTGCCGCTGACCCTGGCCGGCCAGCTGTCGCGCAGCGACATCGAACGCCGTGTGGCCGAGTTGCTGGAGCGGGTCGGTCTGTCCGACCACGCCAAGAAATACCCGGCACAGCTGTCCGGCGGCCAGAAGCAGCGCGTCGGCATCGCCCGCGCCCTGGCCACCAAGCCGAAGATCCTGCTGTGCGACGAAGCCACCAGCGCGCTCGATCCACAGACCACGGCGTCGGTCCTGCAACTGCTGGCCGAGATCAACCGCGAGCTGAACCTGACCATCGTCCTGATCACCCACGAGATGGACGTGATCCGTCGCGTCTGTGACCAGGTGGCGGTCATGGACGCCGGCCAGATCGTCGAACAGGGCTCGGTGGCCGAGGTGTTCCTGCACCCCAAGCACCCGACCACCAAACGCTTCGTCCAGGAAGACGAGCAGATCGACGAAAACGAGCAACGCGACGACTTCGCTCATGTGCCGGGCCGTATCGTGCGCCTGACCTTCCAGGGCGATGCCACCTACGCACCGCTGCTGGGCACTGTGGCCCGGGAGACCGGGGTCGATTACAGCATCCTCGCCGGACGCATCGACCGCATCAAAGACACCCCTTACGGGCAACTGACCCTGGCCATCACCGGCGGTGACATGGAAGCGGCCTTCGCCCGCTTCACCGCGGCGGATGTCCACATGGAGGTGCTGCGCTAATGAGCGGCTTACTGCATTACTTCGACAACGTTGACTGGGCCGATATCGGGGTGGCGACCAGCGACACCATGGTCATGCTCAGCACGTCCCTGGTATTCACCGTACTGGTCGGCCTGCCGCTGGGGGTCTTGCTGTTCCTGTGCAGCCCAAGGCAGTTGCTGGAACAGAAAAATGTCTATTCGGTCCTGGGCTTTGTGGTCAACGCCATCCGCTCGCTGCCGTTTATCATCCTGCTGATTGTGATGATTCCGACCACTATCCTCATCACGGGCACCTCCCTGGGTGTGGCGGGCGCCATCCCACCGCTGGTAGTGGGCGCTTCCACCTTCTTCGCGCGCTTGGTAGAAACCGCTCTGCGTGAAGTGGATCGCGGCATTATCGAGGCCACCCAGGCCATGGGCGCCACGACCCGGCAGATCATCATGAACGCCCTGCTGCCCGAGGCCTGCCCCGGTATCATCGCGGCGATCACGGTCACCGCCATCGCCCTGGTCGGCTACACCGCCATGGCCGGTGTCGTGGGTGCAGGCGGCCTCGGCGACCTGGCCATTCGTTATGGTTACCAGCGTTTCCAGGACGATGTGATGGTGGTTACCGTGGTGATGCTGATTGTGTTGGTTCAGGTTCTGCAAACCGTTGGCGATAAGCTGGTGGTGCACTTTTCCCGCAAATAATTGCAATCGCCGGCCCTGGCCGGCAGGCGCCCGGGGTCGGGCGACTTACAAGGAGCTTGTTCGATGAAAAAACTACTCGTCGCTTTCGCAGCCGTTGCCGCGTTCTCCGCGCACGCCGCCGAAACCCTGACCGTGGCCGCCACGCCGGTGCCCCACGCCGAGATCCTGGAATTCGTCAAACCGGCCCTGGCCAAAGAAGGCGTGGACCTGAAGGTCAAGGTCTTCACCGACTACGTGCAGCCCAACGTGCAAGTGGCCGAGAAACGCCTGGACGCCAACTTCTTCCAGCACCAGCCGTACCTGGATGAGTTCAACAAGGCCAAGGGTACCCACCTGGTAAGCGTGGCCGGCGTGCACCTGGAACCCCTGGGCGCCTACTCCAGCAAGTACAAGCAACTCTCCGAGCTGCCAGGCGGCGCCACCGTGGTGATCCCCAACGACGCCACCAACGGCGGTCGCGCCCTGTTGCTGCTGGACAAGGCCGGCCTGATCAAGCTCAAGGATTCCAACAACATCCTGGCCACCATCAAGGACATCACCGAGAACTCCAAGGACCTGAAGTTCCGTGAACTGGAAGCCGCCACCATCCCCCGCGTGCTGACTCAGGTCGATCTGGCCCTGATCAACACCAACTACGCCCTGCAGGCCAAGCTCGACCCTTCCAAGGATGCCCTGGTGATCGAAGGCAAGGATTCGCCTTACGTGAACATCCTGGTAGCCCGTCCTGACGACAAGGATTCGGACGCCATGAAGAAACTGGTCGCCGCCCTGCACAGCCCGCAAGTGAAGCAATTCATTCTCGAGAAGTACAAAGGCGCCGTGCTGCCAGCGTTCTGATCGACTGCAGAAATGCAAACGGGGCGCCTTTGGGCGCCCCGTTTCGTTTCAGATGCTCCTACAACACACCGTAGGAGCCGGCTTGCCGGCGAAGAACCACAACCCGCCCCGTCCTTACGGACGCTGCAACATCAGCGGCAGCTGGGCCACCAGCTTCTGGTTGTTCAGCGGTGCCCGGATAAAGCCACGCTGGCTGCCATCCGGACCGATCACTGCGAGGTTGCCACTGTGATCCACGGTGTAGTTGGGCTTGCTGGTGTCTGCCGGAATGAAGGGGATGCTCACGGCGTTGGCGAGTTTCTGCAGGTCTTCCACCGAGGCGGCGGTCAGGCCCTTGAAGTCCTTGTCGAAGTAGCCCAGGTATTGCTTGAGCTGCTGCGGCGTGTCGCGGTTGGGATCGACGCTGACCAGGATCACCTGCAGCTTGTCCACCGCCTCCTTGGGCAGCTCGCTCTTGATCTGCCGCAGTTGCGCCAGAGTGGTGGGGCAGATGTCCGGGCAGAAGGTGTAGCCGAAGAACAGCAGGGACCATTTGCCCTTCAACTCGTCGATCACCACGGGCTGGCCGTCCTGATCGAGCATCTTCACCGCGGGCAGGGTGCGGCTCTGGGGCAGGAGGATGATGCCGGCGTCGATCAATGCGGTGGGATCGCCCTGACCCTTGCCGGACAGTACTTTGTTGACGGTCAGCCCCAGGACCAGGGCCACCAGCGCAACGAGAATAAAGACGGTTTTCTGAGTTCGAGTCATAGGTTCAACAATAGGTAGTGGTCTACGAGCAGGGCGATGAACAGCAGGAACAAGTAATAAATAGAGTACTTGAAGGTGTTGATCGCCGCGTGCGGCCGAGTGCCACGGTACAGCACCCAGGCCCATTGCAGGAAGCGCCCGCCCAGGGCCAGGGCGCACACCAGATACAGCACGCCGCTCATGTGGATGGCATAAGGCAGCAGGCTCACCGCCAGCAAGGCAAAGGTGTAGAGCAGGATATGCACCTTGGTGTAGTGCTCGCCGTGGGTCACCGGCAGCATCGGGATATCGGCCTTGGCGTACTCCTCCTTGCGATGGATGGCCAGGGCCCAGAAGTGCGGCGGAGTCCAGGCGAAAATGATCAGTACCAGCAGCAGCGGCTCGGCGCTCAAGTGCCCGGTAGCAGCAACCCAGCCCAGCAGGGGCGGCGCCGCACCCGCCAACCCGCCGATCACGATGTTCTGCGGCGTCGCGCGTTTCAGAAAGCCGGTATAGACCACCGCGTAGCCCAGCAGGGAGGCCAGGGTCAGCCAGGCCGTGAGCGGATTGGTGAAAGCCAGCAGTAACGCTTGCCCAGCCAACGCAAGCAACAGGGCGAACACCAAGGCCGCCCGGGGCGAAACCCGGCCTTCGGCCAGGGGCCGTTTGTGGGTACGGGCCATCAGCGCGTCGATGCGCCGGTCCACCACATGGTTCACCGCTGCCGCTCCACCCGCGCACAGGGCAATGCCCAGGTTGCCAAACACCAGCACCGTCCACGGAACCCCGGCGCGGGTGGCGAGGAACATGCCCACCAGGGAGGTGATCAGCATCAGCACCACCACCTTGGGTTTGGTCAGCTCCAGGTAATCGCGCCAGATGGCCTGGGGATGCTGACGTTCGCCAATCAGAGTCGCCATGGCATCTCTCCTTTGATGGTGATGGGACCCGCCATCTGTTTGCGCGGGCTGAGGCGCCAGCCCAGGGGCAGGCGATCCCGGGCCTGTACCAGGCTGGTACGGGCGTGATAGTTGACCAGCACCAGGGTCAGCAGCAGCGCCGCCCCCCCGGCGTTATGCGCCACCGCCACCGGCAGGGGCAAATGGAACAGCACGTTGCTCAGGCCCAGGCTGATCTGCGCCGCCAGCGCCACCAGCACCAGGCCGGCCAGACGGGTCATGCCGGTTTGCCGCAACTGCCAGGCCAGCCCCAGCAATACCAGGGTCACCAGCACCGCGCCCACCCGGTGGGTCATGTGGATGGCGGTGCGGGCGTCACTGTCCAGTTGCCCACCCAGGTAGTTGGGGCCGATGTGCTGAGTCAGGTGAAAGCCGTTGGCGAAATCCATGTTCGGCCACCACTGGCCATGGCAGGTGGGCAGGTCGATGCAGGCCACGGCGGCGTAATTGGAGCTGACCCAGCCGCCCAGGGCGATCTGCCCGATCACCAGTACCAGCCCGGCCGTGGCCCAGTATTGCAGGCGGCGCGGCACGATCAGCGCCGGCAGCACGCCGGACAGGCGCAAGGTCAGCAGGAACAGCAGGCTCAAGGTGGCGAAGCCCCCCAGCAGGTGCGCCGTAACCACTTGCGGCCAGAGCTTGAGGGTGACCGTCCACATGCCGAAGGCCGCCTGGGCAAACACCACCGCCATCAGGAACAGCGGCAGCTTCAGGGGCTGCCCGGGATGCCGCCGATGGGTCCAGGCTCGGGCCGCCAGCAGCACGATCAACAGCCCCAGAGTGCCGGCGAAATAGCGGTGGATCATTTCGTTCCAGCCCTTGTGGGCTTCCACCGGGGTGTCGGGAAAATGCAGTTCGGCATGGGCCAGTTGGGCTTCGCTTTTCGGCACGCTGATAAAACCGTAGCAGCCGGGCCAGTCCGGGCAGCCGAGGCCGGCGTGGGTCAACCGGGTGTAAGCGCCCAGCAGCACCACGATCAGTGCCAGCAAGGTGGCAAACAACGCGAGGCGAAATCCAGGTTTGGCCATGACGATGCCCTTATCCGATGTTCGACAGTTTCAGCAGGTGCCGCAGGTCGTTGAGCAGATCCTTGCCCTTGACCCGAGCGTCGTAGCGCAGCACCAGATTGCTGTGGGGGTCGACTATCCACAGCTGCGGCGCATCCTTGTCGTTGGCGCCTTTGACAAAGGTCCCCAGGTCCAGGGGGTAGCGTTGCAACTGCGGGTACTCGCGCTGCAGCCTGGCTTCGTATTCGGCGCTCAGCGGCTGGGCGCTGGCCAAGGCATGGCTGGCCCGCGAAGCATCGCGGCCCAGGGCCACCTGGATCTGCCGCGCCAGGTACACCAGTTGCTGGCAATCGGCATCGCACGCCTTGGGGGCCGTGACCAGGATCTGCCAGCGATCCTCCTCGGACTGCACACCGATCTGCGCCCGGGTCTGGCCGTTGCCGATCAGCTCACCGTGATAACTACGGCTTTCCGGCACCCAGAACTGCAGCTTGTACATGCCCGTGGCAAGGATCATCGGACCGATCACCATCAGCAGGATCAGGATCAGTTGCCAGCGGCCGCGACGCCGGTTGGGCACCTGGGCGTCAGAGATGTTGGGTGGATTCATGGCCGTTCCCATGGCGTTTCTCCCGTGCGTTGTGCCAGCCGAAATAGAGATAGAGGAGCAGCAGGGCCAGGGCCATGGCGAACCACTGCACGGCATAGCCCAAGTGTTTTTCCGGCCCCATGGCCACCACCGGCCACGCGGTGAGGTAGGCGCCAGCACCGGACTCCTGGCGCACTTCATGGTTGAAGCCGCTGCGGCCAAGCTCGGCCCAGAGTGCCTCCGGGGCCACCGCGGTGATCAATCGTGGCCAGCGAGCACCGGCCGGGTCGGCATGCAGCTGGAACGCCGCGCCCGGAGAAACGTAGACCCAGGCATCCAGGCTGAGGCTCTGCTCCGGGGTGCTGAATGCCGGCGGCGTGCGCCGATCGGGCCAGGGCAGCCAACCGCGATTGACCAGCAACCAGCGCCCGCTGGCCTGATCGAGGAAGGGTTGCAACAGCTCGACCCCGACCTTGCCGTCGTGCAGGCGGTTGTCCAGCAACAGGCTGTGATCGGCATCGAAATGACCGTGCAGGCGCACCCGGCGAAAGGAAGGGTCCTCGACCGCCAGCAACTCGAACAAAGGCACCGGCTCGGCCACGCGGCGCTCGGCGTAACTGGCCAGCAGTTGGCGCTTCTGCTCGCCACGGCTCAGTTGCCAGCAGCCCAGGGAAACCAGCACAGGCAGCAGCAACAGCACCACCAGGGTCGGTACGACTCCTGGCCGGAAGCCTTTCATGACCGGCCCGCCAGGCTGAGAAATCCACTCGCTATACTGCTGTACATCGCGTTTCCCCCGGAGTCCCACCATGCTCAAAGCAGCCATCGTCCTGACGCTGATTGCCACGGTTATCAGCCTGTTCAGCGGCCTGTTCTTTCTGGTCAAGGACGACAGCCAATCCAAACGCCTGGTGACCGCCCTGAGTATTCGGGTGTGCCTGGCCGCGATCACCGTGGGCTTGATCGCCTGGGGTTTCTTCAGCGGCCAGCTGGTGTCCCACGCGCCCTGGTAGGGCGCAGCAGGTCATCAGAGCACGTAGACAAAAACGAACAGACCGATCCACACCACATCGACGAAGTGCCAGTACCAGCTGGCCGCTTCAAAGCCGAACTGATGTTCGGCGTCGAAATGCCCACGCATGATGCGCATCAGCATCACGAACAGGATCAAGGTGCCGATGGTCACGTGGGCCCCGTGGAAACCGGTGAGCATGAAGAAGGTGGCGCCGTAGATCCCCGAGCCCAGGGTCAGGCCCAGCTCGTGATAGGCGTGGATGTACTCTTCGGCCTGGAAGCCGAGGAAGGCGCACCCCAGCAGCACGGTCAGCGCCAGCCAGATCTTCAGCGCACCACGATGGCCTTTCTTCAAGGCATGGTGGGCGATGGTCACGGTGACACTGGAACTCACCAGCAGCACGGTGTTGAGCAGCGGCAAGCCCCAGGGGCTGATGGTGCCCTTGGGCGATGGAAAGAGTTTTGGATCGGGGTTGTTGAGCAGGGGCCAGACGAACTCGAAGTTCGGCCAGAGCATATGGGCGATGCCCTTGTGCCCCTCACCACCGAGCCAGGGTCCGGACAGGTGCCGCACATAGAACAGCGCGCCGAAGAAGGCCAGGAAGAACATCACTTCGGAAAAGATGAACCAGCTCATGCCCCAGCGGAACGAGCGGTCGAGCTGAGCGCTGTACAAGCCGGCGCGGCTTTCCTTGATCACCGCGCCAAACCAGCCGAACAGCATGTAGGCCAGCAGCAGGCCGCCGACGAAAAAGATCAGCGGGCCATGGGATTCCGGGCGCGCCGCCTTGAGGTCGTTGAACCAGGTCGCCAGGCCGAACACGGTGACGAACATGCCCACCGTCGCAATGATCGGCCACTTGCTCTGGGCAGGAACGTAATAGTGCTCATGAGTCGCCATGGGTTGTTCTCCTTATCGGGCACGCCAGATCGTCTATCCCCCGGTCTTGGCGGTAGCCGCCACCGGTGGATGACGCGCGGTGATATCGAACAGCGTGTAAGCCAGCGTCAGGTGCTTCACATCCTTGGGCATGTCGCGGTCAACGATGAAACGCACCGGCATCTCGATCTTCTCCCCGGGCTGCAGCACCTGCTGGGTAAAGCAGAAGCACTCGGTCTTGTGGAAGTACATGGCCGCGCTGCTGGGGGAAATGCTCGGAATGGCCTGGGCGCTCATCGGGTGATCGCTGGGGTTGCGGGCGATGAAGACCATCTCGTTAACCGCCCCCGGGTGGACCACGATGTCATCGGACTTGGGGTAGAACTCCCAGACCATGTCGATGGCATTGGTGGACAGGAACTGCACCCGCACCTGGCGCGAAGCATCGATCTGCTGCCCCTGGTCCGCGTACTGCCCGCCGGTCTTGCCATTGATGCCCAAGGCCTTGCACATCACGTCGTAGATCGGCACCAGAGCAAAGCCGAAGACGAACATCGCCACCACCACCAGCAACAGGCGGGTGACCAGCTTCTTCAGCGAGACATCGGCCATCTCAACGTCCTCCCGAACCTGTAGGAGCCGGTTTGCCGGCGAACCGGACACCACCTTCTGGCGCCTTCGCGAGCAAGCTCGCTCCTACAACACAGATGTTCATTTCACTTCCGGTGGCGTGACGAAGGTGTGGTACGGCGCCGGCGATGGAATGCTCCACTCCAGCCCCTCGGCCCCTTCCCACGGTTTGGCCGGGGCCGGTTTGCCGCCGCGAATGCACTTGATGACGATGAACAGGAAAAAGATCTGCGTCGCGCCAAAGGTGAAGGCACCGATGGAGGACACCATGTTGAAGTCGGCGAACTGCAGGTTGTAGTCCGGAATCCGTCGCGGCATGCCCGCCAGCCCGACGAAGTGCATGGGGAAGAAGGCCATGTTCATGCCAACGAAGGACAGCCAGAAGTGCAGCTTGCCCAGGGTTTCGTCGTACATGTGACCGGTCCACTTGGGCAACCAGTAATAGGCCGAGGCGAAGATCCCGAAGATCGCCCCCGGCACCAGCACGTAGTGGAAATGCGCCACCACGAAGTAGGTGTCCTGGTACTGGAAGTCCGCCGGGGCGATGGCCAGCATCAACCCGGAAAAGCCGCCAATGGTGAACAGAATGACAAAGGCCACGGCGAACAGCATCGGCGTCTCGAACGTCAGCGCGCCCTGCCACATGGTGCTGACCCAGTTGAACACCTTGACCCCGGTGGGCACGGCAATCAGCAGCGTGGCGTACATGAAGAACAGTTCGCCCACCAGCGGGATGCCCACCACGAACATGTGGTGCGCCCAGACGATGAACGACAGGAAGGCAATGGCCCCGGTGGCATAGACCATCGAGGTGTAGCCGAACAGCGGCTTGCGGCTGAAGGTGGGGATGATCGAGCTGACGGCGCCGAAGGCCGGCAGGATCATGATGTACACCTCGGGGTGGCCGAAGAACCAGAACACGTGCTGGAACAGGACCGGGTCACCACCGCCGGCGGCGCTGAAGAAGCTGGTGCCGAAGTGGATGTCCATCAGCATCATGGTCACGCAACCGGCCAGCACCGGCATCACCGCGATCAGCAGGAAGGCGGTGATCAGCCAGGTCCAGACGAACAGCGGCATCTTCATCAGGGTCATGCCCGGGGCACGCAGGTTGAGGATGGTGGCGATCACGTTGATCGCCCCCATGATCGAACTGATGCCCATCAGGTGGATGGCGAAGATGAAGAAGGTCACGCTTTCCGGGGCGTAGGTGGTGGACAGCGGGGCGTAGAAGGTCCAGCCGAAGTTTGGCCCGCCACCTGGCATGAACAGGGTCGAGACCAGCAGCAGGAAGGCCGCCGGCAGCAACCAGAAACTGAAGTTGTTCATCCGCGGCAGGGCCATGTCCGGCGCGCCGATCATCAGCGGGATCATCCAGTTGGCCAGGCCGACAAAGGCCGGCATCACCGCGCCGAAGACCATCACCAGACCGTGCATGGTAGTCATCTGGTTGAAGAACGCCGGCTCGACGATCTGCAGCCCGGGCTGGAACAGCTCGGCGCGGATCACCATGGCGAACGAACCACCGAGCAGGAACATGCAGAAGCTGAACCACAGGTACAGGGTCCCGATGTCCTTGTGGTTGGTGGTCAGCACCCAGCGCATCAGGCCCTTGGCCGGGCCATGGGCGTGGTCATCATGGCCGGCGTGGCCGTGGTCATCGATCACTGCACTCATGCCCTGTCTCCTGCAAACGGGTGGGCTGGACGCTCAGGGACACTGCACCCCGAGCGGTTGCGGAAATACCCAATAAGCCGGCTCATTTGCTTTCCGCCTGTTTCAGCGCCAGCACTTCTTTTGGCGTGACCATGTCGCCCTTGTTGTTGCCCCAAGCGTTGCGCTCGTAAGTGACGACCGCAGCGATGTCGACTTCCGACAGCTGCTTGCCGAAGGCGGCCATGGCGGTACCCGGCTTGCCGTGGAACACCAGGCTCAGGTGAGCCTCCTTGGGTCCGGTGGCGATCTTCGAGCCCTTGAGGGCCGGGAACATCGGCGGCAGGCCCTGGCCTTCCGCCTGGTGACAGGCGACACAGGTGGTGTGGTAGATCTTGTCGCCACGGGCCACCAGTTCATCGAGGGTCCATTCCTTGCTGGTGAGCTCCTTGAGCTTGGCGGCCTCGGCCTTGCGCTCGCCCATCCAGGTGTCGTAGTCGGCCTGACTCTTGACCTCCACCACGATCGGCATGAAGCCGTGGTCCTTGCCGCACAGTTCAGCGCACTGGCCGCGGTAGATGCCGGGCTTGTCGACCCGGGTCCAGGCTTCGTTGACGAAACCCGGGATGGCATCACGCTTGACCGCAAAGGCCGGCACCCACCAGGAGTGGATGACATCGGCAGCGGTCACCAGGAACCGCACCTTGGCCCCCACCGGCAGCACCAGGGGCTGGTCGACTTCCAGCAGGTAGTGCTCGCCCTTGACGCTCTTGTTGTGGATCTGCTCGGCGGGGGTGGCCAGGTTGCTGAAAAACTCCACATCCTGGCCGAGGTATTTGTAGTGCCACTTCCACTGGTAGCCGGTGATCTGGATGTCCACATCCGGCTCGCTGGTGTCGTACATCTTGATCAGGGTCGCTGTCGCCGGTACGGCCATGGCCACCAGGATCAGGAAGGGGATGATGGTCCAGAGGATTTCCACGGTGGTGCTTTCGTGGAACTTGGCCGGGACCTGGCCGGTGGAGCGGCGGTGAACGATCATTGACCAGAACATCGCGCCGAAGACGATGACGCCGATCACCACACAGATCCAGAAGATGGTCATGTGCAGGTCGAATACCGCGTGGCTTATCTCGGTAGCCCCAGGCGTCATATTCACCGTCCAGGCGGCTTGCGCCTGGCTGAATATCGACCACAACAGGAGGCCCATCCAGACATGTGGATGTCGCATCATTGCGGGTTCCCCTTATCGTTCTTGTTATCCCGCCGGCTTAACACCTGCGGCAAGGGAGCGGCTGCCTAGACTACGAACTTAAACCGGCCGGGCCTCGCTGCATTTGCAGTCGGGCGTCATCAGCTAACTTCATACAATGGCGAGTATAGACAGCGACTCTCACCTCGCAACGCGAGGGCGTAAATCAGCTGAAACACTGGAAAGGAGGTTTGCAGGCCACGGCACAAAAGGGATCGAGTGCGCTGGATGGCGAAACGATATAACCGTGGTGACTAAGCATGAAATAATTATGACAAATGCGTCTTAAGCATTTTCGTAAGCAGGCTAACTTATGTTCTCCCTATTCAACTGCCCTTGTTCCCTGGAGTTTTCATGAACACCGCCGCATTGCGCGAGCAGATCCAACTGGCCCGGCAACACGAAGCCAGCACAGGCCTTCTGACCCGTCAGTTGGAAACGCAACTGCCTCACCTGCACCCCGCCATCCAGCTGCCCGAAGTCGACGCCAAGGGCGTCATGACCCGTTTCGTCAGCGCCTACATTGACCAGGTTCCGGACCTGCTGGACGCCGCCAATGCGGTGGCCCGTGAAGCCGGCATCGAATCGCAGATCAAACCGGTACTGAAGATCGCCGAGCAATTTTTCCTCCAGCCACCGGCCATCATGGACGGCCACATCGGTCTCGACAGCCTGCTGGACGAAGCCTACCTGGCACTGCGCCTGGTGGAAGAGGTCAACGACCTGTACATCAAGCACTTCGGCCGTCCGCTGATCCCCCTGGACATGACGGTTGCCAATCTCATCGCCCACCAACTGATCGGCGAAACCTTCGCCAACCAGCTGGACGAAGCGGTGCACCACGCGGTCGACGCCATGCTCGACGAAGAAAGCTTCGCTCTGGAATCGGTAGAAGCCTACCGCGACAAACTCAACAGCCCGGACACCGAGGCCGCCTGGAAACGCTGGCCCTGCCTGTCCCGCCAGCTGGGCGTGGAACTGGAGCTCGACCAGCCCGCCGCCTGACCCCACTCCTCGCCAGCAAGGCTCGCAACGAGCCTTGTGGCGAAGGGGCCAAGCCCCGCCCCCGATATCAGACTCTTGCCGACGCCACTCCAACCCCGCCACCGCTACTCAAACGCCCCTCCAGGCGACGCTTCAAGCCCCGCGCCTCGATCACCAACCGCGAACCCTTGGCCTGATTGGCCCGAGTCCATTCCTCCAGCAGTTCCAGGCAGGCGTGATCGATGTAACTGAGGTGGTTGAGAGGCACATGCACCGTCGTCGCCGGTGGAATGCTCGCCAGAACCCGAGTCAGAGCCGGCACCTTGAGAAAGGTCGCCGCCCCCATCAGACGCAACTCCATCTCGCCGGCCGCGGGAAGGTCGATCAGGCTGATCTTCAAGCGCGAGGCCTTGAACGCCAGCTTGGCCAGCGTCAGGGCAAAGCCAATCAGCACCCCGGTCAGCAGATCGCTGAAGACAATCGCCAGGGCAGTCACCGCGTAAGTCAGCATCGGCATCCGCCCGTAGCGCCCGAGGCCGCGAAAGACTTTCAGGTCCACCAGCTTGAAGCCGGTATAGACCAGCACGCCGGCCAGGCTCGCCACCGGAATGCTCTGTAGCACGCTGGACAGCAGCAGGACAAAACCCAGCAGCCAAACACCATGGAAGATCGTCGAATAGCGGGTCTGGGCCCCGGCCTGGACATTGGCCGAGCTGCGCACAATGACCCCGGTCATCGGCAAGGCCCCAAGCAGGCCGCAGAGCATATTGCCCACGCCCTGGGCCGACAGTTCACGATCGAAGTCCGAACGCACCCCGCTGTGCATGCGATCCACCGCGGCGGCCGACAGCAAGGTCTCGGCGCTGGCAATAAAGGCCACGGCGAAGGCCGCGATCAGCAGATTGGGGTCCGCCAGATTGAGCAGATCGGCGGGGCGCAGCCAGTCGATGGCCTCGCTCAGGTTGGCCGGCACCTCGACCCGCTTCACCTCCAGGGCCAGGAACAGGCTGGCCAGGGTCGCCAAGCCCACCCCCAGCAAAGCCCCGGGAATGAAGCGCAGCGATTGCGGCCGCCACTTGTCCCAACCCCACATCACCGCGATGGTCGACAACCCCAGCAAACCCGCCTGCCAACCCAGGCTCGGCAAGGCCTGGGCCAGCGCCTGAGGGAAACCGACAAGGTTAGCCAGCCCCGAGGCCTGGGGCGCGGCATCGAGCATCACATGCATCTGGGACAGCACGATCAACACACCAATCCCGGCCAGCATGCCGTAGACCACCGCCGGCGCCGTGACCCGGAACCAGCACCCCAGGCGCAGACGCCCGGCCAGCAATTGCAGCAGCCCCGCCAACAGCAGGATCGGCCCGAGCATGGCCACACCGTGCTGGCGCACCAGTTCGAACACCAGCACCGCCAGCCCCGCGGCCGGACCGCTGACCTGCAACGGCGAGCCCGCCAGCCAGCCCACCACCAGGCCGCCGATGATCCCGGTGATCAGGCCCTTGGCCGGCGGCAGGCCCGAGGCGATGGCAATCCCCATGCACAGGGGCAGGGCCACCAGGAACACCACCACGGAGGCCAACAGCTCCCGGGGCAGGACATTTTTCAGCTGTGCTGCACGCATGACTTTTCTCCCGACATTTTCTTCAGGCGTGGCAAAGCCGGGCCGCGCGAACGGCGGCCCTGACCACAACCTCACAGGGGTTTAGGAGGATTCAGAAGCGCGCTTTGGGCGTCGCCACGGGGATCGGATGAGTGCCATCGAGCGGCAGGAAACAGCCCTTGTCCGCGTCGTAGGCCTTGATCGAACTGGTCTCGATGTCATAGACCCAGCCATGGATGAACAATTGGCCGTTGGCCATGCGCGAAGCCACGGAAGGGTGGGTGCGCAGGTGCTGCAACTGGGCGATGACGTTCTCCTCGGTCAGCACATGCATGCTGGAGGATTCGTCGGCGCAGTCGCAGTTCTCGTGGACCATGGTCCGCGCCACTTCGGCATGCCGCAGCCAGGCCTTGACCGTGGGCATCTTCTCCAGGCTTTGCGGATTGAGCACCGCACGCATGGCACCGCAGTCCGAGTGCCCGCAAACGATGATGTGGTGCACCCCAAGGGCCAGCACCGCGTATTCGATCGCGGTGGAAACGCCGCCGTTCATCTGCCCATAGGGCGGCACCACGTTGCCCACGTTGCGGGTCACGAACAGGTCGCCGGGAGAGCTCTGGGTGATGAGTTCGGGAACGATGCGCGAATCCGCGCAAGCAATGAACATCGCCCGTGGCCGCTGGGCGGTGGCGAGTTTCTTGAACAATTCTTCCTGCTGCGGGAAGACTTCATGATGAAAATGCAAAAAGCCGTCAACGATATGCTGCAGCGCTGCATCGGCAGTTTCGGCAACCTCGGTGGGTGCGGGAGCCGACGCAGCCAACGGCTGTTTATCCTTGTCACTCATGATTCAGCCTCTCTGTCGGATTTGGTGAATTTTCCAGAATTATCCGGCACGACGCCAGTAATCGATTAAAAAATAACCGGGCCGCCAACCGCGACCCATCGGTCACTTGATGGACAAGGTAGCGGTAAAAACTTAACTCAAACTGAATGGAACGCTCTAGAACGCCACTATGGTCGATGTCAAAAGGTGACCAGCGTACCTGCGCCAGCAACATCCGCTAGTCAACCATAGGCCAATGTTTCTCACAGCAACGACATCTGCCCACCCGGCGGACAAAAGGCCGAGCAATCCAGATCGAAGCCTTCGCGCCGATCGAGCCCCAGGCGCTTGAGCGCCTTGGCGAAACGCTGGGCCAGCAGATCGGCGAAGGGCCCTTCACCGCGCATGCGGCTGCCAAAACGGCTGTCGTAGAGCTCACCACCCCGGCTCTGGCGGATCAGGCTGAGCACATGGGCGGCCCGCTTCGGGTAATGGGCCGCCAGCCACTCCTCGAACAGCGGCGCCACTTCCAGGGGCAACCGCAGCATCATGTAGGCCGCGCTTTGCGCCCCGGCGGCATGGGCCTCACTGAGCAGGCTTTCCAACTCGCTGTCGTTGATCATCGGAATCATCGGCGAGCACAGCACCCCCACCGGGATGCCCGCTGCGCGCATCACCCGGATCGCCCGCAAACGCGCCTTGGGCGCCGCGGCCCGGGGTTCGAGAATGCGCTTCAACTCATCGTCCAGGGTGGTCAGGCTGATCATCACCGCCACCAGCCGCTGCCGGGCCAGCTCGACCAGCAGGTCCAGGTCCCGCAGGATCAGCGAGCCCTTGGTGACGATGGTCACCGGGTGCCGATAGCGCAGCAGCACTTCCAGGGTACGTCGGGTCAGTTGCTGCTCGCGCTCGATGGGTTGGTAGGGGTCGGTATTGGACCCCAGGTTGATCGGTGCGCAACGATAGCCGGGCTTGGACAGTTGCTGCTCCAGCAAGGCCGCGGTGTTGCTCTTGGCGATCAGCTTGGTTTCAAAGTCCAGCCCGGGAGACATATCCCAATAGGCATGGCTGGGCCGCGCATAACAATAGATGCAGCCGTGCTCACAACCGCGATAGGGGTTGATCGAGCGATCGAAGGGCAGGTCCGGCGAACTGTTGCGGGTAATGATGGATTTCGCCGTTTCAAAACGTACCTCGGTGCCCTGGGTCAGCGGCACCTCCTGGTACCAACCGTCATCCTCGGCCACCGAACGATTGGGCGCGAAACGATTGTGCGGGTTGCTCGCGGTACCGCGACCACGGGGAGGCAAGGGGGTGGACATGGGAGCGCTCCATTACTGTATGAACACACAGTAATGGAGTCGGATTTATCTGGCCAGCACCGCCGGACCGAAACCCACCCCCGCAAGTGAACGCTCCCCAGCGCGACGCAGGCCGCACCTTCGCCGGCAAGCCGGCTCCTACAGTTTTGTGGCGTTGGGGTATAAGGCAGGCTCAAAGAACAGGAGCGCAAACATGCCCAGGACACTTGGCAGGCTGGAAAAGATCTTCTACGCGGCGGATGCCTACCTCCCCAGCTACGAACAAGGCGCCGACCTGATCATCGTCAGGGCGCCCGATGGCCAGCTCTGGGGCCTGGCCTGTGAATTCGAGCTGTGCACCCAGGACATCGAAAAGGCCGCGGTGAGCGGCCAGCACCCCTTCGATGAAGCGGACCCGAAGTTCGCCGAGGTGTGCTGGAGCCCCTACCACGACGGCATCGGCCTGCTCCCCGCAAGCTGGGAGGACCTGACGAATGCAGGTCTGGCGGACTGCATCGCCGGCTATCAGCTGGAAAGCCGCTTGGGCATCCAGCGCTTCACCCAGGGCTGAACAGCCACCCCGGGCCGGCGCCCGCGCCGAGCGCCGGCCTTGGGGCTAGTGGCGGGTGACCTGCCCCAGATCATCATTGGAGGTGCTCTGCAGGTCGCCATTGCGCAGCGCCGCCACATCCCCGGGCTTCACCGCCGAACCCTGGTTGCCCCAGCTGCCGCGAATGAAGTTGACCACATCGGCCACCTCCTGGTCCGACAGGCGCCAGGCAAAGGGCGGCATGGTGAAGGTCGAAGGCGCGCTGTGGGTAGCCGGCAAGGTGCCGCCCTTGAGCACGATGTTGATCAGCGAGGTGGCATCCGCCGATTGCAGCACCGGGTTGCCCGCCAGCGCCGGGAACACCCGGGTGTAACCCTGGCCGTCGGTACGGTGGCAGGCTGCGCAGTTGTCGATGTACACCGCCGCGCCCGGCTGGCTGTCGTCACCTTTCCACAGGGCCTCGGCCACCTGCTTGTCGTACGGGTGCGGCTGGTCCTGGGGATCATTGGCCGGCAGGGACTTGAGGTAGCGGGCGATTGCCGTCAGATCGTTCTCGCTCATGTACTGCATGCTGTGCACCACCACATCGCTCATGCCGCCAAACACCGCACTGCGATCACTGCGGCCGGTCTTGAGGAACTGCACCAGCTGCTCTTCGCTCCAGCTGCCCAGGCCATCCTTGTGGTCACCGCGCAGGCTCTTGGCGATCCAGCCCTCCAACGGTGCGCTGCCGGAGAGGAAGGCGCTGCCCTCGCTGGCGCTCAGGGCCTTCTCCTGCATGGTCAGGGCCCGTGGTGTATGGCAGGCGCCGCAGTGGCCCAGGCCCTCCACCAGGTAGGCACCGCGGCTGATCACCGGATCGCTGCCGGTCGCGAGCGCCGGGGTCTCCACACTTGGGGCGAACATCCAGCGCCAGATCGACAGCGGCCAGCGCATGCTCAGGGGCCAGGGAATGTCGCTGTCCTGGTTGTCCCTGACCACTGGCGCCACACCTTTCATGAAGTAGGCGTACAGCGCCTGCATGTCGGCGTCGCTGACCCGGGCATAGGACGGGAAGGGCATGGCCGGATACAGGGTGCTGCCGTTCTTGGCCACGCCATGGCGCACGGCCTGGTCGAAGTCCTCGAAGCTGTAGTCACCGATGCCGGTCTTGTCGGGGGTGATATTGGTGGAATAGATCACCCCGATGGGGGTTTCCATCGGTAGCCCGCCGGCGAACGGCTTGCCGTCCTTGGCGGTGTGGCAGGCCACGCAGTCACCGGCACGGGCCAGGTATTCGCCCTGCTGCACCAGCGCTTGCTGATCCACTTCGGCGGCGTTGACAGAGACGCTGCCCAGCAGCGCCAGGGTAGCGATAACGAGTGCTTTCATGGTCATCGCTCCTTATGCCTGAACCAGCGGGCCGGGGTTTTTCAGGTACTGCTCGCGGATCGCCCGGGCCGACCAGTAGGTCAGCGCCGCCACCAGGCCCGTAGGGTTGTAACCCAGGCCCTGAGGAAAGGCCGAAGCCCCGGGAACGAAGACGTTGTGCACGTCCCAGCTTTGCAGGTAGCGGTTCAGGGCGCTGGTCTTGGGGTCGGTGCCCATGATCGCGCCACCGTTCAAGTGGGTGGTCTGGTAGGACGCGGTGTTGAAGTGCTCACCGACCTTCTTGCCCAGTAAGGCAATGGCCTTGGGGTTCATCGCCTCGGCGATCTTGCCCATCTTCTCGACCATGAAACGGTTCATCTTGATGTCGTTTTCCTGCCAGTCGAACGTCATCCGCAGCAGAGGCAAACCGTAGGCATCGCGGTACACCGGGTCCAGATCCAGGTAGTTGCCACGGTAGGACTGATGCGCTCCGTGAGCGTCCATGGATACCTGATGGGTGTAGTAATCGGCGGTGGCCTTCTTCCAGGCGCTGCCCCAGGTCGGGGTGCCCGGCGGGTTGGAAGTCCCGGCGATGGGCCGGCTGCCGGCCTGGTTGACCCAGAACGGCGAACCACCGACGAAACCATGGGGACCGTGGTCGAAGTTGTCGGCGTTGAAGTCGTCCACCGCCACACCGTTGCCGCCGGCGCCGATGAAGTTGTTGGTGTGCACGTCCTTGTCGAAGTAGGCCTTGATGGTGGCCATGTTCTGGTAGGCGAAGTTCTTGCCCACCACACCTTCACCGGTGATCGGGTCGTAGGGCTTGCCGATGCCCGACAGCAGCATCAGGCGCACGTTGTGAAACTGGAAGGCGCCGAGGATCACCAGATCCGCCGGCTGTTCGATCTCCCGGCCCTGGCCATCGACGTAGGTCACGCCAGTGGCGAGGGTCTTGCTGCTGTCGAGATTGACCTTGAGCACGTGGGAATTGGCACGCAACTCGAAGTTCGGCAGCGGTTTGAGGGCCGGCAGAATGTTCACGTTGGGCGATGCCTTGGAATACATGTAGCAGACATAGCCACTGCAGAAACCGCAGAAGTTGCACGGTCCCATCTGCGCGCCATAGGGGTTGGTGTAAGGCCCCGAGGTATTGGCCGACGGCAGGTTGTAGGGTTTGTAACCCACCTCATTGGCTGCTTTCTGAAACAGCTGTGCGGAATAGGTGTTCTTCTGCGACTCCAGGGGGAAGTGGTCCGAGCGATCCGGCGCATAAGGGTTGCCGCCCTTGCCGTCGCCCACCAATTGGCCCTTCACTGTCCAGGCCTGACCCGAAGTGCCGAAGACCTTTTCCGCATAGTCGAAGAACGGCTCCAGCTCTTCATAGCTGACGCCGAAGTCCTGGATGGTCATGTCCTTGGGAATGAAGTTCTTACCGTAGCGTTCTTCGTAGTGGCTGCGCATGCGCAGCTCGATGGGGTCGACCCGAAAGTGCACGCCGGACCAGTGCAGGCCGGCGCCGCCCACACCATTGCCCGGCAGGAAGGCGCCAAGTTGCCGGTTGGGCAGGGCCACGTCGTTGACGCTGTGGCGGATGGTCACCGTCTCTTTGGAAATGTCCTGGAAGAGTTTCTTGCGCACGCTGTAGGTGAGTTCGTCGATCACCTGGGGATAACTGCCGTCGGGGTAGGTGTCCTGCATCGGCCCGCGCTCCAGCGCCAGCACGTTGAGCCCGGCTTCGGTCAGCTCCTTGGCCATGATCGCGCCGGTCCAGCCAAAACCGACGATCACTGCGTCGACCTTCTTCATCACTGTTGCCATGCTCAAGCCCTCTCGCCGCGAATCGATACTGCCGGGAAGGGGTATTGCTCGTTGCGTTCCACCCAATCCATGAAATCGGCGCGAGCGCCGGGAAAGCCGATCAGGGTCCAGCCCACCAGGCCTTTATTGCCACCGTGGATCGGATCGCTGAAGAAGCCTTCCTTGGTGTTCTGCAGCAGCAGATTGAAGAAAAGCTTGGCCGGGAGCGCATCGAACTGCGGGGTTCCGGCCTCCAGCTGCTTGAGCAAAGCGTCTCGGGTAGCGCTGTCTTGCGCAGCAAAAACATGACCTTTGAGGTCTTTGCACCATGCATCCACAGCGGCAATGCCCAGGCGATAGATCTCCTTGGGCACCAGCTTGCTCTGCCAACCCATCTCCGGCGCGGCGTCGGCCTTGAACGGGCCTTGCATGTACCACAGGGCGCCGGCGGCGTAGGGCGTGTTCATTTGTCGGTCGATGTACTCCGGCACCCCGGCTTCCAGGGCACCTGGCCCCATTTCGTCCGCCGGGATCAGGCGTTCCACCGCCGCCTTGATGAAGGCCCACTCTTCGGCACTGAAGTAACTGGGCTCATAGTTCTGGCTGCCGCTGGGCAGCTTGCCCGACGCCACCGGCCTGGCAGGGGCGGCAGTCTCGGGGGCGGCCGCCAGCATGGAACTGCCCAGGCCGGTACTGGCGACAGTGACCACAGGGATCAAGGTCAAGGATTTACGCAAAAACTCACGCCGCGGGTTGTCTCGATCTTGATCAGACATGGGTGCACCTCATCAGGCATTGATGGAATGGTCAGCCGCGTCATGGCGCGACTTTGTGTTTTGGCAACGCAGAAAGCCGGGCAAGACCCGGTTTTTATCAACACATCAGCAAAATTTGGTTACAAATGGTAGCAGGCTAAGCATTCGGATAAATCGTTTCAGGCGAAAAAAAGATCAGAAGCGGCGGAAAATCACGTATCAGCTTCACGTTTCTTTGACAGTGGGCTCACGGGGCTTTGACCGGACGGACACGACACTGCAGGGCATC
Organism: Pseudomonas sp. 910_21; assembly: GCF_052850735.1. NCBI lineage: Bacteria > Pseudomonadati > Pseudomonadota > Gammaproteobacteria > Pseudomonadales > Pseudomonadaceae > Pseudomonas > Pseudomonas sp. 910_21. Next base: position 729,416 of record NZ_VXCY01000003.1, on the reverse strand, counting down.
GTCCCCCCTCATCAGTGACCCCCGCACATGTCGAGAACCCGCTTCATTCCTGCACTTTGCCTGTCGTTGCTGGCGCTGCTGGCCGGCCCACAGACGCAGGCCGCCGATGCCCCTTCCAGCCGCCCGGGGCAATGGGCCCAGCCCGTGGAGAAGCAGTACAACCTGTACCAGATGTCACCGACCCTGTACCGCAGCGCCCTGCCGGACAAAGATGCCGTGCCGCTGCTGGAACAACTCAAGGTAGGGACCGTGATCAACTTCCTGCCGGAGTCCGACGCCAGCTGGCTGTCAGCCCCCGGCATCCATCAAGTGCAGTTGCCTTATCGCACCAACCATGTGGACGACGCCGACGTGCTCAAGGCCCTGCGCGCGATCCAGAGCGCCGAAGCCCAAGGCCCGGTGCTGATGCACTGCAAACATGGTTCGGACCGCACCGGCCTGATGTCCGCCATGTATCGAGTGGTGGTCCAGGGCTGGAGCAAAGAGGAAGCGCTGAATGAGATGACCCAAGGCGGGTTTGGCGACAGTTCCCACTTCAAGGACGGCATTCGCTACATGATGCAGGCCGATGTCGACAAACTGCGCACCGCGCTGGCCAACGGTGATTGCAGCACCAGCGTGTTCGCCACCTGTTCGGTGAAGAGCTGGTTCGAGACGGTGGGGGTCAGCAAACCGCTGAGCCACTGAGCACAACAGCCTGTGTAGGAGCGAGCGTGCTCGCGAAAGCGCAGGGGACGAGGGAAGGGGGCGAGTCGATTCGCCGGCAAGCCGGCTCCTGCAGGGGAGCCGGTTTTTTCTTGCGTGGTCAGTCGGTTTTTTTCTTCAACTTGGGGTTGGGGAAGAACTGCACCGATTGCACCTTGGTGTCAGCCACCTTGGGCGTCGCGCTATTGACCCGAGTCCCGAGTTCCTTGGGCACCGACAGGCCCTGCTCGTTGAGGGTGTCGGAGTAGCCACAGGCCACGCACTCGCGATGGGGTACGTCGTCCTCACTCCACATCATCAGCTTGTCCTGCTCACTGCACGCCGGGCACACCGCCCCGGCGATAAAGCGTTTCTTGGTCTTCACGGGTGCGTCACTCATGCTGCCGCGTCCTCGCTGAGGCCGCTGTGGCGCAAGAGTGCGTCAATCGACGGCGCCCGTCCGCGGAAATCGACGAACAGCACCATCGGCTCCTGGGAGCCGCCACGGGCCAGGATCGCCTCACGGAACGCTCGCCCGGTGGCCGGGTTGAGCACACCGTCTTCCTCGAACTTGGAGAAGGCATCGGCCGACAGCACTTCCGCCCACTTGTAGCTGTAGTAACCCGCGGCATAACCGCCAGCGAAGATGTGGGCGAAGCTGTTGGGAAAGCGGTTGTAGGCCGGCGGACGCATCACCGAAACCTCATCGCGCACGGTTTCCAGCACTTGCAGCACGCTGCGGCCGTCGCCGTGGGTGGCGTGCAGTTCGAAGTCGAATAGGGAGAACTCCAACTGGCGCACCATCATCAGCCCGGACTGGAAGTTCTTCGCCGCGAGCATCTTCTGCAGCAGGTCCTGGGGCAGCGGTTCGCCGCTTTCGTAGTGGCCGGAAATCAGTGCCAGGCCTTCCGGCTCCCAGCACCAGTTCTCCATGAACTGGCTCGGCAGTTCTACCGCGTCCCAGGCCACGCCGTTGATCCCGGAGACACCGGCATGCTCGACCCGGGTCAGCAGGTGGTGCAGGCCGTGACCGAACTCGTGGAACAGGGTGGTGACTTCGTCGTGGGTCAAGAGTGCAGGCTTGCCGCTATCGGCCGGGGTGAAGTTGCACACCAGGTTGGCCACCGGGCTCTGCAACACACCGTCAACCGTGCGGCGACGGTCGCGGGCACCGTCCATCCAGGCACCGCCACGCTTGTTGGAGCGGGCATAGAGGTCGAAGAAGAAGCGGCCGACGTGCTGGCCGTTTTCCTTGATTTCGAACAGCCGTACATCCGGGTGCCAGCTGTCGAAGCCTTGCTGCTCGGCAATCTCGATGCCGTACAGGCGCTGGACAATGGCGAACAGGCCGCCGAGCACCTTGTCGATAGGGAAGTAGGCCCGCAGGGCTTCCTGGGACACGCTGTAACGTTGTTCCCGCAGCTTCTCGCCGTAGAAGCCACTGTCCCAGCTTTGCAGGTCAGCGCAGCCCTGTTCGGCGGCATAAGCCCGCAGCTGTTCCAGGTCCTGGGCGGCAAACGGCTTGCTGCGCTTGGCCAGGTCCCGCAGGAAACTCAGCACCTGATCGCTGGACTCGGCCATCTTGGTGGCCAGGCTCAGCTCGGAGAAGCTGGCAAAACCCAGGAGTTTGGCCAATTCCTGACGCAGGTCGAGGATCTCTTCCATCACCGGGCCGTTATCGTTCTGACCGGCATTAGGGCCTTGGTCCGACGCTCGGGTGCAGTAGGCGGCATAGACTTCTTCGCGCAGGGCACGGTCCTGGGCGTAAGTCATCACCGCGTAGTAGCTGGGGAATTCCAGGGTGATCAGCCAGCCATCCAGGCCTTTGGCCTGGGCCGCGGCGGCCATCTGCGCCTTGGCCGAATCGGTCAGCCCGGACAGGGCCGCTACGTCGGTGATGTGCTTGGTCCAGGCCTGGGTAGCGTCCAGCAACTGGTTGGAGAAACGGCTGGCCAGCTCCGACAGCTTGCTCTGCACCTCGGCATAACGCTTTTGCTGCTCGGGCGGCAGGTCGATGCCCGACAGGCGGAAATCCCGCAGGGAGTGTTCGAGGATGGTCTTCTGAGCCACGTCGAAACCGGCAGCTTCCGGGCTCTTGGCCAAGGCGTCAAAGGCCTGGAACAGCTCGCGGTTCTGGCCCATTTCCGTGGAGTAGGCGCTCAGAGCCGGCAGGCAGGCCTCGTAGGCTTCACGCAGTTCGGCGCTGTTGCACACCGCGTTGAGGTGGCTGACCGGGCTCCAGGCAGCACCCAGGCGATCATTGAGTTCGTCCATGGCCAGCACCAGGCCGGCCCAGGTGGGCTGGGTAGCCTGGGTCTTGAGGATCTCAGCGATAGCGGCGCGGTTGTCAGCCAGGATCTGTTCGATGGCAGGCTGCACATGCTCGGCGCGGATCGCCGAGAACGGCGGCAGGTCGTAGGGCTGCAGAAGAGGGTTGTTCACACTCACGGTGGGCACCTTGGCTGGAAGAAACATTGAGCCATCTTAATTACAATCGACAGCCACCGCAGCTATAGCCCCCATTAATAAATCTCAGAGAGGCATTTGCACTTGGCCATTCGCAGCTACCAGAACCACACCCCGAACCTGGGCGAACGGGCCTTTGTCGACCACTCGGCCGTGGTCATCGGCGATGTCGAGATCGGCGCCGACAGCTCGGTCTGGCCCCTGACCGTGATCCGCGGCGACATGCACCGCATCCGCATCGGCGCGCGCACCAGCGTGCAGGATGCCAGCGTGCTGCACATCACCCACGCCGGCCCCTTCAACCCCGAGGGTTTCCCGCTGCTGATCGGCGATGACGTGACCATCGCCCACAAAGTCATGCTCCACGGTTGCAGCATCGGCAGCCGGGTGCTGATCGGCATGGGCAGCATCGTCATGGACGGCGCGGTGGTGGAAGACGATGTCATCGTCGGCGCTGGCAGCCTGGTACCGCCGGGCAAGCGCCTGGAAAGCGGCTTTCTCTACGTCGGCAGCCCGGTGAAGCAGGCGCGTCTGCTGACCGACAAGGAGCGCGCCTTCTTCATCTACAGCGCCGCCAACTACGTGAAACTCAAGGACCTGCACCTGGCCGAAGGCTACGACCGTCCCTGATCTGCTACTGACTGCCGAGGAATTGCCATGCATTACCAAACCGTCCTGTTCGACCTCGACGGCACCCTGACCGATCCCCGCGAGGGCATTACCCGCTCGATCCAGTTCGCCCTGGGCAAGCTGGGGATCGACGAGCCGGACCTGACCAAGCTCGAGCACTTCATCGGCCCGCCACTGTTGCAGGCCTTCATGCAGTTCTATGGTTTCGACGAAGCCCGGGCCTGGGAGGCGGTGAACTTCTATCGCGAACGCTTCAAGGTCACCGGCCTGTATGAAAACCGGGTCTTCGACGGGGTCGCGCCGCTGCTGGAAACCCTCGGCGGGCAAGGGCGCCAGCTGTACATCGCCACTTCCAAGCCCTGGGTGTTCGCCCGGGAAATCGCCCGCCACTTCGACTTCGCCCGCCACTTCAAAGTGATCTACGGCAGCGAACTGGACGGTACCCGCACCGACAAAGTGGAGCTGATCGCCCATTTGCTGGAGCAGGAACAACTGGACCCCGCCAGCACCCTGATGATCGGCGATCGCAAGCACGACCTGATCGGCGCCAAGCGCAATGGCCTGGATGCGGCGGCGGTGGGGTATGGATTCGGCAGCCGTGAGGAGCTGAGTGCAGAAGCTCCGGCCTATCATTTTGAGACGCTGGCCGAGTTGCATCAGGCGTTTTTGCGGCGTTAGAACCGCTGTTCGCCGGCAAGCCGACTGCTACAGCTCCGGTGTGGGTGCCGGCTTGCCGGCGAAGGCGCTCTGCAGCTTCAGCAAATCAGCCTTGCGCTGCGCGGCCGGCAGGCGCCCCAGCTTCTCCACTGCAAGGAAGAACGCCGGCCAGTCGCCATTCACCGCCTTGAACAGCGTGGCAAACGCCGGCACCCATTGGTCGTACAGACCGAAGGGCAGCAGCCGGGCGTTGTTCAACGGTGCGTTGATCCAGGCGTCATAGCGCTTGGAGCCGGCCCACTCGCGGTCCCGCAACTGCCGATAATCCCGGCGCAGCACCTCGAATTCCTGGGCCTTGCGCTGGCGCATCTGCTCGGCGGACAAGGGTTGGGCATACAGCTGCTCCAGGCGTTTGCGAGCCTCCAGTAACAGCTGGATGAACTGATCCCGTTGACGAACATCGGCGTCGTCCTGGGGCGGCAGCCCACGATAGGCCCGCCACTGTCGGGTGCCTTCCTGCTCGACGAAGGTAGCGAAGGACTCATTGAACTCGGTGTCGTCCTTCACATAGAAGCGCTGGTGCGCCAGCTCATGAAAGATCAGGGTCGCCAGACGCTCATCGCCCCAATGCATCATCGAGCTGATGATCGGGTCATCGAACCAGCCCAGGGTCGAATAGGCCTCCACACCGCCGATCGCCACATCCATGCCTTTTTGCTGCTGCAACGCCGCCTCGCCCCGAGCGGCGCCCTGGCTGTAGTAGCCGCGATAGGCCACGCACCCGGCAATGGGGAAGCAATGGGTTTGCGGGCTCAGGGAAAACTCCGGGGTAGCGAACACGTTCCACACCACATAGGGCCGGCCGATGTCGACGTACAGCCGGTAGCTGTTGTTATCCGGCAGGTGCAGATGCTGGCTGGCAAAGGTACGGGCCTGTTGCGACTGGGCCAGATGGGCCCGCAGGGTCGGGTCGCGGGTGGGGTCGGCGACCACCTGGGCCACCGGGGTGCGAGCCCGCAACAGCTGCATCTGGCCACTGGCCAACTGGCTGTAATAGGCAACGCTGCTGCAACCGTTGAGCAGCAAAAGCGTCAGGGCCGAAAACAAAAAGCGCAAAAGAGGATCAAGTAACCCATGGCTTGAACGCGGCCTATTCAATTGGAATCATCCACAGAGAGTCTGCCCGCAAGACTATCTCGCCAGCCTGGAGTTTCGCCATGCGCGTGTTGCTGCTCACTGCCGGAGCCGGCGCAAGCCTGGATCAACCTCACGCCGTCCCAGGACAACCACCTGCAAGCTGATGAGCAGCACACCCTGCCGGGCAAAGCCCAGCAGACGGGCTGCCAGCGCAGTTGATCGGCGTTATGCTGAGGGCCTTTCGCTGATTCGGCCTCCCTCATGCGCCCACTTCTGCTGATCCTTGCCCTTGCCACCCTCAGTGCCTGCAGCACGCCCCTGCCCAGCGTCGATCCGCAACAGGCCTGGATCGACCTGGCCACGCCGACGCCGGGGGGCAAGCTGGTCATGGCCGAGCGCCTGGACAACCAGCGCCTGCAAGACGGTCGTTTCTTCCAGGTCAGCCCCGGCAGCCACGAGCTGATGGTGCGTTTCGACTTCGAAGTGTTCGGCGGCGGCATGGGCATGACCACCGATCCCCAGGAGCGACTGTGCTACCTGAGCCTGCGCTACGACCATTTTGAAGCCGGCCAGCGCTATCGTCTGGAAGCGCGCAACCTGGCGTTCACCCCCAGCGCCCGGCTGTACAACGCCAGGCGCGAGATCGTCGCCGAGGAGCGCATGGTCAACTGCGTGCCCTGACAGGGCTCAGCGATCATTCTTTTGATAGATGATCTTCTTCGTGCCGTTTTCACAGCTGCCGACCACCATGTTGTTGTCATGGACCTCGTCATTGGTGACGATTTCCAGCGTGTAGGAGGCAACGCCCTGGGCCTGGATCTTGGCTTCGATCTCGGCCTTGAGTTCCTCGCAGTGCTTGGGGGCGGCGAAGGTCGATGTGGCCAGCGCACAACAAACAACCGCCAAGGCAAAACGTTTCATGATCTCAAGCTCCCTTGCTACGGCGCGCACGAGCGTGCGCTGAAGCCGCAGTCGCGTATTCGACCACAGGTTCTTGTCCGCCGCACAGACGCATTCGCCGGCAAGCCGGCTCCTACCAACTGAAGCAGGAGCCGGCTTGCCGGCGCAACGATCAACCCAGCAGCGTCGCTTCCAGGCTGATCTTGGCGTTGAGCACCTTGGACACCGGGCAACCCTCCTTGGCCTTGTTGCTCAGCTCCTCGAACTGCTGCTGGCTGGCACCGGGGATCTTCGCCTTGAGGATCAAGTGCACCGCCGTGATGGCGAAGCCGCCATCGACCTGGTCCAGGGTCACTTCTGCCTGGGTATCGATGCTGTCCGCCTTGAGCCCGGCATCACCGAGAATCATCGAAAACGCCATGGAGAAGCAGCCTGCATGGGCCGCGCCGATCAACTCTTCCGGATTGGTGCCCTTGCCACCTTCAAAACGTGCCTTGAAGCCATAGGGCGCCTCGCGCAATACCCCGGTTTCGGTCGAGATCGAGCCGATGCCGGTTTTCAGATCACCTTCCCAATGAGCCGAGGCTTTCTTTTTGATACTCATCTCTTTCTCCTCAAGAACCGGTGCGAAGGGTCGCACCGCGCTTGTTTCTGTTGCCTAAGGGTTCTGAGGATAGATCCGACGGCAAAGTTCAGCCGGTGTGCGCGACGTCTATTTACCCGACAAATTCACTCTGACTATTGAAACTCGGGTATATGCCCACATTGCATGAGTCTGACTTACAGACTTCGGCAGGTTTTGGCTCATGACAAAGGCCTGCACCCCTATGGAGAAGCAGGCCTATGAAACCGCTGTCCGCTGTTAAATTCTCGACCCTCGATCTGGTGCCCGTCCGTGAAGACGGCAGCCCGGCGCAATCCCTGCGCAATTCCCTGGACCTGGCGCAGCACGTGGAAAAGTTCGGCTACACCCGCTTCTGGGTCGCCGAACACCACAACATGGATGGCATCGCCAGCTCCGCCACCTCAGTGTTGCTGGGTTATCTGGCCGGCGGGACATCGAGCATTCGCGTCGGCTCCGGCGGGGTCATGCTGCCCAACCACGCACCGCTGGTGATCGCCGAACAGTTCGGCACCCTGGAAAGCCTGTACCCGGGACGCATTGACCTGGGCCTGGGTCGCGCCCCGGGCTCCGACCAGATGACCGCCCGCGCCTTGCGCCGGGAACGCTCCGGCAGCGCCGACGATTTCCCCGAGGACGTGGCGGAACTGATGGCCTACCTGGGCCCGCGTACTCCGGAGCAACGGGTGATCGCGGTGCCGGGCACCGGCACCAACGTACCGGTGTGGCTGCTGGGCTCCAGCCTGTTCAGTGCGCAATTGGCCGGAGAACGCGGTTTGCCCTACGCCTTCGCCTCGCATTTCGCACCGCGCTACATGCATGAGGCGATTCGCGTCTATCGCAATCACTTCAAGCCTTCCGCGGTGCTCGACAAGCCTTACGTGATGCTGGGTGTGCCTCTGGTAGCGGCGGATACCGATGAACACGCAGATTACCTGGCCACCTCGGTGTTCCAGCGGATTCTCGCCCTGATGCGCGGCCAGAGCCTGGTCCAGCGCAAACCGGTCAACAGCATGGACGGCCTGTGGCTGCCCCATGAGAAGGAGGCGGTGTCGAGTTTCCTCGGGTTGGCGATGATCGGCAGCCCAGCGAAGATCCGCGCCAAACTGGAGGTGCTGATCGAGCAGACCGGTGCCGATGAACTGATCTTTACCTGTGACCTGTACGAACACGCCGATCGCCTGCACTCCTATGAGTTGCTGGCACAGGTGATGAAGGGCTAAGGCGGCTTTCGGGCACAAAAAAGCCGACGCTGATGCGTCGGCTTTTCAATGGGCTTCTACAAAGGCTCAACCGCGCTTGTAGACAATCTCCTTGGTGCCGGCTTCGCAGGAGCCAACCACTTTGCCGTCAGCCGCCGCGCCTTTGTCGACCACTTCCAGCGAATAATGGGTGGCGCCCTTGGCATCGATCTTCGCGGCGATCTCGCTTTTCAGCTCTTCGCACGGCTTGCCGGCGGCAAGGGCAGTTCCCGCAAGACTCAACAAAGCAGCAGCTAATACTAGTTTTTTCATCGGTCACATTCCCTGGTCGGATCAAAAGAGGCGGCGTTGAAGCCAGCCTGACAGAGGCTCAAGACAGTTGTAGCGCTTTGCCACTTCCTATGGCACTCGGCCAGCGCACAAGTTCCAGAGCCTAGCCCAAGCTTTCAACTATTGGCAATCCGGAAACCTACCTTGAGGGTGACCTGGAAATGCGCCGCTTTACCGTCCTTGATATGACCCCGGGTTTCGGTCACTTCGAACCACTCCAGGTGCTTGATGCTCTTGTGCGCCTCGGCCAGCGCGTTGTTGATTGCCTCTTCGATGCTGTTCGGCGACGAACCCACCAGTTCGACTTTCTTGTAGGTGTGATGATCGGTCATGGCGCTCTCCTTTTTAGCTGTGAAATACAGCCTAGCAGTGATTTTTCTTATTACTTGGGGCGCCAATGCCAAGGGGTAAGTTCAGATTTTCTGCACTTTCCCAACAGGCCGCAGTCGGAACCTACACAGCCTATTCATCACCCCGCAGGAGAGCCGACATGGCCAACACCTCGTTACGCAAAGCCTCACTGGAAAGTATGGAAGCCGAGATCGAAAGCCTGCTCAAATCCCTGGAAAGCCTCAAGGACGATGCGACTGACGAATCGCGCAAAACCCTCAAGGCCCTCAAGGGCAACGCCGAGAGCGCGCTGAAGCACTCGCGCAGCCTGCTCAGCGATGCCTATGAAGAAGTCAAAGTCAAAACCCGTGAAACCGGGATCGCCACCCGCGACTACGCCCAGGAACATCCCTGGACCACCGCAGGTGTGGCCGTCGGCGCCATTGGCCTGTTGGCTGCCTACCTGCTGTGCAAGCGCGGCAACTAAAGCGCCTGGCGCAGTTCGTTTTTCAACCACTGCGCCAATTGCCGGGCGCGCCCATCGGCGGCGCGCTTGGGTAACCACAGCGCCAGTTGCCCCGGGGTGTCGGAAAACCCCCACGGGGCAACCAGCCTGCCCGCCAGCAAGTCTTCAGCCACCAACGGCTCTGGAGCGATTGCCACGCCCAGCCCGGCCACGGCCGCTTCCAGCAAGTAATACAAGTGCTCGAAACCCTGCCCGTACTTCAGCCCCTCGGCGCTGATTCCGTTGTGCCGTGCCCAACTGGGCCAGGCCTGTGGGCGCGAGGTGGTGTGCAGCAACGATTCTGCCGCCAGGGCCGCCGCCGGCGCTTCGCGCAAGCGCGAATAACCGGCATAGCGCGGGCTGAGCACCGGCCCGATTCGCTCGCTGGCCAGCTCATAGACCTGCATGTCCGCCGGCCAGGGGGGCTCGGCAAACACCAGCAAGGCATCCAGGCCCGGGCGCCGGGGGTCCAGGTCTCCTTCACCGGCGGAGAGGTGCAGGCGCAGGTCTGGCAAGTCGGCGTTCAGGCGCCCCAGGCGCGGAATCAGCCAGCGCGCCAGCAGGCTGCCGGAGCAGCCGAGAACGAAGGGGGCATCGGCACTGCCCCGTGTCAGTTCGCCACAGACGTCCCGCAGACGCTCGAAGGCCTCGCTGCTGGCATCGCGCAGGCGAATCCCAGCATCTGTGAGTTTAATGCCACGGCCATCCTTGACGAAAAGGCTCAGGCCCAGGTGCTCTTCCAGCACCTTCAACTGCCGGCTGACCGCGCCGTGGGTCACGTGCAGTTGTTCGGCAGCCTGGCTGACACTGTTGAACCGGGCAGTGGCTTCGAAGGCCCGCAGGGCATTCAGGGGGGGCAGGTCGCGGCTCATGGAATAGGTGAGTTTTCCTGACAAGTTGCGGCGATCTTATCGGTTTTCAGGGTCCAGTGTCAGGGGTAGAGTGGGCTCCATTGTCCTTCCACGATTTTGTCATTCCACACACTTCCCCGGGAGCGCTCCAATGACCCAGTCCCAATTGCGTAATGGTCCTGACGACAACGGCCTGTTTGGCGCGTTCGGCGGCCGTTATGTGGCAGAAACCCTGATGCCGCTGATCCTCGACCTGGCCCGTGAATACGAAAAGGCCAAGCAAGATCCCGAATTTCTCAAGGAACTGGCCTACTTCCAGCGCGACTACGTCGGCCGCCCGAGCCCGCTGTACTTCGCCGAACGCCTGACCGAACACTGCGGCGGCGCGAAGATCTACCTCAAGCGCGAAGAGCTGAACCACACCGGCGCGCACAAGATCAACAACTGCATCGGCCAGATCCTCCTGGCCCGGCGCATGGGCAAGAAACGCATCATCGCCGAGACCGGCGCCGGCATGCACGGCGTGGCCACCGCCACCGTGGCCGCGCGTTTTGGCCTGGATTGCGTGATCTACATGGGCACCACCGACATCGAGCGCCAACAGGCCAACGTGTTCCGCATGAAGCTGCTGGGCGCCGAAGTGATCCCGGTCGTGGCCGGCACCGGCACCCTGAAAGACGCGATGAACGAAGCCCTGCGTGACTGGGTGACCAACGTCGACAGCACCTTCTACCTGATCGGCACCGTGGCCGGCCCGCACCCGTACCCGGCCATGGTCCGCGACTTCCAGGCAGTGATCGGCAAGGAAACCCGCGAGCAGATGCAAGCCCAGGAAGGCCGCCTGCCGGACAGCCTGGTGGCGTGCATCGGCGGCGGCTCCAACGCCATGGGCCTGTTCCATCCGTTCCTCGACGATAAAAGCGTGCAGATCATTGGCGTTGAAGCCGCCGGCTACGGCATCGAGACCGGCAAGCACGCCGCCAGCCTGAACGGCGGCGTACCGGGCGTGCTGCACGGTAACCGCACCTTCCTGCTGCAGGACGACGATGGCCAGATCATCGACGCCCACTCGATTTCCGCCGGCCTCGACTACCCCGGCATCGGCCCGGAACACGCCTGGTTACACGACATCGGCCGCGTCGAATACACCTCGGTGACCGACGACGAAGCCCTGGCCGCATTCCACCAGTGCTGCCGTCTGGAAGGCATCATCCCGGCCCTGGAAAGTGCCCACGCCCTGGCCGAGGTCTTCAAGCGCGCACCGACCCTGCCCAAGGATCACCTGATGGTGGTCAACCTCTCGGGCCGTGGCGACAAAGACATGCAGACCGTCATGCACCACATGCAACAGTCCCAGCAGGAGAAACACTGATGAGCCGCCTGCAAACCCGCTTTGCCGAGCTGAAACAACAGAACCGCGCCGCCCTGGTGACCTTCGTCACCGCGGGTGACCCGAACTACGACACCTCCCTGGCGATCCTCAAGGGCCTGCCCGCGTCGGGTGCCGACGTGATCGAACTGGGCATGCCCTTCACCGATCCGATGGCCGACGGCCCGGCGATCCAGCTGGCCAACATCCGGGCCCTGGGGGCCAAGCAAAACCTGGCGAAAACCCTGCAGATGGTCCGCGAGTTCCGCGAAGGCAACCGCGACACGCCGCTGGTGCTGATGGGCTACTTCAATCCAATCCACCACTACGGCGTGCCGCGCTTCATCGCCGACGCCAAGGCAGCCGGTGTCGATGGCCTGATCGTGGTGGACATGCCGCCGGAACATAACAGCGAGCTGTGCGACCCGGCCCAGGCCGCCGGCATCGACTTCATCCGCCTGACCACCCCGACCACCGACGATGCGCGCCTGCCGAAGGTGCTCGCCGGCAGCTCCGGTTTTGTCTACTACGTCTCGGTAGCCGGGGTCACCGGTGCCGGTGCCGCCACCCTGGAGCATGTGGAAGAGGCCGTGACCCGCCTGCGGCGCCACACCGACCTGCCGATCAGCATCGGTTTCGGCATCCGCACCCCGGAGCAGGCCGCCGCCATCGCCCGTCTGGCAGACGGCGTGGTCGTGGGCTCGGCGCTGATCGACCACATCGCCAATGCCGAGTCTTCCGAGCAAGCGGTGGATGGCGTCCTGAGCCTGTGCGCAGCCCTCTCCGAAGGCGTACGTCAGGCTCGGGTCAGCTGAAGGTAAAGACCAAACCGCAAGATCAGGGGGGGCGCAACCAAGGTTGCGCCCCCTTTTTGCATTGTGTGCACGAGGAATCACCGGCCCCTTAGAACCCCGTCAGATCCAGCGACCGCATGGCCCCCATCCAGATCGCATGATCGGTGTGATCCAGCAAATCGTCCCCGGTATCCGGGTGCAGGAACACCACCAGCCCCTGGCGATTGAGGGCCAGCCACGGCACTACCTGGGCAAACACCTCGGGGGCGAACGCCAACTGGCAACTCCAGTCTGGATGGGGCCCCACCGGCCGCTCGTGGACCCGGCCCATTTTCAGGTCAAACAGCTGCGCGGCCTGCTCGCACAAGGCCCGCGCCTGGTCGATGGTGCTGGCGTCAAAGTAGACGTGGGCGTGATAGCCCTTGATCCGTTGCATGCAAACCCTCGCGATAAAAGACGAACCCTGAAGGTTCCCTGCCAATGACCAGCGCTGCCTGTGCCAGAAAGACCGAGCGCCATGAAAACACCCTAAACCGCTGATCGAGCGAAGGCGCCATGGTGCCACGACTCCTCCAGGATCGGTTGCGCCAAGGCCGCCTACAAGGCAATGGACGGCAACGACAGCCCCTTGAGGGATTGGGCGCTGCCGGCCTGCTCGCTCATCAGCCAGTCGACGAAACGCTGGATCAACGGGCCACGGCGCTTACGCTGGGGCAGCACCACGTAGTAGCCATAGCGGGAGATCAGGGTCTCGGCGATGGGCCGGCACAGCAGGCCCTGCTCCAGCAGGTTGTCCACCAGATGACGCCAGCCAATGGCCACGCCCTGGCCGCCGATGGCCGCCTGGATCAGCAAGGTGTAGTTGTCGAAACGCAATTGCCCGGGGGCCGGGGCGCTGGCCAGGCCCAGCTCGCGAAACACCCCGCTCCAGTCGAACCAGTGGCTGCTGTTCTCGCCCCGCAGGTGCAGCAGTGGCAACTCCGGCAGGGAATGCACAGACAAGGGCGCGGCGCGGTCCCTGAGCAGCAACGGGCTGCACACCGGAAACACTTCTTCGCTGAACAGCCAGCGACTTTCGCCGTGCTTGAAACGCCCATCGCCGAACAGCACCGCCACGTCGATATCGCTGCGCAGCATGCTGTGACTGCGTTCACTGGTCACCAGGCTGACGTCCACCTGGGGGTTGGCCTGATGAAAGCGATGCAGGCGCGGCATCAGCCAATAGGCGGCAAAGGCGAAGTCCGTGGCCACCTGCAGCACCTCGTGCTGATGCTGCTGGCTGAGGGCACTGAGGCCGGCATCGATGCTCTGCAAACCAAGCTGCACCTGTTCCAGTAGCAAGGCGCCGGACTCGGTCAGTTCGATACCGCGGTAGATCCGGTCGAACAGGCGCACGTTCAACCGCTCCTCCAACCGTTTGATCTGCTGGCTGATGGCCGGCTGGGTCGTACCCAGTTCCACCGCTGCAGCGGTGAAGCTGCGCAAACGGGCCGCTGCTTCAAACACCCGGAGCAGGTCCAGGGACAGGTCACCAAGGGCTTCATACATAAGCTGTGCTTATCCTAGTCATTGCCGTGCATGGGCTTTACCGCCAAAGACATGGAATCCATGCTCGATTGCAGCACTTTCGCATAACCATCGACTATGGAATGCCGCGAATCCATGAAGCGCAAGAACATTCTTTTCATCATGGCCGACCAGATGGCCGCGCCCTTGCTGCCGTTCTACGGTTCATCGCCGATCAAGCTGCCGCACCTCAGCCGCCTGGCCGCCCAGGGCGTGGTGTTCGATGCCGCCTACTGCAACAGCCCGCTGTGCGCACCGTCGCGCTTTACCCTGGTCAGCGGGCAGTTGCCGAGCAGGATCGGCGCCTATGACAACGCCGCGGACTTTCCCGCCGACGTGCCCACCTACGCCCACTACCTGCGGCGCCTGGGCTACCGCACCGCGCTGTCGGGCAAGATGCACTTCTGCGGCCCGGATCAGTTGCACGGTTATGAAGAGCGCCTGACCACCGATATCTACCCCGCCGACTACGGCTGGGCAGTGAACTGGGATGAGCCCCAAGTGCGTCCCAGCTGGTACCACAACATGTCCTCGGTGCTGCAGGCCGGGCCCTGCGTGCGCACCAACCAGCTGGATTTCGATGAAGAGGTGGTGTTCAAGGCCCAGCAGTACCTGTTCGACCATGTCCGCGAGGACGGCGACCAGCCGTTCTGCCTGACGGTGTCCATGACCCACCCCCACGATCCCTACACCATTCCCAAGGCCTTCTGGGACCTGTACCGCGACGACGAAATCCCACTGCCCCAGACCCCACCGCAAAGCGAACTGGACCCACACTCCCAGCGCCTGCTCAAGGTCTACGACCTGTGGGGCAAGCCTCTGCCTGTGGATAAGATCCGCGATGCGCGACGGGCCTACTTCGGCGCCTGCAGCTACATCGACAGCAACGTCGGCAAACTGCTGCAGACCCTGGAAGACACCGGGCTGACGGACGACACCCTGATCGTGTTTTCCGGCGACCACGGTGACATGCTCGGAGAGCGTGGCCTCTGGTACAAAATGCACTGGTTCGAAATGGCCGCTCGGGTGCCGCTGTTGATCTGCGCACCGGGGCAGTTCGCCGCCGGGCGAGTCAGCGCGGCCGTCTCCACCGCCGACCTGCTGCCGACCCTGGTGGAACTGGCCGGCGGCCGCGTAGAGGCGGACCTGCCCCTGGACGGCCGCTCCCTGGTCCCCCATCTGCTGGGGCAGGGCGGCCACGATGAGGTGTTCGGCGAATACATGGCCGAAGGCACCATCAGCCCGCTGATGATGATTCGTCGGGGCGCCTACAAATTCATCTACAGCGAAGACGACCCCTGCCTACTCTTCGATGTAGCCAACGACCCGCAGGAGCACCGCGACCTCAGCCAGTCGGCCGAGCATCGAGCACTGTTCGACGCTTTCCTCGCCGAAGCCCGGGCCAAGTGGAACATCCCCACCCTTCACCAACAGGTCCTGGCCAGCCAGCGCCGGCGCCGCCTGGTGGCCGACGCACTGGGCCGGGGCACGCGCAAGAGCTGGGATCACCAGCCGCTGGTAGATGCCAGTGCGCAATACATGCGCAACCACATCGACCTCGACGATCTGGAGCGCAAGGCTCGTTATCCACAACCCTGCCAAAACCAATAATCCAAGGGGAAGAGCATGCAAAAGTTATCCACAGCGCTGGCAGTCGGGTTCCTGGCTCTGGGCAGCACAACCGTCTGGGCCGACTCGTGCGCAACCGTGAAGATGGCCGATCCGGGCTGGAGCGACATCGCCGCCACCAACGCCATCGCCAGCTTTCTGCTAGACGGCATGGGCTACAAAGCCAAGATCGACACCCTGGCGGTGCCGATCACCTACGGCGGCCTCAAGGACGGCCAGGTGGATGTGTTCCTGGGCAACTGGATGCCGGCGCAGCAGGGCTTCTACGACAAGTTCGTGGCCAATGGCGAGGTGATCCAGCTGGCGAAGAACCTGGAAGGCACCGAGTTCACCCTGGCGGTTCCGGACTACGTGTGGGACGCCGGGGTGCATGACTTTGCCGACCTGAGCAAGTTCGCCGACAAGTTCGACAAGAAGATCTACGGCATCGGCTCCGGTGCTCCGGCCAACCTGTCGCTGCAGGAGATCATCAAGCACAACGAGTTCAGCCTCGGCCAGTGGAAGCTGATCGAATCCAGCGAGCAGGCGATGCTCGCCGAAGTGTCCCGGGCCACGAAAAAACAGCGCTTCGTGACCTTCCTCGGCTGGACCCCGCACCCGATGAACGTGCAGCTGAAAATGCATTACCTGACCGGGGGCGAGAAGTACTTCGGCGCCAGCGGCAGCGTCTTCACCCTGACCCGCAAGGGTTATGCACAGGCCTGCCCGAACGTCGGCAAGCTCCTGGCCAATCTGCGGTTCACCCAGGACATGGAGAACGCCATCATGGCCGAGGTGGTGAACAAGAAGGTCAGCAACGCCGACGCCGCCAAGGCCTGGATCAAGGCCAACCCGGCGGTGCTGGAACAGTGGCTGGAAGGGGTCCGGACCATCGATGACAAAGAGGCCCTGGCGGCGGTGAAGAGCAAGCTGTAGCCCGAGGTGCCCCGGCCATTCGCCGGCAAGCCGGCTCCTACGGGATGAGGGGCCGGCCTCGCCACATGCCCAAGGCTGGACAATGCTTTACCCTGACCCCCCCTGAATCTACCCACCCGTGAGGAACCATGGCCTGGCCCAACCGCCATTCACTCCTGCCCTTTCTGAGCTGGCTGCCACGGCAGACCCGGGCCAGCGTTGGCCGGGATCTGCTGGTGGGCCTGAGCGGCGCGATTCTCGCCCTGCCGCAATCCATCGCCTATGCGCTGATCGCCGGCCTGCCGCCGGAGTACGGGCTGTACGCGGCCATAGTCCCGGTGCTGATCGCCTGCCTCTGGGGCTCGTCCTGGCACCTGATCTGCGGGCCCACGGCAGCGATCTCCATTGTTCTGTATGCCAGCGTCAGCCCTCTGGCGGTGCCGGCATCCGAGGACTACATCACCCTGATCCTGCTGCTGACCCTGCTGGCGGGGATCTTCCAGTGGCTGTTGGGGCTGCTGCGCTTCGGCGCCCTGGTGAACTTTGTCTCGCATTCGGTGGTGCTGGGCTTCACCCTCGGCGCAGCGGCGGTGATCGCCCTGGGGCAATTGCCCAACCTCCTGGGCCTGGACCTGCCGAACCAGGCCACCGCCCTCAATAGCCTGACCTCACTGCTGGAACACCTGGACGCTGTGGACAAGCCTTCGCTGTTGCTGGGGCTGGGCACGCTGATCGTCGGCCTCGGCCTGAAGCTGCTGGCGCCACGCTGGCCCAGCCTGTTGCTCAGCCTGGTCCTCAGTGCGCTGGTGGTCTGGCTGCTGCCGGGGGTGTTCGGCCACGTCAAGCTGGTCAGCGCCTTCGTGGGCCGGCTACCGCCCTTGAGCCCGTTGCCACTGGACCTGGAACTGATCCTGCGGCTGCTGCCCAGTGCCGTGGCGGTGGGGATGCTGGGGCTGGTGACCAGCCTGTCGATTGCCCGCTCACTGTCGGCACGTTCGGAACAACTGCTGGACGCCAACCAGGAAGTCCGCGCCCAGGGCCTGTCGAACATGCTGGGGGCATTTTTCTCCGGCTACCTGTCCTCCGGCTCCTTCACCCGCTCGGGCTTGAGTTATGAAGCCGGTGCCCGCTCGCCCCTGGCCGGGGTGTTCTCGGCGCTGTGGGTGGCGCTGTTCGCGGTGGCCGGCGCCGGGCTGATCGCCCATATCCCGATTCCGGCCATGGCCGGGAGCATCCTGCTGATCTGCTGGGGCCTGGTGGATCATCGGGGCATTCGCGCGCTGTTCCGGGTCAGCCGCGCCGAATTCGTGGTAATGAGCCTGACCTGCATCGCCACCTTGCTCCTGGAGTTGCAGACGGCGATCTATGCCGGGGTCCTGGCGTCGCTGTTCTTCTACCTCAAGCGCACCTCCCAACCCCGGGTGCAGCATTCCAGCGAGGGCGATGAAGACATCCTGCGGGTGGGCGGCTCGATCTTCTTTGGCGCCAGCCATTACCTGCAGGTGCGCATGCAACGCTGCCACGCACCGAAACTGGTGATCGACGCCCGGCAGATCAACTTCATCGACTATTCAGGGGTGGAGATGCTGCATCAGGAGGCGCGCCGACTGAAACGCCAGGACCGCAGCCTGACCCTGCGCCGGGCACGGCAGACGGTGAAAGAGGAGCTGATCAAACTCGAAGGGCCGGAGCACTGCCCGATCCACTTCGAAGACTGAACCCGCAGGCGCCTTGCCCACGGTCGACGTAGGAGCCGGCTTGCCGGCAAAGAGGACCTTGAGCCTGGCGCCAGCCCTGAAGCCGCTTTCGCTGGCAAGCCAGTTCCTACGCGGGGGTTACTGCGCCAACTGGCGACGCAGTTCGGCCAGCACCGGGGCGCTGTCCGGGCGCACGCCACGCCACAGGTAGAAGGCTTCCGCCGCCTGTTCGGCCAGCATGCCCAAGCCATCCAGCACCAACGCCGCGCCATGTTCACTGGCCCAACGGCAGAACGGCGTCGGCTCCTTGGCGTACATCATGTCGTAGCACACCGTCTTGCCCGGTTCGATCAGGCTGCTGGCAATCGGCGGCAAGTCCCCCGACAGGCTGGCGGAAGTGGCATTGATGATCAGGTCCACCGACTCCTCCAGCCAGTCAAAGCCGCTGGCCGACACCGGCCCCAAATCGGCGAACAGTTCCGCCAGCAACTCGGCTTTTTCCACGGTGCGGTTGGCAATCACCACCGACGCTGGCCGCTGCGCCAACAGGGGCTCCAAGGCTCCACGCACGGCGCCACCGGCCCCCAGCAGAAGGATGCGCTTGCCTTTGAGGCTGACCCCGGCGTTCACCGTCAGGTCGCGTACCAGACCGGCACCGTCGGTGTTGTCCCCCAACAGGCGGCCGTCGGCCTGCTTGCTCAGGGTATTCACCGCACCAGCCCGCTGCGCACGCTCGGTCAGGCTGTCGCACAGGCGATAGGCGTCTTCCTTGAACGGCACTGTGACGTTGGCACCACGGCCCTGGACGAAGAAACTGCGGGCAGCGCCGGCGAAGTCGTCCAGGGGCGCCAGCAGGGTGTTGTATTCCAGCTGCTGGCCGGTCTGCTGGGCGAACAGCCGATGAATCAGCGGCGACTTGCTGTGGCCGATCGGATTACCAAAGACAACGTACTGATCCATCTCTCATCCCATTTGCTCAACACACACTGCCAGGAACCGCGTCCGCCTTGAAGGCCTCTTCGCCGGCAAGCCGGCTCCTGCACAGCGGGTGCGGTTTAGTTGCTGGCCGCCAGCCAGTCGCGGTCTTGCAGGAAGTACTCGGTCAGGCGCGCCTCTTCTGTGCCCGGCTCGGCCTTCCAGTCGTAGCCCCAGCGCACTTGCGGCGGCAGCGACATGAGGATCGATTCGGTGCGACCGCCCGATTGCAGGCCGAACAGGGTGCCACGGTCGTAGACCAGGTTGAACTCGACGTAGCGACCGCGGCGGAACTCCTGGAACTCGCGCTGCTGCTCGGTGTAGGCGGCAGCCTTGCGGCGCTGGACGATGGGCAGATAGGCCTCGATGTAGGCATCGCCGATGGCGCGCATGAAGGCGAAGCTGGTGTCGAAGTCCCATTCGTTGAGGTCGTCGAAGAACAGGCCGCCGATGCCCCGCGGTTCGTTGCGATGCTTGATGTGGAAATAGCTGTCGCACCAAGCCTTGTAGCGTGGATAGACGTCGGCACCGAACGGCGCACAGGCGCGCTCGGCAACCCGGTGCCAGTGCACGCAGTCATCGATGTTGCCGTAGTAGGGGGTCAGGTCGAACCCGCCACCGAACCACCAGACCGGCTCTTCACCTTCCTTCTCGGCGATGAAGAAACGTACGTTGGCGTGGGAAGTCGGCACATGGGGATTGTGGGGGTGGATCACCAGGGACACGCCCAGGGCCTCGAAACCCCGGCCGGCCAGTTCCGGACGGTGGGCACTGGCCGAAGGTGGCAGACCGCTGCCGAACACATGGGAAAAGTTGACCCCGCCCTTTTCGATCACTGCACCGTCGCCGATCACCCGGGTGCGTCCGCCACCGCCGGCAGGGCGGGTCCAGGCGTCCTCGATAAAGCGTGCGCCGCCGTCTTCGGTTTCCAGTGCAGCGCAAATGCGGTCTTGCAGGTCGAGCAGGTAGGCTTTTACGGCCTCGGTGCGGGTAGTCATGGCATCACCTTGAATCGGGCAAAGCTACGCGGCGCTAGGGATGGAGCAGGGGACGCGCGCAAATGGGCGCGTAGCATAACACCGCGTCGGGGCGCTCCGCAGTTGACGAAGGTCAAGCACAGGAGTCCGATAGAGCACTTTCACGACACGACCAAGGAGAGAGTGCAGATGGCCAAACGTATCCAGTTCCGCGCCCATGGCGGCCCCGAAGTACTCGAGTATGTGGATTACCAGCCCGGCGAACCTGGACCACAACAGGTTCGCGTCAGCAACAAGGCCATCGGCCTGAACTTCATCGACACCTATTTCCGCAGCGGCCTGTATGCCCCGCCGGCGCTGCCGTCCGGCCTGGGCGCCGAAGGCGCCGGGGTGGTGGAGGCCGTGGGCAGCGCGGTGACGCGCTTCAAGGTGGGTGATCGCGTGGCCTATGGCAGCGGCCCACTGGGCGCCTACAGCGATGTGCATGTACTGCCGGAAGCCAACCTGGTGCACCTGCCGGAGGCCATCAGCTTCGAGCAGGCGGCCGGGGTGATGCTCAAGGGACTGACCGTGCAGTACCTGCTGCGCCAGACCTATGAACTCAAGGGTGGCGAAACCGTACTGTTCCACGCCGCAGCGGGGGGCGTCGGTTCCCTGGCCTGCCAGTGGGCCAAGGCCCTTGGGGTAAAACTGATCGGTACCGTCAGTTCACCGGAAAAGGCCGCCATCGCCAAAGCCCTCGGCGCCTGGGAAACCATCGACTACAGCCACGAAGACGTAGCCAAGCGCGTGCTGGAACTGACTGATGGCAAGAAATGCCCGGTGGTTTACGACGGTGTCGGCAAAGACACCTGGCTGACCTCCCTGGATTGCCTGGCACCGCGCGGGCTGATGGTCAGCTTCGGCAACGCCTCGGGAGCGGTGGACGGGGTGAACCTGGGGATTCTCTCGGCCAAGGGTTCGCTGTACGTGACCCGGCCGACCCTCGCCAGCTACGCCAACAATGCCGAAAACCTGCAGCTCATGGCCGACGATCTGTTCGGCATGATTGCCAGCGGCAAGCTGAAGATCGAGATTGGCCAGCGCTTCGCCCTGGCGGACGCGGCCAAGGCCCATATCGAGTTGTCGGCACGGCGTACGACCGGCTCGACCGTGTTGTTGCCTTAAACGCTTTCGCCGGCAAGCCGGCTCCTACAGATCATCGTGGGAGAGGGCTTGCCGGCGAAGCGGTTCAGGAAGGCCGCACCACCTTGCCGGTGGCCAGATCCCGAATCAGGCTCGGGTTCTTGCGCCCGCCCAGGCTGCCGGTGAGCACCAGATCCAGTTGCCCACGGAAGTACTGCTCGATACGAAGCCGCGTACGCGCCGCCGGCCGTCCCTGGGGATTGGCCGACGTGGAAATCAACGGCCCCACCAAGGCGCACAGTTCACGTACCAGCGGATGGTCGCTGACCCGCAGCGCTACCGTGTCATGGACCCCGGTCACCCACTCCGGCAGCAGGTTCTGATGGGGCACCAGCCAGGTATTGGGCCCCGGCCAGGTGCTGGCCATGCGCTCGATCCAGGTATCCGGGAAATCCTCGAAGAGGAAATCGAACTGGTGGATGTTGTCGGCGATCAGGATCAGGCCCTTGTCCACCGACCGTGACTTGATTGCCAGCAGGCGATCCACCGCCTCTTCATTCCACGGATCGCACCCCAGGCCCCAGACCGCTTCGGTTGGATAGGCAATCACCGCCCCTGCGCGAACCTCTCGTGCGGCTTGCTGCACACGCCAACTGCTGACCATTGCCGAATCTCCAGATAAAAGCTGTGCGCAGTTTACCGATCCTGCCTATAAAACCTAGCTCAGACGCGCAAACCAGCGGCCGTTTTCATTGACTGCCCGAGCCTCGATTTCAAGCTCAGTCAGCGCCGCCAACACCCGGGGCAGGGACCAGCCGCTGGCAAGCGCCAGGGCCTCGCTGCTGTGGGGGGCCGCCTGGAGCAGGGCCAGCAGCGGATGTTCACTGACCTCCACCGGCGCCGCAGCGGGCGGCGGCAGGTGTTGCCAGCCTCGCAGGGTTTCCAGGATGTGCTGCACGCTTTCCACCAGCACCGCGCCGTCACGGATCAGTTGGTGACAGCCTCGGGCACCGGGGTGATGAATCGAACCGGGGATCGCGTACACCTCGCGGCCCTGCTCGGCCGCCAGACGGGCGGTGATCAGCGAGCCACTGGCGACACTGGCTTCCACCACCAGTACCCCCAGGGACAGGCCACTGATGATCCGATTGCGCCTGGGGAAGTGCTCCGGACGTGGTCCGGTGTCCAGGGGGAACTCGGAAATCACTGCGCTGCCCTGGTCGATCATCGCCCTGGCGAGGGCCCGATGCCGCTGTGGATAACAATTTTCCAGGCCCGTGCCCAACACGCCCACAGTACGCCCCCCAACGTCCAGGGCCGCCTGGTGCGCAGCGCCATCGATTCCCAGGGCCAGGCCGCTGGTGATTACGAATCCGGCGGCGGCCAGACTCCGGGAAAACGCTGCGGCCGTGTCCAGTCCCGGACGCGAAGCCCGACGGCTGCCCACCAGCGCCAGCTGCGGCCGTTGAAGAATCGACGGATCGCCGGCCACGAACAACAGCGGTGGCGCATCCTCCAGTTGCGCCAGCAGCGGGGGATAGTCGGGCTGGTCCCACATCAGCAAATGCTGGGCCTGGTTGTCTATCCAGGCCAGTGCGCGGCGGGCGCCCTCCCGGACTTCGACGCTGCGCCGGGCATCGCTACAGGCCGTCGGCAAACCCAGGGAGTGCCAGGCGCGGGCCGGCGCACTGAGGGCCTTGGAGGCTGAACCGAAGGCCTGGAGCAAACGCCCAAAGCGCATGGCCCCCAGGGCGGGCAGGCCATGCAAACGTAAACGGGCTTCCAGTTCCGCGGGGGAAATGGCAGCACTGATCGAGTGCGACATGGATCATCCTTGATCGTCATCGGTCCGGCGAAAGCCGGAACAAGCTGTGGATAAGTCTGTTGGTAACTTGTTGAGGAAAGGTGTGTTGCTGCACCGTGGGCGCGATCTATCAACCTCGGCCATGCTCTGCCCGGCAATCCGTGCAGCCAACCGCAAGCCCGCCAATCAGGCCTGACGCAGCCGCTTGCAGGTCCGACCGATGGCGGTCCAGCCCAAGAGCAGCAAGGCGAACAGACATTTCCTCAGGGGCTGAATCCCTTTATTATGTGCGTTCGCGTAAAACGCCAGAGCCTGCACGGCTCGCTCCTTTGCAGAGCACGTTTTGCATCGGCGGCCCAGGTCCAGGACCTGCCAGGACGCCGACTCCGCCCTTACTTCACACGTGTAGCAATTACGCTTATGGCCATTTTAAACATCCTCGAATTCCCCGATTCGCGCCTGCGCACTATCGCCAAACCAGTGGCCGTAGTGGACGACGAAGTGCGTCAGTTGGTCGATGACATGTTTGAAACAATGTATGAGGCCCCAGGCATTGGTCTGGCGGCGACCCAGGTCAACGTGCACAAACGCGTCGTGGTCATGGACCTGTCCGAAGATCGCAGCGAGCCCCGGGTGTTCATCAACCCCGAGTTCGAAGCCCTAACCGACGAGATGGACCAGTACCAGGAAGGCTGCCTTTCGGTACCGGGTTTCTACGAGAACGTCGACCGTCCGCAGCGGGTCAAGATCAAGGCTCTGGACCGCGACGGCCAGCCCTATGAGCTGATCGCCGAAGGTTTGCTGGCGGTGTGCATCCAGCACGAATGCGACCACCTGAACGGCAAGCTGTTCGTCGACTACCTGTCCACGCTCAAGCGTGACCGGATCAAGAAGAAGCTGGAAAAGCAGCATCGCCAGCAGGCTTGATGACCGTCTTGCAAAGGCTTGCTACGGCAAGCCTTTTTCTTTTCCGCATGTTTAACATCGAGAATTCCCATGACTGAGCCACTGCGCATCGTCTTTGCCGGCACCCCCGAATTCGCCGCCGAACACCTCAAGGCCCTGCTCGACAGCCCTTACCAGATTGTCGCGGTCTACACCCAGCCGGACCGTCCGGCGGGGCGCGGGCAGAAGCTGATGCCAAGCCCGGTCAAACAGCTGGCCCTGGAGCACCAGATCCCGGTGCTGCAACCGCCCACCCTGCGCAATGCCGAGGCCCAGGCCGAACTGGCGGCGCTCAAGCCGGACCTGATGGTGGTGGTGGCCTACGGCCTGATCCTGCCTCAAGTGGTGCTGGATATTCCGCACCTTGGCTGCATCAACAGCCACGCCTCCCTGCTGCCGCGCTGGCGCGGTGCCGCGCCGATCCAGCGCGCCGTAGAAGCCGGTGACGCGCAAAGCGGGGTGACCGTGATGCGCATGGAAGCCGGCCTGGACACCGGGCCGATGCTGCTCAAGGTCAGCACCCCGATCAGTGCCCAGGACACCGGCGGCAGCCTGCACGACCGTCTGGCCGAACTGGGCCCGCCCGCGGTGCTGCAAGCCATCGAAGGCCTGGCCGCCGGCACCCTGGAAGGCGAAGTCCAGGACGACAGCCTGGCCACCTACGCCCACAAGTTGAACAAGGACGAAGCGCGCATTGACTGGAACCGTCCAGCCGTAGAGCTGGAGCGTCTGGTCCGGGCCTTCAATCCCTGGCCGATCTGCCACAGCATGCTGAATGGCGAAGCCCTGAAAGTCCTGGCCGCCACTCTGAGCGAAGGCACAGGCGTCCCGGGGGAAATCCTCGGCGCCAGCAAGGACGGCCTGATCGTCGCCTGCGGTGAACAGGCGCTGTGCCTGACCCGTCTGCAACTGCCCGGGGGCAAGGCGCTGAACTTCAGCGACCTGTTCAACAGCCGCCGCGAGAAATTCGCCATCGGCACCGTCCTCGGCCAGACGGCGGACGCCCAATGAACCCGCGCCTGGCCGCCGCCAAGGCACTGACTGCGGTCCTCAACGGCAAGGCCTCGCTCAACAGCTCGCTGCCGATCCAGCTGGACAAGGTCGAGGTCCGTGATCGCGGCTTCACCCAGGACCTGGCGTTCGGCACCGCACGCTGGCAGCCCCGGCTGTCGGCGCTGGCGACCAAGCTGCTGCAGAAGCCGTTCAAGGCCGCCGACGCCGATGTCGAGGCGCTGCTGCTGGTGGGGCTCTATCAGTTGCTCTACACCCGAGTGCCGGCCCACGCCGCCATCGGCGAAACCGTGGGCTGCGCCGACAAATTGAAAAAACCCTGGGCCAAGGCCCTGCTCAACGCCGTGCTGCGCCGTGCCCAGCGTGAAAGCGAGTCCCTGTTGGCCGAGCTGGAACATGATCCGGTGGTGCGCACCGCCCACCCACGCTGGCTGCAGAAATCCCTCAAGGCCTTCTGGCCCGAGCAGTGGGAGGCCATCTGCGCCGCCAACAACGCCCACCCGCCGATGATCCTGCGGGTCAATCGCCGTCACCACTCCCGGGATGCCTACCTGAAGCTGTTGAGCGAAGCCGGGGTTGCGGCCAAGGCCTGCGTCTACAGCCAGGACGGTATCGTCCTCGACGAAGCCGGTGATGTGCGCAGCCTGCCAGGCTTTGCCGAAGGCTGGGTCAGCGTCCAGGACGAAGCCGCACAACTGGCTGCCGATCTGCTGGAGCTGGCCCCGGGGCAACGGGTGCTGGACGCCTGCTGCGCTCCGGGCGGCAAGACCTGTCACATCCTTGAAGTGCAGCCGGAGCTGGCCGCTGTGGTGGCAGTGGACCTGGAAGCCAAGCGCCTGGTGCGGGTGCGGGAAAACCTCGACCGCCTGGGGCTCGATGCCCAACTGATCGCCGCCGACGGCCGGGATACCCAGGCCTGGTGGGACGGCAAGCCGTTCCAGCGCATCCTGCTGGACGCTCCCTGCTCGGCCACCGGGGTGATTCGTCGCCATCCGGATATCAAGCTGACTCGCCAAGCCGAAGACATCGCCGCCCTGGCGCAATTGCAAGGCGAACTGCTGGACGCCATGTGGCAAGCCCTGGAAGTGGGCGGCATCCTGCTCTACGCCACCTGCTCGACCCTGCCCACCGAGAACACCGAAGTGATCGAGGCCTTCCTGGCCCGCACCCCGGGTGCTCGTGAATTGGACATCGGCGGCCAACTGGGGCAGCCTGCGGCCGGCCTCAAGCAGCCTCACGGGCGCCAGTTGCTGGCGCAAGAAGGCGGCCACGATGGCTTCTACTACGCCAAGCTGATCAAGATCGCCGCGGCTCGCGGCTAAACGGTTTTAAGGGAGTGACTGGATGAAAATCATCATCCTCGGCGCCGGGCAAGTGGGCGGCACGCTGGCGGAACACCTGGCCAGCGAAGCCAATGACATCACCGTGGTGGACACCGACGGCGAACGCCTGCGCGACCTCGGCGATCGCCTGGACATCCGCACCGTGCAGGGCCGCGCCTCATTCCCGACGGTGCTGCGCCAGGCCGGCGCCGACGACGCCGACATGCTGGTGGCGGTCACCAACAGCGACGAAACCAACATGGTCGCCTGCCAGGTTGCCCACACCCTGTTCCACACCCCGACCAAAATCGCCCGGGTACGCGAGGCCGCCTACCTGACCCGCGCCGGGCTGTTCGACAACGACGCGATCCCGGTGGACGTGCTGATCAGCCCCGAACAGGTGGTGACCAACTACATCAAGCGCCTGATCGAACATCCCGGCGCCCTGCAGGTGATCGACTTCGCCGAGGGCAAGGCGCAACTGGTGGCGGTCAAGGCCTACTACGGCGGCCCGCTGGTGGGCCAGCAATTGCGCCAGTTGCGCGAGCACATGCCCAATGTCGATACCCGAGTGGCGGCGATCTTCCGTCGCGACCGGCCGATCATGCCCAAGGGCGATACGGTGATCGAGGCCGACGACGAAGTGTTCTTCATCGCCGCCAAGGCCCACATCCGCGCGGTGATGAGCGAGATGCGCCGTCTCGAAGAGTCCTACAAACGCATCGTCATCGCCGGTGGCGGGCAGATCGGCGAGCGCCTGGCCGAGGCCATCGAAAGCCGCTATCAGGTGAAGATCATCGAGATGAACCCGGCCCGCTGCCGCTACCTGTCCGACACCCTGGACAGCACCGTGGTGCTGCAGGGCAGCGCCTCGGACCGCGATCTGCTGCTGGAAGAGAACATCGCCGACGCCGACATCTTCCTGGCGCTGACCAACGACGACGAGGCCAACATCATGTCCTCGCTGCTGGCCAAGCGCCTGGGGGCGAAGAAGGTCATGACCATCATCAACAACCCGGCCTATGTCGACCTGATCCAGGGCGGCGATATCGACATTGCCATCAGCCCGCAACTGGCCACCATCGGCACCCTGCTGGCCCACGTGCGCCGCGGCGATATCGTCAGCGTGCACTCCCTGCGGCGCGGTGCGGCGGAAGCCATCGAGGCCATCGCCCACGGCGACGCCAAGTCGAGCAAGGTGATCGGCCGCGCCATCGAGAACATCGGCTTGCCACCAGGGACCACCATCGGCGCGATCATTCGCGATGAAGAAGTGCTGATCGCCCACGACGACACGGTGATCGAAGCCGGCGACCACGTGATCCTGTTCCTTGTGGATAAAAAACACATTCGCGACGTGGAGAAACTGTTCCACGTCGGCCTGAGCTTCTTCTGACGCGCTGCGCCAGCCAACGATGAGGAATCGCTGATGCTTGAATCGCTGGAAAAAATGCTCGCCAAGGGTGTGGATAACGCCCTGCTGCGCTTTGGTCTGGGCAAGGGCTATCTGGATCAGGCCGAGTACGCCAAGGCTGTTGAGCATCTGCAACGCTGTGTGGCCTTCGATCCCAAGTATTCAGCGGCCTGGAAGCTGCTGGGCAAGGCTTGCCAGGGGCAGGGCGACCTTCAAGGGGCGCGCCAGGCCTGGGAGCAGGGGCTGGAGGCCGCCCGCGGCCATGGCGACAAGCAGGCGGAAAAGGAAATGACCGTGTTCATCAAGAAGCTCGAGCGCCAAGCCGGGGCCTGAGCACCAGTCGCTCCTGCTCAGAGATAGCGCAGGGCGATCCCTTCCGCATCCACTTGCACCACTTCCATGCGCACCCGTGGCGCGATCACCGGCAGGCCTTGCACCTGGCCATAGACCACCGCGCCCTTGGGCAGTGTTGCCAGGGCCGGGCTTTGCACATAGACGCCGCTGGCAGACAGGTTGCGGGTCTGCCCCAGGCATTCGCCGATGCTCTCGTGGGAAATCTTGATACGGAACGACTTGCGGTGCTCGGACATCATCTGCGCCCTTGTTCTGTGTGCTGTGGATAACGCCCTACGCGAGGTTATCCACAGATCGTGCCAGCTCAGTCAGTACCAGCGCGCCTCACCCGGCGGGCGCTTCTTGAAGCGTTTCATGCTCCACATGTACTGGCTCGGGTACGCCCCGACATAGCGTTCGACCACCTTGCTCATGGCCGCACAGGAGGTTTCGGTGTCGGTGCTGTACATGTCTTCCGGGGCCGCTTCGAGGATCACCTTGTAGCCCGAACCGTCCGGCAGGCGCAGGGCGTGAAGGAAAACCCCCACCGCCTTGCCGCCGGCCAGCATGTTCGGCACGAACTTGCTGGTGAGCGCCTGGGTGGCGAAGAAGGGGACGAAGATCCCCGCGGATTCGGCCGGTTCCGGGTCGGCGGGAATGCCCACCGCACCGCCTTTGCGCACTTCCTTGATGACGCTGAGGATGCCTTCCTTGGTGGAGGCCGCCACGCGGTTGCCCAGTTGGACCCGCTGCTTGCGCAGCAACTCGTCCACCGCCTTGAGCTTGGGCGGACGATAGAAAATGATCGGTTTGCACTGGCTGCAATAGAAGTGGTTGAGCACTTCCCAGTTGCCCAGGTG
The DNA here is from genome assembly GCF_052850735.1 of Pseudomonas sp. 910_21. Taxonomy (NCBI): domain Bacteria; kingdom Pseudomonadati; phylum Pseudomonadota; class Gammaproteobacteria; order Pseudomonadales; family Pseudomonadaceae; genus Pseudomonas; species Pseudomonas sp. 910_21. The sequence continues at coordinate 700,387 of NZ_VXCY01000003.1, read as the reverse complement.
GCTGGTGATGCCGACCACGCCCTTGCCCGAGGCCAGGGCATCCTTGAGTACGTCCAGGCCCTCGACCTCGCGCACCAGGGCGATGGAGCGCTCCGCCGGCCAGATCCAGGCGCAGGCGCTTTCGGTCAGGGACTTGCCGATGTCTTTCAGGCTCTGGCCCACCAGACGCTCGCGCTCGGCGGGGTCCATCTGTGGAAAACACTTGGCCAGGTTGATGCGCACTACGTCGCGGGAACGGTTGGGGGTCTTCCACATGATCCAGCCGATGGCCGCGCCGACCGCCTGCACCGCGCGCCAGGGCAGCAGGGCAAACAACCGCAGAGCACCCACCAGCAGGGCGCCTTTGAACTTATCCACAAATGACTCCTGATCTGTCGGTCATGACCTAGTCGCAGCCGGCTATTCTAACCGCGCGTTGGCGAGGATGGCGTAGCGATCACAATCCTGCGTGTGATCCATGACCATGCCCGAGGCTTGCATCAGCGCGTAGCAGATGGTCGGGCCAACGAAGGTGAAACCGGCTTTCTGCAGGCCGCGGCTCATGGCTTCGGCCTCCGGGGTCACCGCCGGGACTTCGCTGCGGTCGCGGAAATGATTGATCTTGGGCACGCCGCCGACGAAGGACCAGAGAAAGGCCACCGGGTCTTCCAGCTCCAGCCAGGCCTGGGCATTGCGCCGGGCGGCGTTGAGCTTGAGGCGGTTGCGGATGATGCCCGGGTCCTGCATCAGGTCCTCGATCTCGGCATCGCTCATCTGCGCCACGCGCTGCACATCGAAGCCAAACAGCACCTGGCGATAACGCTCGCGTTTCTTCAGTACGGTGATCCAGGACAGGCCGGCCTGGAACCCTTCGAGCAATAACAACTCGAACAGACGCTGCCCATCGCGCAGCGGCACGCCCCACTCCTGATCGTGATAAGCCATGTACAGCGGATCTTCGGAACACCAAAAGCAGCGTGGCATAAGGCTCCAGGGGGCGTGCGCAGGACTGAATCGGGTATACTCCCGCTCCTTAAATCGCAGCCCAAGTAACAGGTGAATTTCGTGAGCCAGCCTACGCCAGCCGTGCGTACCTTCCAAGACTTGATCCTCGCCCTCCAGCAATACTGGGCCGAGCAAGGTTGTGTGGTACTTCAGCCCTACGATATGGAAGTAGGCGCCGGCACTTTCCACACCGCAACCTTCCTGCGGGCCATCGGCCCGGAAACCTGGAACGCCGCTTATGTGCAGCCCAGTCGTCGCCCGACTGACGGCCGCTACGGCGAAAACCCCAACCGCCTGCAGCACTACTACCAGTTCCAGGTGGTCTTGAAACCCAACCCGGAGAACTTCCAGGAGCTGTACCTGGGTTCCCTGAAGCACGTGGGCCTGGACCCGCTGGTGCACGACATTCGCTTCGTCGAGGACAACTGGGAATCGCCGACCCTGGGCGCCTGGGGCCTGGGCTGGGAAGTCTGGCTCAACGGCATGGAAGTGACTCAGTTCACCTACTTCCAGCAAGCCGGTGGTATCGAGTGCTACCCGGTGACCGGCGAGATCACCTACGGCCTGGAACGCCTGGCCATGTACCTGCAGGGCGTGGATTCGGTGTACGACCTGGTCTGGGCCGACGGCCCGTTCGGCAAGGTCACCTATGGCGATGTGTTCCACCAGAACGAAGTGGAGCAGTCGACCTACAACTTCGAACACGCCAACGTCGAGAAGCTGTTCGAACTGTTCGATTTCTACGAAAGCGAAGCCAAGCGCCTGATCGAACTGGATCAGCCGCTGCCGTTGCCGAGCTATGAAATGGTGTTGAAGGCCTCCCATACCTTCAACCTGCTGGATGCCCGCCGTGCCATCTCGGTTACCGCGCGCCAGCAATACATTCTGCGTGTCCGCACCCTGGCGCGTTCCGTTGCGCAAGCCTACCTGCTGGCCCGTGCCAAGCTGGGCTTCCCGATGGCGACCCCGGATCTGCGTGATGAAGTGTTGGCTAAGCTGGAGGCGGCACAATGAGTGCGCAAGATTTTCTGGTTGAACTGGGCACTGAAGAACTGCCACCCAAAGCCCTGAACACCCTGGCCGAAGCCTTCCTGGCCGGCATCGAGAAAGGCCTGCAGAGCGCCGGCCTGAGCTTTCAGGCCAAGCATGTCTACGCCGCGCCACGGCGCCTGGCGGTGCTGATCACCCAGCTGGACACCCAGCAGCCGGATCGCAGCATCAACCTCGACGGCCCGCCACGCCAGGCGGCCTTCGACGCTGAAGGCAACCCGACCCAGGCAGCCCTGGGCTTTGCCAAGAAGTGCGGCGTCGAACTCAGCGAGATCGACCAGAGCGGCCCGAAACTGCGCTACAGCCAGAGCATCAAGGGCAAGCCGACCGCCAGCCTGCTGCCGACCATCGTCGAAGACTCCCTGAACGACCTGCCGATTCCCAAGCGCATGCGCTGGGCCGCGCGCAAGGAAGAGTTCGTGCGTCCGACCCAATGGCTGGTGATGCTGCTGGGTGACGACGTCATCGACTGCACCATCCTTGCCCAGAAGGCCGGCCGCGACTCCCGTGGTCACCGCTTCCACCACCCGGACAGCGTGCGCATCACTTCGCCAGCGAACTACCTCAACGACCTGCGTGCCGCCTACGTGCTGGCCGACGCCAACGAGCGCCGCGAGCTGATCAGCAAGCGCACCGCGGAACTGGCAACCCTGCAAGAAGGCACGGCGATCGTCCCGGCAGACCTGCTGGACGAAGTCACTGCTCTGGTGGAATGGCCGGTGCCGCTGGTGTGCTCGTTCGAGGAACGCTTCCTCGAAGTGCCGCAAGAAGCCCTGATCACCACCATGCAGGACAACCAGAAGTACTTCTGCCTGCTGGACGTGGACGGCAAACTGCTGCCGCGTTTCATCACCGTGGCCAACATCGAGAGCAAGGACCCGCGCCAGATCATCGAGGGCAACGAGAAAGTCGTGCGCCCACGCCTGACCGACGCCGAGTTCTTCTTCAAGCAAGACAAGAAACAGAAGCTCGAAGACTTCAACCTGCGCCTGCAGAACGTGGTGTTCCAGGAAAAACTCGGCAGCGTCTACGACAAGGCCGAGCGGATTTCCAAGCTGGCCGCCTTCATCGCGCCGCGCATTGGCGGCGACGCTCAGCGCGCAGCCCGTGCCGGCCTGCTGTCCAAGTGCGACCTGGCCACCGAGATGGTCGGCGAGTTCCCGGAGATGCAAGGCATCGCCGGCTACTACTACGCCCTCAATGACGGCGAGCCGGAAGATGTGGCCCTGGCCCTCAACGAGCAGTACATGCCACGTGGCGCTGGCGCCGAGCTGCCAAGCACCGTGACCGGTGCCGCCGTGGCCATCGCCGACAAGCTGGACACCCTGGTGGGGATCTTCGGCATCGGCATGCTGCCCACCGGCAGCAAGGACCCCTACGCCCTGCGTCGCGCGGCCCTAGGCGTGCTGCGTATCCTCATCGAGAAGAAGTTCGACCTCGACCTGAACGACGCCGTGGCCTTCGCCGTCAGCGCCTTCGGCAGCAAGGTCAAGGCCGCCGGCCTGGCCGACCAGGTGCTGGAGTTCATCTTCGATCGTCTGCGTGCCCGCTACGAAGACGAAGGCGTGGATGTGGCCACCTACCTGTCGGTACGTGCCCTGAAGCCGGGCTCGGCCCTGGACTTCGACCAGCGCGTGCAAGCCGTGCAGGCCTTCCGCAAGTTGCCGGAAGCCGCCGCCCTGGCCGCCGTGAACAAGCGCGTGTCGAACCTGCTGAGCAAGATCGAAGGCAATGTGCCGACCACCGTCGAAGCCAAGTACTTCGACAACGCCAACGAGTTCTCCCTGTACTCGGCGATCCAGCAGGCGGACCAGGCGGTACAGCCCATGGCCGCAGCTCGTCAATACAGCGAGACCCTGGCCCGCCTGGCCGCCCTGCGCGAACCGGTGGACGCCTTCTTCGAAGCGGTGATGGTCAATGCCGAGGACGCCAAGGTGCGGGCCAACCGCTATGCGCTGCTGGCGCGTTTGCGGGGCCTGTTCCTGGGTGTGGCGGACATTTCGGTACTGAGCTGATCAGGTAAGGAACTGCTGTGAAACTGCTGATACTCGACCGTGACGGCGTGATCAATCACGACTCCGATGCCTACATCAAATCGGTGCAGGAGTGGATTCCACTCCCCGGCTCGATCGAAGCCATTGCGCAGTTGAGCAAGGCCGGCTGGACGGTGGCGATCGCCACCAACCAGTCCGGCATCGCTCGCGGCTACTACGACCTGGCCACCCTCGACGCCATGCACGCGCGCCTGCGCGAGCTAGTGGCGGAGCAGGGCGGCGAGGTCGGGCTGATCGTCTATTGCCCCCATGGCCCCGACGAAGGGTGCGCCTGCCGCAAACCGAAACCGGGCATGCTGCGAACCATTGCCGAGCATTACCAGGCAGATCTGACAGGTCTATGGTTTGTCGGTGACAGTCTCGGTGACCTGGAGGCCGCAAAAGCCGTCGACTCTCAGCCAGTATTGGTAAAGACCGGGAAAGGCGAAAAGACTCTGGGGAAAACCCTGCCGGTAGGCACCTTGATTTTTGACGACCTGGCGGCCGTTGCCGCTGAACTTATCCACAATTAGGCCCCTTCTGGCATCCTGACCAAGGACTGTTCGGGAGAGCGCTTTTTAACAGGCGGGCAAGCCCGCAATGGTAAATGCCGCTATGTCGATCCTGCAGGCCATCAGAACCTTCTTCTTTTACCTGCTGTTGGGCACCAGTTCCTTGCTGTGGTGCTCCCTGAGCTTTTTTATCGCGCCGTTCCTGCCATTCAAGGCGCGCTACCGCTTTATCAACGTCTACTGGTGTCGCTGCGCGCTGTGGCTGACCAAGGTATTTTTGAACATTCGCGTGGAAGTGAAGGGCGCTGAAAACGTCCCCGAGCGGCCATGCGTGATCGTCTCCAATCACCAGAGCACCTGGGAGACCTTCTTCCTCTCGGCCTACTTCGAGCCGCTGAGCCAGGTCCTCAAGCGTGAGTTGCTGTATGTGCCGTTCTTCGGCTGGGCCATGGCCATGCTGCGCCCCATCGCCATCGACCGGGACAACCCCAAGGCGGCCCTCAAGCAGGTGGCAAGCAAGGGCGACGAGCTGCTCAAGGACAATGTCTGGGTGCTGATCTTTCCGGAAGGCACCCGCGTGCCCTATGGCACCGTCGGCAAGTTCTCCCGCAGTGGCAGCGCCCTGGCGGTGAACGCCGACCTGCCGGTGCTGCCAGTGGCCCACAACGCCGGCAAGTTCTGGCCGAAGACCGGCTGGGCCAAGCGGCCCGGTACCATCACCGTGACCATTGGCGCCCCCATGTACGCCGAAGGCAGCGGCCCGCGAGCCATCGCCGAGCTTAACGACCGGGTAGCCGCCTGGAACGAACAGGCCCAGCGGGATATGGGCTCATTGCCACCATTGGCGACTTCCACGGATAAGATTGCTGTATGAGCTTCTGTGGATAACCTGTGTACGACTATTCGTACAACGGCTGAAATCGACGTATAAATCACTGATTTATATGTATATTTCCTAAGCTAATAAAATGTGGAAAAACGTGCATAAGTTTTACCGCTACCCAAAAAACCGGCCTTGATGCCGGTTTTTTTTCGCCTGGAATATCCCCGCGCTCTTATTCCTCCAACAAGGGCAGCTCAAGGATGAAACATGAGCCCTGGCCCACCTCGCTGCGGCAACTGATCCGCCCTTGATGCCGGTCCACCACCGCCTTGACCATGGACAGTCCCAGGCCCAGGCCATCGATGCCCTTGGCTGAGGCAAACCGCTGGTACTGACCGAATAGCAGGGGCAGGTCCTGGGCCGCAATGCCCCGGCCCTGGTCGATGATTTCGCAACGCAGCCAGCCCTCGGCACAACTCACCTGAACATTGACGGTGGAATTCGCCGGGCTGTACTTGATGGCGTTTTCCAGCAGATTGAACAGGGCCCGGGTCAGCAGCGACTGATCCGCCAGGATCATGCTCTCGCCTTCCTCATCGAGATCGTGCACCAGGTGGATATTCTTCAACTGGGCCAGGGTCGTGGCCTGGTCGAAGGCATCCAGGACCAGCATGGCAAACATGCTCGGTGCAAACTGATAGGCCTCCGACTCGGCCTTGGCCAATTGCACGAATGCCTCGGTCAGCCCCAGGGCTCGACGCACCTGTTGCTCGATCTGGCTGTAGACCTGCCTGGGCGGCGAAGGCTGGCGGCTCTGCACGTCCAGCAGCGCGAGGATCGCCGAATGGGGCGCGCGCAGATCATGGGATAGAAATCGCAGCAGTACGCCACGTTGCTGTTCGGCGTCCCGCTCGACGCTGAGGTCGGTGAAGCTCAATAACCAACCGATGGCGTTGTCACTGTCCACCGGCAACAGCGGCGCCAGTTCCATGCGCAGGCTACGTTGCTGGATGTCGCGAAACTCCAACGCCGTCAGTTGCTCAAGACTGGGATACAGCGCAGGTTCGGTCAGGCCTGGATAGCCCAGGGCGGCCAATTGCGCGATCAAGGGCTGCCCGACCAGTGAGTGGGCGAACACTTCCCGGGCATTGCGGTTGGCCAGCAGAATCTTGCCGTCCGGATCGCTGATCAGGGTTGCCACCGGCAGGTATTCCAAGCCATCGGCGATAAAGCGCCGGGTATCCCGGGTCCGGCTCAGGGCCTGTTCCAGAGCAACGATCTGCCCTTGCAGCACATCACCGACAGGGGTCTGGCTACGACGGCGCTCCGGCAACACCTTGGGCTCGCTGTCCAGGCGCTCCAGCTCCCAACCGAAATAGGCCAGGATCACGCTGAGCCGACGCCAGTTCCAGATCAGGTACGCCAGCAGCATGCCCAGCAGGCTGGCCACCGGCGACCACCAGTAGCCCAAACGCAGCATCAGCACCGATCCCAACAGGGCCAGGCCCATGCAACCCAGGGTTATCCACAAGGCGTGGCGCGGACGCCACAGCAACAATCCGAGCAAGGCTGCGGTCAGGGCCATGGACCACAGCATCCCCGACCACTGGCCCAGGGCGACGATGCTGCGATGCTGCAACAGGCCATTGAGCAGGTTGGCCTGGATCTCCACGCCCGGGGTGGTGCCCTGACTGCCGGATTGCGGGGTGACGTAACGGTCGCCCAGCCCCGGTGCGGTGGACCCCACCAGGATCAACCGGTCACGCAGCAACTCGGCCGGCACTTCGCCACGCAGCACGCTGACATAGGGCACGCTGGGAAAACCCGCCGCCTTGTCGATAAAGCCAATACGTACCGGGTTGGCTCGCAGCCAGCCCCTGGCGATCTGCGCAGTTCCGGGGCCCGGCATCAGCGGCGACAGCGGGTCGGCTTCGGTGAGCTGGTAGAGCAACCAGGTCAGCTGCGCTCGCGGCGCCTGCTGCGGACCTTCCCGCAGGTAGACACTGCGCACCGTACCGTCGGCATCCGCTTCAGCGTTGATGTGCCCCAGGCCCCGAGCACAGTGGCGCAGCACCGGCACCGGAGGGATCTCCTCCAGGTCCTGGCCGTAACGAGCGGCACCCTCGCGCAGCACCGGCAGGAACACCGTGCCGGCGCGACACAGGGCGGCGGCCAGCCGCGTGTCGTTTTCCACAGTGCTGCCGGGCTCGCTGAGGATTACATCAAACAACACGCCTTTGACCTTGGCGTCCGTCAGCCGGTCCAGCAACTGTCCATGGATCGCCCGCGGCCAGGGCCAACGTCCCAATTGCTGCAGGCTGTAGTCGTCGATGGTCACCAACAGAATGCGCGGGTCTACCGGCAGCGGGGTAAAGCGTCGCAGGTTGTCATAGAACAGGTTGTTCAAAGCCAGGCCGTGGCTCAGGGACAGTACAGCGGTCAGGGGCAGAAGAATCAGGCCAACCCACAACCATTCACGTACCAGGCGGCGAAACAGGCGCTGGGCCTGGGTCGGTTCACGGCCGTTGGCCCGTTGCTTCCAGAGACTCATCGACGGCCCGCCGACGGGTTATTGAACACGAGTGGTCCTGGGGTAGTAGAAGATGTCATAGACCCCGGTTTCTCCTTCCAGGCCATGCTCGTCGAATGCCGAGAGCCGTACATGATAGAAAAACGCCTTCAGGCCAGTGAAGTTCACTTCCGGGGTGCTGGAGAACTGTTCCTGCTTGATGTTCAGGAAATCCTTGTCCGTGGCCACCTGTGCCCGATAGCGACGGGCGCCCGGCAAAGGTTGCAGGATCAGTTGCCAGACGGGCAGGGCGCCGGTTTGTCCGGCCTGTCCCAGCAGCCGGGGCGCGGCTAGCAGTTCCACCGGTTTGAGGTCGCCCTGCTTCTGAATGCGCAATCCCTGGCGTGCCATGACCTGGACTTCCCCCGGCAGCGGACCTGCCGGTTTATCCACAGCGCGCTTGCCGGAACGCCGAGCTGCCTTGCTCGGCGGCTCGTCTTCGCGGCTCACCGCCACCTGACCGTTGAGCACCTCCACCAGGGATTGCTGATCATCATTACGCACCCGGAAGTGCGTACCCCGTACCCCCAACACGCCTACGGGGGTCACAATCTGGAAGCGGTCGTGGTCGCTGTTGCGCTTGATCACATAGGATTCGATCTGGCCTTGTTCCAGGACCACCTGAGGAATGCTGTATTGCGTATTCAGTTGCAGGGTGACCTGGGAACTGGAGGGCAACACCACTCGCGAACCATCGCCGAGGGACAGGCTGACGAAAGCCGATGGCGAGGTTTTCACCCCTTCTTTCTCATCGATGCTCATGCCTTCTTCCAGGGCCACCTCGCGGCCCTTGGCATCCAGTTTCCAGGCGTCACCGGTCAGGTGCTCGACGGTAGCCGGCAAGGGCTGGCCACGGCATTGCTGGTTGTCATCTATATAGGGAAGGCGTTGCGGGGCGGCCTGCACGGCACTCAGTGGCAGGCTCAGGCCCACTAGCAGCAATGCGGCGCACGCCACCTGCAACCGGCCAACGGACGGAGAAGGGCAGAGGTCATTCATGAATATGCTTTGAGCCTTTGGGGAAACCACGGCGAAATCCTACGCACCATACCTGAGGCAGCGCATGGGCAGAAAGCCGGACGCTGCGGGGCGTCGCCCAAGGAGAGGGGGCGAGTCGGAACCGGGAGGGAAGAACACAGGGACAGAAGAAAGTGACACGTCCCTGTGTCGGAACCGAGGCGACAGGTCGCCCGGCCCAAAGTCCTGAGGAGGCACTCCCTGTATTCCCCTTCAACGACGCACGCAAGCGCGCGTTGTGCCGCCAGCCTGGCGGTTGACACTCCCTGTGTCGGAGCACTTCCAGGTGCCCCCGTGTGCCACTCAGCGGGAGGCAATGTAACGCTGGCCGGGAGGCTGCGACGGATTTGCAATATTTGTTCAGAATCATCGCCGTGCCCTCTTAGAAGACCCACCGCGGCGCGGGTTGCTGCTGACCCGAAGGTAGCGCTATCCGTCCTATAACCGGTTCGGCGTCCAGGGTCAGGGTCGATTCACTGCTGATGGGCAAGACTGTCGTCGGGTGGTAGCCCTCGACGCTCGGTGCCTGATAGCGAGCATTGGTCAACGAAGGCAATGCACTGGCACTTATCCCCAGATAAGCAGCCAGCATCAAGCTGAAGAGGCGCACCGGGTCGTCGCCACTGAACATTCTGACAAGCGCGACCTGGCCTTTCCTGAGCATGTTCCCCATGGTTCTTTTCCTTGCTTGTGCGAGCCGGTATCGTGCTGTTGCAGTAGCCCGCAGGCACCCATGCTCCGGGTGCCTTACCGGCTATTTGATATCAGCGTACCGAGGGACCAGGGGCTCAAGAGCAATTCGCCACAATTGTTCAGAATCAGGCAAGGCGCCTAAACTTCCCCTCTGCCTGAAGCGCACAAGCGGCTGCTTCGGGCACTCTCGAACCATAAGGAACAGCCTCGCATGCGTGTCGCAATACTGGATGACGAACCCGCAGAACTGGCACGGGTGGAACAGACACTGCGAGAAATTCCCGGCCCGGGCGAACAGTCCTGGACCCTGCACAGTTTCGAACGGGGGGAGGACCTGTTACGCCAACTGCGGCGGGAAACCTTCGACCTGCTGATTCTCGACTGGCAAGTGCCGGACCTCAGCGGCCTGTCGTTGCTGCGCTGGACCCGGGAGCACATGGACTCGCCTCCGGCGGCCATCATGCTCACCAGCCGTGATGCCGAGAGCGATATCGTCCAGGCCCTGAACACCGGCGCCGATGACTACCTGAGCAAGCCTTTTCGTCCCAACGAACTCAAGGCCCGGGTCAATGCGGTGCTGCGCCGCCACGGCCTGCAGCGCAGCAACAGCGAGGAGGTCCTGACCTTCAATGACCTGAGTTTCGATGACGCCGAACTGACCGTCACTCGTGCCGGTGCCCCCATCAGCCTGACCGAGCGCGAATACCGCCTGGCCCGCTGCCTGTTCGCCAACCTGGGTCGCCCGCTGTCACGGGAGTACCTGTACGAGCGTTTCTGGACCCACGAGGAAATCGTCTCCTCACGGCCCCTGGATACCCACATCTACCGTCTGCGCAACAAGCTCGGACTGACCGCGGATCGTGGCTGGCAGTTGCTGACGATCTACGGCTACGGCTACCGGCTGGAAAGTGTCACGTCGCCTGACGAGCAGGGTAACTGACTGCTTGCCGTCAAAAGCGGCTTGATGTCATTGCGGGTCCTGCCAGACATCTTCATAGCCGGCGCGGTCGATGATGAAACGCGTCCCGCTCGGCAGATACAGGTAATCGATCACCTCCGGCAACAGCTCGAGCAGATGCTCGGCGCACAGAGGCTGGTAGAAATCCACGGCTGTGGAATGTTCGCCGCAGTGGATAAACCAACTGACCGTGCCGTTCTCCGGCAACTCGATCCGGGTGCCATAGATGGGCGACTGCGCAAGGGAGCGGGTGGCCAGTGCAATCATCGGCTCCGGTGCCTGGGGAGCAAGGTCGTAGCGTTCACAGATAAGCTGCTGTCTTTCGTTCATTGGGCCAGCCACCAATTGAGCAAGGTCTCGTCATCGGTGTCATCGAGGTTTTTGTAGATGTTGGCGTAGTACCACTCGATGCCCGTGGTCTCGCGGAAGCGGTTGAAGAACAGGGCGATGTTGTCCATGCCGTTTCGCGCCGGCACCGACAATGTCAGATTGCCCTTATGGCGCCCGTCGAGCATGCCGCCCAATTCGCTCGCCACATCCGCCGCCAGGGCAACTATGTATTCCTCAGGGATGTGATCCGCATAAATATGGATGCAGAAGTTGCCGCCACGCTTGAGCACCACGGCGGGGGCCTGCGGGTCCTTGATCGAGATAATGTCGCCCTTGGCCAGGTTCAGCGTCAGCCCTGGTGAATAGAGAATCTCGTAACTGTCTTCATCGATCCGCCGTACATGCAGCGGCTCATAGACCGGGCCGTGGCTGTTCTGCCCCGCAACAACCCGGATCGATATTTCCTGGTTTTCATCATCCATAACAAATTTCCGAGCGATTGCTGTTTTTACCAAGGGTGAAAAGAGCCGAGTCGGGCTCAGCCGCGTAGCGGGGTCAACGGCCCGACAAACACGTCTCGAAGCATGTGCTGCTGTCGAGTCTCCATCCCATCTCACAAAGGCGCCGCCATGGGCCTCACAAACTGTCCGTAAAAGAGGTTTTCCTCGAAGGAAAACATGACCTCTGCACTGCCCGGCATGACCAGGGCCGTATTCTCATCGGACGGATAGAAAAAGTCGTCCCAGCATTTTATAAAAATATCCCTGGGCACCTGTGCTGCGCAGCACCTGCCCCAGAACAGCCAGAACAGCCAGAACAGGCCTGCCTCCGGGCTTAGCCGCCGCTCGAAGAACAATGACGACTCACCGCGCTGGGCAAAATCCAGCGTGGTTTTTTCATGGCATTGAAACAGGCTGGGCAACCCAGTGATCAGACTGGGCACTGGAATGAACCGGTCCCACAGCACCTGTGACTCTGCCTGATCAAACAGCACAACGCGCTGTTTGTCGTCAGCACTCAGACCACAATCTGTGGCATTGAACCGCCAGGCGATGGGGAAGCGTGCTTCATCGAATAGGTGGCTGCTTGTACCTGCCAAGGTCAACGTCCTTATTGTCCAGTTAGCTTTCCACTTCCCAGGCCAGATCGGGATCAGCCGAGCCGTAGGCCGAGAAATAAGCCAGGGCCTGTCTCGCTCGCTCTTTAACCACACACTGATACCGAGGGTAACTGCCGGACTGGCCGCCTGCGACCAATTCAACCCGCTGATCGTCAGGACTGTCTGCGCTGAGCAGGGTCTGCAACGATTGGTCGACGTCCTGGGCGATAAAGACCACATACTGATCGGCAGCACCGCCTCCGATATGCATCAGGGTCTCGTCGCTGAAGAAAAAAACCGTCGAGCTGAAAGCCTTTCCGTCCAGGCGGTTGAGCGCGGACAGCACCTGCGTCGAATCGGGGTTCAACCACTCATGAGTGTGGCAACGATTACCGGCATATTCATCTTCAATGATTTTCTTGAGCATTCGCCATGACTGCCTTGTCCGGATAAAAACGTAAATCGTTATGGATGAGGGATTGAACAATCTGCCAATAAAAAAGGCCAACGCAAGCGTCGGCCTTTTTATTTTCAGCTGTGTCCCTGGGTCAGAAGTCCAGGTTGGACACCGCCAGGGCATTGCTTTCGATGAAGTCGCGACGTGGCTCGACCGCATCACCCATCAGGGTGTTGAAGATCTGGTCGGCGCCGATGGCGTCTTCGATGGTCACCTTGAGCATGCGGCGCATGCTTGGGTCCATGGTGGTTTCCCACAGCTGCTCAGGGTTCATCTCGCCCAGACCTTTGTATCGCTGGATGGTGTGACGCTTGGTGCTTTCCGCCATCAGCCAGTCCAGGGCTTCCTTGAACTCGGTCACGGCCTTCTTGCGCTCGCCGCGCTGAACATACGCGCCCTCGTCCAGCAGGGTGCTCAATTGAGCGCCCAGGGAGACCACGGTCTTGTAGTCGTTGCTGCCGAAGAAGTCGCGGTTGAAGGTGACGTAGTTGGACAGGCCGTGGGAGATCAGCTCGACCTCTGGCAGCCAGACATTACGCTCACGGTCTTCCCGCAGGCTGGCCTTGTAGACCAGGCCCGACTTCTCGGAGGTGCGCAGGCGGGCGTCGTACTTGGCCAGCCAATCCTGCATGGCGGCGTGATCGGACAGTTGCTCCATGGTCACGGCCGGCAGGTAGATGAAGTGCTCGGTCAGTTCCTGCGGGTACAGGCGCGACAGGCGTTTGAGGGTTTTCATTACCATGCGGAAATCGTTGACCAGACGCTCCAGCGCCTCGCCGGAGATCCCCGGAGCTTCGTCGTTCAGGTGCAGGCTGGCATCTTCCAGAGCCGACTGGGTCATGTAGTCTTCCATGGCCTCGTCGTCTTTGATGTATTGCTCTTGCTTGCCTTTCTTGACCTTGTACAGCGGAGGCTGGGCGATGTAGATGTAGCCGCGCTCGATCAGCTCCGGCAGCTGACGGAAGAAGAAGGTCAGCAGCAAGGTACGGATGTGCGAACCGTCGACGTCAGCATCGGTCATGATGATGATGTTGTGATAACGCAGCTTGTCGATGTTGTACTCTTCGCGGCCGATGCCGCAGCCCAGTGCGGTGATCAAGGTGCCGACCTCTTGCGAGGAGATCATCTTGTCGAAGCGAGCTTTCTCTACGTTGAGGATCTTGCCCTTGAGTGGCAGGATCGCCTGGGTCTTGCGGTTGCGTCCCTGCTTGGCGGAGCCGCCAGCAGAGTCACCTTCCACCAGGTAGAGTTCGGACAGGGCAGGGTCCTTTTCCTGGCAGTCCGCCAGTTTGCCCGGCAGGCCGGCGATATCCAGCGCGCCTTTACGACGGGTCATTTCACGGGCTTTACGCGCCGCTTCACGAGCACGAGCAGCGTCGATCATCTTGCCCACCACCAACTTGGCTTCGTTGGGGTTTTCCAGCAGGAAGTCGGAGAAGTACTTGCCCATCTCCTGTTCAACAGCGGTCTTCACTTCGGAAGAGACCAGCTTGTCCTTGGTCTGGGAGCTGAACTTAGGGTCCGGCACCTTCACCGAGATGATCGCGGTCAGGCCTTCACGAGCGTCGTCACCGGTGGTGGCAACCTTGTGCTTCTTGGCCAGGCCTTCGGCTTCGATGTAGGTGTTCAGGTTACGAGTCAGAGCAGAACGGAAGCCCACCAAGTGGGTGCCACCATCGCGCTGTGGAATGTTGTTGGTGAAGCACAACAGGTTCTCGTTGAAGCTGTCGTTCCATTGCAGGGCGATTTCCACGCCAATGCCGTCTTCACGCTGGATGTTGAAGTGGAACACCTGGTTGACCGCTGTCTTGTTGGTGTTCAGGTATTCAACAAACGCCCGCAGGCCACCTTCGTACTTGAACAGCTCTTCCTTGCCGCTGCGCTCATCCTTGAGGATGATGCCGACGCCGGAGTTGAGGAAGGACAGTTCACGAATCCGCTTGGCCAGGACGTCCCAGCTGAAGTGGATGTTCTTGAAGGTTTCAGCCGAAGGCTTGAAGTGGATCTGGGTACCGGTGGTTTCGCTGTCGCCAACGATCTTCATCCGCTCTTGCGGAACACCGTGGACATAGGTCTGTTCCCAGATCTTGCCGCTGCGGCGCACAGTGAGGATCAGCTCTTCGGACAGGGCGTTCACTACCGACACACCTACGCCGTGCAGACCGCCGGAGACCTTGTAGGAGTTATCGTCGAACTTACCGCCAGCGTGGAGCACGGTCATGATGACCTCTGCCGCCGAGACGCCTTCTTCTTTATGCACATCGACCGGGATGCCGCGACCATTGTCGCGAACGGTGATGGATTCGTCCGGGTGGATGATGATGCTGATGTCGTCGCAGTGGCCGGCCAGCGCTTCGTCGATGGAGTTATCGACCACCTCGAACACCATGTGGTGCAGACCGCTGCCGTCATCGGTGTCGCCAATGTACATACCGGGACGTTTGCGTACGGCATCCAAACCTTTCAGCACCTTGATGCTGGTCGAGTCGTACGTATTTTCTTCGCTCATGCCTTCACTCCCGATGGTCGTGGGTCTGGGTGATACGGCCTTGTTCCACGTGGAACAAAGCGACTGGCGTTTCCGTCTGCCAGCCTTCCCTCAATAATTCGTGGTCTACACAGGTGATAAACACCTGGCAGCGTAAGTCTTCCAACAAGCGACAAAGTGCGCGGCGATGCTGCTCGTCCAACTCGGACGGCAAGTCATCCACCAGATAAATACACTGACCGCGACGGGCCTGGCTCACCAAGTGCCCCTGGGCAATGCGCAAGGCACAGACCACCAACTTCTGCTGGCCACGGGACAAGATGTCCGCGGCGTTGTGTCCGCCTAAGCGCAGACGCAAATCAGCACGTTGTGGACCGGCCTGGGTATGACCCATTTGCTGATCGCGGTGCAGGGCGGTCGCGAGGACTTCACTGAGCTCTCGTTCCTTGTCCCAACCGCGGTAATAGCTAAGCGTCAGGCCCTCGAGCTGCAACAACTCGCCCAAGGTCCGCTCAAAGACTGGTTTCAAGGCTTTGATGTATGCGCGGCGGTATTCATCGATTTCAGCGCTGGCCTGACACAGTTCCCGGTCCCAGGCCGCTTGCGAAGCGGCGTCAAGTGTACCATGCCGCAGCCATGAGTTCCGCTGCCGCAGGGCCTTCTGCAAGCGCTGCCAGGTGGACATGAAGCGAGGTTCCACATGGAACACTCCCCAGTCCAGGAACTGCCGGCGGATCTTTGGAGCGCCTTCCAGCAGGCGAAAGCTGTCCGGGTTGATCAGTTGCAGCGGCAGGATCTCTGCCAGCTGCGCCGCGCTGCGGGCATTCTGACCGTCGATACGGATCTGGAACTCCCCCTGACGATCCCGAGATATCCCCAGGCTACTGTGCCCACCCTGGGCCAACTCCACCTGGCCGAAGACCGTACAGGCCAGCTGTTCATACTGGATCACCGGCAACAGGCGGGCACTGCGAAACGAGCGGGCAAGCCCCAGCAGATGGATGGCTTCCAGCACGCTGGTTTTGCCACTGCCGTTGGCGCCATAGAGAAGGTTGATGCGGGGAGAGGGGGAGAAGGTCACCGGGTGCAGATTGCGCACCGCGGTGACCGAGACGCGACTGAGGGACATCTAGCTTCTGCTGAGCATGATTACAGGCGCATCGGCATGACAACGTAAGCCGAGTCGTCGTTGTCGGATTCCTGCACCAGCGCACTGCTGTTGGAGTCGGAAAGAATCAGGCGCACCTGTTCGGTGGTCATCACCCCCAGCACGTCCAGCAGGTAACTGACGTTGAAGCCGATTTCCAGCGAGCCGCCGTTGTACTCCACGCCCACTTCTTCTTCCGCTTCTTCCTGCTCCGGGTTGTTGGCCTGGATCTTCAACTGACCATTGGCCAGTTGCAGACGGATGCCGCGGTACTTCTCGTTGGACAGGATCGCGGTACGGCTGAAGGCTTCACGCAGGGCCTGACGGTCACCCAGTACCAGCTTGTCACCGCCTTTTGGCAGCACGCGCTCGTAGTCAGGGAACTTGCCGTCCACCAGCTTGGAGGTGAAGGTGAACTCGCCGGTAGTGGCGCGAATGTGGTGCTGACCCAGGACGATGCTGACGTTGCCATCCGGCTCGGTGAGCAGACGGGCCAGCTCCAGGATGCCTTTACGCGGCACGATCACCTGGTGGCGATCCGGCTGGCCGATATCCGCCTGCATCGAGCACATGGCCAGACGGTGACCATCGGTGGCCACGGCGCGGATGATACCGGCGGACACTTCCAGCAGCATGCCGTTGAGGTAGTAGCGCACGTCCTGCTGGGCCATGGCGAAGCTGGTGCGTTCGATCAAGCGACGCAGACGGCTTTGCTCCAGCTGGCAGGTCAGCGAGCCAGGGCCTTCTTCCACGGTAGGGAAGTCGTTGGCTGGCAGGGTCGACAGGGTGAAGCGGCTACGCCCGGCCTTCACCACCAGTTTCTGCTCGTCGACCTTGATATCGATCAGCGCGTCGTTGGGCAGGCTCTTGCAGATATCCATCAGCTTGCGCGCGGGAACGGTGATTTCCCCCGGCTCTGCAGGCTCTTCAAGTTGCACACGACCGACCAGCTCGACTTCCAGGTCGGTACCGGTCAGCGACAGTTGCTGGCCTTCGACAACCAGCAGCACGTTGGAAAGTACCGGCAAGGTCTGACGGCGTTCGACGACGCCGGCGACCAGTTGCAGGGGTTTCAACAGGGCTTCGCGTTGAATGGTGAAATGCATGGTCTAGTCCCTTGCCTTAATAAGCTGCGTTGGAGTCATCAAGTGGTCAGAGTACGCAGCAGGTTCTTGTAGTCCTCGCGGATGTCCGCGTCGGATTCCTTAAGTTCATTGATCTTGCGGCAGGCGTGCAGAACCGTGGTGTGGTCGCGACCGCCGAACACATCGCCGATTTCCGGCAGGCTGTGGTTGGTCAGCTCCTTGGACAGGGCCATAGCCACCTGACGTGGACGAGCCACCGAACGCGAACGTCGCTTGGACAGCAGATCGGAAATCTTGATCTTGTAGTACTCGGCGACGGTGCGCTGGATGTTATCCACAGACACCAGTTTATCCTGCAGGGCCAGCAGGTCCTTCAGGGATTCGCGAATCAGCTCGATGGTGATGTCGCGCCCCATGAAGTGCGAGTGGGCGATGACCCGCTTGAGTGCGCCTTCCAGTTCACGGACGTTGGAACGAATCCGTTGAGCAATGAAGAACGCCGCATCGTGGGGCAGTTCGACCTTGGCCTGGTCGGCCTTTTTCATCAGGATCGCCACCCGGGTTTCCAGTTCCGGAGGTTCTACCGCTACCGTCAGGCCCCAGCCGAAGCGGGACTTGAGGCGTTCTTCCAGGCCTTCGATTTCCTTCGGATAACGGTCGCTGGTGAGAATCACCTGCTGGCCGCCTTCGAGGAGGGCGTTGAACGTATGGAAGAACTCTTCCTGGGAACGCTCCTTGCGGGCGAAGAACTGGATGTCGTCGATCAGCAATGCGTCGACCGAACGATAGAAACGCTTGAATTCGTTGATGGCGTTGAGCTGCAGCGCCTTGACCATGTCCGCAACAAAACGCTCGGAATGCAGGTACACGACCTTGGCATTCGGATTCTTCTTTAATAGGTGGTTACCCACGGCGTGCATCAAGTGGGTCTTACCCAGACCGACGCCGCCATAAAGGAAGAGCGGGTTGTAGCCATGCTTGGGGTTGTCCGCCACCTGCCAGGCCGCAGCCCGGGCCAGTTGGTTGGACTTACCCTCAACGAAGTTTTCAAAGGTGAAGGTGCGGTTCAGGTAGCTGGTGTGCTTGAGCGCACCTTCTACCTGGACGGTACGCTGCTCGGCGCGTACCGGTGCCTGCTGCGAGCTGGCGCCCGCCATCGGGTCGAAGCTGTCACGAGAGGGTTCTTCACTGACTTCGGCTGCCTTCTGCGCCGCGGCTTTCTTGGCCGGGGCAGAGCTGGTGGCCTGAGTCGGCGCGGGAGCGGCCGGGACTGCATTGGCGGCCGCTGCCTGCAACGCCTGGGAGGCGGCTGCGGCCAGCGGCGCATTAGGCGCGGCTCGCGGCGCCGAACTGCGTTTGCTGCCTATTAATAAGGAAAGAACCGGCGCCGTGCCATTGCCGTGTTCATCCAGCAGCTCGAGCACGCGGCCCAGGTACTTTTCGTTGACCCAATCGAGAACAAAACGATTCGGTGCGTAAACACGCAACTCGTCGCCTTCGGCTTCGACCTGTAGCGGACGGATCCAAGTGTTGAATTGCTGGGCAGGCAGCTCATCACGCAGAAGCTCCACGCACTGCTGCCAAAGTTCCACTGACACGGATATCCCCTAAGTTGAAAGCCGGTGAGGCAAAAACAAGCGGCCATTGTAGCGATCAGCCGTCCACTTATCCACATGTAGCGTGCCCTGAGGACACTAAGAATCAACGCCTTACCCCGAATAAACACGACCAATGGTATGTGCATAAGCTCTGTGGATAACCCCACTTGAGGTCGTTGTACAACTCGGGGTGAAACTCAGTGGATAACTCGCCTGTGGATAACCTACCTTTCCACACACAGCTTTTCCGATAGCGCAGCACAGGCAGAGCACGGCTTCTCAACCGTGTTGTCATTCTCTGTACAGCACGGAATATAAGGGCTAAAGGCAGTTATCCACAGAAGGTAGCGTCCCTAGCCTTTATAAGCTTTACAGAAAAGCTTTAAATACTTTCCTTCTTTATTTTTATATCTAGCCAACCCTGAGTCACAACCCTGGACCCGGACATACATAGATAAAGGAAAAGCTGGTTGGAAATTGACCTAGAGGCTTGCTTTCTCTAGAATCGCCGGTCTCTTAAAACGGGGGCCATTCCGGCCCGTTGTGGACGAACCAGGTAACACGACATGAAACGTACTTTCCAACCAAGCACTATCAAACGCGCTCGTACCCACGGTTTCCGTGCTCGCATGGCTACCAAGAACGGTCGTGCCGTCCTGTCGCGTCGTCGCGCCAAAGGTCGTGCGCGTCTGGCAGTTTGATAATCCGGCACTGGAGGTGAGTCAGGACTTCAGTCGGGAAAAGCGTCTGCTTACCCCCCGGCACTTCAAGGCGGTCTTTGACTCCCCTACCGGCAAGGTTCCGGGGAAAAATCTCCTGCTCCTTGCGCGCAACAACGATCTTGATCATCCCCGTTTGGGGCTCGTGATCGGGAAAAAGAGCGTAAAACTCTCCGTTGAGCGCAATCGCCTCAAGCGTCTGATGCGCGAATCGTTTCGTCTCCACCAGGACTCACTGGTCGGATGGGATATCGTTATCGTCGCGCGTAAAGGTTTGGGCGATGTAGAAAACCCCGAATTGATTCAGCATTTCGGCAAACTCTGGAAACGTCTGGCGCGCAACAAGCCGGAACCAGCAGTCAAATCCGAAACTGTAGGGGTAGACAGTCCCGATGCGTAAACTGGCCCTCGTTCCGATCCAGTTTTACCGCTATGCCATTAGTCCTCTGATGGCCAATCACTGTCGTTTCTACCCCAGTTGTTCCTGCTACGCGTTGGAAGCCATCGAAAATCATGGCCTTCTACGCGGTGGCTGGCTGACCTTTCGTCGTTTAGGTCGCTGTCATCCGTGGAATCCCGGTGGTTATGACCCGGTTCCACCTATCCCTACCTCCCGTTCTTCTTCGATGGCCGAGTAATCATGGATATCAAACGCACGATCCTGATCGTCGCCCTGGCAATCGTGTCCTATGTCATGGTTCTTAAATGGAACCAGGATTATGGCCAGGCTGCCCTGCCGACTCAGAATGTTGCTTCCAGCACGACCGCTCCGGGCTTGCCGGATACGCCAACTGGCACTCCCGCTGCCAACGACGACATTCCACGCGCCGCAAGCGATACCACTGCACCCGCAGAAGCGCCGGTTGCTGCAAGCAAAGATCTCATTCAGATCAAAACGGATGTGCTCGACCTGGCTGTCGATCCACAAGGTGGGGATATCGCGCAACTGCGTTTGCCACTGTATCCACGTCGTCAGGACCACCCGGAAATTCCTTTCCAGCTGTTCGATAACGGCAACGAGCGGACTTATCTGGCACAAAGTGGCTTGATTGGCAGCAACGGCCCGGACGCCAACCCGGCCGGTCGCCCGATCTACTCGGCAGAGAAGAAAAGTTATCAACTGGCTGAAGGTCAGGACCAATTGGTCGTCGACCTGAAGTTCAGCAAGGACGGCGTCAACTACATCAAGCGCTTCACCCTGAAGCGTGGCCTGTATGACATCACCGTTTCCTACCTGATCGATAACGAAAGCGCGCAACCTTGGACCGGTGCGATGTTCGCCCAGCTCAAGCGCGATGCCAGTTCCGATCCGTCCTCCAGCACCGCCACCGGCACCGCGACTTACCTGGGCGCAGCCCTGTGGACAAGTTCCGAGCCGTACAAAAAAGTGTCCATGAAAGACATGGACAAGGTGAACGAGGATAAATCCAAGGCCCCAATCACCGAAAACGTTCAGGGTGGCTGGGTAGCTTGGCTGCAACACTACTTCGTGACGGCCTGGATTCCGCCAAAAGGCGAAAATAACCAGGTCCTGGCGCGTAAAGACAGCAAAGGCAACTACATCATTGGCTACACCGGCCCTTCGATGACTGTTGCTCCAGGTGCCAAGGCTGAAACCAGCGCCATTCTGTACGCCGGTCCGAAAAGCCAGGCCGTGCTGAAAGAGTTGTCCCCAGGTCTTGAACTGACTGTGGACTACGGTTTCCTGTGGTTCATCGCCCAACCCATCTTCTGGCTGCTGCAACATATCCACAGCCTGGTGGGTAACTGGGGCTGGTCGATTATTTTCCTGACCATGCTGATCAAAGGGATCTTCTTCCCTCTGTCGGCCGCCAGCTACAAGTCCATGGCACGTATGCGTGCAGTGGCACCTAAACTGGCCGCGCTGAAGGAAAAATTCGGCGACGATCGTCAGAAAATGTCCCAGGCGATGATGGAGCTGTACAAGAAAGAGAAGATCAATCCGCTGGGTGGCTGCTTGCCGATCCTGGTGCAGATGCCGGTCTTCCTGTCCCTGTACTGGGTACTCCTGGAAAGCGTGGAAATGCGCCAGGCACCGTTCATGCTGTGGATTACCGACCTGTCGATCAAGGATCCGTTCTTCATCCTGCCGATCATCATGGGCGCCACCATGTTCATCCAGCAGCAGTTGAACCCGACTCCTCCGGATCCGATGCAGGCCAAGGTGATGAAAATGATGCCGATCATCTTCACCTTCTTCTTCCTGTGGTTCCCTGCAGGTCTGGTGCTGTACTGGGTAGTGAACAACTGCCTGTCGATCGCACAACAGTGGTACATCACTCGTAAGATCGAAGCGGCTACCAAGAAAGCAGCTGCCTGACCTACGCTGTGGATAACCACACAAGACGCCCCCTAGTGGGGCGTTTTGCTATCTGTCACTTTTGTCTGGATGTCGGGTTATGAATGTCCCTCGTGAAACCATCGCCGCTGTCGCCACTGCCCAAGGTCGCGGTGGCGTGGGCATCGTACGGATTTCCGGGCCCCTGGCGAGCCTGGCCGCCAAGGCCATCAGCGGCCGCGAATTGAAACCGCGATTCGCGCATTACGGCCCCTTTCTCAGTGAACAGGGAGATGTGCTGGATGAAGGCATCGCCCTGTATTTCCCTGGGCCGAACTCCTTCACCGGCGAAGATGTGCTGGAGCTCCAAGGCCATGGCGGCCCCATCGTTCTCGACATGTTGTTGCAGCGTTGCCTGGAGCTGGGCTGCCGCCTGGCCCGACCTGGAGAGTTCAGCGAGCGAGCCTTTCTCAATGACAAGCTCGACCTGGCCCAGGCCGAAGCCATTGCCGACTTGATCGAAGCCAGTTCCGCACAGGCAGCGCGCAATGCCTTGCGCTCGTTGCAGGGGGCATTCTCCCAGCGTGTGCATAACTTGACCGAACAGCTGATTGCCCTGCGGATCTATGTCGAAGCGGCGATCGATTTTCCCGAGGAGGAAATCGACTTCCTCGCCGATGGCCACGTGTTGAGCATGCTCGATGCGGTACGCGACGAGTTATCCACAGTACTGAGGGAAGCCGGGCAGGGCGCCTTGCTCCGTGACGGCATGACGGTGGTGATCGCTGGCCGCCCGAACGCCGGCAAGTCCAGTCTGCTCAATGCCCTGGCCGGGCGCGAGGCGGCCATCGTCACCGATATCGCCGGCACCACTCGAGACATACTCAAGGAACATATCCACATCGACGGCATGCCGTTGCACGTGGTGGACACCGCCGGCCTGCGGGACACCGAGGATCAAGTGGAAAAGATCGGCGTCGAACGTGCGCTAAAAGCCATCAGTGAAGCCGACCGGGTATTGCTGGTGGTGGACGCCACTGCAGCAGAGGCGGCTGATCCCTTCGCCCTGTGGCCAGAATTTCTTGAGCAGCGTCCGGACCCGGCCAAGGTGACCTTGATCCGCAACAAGGCCGATCTGACTGGCGAGCCCATCGCTCTGGAAACCTGTGACGATGGTCACGTCACCATCAGCCTCAGTGCCATGTCCGCGGGTGTTGGCCTGGACTTGTTGCGTGAGCATCTCAAGGCTTGCATGGGTTATGAACAGACTTCCGAAAGCAGCTTCAGTGCTCGCCGCCGGCACTTGGAGGCCCTGCGCTATGCCAGTGCCGCACTGGAACACGGCCGGGCCCAGCTGACCCTGGCCGGTGCCGGAGAGCTGCTGGCCGAGGATCTGCGCCAGGCACAGCAGTCCCTGGGAGAAATTACCGGGGCATTCAGCTCCGATGACCTGTTGGGACGGATCTTTTCCAGCTTCTGCATCGGCAAGTAGCTGACGATCGACCCCGGTGCTCGGCGCCGGGGCGATTGGCCTGTGGGTAACTCCTGTCAACGCAGGGCTTTCAGCCGTTACCTTTATCCCCCCCGCCATGGATCTGCGACCTTGGGTAACAGCTTCAAGTTGCAGATCGTCAATTTATCGTTATCAAAGCGATAGATAGCGGCTATATCGCCGAAGTTAACCGAATTCGAAAAGTGGTTCCTGATTTGCATCGATGATTCTGTACAGGTTCGTACATCTGGGGAAACTGACCTTGATGTGCGGCCTGGGCCGGATGATGGACGCCGGCTGATCCCGATGAATCTGCATTCAAGGAACAGACATGACAAACGCGGGCTCTGCTTTACACCGTGGCTTGAGCACTCGGCACATCCGCTTCATTGCTCTGGGTTCAGCCATAGGCACCGGGTTGTTCTACGGCTCGGCGGCCGCTATCCAGAAGGCTGGCCCCTCGGTCCTGCTGGCTTACCTGATTGGCGGCGCGGCAATCTACCTGACCATGCGCGCCTTGGGTGAAATGGCTGTCAGAACCCCGGTTTCCGGCTCCTTCGGGTATTACGCCAGCCACTATCTGGGGCGCTACGCCGGGTTTCTCACCGGTTGGAGCTACGCCTTTTCAATGCTCATGGTGTGCCTGGCGGACGTCACCGCCTTTGGTGTCTACATGGGCCTTTGGTTTCCCGATACACCGAGGTGGATCTGGGTACTGAGCATTGTCCTCGGCATCGGCGTCTTGAATCTGTGCAGCGTGCGGGTATTTGGCGAGATGGAGTTCTGGCTGTCGCTGCTCAAGGTCTGCGCCATCCTCGCCATGATCGTTGGCGGCTTTACTCTGTTGTTCTTCGGTATCCAACTGGGAGAGGGCCAGGCCAGCATGGGAGCGAGCAACCTCTGGGAGTACGGCGGCTTCTTCCCCAATGGCCTGGAGGGAATGATCGCCTCCTTCACCATCGTCATGTTCGCTTTCGGCGGCATCGAGGTGATCGGCATCACCGCCGGCGAGGCCAGGGACCCGCAGCGCATGATTCCCAAGGCCATCAACTCGGTGCCGCTGCGGATCCTGATCTTCTATGTCCTCACCTTGCTGATCCTACTGATGTTGCTTCCCTGGTCGAGCGTCGGTAGCCAGGGCAGTCCATTTGTGCAGATTTTCAGCAGCCTGGGGATAGGTTCGGCGGCCACAGTGCTGAATATCGTGGTGATCTCAGCGGTGGTTTCGGCGATTAACAGCGATATCTTCAGTGCCGGCCGCATGATGTATGGCATGGCCGCCATCGGTCAGGCGCCGGCCATTTTTGCCAGCACCTCGCGATTCGGCGTGCCCTGGATGACGGTGCTGGTGATGTCTGTGGCATTGCTGCTCGGGGTGCTTCTCAACTACTGGGTACCGGAAGAGCTGTTCCTGATCTTTGCCTCTCTGGTGACCTTTTCGGTGGTCTGGGTCTGGCTGATGATCCTGTTGTCGCAGATGGCCATGCGTCGGGCCATGACAGCCGAAGAGATCCAGGCGCTGCACTTTCCGGTTCCCCTGGGGAATGGAGGCCAGCTCTGCGCAGCAGTCTTCATGTTGTTCATCTTCGGCGTATTGGGCGCATTTCCCGATACTCGCCTGGCATTGTATGTGGGGTTGGGTTGGCTAGCGTTGTTGTCGTTGGCCTATTGGATATGGATCAGACCAGGTTCCTTCAGCAAGGCAGGGATCGAGCCCGGTATTGAAGCTCATGAAAAAGGATAAGCCCATGGGATCGTTCGAGTTGCCGTTATCTACCGTCGAAGCCTTCCAGCGCGATGGCGCGGTGTGCATTCGCCAATTGTTCAGTGCTGCTGAAGTTGCCTTGCTGGAGCAGGGCATCGAACGCAACCTGGCGCAACCCAGTGAACGGGCCAAGGTCGCCAGTGGCCCTGATGATCCGGGTTGGTTCTTCGAGGACTTCTGCAACTGGCGTGAGAATCCCGACTATCGACGGTTCATCTTCGAAAGCCGAGTCGGCCATGTCGCCGCGCAACTGATGGGCAGTGCGCAAGCGCAGCTGTATCACGACCATCTGCTGGTCAAGGAGCCCAATACCCGGCAGCGCACACCCTGGCATCAGGATCAGCCTTACTACAACGTTGAGGGGCGGCAGAACTGCAGCATGTGGATGCCCGTGGACCCGGTTGCCCGGGAGTCGACCCTGGAGTTCGTCGCCGGGTCACACCTGGGGCCCTGGTTGATGCCCCGCACCTTTCTGGATAACCAGGCCAAGTGGTTTCCGGAAGGCAGCCTGGCGGATCTTCCGGACATCGAGGCCGATCGCGGGGAGTGGAACATTCTTGGCTGGGAGCTGCAGCCCGGCGACGCCGTGTTTTTCCACATGCTGACCTTGCACGCCGCCGGTGGCGTCAGCGGAGATCGGCGGCGGCGGGCCTTTTCCCTGCGCTTTCTGGGGGAAGACATGCGACATGCACCAAGGCCCTGGCGAACATCTCCCGAGTTCCCCGGCTTGAGCGAGCAACTTCCGGCCGGTGCGCCTTTGCAACATGAGTTGTTTCCACAGCTCTGGCCTCGGCAACGGACCTGAGCAAAGGTTATCCACAGTTCGGTTCGGGGCTCTCGGACCGCTGTGGACAAACAGCCCAGTCGCAGGAGTATCCATCGTGTTTCAGGCTTGAAAATCAGACGTATCCGATATGCCTTCCCTGAAAAGCAGACCACCATTGCCGGTTGCTGTATTTGGATGGACCCGCGCTCAGCCGGAAGTAGTGTCCGGATGAATCTGTCGCCGGCCAGTGTATGAACCAACTGTGTGGGAGGTGTTTATGCGCTTCAGTCGTTGTGTCGCAACCTTTGGTCTGGTCCTTGTATGGCAAGGCGCCCTGGCCCAAACCTCGCCCGAACAGGTGTCGATGCCGGAGCGCGGCAATGTCTTCGAGCAGGCCAGCCGCTCCGCAGTCGTTGGCCCGGCGAGCATCGAGCTGCTGGGCAAGGCGACTCTGGAACTGGCCCAGGACTATGTTTTCGTTGGACCGCCGGAAGCCTTTCGGATTCTGCAGACGTTCGACTCCAGTGCGCTAGCCTCCGAAGTCCTGGGCCTGGTGTTTCCCAAAGATCATTCCCAACAGTGGTTCGTTTCGGTGGATGCCCATGATCCACAGGGAACCGCCTACAACGCTGGTCATGTCCAGGCCAGCAATGCCCAGGAATTGGGTTTTACACCTCTTCAATCATCACATTGGATAAATGAGTCCGGCGCTGAAGCGAGAAATCCCATAGTGGCTCTGCTACAGGGTGACAGCTCGGTCGACAGGCCTTTCGCGTTGAGCGTTACAGCAACGGCTGCCGGCAATGATTCCGGCCGGCTCAATGCTCAAGCGCTGGCCAATGCCTTTGAGTACACCCAACGCAGCCTGCCGGAGACTGGTATCGCATTGTTGAAAAGGTACTGGATCGCCCTGGCAGTGTTGCTACTGGGACTGAGCTGGTGGATTCAGGGACGGCTGACACGCATCGCCTCATAAACCCGCTTAAGTCCGCTCGATTATCCACAGACAGGTCTGCTGAGGCCTGTCTGTTTCGCTTATCAGATATTTTTTGATTGCACCTTTGCCGGAATCGACTCCAGCGAAGAGCTTCTGCGTGGGCGTCTTTTAGCCAAGGCTACGGATTTCTGTGGATTAAGCCCTGTGAATAACTGGCCCTCAGCTCAGTTGATAACCGGGCTTCAAAGCTGAGGAAAACCACGTCTGTGGATAACCACCTCATTAATCCACAGGTTTAAAGCGCTTATCCAAGGGCCTCACGGGCACCTAACCACAGAGTTTAAAACCTCTGTACATATTGAATATAAAGGCCTGTAGCAATCTATCCACAGAAGTGGTGCTGCATAAGAATAAACATAAAAACAAAGATTTAATAAATTTCTCTCTTTTAATTTCTATTGTCCGTCAGTCATCCACAGCTGGTTAAATTTTGTGCAAAGGGTTCTTTAGAAAGGTCGAAGTCCCTATACTTGCCGCCTTGGTCCAAAAACCAACCCGACAACTACTCCTAATTACTCCTACTTGAAGCAGGCACGAGGTGCGTGGTGGATTTCCCTTCCCGTTTTGAAGTGATCGTCATCGGCGGCGGTCATGCCGGTACCGAGGCAGCACTTGCATCAGCACGCATGGGGGCAAAAACCCTGTTGCTGACGCATAACGTGGAAACCCTCGGAGCAATGAGCTGCAACCCCGCGATTGGTGGGATCGGCAAGAGCCATCTGGTCAAGGAAATCGATGCCCTGGGCGGCGCGATGGCCATGGCTACCGATAAAGGTGGTATTCAGTTTCGTGTCTTGAACAGTCGTAAAGGCCCAGCCGTGCGTGCTACTCGCGCCCAGGCCGACCGCGTTCTGTATAAGGCCGCTGTTCGCGAGATTCTCGAGAACCAGCCCAACCTGTGGATATTTCAGCAAGCAGCCGATGACCTGATCGTCGAGCAGGATCAGGTGCGAGGCGTGGTGACTCAAATGGGTCTGCGGTTCTTCGCTGAATCCGTGGTCCTGACGACAGGGACCTTTCTCGGCGGACTTATCCACATCGGGATGCAGAACTATTCCGGTGGTCGAGCCGGCGATCCACCTTCGATCGCCCTGGCCCAACGTCTACGGGAGCTGCCGCTGCGCGTTGGTCGGTTGAAAACCGGTACTCCACCGCGTATCGATGGCCGTTCTGTGGATTTCTCGGTGATGACCGAGCAGCCAGGAGATACACCTATTCCGGTGATGTCGTTCCTGGGCTCGAAAGAACAGCATCCACAACAGGTCAGTTGCTGGATTACCCACACCAACGCCCGCACCCACGAGATCATTGCCTCGAACCTCGATCGTTCGCCGATGTATTCCGGGGTAATCGAAGGCATCGGCCCGCGTTACTGCCCGTCGATCGAAGACAAGATCCACCGCTTCGCCGACAAGGAAAGCCATCAGGTGTTTATCGAACCCGAAGGCCTGACCACTCACGAGCTGTATCCGAACGGGATATCCACATCCTTGCCGTTCGACGTGCAGTTGCAGATCGTGCAATCGATCCGCGGCATGGAAAACGCTCATATCGTGCGCCCGGGTTATGCCATCGAGTACGACTACTTCGATCCGCGGGACTTGAAATACAGCCTGGAAACCAAAGTCATCGGCGGCTTGTTCTTCGCCGGTCAGATCAACGGCACCACCGGGTACGAAGAAGCTGGTGCCCAAGGTTTGCTGGCCGGTGCCAACGCCGCACTGCGTGCCCAGGGCAAAGACAGCTGGTGCCCGCGCCGCGATGAAGCCTATATCGGTGTGCTGGTCGATGACCTGATTACTCTTGGCACCCAGGAACCGTACCGGATGTTCACTTCCCGGGCGGAATATCGCTTGATCCTGCGTGAAGACAACGCCGATCTGCGTCTGACCGAAAAAGGTCGCGAGCTGGGTCTGGTGGATGACGTGCGCTGGGCCGCCTTCTGCAAGAAACGCGAAGGTATTGCCCAGGAAGAACAGCGCTTGAAGTCGACTTGGGTTCGGCCTGGAACCGAGCAGGGCGATGCGATTGCTCAGAAATTCGGCACCCCGCTGACTCACGAGTACAACCTGCTGAACCTGCTGAGCCGTCCAGAAATCGACTACGCTGGTCTGGTCGAAGTGACCGGGCATGGCGCTGAAGATCCACAAGTCGCGGAACAGGTCGAGATCAAGACCAAGTACGCAGGCTATATCGATCGCCAGCAGGACGAAATTGCTCGTCTGCGGGCCAGCGAAGACACCAAGTTGCCTGTGGATATCGATTACACCGGCATTTCCGGGTTGTCGAAGGAAATCCAGAGCAAGCTTGGCGCGACTCGTCCGGAAACCCTGGGCCAGGCATCGCGAATTCCCGGCGTGACCCCCGCGGCAATTTCCCTGTTGATGATTCACTTGAAAAAACGCGGCGCGGGCCGTCAGTTGGAGCAAAGCGCTTGAGTTCTATGGTCACCCCACAACACGCGGATGAGTTATCCACAGGCGCTCGCCAGCTCGGTGTCAATCTGAGCGCAACCCAGCACGAATTGCTGCTGGGTTACCTGGCCCTGTTGATCAAGTGGAACAAGGCTTACAACCTGACGGCGGTGCGCGACCCGGATGAAATGGTCTCCCGCCATCTGCTCGATAGCTTGAGCGTAATGTCGTTCATCGAAAACGGCCGCTGGCTGGATGTCGGCAGCGGTGGCGGGATGCCGGGGATTCCCCTGGCGATCCTGTTTCCCGAGTCGCAAGTCACCTGTCTGGACAGCAATGGCAAGAAAACCCGTTTCCTGACCCAGGTAAAACTCGAACTCAAGCTGGATAACCTGCAAGTTATCCACAACCGGGTCGAAGCCTTCACCCCTGAGCTGCCATTCAATGGGATCATTTCCCGGGCGTTCAGCAGCATGGAGAACTTCACCAGTTGGACCCGCCACCTGGGCGACCGCGATACACGCTGGCTGGCAATGAAGGGCGTCCATCCCTCTGATGAGCTGTTAGCATTGCCGGCAGACTTCCACCTCGATAGCGAACACGCCTTGGCCGTACCCGGTTGCCAAGGCCAACGCCATCTGCTGATACTGCGCCGCACGGCATGATTGGGAACACAAGCAAGAATGGCTAAGGTATTCGCGATAGCGAACCAGAAAGGTGGCGTGGGCAAGACCACCACCTGCATCAACCTCGCAGCATCCCTGGTAGCGACCAAGCGCCGGGTGCTGTTGATCGATCTCGATCCACAGGGCAACGCCACCATGGGTAGCGGTGTGGATAAACACGGTTTGGAAAA
The DNA here is from genome assembly GCF_052850735.1 of Pseudomonas sp. 910_21. Taxonomy (NCBI): domain Bacteria; kingdom Pseudomonadati; phylum Pseudomonadota; class Gammaproteobacteria; order Pseudomonadales; family Pseudomonadaceae; genus Pseudomonas; species Pseudomonas sp. 910_21. The sequence continues at coordinate 670,236 of NZ_VXCY01000003.1, read as the reverse complement.
CTCGGTCTACGACCTGCTGATCGGCGAATGCGACCTGGCCCAGGCCATGCACTTCTCCGAGCACGGCGGTTATCAATTGCTGCCGGCCAACCGCGACCTGACGGCCGCGGAAGTGGTGCTGCTGGAAATGCAGATGAAGGAAAGCCGTCTGCGCAGCGCCCTGGCACCGATCCGTGAAAACTACGACTACATTCTGATCGACTGCCCGCCGTCGTTGTCGATGCTCACACTCAATGCCCTGGTGGCCGCCGATGGGGTGATTATCCCCATGCAGTGCGAGTACTACGCATTGGAAGGCTTGAGCGACCTTGTGGATAACATCAAGCGCATCGCTGAACTGCTCAATCCGCAGCTCAAGATCGAAGGCTTGTTGCGCACCATGTTCGACCCGCGGTTGAGCCTGATGAACGATGTTTCCGCCCAGCTCAAGGAACACTTCGGTGAGCAGCTTTACGACACCGTGATTCCGCGCAACATCCGTTTGGCCGAGGCGCCGAGCTACGGCATGCCGGCATTGGCGTACGACAAACAATCCCGTGGCGCGCTGGCCTATCTGGCCCTGGCGGGCGAGATGGTTCGCCGGCAACGTAAACAATCCCGCGTCGCAGCCGCCCAGCCAACTTAAGGAATCCCCATGGCCGTCAAGAAACGAGGTCTCGGACGTGGACTGGATGCACTGTTGAGTGGTCCGACTGTCAGTGCCCTGGAAGAACAAGCGGTGCAGGCCGACCAGCGTGAGCTGCAGCACCTGCCCCTGGACCTGATCCAGCGCGGCAAGTACCAGCCGCGCCGGGATATGGACCCACAGGCGCTGGAAGAGTTGGCGAACTCCATCAGGACCCAGGGCGTGATGCAGCCGATCGTGGTGCGCCCCATTGGTGGTGGGCGCTTTGAAATCATCGCCGGTGAACGCCGCTGGCGTGCCAGCCAGCAGGCTGGCCAGGAGACCATCCCGGCGATGGTCCGCGATGTGCCGGATGAAACCGCCATCGCCATGGCGCTGATCGAGAACATCCAGCGCGAAGACCTCAATCCCATCGAGGAAGCGGTGGCTCTGCAGCGCCTGCAGCAGGAATTCCAGTTGACTCAGCAACAGGTCGCCGAAGCAGTGGGCAAGTCCCGTGTCAGCGTGGCCAACCTGCTGCGCCTGATTGCCTTGCCTGAGGTGATCAAGACCATGTTGTCCCACGGCGACCTGGAAATGGGTCATGCCCGTGCTTTGCTCGGATTGCCGGAAAATCAACAGGTTGAAGGGGCGCGACACGTTGTCGCACGAGGCCTCACTGTGCGTCAGACCGAGGCACTGGTTCGCCAGTGGCTGAGCGGCAAACAGGAGCCTGCTGAACCGGTCAAGCCGGACCCGGATATCGCCCGTCTCGAGCAGCGCCTGGCTGAGCGCCTGGGCTCTGCGGTGCAGATTCGCCACGGGAAGAAGGGCAAGGGACAGCTGGTGATCGGCTATAACTCCCTGGATGAGCTGCAAGGCGTCCTCGCTCACATCCGCTGAAACATTTCCTTATGTAGCGCGCAGTCGGAAATCACTACCCGGCAGTTGAATAGGGGCTGAACCGCCCCTATACTCTGCGCGCATTTTGTCGGCACAAATTATGCCAAGTTATTGAATTCTGGCAGCCGACCCTTGAGGAGCAAGAGCGATGGAAACCCGCACGCCAAACCGCTTGCCGTTTCATCGCTTGGCGGTTTTTCCGGTTTTACTGGCTCAGTTGGTCATTCTACTGATAGCCGCTCTGGCGCTTTGGCAATGGCGTGGAGTCGTTGCCGGATACTCAGGCCTTTGCGGAGGACTGATAGCCTTGCTACCCAATGGGTATTTCGCTCACAGGGCATTTCGGTTTTCCGGCGCCCGAGCAGCCCAAGCCATCGTCCGGTCTTTTTATGCCGGCGAGGCGGGCAAACTGATTTTGACGGCGGTGCTGTTTGCACTGACGTTTGCAGGTGTGAAGCCATTGGCGCCGCTGGCTGTATTCGGCGTCTTCGTGCTGACCCAACTGGTCAGCTGGTTCGCTCCCCTGCTAATGAGAACAAGACTTTCGAGACCTTAGGGCGTTTGAGGCAACCATGTCAGCAGAAACAACCGCTTCGGGCTATATCCAGCACCACTTGCAGAACCTGACCTTCGGTCAGCTACCCAATGGGAGCTGGGGCTTTGCCCACTCCGCAGCAGAAGCCAAGGAAATGGGCTTCTGGGCATTCCACGTCGATACCCTCGGCTGGTCTGTCGCACTGGGTGTGATCTTCATTCTTCTGTTCCGCATGGCGGCCAAGAAGGCGACTTCCGGCGTGCCGGGCGCTTTGCAGAACTTCGTTGAAGTCATGGTTGGCTTCGTCGATGGCAGCGTGAAGGACAGCTTCCACGGCCGCAGCCCGGTGATCGCACCGCTGGCGCTGACCATTTTCGTCTGGGTGTTCCTGATGAACGCCATCGACCTGGTACCGGTGGACTGGATTCCGCAACTGGCCATGTTGATCTCGGGCGATCCGCACATTCCATTCCGTGCCGTTTCCACCACTGACCCGAACGCCACCCTGGGCATGGCCCTGTCGGTGTTCGCGCTGATCATTTTCTACAGCATCAAGATCAAGGGCATCGGCGGCTTCATCGGCGAACTGACCCTGCATCCGTTCGGCAGCAAGAACATCTTCGTTCAAGCGCTGCTGATTCCGGTGAACTTCCTGCTGGAGTTCGTGACCCTGATTGCCAAGCCGATCTCTCTGGCACTGCGTCTGTTCGGCAACATGTATGCCGGCGAACTGGTGTTCATCCTGATCGCTGTGATGTTCGGCAGCGGTCTGCTGTGGCTCAGCGGCATGGGTGTGGTTCTGCAATGGGCGTGGGCTGTGTTCCACATCCTGATCATCACCCTGCAGGCCTTTATCTTCATGATGCTGACCATCGTCTACCTGTCGATGGCGCACGAAGAGAACCATTAAGACCAGTCTCGACTAGTCTGATGTCCCTCTCGTTGCGGCGAGAGGGAGCCCGTCTCGGGCTCGATGAAACGATTTGTTTTACCGCTTTAATCTAAAAAACCTAAACCATACGACGTAAAAGTCGGGAGGAAAGATGGAAACTGTAGTTGGTCTAACCGCTATCGCTGTTGCACTGTTGATCGGCCTGGGCGCACTGGGTACCGCAATTGGTTTCGGCCTGCTGGGCGGCAAGTTCCTGGAAGGCGCTGCGCGTCAACCAGAAATGGTTCCAATGCTGCAAGTTAAAATGTTCATCGTTGCCGGTCTGCTCGACGCCGTAACCATGATCGGTGTTGGTATCGCTCTGTTCTTCACCTTCGCAAACCCCTTCGTTGGTCAACTCGCTGGCTAATCACTCGAGTATTCGAGTTGATTGGTGTGACGGACAACGAACGAGCGAGGTGTTGGCGTGAACATTAATGCAACCCTGATTGGCCAGTCCGTTGCGTTCTTAATTTTTGTATTGTTCTGCATGAAGTTCATTTGGCCTCCGGTCATTGCTGCTTTGCACGAACGTCAAAAGAAGATCGCGGATGGACTGGACGCTGCCAGCCGAGCAGCTCGTGACCTGGAACTGGCCCAAGATAAAGCGGGTCAGCAACTGCGCGAAGCTAAAGCTCAGGCAGCTGAAATCATTGAGCAAGCCAAGAAGCGCGGTTCTCAGATCGTCGACGAAGCCCGTGAACAGGCTCGTGTCGAAGCTGAACGTGTGAAGGCTCAGGCTCAGGCCGAGATCGAACAGGAACTGAACGGTGTCAAAGACGCGCTGCGTGCCCAACTGGGTAGCCTGGCAGTCAACGGCGCAGAGAAGATCCTGGGTGCCACAATCGATCAAAACGCGCACGCAGAGCTGGTTAACAAACTGGCTGCTGAAATTTAAGCGAGGGCGATCATGGCAGAACTGACCACGTTGGCCCGACCTTACGCTAAGGCGGCCTTCGAGCACGCTCAGGCCCACCAGCAGCTGGCCTCTTGGTCAGCCATGCTCGGCCTGGCTGCAGCGGTGTCACAAGATGACACCATGCAGCGCGTGCTTAAGGCCCCGCGACTGACGAGCGCAGAAAAGGCCAGCACTTTTATCGAAGTGTGTGGCGACAAGTTTGATGCACAGGCACAGAATTTCATTCACGTTGCCGCCGAAAACGACCGTCTCCTGCTGTTGCCGGAGATCTCCGCTCAGTTCGACCTGTACAAGGCCGAGCAAGAGAAATCGGTGGATGTGGATGTAACCAGTGCGTTCGCATTGAACCAAGAACAGCAAGACAAACTCGCCAAGGTTCTCAGTGCACGGCTCGGCCGGGAAGTGCGACTGCACGCTGCGGAGGATGCCAGCCTTATTGGTGGCGTCGTAATCCGCGCCGGCGACCTGGTTATCGATGGCTCGATTCGCGGCAAACTCGCGAGCCTTGCCGAAGCATTGAAATCTTGAGTTTGAAGGGGCAGCAGAGCAATGCAGCAACTCAATCCTTCCGAAATAAGTGAAATTATCAAGGGCCGCATCGACAAGCTCGATGTGACCTCCCAAGCCCGTAACGAAGGCACTGTCGTCAGCGTATCTGACGGCATCGTGCGGATTCACGGTCTGGCCGACGTCATGTACGGCGAGATGATCGAGTTTCCGGGCGGCGTCTACGGTATGGCCCTCAACCTGGAGCAAGACTCCGTAGGTGCCGTTGTATTGGGCGCGTACACCAGTCTGGCTGAAGGCATGAGCGCCAAGTGCACTGGCCGCATCCTCGAAGTTCCTGTTGGTAAGGAACTGCTGGGTCGCGTAGTCGACGCACTGGGTAACCCAGTTGACGGCAAAGGTCCGCTGAACAACACCGAGACCGACGCGGTCGAGAAAGTTGCTCCAGGCGTGATCTGGCGTAAGTCGGTAGACCAGCCTGTACAGACTGGCTACAAGGCTGTCGATGCCATGATCCCAGTCGGCCGTGGCCAGCGTGAGCTGATCATCGGTGACCGTCAGATCGGTAAGACCGCTCTGGCGATCGACGCGATCATCAACCAGAAAGACAGCGGCATTTTCTGCGTCTACGTAGCGATCGGTCAGAAGCAATCGACCATCGCCAACGTGGTTCGCAAGCTGGAAGAAAACGGTGCACTGGCTAACACCATCATCGTTGCAGCGAGCGCTTCGGAATCTGCAGCACTGCAATTCCTGGCTCCGTACTCCGGTTGCACCATGGGCGAATACTTCCGCGACCGCGGTGAAGACGCGCTGATCGTTTATGACGATCTGTCCAAGCAAGCAGTGGCTTACCGCCAGATTTCCCTGCTGCTGCGCCGTCCACCAGGCCGTGAAGCCTACCCAGGTGACGTGTTCTATCTCCACTCCCGTCTGCTGGAGCGCGCTTCCCGCGTTTCCGAAGAGTACGTAGAGAAGTTCACCAACGGCGCAGTGACTGGCAAGACCGGTTCCCTGACCGCTCTGCCGATCATCGAAACCCAGGCTGGCGACGTTTCCGCGTTCGTTCCGACCAACGTGATTTCCATCACCGACGGTCAGATCTTCCTGGAATCGGCCATGTTCAACTCCGGCATCCGTCCGGCTGTGAACGCCGGTGTTTCGGTATCCCGTGTGGGTGGTGCCGCTCAGACCAAGATCATCAAGAAGCTGTCCGGTGGTATCCGTACCGCTCTGGCTCAGTACCGTGAACTGGCGGCATTCGCCCAGTTCGCTTCTGACCTGGACGAAGCGACCCGTAAGCAACTTGAGCATGGTCAGCGCGTTACCGAGCTGATGAAGCAGAAGCAATATGCGCCGATGTCCATCGCCGACATGTCCTTGTCCCTGTACGCCGCTGAACGTGGCTTCCTGACGGACGTCGAGATTGCCAAAGTTGGTAGCTTCGAACAGGCCATGATTGCTTACTTCAACCGCGATCACGCCGACCTGATGGCGAAGATCAACGTGAAGGGTGACTTCAATGACGAAATCGACGCTGGCCTGAAAGCCGGTATCGAGAAGTTCAAAGCCACCCAAACCTGGTAAGCCGCAGCGGGAGCCGCAAGGCTCCCGCTTGCTAACCTGATAGGTGTTACATGGCAGGCGCAAAAGAGATTCGCAGTAAGATTGCGAGCATCAAAAGCACGCAAAAAATTACCAGCGCCATGGAAAAAGTGGCGGTCAGCAAAATGCGCAAGGCACAAATGCGCATGGCTGCTAGCCGTCCTTATGCGGAGCGCATCCGCCAGGTTATTGGTCATCTGGCCAACGCCAACCCGGAATATCGTCACCCGTTCATGATCGACCGTGCTATCAAGCGCGTCGGTTACGTTGTGGTGAGCAGTGACCGTGGTCTGTGTGGTGGCTTGAACACCAACCTGTTCAAGGCCCTGGTCAAGGACATGGCGGTAAACCGCGAACAAGGCGTCGAGATCGATCTGTGTGTGGTCGGTAGCAAGGGTGCGGCCTTCTTCCGCAACTTCGGCGGTAACGTCGTTGCAGCTATCAGCCATCTGGGTGAAGAGCCGTCGATCAACGATCTGATCGGCAGCGTCAAGGTGATGCTGGATGCGTACCTGGAAGGCCGGATTGACCGCCTGTCCGTGGTATCCAACAAGTTCATCAACACCATGACCCAGCAGCCGACCGTGGAGCAGTTGATTCCACTGGAGGCAACCCCGGATCAAGAACTCAAGCACCACTGGGACTATCTCTACGAACCGGATGCCAAGGAGCTGCTGGACGGCTTGATGGTCCGTTACGTGGAGTCGCAGGTCTACCAGGCGGTGGTCGAGAACAACGCAGCTGAACAAGCGGCGCGGATGATCGCAATGAAGAACGCTACCGACAACGCCGGTGATTTGATCAGCGATTTGCAGCTGATCTACAACAAGGCGCGTCAGGCTGCGATCACCCAAGAGATCTCGGAAATCGTCGGCGGCGCTGCCGCGGTTTAACGGTTCAAATATTCAGAGGATCCAGCTATGAGTAGCGGACGTATCGTTCAAATCATCGGCGCCGTTATCGACGTGGAATTTCCACGCGACAGCGTACCGAGCATCTACGACGCCTTGAAGGTTCAAGGCGCCGAAACCACTCTGGAAGTTCAGCAACAGCTGGGCGACGGCGTGGTGCGTACCATTGCGATGGGCTCCACCGAAGGCTTGAAGCGCGGTCTGGACGTCAACAACACTGGCGCAGCCATCTCCGTACCGGTCGGTAAAGCGACCCTGGGCCGGATCATGGACGTACTGGGCAACCCAATCGACGAAGCCGGTCCTATCGGTGAAGAAGAGCGTTGGGGCATTCACCGTCCAGCGCCTTCCTTCGCAGAACAGGCAGGCGGCAACGACCTGCTGGAAACCGGGATCAAGGTAATTGACCTGGTTTGCCCGTTCGCCAAGGGCGGTAAAGTCGGTCTGTTCGGTGGTGCCGGTGTAGGCAAGACCGTAAACATGATGGAACTGATCCGTAACATCGCCATCGAGCACAGCGGTTATTCCGTGTTCGCCGGTGTGGGTGAGCGTACTCGTGAGGGTAACGACTTCTACCACGAGATGAAGGATTCCAACGTTCTGGACAAAGTGGCACTGGTCTACGGCCAGATGAACGAGCCGCCGGGAAACCGTCTGCGCGTAGCCCTGACCGGCCTGACCATGGCCGAGAAGTTCCGTGACGAAGGTAACGACGTTCTGCTGTTCGTCGACAACATCTACCGTTACACCCTGGCCGGTACCGAAGTATCCGCACTGCTGGGCCGTATGCCTTCCGCAGTAGGCTACCAGCCGACCCTGGCTGAAGAGATGGGCGTTCTGCAAGAACGTATCACTTCGACCAAGCAAGGCTCGATCACCTCGATCCAAGCGGTATACGTACCTGCGGACGACTTGACCGACCCGTCGCCAGCGACCACCTTCGCCCACTTGGACGCCACCGTCGTTCTGTCCCGTGACATCGCTTCCCTGGGTATCTACCCAGCGGTAGACCCACTGGACTCGACTTCCCGCCAGCTGGACCCGAACGTGATCGGCAACGAACACTACGAGACCGCTCGCGGCGTTCAGTACGTACTGCAGCGTTACAAAGAGCTGAAGGACATCATCGCGATCCTGGGTATGGACGAGCTGTCGGAAACCGACAAGCAGTTGGTATCCCGCGCTCGTAAGATCCAGCGCTTCTTGTCGCAGCCGTTCTTCGTGGCTGAAGTCTTCACTGGTTCTCCAGGCAAATACGTTTCCCTGAAAGACACCATCGCTGGCTTCAAAGGCATCCTCAACGGTGACTACGACCACCTGCCAGAACAAGCGTTCTACATGGTCGGCGGCATCGACGAAGCGATCGAGAAAGCCAAGAAACTGTAATCCCGGCGCCCGGCAACGGGCGCTAATTTAGGTTGAGGCAAGCAGATGGCTATGACAGTCCATTGCGATATCGTCAGCGCGGAAGGGGAAATCTTCTCCGGTCTGGTGGAGATGGTGGTTGCGCACGGTGAACTGGGTGATCTTGGTATCGCTCTGGGTCACGCACCGCTGATCACCAACCTGAAGCCAGGTCCGATCCGCTTGATCAAGCAGGGCGGGGAAGCCGAGGTGTTCTACATCTCCGGTGGTTTCCTCGAGGTTCAGCCGAACATGGTCAAGGTTCTTGCCGACACCGTGCAACGTGCTGCCGACCTGGACGAAGCCTCCGCTCAGGAAGCCGTCAAGGCTGCTGAGAAGGCCCTGAATGAAAAAGGCGCAGATTTCGACTACGGTTCTGCTGCTGCACGTCTGGCCGAGGCCGCAGCTCAGCTGCGTACCGTCCAGCAGATCCGCAAGAAGTTCGGCGGCTAAGCCGCAGGCTTTCTGTGTGATTGATTAAAAAGGGTAGCCTCGGCTACCCTTTTTATTTTCCGCCATTCACCCCCTCTGGTCGCAGTCGCCGACCACCCAGGATTGGTAGCCAGTCATGTCTCTCGAAATCGTTATCCTCGCCGCGGGTCAAGGGACTCGCATGCGCTCGGCGCTGCCGAAGGTGCTTCATCCGGTCGCCGGCAATTCCATGCTCGGGCATGTTATCCACAGCGCCCGGCAACTTGATCCACAGCGCATCCACGTGGTGATCGGCCACGGTGCGGATGCGGTGCGTGAGCGTTTAGCGGCCGATGACCTGAATTTCGTGTTGCAGGACAAGCAACTGGGCACCGGCCACGCGGTAGCCCAGGCCGTACCTTTTATCACGGCTGACACAGTGCTGATCCTCTACGGCGATGTACCACTGATCGAAGTCGAGACCCTGCAGCGCCTGCTCAAGCAGGTGGGACCGGAACAACTGGGTCTGTTGACCGTCGAGCTGGACGACCCCACCGGTTACGGTCGCATCGTCCGCGACGCAGCCGGCAAGGTGAGCGCTATCGTCGAGCAGAAAGATGCCAATGAAGCCCAGCGCGCCATTACCGAAGGCAACACCGGAATCCTCGCGGTGCCCGGCAAGCGCCTGGGCGACTGGACCGGCCGTCTGTCCAACAACAACGCCCAGGGCGAGTATTACCTGACCGACGTGATCGCCATGGCGGTCAGCGACGGCCTGATCGTCGCCACCGAGCAGCCCCATGACGCCATGGAAGTGCAGGGCGCCAACGACCGCAAGCAGTTGGCGGAACTGGAGCGTCACTACCAGCTGCGCGCGGCGCGCCGGCTGATGGCCCAGGGCGTGACTCTGCGCGACCCGGCACGCTTCGACGTGCGCGGTGAGGTCACCGCCGGCCGCGACGTGCTGATCGACATCAATGTGATTCTCGAAGGCCGAGTGGTGATCGAGGACGACGTGATCATCGGCCCCAACTGCGTGATCAAGGACAGCACCCTGCGCAAGGGTGTGGTGATCAAGGCCAACAGTCACCTCGACGGCGCGGTAATGGGTGAGGGCAGCGATGCCGGCCCGTTCGCCCGCCTGCGTCCCGGCACGGTGCTGGAAGCCAAGGCCCATGTGGGTAACTTTGTCGAACTGAAGAATGCCCACCTGGGGCAGGGCGCCAAGGCCGGTCACCTGACTTACCTGGGCGACGCTGTGATCGGCGCCCGCACCAACATCGGCGCCGGGACCATCACCTGCAATTACGACGGGGTGAACAAGCACAAGACGGTCATGGGTGAAGACGTGTTCATTGGTTCCAACAACTCCCTGGTGGCCCCTGTGGATATCTTGTCCGGTGCCACCACGGCCGCCGGTTCCACCATCACCCAGAACGTGGCGCCCGCCCAACTGGCGGTAGGTCGGGCCCGGCAGAAGAACATCGACGGCTGGAAGCGGCCGGAGAAGATCAAGAAGGACTGAGGTTATCCACAACCGTGGAACCCTGTTCGTCGGCAAGCCGGCTCCTACACCCATCGGTAGGAGCCGGCTTGCCGGCGATTTTTTTCACTTCCCCCGCTTGACGAAGTTTCGATCATAGGTTTTTATTGCGCCTGTTATCTTTCGAATCGAAACTTAAGCCGCCATGTCGAAGCGCAACACTCCCCAACGTCGCCACAACATCCTTGCCTTGCTCAATGAACAGGGCGAAGTGAGCGTTGATGCCTTGGCCAAGCGTTTCGAAACCTCTGAAGTTACGATTCGAAAGGACTTGGCCGCACTGGAGAGCAATGGCCTGCTGCTGCGGCGTTACGGCGGCGCCATCACCATGCCCCAGGAACTGGTGAGCGATCTTGGCCAGCCTGTGTCCCTCTACAAGCAGGCGATTGCCCGGGCCGCAGTACAGCGCATCCGTGAACACGCACGGATCATCATCGACAGTGGCAGCACCACCGCCGCCATGATTCCCGAACTGGGCCAGCAACCGGGCCTGGTGGTCATGACCAACTCCCTGAATGTGGCCAACGCCCTGAGCGAGCTGGAGCATGAGCCGGTGCTGTTGATGACCGGCGGCACCTGGGACCCCCATTCCGAGTCCTTCCAGGGCCAGGTGGCTGAACAGGTTCTACGCTCATACGACTTCGACCAGCTGTTTATCGGTGCCGACGGTATCGATCTGGCCCGCGGCACCACCACCTTCAACGAATTGCTAGGGTTGAGCCGGGTCATGGCCGAAGTGGCTCGTGAAGTGGTGGTGATGGTCGAATCCGACAAGATTGGCCGCAAGATTCCCAACCTGGAGCTGCCATGGAGCAGCGTCCATACCCTTATTACCGATGATCGCCTGCCCTTTGAGGTCCGCGACCAAATCCAGGCCCGCGGCATAACTCTGATTTGCGCGGCTGTCAGCTAGGAGAGAAACCATGTGTGGAATTGTTGGCGCCGTTGCTGAACGCAATATCACCGCCATTTTGCTGGAAGGCCTCAAGCGCCTCGAATACCGCGGCTACGACAGCGCCGGTGTAGCGGTCTACACCAACGCCGGCAAGCTTGAGCGCATGCGGCGCCCGGGCAAGGTCAGCGAACTGGAACAGGCCCTGGCCAGCGAGCCGCTGGTCGGCCGTCTGGGCATCGCCCACACCCGCTGGGCCACCCACGGCGCCCCGTGCGAGCGTAACGCCCACCCGCATTTCTCCGGCGACCTGGCGATTGTGCACAACGGCATCATCGAGAACCACGAAGCACTGCGCGCGCAGCTCAGCGCCCTGGGCTACGCGTTCACCTCGGACACCGACACCGAAGTCATCGCCCACCTGCTGAACCACAAACTCAAGGACCTGGGCGACCTCACAGTGGCTCTCAAGGCCACGGTCAAGGAACTGCACGGCGCCTATGGCCTGGCCGTGATCAGCGCCAGCCAGCCGGATCGCCTGGTGGCAGCCCGCAGCGGCAGCCCGCTGGTGATCGGTCTGGGCCTGGGGGAAAACTTCCTCGCCTCCGACCAACTGGCCCTGCGCCAGGTCACCGACCGCTTCATGTACCTGGAAGAGGGCGACATCGCCGAGATCCGCCGCGACAGCGTGCAGATCTGGGACATCGACGGCCAGGCCGTCGAGCGTGAAGCGGTGCAGTACCGCGACGGCGCCGAAGCAGCGGAGAAGGGCGAGTTCCGTCACTTCATGCTCAAGGAAATCCACGAACAACCTTCCGTGGTACAGCGCACCCTGGAAGGTCGCCTGAGCGCCAATCAGGTGTTGGTCCAGGCCTTCGGTCCACAAGCCGCCGAGCTGTTCGCCAAGGTGCGCAATGTACAGATCGTCGCCTGTGGCACCAGCTATCACGCCGGCATGGTCGCCCGTTACTGGCTGGAAGAACTGGCCGGTATTCCGTGCCAGGTGGAAGTGGCCAGTGAGTTCCGCTACCGCAAGGTGGTGGTGCAGCCCGACACCCTGTTCGTGACCATCTCCCAGTCCGGCGAAACCGCCGACACCCTGGCCGCCCTGCGCAATGCCAAGGAATTGGGCTTCCTCGCCAGCCTGGCCATCTGCAACGTCGGCATCAGCTCCCTGGTGCGTGAGTCCGACCTGACCCTGCTGACCCAGGCCGGTCGCGAAATCGGCGTGGCCTCCACCAAGGCCTTCACCACCCAACTGGTGGGCCTGCTGTTGCTGACCCTGTCCCTGGGTCAGGTACGTGGCACCCTGGCCGCCGGCGTCGAAGCCGAGCTGGTGGAAGAACTGCGCCGCCTGCCGATCCGCCTGGGCGAAGCCCTGGCCATGGACGGTGTGGTGGAGAAGACCGCCGAGCTGTTTGCCGACAAGCACCACACCCTGTTCCTCGGCCGTGGCGCCCAGTACCCGGTGGCAATGGAAGGCTCCCTCAAGCTCAAGGAGATCTCCTACATCCACGCCGAAGCCTACCCGGCTGGTGAGCTCAAGCACGGTCCGCTGGCGCTTGTGGATAACGACATGCCGGTGGTCACCGTGGCGCCGAACAACGAGCTGTTGGAAAAACTCAAATCCAACCTTCAGGAAGTGCGTGCCCGTGGCGGCGAGCTGATCGTGTTTGCCGACGAACAAGCCGGCATGACCAATGGCGAAGGCACCCACGTGATCCAGATGCCGCACATCCACGACATCCTCTCGCCGATCCTCTACACCATCCCGCTGCAGTTGCTGTCCTACTACGTCGCCGTGCTCAAGGGCACCGACGTCGACCAGCCGCGCAACCTGGCCAAGTCGGTGACGGTGGAGTGAGTTATCCACAGCGGTCCGCCGGGCGGCTGTGAACCCATCCCCCAGAAAGTCCCGGCTTGTGCACAGGCCGGGGCTTTTTTATTGAGCTGTGGAAAACCTATGAAGCTGCGCTTGATTCATGGATGGACGATTGTCCTGATGCTGCTTGTCCTGCTGCTGGGCGGGCTGACCCCGGTGCTGTCCAATAGCCTGTTGCTGCTGAAGGACCGGGCCAACTTCATTCCCGCCGAATCCTCCATCTGGACCTTTGAACCGACCCTGATTAATCAGGGTTCTTCTTCCTATTGGTTGTACGGGGAAGATCGGCATTACTACTTCTATTTTTCCTACGCCGAAGATCAGCCCTACCGGCTGATTGCCAAGAACAACCCGTGCCCGGGATTCGATCGGCATGACGTCGGCACCTGGTGTATCCCCTGAAGCCAGGCCCCTGGATTATGCTGCTGGCTCGCGGCGCTCACCGGGCAGGCGCCGGCAGCTGAGGTAGGGCATGGACAGGTTCCAGGAAATGCAGGTGTTCGTTTGCGTCGCTCAGGAGCAGGGCTTCGCTGCTGCCGCCCGGCGCCTGAGCCTGTCGGCCGCCAGCGTGACCCGAGCCGTCGCCGCGCTGGAGCAGCGCATCGGCACTCAGTTGTTGATCCGTACCACCCGCAGCGTGCACTTGAGTGAAGCCGGGCAAGGCTACCTGGAGGATTGCCGGCGCATTCTGGCCGAGGTCCAGGACGCCGAGGCTTCGGCCGCCGGCATCCATGCCCAGCCCCGGGGCCAACTGACCCTGACCGCGCCGCTGTTGTTCGGTGACCTTTTCGTCACCCCGCTGCTGGTGCGCTACCTGCAACGTTATCCACAGGTCAGCGTCAACGCGCTGCTGCTGGACCGGGTGGCGAGCATGGTGGAGGAGGGGATCGACGTGGCGATACGCATTGGCGAGTTGCCCGACAGCGGCCAGCACAGCGTCCGAGTCGGCGAGGTGCGCCGCGTGGTCTGCGCCGCGCCGGAGTTTCTTGCCGTCCATGGACGTCCCCAGCATCCCGATGGCCTGCGCCAGGCGCCAGTGATCGCACCGTCGTCCGTTGGCCAGGCGCGTAACTGGCAGTTCAACGATGCCGGTCGGCCCTTGAGCATTCGTCCCGAGCCGCGGTTGCTGGTGAGCGCCAACCAGGCGGCCATCAGCGCTGCCTGTCTGGGGTTGGGCCTGACCCGGGTGCTGTCCTATCAGGTCGCCGACCAGGTCGCGGCCGGGCAGTTGGAAATTGTCCTCCAGGCCTTCGAGCTGGCGCCCTTGCCGATCCATGTGGTGTACCAGGGCGGGCGCAAGGCACCGGCGCGGGTGCGTAGCTTCGTCGACTTCGCGGTGCAGGCCCTGCGAGAGCATCCATCGCTCAATCCTTGATCAGCGTTATTGCGCAGGATGAAATGATGGATTGCGATTTCTGGTGATTCTGTTGTTTTTCCCCAGGGATCAAGATGGGGCTCCCAGCGCGGCACTTCGACCGCGCTCCTGCTCGCGGAGTCCACCATGTCCCTGCTGCCCATCAAGTTCTACAACTTTCCCCGTTCCGGGCATGCCCATCGGGTCGAGCTGATGCTGTCCCTGCTGGACCTGCCCAGCGAAACCATCTTTGTCGACCTGGCCAAGGGCGCTCACAAGCAGGCGGATTTCCTGGCCCTCAACCCCTTTGGCCAGGTGCCGGTGATCGATGACCAGGGCGTGGTGGTGGCGGACTCCAATGCGATCCTGGTGTATCTGGCGCAACGCTACGGTCGTGGCCGCTGGTTGCCCACCGACCCGGAGGGGGCAGCCCAGGTACAGCGCTGGCTGTCGGTGGCGGCGGGGCCGATTGCCTTCGGGCCGGCAGCTGCGCGGCTGATCACGGTGTTTGGTGCCTCCTTTAATGCCGAGGAAGTCATCGCCCGTTCCCATGTGCTGCTCAAAGTCATGGACCAGGAGCTGGCCAGCCGGCCCTTCCTGGTGGGGCAGCAGGCGACCATCGCCGATGTCGCGGGCTACAGCTACATCGCCCACGCTCCGGAGGGCAATGTGTCCCTGGCCGATTACCCCCATGTACGGGCCTGGCTGGAGCGTATCGAAGCCTTGCCCGGCTTTGTCCCCATGCCATCCACGGCGGCGGGTTTGAAAAGCGCCTGAAGAACCACTCAGCGGAGGCCGCCACATGAGCACCCATTCACCTTGGCATGCCGGGGAACGGCAACTGCAGATCCAGGCAGGGGTGGCCGAGCGCATGGAGGCCTTCGGCGCCAAAGTCATTCGCCCGGCCATGCCCGAGCAGCACCAGCAGTTCTACGGGCAACTGCCGTTCATCCTGGTGGGCGCGGTGGATGCCCAGGGCGATCCCTGGGCGAGCCTGCTTGAAGGTCCGCCCGGTTTTGCCTGGGCCCCGCAAGCCACCCTGTTGCGCCTCGACAGCCTGCCGGCCGCCGATGATCCGCTGCAGTTGCAGGAAGGCGCGGCTGTGGGCCTGTTGGGGATCGAGCTGCATACCCGGCGACGCAATCGTCTCAACGGCCGCATCGGCGGGCTCGATAGCCGGGGCTTTGGCGTCAGGGTGCAGCAGTCGTTCGGCAACTGCCCGCGTTACATCCAGTTGCGCGATCTGCAGCGGGTGCCCTTGAGCGATCCGGCCAGCCGCCCGGCTCAGCACCGGCAGGACCTGGACCCGGCGGCCCGGGCCCTGATCGGCGCCGTCGATACCTTCTTCGTCGCCAGCTATGTCGATGTGCAAGGCCAGCGTGCGGTGGATGTCTCCCATCGTGGCGGCCCGGCCGGGTTCGTTCGGGTCGAAGGCAACTGCCTGATCATCCCGGATTTCGCCGGCAACCTGCACTTCAATACCCTGGGCAACCTGCTGCTCAATCCCCGGGCGGGTTTGCTGTTCATCGACTTTCACAGTGGCGAGTTGCTGCAACTCAGTGGGCGCACCGAGATCATCTTCGACGGCCCGCTGGTCCACACCTTCCAGGGGGCCGAGCGCGTATGGCGCTTTACCGTGGAGCAGCTGGTGCGGCGGCCGGCTGCCCTGTCCCTGCGGGGCTTGTAACGGGCCCTGGGCGCCTGCAGAAAAAATCGCTCGCCAGCGATTGCCGCCAGCCTCGGCCCTGCGTAGGCTGGCGCGATCTCAAGGCTGATCATCTGCAGAGCGCCCGGCATGCCAGGGCTGTGTTGCGTTAAAGGGAATCAACGATTCATGCTGCCCCGGGTCTTGCTCCGCCTCTTCGCGTTATTGCTCTGCCCGGTGCTGCTCAGCGCCTGCCGCAACCAAGACGCTCCCCCCCTGGATCAACAACTCTACATCTGGCAACGCCAGTGGACTCCGGCCCACGCCGACGCCCTGGCAGGCTCGCGGGCCGACTTTTCCACCGTCCGGGTCCTGGCCCTGCAGGCTTTTCCACAGGCCGGCTGGAGCCGCGCGCGGATCGACGCCGCCTTGCTCAAGCAGGATGCTCGTCCGCTGATTGCGGTGATCCGCCTCGATGGGCAACTGCCGTCCCTGGATCAGGACGAGATCATCCGTCAGGTCCAGCAACTGCTGGCGCACTGGCAGGAGCAGGGCCTGACCCTGGCCGGGATCGAGATCGACCACGATGCCGGCACCGCGCGATTGCCCGCCTACGCCACGCTGCTTGAGCGCTTGCGGGCTGTGCTGCCGAGCCAACTGGCCCTGAGCATCACCGCCTTGCCGGCCTGGCTCGACAGTCGCGAGTTGCCGGGCCTGCTGGCCAAGGTCGATAGCAGCGTGCTGCAGGTGCACGCCGTGAGTGATCCTCGGCACGGCCTGTTCGATCCGCAACAAGCCGAGCAATGGGCCAGGCGTTGGGCGCGCGTCAGCGACAAACCCTTCTATCTGGCCTTGCCCGCCTACGGCGTCGCCTTGCTCCCCGGTACCGAAGGCGCGCCCCTGGTGGAAAGCGAGGCGCCGCTGCGACGGAGCGGTCAGCGCCAGGAGCTGATGGCCGACCCCGAGCAACTGAGCCAGTTGGCCAGGACCTTGCGCAACGACCCGCCGCCGCATCTGGCCGGCCTGATCTGGTTTCGCCTGCCTCTCAAGGGCGATCTGCGGGCCTGGAGCCTGGACACCCTGCGGGCGGTGGCCCGGGGAGACGTCCTGGCCGGCCGGCTGGACATCCGCCTGGAGGAGCAGGACGGCCTCGTGGATATCCGCTTGAGCAACGCGGGCAACCTCGATCGGCCCCTGCCTGAACAACTGACCCTGGCCGTTGCCCAATGCGACGGATTCGACGGGCTGGGCGGTTATTCTGCACAGCTGCGCGACGGCCAACTGCTGTTGACCCGCCAACAGACCGGCCGCCTGGCCGCAGGCGCCAGCCGTGCCGTGGGCTGGGCCCGCTGTACAAAAATTGACCAAGGAGCTGCGCATGTTCGTCCCTAGATCCCGTCACCTGCTGTGCCTGAGCCTGTGCCTGCCCCTGGCTCCGGCCCTGGCCTGCGGACCGTCTTTCCCCATGCGCCTGCTGAACGACCGTCCACAGACTCTTGCGCAGTTGCCCGAAGGCAGTTTCCAGTTCGAAATCAGCCGCCTGGGTCAGCCCATCGCCGGGCTCATGCCGGTCGCCGACAACGGCTTCAGTGTCGATTACAGCCTGCCTGACAGCTACTCGGTGCAAGAGCGTAACTGGGCCGAACAGCAAGGGCTGGATCAGGCTCAGCAAACCCTGGTCGGCCAGTTGCGCAAGCTCAACGACGCACGCGTGGCGGAGCAACAAGGGGCCAGCCTGCCGCTGGAAATCAACCTCTACACCGCGGGCGCCGTGGCTTTCAGCGCCGGGGATCATGAGCTGGCGGCGGAGTATTTCCGCAAGGTGCTGGCGCTGCCTGCCGAGCAGCGCGCCTTGCGCAGCACCTGGGCTGCCTATTCCCTGGGGCGGGCTCTGTCCTTTATCAGCGAGCAAGCCAACGAGCTGGACGACCAGGGGCGGAGCGACATGCGACAGGCGGCGCGCCAGGCATTCGCCCAGACCCGTCAGCTGAGCATCGACGCCTTCAGCGACCCCCTGAGCCTGGGCGTCGCCAGCCTGGGAGAGGAGGCCCGCATCCTCAAGGATCAGAACGACTGGAGCCAGGCCATCGATCTGTATGCCATCCAGAACCAGCTGGGTTCGGACGTCGGCTACAGCTCACTGAAGCAGGTGGTGGGCGAACTGAGTGGCCTGCCAGCCGCGCAATTGCTGGAGCAGCTCAAGCATCCTTCCGTAGCCCGCTTGCTCACCGCCTCGTTGATCTCGCACCAGGCCTGGTCCTTTGGCGAGCGGCCCGAGTCCGAGGTGAAACTGATCAAGCTGCTGAGCCAGGGCACTGCGGGCAGCTTCGACAACGCCGACCGGCTGGCGGCACTGAATTACCAGAATGGCGATTTCACCACCGCCAAGCAGCTGCTCGAGCATGCCGACGATGGCGGCCTGGCCTGGTGGCTGCGGGCCAAGATGGCCCTGCGTGATGGCGACAAGGTCGCCGCCGCCGCGGCTTATGCCAAGGCTGCCGGCGCCTTTCCCCGAGACGAGAGCTGGGGCTTTCGCGGCGACTATGACGGTAACTATGAAGACCTCAAGCCCGGTTGCCGGGTAGAAGGCGAAAGCGCCCTGCTGGCCCTGGATCGGGGCGACTATGTGCAGGCGTTCGAGCTGCTCTACCGCAGTGGCGAGATCTACTGGCACGACGCGGCCACGGTGGCGGAGCGGGTGCTGACCCTGGATGAACTCAAGCAATTCATCGATACCCAGGTACCGGCGCCGCCGCCGACGCCCAAGCCGGAATACTCCTACTACGAGAGCCTGCCGCTCGCCGCCCAGCTGCGTGAAGTGCTGGGTCGCCGCCTGCTGCGCGAAGGCCGCTACGAAGAGGGTTGGGGCTACTTCGACAGCCCGGAGCGCAAGGCCATCGCCAAGGCTTACGGCGAATACCGGCGCAGTGCCGAGTCGGCCTGGCTGCCCACACGCCGGGCGGAGGCCTATTACCAGGCCGGCAAGCTGGCCCGTGCCTCGGGGATGGAGATCCTGGGTTACGAAATGGGCCCGGACTACCACAGCCTCTGGGGCGCTTACAGCCTGGAGGTCCCACCGGTGCAGGTCGGGCCCTTTATCAGTGCCGACGAAGTGCAGCGTCAGCAAGCCACCAGCGCCGAGCCCGACGTGCGTTACCACTACCGCTACCTGGCCGGAGAACTGGGCAACCAGGCTGCGGACTTCCTGCCTCACACCAGCCAGGCCTATGCCGCGGTGCTGTGCAAGGCGGCGCGCTGGACCCGTGGCAGCGATGCCGAGATCGCCTACTACCAGCGCTACGTGAAAAACGGTCCCTTTGTGGAATGGGCCGGCAACTTTGGTATGAATTGCCAGGAGCCGGACTTCGCCAGCGCCAACAAGCGCTACCTGACCCAGTGGCTGGACGCATCCCGTTCGGCCCTGGTGCAGCACAAGCTGGCAGCGGCCGGTGGCGCTGGCGTCCTGCTGGCTGGCGCCTACCTGCTGTGGCGCCGACGCCGAACGGCCTGATGGTGCCTCGGGGGCTTTCAGTGGCGCGCGCGCCACTGAGGTGGGGCTGGGCTCAGGCCTGCTGGACGAAGGTCAGGCGCAAAGCAAAGCCGATCAGCAGGCTGCCGAACAGCCATTGTTGCAAGCGCTGGGCCGAGGGGCTGCGCTGCATCCAGCGGCCCAGCCCGGCACCGGCCAGGGCGTAGCAGCAGTCGAACAGTCCGCCCACCGCCACCAGCAGCACACCCAGAGTGACGAATTGGGGGGCTACCGCGCCGGCCAGGGGATCGATGAATTGCGGCAGCAGCACCGAGCAGAACAGCAGCGCCTTGGGGTTCAGCAGGTTGGTCAGCAGGCCGCGCTGGATCGCCTGGCGCCAGCGCAGGGGCGTGGCCGCCGTGCTGGCGCTGTCGAGGTTGGGCAACAGGTTGGCCCGCAGGCACTGGATACCGATCCACAGCAGGTAGGCGGCGCCCGCCAGGCGTACCACATCGAAGGTCCAGGGCGCGGCCTTGAACAGCGCCGCCAGGCCCAGGGCGGCCAGGGCCACATGGCAGCCGCGGGAGACAGCCAGCCCCAGGGCCGTGGCCAGCGCCTGGGCCTTGCCCTGGCGGGCACCGGTCTGCAGCAGCAGGATCATGTCGGGCCCGGGCAGCAGGTAGACCACCGCCAGAGCCAGGAAATACATCCACAGTTGCGCCACCTTGCACCCCATTCGTTGTCGAGTCGGTGCGCCCAGTTTAGAGCCGCAGGGGCGAGCAGGTGCTTGCGTAATCAACCAGCAAGACGGTGGAAATTGGCATAATCTTCCAACTTTCAATGGACTGACCCTGCAGATATGCCAAACATGAAACTCGATGCCTACGACCGCAAGATCCTCGCCGCCCTGCAGCGCGACGGCCGCCTGAGCAATGTGCAGTTGGCGGAGGAAATCGGTCTGTCGCCGTCACCCTGTTTGCGCCGGGTGCGGATGCTGGAGGAGGCCGGGGTGATCCGTGGCTATCAGGCGACCCTGGACCGGGATGAAGTGGGGTTGGGGCTGACGGTGTTCGTCGGGGTCAAGGTGGAGCGGCACAACGACGCCGAGGCCGAAGCCTTCCGCCGGGCGGTGTTGCAGTTGCCGGAGGTGATCTCGGCGTTCCTGGTGTCCGGCGAATCGGATTTCCTGCTGCAGGTGGTGGTCCCGGACCTGCGCGGTTACGACCGCTTCCTGACCGGCCACTTGCTGAAGATCCCCGGGGTCAGCGATATCCGCAGCAACTTCGCGATTCACACGGTGAAAACCCCGGGCCCCCTGCCATTGGGGCACCTGCCCAACTGAGGGGCTGTTGTGGCGAGGGAGCTTTCCCGCTCGGTCGGCTGGCGCGCAGCGGGCGCAGAACCAGGCTACGCAGTGTGTCAGGCACTCAGTGCTGGCAGGTTTTGGGGCTGCGTTGCAGCCCAGCGCGAGCAAGCTCGCTCGCCACGGTGGGTCAGGTCCACCAGTAGCGCACGAGGTGGAAGAAGATCGGCGCGGCGAAGCACACCGAGTCCAGGCGATCGAGCATGCCGCCGTGGCCCTCGATCATGTGCCCCCAGTCCTTGACCCCGCGATCGCGCTTGATCGCCGACATGACGATGCCGCCGGCAAAACCCAGGAGGTTGATCAGCAGGGCGATCAGGAACGACTGCCAGATGTTGAACGGGGTGATCCAGAACAGCGCGCCGCCGATCAAGGACGCCAGGAGGATGCCGCCGACAAAGCCCTCGACAGTCTTGGACGGCGACAGGTTGGGGGCGATCTTGCGTTTGCCGAAGAGTTTTCCACAGACGTACTGCAGCACATCCGAGAGCTGCACCACGATCACCAGATAGGCGATCAGCAGCAGGTTGCGGCCTTCGTAGCCGGCGATGTCCAGGGTCAGCAGGGCCGGCACGAAAGACACGCAGAACACCGCGATCATCAGCCCCCACTGGACCTTGGAGGCCCGTTCCAGAAAGTGCGTGCTGTCGCCCCCCAGGGACGCCAGGATCGGCAGCAGGAGGAATACATAGACCGGGATGAAGATCGAGAACAGTCCGTACCAGTCGGAGTAGATCAGCAGGTACTGCAGGGGCAGGGCCAGGTAGAAGGCTGCCACCAGGGCCGGGTAGTCGCTGCGCCGGGTCGGGGTCAGGGTGAGGAACTCGCGCAGGGCGTAGAACGACACCGCGTAGAACAGCAGGATCACCGCCGCCGTGCCGAGCCAGAAGGCGATGCCGATCACCAGCACCATCACCCACCAGGCATTGATTCGCGCATTGAGGTTGTCGATCACCGGGTTGGGCGCGCCGCGGGTGCGCCACTTGAGGATGAAACCGATCAGCGAGGCCAGCACCAGAATGGCGCCGATGCCGCCGAACAACATCAGGGTCTGCTTATCCATTTCAGCTGTGCTCCGGAGCCATGGCCAGCAGCGCGGCGCGGCTGCGTTCGAGGAAGTGTTCCTTGCTTTCATCCTCTTCCAGGGTCAGCGGTGCACCAAAGCGTGTGGTGCACAGCAGCGGCAGGGGCAGGAAGCGACCCTTGGGCATGACCCGATTGAGGTTGTCGATCCACACGGGAATCACTTCCACCTGTGGATAACGTTTGGCCAGGTGATAGATCCCGCTCTTGAACGGCAGCAGGCCGTCCTCCGGGTTGCGCGTGCCCTCCGGGAAGATGATCAGCGAGTCGCCGTTCTCCAGGGCATCGAGCATCGGCTGCAAGGGATTGTTATCCACAGCCTCCTTGCGCTCGCGGTCGATCAGCACCCCATGGAACACCCGGTTGATGATGTAGCGGCGCAGGCCGCTTTTCTGCCAGTAGTCGGCACCGGCCACGGGCCGGGTCAGCTTGCGCAGGGCCGGTGGCAACGAGGCCCAGAGCAGCACGAAGTCGCCGTGGCTGCTGTGGTTGGCGAAGTACATCCGTTGCACCGGCTGGGGTGTCGAGCCGAGCCACAGGCTACGGGCGCCAGTGATGCTACGGGCGGCGGAGGTGATGAGATTGGCAACCAGGGGTTCGAACATGGGCATTCCTTATCCGGCGAAGGTCAGCCAGGGGCTGGCCAGGATCAAGCTCAACAGCACCAGCACTTGTGCCGCCAGCAGCAACGCCTGGCGGCGCAGCAGGCCAAGGGCACCGCGGCTGCGTTCGTTCCAGGGCCGGCCGCCACGCTGCGCAGGCTGCAGGCCGAGCGCACTCAGGGCCTGATCCAGGGCCTGGGTGCTGTGTTCAAGGGGCACAGGCGCATCGGCCACTCGTTGAAACAGGTCAGCGTCGAAGGCCACCCGCAGCGCCAGGTACTTTTCCACCAGCCCCAGCAGCACCAGGGCGAGGCTGACGATCAGGCCCCCCAGGCTGACACTGGCCAGCAGGTACTGGCCCAGGCCATACAGGGCACCCAGCAGGGTCAGGCCTGTGGATAACTGATCCAGGGCCCGGCCCCGACGCAGCAGACTGGCGACGCTGTACAGCTGCATCTCACTGGACATGGGCCGGCCTCTTGGCGCGGATCAGGGTTTCCAGTGCCTGCCGATGGGCCGCTTGCAGGACGATCTGCGGGCGTGCCCGCTGGATCTGAACCACGGCCGCGTCCACCGTGGCGGCGCGGCCGCTGTGCAGCAGCCAGGCGGCAATGGCCGTGGCACTGCGGGAATAGCCGAGGGCGCAGCACACCAGCAGCGGGCCTTGCTGGCGCAGGCGTTCAACGGCTTGCGCCGCGGCCAGGCACTGCTCCGGGCTCGGAGCGCACAGATCCAGCACCGGCAGGCTCTGGTAGCCCTGCAGGCCACGGCTGTCCAGGGACAGTTCGGCGCACAGGTCGAGCACCGCGACAAACGGGCTGTCCTTGAGCTGTGCCGGGGTTGGCAGGCGGCCGAGCCAGACGTTATCCACAACCTGATCCGGTTGTGGATGTTTTTTTGTCCACAGCCGTGAGTTGATCCAGGCCGCCGCCAGATAGGGCGCCAGCAACCAGCGGGCGGCCGGGCTCAGGCGTCCGTCCTCGCGCTTCTGGAACCCTGCGGCGCCCAGCAGCCCGTAGTTCAGGGCCACCAGCAGCAGGGCCACCGCAGGCCAGATCAGCCACAGCCCGGTGCCGCCCCAGCTGAAGGCGGCCAGCGCCAACAGCGCCGCTCCCAGGCCGTAGCGCCAGGCCAGCTGACGGCGCCGCGGGTCTTGGGCTTGTTGTGCGCTGAACAGCGGGCTGGGGCGATCCAGCGGCCACAGCCAGACGCACAGCCAACCGGCCAGGGCGCCGGTGGGCACATCGACAAAGTGGTGTTGATAAGTGGTGAGTACCGAAACCCCGATCAACCCGAACCAGCCATGCACCAGCCAGCGCCAGAAGCCCTGGCTATGCCGTGCGTAGCAGACCCAGAGCACCACCAGCAGGGCGATGTGCAGGGAAGGGGCCTGGTTGAAGGGTTTGTCGAAGCCGGCCAGCACCTCGAACAGCCAGCCGAAAACCCCGTCCAGCTCCGGCCGGGGGAAGGTGAAGCGCAGCGGCCAGAGCAGGAAGCAACTGACCGCGATCACCTGGGCGGTGAGCAGGCGCAGGGCGTGGCGCTTGAGCTCGTCCCGGCTGCGGGGCAGCAGCAGGGAGAAGCCGTAGAGCAGGTCGATGGACCAATAGGGCACGATGGTCCAGGCCCAGAACGGCATGTGCCGCTCCCAGTCGAAGACCAGGCTGCCGACGTCGTCGCGCTGGGCAGTGACCCAGGTGGCGAAGCCGTAGGTGCTGAAGAACAACGGTGCCAGCAACAGCAGCCAGAGCACCGCGGGCTTGAGCAGGCCCGACTCCCGCGCCAGCAAGGCGCCAGCGGCCATCATTGCACCCGTTGCGCCAGGGACACGCTGAAGATCCCCCATTCATCCACCCGCATGGTGATCTTGCGAAAGCCTGCGGCCTCCACTAACTGATCCATTTCCGCCTGAGTCCGGCGGCGCATGACCCAGGCCTGGCCTTCGCGGTGGCTGGTCAGGGCGCGAGCGATCAGTTCCAGTTGCGGGTGCCACGGCTGGCCGGTGTACACCAGGTAGCCGCCGGGTTCCACGGCGCTGGCCAGGCCGGCCAGGGAGCCGCCGACCATCTGGTTGTCGGCGAACAGTTCATAGAGCCCGGAGACCACCGCCAGGGTCGGCTTGGGATCAAGGGCGGCGAGGTCCTCGCGGTCGAAGGCGTTGCCTTTGACGAAGCGGGCGATGTCACCCAGGCCTTTCTCCTGGATCAGGGCACTGCCGTCGCGCACGTTGATGTCGCTGTAGTCGCGCAGCAGGATCGACTCCGGCAGCGGGCTGACCCCCTGCAGGGCTTCGAGGATATAGCGGCCATGGCCGGCGGCGATGTCGACGATGCGTACTGCGCTGTCCTGCTCACGGAGCTTTTCCATGGCCTGGCGCAGCAGCTCTTCCACGTGCAGCTTGCGCTGGCGAATGCCGCGCCAGCCGATGGAGTTCAGGTAGTTCTGGTTGATCATCCGACCCAGGGCGGAGTGCCCGGTGGGCTGGTTGCGGTAGACGTAGTCCAGGGTGCTGCCGGAGTCGAAGCCGGTGTCGAAGCCCAGCTTGACCCCCGCCGACAGCTGGCTGCCCAGGCGCATGCTGGCGCGGGTGGCGCGCCAGTACAGGTCGCGCAGGGAGTTGTGGGGCAGTGGCGCGGCCAGGGCCTCGGATTCGGCGCACGTCACGCCCAGGCGGTCGGCATCCAGCAGAGCAGGGCGGTTCAGCGGGCGTGCGAAGTTCTGCAGGATGAAGCGGCGGATGCTGGCCATGGCCGGCGCCCGGTTCTTTTCCCCCAGGGTGTCGTGGAAGAAGCCCGGAAGGATGTGTTTTTCCTTGTGCAGGCTGCCCAGGCGTTCGAAGAACTGCTCCTGGGGCTTGCGGTGCACCACGAAGTCCGAGCCGGAGATCAGCAATTGGGTCGGCACCTGGATGGCCTGGGCGTCGGCCACTACCCGGTCGGCGGCTTCATACAGGCCCAGCAGCACGTTGACCGAGATGGCCTTGGTGATCAGCGGGTCGGCGTCGTAGCTGTGGACCCGTTCCGGGTCGTGGCTCAAGAAGCGCGCCTTGACGTAGCTGTTGACGAAGAAGTTGCCGCGAAAACGCCGCATCAGGGCCAGGCCGGGGCGGGCGAAAGGTACGTACAGCTTGACCTTGAACGCCGGGGACGCCAGCACCAGGGAGCGAATCCTTGGGGCGTAGTCGTGGACCCAGGTGGAGGCGATCACCGCGCCAACGCTCTGGGCCACCACGGCGATGTTTTCTTCGTCGATCTGGTGAGCGCTGCCCAGGTGGTCGCAGAAGGTCTGCACGTCACGCACGCTGGTGGCGAAGCTCGGGCTGTCGCCCCGGGCGCCCGGCGATTGGCCGTGGCCGCGAGCGTCCCAGGCGAAGAAGTCGAACTGCGGCAGGTTCAGCTCGTCCACCAGATGGGCAATGCGCCCGGAGTGTTCGTGACCGCGATGGAACAGCATCACCACCTGACGCGGTTCGCCAGGGACCACTTCAGTGGCCGGCCAGTGGCGGTAAAACAGTTCGACGCCGTCATGGGTCCGGAACGTCTGGTGTTGAGCGTCGCGCATTACCATTTCCTTATGCAGAGGGAGCGTTGTGCTGAACTTCTTCTTTGAGGCCCTGGCGGACCCGATTGATCAGGGTGTAGACCAGCAGTGCGGCGACCAGCGCCAGCACGCCGTTTATCCACAGGGCGCTGAGCCAGCCCAGGGCGATGCCGGTGGCCAGCACGCCGAGGATGAAGGCCCGGTCGCTTTTGCCCATGGGGCCGTCGTAGCGCCGCGAGGCCCCAACCATCGGCCCGAGCACTCCGGCGTATTCGCTGAACAGCGCCAGCAGGGTCACCGCCAGCACCAGCAGCAGGCTGACGCCGGGGAGCAGGGCGAAAGGCAGGATCAGGGCGCTGTCGGCGATCACGTCGCAGAGTTCATTGAGGTAGGCGCCCAGGCGCGATTGCTGGCCGAATTCCCGGGCCAGCATGCCGTCGATGGCGTTCAGCGCCATGCGCAGGATCATCCACAGGGGGATCAGGACGAAGAGCCAGGTGTGGCTGGCGAACAGGGCGATCAGGGCGCCCACCAGCAACGAGATGACGGCGGCCAGCACGGTGATCTGGTTGGCCGTGGTGCCGTTGTCGTACAAGCGCTGCACCAACGGCCGCAGCAAGTTCTGAAAGCGCGGTTTGAGCTGGTAAATCGAGAGCATGATGGGACCGTTCCTTGTCGCACGCGGTGAGCAGGGCTGGATTATTGCCTTAAATGCCAGGGGGCTGACATCAGAAGTTTTTGCACAGATCAAACAGCTGTCTCTGTGTCTACGACGCACGCACCGGATGAAAAGGCATGGAGTGCGACAAAAATTTCACCTGCTGCGTTATAAAGTAACGAATTATTTCGATTTTCTTCGGCCGCGGATTTATCCACAGGGCCGGACTAGAGCGGCGGGGTGGTATGCAAGTCGATCTTGAGACGCAAGGGGCCGAAGTGGCGACCTTGCCACGGTTTCAGCGGGCGGCGTTCCACGCCGGTCGACTACAGCGCTGGGGGACGGTCTTGCTCGGGCTGGCGGTGCTGGGGCTGGTGTCGGCGGTGTTTGTCGACCTGTTCGCGGCGCTGACGATCTGGCCGGCGGTGTTGGTGAACCTGTCCTGTGCCTTGCTGGTGGCGGTGGCAGGCCTGCAATCGGCCTGCTGGGTCAGTCGCTGGCGGGAAGAGGCGATCAACCCTTCACCGGCGCTGGCGCCACCGACTACAGAGCCGCCGCACGAAGGACTCTCGGCAGCCCTGGCTGTGCGCTGGCGCCGCGTGTTGCAGCAGATCGGTGCACCGACCTTGTGGCTCGCCGGCTGGTCGCTGCTGATCCTCTACAGCGTGGTGCAGGTGTTCAACCTGGCGTTGCCGGCCGCTGGCCTGGGTTTGAGTGCCAGTGTCGCGGCGGTGCTGGGGTTGCTGCTGGCCTTCGCCCTGCTGGTGCTGGAGCGTCAGTTGGCTCAGGAACACTCAGGGGCGTGGCCGGAAGCCGCGGCCCTGGCGCAACTGTTGCGGGTGGCCATTGTGTGTTTGCTGGTCAGTGCCCTGTGCCTGTTGTTCAGCAGTGAGACGGCGCTGTGGCCGGCGCGCCTGGCGGTATTGATCGGCGTGCTGCCGGCGCTGGTGGCGGGTGAACTGCTGTTGCGCGCACTGTTGTCGCTGTTCAGCCCCCAGCGGGAACAGCTTGAGCCGCGCTTGCTGGCCCACAGTTTTATCGCCGATATGTTGCGTTGGCCGCCCCAGCCCCTGCTCAGCCTGCAACACGAATTGCACAACCGGTTCGGCATCGACTTGCGGCAGATCTGGGCCTTTGCCTATATGCGCCGGGCCTTCGCCCCGGTATTGGCCCTGGTGCTGCTGGTGGGTTGGCTGTTGACCGGTGTTCATGAGTTATCGATGCAAAATCGTGGCATTTACGAGCGCTTTGGCAAGCCGGTCGAAGTCTTCGGTCCCGGCTTGCATGTGGGGCTGCCCTGGCCTTTGGGGCGGGTCTTGAGTGTGGAAAACGGGGTGGTTCACGAGCTGGCCACCAGCGTTGCCGAGAGCCCGCAACCGCTGCAGCCGGCCTCGGCCGAAGGCCCCGCCCCCTCGATTGCCAATCGCCTGTGGGACGCCAGCCATGTGAATGACAAATCCCAGGTGATTGCCAGTGGTAGCGCCCAGCAACAGAGCTTCCAGATCGTCAACATGGACGTGCGCTTCGTCTATCGCATCGGCCTGGACGATCAGGCGGCATTGGCCGCCACCTATAACAGCAGCGATGTGCCGACCCTGATTCGCAGCACCGCCAGCCGGGTACTGGTGCACGACTTTGCTTCGCGCACCCTCGACGGTTTGCTGGGCGCGGATCGCACGGCGTTGGCGGACGACATCGGCAGGGCCGTGCAGACCGATCTGGCCAGGCTCGACAGTGGCGTGGAGATTCTCGCCACGGTGGTGGAGGCCATTCATCCGCCGGCCGGCGCCGCCAACGCTTACCACAGCGTGCAAGCGGCACAGATTGGCGCCCAGGCGCTGATTTCCCGGGAGCGCGGCGCCGCCGCCGAACAGACCAACCAGGCGCAGTTGCAGGCCAGCGTTGTCAGCGACAAGGCCCGGGCCGCTGCCCGGGAAGTGCAGGCCACCGCCGAGGCCGCCGACCTGCGTTTTGCTGCCGAGCAAAAAGCCTATGCCAGCGCAGGGCAGGCCTTCGTCCTGGAGCAGTACTTGAGCCAACTGAGCCAGGGCCTGAGCCGGGCCAGATTGCTGATCCTCGATCACCGTTTGGGGGGCGACAGCGCGCCGACCCTCGACCTGCGTACATTTACCTTGCCGGCCGACCCGTTGGCGCCGCGTAACGCCGCTCAGCCAGGAGCCGTCCATTGAGCCAGTCTTCTCACTCTCACGATCACGCCGCTCACGACCATGGGCATGGCCATCATCACCATCACGGGCATCACCACCATCATCAGGGTGCGCCGGCCGAGGCGGGGCCTTTTCCCTGGCGGCGCATGGGCTGGGCGTTGCTGCTGGTGCTGTTTGCCGTGGCAGCCGCCAGCCTGGTGCAAGTGCGCTCGGGCGAGGCCACGGTGATCACCCGCTTTGGCAACCCGGCGCGAGTGCTGCTGGAGCCGGGCCTGAGTTGGCGCTGGCCGGCGCCTTTCGAGGCGGCGATTGCGGTGGATCTGCGCCTGCGCACCACCTCCAGCGGTTTGCAGGATGTGGGCACCCGCGACGGTTTGCGCATCATCGTCCAGGCGTATGTGGCGTGGCGGGTACAGGGCGATCCGGACAACGTGCAGCGCTTTATGCGCGCTGTGCAGAACCAGCCCGACGAAGCGGCGCGGCAGATTCGCACCTTTGTCGGCTCGGCCCTGGAAACCACCGCCAGCAGTTTCGATCTGGCCGATCTGGTGAACACCGATGCCGGCAAGGTGCGGATTGCCGATTTTGAAGCGCAACTGCGCAAACAGATCGACCAGCAATTGTTGGCCACTTACGGCGTGCGAGTGGTGCAGGTGGGCATCGAGCGTCTGACCCTGCCGTCGGTGACACTGACCGCCACCGTGGACCGCATGCGCGCCGAGCGGGAAACCATCGCCACTGAACGTACCGCCATCGGCAAGCGCGAAGCGGCGCAGATCCGCTCTGCCGCTGAACGCGACGCGCGAATTGTCCAAGCCGATGCCACGGTGAGGGCTGCGGACATCGAAGCGCAATCCCGGGTGGAAGCGGCGCAGATTTACGGTCGCGCCTACGCCAGTTCACCCCAGCTGTATAACCTGCTGCGTTCCCTGGACACCCTGGGAACCGTGGTCACTCCGGGCACCAAACTGATCCTGCGCACCGACGCGGCGCCGTTCCGGGTGCTGGTGGATGGCCCGCCGAGCCTGCCGAACAAAGCATCCGGATCGCAACCATGAGTAAGGTTCCACGTGGAACAAATGAACTCAGTAGCCCGTGGATTCAGGCCGGTCGTCTGGCATTTATCGCTCTGTACGCGGTTACGGTAGTGGCTGCGGTGGCGTGGGCATTCTCCAACGTGCGGCAAATCGATCCGCAGAATCGGGCACTGGTCCTGCACTTTGGCGCGTTGCAGCGCGTGCAGGACGCTGGGTTGCTGCTGGCCTGGCCCCGTCCTTTTGAACAGGTGGTATTGCTGCCGGCAGCCGATCGGGTTTTAGAGCGCCGGATTGAAGGCTTGTTGCGTTCCGACGCCGCTCTGGAAGGGGACCGGGTGGCCACGCTGGCCACCCCCTTGAACGATGCTCTGGCCGGGTCGGGTTACCTGCTCACCGGTGACGCCGGGGTGGTGCAGTTGGATGTGCGGGTGTTCTACAAGGTCAGCGAGCCTTACGCCTATGTGTTGCAGGGCGAGCATGTGCTGCCGGCCCTGGATCGCCTGGTGACCCGTAGTGCCCTGGCCCTGACTGCCGGTCGGAATCTGGACACCATTCTGGTGGCCCGTCCGGAATTGATCGGCAGTGACAATCAGGCTGCTGAACGTCGTGAACGGCTGCGGGGCGATTTGCTGCAAGGCATCAATCAGCGCCTGGCGGACCTCACCGCCAGTGGCCAGGGAATGGGTGTCGAAGTGACGCGGGTGGATGTGCAGTCGAGCCTGCCCGGCCCGGCAGTGAGTGCCTTCAATGCGGTGTTGACCGCCAGCCAGCAAGCCGACAAGGCGGTGGCCAATGCCCGTACCGAGGCGGAGAAACTGACCCAGGGCGCCAATGAGCAAGCTGACCGCAGCCTGCAAGTGGCCCATGCCCAAGCCAGCGAACGACTGGCCCTGGCTCAGGCCCAGACGGCCACCGTGCAGAGCCTGGCCCAGGAGCAGCGCAACGGCACCGATCCGCAAATGCTCCTGCGCATCTACCGCGAGCGCTTGCCGAAGATTCTCGGCCAGGCCGGTTCGGTGACCACGGTCAACCCTAAAGACGATTCCCGCCTGATCATTCAGGGAGCCGAACAATGACTGCTTCTACCCAGGCTGCGGCCCCCGCCAGCATGCTGACCAGCGCCGAGCAACGCAGCGCTGCGCGCCAACTGACCCTGGCCATGCTGGCCCTGGGGTTGCTGGGTCTTGGATTGGTGTGGCGCTGGCTGGCCCCGGAGCAGGTGGGCGTCAGCCAATTGCTGCTGGGCGTGGCCTCGCTGCTGGTGGCCGTGCCGGTGATGCGTTCGGCCTGGTTCAGCCTGCGTTACCCCAGCCTGCACGGCATCACCGACCAATTGATCGCCCTGGCCATGCTCGGCGCCTGGGCCACCGGTGATCTGCTGACCGCCGCCTTGTTGCCGATCATCATGATCTTCGGCCACGTGCTGGAGGAGCGCAGTGTGATTGGCTCCCAGGAAGCCATCGATGCTCTGGGCCGATTGACCCGCAGCCTGGCGCGTCGGGTCCAGGCCGATGGCAGCGTGCTGGAGGTGGACAACGCGAGCCTCAAGGCCGGGGATCGGGTGGAGGTGCGCGCCGGTGATCGGGTGCCCGCCGATGGCCTGGTGATCTCCGGCCAGGCAAGCCTGGACACGGCGCCGATCACTGGCGAGTCGGTGCCCTTGGAAGCTTCAGTGGGCATGCAGGTGTTTGGCGGGGCGATCAACCTCGATGGCTTGCTGCGGTTGCAAGTGACCCGCACGGGCGAAGAGTCGACCCTGGGCAAAGTGATCGCCCTGATGCAAAGCGCCGAACGGGCCAAGCCGCCCATCACCCGTTTGCTGGAGCGTTATGCCGGCAGCTATCTGGTGCTGGTGCTGCTGTTGGCGGCGGTGACCTGGTTCATCACCAACGATGCCCAGGCCATGCTGGCGGTGCTGGTGGCGGCGTGTCCCTGTGCTCTGGTGCTGTCGGCTCCGGCCACCGCCATCGCCGGGATCGCCGTGGCCGCACGCCACGGCATTCTGATCCGCAGCTCGGCGTTCCTCGAAGAGCTGGCGGACCTGACCTCCCTGGTGGTGGACAAGACCGGCACCCTGACCTTTGGCACCTTGCGTCTGCAGGCCATCGACAGCCCCCTGGACGATCAGCGGGGCATGCTCAGTCTTGCCGCCAGCCTGGGCTCCGCCAGCAGTCACCCGGTGAGCCGGGCTTTGGCGGGGCTGGTGCCCCAGGAGGCGCAATGGCCGTTGAGCGACATCCATGAGCGTCAGGGCCTGGGGGTGGTGGCGCGCACCGCAGAAGGTGAGGCGGCATTGGGCCGACCGGAGCTGTTCGCTCTGTTGCGGATCACTACCGGTCCGGTGCCCAGCCATGACGGGCCGATTGCCGGCCTGGCGCTCAATGGCGAGTTTCTCGGCTGGCTGCTGCTGGCGGACAGCGTCAAACCCGAGGCCCATCAAGCGCTGGAGGAGTTGCGCGAACTGGGGCTGGGTCGTCAGTTGCTGCTGACCGGCGACCGCCAGAGCGTGGCGGACAGCTTGGCTCTGGAGGTGGGCATCAGTGATGTCGAGGCCCAGGCCTTGCCGGAAGACAAGCTCAAGCGCGTGCTGGGGGAGATCGACAAGGGGTTCCGGCCGATGGTGGTGGGGGACGGCATCAACGATTCCCTGGCACTGAAAGCCGGGGTCGTGGGGGTGGCCATGGGCGCCGGTGGTGCGGACATCGCCCTGGCATCGGCGGATGTGGTGCTGATCGGCAGCGACCTGCGGCGCCTGGGCACCTGTGTGCGCTTGAGCCGCGAGTGCCGGCGGACGTTGCAGGTCAATGTGATCATCGGCCTGGGCTGGACTTTGGCCATCGTCGCCTTTGCCGCCTTTGGCTGGCTGGGGGCGGCGGGGGCGATGATCGCGGCGCTGCTGCATAACTTCAGTACGCTATTGGTGCTGGGCAATGCCGGACGTCTGCTGCGGTTCCAGGAGCCGCTGTTGAAGCTGTAGGCGCCGGTTTGCCGGCAAAACCCGGCTGCGCAGATATTTTTCATCCCGGCTGTAACGCCGGGATGGCTCCTCTCTCTAGTGCTATGACGGGATTGCACACGCCTCCCGTCTCCCCCTGCGACTATTGAGGAACAAAACATGAACATGAAGAAAACCGCTGCCGGTGCTGCCCTGGCTTTCGCTGCCGCTACGCTGTTTGCCGGTGTTGCCACTCAGGTGTCGGCGGCCGATGCCCAGGTTCATTGTTACGGCGTCAACGGCTGCAAAGGCCAGAACGACTGCAAGACCAAGGATCACGCCTGCAAGGGCATGGGCGCCTGCAAAGGCCAGGGCTTCAAGGCCATGACCCAGTCGGCGTGCGAAAAGGCCGGCGGCAAAGTCGGCGAGTAAGCGGCGAATCCGTGCTGCCGCAGTGGGGCTGACGACCACTGCGGCTACTTTGCGAGGAGTTCGCGATGTCTGACCATTCTTCCTGTCTGGGCTACGGCCTGGGTTTGCGCAGTGCCTACTATCAGCAGATTCTCGATGAAGCGCCGGACGTCGACTGGTTTGAAGTGGTGTCCGAGAACTTCATGGTCGAAGGCGGCAAGGCTCTCTATTACCTGGACGCCATTGCCGAGCGCTACCCCATCGTGATGCACGGGGTGTCGTTGTCCATTGGTGGCCCCCATGCCCTGGACCTGGACTACCTCAAGCAGCTCAAACAGTTGGCCCGGCGGGTCGGTCCGGCCTGGGTCTCCGATCACCTGTGCTGGAGCCGGGGCAACGCTCATCAGTTGCACGATCTGCTGCCCTTGCCCTACACCGAGGAAAGCCTGGAATACGTGGCAGGCCGGGTGCGCCAGGTGCAGGAGGTGCTGGAGCGTCCCCTGGTGCTGGAGAACGTCTCCAGCTATGTACGGGCCGCGGCGGATCAGTTCAGCGAGTGGGAGTTTCTGGCCGCCTTGAGCCAGCTCAGTGGCTGCGAGCTGTTGCTGGACGTGAATAACGTCTACGTCAGTTCGCGCAATCACGGTTTCGATCCCTGGCAGTTCATCCAGGGGCTGCCGGCGCAACGGGTGCGGCAATTGCACCTGGCCGGGCATCAGGATCATGGCGACTATGTGATCGATACCCATGACCAGCCGGTGTGCGATCCGGTCTGGGAGCTGTACCAGCGCACCCTGCAACACCTTGGGCCGGTCGCGACCTTGCTGGAACGTGACGATCATTTTCCACCGTTGAGCGAACTGCTCGGCGAACTGCACAAGGCTCGCGCACTCGGACAGCGGACGCTGTCCGGGAGGCTGCAATGCGCCTGAACGAATGGCAGCTGGCCTTTGAGCGCTACCTGTTGGCCGAGCAGCCCCAGGCCGATAGCCTGCTGGGCAACAGCCTGATCGGCGGGCCGACCCTGAATGTCGCCACCGGTCTGGCGATTTACCACAACGCCTACCAGGCGCGGCTGCTGGAAGTCATGGTGGCGGACTTTCCGACGATCCTGCATTGGCTCGGCGATGAGGAGTTCGCGTCACTGGCCGCGGCTTATATACGCCAATCCCCCTCCCGGCATTTCAGCCTGCGCTGGTTGGGGCAGGGCTTTGCTGAATTCATCCAGGGCCATCTGGTGCCGGAGCAGGGCCAGCCCCTGGCGGAACTGGCGCGCCTGGAGTGGGCGTTCACCCTGGCCTTCGACGCTGCCGAGGCCGAGGTGCTGACGGTGCCGGACATGGCGGGCCTGGACGCCGAAGAGTGGCCGCAGCTGCAATTGCAGCTGGCCCCTTGTGTGCAGTGGCTGGACTGCCGTTACAACAGCGTCGCCCAGTGGCGTGCGGTCAAGGATCAGGTGGACTTCCCCGAGAGTGCTTTACTCGAACAAGAGCAACCTTGCCTGGTATGGCGGGTGGATCGGGTCTGCCGCTATCGCAGCCTGTCGGTAGCAGAAGCCCGAGGCCTGCAAGGCATGATCGAGGCGCAGTGGAGTTTCGCGGAACTCTGTGCCGAGCTGGCCGTCACTTACTTTGAGGGGGCCCCGTTGCAGGCCGTTACCTGGCTCAAACAGTGGGTCGAAGACGGCCTGGTGGTACGCCGCGAGTCCTGGAAAACCGCTGGAAATTCGATAGCCAGCTAATTTTCCAAGATGGTCTACCCTCATTTCAGACGTCTGAAACAGGGGGGATTTTCCATGCTCGCGCAACTTCCACCGGCCTTACAGAATCTGCATTTACCCTTGCGCCTGCGGCTCTGGGATGGCCATGAGTTCAATCTTGGGCCGGAGCCCAGCGTCACCATTGTGGTCAAGGACCCGCAACTGGTCGCGCAATTCACCCGTCCCAGCCTGGACGCTCTGGGGGGCGCCTTTGTCGAGGGCAAGCTGGAACTTGAAGGTTCCATCAGTGAAGTCATCCGGGTGTGCGATGAACTGAGCCAGGCCTTGCTGGATGACGATGACGACGATCAGCCGGTGCGCACGCAGCACGACAAGGCCACGGACGCGGCGGCCATTTCCTACCATTACGACCTTTCCAACGCCTTCTATCAGCTCTGGCTCGACAGTGACATGGCCTATTCCTGCGCCTACTTCGAGACCGGCAGCGAATCACTGGAACAGGCCCAGCAAGCCAAGTTTCGTCACCTGTGCCGCAAGCTGCGCCTGCAACCGGGGGATTACCTGCTGGATGTCGGTTGCGGCTGGGGCGGGCTGGCCCGCTATGCCGCCCGCGAGTTCGGCGCCAAGGTATTGGGCATTACCTTGAGCAAGGAACAACTGGCCCTGGCTCGTGAACGAGTCAGTGCCGAAGGCCTGGACGATCTGGTGGAGCTGCAGCTGCTGGATTATCGCGACCTGCCCCAGGATGGTCGCTTCGACAAGGTGGTCAGCGTCGGCATGTTCGAGCATGTGGGCCATGCCAATCTGCCCGAATACTGCCGGACCCTGTTCAATGCGGTGCGCGAGGGCGGCCTGGTGATGAACCACGGCATTACTGCCAAGCACATCGATGGACGGCCCGTGGGCCGGGGCGCCGGGGACTTCATCGAGCGTTATGTGTTCCCCAATGGCGAGTTGCCGCACTTGGCGATGATTTCGGCGCAGATCAGCGAGGCGGGGCTGGAAATCGTCGATGTTGAAAGCCTGCGCCTGCATTACGCCCGCACACTGGATCACTGGAGCGAGCGCCTGGAGGACAACCTGGAGGCGGCCGGTCAGCAGGTTGCGCCGCAGGCACTACGGATCTGGCGGCTGTACCTGGCAGGTTGCGCTTATGCGTTTGCCAAGGGCTGGATCAATCTGCACCAGATCCTCGCGGTCAAGACCCATGCCGATGGCAGTCATGAGTTGCCCTGGACCCGGGACGACCTCTATCACCCCTAGGCCCGGCGCGCTTTCCTTCAGACCTTGAGTGGGTCCCTACAGAATCGGTGAAATCAGCCGCGCGACCCGCATGCCCAGTTGTTGCAGGCGGTGGGTCTGGCGGCTTTCTTCCCGGGCGATTTCCCGGGCCTTGGCGAAGTCGGCTTCCAGCATCTGTTCCACCTCGGTGGCGAAGTCGTCATCCACGGTCAGCAGCATCACTTCGAAGTTCAAGCGAAACGAACGGTTGTCCAGGTTGGCGCTGCCAATGGCGCTGATCTCGTTGTCGATCAACACCACCTTTTGATGCAGGAACCCCGGCTGATAACGGAAGACCCGGACCCCGGCGCGCACCGCCTCGAAGGCGTAGAGGCTGGAGGCGGCGTAGACGATGCGATGGTCCGGGCGCGACGGCAGCAGGATGCGCACGTCCACGTCCCGCAACACGGCCAGGCGCAGGGCGGCGAACACCGCTTCATCGGGAATGAAATACGGACTGGTGATCCACACCCGTTCGGTGGCGGCGTGGATCGCCTCGACGAAGAACAGCGAGCACGTCTCGTAGGCATCGGCGGGGCCGCTGGCCAGCAATTGGCAGAGCACGCCGTCATCCGGGTAGGTATCGGGAAGGATCAGCGGCGGCAGTTCCCGGGCCGCCCAGAACCAGTCTTCGGCAAAGGACTCCTGCAGGCAGGCCACCACCGGGCCGCTGACCTGGACGTGGGTATCGCGCCACGGCGCCAGGGGCGGTTTCTTGCCCAGGTATTCGTCACCGACGTTGTGCCCGCCGACAAAACCGAGCAAACCGTCCACCACCACAATCTTGCGGTGATTGCGGAAGTTCACCTGGAAGCGGTTGAGCCAGCCGCTGCGAGTGGCGAAGGCATGCACCTGGACCCCGGCGTCACGCAGGGTCTGCACATAACCGGCGGGCAGGGAGTGGCTGCCGACGCGGTCGTAGAGCAGATGGATGGAGACGCCTTCGGCGGCCTTTTCCAGCAGCAGGCGTTGCAGGCGCCGGCCCAGCTCGTCGTCGTGAATGATGAAGAACTGGATCAGCACCGCCTTGTGGGAACGGCGGATGGCATTGAAGATCGCTTCGAAGGTGGCGTCGCCGTTGACCAGCAGGCGCACCTGATTGTTGGCCAGGCATGGCATGCGTCCCAGCTTGGGCATGGCCCGCAGCGAGGCATAGGCCTGGGAGGCGCGGGCGGTGAGCGCCTCTTCGACCCAGGGCCGCCAGTTCAGCTCATTGATGGCCTTGTGCATTTCCACGTTGGCCTGGCGCCGGGCCTGGATGTAGGCATCAAAGGTGCTGCGGCCGAATACCAGATAGGGAATCAGGGTCAGGTAGGGCATGAACATCAGCGACAGGGCCCAGGCAATGGCGCCTTGAGCGGTCCTGACGGTGAGCACCGCGTGGATCGCGGCGATCAGCCCGAGAAAATGCAACAGCGCAATGAGATAGCCGAAGATGTGCGGGCCAAAATAATCCATGGGGCAACCTTGCTCCTGAAGATTCAATGCCTAACAGACCATGTTCCACAGCGAATGTCGCTATTTTATTCTGCATGCAACGCCGTGCCTTGGCCGAAGTCTAACGGCCACTATTGTCTAGGAGTCATTCGATGAAACTTCGTTTACTGGGTTGTGCCTTGGCGGTGGGATTGGCGCTGCCGCTGGCTGCGCAGGCGCAGATGCTGCAACCGGGCTTGTGGGAACTGACCAGCAGCAACATGAAGGTCGATGACCAGAACTTGCCGGACCTGTCGCTGATTCTTGGCCAGTTGCAGCAACAGATGACCCCGGAACAACGGGCGATGCTGGAGAAACAGGGCGTGACCATGGGTGGCAAGGGTATTCGCGTGTGCTTGACGCCGGACCAGGTGAAATCCGACACCATTCCGCTGCAGGACCCGCAATCGGGTTGCCAGCAGCAGGTCACCGAGCGCAACGGCAATCAATGGAAGTTTCGCTTCAGTTGCCCCAAGGCTCAGGGCAACGGGGTGGCCAAGTTCATCAGTGATCGCGAGTTCACCACCAACGTGATCGGCACCTTCAATGCCACCGGCATGCAGCAGAAGGGCAGCATGGACACCCGCGCCGTATGGCTGGGCCAGGACTGCGGCACGGTCAAACCCCGCGCCTCCTGACCGACCTTGTGCGCTTGTCGGCGAAGCGGCCCTGCAGACACCAGGGCTTTCGCCGCCAGGCCCGGGCACCGGCTAGGCAATCCGTTCCACTGCCTGCTCCAGCGTCAGCTGTCCCAGATCCTCACCATTTCTGCTGCGCAGGCTGACGTAGCCTCCCGCTTTCTCCTTGTCCCCGATTACCAGCAGGTAGGGCACTTTCTGCAGGCTGTGCTCACGGATCTTGTAGCCGATCTTTTCGTTGCGCAGGTCGGCACTGGACCGCAGCCCCTGACGGCGCAGGCGCTCGCTGATTTCCCAGGCATAGTCCGCCTGAGCCTCGCTGATGTTGAGCACCACCACTTGTTGCGGCGCCAGCCACAAGGGCAGGGCGCCGCCATGGTGCTCGATGAGGATGCCGATGAAGCGCTCCAGGGAACCGAACAGCGCGCGGTGCAGCATCACCGGTTGCCGGCGTTCGCCGTTGTCGGCGATGTAGCTGATGGCGAAGCGCTCGGGGAGGTTGAGATCCACTTGCAGGGTGCCGCACTGCCAGTCGCGGCCGATGGCGTCGCGCAGCACGAACTCCAGTTTCGGACCGTAGAAGGCGCCTTCTCCCGGGTTGAGCCGATAGTCGATCTGCATGCTCTGCAGGGCACCGACCAGGGCGCTTTCCAGCTGATCCCAGACCTCGTCGCTGCCGATGCGATTGGCCGGGCGCGTGGAGAGCTTCACCGCCACCTCGTCGAAACCGAACTCCTTATAGATGTCGAACACCAGGGCGATGGTGCGGGCGCATTCGTCCTGCATCTGTTCCGGGGTGCAGAAGATGTGGGCGTCGTCCTGGGTGAAGTGGCGTACCCGCAGCAAGCCGTGCAGTGCCCCTGAAGGTTCGTAGCGATGGACCTTGCCGAACTCGGCGATGCGCAGGGGCAGGTCGCGGTAGCTCTTCAAGCCGTGGCCGAAGATCGCCACCGCGCCGGGGCAGTTCATGGGCTTGAGGGCGAAGGTGCGCTGGTCCTCGGTGCTGGTGGTGAACATGTGGTCGCGGTAGTTCTGCCAGTGCCCGGAGGTTTCCCAGAGGCTGCGGTCCATCACATCCGGGGTGTTCACTTCCTGGTAGCCCGCCTGTTCCTGACGCTGGCGCATATAGCCGATCAACTGCTTGAACAGGGTCCAGCCCTTGGCGTGCCAGAACACCGACCCCGGCGCGCAATCGTCGAAGTGAAACAGGTCCAGTTGCTGGCCCAGCTTGCGGTGGTCGCGCTTGGCGGCCTGTTCCTGACGAAGCAGATGAGCGTCCAGATCCTGGCGGGTGGCCCAGCAGGTACCGTAGATCCGTTGCAACGGTGCGTTGCTGGCGTCGCCGCGCCAATAGGCGCCGGCCACCTTGGTCAGCTTGAAGGCCCGCAATTGGCCAGTGGTACGCACGTGGGGGCCGCGGCACAGGTCTTCGAAATCGCCCTGGCGGTACAGCGACAGCACAGCCTCCGGGGGCAGGTCGCGGATCAGCTCGACCTTGTAGTGCTCGCCCTGGTCGGCAAAGTGTTCCAGTGCCTGCTCCCGGGACAGCTCGCGGCGGCGCAAGGTGTGGTTGGTGGCGGCAAGGCTGTGCATGCGCGCCTCGATCAGTTCCAGATCCTCGGGGGTGAAAGGGCGCTCGTAGGCGAAGTCGTAGAAGAAGCCGTCCTCGATCACCGGGCCAATGGTGACCTGGGCCGAGGGGTACAGCTGCTTCACCGCCATGGCCAGTAGGTGGGCGCAGGAGTGACGCAGGATTTCCAGGCCATCGGGGTCGGTCGCGGTGACGATACTCAGGCGGGTGTCGCTGTCCAGCAGGTAGTCACAGTCCACCAGCCGGCCATCGACCCGCCCGGCCACGGCGGCTTTGGCCAGGCCGCTGCCAATGCTGGCGGCCACCTCGAACACGGACAACGGCTGGTCGTACTCACGGCACGCGCCATCAGGCAGGGTGATGCGGATCATCTTCGGTGGTCCTTGGTCAGGCTTGGGGATTAGCGGTTGAAGCGCAGGGGCAGGCCCTGACAGTGGTCGTACAGACGCCCCCGGTGCCAGGCGAGTTGGCCCGATACCAGGGTGGTGGCGACGCTATGGCGAAAGCGCTGGCCGGCAAACGGGGTCCAGCCGCATTGGGCAAGAATCGGCTGGCGGTCCACGGGCAGGCCTTCGGGCTCGGCACGGATCAGCACCAGATCGGCCCAGTAGCCTTCGCGCAGGTAGCCGCGGTCGGGGATGGCGAACAGGTCGGCCACCCGGTGGCTGGTCTTGGCCACCAGGGTGGTCAGGGGCAGGACCCGGTCCGCCACCAGTTCCAGCAAGGCCGGCAAGGCGTGCTGCACCAGAGGCAGGCCGGCGGGCGCACGGGTGTAAGGCTGCTGTTTCTGCTCCCAGGTGTGGGGTGCGTGGTCGCTGCCGATGATGTCCAGGCGCTGGCTGTTGAGAGCCTGACGCAAGGCATCGCGATCGGCCTGGGTCTTGATGGCCGGGTTGCATTTGATCAAGTGACCGAGGCGCGGGTAGTCGCGGTCATCGAACAGCAGGTGGTGCAGGCAGACTTCGGCGGTGATGTGTTTCTCGACCAGGGGCCGGTCCTCGAACAGGGCCAGTTCCCGGGCGCTGGTCAGGTGCAGGACGTGCAGGCGGGTGCCGTGTTTCTTCGCCAGTTCCACCGCCAGGGACGAGGAGCGGTAGCAGGCCTCGGCATCGCGAATGCGCGGGTGAGCCGCGGCGGGAATCTGATCGCCATAGAGTTGCTGCCAGCGTTGCTGCTTGAGCTGGATGCTCGGGGTGTGTTCGCAGTGGGCCAGGAGGATGGTCGGTACCTGGCGAAACAGCCGGTCGAGCACCTGGGGGTCGTCCACCAGCATGTTGCCGGTGGAGGCGCCCATGAATACCTTGACCCCGGCGACCTCGCTGGGATCGAGGGCGGCGACGGTGTCGAGGTT
Organism: Pseudomonas sp. 910_21; assembly: GCF_052850735.1. Taxonomy (NCBI): domain Bacteria; kingdom Pseudomonadati; phylum Pseudomonadota; class Gammaproteobacteria; order Pseudomonadales; family Pseudomonadaceae; genus Pseudomonas; species Pseudomonas sp. 910_21. The sequence goes on along the minus strand of NZ_VXCY01000003.1, from coordinate 628,867 downwards.
GTCGTTGCTGACGCCGAAGTGAAAGCCGTAGTTGGCCACCGAGGCGACGGCTGCGCGGCGTTTCTTGTCGGCCAGAGCGGCCAGGGTCAAGGTCGCCGGCGAGGTGTTGGGCATGTCCATGAAGCTGGTGATGCCACCGGCCACTGCGGCGCGGGACTCGCTATGGATGCTGCCTTTTTCCGGGGCGCCGGGATCGCGAAAGTGCACCTGGTCGTCGATCATCCCCGGCAGCAGCCATTGGCCCTGGGCGTCGATTTCCAGTTCGGCGCTGAGGTGGTCGAGGCTGCCGATGGTCTCGATTCGGCCCTGATTGACCAGCAGGTCGGCGTCGAACTCGCGTCCTTCGTTCACCAGGCGGGCGTTGCGGATAAGGATTCGGCTCATGCTCAAAACTCGTTCTGCAGGGCCTTGTAGCCGCGGACCAGATCGACGTTGGTGCGGGCCACGTCTTCGGAAAACTCCGAAGCGCTGATGCTCACCGGAGGGAACTGCGCCAGGTCGGTCTTGGGGCCGATGCGGGTGGTGGAGGGCACGTAGAAGCCTGGTGGCAGGTCACGACCGTCCACTACTGAGTTGTGTCGGACCACGCTGCCGTCACCCACCACGCAGTTGAACAGCACGCTGTTGAAACCGATGAACACCCGGTCGCCGACCACGCAGGGGCCGTGGACGATGGAGCGGTGGGCGATGGAGGTGTGCTGGCCGATGGTGACGGCGGCACCGGATTTGGAGTGGATCACCACGCCGTCCTGGATATTCGAATTGGCGCCGATGGTGATGGCTTCCATCTGGCCGCTGGCGTCGACCTCGTCGGCGCGGATCACCGCGTAGGGGCCTACGAACACGTTGTCGCCGATCACCACCTTGCCGCAGATGATGGCGGTCTTGTCCACGTAGGCGGATTCGGCGATTACCGGCAGATCGCCGGAGGGGTTTTTACGAATCATGGCGCGAGTCCTTCAAGGGGGAACTGATGACTTCCACCGCGCCATCGCGAATGGCGTTGTAGAAACAGTTGGGGCGACCGGTGTGGCAGGCGGGGCCTTGTTGCTCCACTTGCAGCAACACCGCGTCGCCATCGCAGTCCAGGCGCGCTTCGATCAGACGCTGGCGATGCCCGGAGCTTTCGCCCTTGCGCCACAGGCACTGGCGCGAGCGCGACCAATAACAGACCTGGCCGCTGGCCAGGGTTTCGGCCAGGGCCCGGCGGTTCATCCAGGCCAGCATCAGCACCTCGCCGCTGTCGTGTTGCTGGGCAATGGCGGCGATCAGTCCGTCGCTGTTCCAGGGCAGGGCGTCGAGCACGGCGGTCAGCGGCCAACGACTGCCCAGGGCGGCGGTTTCCAGGTCCAGCAGCGACAGCGGCGGGCGCTGGATCATGGTCGGCTCAGAGCGTCGTACAGGGTGTTGAGGTTGTATTCGAACAGCCCGATGAAGGTGCTGGCCGGGCCCGTGGCCGACAGGGCATCGGAGTACAGGGTGCCGCCAATATGAGCGCCGCTTTCCTCGGCGATCTGCTTGAGCAGGCGGGCGTCCTTGATGTTTTCCATGAACACCGCCTTGACCTTGGCGTTACGGATCTGGGTGATCAGCGCCGCGACTTCGGCGGCTGAGGGCTCGCGTTCGGTGGACAGGCCTTGGGGCGCCATGAAGTCGATGCCGTAGGCCTGGCCCAGGTAGCCGAAGGCGTCGTGAGAAGTGACGATCTTGCGGTTGCCCGGAGGCAGGGCGCCGAGCTTGGTCTTGGCCTCGGCCAGCAGGCGGTAGATCTGTTGCAGGTAGGCCTGGCTGTTGCGCTGGTAGTCGGCCTGGTGAGCCGGGTCGGCGGCAATCAGCGCCTTGGTGATGTTGTTCACATAGAGTTCGCTGTTGGCCAGGTTGTGCCAGGCATGCGGGTCGGGCACCTGTTCGCCGTCCTCGTCCAGGGTCCGTGGAATCACCCCGCGACTGGCGGTGATCACTGGCGTCTTGGTGGCCGAGCTGGCGACCAGACGATCCAGCCAGGGTTCGAAGCCCAGGCCGTTCTTGATGATCAGCCGGGCTTTGAGCAGGGCTTTGGCATCGTCCGGTGTGGGTTCGTAGGTGTGGGCGTCTTCGTCGGCGCCTACCAGGTTGGTGATCTGTACATGCTCGCCGCCGACCTGGCGGGTCATGTCGGCGAGGATGCTGAAGCTGGTGACCACCGCCAGCTTGTCCGCGGCCTGGGCGGTGGACCACGACAGGGGCAGCAGCAGGCTGAACAGCACGAGTAGAACGCGCATCGGGAAACACCTCATGGGGATGTGAGCAAAGGCGGGCGGTGCAACAGGCCGTGCACCGGCCCGAACACCACGGAGAGCAGGTACAGGCTGCCCGCCACCAGCACGATGGCCGGTCCGCTGGGCAGCGAGTAATGGAACGACAGCAACAGGCCGAGCCAGACCGAAAGACAACCCAGCAGCGCAGCGATGCCCATCAACCGCGGCAGCCGACGGCTCCAGAAGCGCGAGGCGGCGGCCGGCAGCATCATCAGCCCCACCACCATCAGGGCGCCGATGGCCTGGAAACCGATCACCAGATTGAGCACCACCAGGGTCAGGAACAGGCCGTGGGCCAGGGGACCCAGGCGGCTGACGCTGTGCAGGAACAGGGGGTCGAGGGTGTCCAGCAGCAGGGGTTTGTAGATCAGGGCCATGGCCAGCAGGCTGAAGCCCGAGACCAGGAGCATACCGTTGAGGGTCGGGCCGTCCACCGCCAGGGCCGAGCCGAACAGCAGGTGCAGCAGGTCCAGGCGTTTGCCCGCCAGCCCGAGGATCAGGACGCCGCTGGCCAGGGAGATGGGGTAGATCGCCGCGATGCTGGCGTCTTCCCGCAGGCCGGTGCGGCGGGTGATCCAGGCCGCGAGACCGGCCATGCCCAGGCCGGCGCCCAGACCGCCGAAGGTCAGGGCCGGCAAACTGAGACCGGCGAACCAGAAGCCCAGGGCCGCGCCGGGGAGGATGCCGTGGGCCACCGCATCGCCGATCAGGCTCATGCGCCGCAGGATCAGGAATACGCCCAGGGGAGCCGTGCTGCAGGCCAGTACCAGACCGCCGAGCAAGGCCCGACGCATGAACACGAATTCGCTGAAGGGTTGCCAGAAATGCGCGGCGAACTGCATCAAGCCACCTGCGTCCGGGATGGTGGGGCGATCAGTTCCCGGCTCTGGCCCAGGACACAGCCGCTGCTTTTGATCCACAAGGTCTGGGGGATGTGCTGGTGCACGGCGGCCAGGTCATGGCAAACCACCACCAGGGTCCGGCCCTGGGCGTGCCAGCTGTGCAGGTGTTGCCAGAGCAGGCTCTGGCCTGCTTCGTCGAGGGCGGCGTGGGGTTCGTCCAGGAGCAGCAGCGGTGCTTCGGTCAGGCTCAGTCGGGCCAGCAGCGCGCGCTGCAATTCTCCACCGGAAAGGGCCATCAACGGGCGACTTTCCAAGCCACTCAAATGCCAGTCTTCGAGCACCGCCTGCAGTTTTTCTGCCCGGGCCCTGGCCGTTTCGCACTTGCCCCAGAAGCCACCGGCCACCAGCGCTTCCAGGCTGATGGGGAACTGGCGATCGAGGTGTTGCTGTTGCGGCAGAAACGAAAAGCCGCCCCGTTTGGGCGCCGCCAGATCGACCTTGCCGGCCAAGGGTTTTTGCAGTCCGGCCAGGACTTTCAGCAGGCTGCTTTTGCCCGAACCGTTGGCGCCGATGACGGCGCTCAGGCTGCCGCTGGGCAGGTGCAGATCCAGGGCCGGAGTCAGGGGTTGGCCCGGCGCGCCCCAGCGTAAACCTTGGCAACGGATCATCAGGCCTCCCAGTTCCAGCGGCTTTGCGCCACGGCGTCGTGGGCGTGCAGGCTTTCCGCATGCACAACCCGCAGTTGGAAGGCGTTGACGCCAGGAGAGCGGCGCAGCGCCAGGTTCAGGCGGCGGGCGGCGTCTTCGCAAAACATCAGGTTTTGTCCGTTGGCCAGAGCGAAGGCCTGCTCATCGGCGCGCTTGACCGCCGTTTGCACGGCGGTGCCCAGGGCACTTTCAGCGTCGTTGATCAGGGCAATCAACGGCAGCTCGTCGAGGAGTTCGTCCAGGCGCAGGTGCAGTTCGGCGTTGCTGCGTTGGCTATGGGGCGTGGCGACTATGCCTTGGGTCGAGCCCAGCCAAGCCAGAATGTCGGCGTGCTGCAGTGGTTGGTTGGCGAAATCGTTGACGAATTGCTGTTGGATCAGTTGACGGGAAAGGGCGGCCGAGCAAGGGCAGGTTGAGGAATAAGGCACGACGATTTTTAGTTCCACGTGGAACATCGCATTTTTCAGCCGCGCTTCAATGCTCAACGGATAGCTCTTCCAACCGGCCAAAGGACTGACCAAGGCCGGACGTTTGAGCAGCAGATCGAAGTGCAGCCGTAGGTAGGCGCTGTGGGCCAGGCCCTCGTGACTGTCGAGAAAGCGCTGTAGCACCTGGCGCAGCAGAGCAGGCGTGAGGTTGTCCTGTTCGAGCATTTCCAGGGCCAGATACAAGCGCGACATATGAATGCCTCGCGCTTCGCCATCGTCGAGGCTGACTCCGGCATCGGCTTTGGCAGCGATCCGTTGGCTGTCCATCACTACAGGTAAGGCAATGCCGCACATGCCCACCCATTCCAGGGGCAAGGCTTGGCGTGAGGCCTGCGCGGCGATATCCGGCAGAGTCAGCGCGTTCATGAACAGGTCCGTCGTTAGGAATATTCCGACATGTTATATTATAACAATACATCCGATGAAACATTTTTCCTCGGCGGTTCTCTGGCCTGTTCTTGTGAGTACGGACACTCCCTTCACTGCGGTATTTGTCATGCACAGACGTCAATTGCTCAACCTGCTGTTGGCCGGCACGGCCCTGATGTTGCCCTGGACTGTTTCCGCCGCGCAGATCCGTAATGCGCGGCTGTGGAAAGACGCCGACAAGCTGCGGCTGGTGCTCGATCTGAGTGGGCCGGTGCAGTACAAGACCTTCACCCTGAGCGCGCCGGAGCGCTTGATCATCGATGTGAACGGCGCTCGCCTGAGTGGCGATTTCAGTCAGTTGCCCCTGGCCCATACGGTGATCCGCGCGATCCGCTCCGGGCATTTTGGCCAGGGCGATACGCGGATCGTCCTCGACCTGAACAAGCCGGTGCAGCTCAACAGCTTTCTCCTGCCGCCCCAGGATGGACAGGGCCACCGACTGGTGCTGGACCTGTCCGAGGCCGGCAAGGCGCCGCTGCAGATCGCCGCGGGCGCTGCGCCTCTGGCCAAGCCCGAGGCGTCGCCGGGCAAGCCCCATCCCAAGCGCGACATCATCGTGGTAGTGGACCCCGGCCACGGTGGCAAGGACCCGGGCGCCGTGGGGGCCAAGGGGGAACGGGAGAAGGATGTGGTGCTGTCCATCGCCCAGTTGCTGGCCAAGCGGCTCAAGCGCGAGAAGGGGTTTGACGTGAAGCTGGTACGCAACGATGACTTCTTCGTGCCGCTGCGCAAGCGGGTGGAGATCGCCCGCAAGCACAAGGCCGACATGTTCATCTCGGTGCACGCCGATGCGGCGCCGCGTCTTACCGCCTCCGGTGCCTCGGTGTATGCCTTGTCCGAAGGCGGGGCGACTTCGGCCACCGCGCGCTTCATGGCCCAGCGGGAGAACGATGCCGACCTGCTGGGGGCCAGCAGCCTGCTCAATCTCAAGGACAAGGACCCGATGCTGGCGGGGGTGATTCTCGACATGTCGATGAACGCCACCATTGCTGCCAGCCTGCAGCTAGGGGGCACGGTGCTGGACAGCCTGTCGGGGATTACCACCCTGCACCAGAAGCGCGTGGAACAGGCCGGATTCGCGGTGCTCAAGTCGCCGGATGTGCCATCGATCCTGGTGGAAACCGGCTTTATCTCCAACAGCCGCGACAGTCAGCGGCTGGTCACGACGCGGCATCAGCAGGCGATTGCCGACGGCCTGTTCAAAGGCTTGCAGCGCTACTTCGAAAAGAACCCGCCAGCCAACAGCTACATGGCCTGGCTCCAGGAAACCAGGAACAACCGCGCTGTGTAGCCGCCGGCGCCTGCACCGGGCGCGGTGTTGGCGCGTCTAGCAGCCGCTGATACGGCTGCAGGTGAACTTGGCGCTGCTGCCGCCGGAGCTGGAGAAGCGATTGCGGGTGGTCCAGCCCACGCGCTGGCTGTAGCCCACCCAGGCTTCGCCGTCGGAGGCCAGGCCGGTGAAGAAGGTCAGTTGCCCGTAGCGACTGTTGGTCTGCGCCCAGTAGCGTTTGCCGATTACCTCGAACCCGCGCAAGTAAGTGGTGCTGCCCGCCGTGGCGACGCTGTAGGCGTTGCCCAAGGGATCGACACAGGCCAGCAGGGTGGCGCTGCGGGTGCAGGTGGCCAGGGTGCTGGGCACGCCGGCTGTGGCGTGGCCGGCCAGCAGCATCAGGCTTGAAAGCAGGGTGGGAAGGACAAGGCGCATGGCAGTTCTCGTGGCGACAGGGGCGCAGCATCGCGCCCTTCGTCGTGGGCGGCAAGGGAGTATTGGCTAATGTGCATTGTTATAATATAACATCAAATAAAGCCTGACCCGTGACCCCGCCATGACTGAACAAGAGCTCCTCGCCGAACCCCCGGCGCATTACATGAACGACGCCCAACAGGGCTTCTTCCGCGATCTGCTGCTGGCCCAGCGCAGCGAATTGCAGGAGCGCATTGCCGTTGAGTTCGACCAACTGCGCGAGCAGGAACCCCACAGCGACCCCGCCGACATCGGTAGCGCCGAAGAACAGCGGCAATGGCAACTGCGCCTGCTGGAACGGGAAAAGAAGCTCCTGGACAAGATCGACGAGGCCCTGGAGCGCCTGGCCCGGGGCGAGTACGGCTGGTGCCGCGACACCGGCGAGGCCATCGGCCTCAAGCGCCTGCTGCTGCGGCCCACCGCCACCCTGTGTATCGAAGCCAAAGAACGCCAAGAGCTGCGCGAACGCCACCAACGGGCGCTTTGACCCAGCCGCGAACCTGATGAGGACCCCCCATGACCCAGCGTCTTCCCGTTACCGTGCTGTCCGGCTTTCTTGGCGCCGGCAAAAGCACCCTGCTCAATCACATCCTGCGCAACCGCGACAACCTGCGGGTAGCGGTGATCGTCAACGACATGAGCGAAATCAACATCGACGGCAGCGAGGTGCAGCGTGATGTCAGCCTCAATCGTGCCGAAGAGAAGTTGGTGGAGATGAGCAACGGCTGCATCTGCTGCACCCTGCGCGAAGACCTTCTGGAGGAGGTGGGCAAGCTGGCCCGCGACGGGCGCTTCGATTACCTGCTGATCGAGTCCACCGGCATCTCCGAGCCGCTGCCGGTGGCGGAAACCTTCACCTTTCGCGATGAGGCCGGGCAGAGCCTGGCGGACATCGCCCGCCTCGATACCATGGTCACCGTAGTCGACGGCATGAACTTCCTGCTGGACTACCAGGCCGCGCAAAGCCTGGCCTCCCGGGGTGAAACCCTGGGCGAGGAGGACGAACGTTCGATCACCGACCTGCTGATCGAACAGGTGGAGTTTGCCGACGTTATCCTCATCAGCAAGATCGACCTGATCAGCAGCGCCGAGCGCCAGGAGCTGATGGCGATCCTGGCGCGGCTCAACGCCCAGGCAGAGATCGTTCCCATGGTCATGGGCCAGGTGCCCTTGGCCAAGATCCTCAACACCGGACGCTTCGACTTTGAACGCGCGGCCCAGGCGCCGGGCTGGCTGCAAGAGTTGCGCGGCGAGCACGTGCCGGAAACCCAGGAGTACGGAATCGCCTCGACCGCCTATCGAGCGCGCCGCCCCTTTCATCCCCAGCGTTTCTTCAACTTCATCAACCGGCCCTGGGTCAACGGCAAGCTCCTGCGCTCAAAAGGCTTCTTCTGGCTCGCCAGCAAGTACCAGGAGGCGGGCAGTTGGTCCCAGGCCGGCGGTTTGATGCGCCATGGCTTTGCCGGGCGCTGGTGGCGCTTCGTGCCCAAGCAGCACTGGCCCCAGGACGAGGAAAGCACGGCGGCGATTCTGCACAACTGGACCCCGGCCACGGGTGACTGTCGTCAGGAACTGGTGTTCATCGGCCAGAACATCGACTTTACCCGGCTCAGTGCCGAGCTCGACCTGTGCCTGCTGGATGACGATGAAATGGCCCTCGGTGTCGAGGGCTGGAGCCTGATGACCGACCCTTTCGGTTCCTGGCATGAAGAGGAGGCGGCCTGATGCTGACCCTGAGTTCCCCGGTGACTCCACTGAGCATTCCATTGACGGCCAAGTGCTTGCTGCTGCCTTGTGCGGTGCCGCTGGTTTCCCGGCGCGCGGCCATTGGCCAGGCCCCGGCAGTGCTGGCCGAGGTGCTGGACGATGAGGTCAACCTCGGTCTCTGGCAGCGCCAGTTGCCGGCGCACATCGAGGACTTCGGCGAGTTGCTGTTGTCCCTCAATGAGCCCTTGGCGGAGTCCCTGTCCCTGGAGTTGCCGGATGAGGATTGCCCGCCGAACCTGCGGGGTTTGGCCGCGCGCTTCAGCGACTTGCAGGGTTATGACGGCTTTATCGCCGACGTTTCCTGGTTGGTCAGTGCCTTTGCCTGCCTGTTGGGCGCCAAACGCGTGGGCTTGCGCTTACGGGTGCTGGACAAGGCCATGTGCCCGCGGTTTCACGTCGACCATGTGCCGGTGCGCCTGATCACCACCTATGCCGGGATTGGCAGCCAGTGGTTGCGGGAAGGGGCGATGGACCGTCGGCAGTTGGGGCAGGCTGCGGCCGAACCTCGGGAATCAGAGCTGATCCAGCAGATTGGCCGCGGTGAAGTGGCGCTGTTCAAGGGTGAGAAATGGCATGGCAACGAGGGGTTTGGTCTGATTCATCGTTCGCCGCAGCCGGCGCCGGGGGAGCGGCGTTTGATACTGACTCTTGATTGGCTGGGGTGAGCGGCGAGCGTTCGCGGGCAAGCCCGCTTCTACGGCGGTCGGCGGATTTTCGTCGCGACGGGGAAGGGCGTAGCATCAGCGCACAAGCTTGCGGAAATCCTTCCATGCTGCAGAACATTCCTACCCATGTGATCGCCGGCCCTCTGGGGGCCGGCAAGACCAGCCTGATCCGTCATCTGCTGAGCCAGCGCCCGGCCCATGAGCGCTGGGCGGTGCTGATCAATGAGTTCGGCCAGATTGGCCTGGACGCGGCCTTGCTGGCTCGGGATGACGACGGCATCGCCCTCGGCGAAGTGGCCGGCGGCTGCCTGTGCTGTGTCAACGGCGCACCGTTTCAGGTGGGTTTGGGGCGTCTGCTGCGCAAGGCCAAGCCGGATCGTTTGTTCATCGAGCCGTCCGGCCTTGGTCACCCGGCGCAATTGCTCAAGCAACTGAGCGTTGCGCCCTGGCAGGGGGTACTGGCGTTGCAGCCCTGCGTACTGGTGCTCGACGCCCAGGCCCTGGCGGCCGGCAAGCCGCTGCCCCAGGCCCAGCAGGATGCCCTGTCCAGCGCCGGCTTGCTGGTGTTGAACAAGGACGAACTGCTCAGCGACAGCGATCGACTGCGGGTGCTGGAGCAGTTGCCGGACCTGCCCTTGTTCTGGACGCGCCATGCCGCCTTGCCCTTGGCCGAGCTACCGGGTCTGGAGGCCAGTGCCGGGGCGGCGCTGGAGCAACTGGATGTTCCCCAGGGCTTGGCACAGTTGCCGGCAGTGTGGAGCGATCCGGCGCTGCCGATCTGCCTCAGTCAGTCTCAGGAGGAGGGCTGGAGCATCGGTTGGCGCTGGCACCCGAGCCAGCAGTTCGACCTGGCCCGGGTGGATCACTGGTTGCAGAACCTCGACTGGCGTCGGGCCAAGCTGGTGATCCACTGCGATGAGGGCTGGCGCTCGGGCAATGGCTTGGATAATTCACCGCTGAACTGGCTGCCCAGCGAATGGCGACGGGATTCGCGCCTGGAATTGATTTTCAGCGCCCCGCAGGACATGGCCGCCCTGCAAGCCAGCCTCAGCGCTTGCCGCCTGTAGGCGCAGGCTTGCCTGCGCATTTCACGGCTTGAACTTGCGGTGCTCTTCGCGCCACTGACTCAGTTCGATCACCTCGGCGCTGGGCAACGGCTCTTTCACTTCGAATGGGTAGGGCGCCAGCTCGATGTGCGCGCTGTGGGCTCCAAACTGAGTGATGGTCCCGGCGTGGCGGGTTTCACCGGTCACGGTGAATTCGAAGTTGTAGATTCGCGCCAGGCGCCGGCGACCGTTGGCGTCCTTGACCAAACCGATGCGCTTGAGTGCGACGTTGCCGTCCAGCAGCTCGATGTCGAGCCGTGCGCAGTGCTGCTTGACCCGCTCCAGCGCCCGCTCCCGCAGGCCGTGGTTGTGCCATAGCCAGGCGGCGCCGGTCGCCAGCAGCATCAGCACAAAGATGTTTCCAAGGGTCAGCATGAAGGTTTGCTCCAACGAAGTGGCGTCAGCTTAACTGCGTCTCCGGTCTGTCGTACAGGCTGCGTTTAGTCGCATACTGCGCGGCTTGAATTCCACCGGTTTTATGGAAAATCCTGCATGAAACGTACGCCCCACCTGCTTGCGATCCAGTCCCATGTGGTTTTCGGCCACGCCGGTAACAGTGCTGCGGTGTTTCCCATGCAGCGGGTCGGGGTGAATGTCTGGCCCCTGAATACCGTACAGTTCTCCAACCACACTCAGTATGGTCAGTGGGCCGGAGAAGTGTTGGCGCCCCATCAGATTCCCGAGCTGGTAGAAGGCATCGCCGCCATCGGCGAGCTGGGCAACTGCGACGCGATTCTCTCCGGTTACCTGGGCAGCGCGGCCCAGGGCCGGGCGATTCTCAGTGGCGTGGCGCGGATCAAGGCGACCAACCCCAAGGCCTTGTACCTGTGCGACCCGGTGATGGGCCATCCGGAGAAGGGCTGCAGCGTGCCGGCGGAGGTCAGCGACTTCCTGCTGGATGAGGCGGTGGCCATGGCCGACTTCCTGTGCCCCAACCAGCTGGAGCTGGACAGCTTCTGCGGACGCAAGCCGCAATCATTGTTCGATTGCCTGGGCATGGCTCGCTCGTTACTGGAGAAGGGCCCCAAGGCGGTGCTGGTCAAGCACCTGGACTACCCGGGCAAACTGGCGGAAGGCTTCGAGATGCTACTGGTGACCGCCGAGGGCAGTTGGCACTTGCGCCGCCCGTTGCTGGCGTTCCCGCGGCAGCCGGTGGGGGTGGGCGACCTGACGTCGGGTCTGTTCCTGGCGCGGGTGTTGTTGGGCGACAGCCTGGTGGCGGCGTTCGAGTTCACCGCCGCCGCAGTGCATGAAGTGCTGCTGGAAACCCAGGCCTGCGCCAGCTACGAGCTGGAACTGGTGCGGGCCCAGGACCGCATTGCCCATCCACGGGTGCGGTTCGAAGCCACGCCGATCGGCTTCTGAGGGCGACCGGCGTGCAGTGACTCAGGCCTGCTCGGAGAACTGCACCGTCGGCGCCTGCTGACTAAAGCCCCGGGTGTGTATGCCCAGGTACACCAGGCCCAGGGCGAACCAGGCCAGACCAATCCCCAGGGTCAGGGCCGAGAGGCTGGTCCACAGCCAGACGATCAGACCGAAGCCGATCAACGGCAGCAGGCCGTACTGCAGCAGTCGCGCACTCGTGCGCGGCTGGCCCTGTCCCAAGTGACTCTTGATCACCGCCAGGTTGACCACCGAGAACGCCACCAGCGCGCCGAAACTGATCATCGAGGCCAGGGTGGTGAGGTCGATGACCACCGCCAGCAAGGACACCAGCGACACCAGGACAATGGCGATCACCGGGGTTTTGTAGCGCTCCGACAGGGTGCCGAACACTCGCCGTGGCAGGATGCCGTCGCGACCCATGCTGAACAGGATGCGCGACACCGAGGCCTGTGACGCCAGGGCCGAGCCCGCAGCGCCGGCGACATAGGTGGCGGTGAAGAACATCTCCAGGAAACGCCCGCCGGCATGTAGCATCACTTCGCTGGCTGCCGAGTCGGCGTCCTTGAAACTGCTGCCGGGGAAGGCCAGTTGGCTGGTCATGGCCAGCAGGATGAACAGCAGCCCTGCGCCCAGGGTGGTGATGACAATGGCCCGTGGGATGTCCCGGCGCGGGTCACGGGTTTCCTCGGCCAGGGTCGACACCGCGTCAAAGCCCAGGAACGACAGGCACAGCACCGCGGCCCCAGCCATCAATGGCAACAGTCCGCTCTGGCTGCCGTCGCCGACCCAGGGTGCACTCAGGTCCAGGCTTGCGGCCCCGGCCAGCTGGCGAATCACCAGGGCTACGAACACCACCACGAACACCATCTGCGCGCAGACGATCAGGTTGCTCATGCTCGACACCGAACCGATGCCGCGAATGTTCAGCAGCGTCACCAGGCTGATGGTCGCCACCACGAAGACCCAAGCCGGCACGGCGGGAAAGGCCAGGTTGAGAAACAGGCCGATCACCAGGTAGTTGATCATCGGCAGGAACAGGTAATCCAGCAGCAGCGACCAGCCGGCGAGAAAGCCGATGCCCGGTCCGAAACTGAGGCTGGCGTAGGAATAGGCCGAGCCGGCAATCGGGTACTTCCTGACCATGACGCTATAGGACAGGGCTGTGAAGATCATGGCCAGCAGGGTCACGACATAGGCTGCGGCGGTACGCCCCCCGGTGATCTGGGTGACCACGCCGTAGGTGGTGAACACGGTCAGGGGCACCATGTACACCAGGCCGAAGAACACCAGGGCCGGCAGCCCGAGGATGCGTCGCAGGGAGGTGCCTTGGGCGCTGTGGGTGAAGTCGCCGGAGGCGAGGGCGGGACTGTCGGACAGAGTATTGGCGCTGGGCATTGTTATTGTTCTCACGCGTTCGTTGGCTCGAAGGCTCCCCGGACGGGGAGTGCGTTTGTGCCTTGCTCAATGATTCTGGCAGCGGTGCCCCCTGGGCATAACTCTCTATGTGGTCAAAAAGGGATGAATCCGGCCAATCGGGATGACCGCAGAAGACTGCCTGGAGCGGCGGGGGGAGAGGCTGGTCGAGCGCGCAAGGCGCTGCCGGGGCGTGGCGAGGGGACCGTCCGTGGTCCTGCTGAATCAGCGTATCTGCCTGAGGATCAAGGGCCGTCGGCCTTGATTTCCTGGTAGCGCTTTTCCAGCTCCTGGCGGATCTGCCGGCGCTGCTGGGCTTGGATATAGCGGCGCTTGCCGTCGGCAGTCTCGGGTTGCAGCGGCGGCACCTGGGCCGGTTTGCGCTGGTCGTCCACCGCCACCATGGTGAAGAAGCAACTGTTGGTGTGGCGCACCGAGCGTTCGCGGATGTTCTCGGTCACCACCTTGATGCCCACCTCCATGGAGGTGTTGCCGGTGTAGTTGACCGAGGCCAGGAAGGTCACCAGTTCGCCGACATGCACCGGCTCGCGGAAGATCACCTGATCCACCGACAAGGTCACTACGTAGCGGCCGGCATAACGGCTGGCGCAGGCATAGGCAACTTCGTCGAGGTACTTGAGCAGGGTGCCGCCGTGGACATTGCCAGAGAAATTGGCCATGTCAGGGGTCATCAATACCGTCATCGACAGCTGGGCGTTTCCGGGTTCCATAGCACACTCACGGTTCAAGGCAGGGGTTGCTTGAGCACCTCTGCGGGTGCTGGTTTCAAGGATTTTCAAACCATCGATAACGGGACGCCGGGCCGCGTCGTGCCGTCACGCTCCGGTGGATCTGTTTCCTAATATTGCACCGCCTTTCTGCCGGAAGTCCCGGTGTTAACCTGCAAAACACCCGTTCCAGGGCTTTTTCCGCTCCTATTTTTGGATATTTCTTTGTACTGATCAGATTTTTCTTTTTAGGCGATCTGCGCCGCCCAGCTTTCAAGGAGAACCCCGGCCATGCATGCCATCAGTTTCATTCAGGACCTGGCCGTGATCATGCTGGTCGCAGGCGTCGTGACCATTCTCTTTCACCGACTCAAGCAGCCGGTGGTGCTGGGCTACATCGTCGCCGGCTTCATCATCGGCCCCCACACGCCGCCGTTCGGCCTGATCCACGACGAACAGACCATCAAGACCCTGGCCGAGCTTGGGGTGATTTTCCTGATGTTCTGCCTGGGGCTGGAATTCAGCCTGCGCAAGCTGTTCAAGGTGGGTGCCACGGCGTTTATCGCGGCCTTCCTGGAAATCGTCCTGATGATCTGGATCGGCTACGAGATCGGTCGCTGGTTCGATTGGAACACCATGGATTCGCTGTTCCTCGGGGCGATCCTGGCCATCTCCTCCACCACCATCATCGTCAAGGCGCTCAACGACCTGAAGATGAAGAACGAGCGCTTCGCCCAGCTGATCTTTGGTGTGTTGATCGTCGAGGACATTCTCGGCATTGGCATCATCGCCTTGCTGTCGAGTATTGCGGTCAGTGGCACCGTGAGTTCCGGCGAAGTGTTCTCCACCGTCGGCAAGCTTTCGCTGTTCATGATCGTGGCGCTGGTGATCGGCATTCTGCTGGTGCCGCGCCTGCTGGCCTACGTGGCCAGGTTCGACAGCAACGAGATGCTGCTGATCACTGTGCTGGGGCTGTGTTTCGGCTTCTGTCTGCTGGTGGTGAAGCTGGAGTACAGCATGGTCCTGGGGGCCTTCCTGATCGGCGCGATCATGGCCGAGTCCCGTCAGTTGCTGAAGATCGAGCGGCTGATCGAGCCGGTTCGTGACCTGTTCAGTGCGATCTTCTTTGTCGCCATCGGCCTGATGATCGACCCGCAGATCCTTCTGCAATACGCCTGGCCCATCGCTGTGATCACCGTGGCAGTGGTGCTGGGCAAGATGTTGTCCTGCGGCATGGGTGCCTTTATCGCCGGCAACGATGGACGGACCTCTCTACGAGTCGGGATGGGCCTGTCACAGATTGGCGAGTTTTCGTTCATCATCGCCGCCCTGGGCATGACCCTGCAGGTCACCAGCGATTTTCTCTATCCGGTCGCGGTTGCCGTGTCGGCGATCACCACTTTGCTCACGCCCTATCTGATTCGCGCGGCCGATCCTTTGTCGCACAAGCTGGCCGGGGTTTTGCCTCAACGTCTGAGCCGGGTGCTGGGCATGTATGGGGAGTGGTTGCGCAGTATCCAGCCTCAGGGCGAGGGTGCGTTGCTGGCGTCGATGATCCGCAAGATCCTGCTGCAGGTGGGAGTGAATCTGGCGCTGGTGGCGTCGATCTTCTTTTCCGGCGGCTATTTCGCCAAGCGCATCGGCGCTTATCTGGAGGACTGGGTCAGTGATCCGAGCTGGCAGAAGGCACTGATCTGGGGTGGAGCGCTGCTGCTGTCGCTGCCATTCCTGATTGCCGCCTACCGCAAGCTCAAGGCGCTATCGATGCTGCTGGCGGAGATGGGGGTCAAGGCGGAAATGGCCGGGCGCCACACCCAGCGGGTACGTCGGGTGATCGCCGAGGTGATTCCGATCCTGTCGCTACTGGTGATCTTTCTGCTGTTGGCGGCGCTGTCGTCGAGCATCCTGCCGACCCTGGAGTTGCTGGTGCTGATTGCCGTGGTGGCGGCTGTGGTGGCTGCGGTGTTGTGGCGCTGGTTCATCCGCGTGCACACGCGGATGCAGGTGGCGCTGATCGAAACCTTCGAGCACAGCAAGGACAACGGCGGGCATTGACCTTGCCGCTCGCCAGCAGGGCGCTGGCGAGCCGGTTGCAACGTCGGGAGTTGGCTCAGCTTTCCAGCCAGACGTCCCGCGCCCAGTGCCACACCGATTCCCAGGACTCTTCGGTGATCAGCTCTTCTTCGCCGGACCACAGCACCACGGTGCCGTCTTCCTCGACGCAGTAGTAGTCGTCGCCGTCCTGGCAGATCGGGATCAGCTCGCGAGGCACGCCCAGGTCCCAGGCGGTCGCGGCCACTTCCGGCAGGTAGGTGTGGGATTGCGGGTCGGTGACGGTGACCGGCTCCAGGCTGCCGTAAACCACGTCGCTGACCGTCAACAGGAACTCTTTGAAGACGAACGGAATATTGATGAACAGCTGTTCTTCAATTTCCACCAGTTGGTCTTCGTCCGGCAGTTCCAGGGGGACGGGTACCGGTTCGTTGGCTTCTCGGAGTTGTTCGATGACTTCTTCCACGGCCTGGGTCCTCTTAGCTCTATGGCGCGGTTGTTTGACGGCGGTTTATACAGTAGCTCGCTATAAGTGCAATCGTGAAATGCAAAACCCCGACTTGAGTCGGGGTTTTGCCTTACTGCTGTGACAACGGCATGAATCAACCGTTCTGGCGGATACCTGCCACCAGCCATGGCTGGTTGTCGCCCTGGGCGCGTTCCATGTTCCAGCTTTCGCTGAACACTTCGCCCTGGTCGAAGCGCGAGGTCTTCGATACACCGCTGAAGGTCAGGGTGGCGATGGTCTTGTCGGCACGGTCATCCACGCCTTCAAGCTGCACTTGCAGGTTGTCGATGTAGGTGGACTGGAAGCCGTCGCCCAGATCGGCACGTTCCTGTTTCAGGAACTGCAGCATCTGCGGGGTGACGAATTCGGCGATCTTGTCCATTTCGTTGGCGTCCCAGTGTTGCTGCAGGGACTGGAAGTGGCTGCGCGCCGCTTCAATGAAGCGCTCTTCGTTGAACCAGGCCGGAGCGTTGATCACAGGACGCGCGGCAGGTGCTGCCGAGCCACCGAAGATCGAACCGCCAGCCGGTTGCTGAGGCTCGAAAGCCTCACGCTGCATTGGCGCGTGGCCCGCTGGAGCGAACTGCTCCTGCTGCTTGCGACGGCGCGCGGCGATGAAGCGGAAGATCACAAAGGCGATGACTGCCATGATCAGGATGTCGAAGATCTGCATGCCCTGGAAGCCGCCGCCCATGAACATGGAGGCCAGCAGGCCACCGGCTGCGATGCCGGCCAGAGGGCCGAGCCAGCGCGAAGCACCACCGGCCTTGGCCGCGGCACCTGCAGCACCGGCTGCGCCAGCGGTGGCCGCAGCGGCAGGAGCGCCCGGAGCGGTTGGCGCCGCCTGGCGAGTTTGGTGGGTCGGGGCAGCGCCGGCGCTTTTGCCGCCACCGAAGCGCTTGGCGTTGGCGTCGAGGCTCATCGTCAGGCCGATGCACAGCGCCATGGCGATGCTAAGAAAACGTTTCATAAAGGGGGTTCCCATTTGTGGATGGCACGCGCGCCATATTGCACAGGTGAAGTGTCAGTGGCGAGCGGCATAATGTTTCGGGCTTTTGCCTGACAGGCTTGATTCAGCTCTGCCCGCAATCATGCTCGCCGATAGGGTTTTTGTCTGTAAGGACGCGGCTTTGGTTCAATCCCCAAACCGTTCAGCGACGCAGTGCCAGCAGCACCACGCCAGCGGTGATCAGACCGATTCCGCCCCATTGGCGCAGATCGAGTTTCTCCCCCAGCAATGCCACGCCGATGAGGGCGACGAACACCACGCTGAGCTTGTCCACCGGCGCCACCAGCGAGGCGGGGCCGAGTTTCAGGGCGCGGAAATAGCATAGCCAGGAAGCCCCGGTGGCCAGCCCGGACAGCAGCAGGAACAGGTAGCTCTTGGGGGAAATTGATCCCAGGGACTGATATTGGCCCGTTGCGTACAAAATCAAGGCCAGACTGACCAGGACCACCACGGTGCGCAGCAGGGTGGCGAAGTCTGAATTGAGGTTTTCTATCCCCACTTTGGCGAAGATCGCCGTTAAAGCAGCGAAAACTGCCGACAACAGGGCCCAGAATGTCCACGAGGAAAAAAAGCCTGTGCCCATGTTCGCCCTGCCTTCTCTGCACTGGCCTGTAGGAGCCGGCTGGCCGGCGAAGAGGCCCTTGAGCCGGTCTTCGCCAGTGAGATTCGCTGGCAAGCCAGCTCCTACACACGCCAAGCGTGGGTGGTTAGATGGCTTCCAGCTTGGCGTAGCCGAGCATCAGCCATTTGCTGCCTTCACTGAAGTTGACCTGGACCCGCGCCTGGGCGCCGGCACCTTCGAAGTTGAGGATCACCCCATCGCCGAAGACCGAGTGGCGCACGGCCTGACCCAGGCTCAGGCCGGTGTCCGGAATCTCGCTGCCGCCGAACAGGCTGCTGGTGCTTTGCGACTGGCCGCCACCGAAAGGCCGGCTGACGCTGTTGGACAGGCGCACTTCCTGAATCAGTCCCTTGGGCACTTCACGTACGAAGCGCGACACCTTGTTGTAGGTTTCGCTGCCATATAGACGACGGGTCTCTGCATAGGTCATCACCAGGTTCTGCATGGCCCGGGTAATGCCCACGTACGCCAGGCGGCGTTCTTCCTCAAGCCGACCGGGTTCTTCCAGGCTCATCTTGTGGGGGAACAGGCCTTCTTCCATGCCCACCAGGAACACGTAGGGGAACTCCAGGCCCTTGGCGCTGTGCAGGGTCATCAGTTGCACACTGTCTTCATGTTCGTCGGCCTGGGTATCGCCGGCTTCCAGGGATGCGTGGCCGAGGAAGGCCGCCAGGGGCGTCAGGTCCTCGTCTTCTTCGCTGTTCTCGAAGTTGCGCGCGGCGCTCACCAGTTCCTCAAGGTTTTCCACCCGGGCCTGGCCCTTCTCGCCTTTTTCCGCTTCGTGGTAGGCAATCAGCCCCGACTGCTCGATCACCGTCTGGGTCATCAGGTGCAGGGGCATTTCCAGGGTCTTGGCCGCCAGGTTCTCGATCAGCTCGATGAAGGCGCCGAGGGCGCTGGCCGCACGACCGGTCAGGCCTTTATTGGCCACCAGTTGGCGCATGGCTTCCCACATCGATACATCGCTGTGGCGCGCGTGCTCGCGGATGGCTTCGACGGTCTTTTCGCCGATGCCCCGGGCCGGAACGTTGATCACCCGTTCCAGGGCCGCGTCGTTGCCACGGCCTTCCAGCAAGCGCAGGTAAGCCATGGCGTTCTTGATCTCGGCCCGCTCGAAGAAGCGCTGGCCGCCATAGATGCGGTATGGAATGCGCTCGCGCAGCAGGGCTTCTTCCAGCACCCGGGACTGGGCGTTGGAGCGGTAGAGAATGGCGATGTCGCTGCGGGCCATGCCGGTCTTCAGCGCGCTCTCGATGGTTTCCACGACATAGCGGGCTTCATCGTGCTCGTTGAAGGCGGCGTACAGGTTGATGGCTTCGCCTTCGCCGCCATCGGTCCACAGCTCCTTGCCCAGGCGCCCGGTGTTGTTGGCGATCAGGGCGTTGGCAGCCTTGAGGATACCGGCGGTGGAGCGATAGTTCTGCTCCAGGCGGATCACTTCGGTGTCCGGGAAGTCGGCGGAATACTGATGGATGTTCTCGATTTTCGCCCCGCGCCAGCCGTAGATCGACTGGTCGTCGTCGCCCACTACCATCAGGCTGTCACCGCCCTGGGCCAGCAGCCGCAGCCAGGCGTATTGCACGGCGTTGGTGTCCTGGAACTCGTCCACCAGCACGTGGCGGAAACGCTTCTGGTAGTGCGCCAGCAGGCCCGGGTGGTCGCGCCACAGGTCCAGGGCGCGCAGCAGCAGTTCGGAGAAGTCGATGACTCCGGCGCGCTGGCAAGCGGCCTCGTAGGCCTCATAGATGCCGCGCATGGTGGCCAGGAAAAGATCGCCGCTGGCCTGGATATGTTGCGGCCGCAGGCCTTCGTCTTTCTGACCGTTGATGAACCACTGAGCCTGGCGGGCCGGCCAGCGTTGTTCGTCCAGGCCCAACTCGCGGATCACCCGCTTGACCAGGCGTTGCTGGTCGTCGCTGTCGAGAATCTGGAAGGTCTGGCTCAGGCCGGCTTCCTGCCAGTGGGCCCGCAGCAGGCGGTGTGCCAGGCCGTGGAAGGTGCCGACCCACATGCCTGCCGGGTTGATACCCAGCAATTGCTCGATGCGGTGACGCATCTCGGCGGCAGCCTTGTTGGTGAAGGTCACCGACAGGATCGAGTGGGGCGAGGCGTTCTCGACCTGGATCAACCAGGCGATACGGTGCACCAGCACACGGGTTTTGCCGGAGCCAGCACCGGCCAGGACCAACTGACGACCCACGGAGGCAGCTACGGCCTGGCGTTGGGCATCGTTGAGGGAGTTCAACAGGAGGGAGAGATCATCGCGCATCGGGGCATTCTAGGGGGCCGCGTCACCCCGGGCAAACCCGGCATTGCATTAGCCGATAAAACAACGGCCGGGGACGACCGGTTGGTCACAGGCCGCAGCCATTGACGTCTCTCGCCCGCACACTTTCACGGCGGAATACGGCGGGATTTGTTTTATCGATTTTATGATCTGGAGCAGTTTGGCTCGGGCTTGCGCTTGTGTATGCTCCGCCGACGTTTCGGGCTCAACCATTATAAGAATACTGCCTATGACACTTAACCCCGACCCGTCCGGGCCCTTCATGGCGCCGCGGGTCATCCGCCAGCATTACGCCGTCGAGATGGCAGTGGAGCGCACGCGCCTGCTGTATCAGGGCTCGCTGCTGCCGACCCTTTTCATGCTGCTCAACGGTCTGGTGTGCACCTGGTTGCTCTGGAGTCCGGCGCGCTATCTGTTGCTCAGCGTGTGGATGGTCTGGCTACTGGCCCTGGTGGCCTTGCGGGTGATCCAGGTGGCGGCGTTCGACTCGGCGATTCCCAGTCGTCAGGCGCAGCCCATCTGGCAGCGCATGTTTCTTCTGGGGTCGGCAGTCAGTGGCCTGACCCTGGCCTGTGCCGGCATCGCCCTGGTGCCCACCGACAGTTTTTTGCAGCAGGCCTGGGTTTTCGGCCTGATCGGCGCGGCGATTCTTTCCGCCAGCGTGGCCTACGCGGTCAGCCTGCAGGCCTTTCTCTCCTTCACCTTGCCCTGCCTGTTGCCGGCCATCGCCTATCTGTTCTGGGGCGGAGACGATCAGCAGCGAGGCTGGGGCTGGCTCGGGCTGATTCTCCTGGTATCCCTGAGCGTGGTGGCCTGGCAGGTCAACCGCCTGATTCAGCGCGGACTGTTGCGGCGCTTTCAGAATCAGGCGCTGATCGAGCATCTGCAGGACGCCCAGAGCCGCAGCAGTCAGCTCAACCGCGAGCTGGCCCGTGAGATCGAACAGCGCCGACGGGCCGAAGACCAATTGCGTGAAGCCCAGGCCGGGCTGGAGCAGCGGGTGGCCCAGCGCAGCCTGGAGCTGGACGAGGCCAACCAGGCCCTGAGCAAGAGCGAGGCGCGTCTGGCCCTGGCCCTGAACGCCAGCGAGCTGGGGCTCTGGGACTGGAACCTGCAGACCGACGAAATCCATCACACCCAGATCAAGGAGCTGTTCGGCCTGGAGCCCGAAGATGTCACCGCGATGCTCAGTCATCTCAAGCCGCGCCTGCACCCCGAGGATTTGCCGCTGCTCAAACGTGCCCTGGTGGAGCACCTCAAGGGCCGCAGCGAGGATTATCAGGTGGAGTACCGGGTGCGCCATGGCGATGGCCACTGGGTGTGGATCGAGGACCGGGGCAGGGCGGTGGAGCGCAGTCCTGCTGGGAGGGTGTTGCGCATGGTGGGCACGCGGCGGGATATCAGTGCCGACAAGGAAGTGGAAGTGCAGCGCAATCTGGCGGCGACGGTGTTCGAGGCGGCCAGTGAAGGCATCGTCATCCTCGACCCCGAGTACGCCCTGATCGCCGCCAATCAGGCCTTCAGCCAGGTCACGGGCTACCAGATCGAGGACATGCTCGGACGCAATGTGGTGGAGCTGTCCTGCAGCCGCGATGCCCGCCGGCATTACCCATTGATTCATCAGGCTCTGGAGCAGTACGGCAGTTGGCAGGGCGAGTTGGTGGAAACCCGCAAGAACGGCGAACTCTATCCGCAGTGGCTGCAATTGAACGTCGTGCGGGATAAGCGGGGGAAAATCCGGCATATCGTAGGCTTTTTCGCCGATCTATCGGCTCGGCGCGAATCCGAGGAGCGCATGCGCTACCTCACTCACTACGACGAGCTCACCGGGCTGGCCAACCGCTCTCTGTTTCGCGAGCGCCTGGCCGAGGCCCATCAACGGGTGCGCCAGGGCGGCCGCAGCCTGGCCTTGCTGCACATCAATCTGGATCGCTTCAAGTTGCTCAACGACAGCCTCGGCCATGAAGTGGCCGACCAGTTGCTGCAGAAGATGGCCAGACGACTGGTCAATGCCCTGCCGGAAGCCGACACCATCGCCCGGTTGTCCGGGGATGAGTTCGCCGTGCTGTTCGACGCCTACGGCAGCCTGTCGAGCCTGACCCGGGTGGCGACCCGGCTGCTGAGCAAGCTGCGCCTGCCGATCACCGTCGATGGCCATGAACTGGTGGTCAGCGCCTCCATGGGCATCAGCATGCTGCCGGACAGCGCCCGGGAGATTGCCGCCCTGGTCAGTCAGGCGAACATGGCCATGGCCCATGCCAAGCACCTGGGAGGCAACAACTTCCAGTTCTATACCGAGAGCCTGCAGGCCAGCACCCTGGAGCGTCTGCAACTGGAGAACCAACTGCGCAAGGCCATCGAAGAAGGCCAGTTGATGGTGTTCTACCAACCCAAGCTGTGCCTGGCCACGGGCCGGCTGAACGCCGCCGAAGCCCTGGTGCGCTGGGATCACCCGACCATGGGGCGGGTGCCGCCGGGAGACTTTATTGGCCTGGCGGAAGAGACCGGGCTCATCGGCCCCATCGGCGAGTTTGTGTTGCGCCAGGCATGCCGCCAAGCCTGCGAATGGCAGCGCCAGGGGCTGGAGCCGATTCGGGTGTCGGTCAATCTGTCGGTGTATCAGTTGCGCCAGGGCAAGCTGGTGAGCCTGGTGCGCCAGGTATTGGAAGAAACTGGTCTGGAGCCGCACTTCCTCGAGCTGGAACTGACTGAAAGCCAGCTCCTGGACAGCGTCGAGCACATCATCGCGACCTTCCAGCAACTGCGTGATCTGGGGGTGAAGCTGGCCATCGACGACTTCGGCACGGGGTACTCGTCCCTGAGCTACCTCAAGCGCATCCCGGTGGACTACGTGAAGATCGACCAGGCCTTTATTCGTGGTCTTGCCGACGGTGGCGAGGATGCGGCGATTACCCGGGCAATCATTGCCATGGCTCACGGGCTGTCGCTGAAAGTGGTGGCCGAGGGGGTCGAGGATCCTGCCCAGCTGACCTTCCTGCGGGCTGAACACTGCGATGAAGTTCAGGGCTACCTGATCAGTCGCCCGGTGAATGCCGAGGCGCTCGCGCAGCTGTTGCAAGCCCAGACTCGCTAATGGGCGGCGGCGCCTGCCACAACGGCTACATAAGTCGTACCCGGCTGAAAATGGGGGGCAGGCCGGCAACTTCATGATGCATTGAACAGGCAAAAAGACGATTCCTGTAGTATAACTACAAGCTTGCTACATCCCCGGCGTCAGCCAATAACAATGAGTCCAGCCCTTTGAACCTGTTGCAGCACATCGCCCAGTCACGTCATTTGTTACGCAAATCGGAACTCAAGGTCGCCGATCACGTGCTCCTTGATCCTGCGGCCGTGATGCACAGTTCCATGGCGGACCTGGCCCACAGCGTGGGCATCAGCGAACCGACCATCGTGCGCTTCTGCCGTGCCATCGGTTGCTCCGGCTTTCAGGATCTGAAGCTCAAGTTGGCCCAGAGCCTTGCTGCCGGTGCCAGCTTTGGCCAGTTCGCGATCCATGAAGACGATTCTGTCGCTGACTACAGCCTGAAGATCTTCGACACCACCCTGCATACCCTGATGGAAGTTCGCGAGAAGCTCGATCCGGTGGCCCTGCAGCAGGCGGTGACGGCCATGTCCCAGGCCCAGCGCGTGGAGTTCTACGGCTTTGGCGCGTCGGGCGCGGTGGCGGCGGATGCCCAGCACAAGTTCTTTCGCTTGCTGCTGACCGCGGCGGCCTATTCCGACCCGCACATGCAGGCGATGTCGGCGGTGACCTTGAAGCCTACCGACGTGGCCATCTGCATTTCCCAGTCCGGCCGTTCCAAGGACCTGCTGATCACCGCCAATCTGGTGCGTGAAAGCGGCGCCTCGCTGATCACCCTGTGCCCGAGCCAGACGCCGTTGGCCGAGCTGTCCACGGTCAACCTGGCCATCGACGTGCACGAAGACACCGAAATCTACACCCCGTTGACCTCGCGTATCGCCCACCTGGTGGTGATCGACGTGCTGGCGATGGGCGTGGCCATGGCCCGCGGCCCGAGCCTGGTGAATCACCTCAAGAGCGTCAAGCGCAGCCTTCGCAGCCTGCGTCTGTCGCCCAAGTCGGTGAAAGCTCTGGACGACTGAGTCTCTCTGGCCGGTGATGCGGCCTCTGGATTGTGCATCGCTCTGACGGACGCCTTCGCTGGCAAGCCAGCTCCTACAGATAGGTAGGCGCTGTGAATGTTCATCGTCCTGTAACCGACCCGCCGCCAAACCGTAACCGCCGACGTCCATCGTGAAGCTCCCGTACTCGCATTGGGAGACTCGAAATGGCCCGGCCTTACGAAGAGAGCAACAGCGCAGTCAAGACCCGTCGTCAGCAGGAAGACCAGCGCCGCATGGAATTTCGTCGTGCGATCGAACACCGCTTCGAGCTGCGTCAGTTGCAACAGCAAATCAACGATTACCCCGAGCTCGAGGCCGTCAATTACTGGCAGGCGGCACCCGTGGCTTCCCGTCGAAGCGTTCAACCAGCCCGCTGATCTGCACGCGTTCGCTGCGGATGAATCCCAGGAACGCATGCGCTACCGGTGACAGGCGTTTGGCTTTGGCTTGCACCAGGCACCAGCTGCGAAGCAATGGCAGCTCTTCGACCGGCAACTCGATCAAGCCGCCGGTCGCCAACTCAAGGTTCAGGGCGTGGCGCGTCAGCAAGGCCACGCCCAGACCCGCCCGCACGCACTCACGCTGAGCTTCCGCCGACGACACTTCGAGGATCTGGGTGAAGTGCACGCGCTTCTCCTTGAAGTACTCCTCGCAGGCCAGGCGCGTGCCCGAACCCTGTTCCCGCAGCACCAGGGTGTAGGGCTCCAGATCCTGCAGGCGCAGCGCCCCCATATGGCTCAGCGGGTGGTCCGGCGGCGCCACGGCGACGATGGGGTTGTTGAGGAAGGGCAGGAACTCCAGCTCCATGTCCTGGGGCACCATGGACATGATCACCAGGTCGTCGCGGTTGTCCGAGAGGCGGCGGATCACCTGGGAGCGGTTGACCACGGTCAATTGCAGGTGGACTTCCGGATGCTGGCGCTTGAAGGCGGCGAACAGGTGCGGGACGAAGTACTTGGCGCTGGATTCCACCGCCAGCTTGAGCTGGCCCTGCAGCGAGCCCTGCATGTCGGAGAGCTGCATGTCGAGGTTTTCCAGGCGCCCGAAAATGTCGCGGCTGGCCCGCTGCAGGGCTTCGGCGGCTTCGGTCATGTAGAGCTTCTTGCCCACGTAATCGAACAGTGGCTGGCCGATCAGCTCCTCCAGCTGGCGAATCTGCAGGCTGACGGCGGGCTGGGTGAGATTCATTTCATCGGCAGCGCGGCTGTAGGAGCGTAGATCGCAGACTTCATTGAAAATCTGCAACTGACGTAATGTCAGTCTCATCAAGGACTTACGCATTGTTCGAGTGCTCGCGCCAAGGGCTGGTGGCACGACTATAAGTCTTTACTTATGCCCAACCCAATAATTATTGATTTTTGTTAATCCCTCTGCAGAGCTAGTGTGACGCGGCGACTGACTTGAAACATTTGGTCACGCGCCGACTCGGTCTAGCGGGTCGTTTGTTCCAACGGCTCAAGGGAACCTCCAAGTGATAAAAAAGATCCTGATCGCCAACCGTGGTGAGATTGCCGTACGAATCGTGCGTGCCTGCGCCGAGATGGGCATCCGTTCGGTAGCGATCTTCTCCGACGCCGATCGCCATGCCCTGCATGTAAAGCGCGCGGATGAGGCCCACAGCATTGGCGCCGAGCCGCTGGCCGGCTACCTGAACCCCCGCAAGCTGGTGAACCTGGCGGTGGAAACCGGCTGCGATGCCCTGCATCCCGGCTATGGCTTCCTTTCGGAAAACGCCGAACTGGCAGACATCTGCGCCGAACGTGGAATCAAGTTCATTGGCCCGTCGGCGGAAGTCATCCGTCGTATGGGCGACAAGACCGAAGCCCGTCGCAGCATGATCAAGGCCGGCGTGCCGGTGACCCCGGGCACCGAAGGCAACGTTGCGGATATCCATGAAGCCCTGACTGAAGGCGACCGCATCGGCTACCCGGTGATGCTCAAGGCCACCTCCGGTGGCGGCGGCCGCGGTATCCGTCGCTGCAACAGCCGTGAAGAGCTGGAGCAGGCGTTCCCCCGAGTGATTTCCGAAGCCACCAAGGCCTTCGGTTCGGCGGAAGTGTTCCTGGAAAAATGCATCGTCAATCCCAAGCACATCGAAGCGCAGATCCTCGGTGACAGCTTTGGCAATGTGGTGCACCTGTTCGAGCGCGACTGCTCGATCCAGCGCCGCAACCAGAAACTCATCGAGATCGCCCCGAGCCCGCAGCTGACCCCGGAACAGCGCGCCTACATCGGCGACCTGTCGGTGCGCGCGGCCAAGGCCGTGGGCTACGAGAACGCCGGCACCGTGGAGTTCCTGCTCGCCGAGGGCGAGGTGTACTTCATGGAGATGAACACCCGGGTGCAGGTGGAACACACCATCACCGAGGAAATCACCGGCATCGACATCGTTCGCGAGCAGATCCGCATCGCCTCGGGCCTGCCCCTGTCGGTGAAGCAGGAAGACATCCATCACCGTGGTTTTGCCCTGCAGTTCCGGATCAACGCCGAGGACCCGAAGAACAACTTCCTCCCCAGCTTTGGCAAGATCACCCGTTACTACGCGCCCGGCGGTCCCGGCGTGCGCACCGACACGGCGATCTACACCGGCTACACCATTCCGCCGTTCTACGACTCCATGTGCCTGAAACTGGTGGTCTGGGCGCTGACCTGGGAAGAGGCGATGGACCGTGGCCTGCGCGCCCTGGACGACATGCGTCTGCAAGGGGTCAAGACCACCGCCGCCTACTACCAGGAAATCCTGCGCAACCCGGAATTCCGTAGCGGTCAGTTCAACACCAGCTTCGTTGAGAGCCATCCGGAACTGACCAACTACTCGATCAAGCGCAAACCCGAAGAGCTGGCCCTGGCCATCGCCGCCGCCATCGCCGCCCACGCAGGCCTGTGAGGAATAAAACAATGTCCAAGAAGATTCATGTAACCGACACCATCCTGCGCGACGCCCACCAATCGCTGCTGGCGACCCGCATGCGCACCGAAGACATGCTGCCGATCTGCGACAAGCTCGACAAAGTCGGCTACTGGTCCCTGGAAGTCTGGGGCGGCGCGACCTTCGACGCCTGCGTGCGCTTTCTCAAGGAAGACCCCTGGGAGCGCCTGCGCAAACTGCGCGCCGCGCTGCCCAACACCCGTCTGCAGATGCTCCTGCGTGGCCAGAACCTGCTGGGCTACCGCCACTACAGCGACGACGTGGTCCGGGCGTTCGTGGCCAAGGCGGCGGTCAACGGCATCGACGTGTTCCGCATCTTCGACGCCATGAACGACGTGCGTAACCTGCGGGTGGCCATCGAAGCGGTGAAGGCCGCCGGCAAGCACGCCCAGGGCACCATCGCCTACACCACCAGCCCGGTGCACACCATCGAGGCCTTCGTCGCCCAGGGCAAGCAGATGGAAGCCATGGGTTGCGACTCCATCGCGATCAAGGACATGGCCGGCCTGTTGACCCCTTATGCCACTGGCGAGCTGGTCAAGGCGCTGAAGGCCGAGGTGTCGTTGCCGGTGTTCATCCACTCCCACGACACCGCCGGCCTGGCTGCGATGTGCCAGCTCAAGGCCATCGAGAATGGCGCCGACCATATCGACACCGCCATCTCCAGCTTCGCCTGGGGCACCAGCCACCCGGGCACCGAGTCCATGGTCGCAGCCCTTAAAGGCAGCGAGTTCGACACCGGCCTGGACCTGGAGTTGCTGCAAGAAATCGGCCTGTACTTCTATGCCGTGCGCAAGAAGTACCACCAGTTCGAAAGCGAATTCACCGCGGTCGACACCCGGGTGCAGGTCAACCAGGTGCCGGGCGGGATGATTTCCAACCTGGCCAACCAGTTGAAAGAGCAGGGCGCCCTGAACCGCATGGGCGAAGTGCTGGCGGAGATCCCGCGGGTGCGTCACGACCTCGGTTACCCGCCGCTGGTGACCCCGACCTCGCAGATCGTTGGCACCCAGGCGTTTTTCAACGTCCTGGCCGGCGAGCGCTACAAGACCATCACCAACGAAGTGAAGCTCTATCTGCAAGGCGGCTACGGCAAGGCCCCGGGTCAGGTGGACGAAAACCTGCGGCGCCAGGCCATCGGCAGCGAGGACGTGATCGATGTGCGTCCGGCCGACTTGCTGAAACCGGAAATGACCAAGCTGCGCGGCGAAATCGGTGCCCTGGCGCATTCCGAAGAAGACGTGCTGACCTACGCCATGTTCCCGGACATCGGGCGCAAGTTCCTCGAAGAGCGTGAGGCCGGCACCCTGGTTCCAGAAGTGCTGCTGCCGATCCCCGAAGCCGGTGGCGTCAGCAAGCCGGGCGGCGAAGGCGTGCCCACCGAGTTCGTCATCGACGTGCACGGCGAGACCTACCGCGTCGACATCACTGGCGTCGGGGTCAAGGCCGAAGGCAAGCGTCACTTCTACCTGTCCATCGACGGCATGCCGGAAGAAGTGGTGTTCGAGCCGCTCAACGAGTTCGTTGGCGGCGGCACCAGCAAGCGCAAGCAGGCCAGTGCCCCGGGCCATGTCAGCACCACCATGCCGGGCAACATCGTCGATGTGCTGGTCAAGGAAGGCGACGTGGTCAAGGCCGGCCAGGCGGTGCTGATCACCGAAGCCATGAAAATGGAAACCGAAGTCCAGGCCGCGGTGGCCGGCAAGGTGGTGGCGATTCACGTGGCCAAGGGCGACCGGGTCAACCCGGGCGAAATCCTGATCGAGATCGAGGGCTGAGTTCAGGCCCTCATCTGCAACTGTTTACCTCGGGGGAGCTGCGGCTCCCCTTTTTTTTGCTTTTTTGAAGTGTTATTTAATGCATTTTTTGGGTCTGATAGTTTATAAAAATGCATTTAGATGCACTTATTGGTTCGGCAGCTTGGGGTAGCTGCAATATAATGCATGTATTATTGAGGCGGAACCTCTATTGAAGTGCAGCAAATTACAGGTACCCCAATGCTCCGGCTGACGTTGCAGCTCTACGGTGCAGGGGCGTGGGCCGATGCCATGACCCTGAGTTTCGACAACCCTGAAGAGGGCTTTGCCAGCCCTTGCAGCTTTGGTTATGTCCCGCAGTATCTGGTGGACAACCTGGAAGCTGTTGCCAGCCCGCTGAGTCGTTCGGTCAGTGCACAGATACCTTTGGGTTGGCAGCCCTGGCGAGAAGACCGGGCTCCGGCCTTTCTTTATGACCTGGTCGCCACGCCGGCGGCGCGGCGCTTTTTGCTCCGGCAGATCGGCCATGAGCGGCCCGATGGCATGGGCAGCGAGTTGTTCCTCCTGGCCCGAAGCACCGCCGCGCCCATTGGCCATCTGCGGATCAAGGAATCCCTGGCAGGGCTGCACAGGCGTCCGACCCTGGGCTTCACCCGGGAGCAGGTGGCGACCCTGGATAACCGTTTTCTTGAATACGCCCATGAGCAGGCGGCGGCTTTTGGTGGCACGGCGAGCATCGGCGACGAAGCGCCCAAGCTGTTGCTGACAGAAAACCGCGAGGGCTTGTTGTACCCCGATGCGCTGCTCGATGACGCCGCGGCAGCGCGTCACTGGTGGGTCAAGTTCCCCCGTAACCCGGCTTCGCCCAATGACTGCGACATCCTCAGGAGCGAGTTTCATTACTACCGGGCGCTGCAGCAGTTGGGTATCGAGACCTTGCCGGCTCACGGGCTGGCTCTGGAAGAGGGGCGTCGGCCAAGCCTGTGGATGCAGCGTTTTGACCGTCGGCGGACGGCCGCTGGAGTCGAGCGTCTGGCGGTGGAGTCGATCTATTCCCTGGCCGGGCTGGTGGGCCATGGCCAAGGCATGCGCCATACCGAGGTACTGGGGATCCTCGCCGAACTGTGGCGCGCCACCGGCCAGGAGGCGTCTATCCCCGAGTTAGTGGCGGACTACCTGCGGCGCGATCTGCTCAACAGGATCCTCGGCAACACCGACAATCATGGCCGCACGCTTTCGGTGGTTCGCACTGATGCTGGGGTGCATCTGGCCCCGATCCATGACCTGGCGCCCAAGGTCATGGATGACCAGGGGATTGCCCGCACCACCAAGTGGCCCGGGCGCATGGAAGTGGCCGGTGACGTCGACTGGCGCCTGGTGTGCGCCAGTCTCAAGCCGCTGCTCGACCCCGAGGCCGCCCTCACTCGCCTGCGCGCCGATGCCGAACAACTGCGGGCCCTGCCGGACCTGCTGAGTGCCGGCGGCTTGCCCGAAGCCACCTTGAATCATCCGCGTATTCACTTGCGCCACCTGGACCGACGCCTGCAGGAGTGGGGATTGCGATGAACATGACGCTGGAAGAACGCGGGGCCCTGATCGACAACATCCAGCAGGAAATGGCTGGCGGTCGCTTGCCCATTGGCGATGCGGTCAAGCGTCTGCGCACCGAAGTCACGGGGCTGCATCAGAGCCAGTTCGCCAGGATGTGCCGGATTTCCCTGCGCACCCTGATCCATATCGAACACGGTGACGGCAACCCGACCCTCAAGTCACTGAATGCGGTGTTCAAGCCTTTCGGCCTGCAGATGGGGGTGGTGAAAGTGCAGAGAACCAGCCGCGCCCGTTCGCTGCTCGATGAGCTTGAGCGTTCGGAAAGAAGCCCGGGTGCCCCCGGGCCCTCGCTTGAACCTCAACCGCGTTTGGCGTAGCCCTTGCCGTAATGCTTTTCCATCCGTGCCTGGATCAGTTCCAGGCCGATGGACAGCAGCCAGTAGATCAGCGCCGCGGTGCTGAGCATTTCAATGTAGCGGTAGCTGGAGCGGCCGTAGGACTGGGCCAGGAACATCACTTCCCAGACCCCCATCACCGAGATCAGCGACGAGTCCTTGAGCATCGAGATGAACTGGTTGGTGGCCGGCGGGATGATGGTGCGCATGGCCTGGGGCAGAGTCACCTGCCAGAAGATCACGCTGTCGCTCATGCCCAGGGCCAGGGCGGCCTGGCGTTGGCCGTGGGGTACGCCAAGGATACCGGCACGGAAAATCTCGCTGAGGTAGGCGCCGTAGTTCAGCGACAGGGCGATGATCCCGGCGGTAATGGCGCCCGGCACCACCCCCAGTTGCGGCAGGCCGAGGTAGATCAGCAGGATCTGGATCAGCAGCGGCGTGCCGCGAAAGAACGAGGCGTAGAAGCTGGCAATCCCGAAAGCCACGGCGCTTGAAGACAGGCGTGCCAGGGCGGTGATGAAGCCCAGCAGCGACGAAGCGATGATGGAGCAGGCGCAGAGGAACAGGGTCAGTGCCGCGCCCTGGAGAAAGCCGCTGGGGGACAGGTGCAGGCCCAGCAGGTTCGGCAGCTTGTCGAGAATGATCGAGAACTTCAGGTCGAAGCTCAGGAAGAAGCTGGCGAACAGCACCAGCAGGGTCGCCCAGGTCAGGTACAGGCGGCTGCGAAAACCCAGCAGGCGCTTGAGCAGCGGTTCAGCCACCGATTGGGGTGGCTGAGGCGGTGGCGTGTAGGCAGTCATTGGCTGATATCGGCGCCGATCCATTTCTGCGAGAGCTTGCTCAGGGTGCCGTCCTGCTTCAACTGGGCGAAGACTTCACGCACCTTGGCGTTCCACTGGGCATCGCCTTTCTCGATGGCCACCGAGTTGGGTTCGGCATACAGCGCCTCGCCGGCCAGCTTGAAGCGCGAATCCTGAGTCAGCCGTGGTTGCGCGGTGACCAGGTTGGTGAGAATCGCATCCAGGCGCACGCCCGGGCCCAGACCGAGGTCCTGGAAGGCCACGTTGTCGGTATCGTAGGGGGCGATTTGCACGTTCTCGAAGGGATATTGCAGGTGGGTGTCTTCAGCGCCTTCGATCACCAGATTCTTGTTCAGGTAGCTCTCGTAGCTGGAGGCGGCAGTCAGGCCGACCTTCTTGTCGCTCAAGTCCTTGGCGCCGTGGATACGATCATCCTTGGCGTTGACCACGATCACCGCCGGCGAGGCGTAGTACTGTACTGGGAAGTCGAAGACTTCGGCGCGGGCCTTGCTCGGGGTCATGGAGCAGATGCAGATGTCGTAGCGTCCGCTCCAGCGTCCGGCGGCGATCACATCCCAGGACGGGGTTTCCAGGCGCAACTTGACGCCCAGCTTGTCGGCCACGGCCTTGGCCACGTCGACGTCGAAGCCGTCCAGCTGGTTCTGGTCATTGAGGAAAGAGAAGGGCGGGTAGCTTTCCATCAGCACCCCCACCAGCTCCTTTTTCTGCTCGATACGCTCCAGGGTGGCGCCGGCGAAGGCTTGGGAAGAGGCGGCGAGAAGGGTCAGGCCGAGGGCCAGCAGCGGTTGGAAATTCATCGGGATCCTGACTGAAAAAGAGTTGTTATTAACCGAA
This sequence comes from Pseudomonas sp. 910_21, assembly GCF_052850735.1. Taxonomy (NCBI): domain Bacteria; kingdom Pseudomonadati; phylum Pseudomonadota; class Gammaproteobacteria; order Pseudomonadales; family Pseudomonadaceae; genus Pseudomonas; species Pseudomonas sp. 910_21. Next base: position 596,381 of record NZ_VXCY01000003.1, on the reverse strand, counting down.
TGGTGCGTATTTAATAGTTATAAGAACGACTCCGGTAGTGAGTTATTTTCATAAGCATATGAGTAAAAAGCATATGGGCGCAGGCAATACGGTAATTCTCGATGGCGGTATGGGGCGTGAACTGCAGCGTCGCGGGGCGCCGTTCCGGCAGCCTGAATGGTCGGCCCTGGCCCTGAGCGAGGCGCCCCAGGCAGTGGAGGCGGTGCACGCGGCCTATATCGACAGCGGTGCCAACGTAATCACCAGTAACAGCTACGCGGTGGTGCCGTTTCATATCGGCGAGGAACGTTTTGCCGCTGAAGGCCAAGCCCTGGCGGCTCTGGCCGGTGAGTTGGCGCGCCGCGCGGTAGAAGCCTCCGGCAAGTCGGTGCGGGTGGCGGGTTCGTTGCCGCCGCTATTCGGCTCCTATCGCCCGGATCTGTTCGATGCGTCCCGGGTCGAGGAAGTGCTGAGCCCGCTGGTCAAGGGGCTGGCGCCTTTCGTGGACCTGTGGCTGGCGGAAACCCAGAGTTCGATTGCCGAGGCGCGGGCCATCCACGCCGGCTTGCCCAAGGACGGCAAGCCGTTCTGGCTGTCCTTCACCCTGAAGGATGAAGAAGTCGATGAAGTACCGCGCCTGCGTTCCGGCGAGCCGGTCGCAGAAGCGGCGGCAGTGGCGGCGCAGTTGGGCGTGCAGACTCTGCTGTTCAACTGCAGCCAGCCGGAAGTGATTGGTGCGGCGGTGGATGCGGCCCGTGAAACCTTCGAGCGCCTGGGGGTGCAGATCCATATCGGCGTGTACGCCAACGCCTTCCCGCCGCAGCCCGAGGATGCCACCGCCAACGATGGCCTGTGCCCGCTGCGCGAAGACCTGGACCCGCCGGGTTATCTGCACTGGGTGGCGGACTGGCACCAGCGCGGTGCCAGCCATGTGGGCGGTTGCTGCGGCATCGGGCCGGAGCATATTGCGGTGTTGGCGCAGAAGCTCGGTTGAGTCCTTTGCTGGCAAGCCAGCTCCTACACAGGCCTGTAGGAGACGGCTTGCCGGCGAAACCCCCCGCTTAGCCGCGACACTCCGCCAGGGACTTGAGCTGCCCCGAGCCGCTCTGGTTCTCATCGCTGAGCCATTGCTCGAAGCCCTTGGCGATGGCCGGCCATTCCCCATCCAGGATCGAGAACCACGCGGTATCGCGGTTCTGCCCCTTGGCTACCATGTGCTGGCGAAACACCCCCTCGAAGCTGAAACCCAAACGTTCCGCGGCGTAGCGCGAGCGGGCGTTGGCGTTGTTGCACTTCCATTCCAGGCGCCGGTAACCCAGGGCGAAGGCTTCCTTGGCCAGCAGATACACCGCTTCAGTGCTCTTTGGCGAACGTTGCATCGGTGCACCGAAGGTCACGTGGCCGATCTCGATACGACCCTGGGCCGGGACGATGGACATCAGGCTGATGAGGCCCTGGGCCTGGCCGCTGGCGCGGTCGATCACGGTAAAGAAGTACGGGTCGCTGGCGACGGCGTGGTTACCGAGCCAGGCATCGAACGTCGCGCGCTCGGGGAAGGGGCCATAAGGCAGGTAGTTCCACAGTACGGGGTCAGCGCCAGGGCCTTGCAGCACCTGGAACAGATCGTCGCCATGGCGCGCCGGGTCGAGCCTTTCCAAGCGGATGAAGCGCCCTTCAAGCAGGGTGGCCGAAGGGGCGGGAACGCCTTTCCAGTCGGCGAGAGAAATCGACATGCAGTGGCTCCTTGCGGGTTCAGAGGGGTTTGCGGAACTGGATGAAGCCGGGGCGCTCGGCAATGCGCTCATACAGCTGGATGGCCGTGGCATTGGTTTCGTGGGTCAGCCAGTGCACCTTGGCGCAGCCGTCCTGTTTCGCCTGGGCGTAGACGAACTCGATCAGCTGGCGGCCGACGCCGGTACCGCGCTGGTCCTGGGTCACCAGCAGATCCTGCAGGTAGCACGAATTCTCGATGCTCCAGTTGGAGCGGTGGTAGATGAAATGCACCAGGCCCACGGCGCGCTCGCCGTCCCAGGCCAGGGCCGCGTGGGTCGGCTCGCCGGCATCGAGAAAACGCTGCCAGGTACTTTGGGTCACGGCGTCCGGCAGTTCGGTTTCGTAGAAGCGCAGGTAGGTCTGCCACAAAGGCAGCCAGGCGCCATGGTCGGCAGCGGTGACGGGGCGGATCTGGATCTGGCTCATGAAGGCTCCTTTATTGTTCTGTACGCAAAATGTTCTGTACGCAAACCTAACCCATCAGCCGGGACAGCTGCTGGTCGCCCAGGTCGGCGCTGGCCGCCAGGCCTTCGCGTACCCCGGCAATATCTTCGGCATTGCGGTTCTGGCTGAGCTTGCGCTTGCCTTCCAGGCGCTGGATCGGCAGGGCAAAACCGACAATCGCCCGCAGCATGCTGTCGAGGTAGTCGGCCGGGGCGTCAGCCACCTTCCACGGCTGGGGCCGGCCGGCTTCGTGACGCTCGGTCAGGCCCTCGACCACCTTCAGCAGCCGCTGCGGGTCGGTGAATACTTCGGGCTGGCCGTAGGCGTGCACCGCCACGTAGTTCCAGGTCGGCACTACTTTGCCGTGTTCGGCCTTGCTCGGATAGAACGACGGGCTGACGTAGGCGTCTTCGCCGGTGAAAATCACCAGGACCTCGGCGCCGCTGGCCAGCTCGGCGCACTGTGGGTTGGCCTTGGCCAAGTGCCCGTAGAGGGTGCCATTGGGGCCCTGTTCGGGGCTCAGCAACAGTGGCAGGTGACTGGCCTGCAGGCCCAGGGCGCCCCAGGTCACCAGGGTCGCCAGACGGCTGTGCTGCATCAGCCCGTGCAGGCGGGTGAGGTCTTCATCGACGAAAGCGCGAGGTAGGTACATAGAAAAAATCCTTGGCGAGTGGCTGCATCCTAGGCAGGCTAATGGTTCGTTGTAAGAGCCATCTGTGATCTATTTCATAGGTCCAATTCCCTGGGTATACCCTGATGAACAGTGCTTTGCCTCCGCTGTCTTTCAACCCTGCCGGTATCGAACTGGATCGTCGCCAGGGCCTCAGTCGCCAGCTGTACCAGGCCCTGCGCATGCGGGTGCTGGACGGGCGTCTGGCCAGTGGTACGCGCTTGCCGGCCAGCCGTGATCTGGCAGCGGCATTGGGGATTTCCCGCAACAGCGTGGTACGTGCCTATGACCAGCTGTATGCCGAGGGTTTTATCGAAGGCCGGGTCGGCGATGGCACCTATGTGGCCCAATTGCCGGAAACCCGGCTCCCGGTCAAAAAACTATCCACAAAAGTATCCACAGGGTTTTCAACAGGCTTACCCACAGGTTTATCCACAAAATCAGTGGATTTACCTGGGATTACATCCAGTAAAGTTATCCACAGCAGTGGTTTGCAGCGCTTGCAAAAGCACCATTTGAGCACGCCGCCCAGTGGTCCGCCGCGGGCATTTCGGGTCGGCGTGCCGGCTTTCGATCTGTTCCCGTTCGAGGTCTGGGCCAAGCTGAATGCGGCTTTCTGGCGCAGGCCGGACCTGCGTCAGCTGTGCTACGGCGATTCCGCTGGCGATTCGCGGCTACGCAGCTTGATCGCCGCTTACCTGCGCAGTGCCCGTGGACTGCAATGCAGCGCTGAACAAATTGTGATCACCAGTGGCGCGCAGCAGGGCATCAGCCTTTGTGCACAGTTGCTGGTGGAGCCCGGCGACAACGTGGCTGTGGAAAACCCCGGCTATCGGGCTGCCGGTCACGCCTTCGCCGTGGCTGGGGCACAGTTGCAGGGCGTGGCGGTGGATCAGGAAGGCATCGACTGCCGTCAGCTGGAGCAACTGCACAACTGCCGCCTGGCCTATGTCACCCCGTCCCACCAGTACCCCACCGGGGTGATCATGAGCCTGGCTCGGCGCCTGGAACTGCTGGCCTGGGCCGAGCGCAGCCAGGGCTGGATCGTCGAGGACGACTACGACGGCGAGTACCGCTACAGCGGCGCGCCCCTGGCTCCGCTGGCGGCGCTGGACCGGCAGGGGCGGGTGATCTACGTCGGCACCTTCGGCAAGGTGGCGTTCCCGGCCTTGCGCCTGGGTTATCTGGTGCTGCCGCCGAATCTGGTACAGGCCTTCGCCCAGCGCCGGGCGGTGGATGTGCGCCATTCCGAGGTCAGCACCCAGGCGGTGATGGCCGAGTTCATGGCGGCCGGGCATTTCCAGCGGCATATCCGCCGCATGCGTCGGGCCGCTCTGAGTCGGCGCAACACCTTGCTCGCCGGCTGGCCCCAGACCATCGAAGGGGTCGGGCCATTGCCCACCGTGGCAGCCGGGCTGCACCTGACATTGCGCGTGGACAGCCTGGCCCGCGAGCAGGAACTGGTGGCGCAGGCGGCCAGCGTCGATGTCGAGGTCAACGGCCTGAGCACTTACTGGTTGCCGGAAACCCGGTTGCCCGAGGACCAGCGGGCCGGGCTGGTGCTGGGCTTCGCTGCGGTGCCTGAGGCCGATATCCAGGCAGCCCTGGGCCGCCTGCATCAGGCCTGGCGGGTCTGACGGGGTATACTCGCGGGCCTTTTCCTGCCCGAGAGCCCTCATGAGCCAGACCCTCTCCCTGGCGCCTGAACGCAAGTTCGGCGCTCCGCTGTTCGCCCTGTTGCTCCTGGTGGGCGGTGCCCTATTCCTGCAGACCCAGGTGGGGGCGCGACAGGTGCTGCTGTTGCTGCTGGGCACCGCCCTGGGGCTGACCCTGTACCACGCCGCCTTCGGTTTCACCTCGGCCTGGCGGGTGTTCATCCGCGATCGGCGCGGCGCCGGCCTGCGGGCACAGATGGTCATGCTGGCCCTGGCGGTGTTGCTGTTTTTCCCGGCGCTGGGGGCGGGCAGCCTGTTCGGTCAGCCGGTGGTCGGGTTGGTGGCGCCGGCCGGGGTTTCGGTGATCTTCGGTGCCTTCATTTTCGGCATCGGCATGCAACTGGGGGGCGGCTGCGCTTCGGGCACCCTGTTCACCGTCGGTGGCGGCAATGCGCGGATGCTGGTGACCCTGGCGTTCTTTATCTGCGGCTCGCTGATTGCCACCCATCATGTGGACTGGTGGTTTGCCTTGCCGTCGCTGCCACCGATCTCCATCGTCCAGAGCTTCGGCTTCGGCGTCGGCCCGGCCCTGGGCTTGAGCCTGTGCCTGTTCGCGCTGATCGCCTTGCTCACCCAGACCCTGGAAAAGCGCCGCTACGGCAGCCTTGAAGCGCCGGTGGCCAGCCAGCACCAGGGCTGGCGTCGACTGTTGCGCGGTCCCTGGCCGCTGGTCTGGGGCGCAGTGGCCCTGGCGTTGCTCAACTTCGCCACCCTGGCCCTGGCGGGGCGGCCATGGGGCATCACCTCGGCCTTTGCCCTGTGGGGCGCGAAAGTCGCCAGCGGGCTGGGTGTGGACGTGAGCAGCTGGGTGTTCTGGCAGGGCGCAGCGAACGCCAAGGCCCTGGCCGCCCCGGTGTGGCAGGACATCACCAGCGTCATGGACATCGGCATCGTCCTGGGCGCCTTGCTGGCAGCGGGACTGGCGGGGCGCTTTGCCCCGAGCCTGAAGATCCCCACCCGCTCCCTGGTGGCGGCGGTGATTGGCGGGCTGTTGCTGGGCTACGGCTCGCGCCTGGCCTACGGCTGCAACATCGGCGCCTACTTCAGCGGCATCGCCTCTGGCAGCCTGCATGGCTGGCTGTGGCTGGTGGCGGCCTTCATCGGCAATGGCGTCGGCGTGCGCCTGCGGCCGTGGTTCTTCACCGAAGAGCGCACCCCCCAAGGCCTCACCGGCTGCTAACTGCCACTGTGTAGGAGCCGGCTTGCCGGCGAACAGCGGCGACGCGGTCCATCATCCACCGCGTCCCGCCGCCCACCCGAATACCGCCCGTGCGCTCCCGGCCAATCAGGTCCCGGACTTGATCTTGGTCCAGGCCCGGGTGCGTGCCCGTTCCGCATCACGAGGCAGCGGCTGCAGGGTATACAGGGTGCTCATCGCCGCTTCTGTCGGATACAAGTTGGGGTTGTTGCGGATCGAAGGGTCCACCAGCTCGGTGGCGTCCTTGTTCGGGTTCGGGTAACCGACAAAGTCGCTGACCGGGGCAATCACCTGAGGTTGCAGCAGGTAGTTGATGAAGGTGTAGGCATCTTCCTGGTCCTTGGCGCCTTTGGGGATCGCCAGCATGTCGAACCAGATCGGCGCGCCTTCCTTGGGCAGGCGCATGTCCACGGTCACGCCGTTCTTGGCTTCCTTGGCGCGGTTGGCGGCCTGGGAGAAGCTTCCCGAATAGCCCACCGCCACGCAGATATCGCCATTGGCGATGTCGGCCATGTACTTGGACGAGTGGAAGTAGGTGATGTACGGCCGGATCTTCATCAGCAGCGCTTCAGCCTTCTCGTAGTCCGCCGGCTTTTTGCTGTTGGGGTCCAGGCCCAGGTGCTGCAGGGCCAGGGGCAGGATTTCCGATGGCGAATCCAGCAGGGCCACGCCGCACTGCTTGAGCTTGCTGATGTTCTCTTCCTTGAAGATCAGGTCCCAGCTGTCCACCGGCGCCTGGTTGCCGAGGGCGGCCTTGACCTTGTCCGGGTTGAAGCCGATCAGGATGGTGCCGTACATGTAGGGCACGGCGAACTGGTTGCCCGGGTCGTTGGCCTCGATCAGCTTCATCAGCTTGGGGTCCAGGTGGTTCCAGTTGGGTAGCTTGCTACGGTCCAGGGGCTGGAACACCCCGGCCTCGATCTGCTTGGCCAGGAACACGTTGGACGGCACCACCACGTCATACCCGGAGTTGCCGGTCAGCAGCTTGGCTTCCAGGGCTTCGTTGGTGTCGAAGATGTCGTAGACCAGCTTCACCTGGCTGTTCTGAGCCTTGAAATCCTCCAGGGCCTTGGGGGTGATGTAGTCGAACCAGTTGTACACCCGTAGCGTGCGTTCTTCGGCGTGGGCGGCGGTACCCAGCAGGCTGGCGCACAGGGCTGGAACGATAAAGCGTTGGAGTCTTTTCATGATGCGAATCCCTCAATGGGCGCTTTGAAAACCTTCGAGAACGTTCACGGCGTTGATGCCGATTTCCTCTACCGCGTAACCGCCTTCCATGACGAACAGCGTCGGCTTGCCGAGGGCGGCGATGCGCTTGCCCATGGCCAGGTAATCCGGGCTGTCGAGTTTGAATTGCGAGATCGGGTCGTCCTTGAAGGTGTCCACGCCCAGGGACACCACGATGATGTCGGCGTCATAGCTGTGGATCTCGTTGCAGGCCTGCTCCAGGGCTGCGCTCCACACATCCCAGCCGCTACCGGCGGCCAGCGGGTAGTTGAAGTTGAAGCCTTCCCCGGCGCCTTCGCCGCCTTCGTCGGCATAGCCCAGGAAGAATGGGAACTCGGCTTCCGGGTGGCCGTGGATCGAGGTGAAGAGCACGTCGCTGCGTTCGTAGAAGATCGACTGGGTGCCGTTGCCGTGGTGGTAGTCGACGTCGAGGATCGCGACTTTCCTGTGGCCCTGATCGAGGAACGCCTGGGCGGCGATGGCCGCGTTGTTCAGGTAGCAGTAGCCGCCCATCAGGTCGCCGGCCGCGTGGTGTCCCGGTGGACGGCACAGGGCAAAGGCGCTGCGGGCACCGCGCTGGATCACCGCCTGGGCGGTGAGGGCAACTTGCGCCGCGCTATAGGCCGCCTGCCAAGTGCCGGCGGTGATCGGCGCGCCGCCGTCGAAGCTGTAGTAGCCGAGCTGGCCATGGAGGCTGGTGGGAATCACGCTGCGCAGGGTGCGTGCGGGCCAGGTGTAGGGCAGCAGGTCGCCGTCGATGCCCTGTGCCGCCCAGCGCTCCCAGGCGCCTTTGAAGAAGTCCAGGTAGGCCCGGCTGTGGACGCGCTCAATGGGCCCCAGGCCGAAGTCCTTGGGCGCCTCTACCGGGCCAAGGTTGCGGTATTTCACCCGGTCCAGCACATGGTCGGCCCGGGAAGGCATTTCGAAACAGGGCATCAGTTGCCCGTCGATAAGTTCACAACGGCCGTGGTGCAGGTGGTGATCGTCCGAGTAGATCGTCAGCATTTTCTTGTTCTCCGCAGGCTGATTCGGTGGATCACAGTCTTGCGGGGCGCGGGGTTTGGGAGAACGGCAGGAGCGGCCAAAAGGGGATTTATGCGGCCAAAGTGTTTGACCGAAATTCGCCCCTTAAAGAGGCATGACGCCCCGTTACGGGGCGCCGTCCTGTTCAGCTGGCGGGCGGGGCGGGAACGAAGCGCTGCAGTACCTTGAGCATGTCCTCGCGTTTTTTCCGGGCGATGGCTTCCAGCAATAGCGCGTAGCCCTTTTTCTCGCAGTGCTGGCCGACATTGGGATCGGCACCTTTTTCCAGCAGCAGGCTGAACAACTCCAGGGTGTCCTGCTGGCTGACGTAGGGGGACTTGTCGTCGGCGGAGGTCTTGTCGGCGACCAGGGTCAGCAGGCTCTCGCCGACGGGCTGGTTGTAGCAGGTGCCACGGCCGTAGCTCAGGTTGAGGTTGGCGCCGGCCTCTATCAGCTGCTTCATGGCCACGTAGTTGTTGCCGGAGAAAGCCCGGTACAGCGCGGTTTCGCCATCACTGGTTTTGCGCAGGTCGAGGTTTTGCGGGTACTGCATCAACCAGCTGAAGCCTTGCAGGCTGCGCTTGTTCTCGGCCATCTGCATCAGTGGCGTCTGGCCCTGGCTGTCGGGCTCGTCGATGGCAACCCCGGCCTCGATGAGAAACTTCAAACGCCCGCCCTGGCTCAGGTCGGGGCTGTCGCCCAGGTCGCGGCGCATGGCCAGGGTCGCCAGGGTGGTCCAGTTGTACAGGCCGCTGGTGTGGGCGCCGTGCGCCAGCAGCAACCGGGCGATGTCCAGGCGCGGTGTGTCCAGGGCATGCAACAGGGCGCTGCGGCCATCGTCGGCCATGACCTCGCCGCTGATGCCAGTGGCCAGCAGGCGCTGCACTTCGGCCAGGTTGCCGGCATCCACGGCGTCCACCAGGGGCCAGAAGGCCTGGCAGGCTTGCGGGTTGGCGGTTTTCAGGCCCAAGCGCTGCAGCACCCGGGGCGGGATGCTCATCTGGCGTTGCAGGCGCAGGCCGCAATACACCCGGTAACCCTCGATGGCCCGGCCCTGGTGAATGTTGTCCAGGGTTCGCTGTTGGTAGATCGCCCAGTCCAGGTCGGCCAGGTTGAGGTAGGTCGGCATGCGCCCGGGGTCGCGGCGCAGCACTTCCTTGAGCCAGGGGCGGGCGGTTCTCAGGCGCCCGGCTTCGCTGGTCCAGTAGGCGATGTCGTTGAGCAGGCCGGGGTATTCACGGCGGTCGCTGGCGATGCCGCGAAAGTCATGAATGACGAAGAAGTCCTCCACCTGGTTGATGCCCGCTTGCTTGTCCTTGGCGGTGCGCAGTTGCTCGTGCAGCGCGCGGAACTGCTTCCAGACGCTGTCCGGGTCCGGAGCCTGCTCTGGTACATGGGGGTTGAGGGTGATCGGCCCAGTGCCGCGGGTGAAGGGCCGGAACCACGGCGGGAATGTCTGCAGCGCCTGTAACCATTGCTGCCCGGTTTCCTCGCTGATGGGTTGCAGCGGGGTGAACTCCAGCTGGCTCAGGTCCCGGCGGTGACTGATCGCCAGCAGCGGGTGCTGCGGGTCGCGCTGGTCGATCAGTAGGTAGCGCTGGCTGAGCTGCCAGTCACTGGGCTCCTTGCAGTTGAAGTCGAGCGAGGTCAGGGTGATGCCGGTGTCCAGGGTATTGGTTGCCGGCCAGTTGTCGGCGACCTGGACCGGATTCTCCGGGGACACGCAGGCCCGCAGCTCGGCGGGGCTGAACAGGGTAATGGGCGGCGATTTGTAGACCCGATGCTGGTACTCCAGGTCCTGATAGGCGTTGAGATAGAACAGCCCGCGGTACTGGGTCAGGATGATCCGCGCTGGCACCTTCGCCAGGCCCGGCAAGGGGAATGGCTTGATCTGCAGGGCGGCGGTTTCCGGATAGTCGATGACGAAGTGGCGAGCCATTCCCGACCATTTGATCGCGCCCAGGTCCAGGTCGAATGCTTGGGCGGCGGGTGCGCCCGCCAGGAGCACCAGCGCCAGGCCAAGCCCGCGAATGCCGATGCGCCGGGCGTTGGCGCCTGAGAATAGGTTCAACGTTGCAGTCCCTTGCCGGTAGAAAGGTCGGCAATGTAATGCAATCGGCGGCTTTCTGCCGGGCTTTGTCTCAGGCTCGGCGCCACGCCTCAAAGACGAAACGCTGTCGCCGGCGGTGGCGGCGCAAAACCTTGCAGCACCTTGAGCATGTCGTCGCGCTTGCGCCGGGCCATGATCTCCAGCAGCCAGGTGTAGCCGTTGTTCTTGCAGTAGCGGCCGACATTGGGGTCGGCGCCACGTTGTAGCAGCAGGGTGAACATGTCCAGGCTCTCTTGCTGGCTGACCCAGGGCTTGATGACCTCGGGCGAACCCTGTTCGGCCACGATCATCAGCAGGCTTTCGCGAATCGGCTGCTGTGCGCAGATATCGCGGCCGTAGCTCAGGTTGAGGTTGGCACCGGCCTCTATCAGTGGCCTGGCAGCGGCGTAGTTGCCGCCCTTGAGCGCCAGGAACAGCGCGGTCACGCCGTCTGGCCCGCTGCGCTTGTCGAGGTCCTGGGGGTGTTGCAGCAGCCAGTTGAAGCGCTCGATGTCCTCGCGGTTTTTCGCCATTTCCTGCAGCGCGGTGCCGCCCTGTGCATCCTGTTCATCGATGGCGGCGCCGGCCTGCAGGAGGAAGTTCAGGCGCTTGGCCTGGCTCAGGTCGGGGTTGTCCTTGAGGTCGCGGCGCATGGCCAGGAACACCTGGGTGCGGCCGTTGTACTGACCCTGGGGGCGGGCGCCATGAACCAGCAACAGCCGGGCGATGTCGAGGTCGGGTTTATCCAGGGCGTGCAACAGCGCCGGGCGCCCATCGGTGGCTATGACGTCGCCGCTCAGGCCGTTCTCCAGCAGGCGCCGGACTTCGCCCGCGTCACCCTGGTCCACCGCCGTCACCAGCGGCCAGGCGCTTTGGCAGGCCGGTTCGCTGGGTGCCTCAAGGCCCAGGCGCTGGGTGACCCTGGCGGGGACCCCCAGCTGGCGTTGCAGGCGCAGCCCGCAGTACAGCCGATAGTTCTCCATGGCCCGGCCCCGGTGCCGGGTGTCCGCGGGCTGCTGTTGGTACAGGCGCCAATCCAGGTCCGCCAGATTGAGGTAGGTCGGCATGCGCCCCGGGTCGCGACGCAGCACGTACGCCAGCCACGGCCGGGCGCTCTGCAACTGGCCGGCCTCGGTGGCCCAATAGGCGATGTCGTTGAGCAGGCCCGGGTAGGTGCTGCGCTCGGGGGCGATCGCGCGAAAGTCATGACGGGTGAAGAAGGCCTCCACCCGGACGATGCCCGGAGCCTTGTCTTTGGCATCGCGCAATTGCGCGTGCAACTGGCGAAACTCTGTCCAGACCTGCTCCGCGCTGGGCTGCGGCGCATAGGGCTTGACGCGCAGCTGGCCGCTGCTGGCGTCAAAGGGCTCCAGCAACTTCGGGTATTTGTGCAGGGCCTGTTGCCATTGCTGCTGCAGTTCGGGGCTGATCGGTTGCTGCGGGGTGAAGTCGATCTGTGCCTCGCCCTGGCGCTGACCGATGGCCAGCAATGGCCGTTGGGGATCGCGGCTGTCCACCAGCAGATAGCGATTGCTCAACTCCCAGCCTGGGCTCTGGCAGTCGAAACTCAGTTTGGTCAGGCTCAGGGCGGATTCCAGCTGCTTGCTCGACGGCCAGTTGTCCGTGGCCCCAACGGGTTGCTGCTCGGGCACGCAGGCCTGTAGTTCCTGGGCGTTGAACAGCGGCATGGGCGGCGACTTGTAGACCCGCTGCCGGTACTGCCCATCCGCATAGCCGTTGAGATAGAACAGGCCGTGGTATTGGCTGAGGATCACTCGGGCCGGCGCCTGGGCCAGCCCGGGCAGGGGAAAGGGTTCGAGTTGCAGCGTGGCGGTTTCCGGATCGTCCAGGAGGATGCCACTCTGCATTTCCCACCAGCGGATTTTGGACAGCTCGAAGGCCTGGGCGAGGGGGATGCCGGCTAGCAGCACCAGCGCCAGGCACCCCCCGCGAATACCGATGCGCCGGGCGATGGCGCCTGTGATTAGGTTCAAGCTTGCAGTCCCTTGCTGGTGTCAAAGGTCGGCAATGTAATGCAATCGGCGGCTTTATGCCGGGGTTTGTCTCAGGGCCGGAACTGGCTCGGCGCCACACCGCTCCAGCGGATGAAGGCATGGCGAAAACTCGCGGTTTCACTGAAGCCCAGGGCTTCGGCAATCCGGTAGATGGGCATCTGGTCTTCGCAGAGCATCTGTTTGGCCCGCTCGAAACGCAGCTCGTCCAGCAGTTCCTGATAACTGCAACCCAGGTCCCGCAGGTGGCGGCGCAAGGTCCGGGCCGAGCAGTTCATCTGTTCCGCCAGCCCCTCCAGCCCCGGCGCGGCATCCAGCTGCGCTGCCAGCAGCTGGCGGATGCGTCCGAGCCAGGCCTGGCGCCCGGTGAACTCGGTGTTCTGCTTGCGGCAGCGCTCGGCCATGGCCTGGTGGGTGATTGCATCCGCCAGGGGCAGCGGCTGGTCGAGCCAGTGCCGGTCGAAGGCGAAGGCATTGCGATCGGCGTCGAATTGCAGTGGGCAGTTGAAGGACTCGCGGTAGCGCCGTTGATAGTCCGGCGCCGGATAGTCGAAGCGCGCGCCCAACAAGGGCAAGGCGTGGCCCAGCAAGTCGTCGCAGATGACCTTCATCGACACCAGGCAGAACTCGGTGTTGAATGCGGCCAGGGCCGGGCATTCGCGATAGTCGGCGGCAGTCAGCCAGATGCGCGAGCCGTCGGTTTCCAGGCTGAGTTCGAAAAGTGTTCCCATCAGCGCCGGATAACGCAGCGCCAGGCGCAAAGCGTCACCTAAGGTGGCACTTGTGAGCAGCGCATAGCCGAGCATGCCGTAAGAGGAAACGTGCATGCGCCGGCCCAGCTCCAGGCCGATATCCCGCTGCAGGGCCACGGCGTTGGCACACACCAGCATCTCTTGGCTGGTGGTGATGCGGGTGTCGGCGCGGCTCAGGTCGGCGGCGTTTATACCGCTGCCGGCCAGTAGCGCGTCGCTGTCCTGGCCCTGCTCCTTGAAGGTGTTGAGGACCAGTGAAACTGCATTGAGGGTGGTGAGGTGCGAGTGCAGCATGCGCAGATTCCAGCCTGGGAAAGACCGGGAACAGGAGCAATTTGCATGCCGCCCGCGATCAGACCGCGGTTTACCGGCCGGTGGGATGTGGCATTCCGGGCGTTGTGTAGCTAGTGACTTGGCGCTTTGATTGGTGCAACCTGCCTGCCATTCACCGCCTGAGTTGGCGGAGTAGCAACCCCGATAAAGGACTATGTATGACCCTTACTCCTGCGCGTTCCCTGCTTCTGGTGTCCGGCTTGCTCCTGAGTTCGCTGTGCCTGGCCGAGGCTGAGCCAAGCAGCGAAAGCACCATCAAGGACTCTGCCAAGTCCGCCGTCTCGTCAGCCATTTCGGCAGGCAAGAACCTCTTGGGCGGCGTCAGCGAAGGCGTGCTCGATGGTCGCCAATCGGCGCAAGGCGTCGACGGTGCCTCGATCATTTCCTCCCGTGAGCAAATGAAAGGCCGCGTCGAGGTCCAGGTGTTGAAGACCGAAGCCGCCGGCGACAGTTTCAACGTCACCCTGGGTTTCAAGAACAGCAGCGACAGCCAGTTGCGGCTGATCAACCTCAAGCAGACCGGCGCCCTGCTGGCGATCGACCAGGACGGTTACGCCAACAACCTGACTGTCAGCCTCGACAACCCGGACGAAGTCACCATCCCGGCCAAGGCGGCAGTGCGGCAGAAGTTCGTGTTTGAAGGACCGATCGAGAGTTCGAGTTCGGTGCGGGTCTGGGGCCAGGATTACTCGGTCAAAAAGTAACCTGACAGCCACCCTCTGCTCGTCGTCGAGCCGGCAGCTACCGCAGTAGCCACCGGCTCCCGAGCGCGAGCTTCAGCTCAACTCGCCACACAGATCGAGTTCCACCAGGCGCCGCACTTCGGCGCTTTCCAGCCCGGCACCGAGCAGCGCATTGAGCTTGCCGAACGCCGCCTCCCGGGTCATGCCGCCACCGGACAGCACGCCCACGCCGCGCAGGCGGCTGCCGGCTTCGTAGATATCCAGCTCGACGCCGCCTTCATGGCACTGGGTCACCGCCACTACGACGATGCCTTGCTCCTGTGCGCGCTTGAGGCTGGCCAGAAACGCCGGGTTGTCGCTGGGCCCGGTGCCGCTGCCGAAACACTCCAGCACCAGGGCCTGGATGCCGCTGTCGAGCACGCCGTCCAGCAGCTCGGCGCCGATGCCGGGGAACAGCGGCAGCACGCCGACCTTGGCCAGTTGCTTGGCCTGGCGGTAATCCAGCGCTGACGGAATCGCTTCGGCCTTGGCGCCGCCGCCATTGCGTTGCAGGGCGGCGAACGGATGGCGGCCGAAGCTGCGGATCTTCGCGCAGCGGGTCGGTGCCAGCAGTTCGCCGTGGAAGTACAGGTGCACCCCCGGTGCCAGGCCCTGGCCCAGGGCCAACAGGGCGCCACTGAGGTTTTCCCAGGCGTCGCTGTCGGGCACGCCGGCCGGCAGCATCGAACCGGTGAACACCACAGGCGCGCGCAGGCCCAGCAATTGGAAGCTCATGGCGGCGGCGCTGTAGGCCAGGGTGTCGGTGCCGTGGAGGATCAGCACGCTGTCGCAGCCCTGCACCTCAACGGCTTCGACCACCGCTTCACGCAGGCGCTGCCAGTAGTCGGGGGTCATGTTGGCGCTGTCGATCAGTGGCGCCATCTCGCGAAAGCGCCAGGCCGGCACCACCAGCTCGGGCTGGCTGTCGAGGTAGGCGCGCATCCGCACGTCGAAGCCGGAGGCCGGGGCCAAGCCGTCGGCGCTGGCCTGCATGCCGATGGTGCCACCGGTGTAGAGCACCATGACGTGCTGGGCGGCAGGGTAGGTCGAAGGGTTCATGGGATTCTCCGAAACGGTGAGTTCCTGTGGGAGCGGGCAAGCCCGCTCCGACATTTATCGCACTGTAACCGACGGGTGCAGAGGATGCGCCCGTCGTTCACCCGTCAGCGTTGCGCTGCGGGCACGCCTTGCGGCTCGGCCTGGGCGGGGGCCGAAGGTTCGGCGGGCCAGGCCTTCAGGTCCAGGTCCAGATCGGCGAATTTGCGCGAGTCGAACACTGGCTGGTCGACGCCGGCGCGGCGCTGCTCGTCGTAGTCGCGCATCACGCGCAGGCCGACCTTGAACAGCATGGCCAGGGCCACCAGGTTGACGAAGGCCAGGCAGGTCATGGTGATGTCGGCGAAGGCGAACACGGTCGAAAGGTCCTGCATCGAACCCCATACCACCAGCGCCAGCACCAGGCCGCGGAATAGCATCAGCACGGTGCGGTTGCGGGTGAGGAACTGCAGGCTGTTCTCGCCCAGGTAGTAGTTGTAGAGGATGCAGGTGAAGACGAACAGCGACAGCGCGACGCTGACGAACAGGCGACCCCAGTCACCGACCACGGCGGCCAGCGAGTTCTGGGTCAGGACGATGCCGTCGCCTTCGAAGCCCGGGGTGTAGAAGCCCGACAGCAGGATCAGCAGCGCGGTGCAGGTGCAGATCACGAAGGTGTCGAGGAACACGCTGAAAGCCTGGACCACGCCCTGGGCGCCCGGATGCTTCACGGAGGCCACGGCGGCGACGTTCGGTGCACTGCCCAGGCCCGCTTCGTTGGCGAACACGCCACGCTTCACGCCCATGACGATGGCGCTGCCGAGCAGGCCGCCGAAGGCCGGGTCGAGACCGAAGGCGCTCTTGATGATGGTCTCCAGCATGGCCGGCACTTGTTCGATCTGGGTGCCGATCACGTACAGGGTCACGGCGATGTAGGCCAGGGTCTTGATCGGGACCAACAGGTCGGACACTGCGGCGATGCGCTTGATGCCGCCGATGAAGGTAATGGCCAGCAGCACCGCCAGGACGATGCCGGTGTGGCTTGGGTCGAAGGCAAAGGCGTCCTGCAGCGAGTGCGTCACGGTGTAGGACTGCAGGCCGATGAAGGCGAAGCCGTAGGTGACCAGCAGCAGGATGGAGAACACCACCGCCATGCCTTTGCGCTTCAGGCCGTGCTGGATGTAGTAGGCCGGGCCGCCGCGGTACAGGCCGTCGCCGTCGGCGCGTTTGTAGACCTGGGCCAGGGTGCACTCGAAGAAGCTGCTGGACATTCCGACCAGTGCGGTCACCCACATCCAGAACACCGCGCCAGGGCCGCCCAGGGTCACGGCGATACCGACACCGGCGATGTTGCCTGCGCCCACCCGGCCGGCGAGGCTGAGCATCAGCGCCTGGAACGAGCTGAGCTGACCGCCGCTGCTTTTCAGGCTGTCGCGGAACACCGCGAACATGTGGAGGAAGTGGCGCAATTGAACGAAACGCGAGCGGATCGTGAAGTAGCTGCCGAGCCCGACAATGAGCACGATCAGCACTTTCCCTGAGAGGAAGTCGTTGATGACTTCGAGCATGGATTATTCCTCGCTGTTTTTTGTGTAGGCAAAAGCAGAGCGGACGGAAACATTCTGTTACACCGCTGATTGCACGCACGGCAAAGCGGTGGGGCGATTGTTCGTCCCGGTTCTCTATTCGCGGGTTGTTATTAGTTCGGGTTTCCCGTGGGTTTGAGCCTTGTTACCGACGGCTGTCCACGTGAAGAGGGGGCGCACTATACCGGTGCGCGGGCTCGCCGTCTGCATGTAGCGCGTCGAGCCGAGGAACGGCAGGCGGGGAGGGAGGCTGAATCGGTTCTTGTCACGCCCCGCAAAACCCCGCGAACAGGGGCCCCAAGGGGCCCGCATAACCCCCGCGATACTGCTGCCCGCCGTAGGCGCTGGCTTGCCAGCGAATGGGCCCGTTTGAACGGCGCCGGTCTTGAGGTCTGGTTCGCCGGCAAGCTGGCTCCTTCGGGATTACAGCCAGAATTCCTCTCGGCGTTCTTGGAAGTTGTTCAGTTCACCTTGTTCCAGCAACTGGCGAATCCACGGCCCCAGCAGATCCAGCGAGCTGTCCAGTGGGGTGGGCCGCTGCCAGCGCAGCGGCACCTGGGCAAAGTGCTGCTGGTTGGCGCTGACTTTTTCCAGGATCTGCCGGTCCTGTTTCAGGATCACCTTGAACAAGGGCTGCAGCACAGCGCGCTTGAGCCAGCCCGGCAGGTGCCCGTGGGCCGTGGCGATGCGGGCGAACAGGCGCAGTTCGCCCTCGGCGGCCGGGCTCAGCCAGGCGCTGACCAGCAGGTTGAGCCGGCCCTGACGGTCGCGGTATTCGATTTCCGCCAGCCCCGGCAGGCGAAAGCGGCCCATGCTGAGGCCGCGCTCGCCTTCGAACAGTCGGGAGATCAGTCCGGATTGGGTGCCTTCCTCGCTGTACTGCGCTTCGACCCCGTCTTCCAGACGATGCACCCAGGCGCGAATGCGCTGGCGCTGGCGGTCGTGGCGAATCCATCCGGCGTGTACGAAGTGGGTGTGGAAGCCGTCGAGGAAGTTCTCCGCGGCGTCCTGCAAGCTGCACTGCACCCGGTCGCTGATCCAGAACACATCCAGGGCCTGGGCCTGCTCGGCGGCGGCCACCGGGGGCTGATTCGGCCGCTCGCTGGCGAGGCTGGCCCACACCAGCCCCTGGGTTTCGCAGCTGTGCAGGGGTTGCAGCAAGGGTTGGCTGCAACGCTGCTGCTCTTGGCCGGGCAACTGAGTGCAACGGCCCTGGGGATCGAAACGCCAGCCGTGGTAGGGACACTGGATCTGCCCGTCGCGCACCCGGCCGGCGCTCAGCGGCGCGAAGCGATGAGGGCAACGGTCCGGCAGCACGGCGGCGGCGCCGTCGGCGTCGCGAAACAGCACCAGCGGTACGCCGTGCAGGGTGCAGGCCAGGGGTTTACGTTGCAGCTGCCGGCTCTGGGCGACGGGCCACCAGCCCGAGTGACTGTTCACAATTTGAGCTTCCTCATCAGCGGTACACCGATCCGTTGCAGCAGCAGGCCCATCAGTTGCCACACCAGGCGCCGCGACCAGGGCAGGTGGGCGACGTGGATCAGGCTGTATTCGATTTCGGGCTGGCCGCCGCGCAGGCGCTTGAAGGCCGCCGCGCCGGAGCTGAAGTTGAGCACCTGACGACGGTTCGCCGCCTCTTGCAGGCACAGCCTTGTCAGTTGCCGGTACAGGCCGGTGCGCTGGGGCAGGGCGGTGTCGTAGCCGACGATGGGGGTGCTGATCAGGGCGCTGTTGGCGAACCAGCCCAGGGCGCCGTCGATGCGCCCTTCGGCGTTGCGCAGGGCACGCACTTGCAGCCAGCCCTCGGCCTGCCCGCGTTGTAGCCATTGGGCGCTGTAGTGGGGGTTCAGGCGGCTGTATTTGTCCAGGTAGAGCAGGTTGTACAGCTGCTCGATGCGCTGGAAGTCGGCCTCGCTCAGCTCGCTGCCGGGCACCACCGTATACGGGCTGCGGCGCAGCAGGGTGGCGTCCAGGCGGGTGTTGTGGTGGCGCAGGAAGGCTGAATCCTCGCCGTCGCGGCCGTCGAACAGGTACACCTGACGGCTGGGAATCGCCAGGTAGCCCAGGGCTTGCAGGCGCTTTCGCAGTTCGAGGTTGCTGAAGTCGTTGAGCGAGCGGAAACCGAAGCCGTGGTCGGGAAATTCCCGGCGCAGCAGTTCGGTGAGCGCCGGGAGCTCGGCGCCATCCCAGTCGGCCGGGTAGAGGTTGGTCGACAGCAGCCAGTTGTTGACCTGCACCAAACGGTCGACCTTGGCCGCGCTCAGCAGCCGGTCCACGCCCTGGGTCAGCAGCTTCAGCGGCCAGGCCAGCCAGGGCCGTTGCAGACGCTGCAGTTCTTCCCGGGCGTAGCCGCTGTAGGCGGTTTGCGGCGACACCACGTAGCAGTTATCCACAGGGTCGTGGCCGTGGTTGATGCTCACCGGGAACTGCTGGCGGCCGGTATCCAGCAGAGCCAGGGCGGTGCTGACGTTGCCGATCAGCGCGCCGCCGGCGCAGGTGCGCACGTACTGCCGGGCGTGGCTGTCGCCGGTGCTCGGGGGCTCAAGGGCCAGTTGCTCGGGCATCAACAATTTCATGGGCGCGGCGCCCCCAGAGGCTGGCCGTTCCACTCGATGTCGGCGGTGGAGGCGGCCAGCAGCCCGCAGCGCCGGGTCAGGGCGCGGCCGATGATTTCCGTCAGGCTCAGCAGCTGGGCGGTCAGTGGGCCGCGATCGCCGTCCTGGACGATCACGTCCCGAGCTTGTCGGTAGTCGCGCCAGAACTCCCGGCTCAAGGCCCGTTGCGGCGCGGCCAGAAGCAGCATGGCCAGGGCGATCATCCGTGGTTCCAGGGTGGCCTGCAGTGCTGCGTCGGCCTGGCTGCCGAGTGCCGCTACCAGTTGCACGCGCTGATCGTCGAACAGGTGCACGCCACTGGTGGCCCTGGGGTTGCACTCCAGGACATGGAAGCGGCCCTGTTGGTCCTCGATGAAGTCAAAACCCACTTGCCCGGTGTAGCCGGTGGCCTGGCCGAACTGTTCCAGGAACGCACGGATCGGCGCCGGGGCGCAGCTGTGGAAGTAGATCCCCGAGCCGCGCCCGACCCGGTAGCGCGGCTGGTAGCTGCTGTGGGCGCGCAACTGGCCGTCCACCAGCACGCTGAAGCTGCAGTATTCCTGACCGGGGACAAAGCGCTGGGCCACCCAGGGCGCATCGCTACTGGGCCGGACTTTCGCCAGTTGCGCCGGGCTCGGGCGGATCAGGGTCTGGGAGGCGAAGCGCGAATAGGCCGGCTTGAACACCAGGGCATCGTGCTCTGCCGCCAGTGCTTGCAACGCGGCCGGGTCATGCAGCACCTGAGTCGGCGGCGCGGCTACGTCCCAGCCCTGGGTCATGGCAGCAAAATCGCCCTTGTGATGCAGGCGGTGCAGCAGGTCGAAATCGCTGGTGAACACCCGGCACAGCGGGCGCAGGCGCTCCAGGCCGTGGGCCAGGTAGAACACCTCTTCGCAGGTGGGCAGCAGCAGGTCGATGGCCTGTTGGCGGATGACCGCGGCCAGGGCCTCGATCCAGGCTTGGGGGTTGTGGCGCGGCTCCGGCAGGCGCACGAAGTGCTCGGCGGCGCGGCTGAAACGGCTCAGGGGCTGGGCCAGGGAATCGGCCACGGTCACCGTCCAGCCGGCTTGGCTGAAGGCCCGGGCCCACTCCAGGCAGGCCGGGGCCCGGGCGCCGAGAATCAATACACGCATGGCAGTCCCTCGGGAAGTTGCAGCATCAGCAGGCGGCGTCTTTTCGTCTGTGGCGGCGGCGCCTGCCAGTGGCCGAAGCTCAGCTCCGGCATCTGCAGACCTTGTTGCGCGCAGAGCTCGGCGAGGGCCTCGCTCAAGCGCTGGCACAGCCCGTGGTAGTCGCCGCGGGTGTGCAGGTTGATCTGCCAGAGCAGCCCGCGCTGGTGGATTTGGTATTCCTCAAGCGCCGCCCCAAGCATCAGCAGGGCCCGGCGCAATACGTCGGGGTAGAGCGGTGCCAACTGCTGGCCGTCGAGCCGCGGCAGCCAGAGGATTTCGTCGGCGCGGCCTTCCACGGCGGCGATGGCCCGCTCCGCACGGCCACAGGGGCAGGGCGCGCTGGCCACCCGCAGAATGTCGTTGAGGCGATAACGCACGATCAGCTGCGTACGCCGGGAAAAGTCGGTGATGATCGGCTGGAAGCGCGTGTGCTCAGGGTCCAGCCATTGCGGCTCGATGTGCAGGTGGCTTTCATTCAGGTGCAGGGTGCCGGCCTCGCAGGTGTAGCCGAGGAAGCCTTCGCTGGCCTGATAGATCTGCTGCGGCTTGCGCCCGAAGGCTTGCTGCACCCGCTCGGCGTCAGTGCTTTCCAGCACTTCGGCCACCGACAGGATGTGCCGTGGGCGGATCGTCAGCTGCCCGGCCAGGGCCGCCTGGGCCAGCCCCCGCAGCACTGTGGCCGGGGCCACCAGCACGTCCGGGTTCTGTTGGTTGAGGCGTTCCAGGGAGGCGGCCAGGCCCAGGGTCAGGTCATGAAAGGCGAAGTCGATGCGGCGGCTGGCCAGGGTGGTGTACAGGCGGCTGTTGGCCCGCAGGAAAAAGGCGATCCGCAGCGGCGCCAGCCAGGGGCATACCAGCCGCGGCAGCAGGGCCCGGGGCAGGGTGCGCGCCAGCAGGATGCCGGCCCAGCGTTGGCGTTCCACGCTGCTGACCAGGAACACCCCCTGGGCCCCCGAGGTACCGCTGGACAGGCCCACGGTGATGTCCCCCAGGGTCGGGCTGAAGTCCCGGGAACGTTCCGCCTGCAGGGCCACCGGCAACACTTGTTCCAGGCCCAGGGCGCGGGTGTTGAAGCCGGCGAAGTCGCTCATCAGCGCTGCCTTGTCCATGATCGGCAGGCGGTGCAGGTCGTCGTGGGTCAGCCCCTTGAAGCGCTGGCCACGGGGCATGACCCGGGCCATGAAGTGCCGCAGGCGCCGGGCCTGCCAGGCTTCCAGCCGCTCGCGACGGCGAAAGCGCAGGGCGTAGCGGCTGAACACGAAGGCGCCGATGCTGCGCAGGGTGCCCACAAGACGCTCACTGTTCATTGCTGAACGCCTCCCAGGCCTGGGTGCAATGGGACGGCAGCACCGCTACCGCCGGTTCGCGGCGGATCAGTTGGCCCAGGCCGCTGTAGGTACGTACGTATTGCTGGCGGTCGGCGCTGGCAAACCACAGTGCCGGTGCAGCTGGCAGGCGCTCGGCGCGGCAAGCCGGCACCGACCAGCAGGCGTCGGCCACCAGGAACACCGGCCGGCCCTGGGCGTCGGGGATGAACAGGCCTAACTGGCCTTCGCTGTGCCCGGGCAGCGGCACGCCGATCAGGCTGCCATCGCCGAACAGGTCCAGGCCCTGCTCGAAGGGCGCCATCCAGCCCGGCAGCGCACAGCTGGGGCTGGCTTCAGCCAGGCGTAGACGGGCGCTGAAGTCGTCCGGCAGCAAGCCCGGCAGATGGCCGCCAAGGGTGGCGCGCCAACGCTGACCGCGCAGGCTGTCGATATGTCGGTAATCGGCCTCCAGGGCGATAAAGCGCGCATTGGCAAAATCCCGCAGGCCGGCGATATGGTCGGCGTGGAAGTGGGAAATGATCACGTAGCGGATATCCCCCGGGCCGATGCCCAGCTCATGCAACTGCGCGCCCAACTGCTCGACCACCGGCAACTGCACCGGCACCGCGCTGCGGTACAGGCGCTCGGGCAGGGCGCGGGTGGCCTGGAAGAAGTGCTCGGCGTAGCCGGTGTCGTACAGAATCCAGCCGTGGTCCGGGTGCTGGATCAGCCCGCACAGCGCCGGAAACTGCACCGGCGCCAGGCGCCCGCCGCGGTCGGCCATGCATTCCAGGTGCTGACACCAGCCGGCCCGCAGGATCTTCAAGCTCACGCGGCGGCTCATGGTCTTTGCCTCTGTTGGGCCAGCCACCATTGGGCGTGCTGGGCGATGCCCTGTTCCTGGCTGATCACCGGGCGGTAGCCCAGCTCGCGCTGGATGGCGCTGATGTCCAGGGTCTGGCTGAAGGCCAGGACGCCTGCGCCGTAGCGGGTAATCAAGGGTTCGGCACCGTTGCCCAGGCGCGCCTTGAGCTCCAGCAGGCGCGCCACGCCATGCACCAGAGGCCAGGGCAGGCGACGGGTGCGCAGGGGCAGGCGGAAGTGCTCGGCCATCTGTTGCAGCAGGTCCTTGAAGGCCAGGGGCGTGCCGTTGCTCAGGTTGTAGACGCACAGCGGGCGCGGCAGGGGCCGGGTCAGCGCCAGCCACACGGCGTGCACCAGATTGTCGACGCAGGTCAGGTCCAGCTGTGCCTGGCCGCCGCGCATCAGCGGAATCGCCCCGCGCTGCATCACCCGCAGCAGGCGCGGCATCAGGGTCGCGTCCCAGGGGCCGAACACCGCCCGGGGCCGCAGGATCACGCATTCGGGCAACTTGGCGTCTGCCAGCAGGGTTTCGGCCTGGGCCTTGCTGCGGGCGTAGTCGTTCACCGGGGCTGGCAGCGGCTGGTCTTCGCGGATACCCAAGCGGTCGCTGAAGTTGAAGTACAGGCTCGGGGTGGAGATATGCACCAGCCGCGCAATGCGGTTCTTGCTGCAGGCGTGGATCACCTCGGCGGTGGAGTCGAGGTTGGCCCGGGCAAACGCCTGGGGCGAACCCCAGGGCGAAGACAGCGCAGCGCAATGGACGATGGCGTCATGCTCGCGGCTGGCATCGGCCAGCAGGCGTTTGGCCAACGGGCTGCCGTGCTCCAGGGGTAGCCAGCGCACGGGCGCCGGGCTGTGGGCAATGACTTGCGCCGCCGCCTCGGGGTTGCGCCCGCTGAACTGCACCTCGCAGCCTTCGGCGGCTAGCTTCCAGACCAGATGCCGTCCGATAAAACCGGTGCCGCCGGTGACCAGGATCTTCATCAAAACTCCAGGATCATGCCGCCGAGGGACAGGCCCGCGCCGGTGCCGATCAGCATCAGGGTTTGCCCGCGTTGAATGCGCCCGTCGCGCACTGCGATGTCCAGAGCGGTGGGCAGGGACGCCGCCACCTGATTGCCATGCTGGGCAAAGATATCGATGACCTTCTCCGGCCCCAGGCTCAGGCGCTTGGCCGCATGCTGCATGGCTTGCTGGCTGGCTTGATGGGGGATGATCCAGTCGATCTGCGCAAGGGGCAGTGCGGCTTGCTGCAGCAAATCGTCCATCAGTTCGGGCAGGTACTTGGCCGCGAGGCGGAACACGCCTTTGCCCTGCATGGCGAAGCTGGTCAGGGGCTCGAACGGCACCTGGATGCGCCGCGGATGAAAGCGCGAACCGCCGGCGGGGATCTGGCACAGCGCGGCGCCTTCGGCGTAGGTCTTGAGGCGCGAGGCGAGGATCTTCGGGCCGCCGTCGCCCGCTTCCAGCACTACCGCTGCCGCACCGTCGCCGAAGATGCCGCAGACTTCCACCTGCTGCCAGTCCAGGCCACAGGAGGCGATGTCGGCGCACACCAGCAGTACGCGCCGGTAATGCCCGGCCTGGATCGGCCAGGACAGGGTGTCCAGGGCGGCAATAAAGCCCAGGCAACTGGCGTTGATGTCCATGGCCGGAATGCCCGACTGCCCCAGGCCCAGCTCTCGTTGCAGCAGCGCCGCATTGCAGGGCATGCCCTGGTCCATGGTGCCGCTGGCGCAGACGATCAGGTCCAGCTGATCCAGCTCCAGGCCCGCCGCGTGCAGGGCCTGGAGCGCGGCGCTGGCGCCGAGGCTGGCGGCAGTGTCCGCGGGGCCGGCGACGTGGCGCTGCTGCACTCCGCTGATGCGCGCTACGCTGCCGGTTTCCAGGCCGAGCTGGCTGTCCAGTTCAATACTGGTGACCACCTGCTGCGGCAGGGCGTGGCCAGTGCCGAGGATGGCCAGCGCGCGGGCAGGGCGGGGGGAGGACGCTGATGTGTGCATGCAAATTCCGTTTGTGGGGCGTCGAGGGGGCGTTGCGAGGTGTGCTCAGTGGGCTGACGGCGCCACTGGGCATTTGCTCAGAAACCCCTGCAGCTTTTGCTGGTATTCCTCGACCGGCATCAGGTCACTGTGTTTGGCGATGAAACAGGCCATGCCCTCGCGGGCCATATCGGCGTCAGCCACGAGGTAGAAATCCGTTATTTCCTGCACATGCACAATCTGCTTCCAGGCCAGGCTGCTCTGACCTCCGCGGGCGTTGAGCAGGGTGAAGCCCTGATCGTCGAAATTCAGGTAATAGGTGCCTTTGACGGCCCGCAACCGGGTTTCGATCAGGCGCTGACTCAACCCGCGCAACGGCGCTTGGGGTTTGATCGGGGTGGCGGCAATACGGGCTTGCAGGTGCTTGATCCAGCGCCCGGAAAAGCGCCACCACAGGGGGATGAAGATCAACGCGAAGGCCACCATGGCGATGACCTTCTCCGGGGTGAAGTTGCGCTCGGGGAAGTAGATCGACAGGCAGCCGCCGACCAGGCACAGGGTGAACATCACGGGACCGATAAAGCGGCTTTGCCACCGGGCAAATGTGGTCATGGCCCGGACATGCTGCTGATCATCCTTGAGCAGTTCCTGCTTCAGCGGTTCGGCAATCCAGGCGTCGGTGTGGGCGGGGGTGATGCTGTAGTGCAATTCCATGGGGGCTGAATCCGAGGTCCGTGTTCGGTGAGGGCGGCAGTCTACCGGCTTCTGGGGTGTGACGAGGAGTGGCGTGAGCAGCGACCGTGCCGCTCAGGCGGGAAATGCTTGCTGATGCAGTACCACCCACTCCAACAGACGCTCGTCGAGCTGGGATCGATGTTGGCGGTAGCTGTCCTGGCAACGGTTGAAGAGCGGGTCCTGATTGACCCGAGCCGCCAGCTCGGTGGCGCTGTCGCTTGCGCCCTGCGCGGAGCGCAACTGTTGCTGGCGTTGATCGGCCTGTTCCAGGGTGTCTGCCAGGGCGTCCAGTTGCAGGAGCCTGAACTGAGCGATCGCCTGGGGCAGGTGAAAGTGCAGGGCGCTGTCGAAACCCTCCCAGTCCTCGAAGGCCAGCCACTCGTGGAGCACCATGAAGCAACGCGGTGCCGGGGGCAGTTGTTCCAGACGTTCGAAATCCAGCCAGTACTGGCGCGGCAGTTGCTCGGTGGTTTCGATGGCCTGAGCGATCAGGTCCAGGGCCTGGCCTTTGTTTCGGTGATGCTTGCGCAGGATGCGCTGGGTCAGGGTGAAGCGCGCTTCTTCTATAGCGTGCAGGGCGCGGTTCAGGTCGTAGCCGGCGTTGAGCAGGTATTCCCGGGCTTGTTCGGGGGGCAAGCCGGATTTGTCTACCAGCACCTGCAACAGCTCGGCTTTGTAGAGCTCGGCGGCTTGCTGCGGATCGCCTGCGCAGCGTTCCAGCAGGGCCTGGGCGTGGCGCAGGCCGATGGGGATCAGCTTGCGTAGCTGTTGCAGGGCTTGGGTGTGCGTCGGGTCCATCGACTGCGGTGCCTCGGGGATGGCGGATGTTTGGGAGGGGCGATTATCCACCTTGGGCGATGGATTGTGCTGGTTTAAAACAAGGGCCCCACGATGTTCGCAAGACCTGTAGGAGCCGGCTTGCCGGCGAAAGCGTCAGCCGGAATGCCGCTGAAGGCAGGGCCGGCCTCTTCGCTGGCAAGCCAGCTCCTACGGGGCGGTGTTTTAGGCGGGGCCGGGGCGGGCGCCGTCGAGCAGGGCGTCAACCACGGCGCGGGCCATTTCAACCGAGTGCACCATGGACCAGATCAGTCCGCGTTCGATGCCGCTGGCCCGTTCGGTGATTTCATCGGACACCTCTTCGGCGCATTTGAGCAGCAGGGAGACGTGCATCAGGGCGTCTTCGGCATTCACCTGGGGTTGCACGGCGAACAGCGGATGGCCTTGGCCATCGCGCAGGCCGAAGGGGCGATGACGGGTGCCGTGCAAGGCGGCCAGCAGGTTGGCGTTGGCGCGGTCCAGCTCCGGGTCACGGCGTGGATGATCGGTAGACAAGGGTGGATCGGGGACGAGCTTTTTCATGAGACTGATTCCTTTAGCGTTTAAGAAACCGCCGGATCTCACTTCCACATGAGAGGGTGGCAGCCGTGCGCAGGTGTGGAAGACCGGGCTAAAGGAACCGGCGCACCCGAGGGTGCCCTACGCACAGCCGCCATAGATCGAGTTCACTCAAGCCGCATCGGCAAGGGTGTTCGAATGAGACGACTGCACGTCCTTTATCCCAGACTTCCACATCCGGGCCGCTGATTTGGCAGCGGCACCGGGAGACTGCCTGATCGTTCGAAGGGGTACAAGGCGCTCAAAGGCGTGGGGGATTCTCTCGGATTTGCCCTACAAAACAAAGCGAATCTGCTTCGATGCTGGGCGGCATCCCCTTACAAACTCTGCTTTTCTCCAGGCAAAAAAAAGGGCCTGGAGACGAAGCTCCAAGCCCTCAAAAGGTGAGAGGTGTCTAGTCCCTCAACCTGGTGAGCGGTGTTGCATGTTTCGGTGTCGCGGTGGTTACGCTTTCAGCGGAACCAGGCGCGGGGCAATCATGTTTTCCGGACGCAGGATGTCGTCGAGCATGGCGTCGTCCAGCAGGCCTTCTTCGCGCACCAGTTCCAGTACGCCACGGCCACTTTCCAGGGCGATGCGGGCGATACGGGTGGCGTTTTCATAGCCGATGTACGGGTTCAGCGCGGTGACCAGGCCGATGGAGTGTTCCACCAGTTCGCGGCAACGGGTTTCGTTGGCGGTGATGCCGGTGATGCAGTGCTCGCGCAGCATGTCCATGGCGCGTTGCAGCAGGCGGATCGAGTCGAAGATCTTGAAGGCGATCAGCGGCTCCATCACGTTCAGTTGCAGTTGGCCGCCTTCGGCCGCCATGGTCAGGGCCAGGTCGTTGCCGATAACTTGGAACGCTACCTGGTTCACGGCTTCCGGGATCACCGGGTTGACCTTGCCGGGCATGATCGAGCTGCCTGGCTGGCGCGCTGGCAGGTTGATTTCGTTGATGCCGGTGCGTGGGCCGCTGGACAGCAGGCGCAGGTCGTTGCAGATCTTCGACAGCTTCACGGCGGTACGCTTGAGCATGCCGGAGAACAGCACGAAGGCGCCCATGTCGGAAGTGGCTTCGATCAGGTCGGCAGCTGGAACAACCGGCTGGCCGCTGATGACGGCCAGGCGTTGCACGGCCAGGGCCTGGTAACGCGGGTCGGCGTTGATGCCGGTGCCGATGGCGGTGCCGCCCAGGTTGACTTCGGTCAGCAGCTCGGGGGCCAGGGTCTTCAGGCGCGCCAGGTCTTCACCCAGAGTGGTGGCGAAGGCGCGGAATTCCTGGCCGAGGGTCATCGGCACGGCGTCTTGCAGCTGGGTACGGCCCATCTTCAAGACGTGGCTGAACTCGACGCCTTTGGCGGCGAACGACTGGATCAGGCTGTCGAGGCTGGCCAGCAGGGCGTCGTGACCCAGCAGCAGACCCAGGCGGATCGCGGTCGGGTAGGCGTCGTTGGTGGACTGCGCCATGTTCACGTCGTTGTTCGGGTGCAGGTACTGGTATTCGCCCTTGCTGTGGCCCATGGCCTCCAGCGCGATGTTGGCGATGACTTCGTTGGCATTCATGTTGGTTGAAGTGCCAGCGCCGCCTTGAATCATGTCCACCACGAACTCATCGTGGAAATCGCCGCGGATCAGACGGGCACAAGCTTCGCTGATGGCAGCGTGCTTGGCTTCGCTGAGCTGACCCAGCTCGCGGTTGGCGTCAGCAGCTGCCTGCTTGACCATTGCCAGGCCGACCACCAATTTCGGGTAATGCGAAATCGGAACACCGGAGAGGCGGAAGTTGTTCACCGCTCGCAGGGTCTGGATGCCGTAATACGCTTGAGCGGGTACTTCGAGTACGCCAAGCAGGTCTTTTTCGGTGCGGAATGATGCAGCGGAGGACATGACGAAGATCATCTCGGTAGGGACCCGGTCTGTGCCGGGAACGCTGCGAATCCTAGGCCGAAGGGAATTTTTGGGCCAATGCTGTTAAACACTGGGCTATGCATATTCGGCATAATAGCGGTGTGACGCCGGGTTGCCGGCGAGCGTGTGACCTAAAATGGTGCGTGTCCGGGAGGACGTGATGAATCTGGAAAGCAAATGGCTCGAGGACTTCAGTGCCCTGGCCGCCACCCGCAGCTTTTCCCAGGCTGCCGAGCGACGTTTCGTGACCCAGCCGGCGTTCAGTCGGCGCATCCGCAGCCTGGAAGCGGCCCTGGGCCTGACCCTGGTCAACCGCTCGCGCACGCCGGTGGAACTGACGGCGGCAGGGCAGTTGTTCCTGGTCACCGCGCGCACCGTGGTCGAACAGCTCGGCGAGGTGGTACGCCACCTGCACCATCTGGAAGGCGGGCAGGGTGAGGTGATGCAGGTGGCGGCGGCCCACTCCCTGGCGCTGGGCTTCTTCCCGCGCTGGATTGCCCAGTTGCGCAATGAAGGACTGAATATCGCCACGCGGCTGGTGGCCACCAACGTCGGCGATGCGGTGCACGCCCTGCGCGAAGGCGGCTGCGACCTGATGCTGGCCTTCTACGACCCGGACGCCGCCTTGCAGATGGATTCGGAAATCTTCCCCTCGCTGCACCTGGGGCACACCGAGATGCTCCCGGTGTGTGCCGCCGACCCCCAGGGCAAGCCGCTGTTCGACCTGGAAGGCGAGGCCAGCGTGCCGCTGCTGGCGTACAGCGCCGGGGCCTTTCTCGGGCGTTCGGTGAATCTGCTGCTGCGCCAGCGCAACCTGCGTTTCACCACGGTTTATGAGACCGCCATGGCCGACAGCCTCAAGAGCATGGCATTGGAAGGGCTGGGCATCGCCTGGGTGCCGCAGTTGAGCGTGCGTGCCGAACTGGCCCGAGGTGAACTGGTGGTTTGCGGCGGCGCGCA
Organism: Pseudomonas sp. 910_21; assembly: GCF_052850735.1. Classification (NCBI taxonomy): domain Bacteria; kingdom Pseudomonadati; phylum Pseudomonadota; class Gammaproteobacteria; order Pseudomonadales; family Pseudomonadaceae; genus Pseudomonas; species Pseudomonas sp. 910_21. Next base: position 566,924 of record NZ_VXCY01000003.1, on the reverse strand, counting down.
ATGGCATGTGCCGCTGGAGATCCGCCTGTACCGCTGCGCCCTGGTGCGCAAGGCCAACGTGCGCTTGCTCTGGCGCAAGCTGGAAGGCGCCGCCGCACAAGCTGCGGCCACCTAGGAGCCGGCTTGCCGGCGAAGGCGTCGGCCGGGAGGGTGGTGATCGCAGGGTGGGTCTCTTCGCTGGCAAGCCAGCGCCTGCGAGGGGGACGGGATTGACCTGGGAGTCAATAAAACCGGGGTTTTGCGCCGGAAATACTTTGTTCGACAGATGGTCGGCGAAAGTGCGTTTAGCGCGGCTTTTTCGGTATACTGCGCGGCCTTCGGCCGGTTCGTCCGGCCATAATTCGTACAGTCAAGCCACGCATTTTCGCGTGGCTTGTTGTTTTTGACGCGCCTGCGGGCGCCCAGAGAGAAGAGGCACGACGATGAGTGCACTGGTTGGCGTGATCATGGGCTCCAAGTCCGATTGGTCCACCCTTAGCCACACCGCCGATATGCTGGAAAAGCTCGGCATCCCTTACGAGGTGAAGGTGGTTTCCGCACACCGCACCCCGGACCTGCTGTTCCAGTACGCCGAAGAGGCTGAGGCGCGTGGCATCGAGGTGATCATCGCCGGTGCCGGCGGCGCGGCGCACTTGCCGGGCATGTGTGCGGCCAAGACCCACCTGCCGGTGCTGGGCGTGCCGGTGCAGTCGTCGATGCTCTCGGGCGTGGATTCGCTGCTGTCCATCGTGCAGATGCCGGCCGGCATCCCCGTGGCCACCCTGGCCATCGGCAAGGCGGGTGCGATCAACGCGGCCCTGCTCTCGGCGAGCATCCTGGGCGCCAAGCACCCGCAGTTCCACGCGGTGCTGAAAAAATTCCGTGCTGAACAGACAGACAGCGTCCTGGACAATCCAGACCCGCGCGTCGCCTGAGGTTGTTGACGATGAAGATCGGTGTAATCGGTGGCGGCCAGTTGGGCCGCATGTTGGCCCTGGCGGGGACTCCGCTGGGAATGAACTTCGCTTTCCTCGACCCGGCGCCGGATGCTTGCGCCGCTGCCCTGGGCGAACACCTGCGGGCCGACTACGGCGACCAGGATCACCTGCGCCAGCTGGCCGATGAAGTGGATCTGGTGACCTTCGAATTCGAGAGCGTGCCGGCGGAAACCGTGGCCTTCCTCTCGCAGTTCGTGCCGGTCTACCCGAGCGCCGAAGCCCTGCGCATCGCCCGCGATCGCTGGTTCGAGAAGAGCATGTTCAAGGACCTGGGGATTCCTACCCCGGAGTTCGCCGACATCCAGTCCCAGGCGGATCTCGACGCTGCCGTGGCGCGCATCGGCCTGCCTGCCGTGCTCAAGACCCGCACCCTGGGTTACGACGGCAAGGGCCAGAAGGTCCTGCGCAGCGCCGCCGACGTCGAAGGCACCTTCGCCGAACTGGGTAGCGTGCCTTGCCTGCTGGAAGGCTTCGTGCCGTTCACCGGCGAAGTCTCGCTGATCGCCGTGCGTGCCCGTGACGGGGAAACCCGTTTCTACCCGCTGGTGCACAACACCCACGACAGCGGCATCCTGCGTCTGTCGGTGGCCAGCAGCGATCACCCGCTGCAGGCCCTGGCCGAGGATTACTCCAGCCGCGTGCTCAAGCAGCTGGATTACGTCGGCGTCATGGCCTTCGAATTCTTCGAAGTCGACGGTGGCCTCAAGGCCAACGAGATCGCTCCGCGGGTGCACAACTCCGGGCACTGGACCACCGAAGGCGCCGAGTGCAGCCAGTTCGAAAACCACCTGCGGGCGGTGGCCGGCCTGCCCCTGGGCTCCACCGCCAAAGTCGGCGAGAGCGCCATGATCAACTTCATCGGTGAAGTGCCGCCGGTGGACAAAGTCATCGCCATTGACGACTGCCATTTGCATCACTACGGCAAGGCCTTCAAGGTCGGGCGCAAGGTCGGCCACGCCAACCTGCGCTGCGCCGATCAGGCGACCCTGCAAGCGCAGATCCTCAAGGTGCAAGCGCTGATCGCCGAGTAACAAATCCTCCGGCTGGCGGGAACCTTCGTTTCCCGCCGTTCTCTGATAGCAGGATGCCAAAGTGCTGACTAGGCTTTGGCTTGATCCCCCCTACAGAGGAACAGCCATGGGCATTATTGGAACCATTTTCATCGGCTTGATCGTTGGTCTGCTGGCGCGTTTCCTCAAACCGGGAGACGACAGCATGGGCTGGATCATGACCATCCTGCTGGGCGTTGCCGGCTCCTTTGCAGCCACTTATGGTGGCCGTGCTCTGGGTCTCTATGAGGTTGGCCAAGGTGCCGGTTTCATCGGTGCGCTGGTGGGCGCGATTGTCCTGCTGGTGGTCTACAGCTTTATCAAAAAAAGCTGATCCAGCCTGCAAGCCCCCTCTGCCGCTCGTGCGGAGGGGAGCCCTTTTCTTCATCTGAAACTTCAACGCAGCCGACGGTTTGGGCACTAGAATGCCCGGGTTTTCACGTCCTTCCTTTTTGACCGAGCCACCCTCTCATGCGCCGTCTTCTATTGACCTTTGTTCTGCTGGGCTGTGGCCTGGCCCAGGCTGGCGAACTGCCGGAAACCGACTGGCTGGAGCTGATGCCCAAGTCGGACCAGAAGGCCCTGGAGCAGATGCCGGAAATCGACCACAACTCCCCCGAAGCCAACGGCACCTTCACCGACAAGGGTGGCCTGAAGCAAAGCAAGGGCTTGCCGGCGGTGATGTATTCCACCAAGACCGTACCAGCGATGAACGACAAGCAGATCCGCCTTGGCGGTTATCCGGTGCCACTGGAAGCCGATGCCAAGGGGCGCAGCACGCTGTTTTTCCTGGTGCCGTATCCGGGCGCCTGCATCCACGTGCCGCCACCGCCGCCCAACCAGCTGGTGCTGGTGCGCTTTCCCAAGGGCGTGAAGCTGGATGACATTTACACGCCGCTGTGGGTGACGGGCACCTTGAAGATCGAGAAGGTCAGCAATGACCTGGCCGACGCGGCCTACGCCCTGGATGCGGCGAAGGTGCGGGTGGTTCAGGAGTCGGATCTCTGAAGCGGCGCATTTGAACGCCGTTGAGCGGTAGGAGCCGGCTTGCCGGCGAAAGCGGTCCTGAGGGCCTCTTCGCTGGCAAGCCAGCTCCTACGGAGCAGGCGGGGTCAGAGCGGGGTGCCGCTGATGCTCACGCTCAGGGTGTGGCGGGCGCCGGGGGCCAGGGTGACGATGTCGTCCATCACGTTGGCGGTCTCGATGCACAGCATGCGCTGCCAGCCGTCGTTGGCCATGTCGCTGAATTGCGCGGCGCGGTCGATCCAGGGGTTCCAGATCACTGCGGTGCGCGAGCCTTCACTGTTCAGGCGAATCCGTCGTTGCCACTGCGGGTCGACGATCTCCAGCTGCGCCGGAACATTCAGGTAGATGCGGTCGGTCTCGCCGCTAAAGCGCAGGGCGCCGTTCTGCACCTTGGTTTTCCAGTCTTCCAGGGTTTCGATGTAGTTCAGCCCGTCCACGCCCTCCACCTGCACCTTGCGCACATCGCTGACCGCGAAGTAGCTGTGCAGTGCCTGGCTGATGCTCACGCTTTCAGTGCCCAGGTTATGGCTGCTAAGGCTGATGTGCAGTTGCTCGTCGAGGCGGATGCTCAGGCTCGGTTCCACTTGATGGGGCCAGCCGGGGAAGCCGCCTGCGGGGCAGGGCAGGCGCAGATGCACCAGCAAGCTGTCGCCTTCACTCTCGATGCCTTGCAGTTCCCAGTCGCAGGCCCGCACCAGACCGTGGGCCGGTGCCGGTTCAGCGCTTTGGCGCATGGCCTGCACGCTTTGCGGGTTGCGCGCAAAGTTGCCGAACCAGGGCCAGCACACCGGAACCCCGGCGCGGATGCTTTTGCCTGTCTTGAACTGCGCCTCGTCGTTGAGCCAGATCAGCGGCTGTTGCCCGGCCACTTGATAACTGAGGATGTGCGCGCCTTGCTGGGCCACCAACAGTTCGGCGTCACCGTGGCGAATGCGCCAGCAGTTCAGTTCATCCAGTTTCACCGTTTCAACGTGGGGCGTAGGCATGCTGCTGATCTCGTTCGCAAGGTTTGGGCTGTTATGGACCGCATAACAGCCTCCAGGTTTAACGCGCGCGGGGCGGGACCGAACGGGTGCGGCCGCTGCCGTCGATGGCGACGAATACGAACACCGCTTCGGTGACCTTGCGCCATTCGCTGGACAGGGGATCGTCGCTCCACACTTCCACCATCATCTGGATCGAGCTGCGGCCGATCTCCAGGGTCTGGGTATAGAAGGACAGCTGCGCGCCCACTGCCACTGGCACCAGGAACGCCATGCGATCGATGGCCACGGTGGCCACCCTGCCACCAGCAACGCGACTGGCCATGGCGGTGCCCGCCAGGTCCATCTGCGCCACCAGCCAGCCGCCGAAAATATCGCCAAAGCCGTTGGTTTCACGGGGCAAAGCGGTGATTTGCAGGGCCAGGTCGCCTTGCGGGATTGGATCTTCTTGTTCGAGTTCTATCATGCCGGGGGGCCTCTGACCCGTGACGCTTCATGGGTACTTCAGGTGAATAGCCGTCTTCAGGAAAAACGATTCAGCCCGAACATACTACGTTCGTCACGTTCTTTCTAAGGCGTGCTAAAGAGAAACTCTGCGAAATCGACTGGCACTATCCATGGACTGGGGCGCGCAGCAGCGCTTTCGCACAGCAACCCTTGCCAGAAGCGGCTTTGCGCTTCGAGGTTTGCGAGTATATCGGTCGATAGACTCCGCGACGACCCACTCAGTTCGCAAATTTGTGAGTCATTTGTGCGCCGCTGTGTACGCATTCGAACAATTTGCTATCGTGCCGAACCTGCCAGGCCCCAACCAGCGCTGTTGCGGCTTCCAGAACCGACTAATAAGAGAAGCCCTTGCCATGACCACTGTGCCCTCGAGCGCCGCGCAGCCAGCGCAGCCCGCCCGTCCCTTGACCCGAAGTGACTACAAGACCCTGTCGCTGTCTGCCTTGGGCGGTGCGCTGGAGTTCTACGACTTCATCATCTTCGTGTTCTTCGCCACCGTGGTCGGCAAGCTGTTCTTCCCGGCGGACATGCCTGAGTGGCTGCGCCTGATGCAGACTTTTGGCATCTTCGCCGCCGGTTACCTGGCGCGGCCCCTGGGCGGGATTGTCATGGCCCACTTCGGCGACCTGCTGGGGCGCAAGAAGATGTTCACCCTGAGCATCTTCATGATGGCGGTGCCGACTCTGATCATGGGCCTGCTGCCGACCTACGCGCAGATCGGCCTGTGGGCGCCGATCCTGTTGCTGTTGATGCGGGTGATCCAGGGCGCGGCCATCGGCGGTGAAGTGCCCGGCGCCTGGGTATTCGTTTCCGAACACGTGCCCCAGCGGCATATCGGCTATGCCTGCGGCACCCTGACCTCGGGCCTGACCGCCGGGATTCTCCTGGGCTCGCTGGTGGCCACCGCGATCAACAGCATCTATACCCCGGTGGAAGTGGCGGACTACGCCTGGCGTATCCCGTTCCTGCTGGGCGGGGTGTTCGGTCTGTTCTCGGTGTACCTGCGCCGTCTGCTGCACGAAACCCCGGTGTTCGCCGAACTGCAACTGCGCAAGGCCCTGGCCGAAGAGCTGCCGCTGCGGGCGGTGCTGCGCGACCACCGTGGCGCCATCGTCATTTCCATGCTGCTGACCTGGCTGCTGTCCGCCGGGATCATCGTGGTGATCCTGATGACTCCTACGGTGCTGCAGACCGTCTATAAATTCCCGGCCATCACTGCCTTGGAAGCCAACAGCCTGGCGATCGTGTTCCTGAGTCTGGGTTGCGTCGCCTCCGGAGCCCTGGCGGACCGTTTCGGTGCCGGCAAGGTCTTCGTCTTCGGCAGCGCCTTGTTGCTGGCCACCTCCTGGACCTTCTATCACGGCCTGCTGGACAACCCGCAGTGGCTGTTCCCGCTGTATGCCCTGACCGGCCTGTTCGTCGGCACCATCGGCGCGGTGCCTTATGTGATGGTCAAGGCGTTCCCGGCAGCGGTGCGCTTCAGCGGCCTGTCGTTTTCCTACAACCTGGCCTACGCGATCTTCGGTGGCCTGACGCCGATGGTGGTGACCTGGCTGCTCAAGGAGAGCCCGATGGGCCCGGCCTACTATGTGGCAATCATTTGCGGCATCGGCCTGCTGGTGGGGCTGTACCTGTGGAAGAAGGGCCGCTGACAGGCTTGATGCCCATTTAGATGGGTTCGCCGGCCAGCCGGCTCCTACCGACACAATAAGCAAAGGCCAGCTTCCGTTGAGGAATGCTGGCCTTTCATCTAATTGTCATATTCCGGACATAGAGTGTTCACACGGCCTACAGATACTTGGCCCCGACTTAACACACCCTATCTGCTAGGAGTAAGGCATGAAACTGAAGCGTTTGATGGCGGCAATGACCTTTGTCGCCGCTGGCGTTGCGACTGCCCACGCGGTTGCCGCTGTTGACCCTGCTATCCCGAGCTACACCAAGACCACTGGTGTGTCGGGCAACCTGTCCAGCGTCGGTTCCGATACCTTGGCGAACCTGATGACCCTGTGGGCCGAGAACTACAAAAAAGAATACCCGAACGTCAACATTCAGATTCAGGCCGCCGGCTCCGCCACCGCGCCACCCGCGCTGACCGAAGGCACCTCCAACCTGGGCCCTATGAGCCGCAAGATGAAGGACACGGAACTCGCGGCCTTCGAGCAGAAGTACGGCTACAAGCCAACCGCTATCCCGGTGGCCGTGGACGCCCTGGCGGTGTTCGTGCACAAGGACAACCCGATCCAGCACCTGACCATGGAACAGGTCGACGCGATCTTCTCCTCGACTCGTCTGTGCGGCGCTAAAGAAGAAGTGAAGACCTGGGGCGACCTGGGCGTGAAGGGCGACCTGGCCAACAAGCCGGTTCAGCTGTTCGGTCGCAACTCGGTATCCGGCACCTACGGCTACTTCAAGGAAGAAGCCCTGTGCAAAGGCGACTACAAGCCTAACGTCAACGAGCAACCCGGTTCGGCGTCGGTGGTGCAGTCCATCAGCTCCTCGCTGAACGGCATCGGCTACTCGGGCATCGGCTACAAGACCGCCAGCGTGAAGACCGTGGCCCTGGCCAAGAAAGGCAGCAGCGACTTCATCGAAGACACCGAAGAAAACGCCCTGAACGGCAAGTACCCGCTGTCGCGCTTCCTCTACGTCTACGTCAACAAGGCCCCGAACAAGCCTCTGGCCCCGCTGGAAGCCGAGTTCGTGAAACTGGTCCTGTCCAAACAGGGTCAGGAAGTGGTCGTGAAAGACGGCTACATCCCACTGCCAGCCAAGGTGGCCGCCAAGGCCCTGGCTGACCTGGGTCTGAAAGAAGGCGCATAAGCCGCCGCAGAAGGTCCGGGCTCCCCGGACCTTCTGGTTTTCGTAGGAGCTGGCCGGGCGGCGTTCCGCTTGCCAGCGAAAGCGCCCTTCAGGGCGACTAGCGCTCAAGGCTCTGTTCGCCGGTGAGTCGGCTCCTGCAACCTCATTTTTCTGTCCGCTGCAGGCTCTGCCACGCGGCGGATTTGTTGCGTCACTGCATTGTCATCTTTCTGTCATACAGGATCGCTAGGGTGTGCGCATGAATGATCTGGCCAACTCCCCCATGACTACGACTTCTCCCCCCAAGCGCATTGACTTCAATACGCCTGAACTGCAACGCAAGCGCCGCATCCGCGCGCTCAAAGATCGTCTGACTCGCTGGTACGTCCTTGTCGGCGGCCTGGCGGTGCTGGGTGCGATCACCCTGATCTTCTTCTTCCTCGCCTACGTTGTCGCGCCGCTGTTCCAAGGGGCCGAGCTGACCGCCAAGGACCCTCTGACGCCTGCCTGGATGCAGGACGCCGGCAAGCCGCTGATGTTCTCTCTGGAAGAGCAGAATCAGGTCGGCATGCGCGTTTCCGACAAGGGCCAGGCGCTGTTTTTCGACATCGACAGCGGTGCCGAGCTACGCAAGGTCGACCTGCCGATCCCGGCGGGCGCCAGCGTCACCTCCATCGGCAAGGACCAGCCCGGCAATCCGCTGGTGGTGGTCGGCCTGTCCAACGGCCAGGCCCTGGTGTTCCGTCACACCTACAAGGTCAGCTACCCGGACGGCAAGAAGACCATCTCGCCGGCCATCGAGTACCCCTACGGCGACACCCCGATCACCCTGAACGAGCAGGGCGGCGCGCTGGAACACGTCAACCTCAACGCCACCGACTCGTCGCTGATCATCGCCGGTTCCACCGGTTCGCAACTGCATGTGCTGAAGCTGACCCGCGAAGAAAACATGATGACCGGCGAAGTCACCAGCGAGCAGAGCCGCATCGAGCTGCCGCAGATGACCGAGGCGGTGAAGGCGATGTACATCGATCCGCGCCAGCAATGGCTGTATGTGATCAATGGACGGGCCCAGGCCGACGTGTTCAGCCTGCGCGACAAGAGTCTCAACGGTCGCTACAAGCTGCTGGAAGATGCCAACACCGAAGTCACGGCCAGCACCCAGCTGGTGGGCGGCATCTCGCTGATCATCGGCACCTCCAAGGGCGGCCTGGCTCAGTGGTTCATGGCCCGCGACCCGGATGGCGAACTGCGCCTGAAACAGATCCGCACCTTCCAGATGGGCACCGCGCCTATCCTTGAAATCACCGCCGAAGAGCGTCGCAAGGGCTTCGTTGCCCTGGACGCCGCCGGCAAGCTCGGGGTGTTCCACAGCACTGCCCACCGCACCCTGCTGGTGGATCAGGTGGTGGACGGCCAGGGCCTGTTCGGCCTGTCGCCACGGGCCAACCGGGTGATCGTCGAGGCCGGCGGCAAGCTGCAACCGCTGCTGCTGGACAACCCGCACCCGGAAGTGTCCTGGAGCGCGCTGTGGAGCAAGGTCTGGTACGAGAACTACGACGAGCCTAAATACGTCTGGCAATCCACCGCGGCCAACACCGATTTCGAACCCAAGCTGAGCCTCTCGCCCCTGACCTTCGGCACCCTGAAGGCGGCGTTCTACGCCATGTTGCTGGCGGCTCCGCTGGCGGTGGCTGCGGCGATCTACACCGCCTACTTCATGGCCCCGGGCATGCGCCGCAAGGTCAAGCCGGTGATCGAACTGATGGAAGCGATGCCGACGGTGATCCTCGGCTTCTTCGCCGGGCTGTTCCTCGCGCCTTATGTCGAGGGCCACTTGCCGGGCATCTTCAGCCTGCTGCTCCTGCTGCCGATCGGCATCCTGGTGGCGGGTTTCGCCTGGAGCCGTTTGCCCGAATCCCTGCGCCTGAAAGTGCCGGAAGGCTGGGAAAGCGCGATTCTGATCCCGGTGATCATCTTCGTCGGCTTCCTCTCGCTGTACATGAGCCCGTTCATGGAGAACTGGTTCTTCGGCGGCGACATGCGCATGTGGATCTCCCATGACTTAGGCATTACCTACGACCAGCGCAACGCCCTGGTCGTCGGTCTGGCCATGGGTTTCGCGGTGATTCCGAACATCTACTCCATCGCCGAAGACGCCGTGTTCAGCGTACCCCGCGGCCTGACCCTGGGCTCCCTGGCCCTGGGTGCCACGCCGTGGCAGACCATGACTCGCGTGGTGATCCTCACCGCCAGCCCGGGGATTTTCTCGGCGCTGATGATCGGCATGGGCCGCGCCGTGGGCGAGACCATGATCGTGCTGATGGCCACCGGCAACACCCCGGTCATGGAAATGAACCTGTTCGAAGGCCTGCGCACCCTGGCCGCCAACGTCGCGGTGGAAATGCCCGAATCGGAAGTCGGCGGCAGCCACTACCGCGTGCTGTTCCTCTCGGCGCTGGTGCTGCTGTTGTTCACCTTCGTCATGAACACCCTCGCAGAACTGATTCGTCAGCGTCTGCGCAAGAAATACTCGTCGCTTTAAGAAAGGTAGAAGTCTGTGAAACAGAACTCCCTAAAAGACTGGTTCAAGAGCGGCGCCCCGGGCGTCTGGATCAGCGGTGGCGCGGTGTCCATCGCGGTCATCATGACCATCGGTTTGCTGGCGGTGATCGCCGTGCGCGGCCTCGGCCACTTCTGGCCGGCGGACCTGGTGCACGCTCACTACGACGTGCCGGGCCAGGCCAACCATCTGGTCATCGGTGAAGTGGTACAGAAGGAAGAAGTGCCCCGGGCGCGCCTCAAGAGTGCCGGCCTGCCGGTGCCCGACCAGGGCCCGGAGTTCATGACCCGCGAGCTGATCAAGGTCGGCAACCGTGACCTGAACGGCAACGACTTCACCTGGATCGTCGGCGAGTGGCTGACCAACCAGAGCTATCCGAAAGAGCTGATGGCCATCGAGCGCCGTGAGTGGGGCAACTTCTACGGCTATCTGGTCAACGTCAAGGAAAGCGGCAAGGTGATTGCCGAAGGCGAAGCCGCCTGGCCCGAGCTGCAAGCGCGGATCGACCGGGTGAACAAGCTGGCGGCCCAGCTCAAGAGTCTGGAGAAATCCGATATCGGCGCGATCAACGCCGGTCTGGAGCGCATCCGCCTGCACGGTCGCAAGCTGGAGCTGGATGGCCAGATGAGCGCCGCGGCCCAGGCCGACATGGACGCCGAGCGTGCCGAACTCAATGCCCGTTACCAGGACATCGAGGCGCGCCTGAGTGACCTGCACGCCCAGTTCAACCGCGACAGCCTGACCGCTCGTGATGCCAACGGTAAGGAAGTCGAGATCGGCCTGGGCAAGGTGGTACACGCCTACCAGCCGAACGCCATGGGCACTTTCACCAAGATCGGCTTCTACTTCAGCAAGGTCTGGGAATTCCTCAGCGACGACCCGCGTGAAGCCAACACTGAAGGCGGCATCTTCCCGGCGATTTTCGGCACGGTGATGATGACCCTGATCATGGCCATGATCGTCACCCCGTTCGGCGTGCTGGCGGCGGTGTACCTGCGCGAATACGCCAAGCAGAACGCCCTGACCCGGGTGATCCGCATCGCGGTGAACAACCTGGCGGGGGTTCCGGCCATCGTCTACGGCGTGTTCGGCCTGGGGTTCTTCGTCTACGTGCTGGGCGGTTCGGTTGACCGTCTGTTCTTCCCGGAAGCCCTGCCGGCGCCGACCTTCGGCACCCCGGGCCTGCTCTGGGCCTCCCTGACCCTGGCGCTGCTGGCGGTGCCGGTGGTGATCGTGGCCACCGAGGAAGGCCTGGCGCGGATTCCCCGTACCGTGCGTGAAGGTTCTCTGGCCCTGGGCGCGACCAAGGCCGAGACCTTGTGGAAGATCGTGCTGCCCATGGCCAGCCCGGCGATGATGACCGGCATGATCCTCGCGGTGGCCCGCGCCGCCGGTGAAGTGGCGCCGCTGATGCTGGTGGGCGTGGTGAAACTGGCGCCGTCGCTGCCGCTGGACGGCAACTACCCGTACCTGCACCTGGACCAGAAGATCATGCACCTGGGCTTCCACATCTATGACGTCGGCTTCCAGAGCCCCAACGTCGAGGCGGCGCGGCCGCTGGTGTACGCCACCGCGCTGCTGCTGGTGCTGGTGATCGCCACGCTCAACCTGTCGGCCGTATGGATTCGTAACCACCTGCGGGAAAAATACAAGGCACTGGACAGCTGATCGGCTGGCTTGCGTAGGAGCTGGCTTGCCAGCGAAGGCGTCCGCAAGGACGACACAAGGCCTGCAGGCCTCTTCGCCGGCAAGCCGGCGCCTACAAACAGAATGATGTCACCGCAGGCCTGATGCCTGCGGTTCACGACAAACGAATTGGTAGCACAGGGAGCATCCCATGCAACACGAAGCACACACTCATGGCATCAACATGTCCGCCCTGGGCCGCGACAAGCAGAGCCTGAGCCTGGAACAGGAAACCGTGGCCATCGAAGTGCCCGGCCTGAGCCTGTTCTACGGCGAGAAACAAGCGCTGTTCGACGTCAGCATGAACATTCCCAAGCAGCGCGTGACCGCGTTCATCGGCCCGTCCGGTTGCGGCAAGTCGACCCTGCTGCGGACCTTCAACCGTATGAACGACCTGGTGGACGGCTGCCGTGTAGAGGGTGCGATCAACCTTTACGGCAACAACATCTATCGCAAGGGCGAGGACGTGGCCGAGCTGCGTCGTCGGGTCGGGATGGTGTTCCAGAAGCCCAACCCGTTCCCCAAGACCATCTACGAAAACGTGGTTTACGGCCTGCGCATCCAGGGCATCAACAAGAAGCGCGTGCTCGACGAAGCCGTGGAGTGGGCGCTCAAGGGCGCGGCGCTGTGGGATGAGGTCAAGGACCGCCTGCACGACTCGGCCCTGGGCCTGTCCGGCGGTCAGCAACAGCGTCTGGTGATTGCCCGGACCATTGCCGTGGAACCGGAAGTGCTGCTGCTGGACGAACCCTGCTCGGCCCTGGACCCGATCTCGACCCTGAAAGTCGAAGAGCTGATCTACGAGCTGAAATCCAAGTTCACCATCGTCATCGTGACCCACAACATGCAGCAGGCGGCGCGGGTTTCCGATTACACCGCGTTCATGTACATGGGCAAACTGGTGGAATTCGGCGATACCGATACCCTGTTCACCAACCCGGCGAAGAAGCAGACCGAAGACTACATCACCGGGCGTTACGGCTAGCCGTCAAGCCGCATGCTTCAAGCGGCAGGTAACAGCAGTTCAACGCGACGAAACCTATCAACTGGCAGCTTGTAGCTTGTAGCTTGCGGCTTACAGCTTTTGTGGAGCAGAACCATGATTTCGAAGGAAGGCCTCACCCACCACATCTCCGCGCAGTTCAATGCCGAGCTGGAAGAGGTGCGCAGCCACCTGCTGGCCATGGGCGGGCTGGTGGAGAAGCAAGTCAATGACGCGGTCACCGCGCTGATCGAAGCCGACTCCGGGTTGGCCCAGCAGGTGCGCGAGATTGACGATCAGATCAATCAGATGGAGCGCAATATCGACGAGGAATGCCTGCGCATCCTCGCCCGTCGCCAGCCGGCGGCTTCCGACTTGCGGTTGATCATCAGCATCTCCAAGTCGGTGATCGACCTGGAACGCATCGGCGACGAAGCCACCAAGATCGCCCGTCGGGCCATCCAGCTGTGCGAAGAGGGCGAAGCCCCGCGTGGCTACGTGGAAGTACGGCATATCGGCGATCAGGTGCGCAACATGGTCCGCGACGCCTTGGACGCTTTTGCCCGCTTCGATGCCGATCTGGCACTTTCCGTGGCTCAGTACGACAAGATCATCGACCGCGAATACAAGACCGCGCTGCGCGAGCTGGCCACCTACATGATGGAAGACCCGCGCTCTATCTCGCGGGTTCTGAGCATTATCTGGGTGCTGCGTTCGCTGGAGCGGATCGGCGATCACGCGCGCAACATTTCCGAGCTGGTGATTTATCTGGTGCGTGGCACCGACGTGCGCCATCTGGGGCTCAAGCGTATGAAGGAAGAAGTTGAAGGCACAAGTGGCGAATCCGCTAATGTTCCGGATCAAGCTGACGATAAGTAAGAGTGCCCGAGAAGAGCGCCCGGCCCTTTGGCCGGGCGTTTTTGTTTGTGCTCCTCGAATTTGAAAAGCAGCACCCGCGAACGAAAAGTCCCGGCGTGACTGAAGAGTTTTGGCAAAGTGCCATCAGCCAGCGTTATGCTTGCCGGGATTTTTAAAGGGGTGGTCGATGAGTAAGGTAAGTGTGTTGGTGGTGGATGACGCTTCGTTCATTCGTGACCTGGTGAAGAAGTGCCTGCGCAACTACTTCCCTGGCATCAAGATCGAAGACGCGATCAATGGCAAGAAGGCCCAGGCGATGCTCGCCCGCGAAGCCTTCGACCTGGTCCTGTGCGATTGGGAAATGCCGGAAATGTCCGGCCTTGAGCTGCTGACCTGGTGCCGTGAGCAAGAGGCACTGAAAACCATGCCGTTCGTCATGGTCACCAGCCGTGGCGACAAGGAAAACGTGGTGCAGGCGATCCAGGCCGGGGTATCCGGCTATGTGAGCAAGCCTTTCACCAACGAACAGCTGCTGACCAAGGTCAAGCAGGCGCTGAACAAGGTCGGCAAGCTCGACACCTTGATGAACAGCGCGCCGACCAAGATGAACTCGGCCTTCGGCAATGATTCCCTGAGCGCCCTGACTGGCGGCAAGCCGGCGGTGGTGGGGGCAGCTTCGGCCCCGGTCAATCCGTTTGCCAAACCGGCAGCGGCTCCTGCACCGGCCCCTGGCGCAGCGGCTCCGGCTCGTGGCCTGCTCAACAGCCCACCGGTCAAGGCGCCGACTCCTGCTGCCGCGGCCAGTGCCGGGCGTGGCCAGGGCCAACTGCGCTTGTCCAGCGGCAACCAGCAGTGCGTGATCAAGGCCTTGAGCATCAAGGAAGCGTTGCTGGTGGTGAAGCGCGGCGAGAACCTGCCCCAGGTGCTGGAAAGCGCGGTGCTGGACCTGGAGCAAGGTGACAACGCCGAAGTGGCGCGGCTCAATGGCTACCTGCATGCGGTCGTGGCCTTTGAACCCAAGCCGGACAGCGAGTGGCTGCAACTGACCTTCCGGTTCGTGGACCAGGATGCCCAGAAGCTCGACTACATCTCCCGTCTGATCGCCCGCGGCACCGCGCAGAAGCATTTCGTTCCCGGCGCCTGATCCGCGCAGTCCGCTTTGTAGGAGCTGGCTTGCCAGCGAAAGCGTCCACAAGGGCAACACAAGGCTTGCGGGCCTCTTCGCCGGCAAGCCGGCTCCTACGGTGGAAGGTGCTGAGTCCCCGACAATCCGTCTTGCTGTGTAGGAGCTGGCTTGCCAGCGAAGGCGTCTGCAAGGACGACGCAAGGCTTGCGGGCCTCTTCGCCGGCAAGCCGGCTCCTACGGTGATGGGGGCCGCGGAAATCTGCTGAAAACACTTTTGCGCTGCAGTTTTTTGCCTGCCACCGAGGCGGGCTGCAATGTGCCCCCTCGATCCTGGCAATAACCCGTCACACAGGCCGTAACCCCCAAGCCACAAGGCCTTCGCCGTACCCCTCGGTATTTTCTGCCGTACGTCCGATTGATTTTTTTGCTCTTGATTTATATCTGTTTGGATATAGATTGCAGGAAGCGCTCCACGTCATTCGATGCTTGTGGCCATGCCTTGCAACAACCCGGCACGGCCGGCCTCGGCAGTCTTGATTAGCCTTGCTCCTGGTCAGTAACAGGAGAAGTTCGATGCCCAGGCACAAGGATGTGGTGTTTGTCGGGAGTGCGCTCAGGGAGCTCAGGGCTTTCCCTGAAGATGCCCGTCGGGCCGCCGGTTACCAGCTGGATCTGCTGCAGCAGGGGGAACAGCCCTACGATTGCAGGTCAGTGAAAACCATCGGTCCGGGCGTTTTCGAAATCAGGATCCATGAGGATTCAGGGGCGTTTCGGGTGTTCTATGTGGTCAGGCGGCCCGCAGCCATCTATGTGCTGCATGCGGTGCGCAAGACCACCCGCAAGACCCAAACGCGGGATATCGAGCTGGCTCGTGCCAGATATCAAGAAGCAGGTTCACGCCATGACTGACCAACCAATCAACCAGCGCTTTGCCAGCGTCTGGGATGCCCTGGAAGCCACGCCCCAGGAGGCCGCCAACATGCGCCTACGGGCCAAGCTGATGCTTGAACTGGGCAAGACCGTGCAAGCCTGGGGGGTATCGCAGAAGGAGGCGGCCAAGCGCCTCAACATCTCCCAGCCACGCCTCAATGACGTGCTCAGCGGCAAGATCAACAAGTTCTCCCTCGATGCCCTGGTCAACCTGTCCGAGGCCGCGCAACTGGGTGTGGATATCCATTTCGACGCGTCGGGCACGCACCCTTTGGCCCCGGCCTGATTCACACAAGCTCCATATCCGGCTGTTAGCGTGGCTGCATAACCTGCCAAGAAGCTGCCCAATGTTTGTGCGCCTGCTGTTGTTGTGCGGATTGTCCATGCTTGCCACGTCGCTGGCAGCGATGACGGTCTACAAGTCCATCGATGCCGATGGCGTGGTGTCCTACAGCGACCGGCCTTCGCCGGGAGCCCAGGCGTTCGTGTTTCGCGACCGCATGGAAGAACACCTGGAGCGCCAGGTGCGCCTGGATATCCAGAAGCACAAGGGCGGGGATGCGGTGTATGTGCGCAACGACCTCTACGCGCCGGTGGAGATCGAGTTGGGCTTTGCCGGCTTGCACAACGTCAGCGGAGCGCCCGGGCGGCCGATCCGCCAGGTGCTGCCGGCCCGCAGCAGGCAGCGCCTGGCGCTGCTCACGGCGACTCGCGCCGACCAGCCCCTGAGCTATGTCCCCAGGTTCCGTTATTCCCTGGGGGACCCGGCAGGGGCCGCCCAGGCCTATCGTTACCCGCTGCCCTGGCGTGGCGGGCCGTTTCGCCTGACTCAGGGGGCCAATGGTCAATACAGCCATTTCGGTCCCAGGAGCCGTTATGCCATGGACATCGCCATGCCCGTGGGCACACCGATCATCGCCGCCAGGGGCGGGGTGGTGGTGAAGACCGAGAATGCCCAGAACGGCCGGGGCAACAACCCGGCGGGCAACTTTGTCCGGGTGCTGCACGACGACGGCACCATGGGCGTGTACCTGCACCTCAAGCAAGGTTCGGTGAGTGTGCGGGAAGGGCAGCGGGTGGCGGTTGGCAGCCCGTTGGGGTTGTCGGGCAATACCGGCAACAGCAGCGGGCCACACCTGCATTTCGTGGTGCAGCGCAATACCGGGCTGGGGCTGGTGTCGATTCCCTATCAGTTCAACCAGCCCCTGGGGGATCTGCCGAACTTTGCCCTGGGCAACCCCTAAAGGAGGCCAGGGCCGAGGGTGCTTGTCGTGGCGAGGGCGCTTGCTCCCGCTGGGCCGCGAAGCGGCCCTACCCCAGAACCCGGCTTCCCGATTGCCCGGTAGTGCCTCAAGGCCGGACGGACACGGGCCAGGCCCTATCGGTCCGCTCAGTCGAGCATCAGCACCTTGGCCAGGATGATCTTCGGTCCCTTCATCTTCTTGATGATGATGCGCAGGCCTTCGACTTCCAGCACTTCTTCCTCTTCCGGCACCCGTTTCAGGGTTTCGTACACCAGGCCGGCGAGGGTTTCGGCTTCGATATGGTCCAGGTCGATGCCCAGCAGGCGCTCGACCTTGAACAGCGGCGTGTCACCACGCACCAGCAGCTTGCCTGGCTGATAGGCGAGGATGCCGCGCTCGGTCTTGCGGTGTTCGTCCTGGATGTCGCCCACCAGCACTTCCAGTACGTCTTCCATGGTCAAGTAGCCAATGACCTTGCCATCGGCTTCTTCCACCAGGGCGAAGTGCGAACCGCCCTTGCGGAACTGCTCCAGCAGCTGCGACAGCGGCATGTGCCGCGACACGCGCTCCAGCGGGCGGGTCAGCTCGGCCAGGTTGAACGACTCGGGGATATGGTCCAGGGCCGCCAGTTCCAGCAGCAGGTCCTTGATGTGCAGCAGACCGACGAATTCGTTGCGCTCGCTGTCGTAGACCGGGTAGCGGCTGAACTTGTGACGGCGGAACAGGGCGAGGATTTCCTTGAGCGGCGCATTGAATTCGACGCTGACCAGATCTTCCCGGGAGTTGGCCCAGTCCACCACTTCCAGTTCGCCCATTTCCACGGCCGAGGCCAGTACGCGCATGCCCTGGTCGCTAGGGTCCTGGCCGCGGCTGGAGTGCAGGATCAGCTTGAGCTCTTCACGGCTGTAGTGGTGCTCGTGGTGCGGGCCGGGCTCACCCTGGCCGGCGATGCGCAGGATGGTGTTGGCGCTGGCGTTGAGCAGGTAGATGGCCGGGTACATCAGCCAGTAGAACAGGTACAGCGGCACGGCGGTCCACAGCGACAGCAGCTCGGGCTTGCGGATCGCCCAGGATTTGGGTGCCAGCTCGCCAACCACGATGTGCAGGTAGGAAATGATGAAGAACGCGGTGAAGAACGACACGCCGCGGATCACTTCCGGGGAGTTCACGCCTACGGCGCCCAACAGCGGCTCCAGCAGGTGGGCGAACGCCGGCTCGCCGACCCAGCCCAGGCCCAGGGAGGCCAGGGTGATGCCCAGCTGGCAGGCCGAGAGGTAGGCGTCCAGCTGGCTGTGCACGGTGCGCAGGATCTGCCCGCGCCAGCCGTTCTTATGGGCGATGGCTTCGACTCGGGTCGAGCGCAGTTTGACCATGGCGAACTCTGCGGCAACGAAAAAACCGTTGAGCAGGACCAGGATCAGAGCAAAAAGAATCATGCCGAAGTCGGCGAACAGAGACGCGAGGGTAAAACCAGGGGAAGGGTCCATGATGGAGTTTTGCGGGTTCCGTGTATTCGAAAAAGAAGGAAAGGCGGTGCCTGAAAGGCAGGCATAAGCTACGCAATGTAGCGGCTGACAGGGCGATTGCCTAGGGGCAAGCCACGGTCAGCGCTGTTCGGTAAGGCTGCCTGCTGCGGTTTTTTTAACCTGGGCCGGGGCGAAATGGCAGGTAAAGGTACTGCCGTGGCCCAGTACGCTGCTGATTTCCAGGCGTGCGCGGTGGCGCAGCAGCACGTGCTTGACGATGGCCAGGCCCAGGCCAGTGCCGCCGGTATTGGAGTTGCGGCTCGAATCCACGCGGTAGAAGCGTTCGGTGAGGCGCGGCAGGTGCTTGTTGTCGATGCCGATCCCGGAGTCTTGCACGCTCAGGTGCGCGCCCTGTTCGTCGCCCCACCAGCGGATGCGGATATTGCCTTCGGCCGGGGTGTATTTCACCGCATTGAACACCAGGTTGGAGAAGGCGCTGCGCAGTTCCGCCTCGCTGCCCTTGAGCTGTATCGAGGCGTCGGCTTCCAGGGTGATGCGCTGGTTGCGCTCCCCGGACAGGGCCTGGGCATCGCTCTTGATCGACTGCAGCAGCCCATCGATGGGCACCGGCTGATTGTCCGAGGGGTAGTCGGTGGCTTCCAGCTTGGCCAGCAAGAGCAGGTCGTTGAGCAGGGTCTGCATGCGTCCGCCTTGCTGCTGCATCTGCTGCAGGGCACGGCTCCAGCGCGGATTCACTTCCTCGACGTTGTCCAGCAGGGTCTCCAGGTAGCCGCAGATCACGGTCAGCGGGGTGCGCAGCTCGTGGGACACGTTGGCGATGAAGTCCTTGCGCATCTGTTCCAGCTGGTGGATGCGGGTTACGTCGCGCACCAGCATCAGGTGCTCATTGTTGCCGTAGCGGGTGATGTACAGCTGGATGCGTACCCGGTCGTTGGCCGGGGAGGGGATCTCCAGCGGTTCGGCGTAGCTGTCTTGCTCGAAGTATTCCTTGAAGCGCGGATGGCGCACCAGGTTGGTCACCGGCTGGCCGCTGTCCTGGGGCGTCTTGAGGCCCAGCAGGGTCTCGGCGGCGCGGTTCCACCATTCCAGGTTGCCGTCGCTGTCGAGCATGATCACCGCGTCTTTCAGGGCCGCGGTGGACTCCTGGACCCGGTCGATCACCGCTTGCAGGCGGCCGCGCACCCGTTGGTCGCGGCGTTGCAGGTGATAGATGCTGTCGAACACCTCGCCCCACAGGCCGTAGCCATCGGGCGGTGCTTCGTCGGGTTGATGCAGGCGCAGCCATTCGTGCAGACGCAGCAGCTGCTTGAGGGTCCAGGCCAGGTAGAGCCCTAAGCCGGCGGCCAGGCTCCAGCCGTAGTAACCACTGATCAGGCCCACCAGCAGGCAGCCGGTGATCAACAGCAGCAGGTGGCGAATCAGGGTGCCATGCCAGTTTTGATTCACTTGAAACACGTCCGTGGGGGTGAAGCAGCTCCGAGCTGCAAGTGTTGAAGCGGTCGCCTGTCAGCTGGCCGCTTGTCGCTTGCCTTCGGCATCAGGCCTTGGTGGAAAAACGATAGCCGGTGCCGCGCACGGTTTGTACCAGATTCTCGTAGGCGTCACCCAGGGCTTTGCGCAACCGGCGGATGTGCACGTCCACGGTGCGTTCCTCGACGTACACATTGCCGCCCCAAACCTGATCCAGCAGCTGGCCGCGGGTGTAGGCACGCTCCTGGTGGGTCATGAAGAACTGCAGCAGGCGGTATTCGGTGGGGCCCATTTCCGCCGGCTTGCCGTCGATGGTCACTCGGTGGCTGATGGGGTCCAGCAGCAGGCCGCCGACTTCGATCGGTGCTTCGCCGTCGGTAGGGCCGGCGCGGCGCAGCACGGCCTTGAGGCGGGCGACCAGCTCACGGGGCGAAAACGGCTTGGTGATGTAGTCGTCGGCGCCGACTTCCAGGCCCTGGATCTTGTTGTCCTCTTCACCCTTGGCGGTGAGCATGATGATCGGGATGTCCCCGGTCAGCTCGTCGCGCTTGAGGCGTCGGGCCAGCTCGATGCCGGAGGTGCCGGGGAGCATCCAGTCCAGCAGGATCAGGTCCGGCTTGCGGTCGACGATGATGGCATGGGCCTGCTGAGAGTTCTCTGCCTCCATGCAGTCATAGCCGGCCATTTCCAACGCAACGGCGATCATTTCGCGAATAGGCGCTTCGTCGTCAACGATCAGAATGCTTCTGCCAACCATGCTTGAACCTCTTGTCATTTAACTGTCTTGCGCCGCATTAGATAACGGAATTATTGCAGTCGTGTGACAGTATTTCAGGTCGCGGGGCGTGGTGCAGCTTCGTCGACTAAGCTTTGGGTCCGATTCCTGACAACCACAAAAGAAGGTTTCCATGACTCTGTTCAAGCAATCGTTGAAAGTCCTGTTGGTAGGCGCTGTCCTGGCCCTGCCGACATTCGCCATGGCCGCCGACCCGGCGACGAGCAAGGATGGCGTGCTGGTCAATCTCCAGGGCATGACCCTCTACACCTTTGCCAAGGATGCAGGCGGAAAATCCATGTGCAACGACAAATGCGCCGCCAACTGGCCGCCTCTGATGGCCGAGGGCAGCGACAAGGACATGGGCAAGTGGACGGTGGTCAAGCGTGATGACGGCAAGGCGCAGTGGGCCTATGACGGCAAGCCGTTGTACAGCTTCGTGATGGACAAGAAGCCCGGCGACATGACCGGTGAAGGCAAGATGGACGGCGCCTGGAAGGTCGCCAAGTCCGATTAGCCAGCAGCGCGTAGCCGCTACATGGGTAGCGGCTACGGCTTTATAGATAGGGATTTCAGCGCAACGCGTAATCCAGGACCACGCCGATAAAGATCGCCATGCCCGCCCAGTGGTTGTGCAGGAAGGCCTTGAAGCATTTCATCCGGTCGCGATCCCGGGTGTACCAGAACTCCCAGGCAAAACACGCCGCCGCCGCCACCAGCCCCAGGTGGAACCAGCCCCCCAGATGGAAGCGCGCGCCAGCCAGCAGCAGGCAGCCCAATGACAAGCCCTGCAGGGTGAGAATGATCACCCGGTCGGCATCGCCGAACAGGATCGCCGTGGACTTGACCCCGATCTTCAGGTCATCGTCGCGGTCGGTCATGGCGTAGTAGGTGTCGTAGCCCACGGTCCACAGCAGATTGGCGATGTACAGCAGCCACGCGCTGGCCGGCAGTTCGCCGTTCTGCGCGGTGAAGGTCATCAGAATGCCCCAGGAATAGGCCGCTCCCAGTACCACTTGCGGGTAATAGGTGTAGCGCTTCATGAAGGGGTAGCAGGCCGCCAGGGCCAGGGCGCCGAACGACAGCCAGACCGTGGTGGCGTTGGTGCACAGCACCAGCAGGAAGGCTGCGCCCATGAGGATCGCGAACAGTGCCAGGGCTTCCTTGGCGCTGACCTTGCCGGTGGCCAGGGGCCGCTGGTCGGTGCGCTTGACCTGACCGTCGACCTTGCGGTCGGCGAAGTCGTTGATGGCGCAGCCGCCGGCCCGGGTCAGGACCACGCCGAAGGTGAAAATCAGCACATGGCTGAGGGACGGCGTGCCCTCGGCGGCGATCCACAGGGCAACCAGGGTCGGCCACAGCAGCAGGTAGATGCCGATAGGCTTGTCCATGCGGGTCAGTTGCAGGAAGTCCCAGGCCCGTGGATGCAGGCGGTTGAGGGATTTGAGCAGGCTCAGGTACATCAGCAGGCCTCCGGTCGGGCTTCGATGGCGCGCCACAGACTGGGCAGGAAGACCTCGGCGACCAGCAGGCTCAGGGGCCCGCGATCGAAGCGCGAACGGCGGCCCCAGAGCTCCTCGGTGGCCACCGCAGTGGGCAGCCAGGCCTGAGGATAGCGGCAGACTTCAATGGGCCGGCGGGCAAAGGCTTCGTCGCAGAACAGCAGTTCTCCGAGGGAGCGGCTGCCCAGTTCGTCGATGTTCAACCCGCCCTCCTGCAAGGCGCTGCGGGCGGCCACACTGCGGGCGAACACCCAGGCTTCGCCGTGGCCCCGCAGGTACACCTCGCGAACCCAGCCCTGGCTGTGTTCGGGCAGGTCCAGGGCGGCGCATTCGTCGTTGCGCAGGGTTTGCCATTCTTCCACCAGCGGCGTGACGCTGAAGCCGTTGTGGGAGAGTCGGGTCAGGCGTCGGGTCAGCGACCCTTCATCGAACAGCCAGTTGGCAACGGCTGCGCCGGGGAAGGGGGACAGACGGCTTTGCACCACCCAGGTCGGGGTCGGTGCGGGGGACATTGAGTGCGGCACAGTGGGTCAGTGTTGGCAGCAAATGAGGCGGCGAGCTTAGCATGGCAACCGCCGGTTTTGATTGATCCAGGACGCCTGGCAGCACGAACGTGCTTGCATCTGCCGGTAGTGATCAGTAAAAAACCCCAGTGCCGGACGCTGATCAGCGTGGCCTTTAGAGTCGATCCATCGACCGAGCCTGAACTCCCGAGGAAATGCATCAATGAAAAAGTGGCAATGTGTGGTCTGCGGCCTGATTTATAACGAAGCGGAAGGCTGGCCGGACGACGGTATTTTGCCGGGTACCCGTTGGGAAGATGTGCCCGAAGACTGGCTCTGCCCAGACTGCGGCGTGGGCAAGATGGATTTCGAAATGATCGAGATCGCTTGATCGAATTCTGTGGATTGAACGACCAATAACAAGGAGCAGGGAATGAGCGCACCGGTGGTGATCGTGGGAACAGGTCTGGCGGGTTATAACCTGGCCCGGGAATTTCGCAAGCTCGATGGCCAAACGCCGTTGTTGCTGATCACTGCCGATGACGGCCGTTCCTACTCCAAGCCGATGCTGTCCACCGGCTTTGGCAAGAACAAGGACGCCGACGGCCTGAGCATGGCCGAGCCTGGCGCCATGGCCGAGCAGCTCAAGGCCGAGGTTCGCACCCACACCCGTATCAGCGGTATCGATCCTGGCCACAAGCGCCTGTGGATCGGTGAAGAGGCGGTGGCCTATCGCGACCTGATCCTGGCCTGGGGCGCGGAAACCGTGCGGGTGCCGGTGCAGGGCGATGCATCCGAACTGATTTTCCCCATCAACGACCTGGAAGACTACGCACGCTTTCGTAGCGCCGCGGCAGGCAAGCGTCGGGTGCTGTTGCTGGGGGCCGGGCTGATTGGCTGCGAGTTTGCCAACGACCTGATCCTCGGCGGCTACAGCGTGGACCTGGTGGCCCCGTGCGAACAGGTGATGCCGACCCTGCTGCACCCGGCTGCTGCGGCGGCGGTCCAGGCCGGACTGGAAAGCCTGGGCGCGCGTTTCCACCTGGGGCCGGTGCTCAACCGCCTGCAACGCAGCGCCGACGGCCTGGAAGCCCATCTGTCCGATGGCCAGGTGATCGCCTGCGATCTGGTGGTCTCGGCCATTGGCCTGCGTCCGCGTATCGACCTGGCCGCCGCCGCCGGGCTGGTGGTCAATCGCGGCGTGGTGGTGGACCGTGAACTGAAAACCTCCCACGCCAATATCTACGCCCTGGGCGATTGCGCCGAGGTCGATGGCCTCAACCTGCTGTACGTGATGCCGTTGATGAGCTGCGCCCGGGCCCTGGCGCAAACCCTGGCCGGCAAGCCCACCGCGGTCAGCTATGGGCCGATGCCGATCACGGTGAAGACGCCGGTCTGCCCCCTGGTGGTGTCGCCACCGCCACGGGGTGCCGAAGGTGTCTGGACCGCCGAAGGGCAGGGCGCCGACATCAAGGTGCTGTGCCGTGACGCCAGCGGCCAGTTGCTGGGTTACGCCCTGACCGGGGCGGCGGTGATGGAAAAACTGGCCCTGAACAAGGAACTCCCGGCCCTGCTGGCTTAAATACCGGTCGTTCTGTCGGAATAACCGGGTTTATGCCCTCACAAAGGTCGTGGCAAGACTGGCGCCACTCTCAAGCGCGTGCCATCCTCACACCCGTCTGCCGCAGCGTAGAGCCTGCGGCGCCTTGGGCGCTGTTCCCGTGAACAGCACGGACATAACAACAAAAAACCGTCAAAGAGGCTTCACACTATGCGTAAACCAGAACTCGCCGCAGCCATTGCTGAAAAAGCGGACCTGACCAAAGAGCAGGCCAATCGCGTGCTCAACGCCATTCTTGAAGAAATCACCGGGGCTCTGCACCGCAAAGACAGCGTCACCCTGGTCGGTTTTGGTACTTTCCTGCAACGTCACCGTGGCGCCCGCACCGGCAAGAACCCGCAAACCGGCGAGCCGGTGAAGATCAAGGCCAGCAACACCGTGGCATTCAAACCGGGCAAGTCGCTGAAAGACAGCGTCAACCCATAAGCATTGAGCGAGCTCCCGGCAGCGGGAGCTTGCAGGGGAAAATAGGCACGCCGAACGCATCGGGTGCCTATTTTTTTTGCCCGCAGATTGCTCGCCGATCAGCTTGCGAAGCCGCAGTGGCGTGGCTAGGATGCGCGATTGTCCGATTCGTGATCTAAGGCCAAGGATGACCCGCACCACTGACAACCGCCCGGCATGGGTGGCCACGTTGCGCTACCTGGGGCGCCCCGATGTTGCCGCCATGCTACTGGGCTGCATCCTCTCCCTTGGCCTGTCATCGGCCTCGGCCGGCAGCGATTCGCGACTGGGCCAGATCGGCTATCGCGAGGCCCTCAGCTGGTTCCACAGTCAGAAATACGACAGCACCGGCTCCTGGCTCTGCGGCTACTCCCTGGCCCGCGAGGACTACAGCGTGGCACCCAAGGCGCCGCGCTTGCTGGTGGAAGTGGATGAGCGCTTTCTCTACCTCAAGACTGGCGGGCAACTGGTGGAACTCACCGGCGCCGCTCAGGGCCCCGAGCGCAGCGAGTACCAGAATGCCGGCGCCCATATCCGCGTCACCCTGAACATCCTCAAGCGCAACAACTTCAGCGAGTACCAGGAATCCCACGACCGCCAGGTGCTGGCGCAGATCGAGATGAACGATCAGGTCGAAACCCTGACCCTCAAGGGGCAATCATGCGGTACTTGATCCGGGCGGGCCTGAGCCTGCTGATCACTGCCTTCACCCTGCCGGCCCTGGCCGATGAGGCCAACCCGGGTCAAGGCTGCTACGGCTACCTCACCGAAATGGTCAGGAGCAGTGACTTTCCCTACCGCGACTTCACCACCCCGCAGCGGCTCAAGCTGCTGATCGACCGCGATGATGGCGATGAACTGAGCCTGCAGCTGTTCTACGAAACCTCCGGCAGCGGGATCATCGGCTGGGTTCGCTATGACGTGCCGCAACAAGCGCTGTGGAATGTCAGCATCGATCCCGAAGAGCCCCAGGCCCTCAAGTTCGACCGACGTTTTGCCCAGGCTTACGCCGCCTGTCTGGAAGCACGCTGAGCCTGATCCAGGTGCTTTTGCCGGGCAGGATTGGTTTGTTCAAAGTTGCCGACGGGTTCCTTGATTGTTGCCGTTCATTGCTTGAAAATCCGCCGCTGTCCGACCCCCTCAGCATGGAACGCGAACCTCTTGTCCTCTTACCGCATTCAAGAAGCCGACCTCGACATCCCCGATGCCTGGCAGGACCAGAGCATCAATATCTTCAAGCTGCCGGCAGTGGGCGGCGCCCAGGAAGCCAGCTTCGTCATCAGCCGCGACCCGAGCCAGGGCGACGCTTCATTCGCCGATTACGTGGCCCGGCAACTGAGCGGCGCCGAGCAGCAACTGCCGGGCTTCACCCTGATCAAGCGCTGGGACTTCGACATGCACGGCCACGCCTCGGTCCTGCTGGACTACAGCTGGAAACGCGAAGGTCGCGAGCTGATGCTGCGCCAGGTGTTCATCGAGCGTAAGCCGGCGGTGCTGATCACCACCCTGACCACCACGGTCAATGATCTGGTGCACCACGAACCCGCCTGGAAACAGGCCATGCAAAGCCTCAAGCCCCAGCCAGCGGTGGTCTGATCCTCCAGGCCGAGTAACGAACCATGGATATGTTGGCAGCAGCGCGCCTGGGGGATGAGATCGCCCACGGTTTTGGCGTGGCGGCGATGGTCGCAGGGGCCGTTGTCGGTGCCCTGATTGGCGCCGCAGTAGTGGCGGCGACGGTGGCCACCGGTGGGGTGGCGATCGCCATCATCGCGGGCTCGGTCGCGGCGGGCGGCTTGTCGATGTTCCAGATCGCCAAGGGCTTGAGCACCATTTTCAACCTGCCTGAACCCAGCACGGGGGTGCTGGTGGAGGGCAGCTTCAATGTCCGCATCAACCTGCGCAACGCCATGCGCGCGGGCCAGGATCACTCGTCCTCGTGCAGCGGCTTGCCGCTGAACCACCCGATCTGGCCGTTCCCGGTACTGATCGCCGAGGGCAGCGCCAAGGTCACCATCAACGGCAAGCCGGCGGCGCGCCTGCAAAGCAAGATGGTCTGCGGCGCCCATATCAAGACCGGCAGTGAAAACACCTTCATCGGCGGGCCCACGGTGCAGGTGGCGTTCGTCCTGGATATCGAAGGCTGGATGCACACCGGGCTGGAAGCACTGGGGCTGGCGGCGCTCGGCGCCGGGCTGGTGGTGGCGGCCATGGCGGGAGTGGCGGCATTGGCCGGCGCCCTGGCAGTGGGCGCCGCGGTGTATGGCGGCATGGCCCTGCTGGGGGACCTGGGCGACCGCCTGGGGCCGGGCTATCGCGATCTGCTGCAAGGGGTGGCCGGCATGGCCCTGCTGGGCTTGGGGCCGAAACTGGCGGCGCGCAAACCGGCGACCGCGGTACCCGAGTTGACCTCGCGGCGTGCCTACCTGAATCAGAAGTTCGGCCGCTCCGGTGACCTGCATGGCGACATCAATTACCGTGGCAACCGTGAAGTGGCGGCGAACTTCTTCCAGTCCCAGGGCTATTCCAAGGTCGACGCACAGTCCTACATGAACGGCCTGGATTTCAATCATCCGGTGCGCGTCGAGACCTTGGCCCCCGGCAAGAACCTGTGGCAATACCAGTCCCCCGGGGCGCCCCAAGGCAACTGGTATACTCTCAGCCCGCGAGTGCAGCCGACCGAGCTGGGGATCAACCCCATGGGCACCAACCGCGCCGCCAACACCATTGAACCCAAGGTTCTCAATTCCTATGGAACAACCCGCAAGGTGCAAGTCCTGCGCAGCACGGCTGCGCCGACCAACGACTTCTGGTCGGTCAAGGGGCAGTCCTATCCCGCCAAGGGCGGGGCGCAGCAGTTGTTCTCCAATGACAAAGGCGCCTTCGGCGCGCTCTCTCCTGGTGGACCATGAAACCAATCGACTACATTGATCGCGCACTGGCGCTGGTGGCCAAGCGAGCCCTGGTCCTGCCGGGTTACGAGGTCTTCGACGTCCTGCAAAAACAGCTGCAGTACGTTCGCGCGGTTCTGCTGGACCGCAGCCTGGACCGCTCCGCGCTGCACCAGATCAGCATTGGCGCCATTGCCGTGAAGGAGTTCGACGAAACCGACCCTGAGCTGGCCCGAGCGCTGAAAGACGCGCACTACGTGGCGGTGCAGACCGGGCGTGGCTTGAAGGTCGATCTGCCCTGAGGCGCGCCATGCTGTTCAAGGATCTGTTGGTCAACCGCGAGGAAATGTTCTCGATGGGCATCGAGGAGTCCACCGCACAGTACTACGTCTCCTTTCCGGTCAGCCTCGGCGTGGTGGACTACGAGGAGTACTACGCCATCGATCGCGCGACCTTTGAGCGGTTCGAACAGGACCTGCAAGCCGCGCTGGCGTTCGTCACCCGCGCCAGGCGGCGCGAGCTGGATTGGTTGCTGATCATCAAGCCGGGCAGCAATCGCGGCTCGGCGATCTGACCCGGGCTCTTTCAGGCCTCAGGCATTGTTGCGATAAGGCACGAAACGCCGTTCGGCGCTGTACAGCCCCAGCCCCTTGTCACCCTTGAAGCCGGCGTCGATCAAGCGATCGGCCAGCGTCGCGGTGATCAACAGATCCCCGGATTCCGGCTCCCGGGCGATCTGGCCCATGCCCGGGGCGCTCTCAAGAAACCAGGTCTTGTTGAAGTAGAGCAGGGTGCCGTCATCGTCGCGCTCCGCTTCGGAACGCGCGTGGTCGATGGCCTTGACGGCCTGGATGGCGTTGACGATGTAGTACGGCTGGCTGACGTCCTGGTGGTCGGCCACCAGGCGCAAGGGCTGGATCAGCTCGACGTCGGCCGGCGCCTGCTGGCGGAGAAAGTCCGCCAGGCGCGCCGAGACCAGGGGAATGCCCCCCAGCAGCCACAGGCAATCGTGCTCCAGCAGCTTCTTCGCCTTGCACGGGAAGAACACCGGCGGCGTGTCCATCGCCTTTGGATACGGCTGCCCGGCGAGCAGGGCCAGGTAGTCGAAACTGGAGCCCGGGGTTTCATAGGCACCGCTCTCGACGTCGTAGGAACCGATCAGCTTCGGGTTGTATTGGATCGGGGGTTTCCAGCTCAAGATCATCATCTGTTCCTAATCGTAATAGGCTCCCGGCCGAGCATTCTTGTTCAGTTGCCGCTGGCCTGAGCGCAGCAACTGGCGCTCATCGGAGACAATTTTGTCCAGGGCCTTGCGGTATTGGGCCTGGTTCCAGTTATTGCGTTTGCCGACCTGCTCCACCTGGGTCATCTTCGCCGCCAGGTTGTCGCTGACCCGGCCGGCGTGGCGGCCTTCGTGGATCGAACGGCGCGGGTCCTTCATCGCGGTCTTCTTGTTGGGCAGGAAGATTTTATTCCTTCGGCTTTGCAGATCGTAGCCGGCCAGCTTGAGCAACGGATGATTCTTGGTCGCCGGGTGCTTGTCGCTGAGGATGTGGTGGTCCTGATAGCCCTGTTTCTTCAGGCTCTTGATCCGGCGGTTGATCGACGAGGCACAGCTCCAGCCCAGGGGGTCGATCCAGCCAAACGGATTGGGGGCGTAGAGGTAGAGGTTCAGGCCCCCGGCCAGGCTGATCGGGTCCGGCGTGGTGAAGCGTCCCACATCCGGGTCATAGAAGCGGAAGGTGTTGTAGTGCAGGCCGGTTTCCCGATCCAGGTACTGGCCCTGGAACCGCAGGTTCTGCTCTTCGATGTAATAGGGTTCACGCACCTCTTCCAGGGTGTTGCCCCAGACCCGATAGCGCGCCTGCCAGACGCAGTGGCCGTCGGCCTCGGTCAATTGCTCCGGCAGCCCGCTCAAGTCGTTGTGGTAGTAGCGCACCTTCTGCCGGGCCCCCAGGCCATCGACCCGCGCCAGGGGCTCATCGCTGTCCGGGGCATAGAGGTACAGGCTGTCCTGGTGGCGGTTGTGCTCCTGCAGCAGTTGCATGCCATCCCAGGTGAAGCGGGTCTCATCCAGGGGCTGGCCCTGGCTGTCGCAGAGGCTCTTGGCGATCCGCCGGCCGAACGGGTCGTAGCGCATGCGCACCAGGGTGTCACCCGCGGCGCTCAGGTTGCGCACCTCGATCAGGCGATGCTCGGCGTCATAGCTGAAATGCTGTACGCCGCGGCTAGCGCTGCGTTTCTCGATCAGCCGGCCGAAGCCATCGTAGCGGTAGCGTTTGTCCTGGAGGCTCAGCAGCTGGTTGTGCCGGACCTGCCCGCCTGCCACCTGGGCCCCGTCCAGCAGGTTGGCTGCGGCATCGTAGCTGAAGGTTTCGTTGTGCCCCGCCAGGCGCCCCTGGCTGGCGATGATGCGACCGCTGGCGTCGTAGTGCAGCAGTTGCTGGTCCTGCCCCTGAGGCTGTCGGGTCATGCGCCCGATCAGGTTATCGCCGGGATCGAATTCGAAGTGCTTCTGCCGCTCCAGCGTCGGGTTGCCCGGCATCGCTGTCGAGCACCGCAGACGGGCACGCAGGCGGCCACCGCGGTCGTATTCGCTGTGGCAGCTGATCTGGCCCTGGGTGCGCAGCACTTCGCGGTGCAGCCGGTCGCGCTCGAAGTCGCTGATGAGCTGGCCGTCGAGGTTGATCTGGTGCAGGTGGCCACTGCCGTAATACAGGCGGTTGAGCCAGCGGCCATCCGGCAGGCGGGTGCGGGTCGGATTGCCCAGCTCGTCGTACTCGTACTGCAGGCTGGCGTCGGGGGTCTGCTCCGAGAGCAACTGGCCGAGGGCATCGTAGGTGAAGCTCAGGTCCTGCTGCTGGCCGGCGTGGTCGGTAAAGTGCACCGCCGTCAGTTGATCCAGCGGGTCGTAGTCGTACCGGGTGTGCCCGTCGTCGGTGGTCTTACCGATCAGGCGGCCCACGGCGTCGCGCTGCAACTGGTGGACGATGGGCGCTACGGCCGGCGCTCCCGGGGCCGCGGGCGCGGGGACGTACTCCAGGCGGGTGACCTGGTCCAGACCGTCGTAGGCAAAGCGCCGGGCGCTGCCGTCGAGGTCCTGCTGCTGCACCAGGCGATCGCCCACGTCCCAGGTGAAACGGTAGCTTTCGCCGTTTTCATTGGTCAGCGTCTGCAGACGGCCAAAGGCGTCGTAGCCGAACTGCACTTGCCGGCCATGGGGATCGGTGCGCAGGCGCACCTGGCCCCGGCGATCGTATTGATAGCCGGTGCTGTGGCCCGCCGGGTCGATGTAGCCGGTCAGCAGGCCGCTGGCGTCGCGCTGGTAGTGTTCGCTGCGGCCATCGGGCAAGTGGCTCTGCAGCAAGCGCCCCTGGGCGTTGTAGTGAAAGGTCTGACGCTCGCCCAGGGCGTTGGTAATGGTCTGCAGGTAGCCCTGGCGGTCATAGCTGAAACGGGTGGGGTAGCCCGAGCAGTCGACCTGCTGCACCAACTGCCCCTGGTCGTTCCATTCCAGGGTCTGGCGCTTGCCGCTGGCGTCGATGACTTCCCGCACCAGGCCGCGGGCGTCATAGCGGTAGCGGGTGCTGTGGCCCAGCGGATCGGTTTCGCGGATGCAGTTGCCCCGGGCGTCGTACTGGTAGGTCCAGCTATTGCCGGCGGCGTCGATTTGCGTCAGTGGCAGCGACCAGTGTTCCAGCCACAGGGTCGACTCGCAGCGTCCCAGGGGGTCGACGCTGCGGCACAGGTTGCCGGTGTCGTCGTAATGGAACTGGTACTGGCCGCCCAGAGGGTCGATGGCCCCGAGCAGTTGGCGCTCTTCGTTCCATTGGAACTGCCAGGTCTGCCCCAGGTTGTCGGTGTATTCGGTGATCTGCCGTTGGCTGTTCCAACGCCGCAGGCTCTGGCGCTGCAGGCTGTCGGTGATGCGGGTGGTGCCCTCCTGCAGGTCGTAGTCGTAGCGGTATTCGTCGCCTTCATCGGTGTAATGACGAACCACCCGCCATTCGCGCTCGTCGATCCAGGCCCATTCATAGAAGCAGCGCAACCCGGTGGGTAGCCAGTGCTCGACCATGCGCCGGGCACTGTCGTAGGCAAAGTGGCGTTGCAATTGCTGGCTGGCGTCGCGCACTTCGGCCAGGTCGCCCTGGTTGTCATAGGCGTAGCTGGCCAGCACTTCACGCTGCTGGTCGGGGTACAGGCGCTCGATCTGCGCCACCCGGCCGGGCCATTGCGGGCTGTAGATCAGTTCGACCTGGACCTGATCGAAGGTATCGCGCAGGCGGCCGAGGCGCCCGCCGCTGTCGTAGTCCAGGTGAATGCGGTTGTCGTTGCGGTCCCCCAGCTGGCTCAGGCGCAGATGGGCCGGACGCTCCGGGCTGGGCTCGAACAGCCGGTACAGGCCGTCCTCGCTCTCGATCAGCAGCCGGCCGTCGTGATTGCGCCGCACGCTCAGGCCTTCGCCGTCACTGAACACCGCGCCACCGAGGGGAATCGACCCCATGTCGATGCGCCGCCCCTGTTCATCGGTGTAGATCAGGCGTTCACCACCCTCGGGGTGGGCGTCGAGCGCCACAAAGCTCTCGTAGAGCACGCTCCAGCCGGCGCCGAACAGCCCGTCCCGGCGCTCGTCGAGGCTGTTGTAGACCCGCTGCCAATCGATGGGCAACACCCCGGGCAAGGCGAAATCCAGGTCCTCGTCGTACCCCAGCACCTTGGCCCCGGTGGCGGCGTGCACCGGATTGGGCGAGCCGGCGATAGCCTGGGTCAGGGCATTGGTCGCCTGGCTGACGACAAAGGAGTTGACTCCGGCCATCAGCATGCACGGCAGGTTGCTGAGGAACTTGCCCTTGCCGCCCTTGAGCATCATCAGCACAGTCACCGCCAGGCCTACCCCCGGGGTCTTGCCGCTGCGGATCTCGCGCACCACCACCGAGCCGCCACCGATGGTCACGTCGGGAGAAATCGGCCCGGCCGCCACCACCTTGGCGTCGCAGGTGCTGCGGTCGCCGCTGCGCACCGCCGGCTGGCCGTCGATGCTGACCTTCTCCGAGCCTTCGGCCAGGTACTGCACGGGCATCGGCGGGTGCTTGGTGCAGGTCACCAGGTCCAGTTCCTTGGTCTGGGAGCCGGGGGCCGGGGAGGCCACGGTGGGCCGCCACATCTGCGAGAAGAATTCCTTGGCCATGTCGAGGAAGCCCGGGCCTTCCTCCGGGGTGGCCGAAGGGGTGTCGGTGGCTTCGCCTTCCTCGGCGCCGTCGCCGCTGATATGCGACGGCGGGGCGATGCCCGCCGCGCGGGCCGCCGGTTTGTTGTTGGTCAACACCTTTTGCGAACCGCTGGCGATGGTGGCCTGGATCGAGGGGGGGAACAGGGCGTTGGCGAAGCCCTCGCATAAATTGCTCAGGCCCTTGTCGGCTCCGGTCTTGCTCATGACCACGCCCACCACCACGCCGACCACCAGCCCCAGCACGCAAGCGCCGAGGCCGCCGGTGGCCACGGTGATGCCCGCCGCCGCGGCCACCGCCATGGTTGCCAGGGCGCCGATGGCGACGTTGGCCGCCACCTCCAGCACGCCGCCGAGGATGTCGGCCATCATCGAAGTGTGTTCCAGCCCGTCGCCCAGTCGGGCGGCCCACAGCGCGTCAGACATGGGCCCGCCTCAGCTCAGCACCAAGGTGTTCTTGATCTGCGCCCAATGGGCGGCTTCCCCATCCCCGAGTTTCTGTGCCTTGACGTAGCTCATGGCGAGCATCTGCCGGGTGCCGGGCAGCACCAGGGCCAGCTGGAACTGGAACACCTGCTCGCTGCCCTTGCTGAACTGGCTGCGCAGCTCCAGGCCCGGAATGTCCTGGGCCGGACCCAGCAGCACCGGTTGCGGGGTCTGGTAGCGCAGTTCCTGGACCTGTTGCTCCAGCCGTTGCAGCTGGCTTGTCAGGTTGCTTTCCAGGGTTTCACCGTCGCCCAGCAAGCTGCGGCTGACAATCAGCGACGTACCCAGCTGCGGGAACTTGAGGATGTTGATCGAGGCGTCCTGCAGCTCGCCGGCGGGCGCTTGGAACTGCAGTTCATTGAGGCGATAGGTCATGGTGCAAGCATCCGTTTACTGGCCCTTGGGCGTGGGGAAGGCGGCTTTCACCAGGGCGCTGATGGCGCCGTGGACTCCCTGGCCCTCGGTGGTGGTGTCCGGGCCGCCGCCGTTGTTCAGGTGCAGCACGCCGCCGGTGTTGATCTGCGCGTCACTGCTGGCGTGGACACTGATGTTGACCCCGCACAGGTTGATCTGGCCGCTGGCGTTGAGCTCCAGGATGCTGGCCCCGCACACCAGGCGCAGACGCTCGCCGACCTCGATCACGTAGCTCTGGCCGACGCTGTCGATTTTTTTCTCGCCGACCCGCAGCTCGTCCACGTGCTGGACGATGCGCGTGCGCTTGTTGCCAACGGTCACGTACTCATCGTGGCCAATGCTCTTGTTGCGGTCATTGCCCACCGAGTGGCTTTCGTTGACCTCGACCACGATGTCCTGGTTGCGCTCGGCATGGATGTACAGCTGCTCCGCGCCCTTTTTGTCTTCCATGCGGATTTCGTTGAAGTTGGCCGGGCTGCCGCCCTTGCTCGAACGGCTCTTCATCCCGCTCTGGGTGGCGTTGGCCGGCAGGTCGTAGGGCACGGTCTGCTCGGCGTTGTACACCCGGCCGGTGATGATCGGGCGGTCGGGGTCGCCTTCGAGGAAGCTGACGATCACCTCCTGGCCGATCCGCGGGATCTGCATCGAACCCCAGTTCTTGCCGGCCCAGGCCTGGGACACGCGGATCCAGCAGGAGCTGTTCTCGTTGGACTGGTCGTGGCGGTCCCAATGGAAGTGCACCTTGACCCGGCCATATTGGTCGGTCCAGATCTCTTCCCCGGCCGGGCCCACCACCCGCGCGGTCTGCGGGCCCTGGACGATAGGCCGCTGGGTCTTGGCCAGGGGGCGGAAACTCTGCTGGGCGTCGATGCAGGTCAGGTGGCTTTCGAACTGTGCCGAGCCGCCGCTGCCGCCGGTCTCCAGACTCTCCTGGACCACGTAGTAGTGGATGCCGACGATCAGGTATTCGCGGTTCTGGTCCTGGCGGCTGAAGCCGGTGAGGTTGAACAGGTTGCCCACCCCCAGGCCACGGGCATTGCCGCTGAGTTCGATGCGCTCGTGCAGGCTTTGCAGGGCTTCGATGCGGGTCTGCGCGTAGTGCTCGCCGTCGCTGCTCTGCACGTAGGTGCCGGGGTAGTCGTAGAGCGGGTAGTCGCCGGCACTGTGGGGACGCGGCATGGCCGAGCGCACGTCGATCCGTGCGCTGGGGCGCTGGAAGTCGTAGTCGTTGAGTTCGAGGGACCCGGGCTGGACTTCCTGGGCCAGGTGCCAGTCGAAGATATGGTCGCGTTCGCGCTGTTGCTCGTCTCGCGGGTAGTAGGGCACCGAGGCGTAGCCGGGCACGCTGCTGTGGGCACCGTAGGCGTCGGCCAGCACCAGTACGTGGCGGTCCTTCTCGTGACGGAAGAAATAGTAGATGCCTTCCTGTTCCATCAGCCGGCTGACGAAGTCGAAGCTGTTTTCCCGGTACTGCACGCAGTATTCCCACTCCCGATAGGGACGGCTCAGGGCGTCTTCGAAATCGGAAAAGCCCAGGTCGCGGAACACCTGCTTGATGATCTGCGGGATGCTCAGGTTCTGGAAAATCCGGCAGTCGGAGGTGCGGCTCAGCAGCCACAGCCAGGGGCGCAGGGTCACCTGATAACTGGCGAACTGGCCGCTGTCGACGTTCTGGCTGCAGCGGGCCACGATGCCGTGGAAATAGCGCTGGCTACCGTCGTCCAACTGCACGCTGAGGCCCATGGGCTTGCCCAGCAGCTGGTTGAGGTCGATGTTGGCGTCGCTGGAGGTCAGCTGCATCTGGTAGTCGAACAAGCGCCCCAGCTCTTCGCCGCCGCCCATGCTGTTGAGCAGCAGGACGTCCGGTCCCAGAGGGCAATTGACCTGAGCCAGTCGTGTGGATTGCTGAAATTGCATCGTCAGTCTCGTTGAATGCGTGGTGTGCCTGGCGTCACCCCCGCAGGAGCGAGCTTGTTCGCGAAGGCGCCAGGTTCATCACCGTGGCGCGCGCTTCGCTGGCAAGCCAGCTCCTACGGAAGCAGGG
Organism: Pseudomonas sp. 910_21; assembly: GCF_052850735.1. NCBI lineage: Bacteria > Pseudomonadati > Pseudomonadota > Gammaproteobacteria > Pseudomonadales > Pseudomonadaceae > Pseudomonas > Pseudomonas sp. 910_21. The sequence goes on along the minus strand of NZ_VXCY01000003.1, from coordinate 531,327 downwards.
GCGCGGGGTCAGGCCGGCTCGCTGAAGTCGTAGTGCAGTTCGTTGTCCCGCTGGCGGATGCGCACTCCGGCCAGGGCGCGGCCTTCGAGCATGCGGGTGAGGAACTCGCGGCTCATGTCCGGCAGCAGGCTGTTGGTCAGGATGGCGTCGATCATGCGGCCGCCACTCTCGGTCTCGGTGCAGCGGGAAACGATCAGGTCGATGACGTCGTCGTCGAAATCGAAATCCACCTTGTGGGTGCTTTCCACGCGTTTCTTGATCCGTCCCAGTTGCAGGCGGGTGATCGCTTTGAGCATGTCGTCGCTCAGCGGGTAGTAAGGGATGGTCACCAGGCGGCCCAGCAGCGCCGGCGGGAAGATCTCCAGCAATGGCTGACGCAGGGCCTTGGCGATCTCTTCCGGCTCGGGCATGGTCTGCGGGTTCTTGCAGACGTTGGCGATCAGCTCGGTGCCGGCGTTGGTGGTGAGCAGGATCAGGGTGTTCTTGAAGTCGATCATGCGGCCTTCGCCGTCTTCCATGACGCCCTTGTCGAACACCTGGAAGAAGATCTCGTGCACGTCCGGGTGGGCCTTTTCCACTTCGTCCAGCAGCACCACGCTGTAGGGCTTGCGCCGCACCGCTTCGGTGAGCACGCCGCCTTCGCCATAGCCGACGTAGCCTGGCGGGGCACCCTTGAGGGTGGACACGGTGTGGGCTTCCTGGAACTCGCTCATGTTGATGGTGATGACGTTCTGCTCACCGCCATACATGGCTTCGGCCAGGGCCAGGGCGGTCTCGGTCTTGCCCACCCCGGAGGTGCCCGCCAGCATGAACACGCCAATCGGCTTGTTCGGGTTGTCGAGGCCGGCGCGCGAGGTCTGGATGCGCTTGGCGATCATCTGCAGGGCGTGGTCCTGGCCGATGATGCGTTTCTTCAGGTGCTGGTCGAGGTTGAGCACGGTTTCCAGCTCGTTGCGGGCCATGCGGCCCACGGGAATCCCGGTCCAGTCGGCCACCACCGAGGCTACCGCCTGGTAATCCACGGTCGGCAGGATCAAAGGGGTTTCACCTTGCAGGGTCGTCAGACGCTGTTGCAGGTCCAGCAGTTTTTCCCGCAGGCCGTGGTTTTCGTCGCCGACGTCACTGTCCACCAGGCCGACGTTTTCCCGCAGTTGGGCGCGGGTCGCCAGCAGCTCGTCCACCAGCGTCTTCTCTTGCGCCCAGCGGCTTTCCAGCTCGGCCAGGCGCTCGCGCTCGGCGGCCAGGAGGTTCTCGCTGTTGACCTGGCGGTTGCCGATGGCCACGCCGATCGCCTGTTCCCGGGCGATGATCTGCAGCTCGGTTTCCAGGGCTTCGATCCGGCGGCGGCTGTCATCCACTTCCGCCGGCACCGCGTGCAGGCTGATGGCTACACGGGCGCAGGCAGTGTCCAGCAGGCTGACGGATTTATCGGGCAACTGGCGCGCCGGGATGTAGCGGTGCGAGAGCTTGACCGAGGCTTCCAGGGCTTCGTCGAGGATCTGCACCTGATGGTGCTGTTCCATGGTCGAGGCCACGCCGCGCATCATCAGCAGCGCCTTGTCTTCCGAAGGCTCGGCCACTTGCACCACCTGGAAGCGGCGGGTCAGGGCCGGGTCTTTCTCGATGTGCTTCTTGTACTCGGCCCAGGTAGTGGCGGCCACGGTACGCAAGGTGCCGCGGGCCAGGGCCGGCTTGAGCAGGTTGGCCGCATCGCCGGTGCCGGCGGCGCCACCGGCACCCACCAGGGTGTGGGCTTCGTCGATGAACAGAATGATCGGCTTGGGCGAGGCCTGGACGTCTTCGATGACTTGGCGCAGGCGTTGTTCGAACTCGCCCTTCATGCTGGCGCCGGCCTGCAGCAGACCGACATCGAGGCTGCGCAGCTCGACGTCCTTGAGCGCCGGCGGCACGTCGCCGGCGACGATGCGCAGGGCGAAACCTTCCACCACCGCGGTCTTGCCGACCCCGGCTTCGCCGGTGAGGATCGGGTTGTTCTGCCGGCGACGCATGAGGATGTCCACCAGTTGGCGGATCTCTTCGTCACGGCCGACGATGGGGTCGAGCTTGCCGCTGCGGGCCTGCTCGGTGAGGTCGACGGTGAAGCGCTTGAGGGCTTCCTGCTTGCCCAGGGCGCTGGGGGCCATGGCGCCGCTGGCTTCGCCCGGGACCGCACCGGCATTGAAACCGTCGCTGGCGTTCAGGGCGTTTTCCGGCGAGTCGCCGATGTACTCGTCAAAGCGCTCGCACAGGGCCTCGATCTTGATCTTGTCGAACTCCCGGGACAGCCCCAGCAGTGCATGGCGCAGGCTCGGCGTCTTGAGGATGCCGATCACCAGATAGCCGGTGCGCACCTGGCTTTCGCCGAACATCAGGCTGCCGTAGACCCAACCGCGTTCCACCGCTTCCTCGACGTGGGACGACAGGTCGGTGATCGAGGTCGAGCCCCGGGGCAGGCGGTCCAGGGCCTCGGTCAGGTCCTTGGCCAGGCGCGCCGGTTCCAGGTTGAACTGGCGGATGATGCGGTGCAGGTCCGAGTCCTGCAGTTGCAGCAACTGGTGCAGCCAGTGGGCCAGTTCCACATAGGGATTGCCCCGCAGTTTGCAGAAGACCGTGGCGGCTTCGATGGCTTTGTAGGCAACGCTGTTGAGTTTGCCGAACAGCGCCGCGCGACTGATTTCACCCATGCTCTGTGCTCCTTGGTGTACGTGAGGTAGTGGCCAGGTCGGCGTAGTGCCGGGCCAGTATTAGATCCTTGGCATCACTGCCGGGTTGACCGAGCCAGGTGTTGAAACCCAGGCGCTGGCGGCCGTTGAGTTGCAGCTTGGGCACTTCGTCCTTGAGCAGGACCAGGTTCAGGTCCCAGTCCAGCTCGAAGCCCAGGTATTCGGCGACCCAGGCCACCAGCTCCTTGAACTGCTGGCCGTCGGGCAGCATCCCCTGGTACTCGTCCAGCTTCAGCGGACCCAGGCGAATGCGGAATTTGTGCTGGCGATCCCAGACGTGGCTGCCCAGGCAGAAGTCCACTCCCAGTTGATGGGACTGCACTCCGACCCGGCTGCGCTCCGGCAGCTCCAGCCACTGGCCGACGTACTCTTCGATCGCCACCGGCAGGCCGAAATACTCGCCGATGATGGCGCGCAGGCCGTCCGGGTAGCGGGTCTGGGCCGCCAGGTGGCCGCTGTAGTGCAGCTTGGCGGTGTCGGGAATCAGCCCCTGCTTGAGCAGGCTGGGCATGCCCCGGCCACTCAGGGCCGCCAGCCGCGCGGACCAGTAGTCGTCGTCCGGGCGGTCGTGGCTCACCGTGGGCCGGGCTTCGGCCCAGGCCCGGTAGAACAGGCTCAGCAGACGATGGTGGAACACATCGAGAAAGCGCTTGCTGGTGCTGTCGGCGTTGTTGCGCTGGCGTTCGCGCACGTACTCGGTGATGTGCAGCGGCAGGGGGCCGTTGGGGCCGCCGAGGCCGAAGAAGAACTGCTCCAGGCGGGTGGCCGCGCCCTCGCTGCCGGGGGTGACCGAAGCCAGGGTCGAGGGGGCGAAAGTGCAGTCGGCCTGCTGGCCCAGGCGCAGCGGATCGTCCGCCAGGCGCAGGGAGTGACCGAAGCGCGGCAGTTGCGGCGACAGGCATTCGATACGCCGCAGGGCCTGGAAGAAGTCGTACTCCCAGGGCTCGGCGTGCATCGCCGTCAGCGTATTCAAAGAGTCGGACGACGTCCGGGCTTGGCTTTCCATCGCATGATCTCGCCGCGTTCGGTGGTACGGATCACCGTCTCGGTAAAACTGTTGATCGACACGTAACGTGCCAGGAAGCGCTCGAAGACTGCACCGAGCAGGAACACCCCGGTGCCGCGAAACGCGTTTTCGTCGAATTGCAGGGTGATCTCCAGGCCCCGGCCGAAGACGATCGGCCCAGGCATCGGCAGGCGCCGGGTCACCGCCTTGCTGCTGACTTCCCGCAGGCCTTCGATCTGCAGTTGCAGGGCCGCGTCGTTGCTGTCGCCATACAGCCGCAGCAGCTCGCGCAGGGCCGCCGCGCCCTGACCCTGTTCGCTCAGGGACAGGTAATTCAGCGACAGCTGGCTGATCAGGCGCCAGGCCTTGCCGTCGTGGGCGTGGCTGGGCCGCGGGCGGCTGGGGCCTGCCAGGCAGCGGATGGCCTGCACCGGGGCACTGTCGGCCAGGGTGAAATCGGTCTTGCCGTTGCCGGTGTTCATGAACAGCGGCAGGTCGCGGTTGGTGCACAGGGCGCTGACCCCGAGCTGGCGCAGGTCATGGCGATAGGGCGCCTGCTGGCTGTCCACCAGGCTGACGAAGGACTCGCTGCCGATGTAGGTCGAGCGCGGGCCGTTGCGGCGCTGGTCGCTGGACAGCACCCGTGGCTCGCGGCGGACGATGTAGTAAGCCTGGTCACGGCCGTAGCGGGACGGGTCGCGTACCGCGTAGAACGGCAGGAACGGCTGCTCCGGCCCGGTGCCGTGGCCACTGAGGGTGCTCAGCGAGTGCACTTCGAAATCCATGGGTCGGGTACGGTCGGCGATCACATGGTGCTCGTTGACCCGGTCGGACAGGTGGATACGGTCCAGGCGCTTGGGAAACAGGTTGATCGCCGGGGTGCAGAAGGGCACGAACTGGGCACTGCCGACGCTGCCTTCCAGGCTCTGGTCGAAGCGCTCGAAGAGTACGATCAGCTCCAGCTCCTGGCCGGTGCAGCGTTGTACCGCAGGGCCCAGTTTGGCGAATTCGACGAACAGGAAGCGGTTGGGCAGGGCGAAGTATTCCTGCAACAGGCGATAGCCCTGAAAGGCCTGGGGCACCACCGGCAGGGCCGCATCGCGGTCGTCGAAGCCCCGGGAACGCAGGGCGTCCTGGGGCAGGCGCTCGACCCAGTCGCTGCCGGGGGCCCGGGCGAACACTGCGCAGGCGTTGCCCAGCAACTGTTCGTAGAGGCGGAACGGCAGCTCGTCGTTGCCGTTCAGGTACAGCGGCAACTGGTCCAGGGCCAGGCTGTTGAACGGCAGCTCGGCGCCGGTGCGCAGGGTCAGGCGCAGCCCGGCCTTGGCCTTGGGCTCGCTGGCGGCCAGGCGTCCGAGTACCGCTGCCGGGTTGCCGAAGTACTCGGCCTGGCTGACTTGCAGCGGCCACAGCGTCACCGCGTGGGCGGTGCGGTACTCGCAGCAGGTCTGGGTATCGCGACCCAGGGCGGCGCGCAGGCTGGTGTCGCGCTCCAGGGTGAAGCCGCTGCTCAGAGAGCCCTCATCGGGATCGGCCTGCAACTGCACCACGGTCATCGACGGGGTCGGTGCCAGGTAGTGCGGGTAGGCGATCTCCAGCAGGTTGTGGGTGAAGGTCGGGTACTCGGCATCGAGCTTCAACTGCACCCGGGCCGTCAGATAGGCGAAGCCTTCCAGCAGGCGCTCGACATAGGGGTCGGCGCAGTCCATGCCCGACAGGGTCAGGCGGCTGGCGATCTTCGGGTATTCCTTGGCGAACTCCGCAGCGCTTTCGCGCACGTGTTGCAGTTCCTGGTTGTACAGTTCCAAGAGGCGCGGGTTCATGAGCGCCTCCGGGAATCGGCATGCACCACCCGGACGTGACCGGATTCCAGGTCCATGTCGGTTTGCAGCAGCAGGCGCAGGGGCATGGGCTGGGCCCACAGGTCGCCCTCGATCTCGAAGCTCAGGGCGTTGTGGTTCATCTCGCCGGGGGCGGTGCGCGCGCGAACCCGCAAGGTGCTGCGCAGAATCCGTGGTTCAAAGGTGGCGATGGCCTGGTGGATCAGCGCCTCCAGGGCCGGAATATCGATGCTCGACGCGCTGTACCCGGCCAGGGCCGGCAGGCCGTAGTTGACCACCGAAGTACCGGCGGGGGTGTGCAGGGTGGCATCGGCTTCCAGCAGCGAAGTGGTGTTGAGCAGCCATGCCAGGTCGCGCAGTACCGAGGCCTTGAGCTGGCTCAGGGACAGCACGCGTTTGTCCGGGCTTTCTTTCAGGTTGCCGGGTTCATCGTCGGTCAGACGATCCAGCAAAGAGGGTTGCAAGCGATCGCGGGCGGCGATGTCGGTTACCAAAGGGTTCGCTCCAGGATCGGATTGCGCAGGCATGACGTCACGAAAAGGGGCATAACCAAAGACTCACGAGGACGCGGTCTTGGCCAACCGTCCCCGCGTTGTGCCAGGCACAACGCGAGGGCCGGGTCGGTCGCCGCCTTGGGGCGGCGACCGCAGCGGATCAGCGCTTGGTGTTGGAGCGGATGTTCCAGCCGTACTTGATCGGGCCGCCGTCCTTGGTGCCGTCGGCTTTCTGCGGCTGGTACTCGACCATCACCTGAGCGAAGTTCAGGGTGATGTTTTCGGTCAGGCGGTCATCGCTGCCCGAGCCGCCGGTGCTCAGGGAAGTGATCAGCACTTCTTCCAGGTCGATGATCATGTACTCGACCTGGCTTTCGCCGCCGGCCTTGCGCACGGTCAGGCGCACCTTGTCGATGTGCTTGCCGCTGGAGCAATGCATCATCAGGTTCGGCGATGCCTTGTCGACGTACTTGGTCAGCGACAGGTCCTGGATGTTCACCTTGCCCGCACCGCCGCCGCCACCTACATGCATGTTGCCGGACTGGGACATGCCCCAGCTCCAGTTCAGCACGTCGATTTCGTCCTTGTGGGCTTTGTCCATGGACTCGCCCTTGATGTCACCGATCTTGATGAAAATATCAACAGCCATGTTTTCTCCCTGTGTGGCACTTGCCACGATGTTGATTCAGCGTCTGTAGCCGCTGCGCCAGCGGCTACAGGTTTGAGTCGGTTATGGGTCAGGCGCCCTTGGCGGACGGCAGTTTGGATACCAGGCGCAGCGACACGGTCAGCCCTTCGAGCTGGTAGTGCGGGCGCAGGAAGAACTTCGAGTTGTAGTAGCCCGGGTTGCCTTCGACTTCCTCGACCACCACTTCCGCCGCGGCCAGTGGGTGCTGGGCCTTGGTGGTTTCGGTGGAGTGCGCCGGATCACCGTCGACGTAGTTGAGGATCCAGTCCTGCAACCAGCGCTGCATCTCGTCCTTCTCTTTGAAGGAGCCGATCTTGTCGCGCACGATGCACTTCAGGTAATGGGCGAAGCGGCAGGTGGCGAACAGGTACGGCAGGCGCGCGGCCAGGTTGGCGTTGGCGGTGGCGTCCGGATCGTCGTACTCGGCAGGCTTCTGCAGCGACTGGGCGCCGATGAAGGCAGCGAAGTCGGTGTTCTTCTTGTGCAGCAGCGGCATGAAACCGTTCTTCGCCAGTTCCGCTTCACGGCGGTCGGAGATGGCGATCTCGGTCGGGCACTTCATGTCCACGCCACCGTCGTCGGTGGGGAAGGTGTGGGCCGGGAGGTTTTCCACCTCGCCACCGGACTCCACGCCGCGAATCCGCGAGCACCAGCCGAAATGCTTGAACGAACGGTTGATGTTCACCGCCATCGCGTAGGCCGCGTTGGCCCAGGTGTACTTGGTGCTGTCGGCGCCGTCGGTGTTTTCTTCGAAGGCGAAGGCTTCCACCGGATCGGTCTTGGCGCCGTACGGCAGACGCGCCAGGAAGCGCGGCATGGTCAGGCCGATATAGCGCGAGTCTTCCGATTCACGCAGGGAGCGCCAGCCGGCGTATTCCGGGGTGGTGAAGATCTTGGTCAGGTCGCGCGGGTTGGACAGTTCCTGCCACGAACCCATGCCCATCACCGTCGGCGACGCCGCAGCGATGAATGGCGAGTGCATGGCCGCACAGACCTTGGACAGCTCGCCCAGCAGCTCCACGTCCGGTGGCGACTGATCGAAGTAGTAGTCGCCCACCAGGCAGCCGTAAGGCTCGCCGCCGAACTGGCCGTATTCCTCTTCGTACATCTTCTTGAACAGCGGGCTCTGGTCCCAGGCCGTGCCCTTGAATTTCTTCAGGGTCTTGTGCAGTTCCGGCTTGGAGATGTTGAGCACGCGAATCTTCAGCTGCTCGTCGCTTTCGGTGTTGTTGACCAGGTAGTGCAGGCCACGCCAGGCGCTTTCCAGTTTCTGGAATTCCGGGTGATGGATCACCTGGTTGACCTGGGCGGTGAGCTTGGCGTCGATGGCGGCGATGATCGATTCGATCGACTTGATGGCGTCGTTGGACACCAGGTCGGTCTGCGCCAGAGCCTGTTCGGCCAGAGTCCGCACCGCGGTTTCCACGGCTTCGCGAGCACGCTCGGTCTTGGGTTTGAATTCCTGTAGCAGCAGCGAAGCGAATTCGCTGGCCTGCTCGGTGGCGCCGGGTTGGGCCTGATTGTCACGCAGCAATTCGGTCATGATCGTTGGTCCTGATTAAGCGTTCGGCTCGGAGTCCACAGGCTTTGGCGCACTCGCCAGGGCCTGGAGCAACGCCGGATCCTTGATGGCTTTCATGATGATTTCTTCAGCGCCGGTCTTGCCGTCCATGTAGGTCAGCAGGTTGGCCAGTTGTGTACGGGCCTCCAGCAGCTGGTTCAGGGAGTCGACCTTGCGCGCGACGGCGGCAGGGCTGAAGTCGTCCATGCTCTCGAAGGTGATGTCCAGGCTCAGGTTGCCTTCGCCGGTCAGCTCGTTGGGTACGTGGAACGCGACCCGTGGCTGCATGGCCTTGAGGCGCGAGTCGAAGTTGTCGACGTCGATTTCCAGGAACTTGCGATCGGCCACCGCGGCCAGGGGCTCGACAGGCTTGCCGGCCAGGTCAGCCATCACGCCCATGACGAAGGGCAGCTGGACCTTTTTCTCGGCGCCGTAGAGTTCGACGTCGTACTCGATCTGCACCCGGGGCGCGCGGTTGCGCGCGATGAACTTTTGAGAACTTTGCTTCGCCACGTTGTGCTCCTGGTCGCTGCTGCGACGGTGTTGGCGTCGGTCGGTGATTGCCGCTGACGATACTGTTCGGCCGTACCGGGGTTAGTCGGATTCGGGGCCGCGCAGGTTTTCAAATTGGGACATGCCATCGGGGATCAGATTGCGCACGATGGCCGCGAAATCGGCGTTGACCAGGTTCTTGGCCCGGTTGAGCAGCACCGGCAGCGGGCTCGAAGGCTCGTGACGGCTGTAGTAGGCCAACAGCCGGTCGAGGCTGCGCAGCACGTCTTCGCGGCTGTTGATCTCACCGCCAACCCGTGCCGGCGCCGGCGCCAAAGGCGCACTGGAACCTTCGCTCGCGGGTGCATCGGCGTGCTGTTCGACGGGGCTGTCGACGCTTTGCGGGGCCTGTTGGCCAAGCACCTGCAGTGCCAGGCGCAGGGGCTGCTTGAGGGCGCTGAGGTCCACGCCGGCGGCGGAACCTACCTGTTCGCTGACCTGCTTCTCGATGGCTTCGGCCGCCGAGCGAGCGCTGCTCAAGGCGTGGCGAATGGCTTCAAGGTGCTGAGGATCGCTGTCTTGCAGGGCCCCGGCCAAGTGATCGGAGCCCAGGCTCTCGCCCGAGAAATGCTGCAGGCCGGCGGCGTTCAGTGCCGCACGCACGCTCACCGGGCCAAAGGTCCGGGAACGGGTGAGGATGGCTTCGCGCAGCAGGCCGATGGTGGAATCGGCTGCCAGGCCGGCCAGGGCATTGATCCGCACCGTGGGATCGTTGTCGTCGTCGGCGTCCAGGCGCGGGTGCAGCTCGGCCCAGTAATCACGGAGCAAACCGTTGATCAGGTCGAGGCTGGTGGCCAGGCCCGGCAGGCCTTCAAGGGCCAGGGTGCTTTGCAGGAGGAAATGGGTGATGCGCAGGTCTTTGCTGCGGGCCAGCAAGTCCAGGCTCTGTTGCTGGACGCTGCGCCAGTCCGGCGGCTCGGCCGGCAGGATCGAGTCGCCCATGCTGCGCTCGGGCTGGCCTTGTGCGGCCCGCTCCAAGTGCAAGAAATCCGCGTCATACTCCAGATCTTCGCCACAAGGCGAAGTTGCTGAAATGGCGGCGAGCAACATCGGTACATCCACCTGGTTCGATCTCCCTATCAGCCTGCAGGACAGTCAGGCAATTAATGCACTAGTTGTTTGTGAACTCGCGCACATTTCTTGGTTAACATGGACTCATTGATACTAGTGAGCCATCATCCGTGTTCAAGAAGTTGTGCATTTTTGGTGTAGTAGTTGTGGCTTGTCAAGGTAAGCTATTCGCCCCGCATGACAGTGTTATGTCGACTTATTAGTTCCTTGACCGGCGAGTCAGATTGAGGCGGGGCGAAAGGCTTTTGTCATCTGTGTAGTTTAAGTTGAGCGATCATGCTGTGAACGGCGCTGTTTAAAGGATTTTTTGCGGGCTTTTCATTTTTTTACGGAACTTTTTTCCCGACGCCGGTTCGCACGCGGAAGTACAGCAAGGAGGCGCAATGTCGCTGTGTTTGACTATCACTAGTTATCACAAGATTACCCCTGGCCAATGCCCTGAGAAACTAATGGATCAGGGAATGATGGCAATTGGCCGTAGTTCCGATAATGACTGGGTACTTCCTGATCCCGAGCGCTTAGTTTCCGCGCGACATTGTGTCATCCAATACAAGGATGGCCGTTATTATTTGACCGATAACAGTACTAATGGTGTGGAGTTAGTCCGCGCCGGTATTCGCATGCGCCGGGGTAGCAGTGAGCCATTGGAAGATGGCGAGGTTATTCGTATTGGCGATTATGAAATCAGTGCGCGTATCGATTTCAGTCTGAATCGTGTCCAGGCTGAGGCCTTTTCCGGGGACAGCTCCAACAGTTTCGAAGCACTGATGGGCCGCCAGTCGTCGCCGCCCACGCCCATCGAGCCGATTGCCATGGCGCCGGTGGCGCATTTTCAGGGCGCTTCGGCCCAGGATACTTTTCCCGACCTGTTCGATTTCCTCGCTCCGAGCGCGACTCCGCCGGCGACCCAGCCTGATCACGTGCCCGCCGAACAGCACGATTTTCGCCCGCCGACCCCCACCGCGGTGCCTCAGCCCCTCGCTCAGCCCCAACCGGCGGCGCCCCAGAGCGGGGCGTTGATTCCGGATGACTGGGACCTGTTCGGTGAAACCCCGGCCCGCCCGGCTCCAGTGTTGAGCGTGGCACCGATGGCAGCTCCACCTGTCGTCGCGGAACCCTTTGCCAGCGTCGCTGAATTTGGTGCAGTACCGCCGCAGCCGCAGCCGCAGCCGGTCGAGGTCGAGGTCGCCGCCGTTGTCCCTATTGTCCCTGTCGCTCCTGCGACTCCCGTCGCTCCCGTCGTGCCAGCGCCGGCGGTCGAGTCGGGGCCACAAACCGACCTGTTGCAAGCCTTCCTGCGGGGCGCCGGGCTGGAGCAGTTGCGCATCGACCCGCAGCAGGCCCAGGCGCAGATGGAAAGCCTGGGGCGCAGCTACCGCTTGATGGTGGAAGGCCTGATCGATGTGTTGCGTGCCCGCAGCAGTCTCAAGGGCGAGTTCCGCATGCAGCAGACGATGATCCGCCCGGTGGAAAACAACCCGCTGAAATTCGCCCCCAATGTCGACGAAGCCATGCTCCTGCTGCTGCGCCACAGCAACCAGGCTTTCATGGCTCCGGATCAGGCGGTGCAGGACAGCTTCGACGACCTGCGGGCTCACCAACTGGCCGTCATGGCCGGCGTGGAAGCCGCGATCAAGCACCTCCTGGGGCGCTTCGAGCCCGGTGAGCTGGAAGCCCGCATGGCCCGCCCCGGTGGCCTGGGCAACCTGTTCAGCGGTTCGCGGCAGGCGCAGAACTGGCAGCAGTTCACAGCGCTCTACAAGCAGATTTCCCAAGAGGCCCAGGACGATTTCCAGGACCTTTTCGGGCGCGAATTCAGTCGCGCCTACGAAGAACATACCCACCGGCTGCGCCGTTCCTGAGCGCGCCTGGAACCCCCTAAACACACGGATACACGGACAGCTGACACGTCATTGAGGACGCAGGATGATTCAACGATTGCTGACATTGGTCGCCATGCTGGTACTGGCGGCCTGTGCCAAGGACGCACCAACCCCCGCCGAGCCGGTCAAGGAAGAACCTGGCGCCACCACCGTGGAGCTGCGTTTCCAGGCCGTGGCCGGGCTCAACCCGGGTCCTGATGGCCTGAGCACCCCGGTACGGGTACGGATCTTCGAGCTGAAGAACCCGGCCACCTTCATGCGCGCCGACTACTTCGCCCTGGCAGAGCGGGCCCCGGCCACCCTGGGCCCGGACCTCATCGACCAGGATGAAGTGCTGGTCAAGCCCGGCGATCAGTTCACCCTCAAGCGCACCCTGGACCCGGCCACCCGTCAGGTCGGCCTGCTGGTGGGGTATCGCGAAGTGGACCAGGCCCTGTGGCGAGTCGGGGTCAACACGGCGCAGCGCCTGAACAATCAGTATCAGATCGTCCTCGATGTCCGCGCGATCAGCGCCGAGCTCGTGGCCCCCCCATCCAGCCCTGCCCAATAGGCAATCGGAGCAACCATGTCCTGGAACAATCGCGTGGTCTGGTCGGAAGGCATGTTCATTGGAACCCAGCACTTCCAGCAGCATGACCGTTACCTGGAAAACCTCATCGACGCCCGCAGCCGTCCGCTGTCGGCGGGGGCCTGGGGATTCTCCGAGCTGCGTGTCGATCAGGGCCTGCTGGCCCAGGGCAAGCTGGCCATTGTCAGCGCCCGCGGCCTGTTGCCCGACGGCACCCCGTTCAACATTCCCCACGACGACCTGGCGCCGACCCCGCTGAGCATTGACGACAGCCTGCGCGATGGCCTGGTGTACCTGGCGCTGCCCCTCAAGCGCGCCGGCGCCCGGGACACCGTGGACGAAGGCGAGGCGCTGGGTGGCGCCCGCTACCTGAGCCAGGTGCGTGAGGTGCGTGACGATAACGCGCCTTTTGAGAACCGTGCGCCGGTGGCGGTGGGCTCCCGGGCCTTGCGCCTGCTCACCGCTGCGGACGGCCTCAGCGACTACGCCGCCATCGGCGTGGTGCGGGTCAAGGAGAAGCGCGCCGACCGCGCCCTGGTGCTCGATGACAGCTACATCCCGCCGCTGCTGGATGTGGCCGCGTCCAAGCCCTTGAGTGCCTTTCGCAGCGAACTGCTGGGTCTGCTGCATCAGCGCGGCGAAGCCCTGGCCGGACGGGTGGTGGCTTCGGGGGCCGGTGGCGCTTCGGAAATTGCCGACTTCATGCTCCTGCAACTGGTGAACCGCGCCCAGCCGCTGGTGAACCACCTGAACCAGATCAGCCCGCTGCACCCCGAGCGCTTGTACAGCGAGCTGGTGAGCCTGGCCGGCGAATTCTCGACCTTCTCCAACAGCGCTCGACGCCCGGTGGAGTACCCGCAGTACCAGCACGATGAACTGGCCCTGAGCTTCGCTCCGGTGATGCAGGCCCTGCGCGAGGCCCTGTCGATGCTGATCGACAGCAAGGCGACGCCGATTCCGATCGTCGAGAAAGCCTACGGCGTGCACGTGGCGATGCTGGCGGACCGCACCCTGTTGGAGAACGCCAGCTTCATTCTGGTGGTGCGCGCCGACGTGCCCGGCGAGACCCTGCGCGGGCGTTTTGCCCAGCAGAGCAAGGTGGGCTCGGTGGAGCACATCCGCGATCTGGTCAACCTGCAGTTGCCGGGCATCGGCCTGCTGCCGCTGCCGGTGGCGCCACGGCAGTTGCCGTATCACGCCGGTTCCACCTACTACGAGCTCGACCGTGGCAGCGAGCACTGGAAACAGCTGGTTCACTCCGGAGGCTTCGCGTTCCACGTCGCGGGGGAATTCCCGGGCTTGAACCTGGCCTTCTGGGCCATTCGAGGATAAGTCGCGATGCATCCTTTCGACGATTCGGCAGGGCAGCCGTCCCCGGCCAATGACCGCACCCAATTCATGCCGCGCCCCGGTGGCCGTGCGCCCGAGCCTGGGCGCCCGAGCCCGGGGCCGGCACCGTCCCTGGCCGTGCCGGCGGCGCCACTGCCGGCCGGTCAGGCCCGGGGCCTGAACCCCCTGGAGAGTGCTGCCGGCCCACTGCTGGCCTTGCTCACCCGGCTGCGCAGCACCTTGGCCCACCCGGCGCCGGCCAGCCTGCGAGCGCAGCTGCTGGCTTACCTGCGCCAGTTCGAGGAGCGTGCCGAGGCCGCCGGAGTGCCGCGCAACGACGTGCTGCTGGCCCGCTATGCGCTGTGCACCGCCCTGGATGAAGCGGTGCTCAGCACCCCTTGGGGCAGCACCAGCGACTGGGGCAAGCAAAGCCTGCTGATCACCGTGCACAACGAAGCCTGGGGCGGCGAGAAGGTCTTCCAGTTGCTGGAGCACTGCCTGCAAAGCCCCCGCGAGCGCCTGTACCTGCTGGAGCTGCTGTACCTGTGCATGTGCCTGGGTTTCGAAGGCCGCTACCGAGTGATGATCGACGGTCGCAGCCAGCTTGAAGCCCTGCGCGAGCGCACGGCGGCGACCATCCGCAGTGCCCGTGGCGAGCATGAGCGCGAGCTCTCGCCCCATTGGCGCGGGGTCACCGTGGCCCGTGATCGCCTGGCCCAGTTCATGCCGCCCTGGGTCGGCATCGCTATTGGTGTGGCCTTGCTGCTGGCACTGCTGTTCGGCCTGCGCCTGAAGCTGGCAGCGGACGCCGAGCCGGTGTTCAAGAACATCCATGCCCTGGGCGAGATCCCGGTGCAGACCCTGGACCGCCCGGTGATCCAGCCGAAGATTGTCGAGCGTCCGCGCCTGGCCGGCTTCCTCGCCGAGGACATCAAGGCCGGGCGAGTGGCTGTTGAAGATGCCGTCGACCGTTCGGTGGTGACCATCCGTGGCGATGAACTGTTCGCCTCGGCCAGCGCCAGCATCCTCGACGACTATCAGCCGCTGATGCTGCGCATCGCCGACGCGGTGCGCAAGGTCAAGGGCCAGGTGCGGATTACCGGCCACAGCGACAACCGACCGATCGCCACCTTGCGCTTCCCGTCCAACTGGAAGCTGTCCCAGGCCCGCGCCGAATCGGTGTTGCAGATTCTCGCGGCGAAGACCGGGCAGCCGGAGCGCTTCAGCGCCGAAGGCCGCAGCGACACTGAGCCGTTGGCAACCAATGCCACCGCCGAAGGGCGGGCGCGCAATCGTCGGGTAGAAATCAGCGTATTGGCGGAGGGGGTCGAGTGAAGGCGTTTTTCAGTTTTGTGACGCGCTGGGTGATTCCGCTGCTGGGGCTGATCGCCCTGAGCCTGATCATCTGGTTCATTGGCCCGCTGCTGGAGTTCCTGGTACCGGAAGGACGGCGTTGGGCGCTGATCATTCTCATCTTCGCGGTGTGGATCGGCTACCGGGTGTTTAGCATCATCCAGGCCCGCCGGCATGCGGCCAAGGTCCTGCAGAGCCTGGCCGCCGATACCCCGCCGGACCCGGACAGCGTGGCCACCGCCGAGGAGCTGGCGGCCCTGCGCCAGCGCATGGACGAAGCCCTGGCGCTGTTGAAGAAGGCCAAGCTCGGCGGTGACGAGCGACGCAACCTCTACGAGCTGCCGTGGTACGTGATCATCGGGCCGCCGGGCTCGGGCAAGACCACGGCGCTGGTCAATTCCGGCCTGCATTTTCCCCTGGCCGCTCAGTTGGGCGCCGGTGCGGTGCGTGGTGTCGGTGGCACCCGCAACTGCGACTGGTGGTTCACCGACCAGGCCGTGCTGCTGGACACGGCCGGGCGCTACACCACCCAGGACAGCCATGCCGCGGTGGACAAGGCGGCCTGGCTGGGCTTTCTCGACCTGCTGAAAACCCAGCGCTCGCGGCGGCCCATCGACGGTGCCTTCGTCGCCATCAGCCTCTCCGACCTGCTGCTAAGCAGCGAGGCGGAGCGGGCGGCTCACGCCGCGGCGATTCGCCTGCGCATCCAGGAGCTGTACACCCAGCTGGGCGTACGCTTCCCCATCTACCTGATGCTCACCAAGCTCGATCTGGTGCCGGGCTTCATGGAGTTCTTCGACTCCCTGAGCAAGGAAGAGCGGGCCCAGGTCTGGGGCATGACCTTCGCCCTGGATGACGGCAAGAGTGGCGACAGCCCCCTGGCCCAGTTGCCGGCGGAGCTGGCGGCCCTGGAGCAGCGCCTCAACGAGCGTCTGGTGGAGCGCCTGCAACAGGAGCGCGACCCGGCGCGGCGTGACCTGATCTACGGCTTCCCGCAGCAATTCGCCGCGCTCAAGGAATCCTTGCAGGGCTTCCTTGAAGGCGTGTTCAAACCCAACGCTTTCGAAGAGCGCGTGCTGCTGCGCGGGGTGTATTTCACCAGCGGCACCCAGGAAGGCAGCCCCATCGACCGCCTGATCGGCGCCATGGCCCAGAGCATGAACCTGGATCGCCAGCACCTGGCACGGCAGACCGGCACCGGGCGCAGCTACTTCATCGAGAAACTGTTCAGCGCCGTGGCCTTTGCCGAGCGCGGGCTGGTGGGGGTCAACCCCAAGGTCGAGCGGCGGCGCAAATGGATCGCTCGGGGCGCCCTGGCTGCCACCGTGGCCCTGGTGCTGGTAGTCGGTACCTTGTGGATCGTCAGCTACCGGGCCAACCAGGCCTATATCGCCCAGGTCGACCAGCGGGTCGGCCCGGTGCGCCAGGACGTGCAGAGCCTGAGCCCGGCCCAGCGCGATGTGCTGGCGGTGCTGCCGCTGCTCAACGCCACGCGCAATCTGGCCGGCGATGCGCCGGGCTGGGCCGAAGGCCTGGGCCTGTATCAGGGCGACATGCTCGAAGCCGAGTCCGCCAGTGTCTATCGCAAGCTGCTGGTGGCGGTGTTCGCCCCGCGTTTGATGACCCGCATCGAAGAGCAACTGCACAGCGGCGGCAACTCGGACTACCTCTACGAGGGGCTCAAGGCCTACCTGATGTTGGCGGACAGCGAGCACTACGATCCGGACTTCATCAAGGCCTGGATCACCCTGGACTGGGAGCGGACCCTGGCCCGCGACCTGCCTCCCGAGCAACGCCAGGCCCTGACCGGCCACTTGCAAGCGCTGTTCGAAAAGCATCCGCCCAATGCGCGCCTGGACCAGCGCCTGATCGACGATCTGCGGCGCCAGTTGCAGCAGTTGCCGGTGGCCCAGCGGGTCTATGACCGGGTCAAGCGCGCCAAGCTGCCGGACGGTGTCCCGGACTTCCGCCTCAGCGAAGCCGGTGGCCGCGACGCGGCGCTGGTGTTCACCCGCAAGAGCGGCAAGCCCCTGAGCGAACCCTTGAGCGGGCTGTTCACCGTCAAGGGCTACCGCGAAGGCTTCCTCCTGGCCAGCCTCAACCAGGCCGGCACCCTGGCGGAAGAACAGTGGGTGCTGGGCCGCGACCAGGCCGATCAGCAGAACGTCGCCAGCCTTGCCGCCGATGTGCGCCGCCTGTACTTCCAGGACTACCTGCGCCAGTGGGACGCCTTGCTGGCGGACATCGATTTTGTGCCGATCACCAGCGTGGCCCAGGCCGCGGACGTGCTGCGGATTCTCTCCGGGCCTACGTCGCCGCTGAAGAAGCTGCTGGTGGCCGTGGCCAAGGAAACCGATCTGCAACAGGAAGAACGCCTGTTGGCGGCCCAGGGCCAGAAGGTCGAGGGCGGTGTGGATCAGCTCAAGCAGCGCCTGGGTTCTCTGCTGGGTCAGGAGCAGGCGGGCAACCCGGCGGCCGTGGCCAGCAGCGAAGATCCGGTGAGCGCGCATTTTGCCGATCTCAACAGCCTGGTGAGCAAGGGTGAGGGCGAGCCGGCGGCCATCGACGGCCTGCTGGCGGACATGAATGCCCTGTACGTGCAGGTCAGTGCCATGGTCGGGGCCAGCGGCGATGCCCTGCTGGGCGAGGCCAAGAACCAGGCCAGTGCCGCGGCGGCGCGGGTCAGCCTGACCGCCGAGCGTCAGCCGCCGGTGGTCCAGGGGCTGGTGAAATCGGTGGTGGGCTCCACCACCAACACCATGATGGGCGGGGTGCGCAACCAATTGAACGCGGCCTGGGTCAGCGAGGTGGTGAACGTTTATCGCCAGTCCCTGAGCGGGCGTTATCCGATGTCTCCGGGCAGCTCCCGGGACGCGACCCTGGAGGATTTCGGCCAGTTCTTCGGCACCGGCGGGGTGATGGACAACTACTTCCGCAAGTACTTGCAGCCTTACGTCAACACCTCGACCCCGACCTGGAGCTGGCAGCCGGGCGCGGCGCAGAAGCTGGGCATTTCCCCCGGCGTGCTGCAGACCTTCCAGCGCGCTTCGAACATCCGTGATGCCTTCTTCCGCTCCAGCGGCGGTACCCAGCCGGCGGTGCGTTTCGAACTCAAGCCGGTGGCCATGGACGCCAATATCAGCCAGTTCCTCCTCGACCTGGATGGCCAGCAACTGAGCTACGACCACGGTCCGAGCCGCCCGGTGGCCATGCAGTGGCCGAATCCGGGGAGCATCGGCGTGGTGCGCCTGTCGATCATGCCGCCGTCGGCCACTGGGCGCTCCGGGATCACCCTGGACGGCCCATGGGCCTGGTTCCGCCTGCTGGAGCAGTCGGACCTGACGGCCACCAACTCACCGGACCGCTTCAACCTGCGGCTGCGGGTGGATGGCGCGAGCATTTCCTACGAGCTGCGGGCCAGCAGTGCCTTCAACCCGTTCAAGAGCCGGGTGCTCAGCGGCTTCAGCCTGCCGGAGCGGCTATGACGGTGGTCGGTCTGTACGGCAAGTTGGCCAGTCGCGGCGATTTTGTCAGCCGTGGCTTGCCGCAGAGTTTCATCGGCCCCTGGGACAGCTGGCTGGCGGCGGGTTTGCTGGCCAGCCAGAACGCTCTGGGCGAGCAGTGGCTGAACGCCTATCTGGTCAGCCCGCTGTGGCGGTTCGCCCTGGCCCCCGGAGTCTGCGGGCCCCAGGCGGCGGTGGGCGTGGTGATGCCGAGCATCGATCGGGTCGGGCGTTATTTCCCTCTGACCGTGGCGGCCTTGCTGGAGCCTGAAAGCGATGTGGCTTCCCTGGTGAGTGGCCCGGATCTGTGGTTTGAACAGGTGGAAGAGCTGCTGCTGGCGACCCTGGATCAGGACGCCAGTTTCGAAGCCCTGGAAGAGGGGATGCAGGCCCTGGGAGCGCCGAGCCCGGCGACTCGCGCTGAAGGTAGCCATTTCGCCGGATTGCAGCGGTTTTATGTCAGTGATCCACAGGCCCGTGGCGCGATCCTCGCGACCCAGGGCAGTGAAGGATCGAGTGCCTGGTGGGGCCGGGGTTCGCCGTACATCAGCCCGATGTTGCTGCGTTGCCAGGGCCTGCCGCCGGCCAGCGATTTTGCGCAATTTTTGCTCGGACAAGAAGGTGCCGTCTAAATGGGTTCAGCGCCACAACTGTCCTACCAGTCCGCCAGCTACAGCCATGTCGGCATGGTGCGGAAAATCAATGAAGACGCCTGGCTCGAAGCCCCGGAAGCCGGCCTCTGGCTGGTGGCCGACGGCATGGGCGGACACGCCGCCGGGGATTACGTCAGCAGCCTGATCGTCGATAGCCTGCGCGCGATTGCGGCGGTGGACAGCCTCGATCAATACGTCGCCGCGCTGCGCAATGGCCTGGCGGCGGTGAATGCCGCCGTGCGCGAGGAAACCGCCAATCGCGGGGTGACCATGATGGGCAGCACCGTGGTCCTGCTGGCCGTGCGCGGCGCCCGGGCGGTGTGCCTGTGGGCCGGTGACAGCCGCCTGTACCGGCTGCGGGACGAGCAACTGGAAAGCATTTCCAGGGATCACAGCTACGTCCAGGACCTGCAGGACAGCGGCCTGCTCAGCGAGGCCGAGGCGCGGGTGCACCCACGGGCCAATATTGTCACCCGGGCCATTGGCGTTGAAGCCCAGCTGGAGTTGTCCCAGGTCGATCTGCAGGTGGAGGACGGTGACACCTTCCTGCTGTGCAGCGACGGTTTGAACAAGACCGCCGAAGACTTCGAACTGCGCGACGTGCTCAGCCACAGCGAGCCTAACGACGTGGTGCGCAGCTTGATTCACCTGGGCCTGACCCGGGGCGCGCCGGACAACATCACCGCCATCGTGATCAAGGCCGCAGGACACTGACCATGGACATTCTGATTCCCGGCTTTGACATCCAGGGCGAGATTGGCGAAGGCGCCATGGCCTCCGTGTACCTGGCGACCCAGCGCTCCCTGGAGCGCAAGGTGGCGCTCAAGGTCATGGCCGCGGCGCTGGCCGCCGACCCGAGCTTCTGCGAGCGCTTTTTGCGCGAGGGCAAGACCCTGGCGCGGCTGTCGCACCCGCACACCGTGACCATCCACGACATCGGCAATGTCGGCGAGCTGTACTACATGGCCATGGAGTACCTGCCCAACGGCACCCTGAAAGAGCGCATCGCCGCCGGGCTGACCCCGGAGCAGGGCCTGACCTATATCCGCCAGATCGCCTCGGCCCTGGGTTATGCCCACGCCCAGGGGCTGGTGCACCGTGATGTGAAACCGGCCAACATTCTGTTCCGCGCCGACGGCACGGCGGTGCTTTCGGACTTCGGCATCGCCAAGTCCCTGGATGACCGCACCCAGTTCACCCAGGCCGGTTTTGCCGTGGGCACGCCGAGCTACATGAGTCCGGAGCAGGCCCGGGGCCAGGACCTCGACGGTCGCGCCGACCTGTATGCCCTGGGCGTGGTGCTGTACGAGATTCTCGTCGGCGAGTTGCCGTACAACGGCACCGACGCGCTGTCCACGGCCCTGGCCCACCTTACCGAGCCCTTGCCTGAATTGCCGCTGCACCACGGGCGCTACCAGCACATCCTGCGCAAGCTGCTGGCCAAGGACCCGGCGGAACGCTATCCGGATGCCGCGGCCTTGCTGACGGCCCTGGACAACCTGCCGCCGGAGACTTCCGAGGTCGAGGCGACGCTGATCCAGCCGTTGCCATTGCCGCTGCCGCCTCAGGCCGCGCCCCCGGGCAACGACCTGGCCGGGCTGACTCCGGTGTCCATCGAGATTCCCCGGCAGGCGCCAGCGCCTGCACCGCGCCAGGAGCCGCGTCAGGAGACACCGCCGCCGCGTTCATCCCATCTGCCGCCCGCCGGCAGCCCGGCCTCCGAGCAGCGTCGTGGCCCGGTACTGGCCCTGGCCGGCGTCGCCGTGGCCGTCGCCCTGGCCGTGGCCGGCGCCGGTTACTGGTGGCTGTCCGGTGACAGTCCGGCGCCTGCGCCCAAGACCGCTTCGACTGTCAGCACCACGCCTGCCGTGGTGGCGCCGCCGGTGAATCAGCCGGTGGCCGCCGATGTCGACGGCGGCCAGCGGCCGTTGCTGATGCCGGGCAAGAAGACCCTGTTCCAGCGGGTACTGAGCAAGCCGGGGGCGAGCTTTTCCAGCGAGCCTGGCGCTGCGCCGGGCCAGGCGGTGCCGGCGTTCTCGGTGCTCTATGTGTATCAGCGCAAGAACCTCGACGGCCGCTCCTGGCTGCGCCTGGGCGCCGCCAGTGACGGCCGCAGCGCCGGCTGGTTGCCGGCGGAGCAGGTCAGCGACTGGAAGCAGAGCCTGGTGCTGAAGTTCACCGAGCGCTCCGGTCGTGCACCGGTGATGTTCGTGCGTCAGGCCAGCGAGCTGGAGCGTTTGCTGGCGGACCCTGCGGCGGCCAAGAACCTGCTGCTCAGGGCGCAGAAGAATCCCCAGGACGAGCAGCAGGTGCTGGCCCTGGAACCCAATGCCAGCGCAGTGCCACAGGAGCAGTTCTACCTGCTGCCGATCTTTGACTCCAAGGAGAGCTTCGACGAGAACGGCCAGTCGGTGCAGTTGCTCAATGTCGCCTCGATCGATCCGGGCAACAGCCCGCAGAGCATCAGCGACAGCAGTGGCAAGCGCCTGCCGGCGAGCACCGCGCCGGCAGCCGGCGACGCTTTCCGCACGGCGGTGGTGCTGGTGGTGGACACCTCGGTGTCGATGCAGCCCTACATTGATCAGGTGCGCGATGTGGTCCACGAGCTGCAGGGCAAGATTGCCGCGCGCGGCGAGTTGGACAGTGTCAGCTTCGGTCTGGTGGGTTTTCGCAACAACACCAGCAAGACCCCGGGCCTGGAGTACGTGACCAAGACCCTGGTGACCCTGGACCAGGGCCGCGATCCCCAGCGCTTCCAGGAGTTGGTGAGCCAGGTCAAGGCCACCAGCGTCTCCAGCCACTCGTTCAACGAAGACGCTTTCGCCGGGGTCATGCAGGCGGTGGAAGGCATGGACTGGAAGGGCTACGGCGGACGCCTGATCCTGCTGGTCAGCGATGCCGGCGCCTTGCGCAAGAACGATCCCTACAGCCGCACCCAGATGAACGAGGCGGAAGTGCGCCAGGCGGCTTTGGGCAAGCAGATCAAGATCTACGCCCTGCACCTGCGCACCGACGCCGGCAAGAAGAACCATGCCCAGGCGGAAACCCAGTACCGGGTGTTGACCGCCGACGCCAACCCGAAGATCGGCGACCTGTACATTCCGGTGCCTGGCGGCGATGTGGGCAAGTTCGGCGCGCGGGTCGACGAGATCGGCACGGTGTTCGCCGACCTGGTGCATCAGGTGCGCAGCAACCAGAGCCAGGCAGTGCCGTCATTGGCGGCGGCGCCGAGCATCGCCGAGAAGTCCGCGGCCATCGGCTACGCCATGCACATGGATTTCCTCGGTCGCAAATCCGCCAGTCAGGCGCCGCAACTGGTCAGCGCCTGGACCGCCGACCGCGACCTGACCAACCCGGCGCTGCCGGCGTTCCAGGTCTGCGTGATGCTCACCAAACTGCAGCTCAACGACCTGCAGCAGTCGCTGAAGCTGATTGTCGATGCGGCGCGCAAGACCCAGACCTCGCCCAAGGATTTCTTCCAGGAAATCGCCAGTGCCAGCGCCTACATGAGCCGCGACCCCTCGGCCCTGCGCAAGGGCGGCAACCTGGCCGACGGCGGCGTGCTGGGGGAATACCTGGAAGGGCTGCCGTACCGCAGCAAGTCGCTGAACATGACCCAGGACCTGTGGCTGTCCCTGAGCGTGGCCGAGCAGGAAGACTTCATCGACGAGCTGGATTCGAAGATCCGTCTGTATGAAACCTTCCACAACGACCTGGCCAACTGGGTGCGCTTCGGCGATGCCGAGCCGGGTGATGCCCTGTACCGCGTTCCGTTGTCGACCCTGCCGTGATGCTCAATCTGGCGGAGGTGCGCAAGAGCCGCGGCGAGGGTCGCCAACGCTACAGCCTGGTGATCCCCAGGCTGCAACTGCGCGCGGGCGATCAGCTGGCGGTGGTCGGCCCCAGCGGCTGCGGCAAGAGCACGCTGCTTGATCTGCTGGCGCTGGTGCTGGCTCCGGATTCGGCGGCGCGCTTTGAGTTCGCTCCGGCCAACGCCCCCATCGACATTGCCGGTATCTGGCGCGGCACGGGGCACAGCGCCCTGGCGCAGCTGCGCAGCCGGCACCTGGGGTATGTGCTGCAGACCGGCGGGCTGCTGGGGTTTCTTGATGTGCGCGGCAATATCAGCCTGCCCCGGCAGTTGCTGGGGCTGGCGGACGAGGGCATTCCCCGGCGCCTGGCCGAACGCCTGGAAATCGCCGATCAACTGCACAAGAAGCCCGCCGCCCTGTCGGTGGGCCAGCGTCAGCGGGTCAGTTGTGCCCGGGCCTTGGCCCATGGTCCGCAGGTGCTGCTGGCGGATGAACCGACCGCGGCCCTGGACCCCTTGAACGCTCAGCGAGTGATGCAGCTGCTGGTGCAGCAGGCGCGGGATCAGCGGCTGTGCTGCGTGATCGCCACCCACGATGAGGTGCTGGCCCGGGCCAACGGCTTGCAGGTGCGGCGCATTGCCTGCCAGCGCGATGCCGACGGCGGGGTCACCGCGACGCTGGGGGAGGCTTGCTGATGCGTGCGTCCCTGACCGCGGCGCTGGCCTGGCAGGACTACCGGGCCGATACCTGGTTGTCGGCCTGTTCGGTGCTGGCCCTGGTGGCGGTGATCGCGCCGCTGCTGGTGCTGTTCGGGCTCAAGTTCGGGCTGGTGAGCAGCCTCACCGAGCGCCTGGAAAAGGACCCGGCGGTGCGCGAGATCATTCCTCTGGGCGGCGGCCGGTTCAGCGCCGAGTTCATTGCCGAGCTGGGGCGGCGACCGGAGGTGGCCTTTGCCTTGCCCAGAACCCGGCAGATCGCGGCTACGGCAGATCTGTCCCGGGGCGCGGGGGATATCGGCCTGACCGTGGAAATGCTGCCTACCGCTGTCTCGGACCCGTTGCTCGGGCGTTTGCCGGTGCCTCGGAGCATGAGTGGCGTGCTCCTGAGTCGGACCGCCGCCGAAAAGCTTGGCGTACAGCCTGGAGATTGGCTGCAGGCGGCCTTCGGCCGGCAAGTGGCGGGACGTAGCGAAGTGCAGCGGACCCGAGTCCAGGTGGAGGGCGTATTGCCCCTGGAAGCCTTTGCCCGGGATGCCCTGTTCGCGCCCCTGGCCTTGCTGGAGGCCGCCGAGGATTACCGCGACGGCCGTGCCGTGGCGGCCCTGGGCTGGCTCGGCGAGGCGCAGGCCGCGTCCGGGCAGCGGGTCTATCCAGCCTTTCGCCTGTATGCCCGCAGCCTCGATGACGTCGAATCGTTGCGCCGCTATTTCGCCGAGCGTGGCCTGTTGGTGGCGACCCAGGCCCAGACCATCGCCCAGGTGCAGTCCTTGAGCCGCAACCTGTCCATTGTTTTCTGGGTGATTGCCGGGCTGGCCCTGGCGGGCGCCTTTGCGGCGATCTTTGCCGGTGCCCTGGCGGCGGTGGAGCGTAAGCGCCGGGAGTTGTCGGTGCTGCGCCTGCTGGGATTTTCCACCGGGGCTCTGCTGTTGTTCGTGGTGGCCCAGGCACTGTACAGCGCCGGTTTCGCTGCGCTGTTGAGTGGCGCTCTGTATGGCCTGGCCCAGGCCGGGCTGAATCATTTGTTCATGCAGGTGCCCGGCGAGTACGCCAGTCATTTGCTGCCGGCCCATTACGGGCTGGCCCTGTTGGCGACGCTGGGCGTCAGCACCCTGGCCGCCGCGCTGGGCGGCTGGCGGGTGTCGCGCATTGAAGCCTGTGAAGGAATTCGCGATGTATAAGTTGATCGGCACCGTGTTGGCCATGACCCTGGCCGGCACCGTGTGGGCGCAAGAGCCCGGCAACAAGATGGACAACCCCAAGCCCTTGCCGGACGACGTCAGTCTGCCGCTGCCCTGTGAAGGCGAGATGGTGTTCCGCTATGTCTACGTGCTGGCCCAGGGCACCCTGGACGACCGCGAGGTGAACCTCGGCTATCCCTTCAGCGAAGGTGAAAGCGGCTACCAGCAATCGTTCATCTCCGGTTATCGCCGGGACTACATCAACGGCCAGTTCACCCTCAAGGACCTGCCTGGCGCCTGGAGCAAGACCATTGGCCCGGCCTTGCCGAAAACCGGTGCCGGGGTGCCCCTCAAGCCGATGCTGTATTTCATCGGCAAGTACGAAGTCACCGCTCGCCAGTACGCCCAGGTAATGGCGCAGGCCCAGTCCCTGGCCAGTGGCGAGCCGGCCCCGGCCTGTGAGGCCTCGGAGGGCATGCCGGGGCGCTTGCCCAAGGTCAAGCTGTCGCGCTTCGAGGCCGAGCGTTTTGCCGCGGTCTACAGCGCCTGGCTGATGAAGAATCACCGTGACCTGCTGCCGGTCAGCGGCCGCGGCGGTTCCTCCGAAGACGGCGGCCTGGGTTTCGTGCGCCTGCCCACCGAGGTGGAGTGGGAATACGCTGCCCGTGGCGGTCAGGCGGTGAGTCGCCAGGAGCTGGAAGGGCGGCTGTTTCCACGGCGCCTGGAGGGCAGCGAGAGCGATGGTCCGCTGGCGGACTGGGCCGTGTTCAATCAGGTGGCCGGTGGCACTGGCCAAGCGGCGCGGCTGATGCCGATCGGCACCAAGCTGCCCAACCCCATCGGCATGTTCGACGTGATCGGCAATGCCGCCGAGATGGTCCAGGAGTCGTTCCAGCTGGTGCGCGCCGGACGGCGCCAGGGCACTTACGGCGGCTTCGTGGTCAAGGGCGGCAATTACCTGGAAGGCGAGGGCACGCTGTTTACCGGCATGCGCCGCGAGTACCCGCTGTTTGGCGCCGACGGCACCGAGCAAAGCAACGAAACCACCGGTTTCCGGGTGGCCATCGGCGCCTTGTCGGCCCCGCGTTCGCGCTACAAGGAGCTGTTTGCCCAGTGGCAGAAGGAAGGCCGTCTGGCGTCCCTGACCGACGCCATCGACGACGCCCAGGACCCCACCAAGCGCCTGGACGCCATCATCGCCGCCAGTGTCGACCCGCGTCTGCAGGCGGAGCTGGGGCTGGTCAACGAAGAGCTCAAGCGCAACGTCTCGCTGATCGCCCAGCAGCGCGAGGAGGCGGCGGGCAACCTGATCCAGTCCTCCGCTCTGGTGGCTGAAACCATCAACAACTACAACATTCGCCTGACCAATCTGAAGAAGAGCCAGCAGCAGGCCATCGATGCCAAGGACGAACCCAGCGCCAAGCTGTTCGCCGAAGCCATCGACAACGGCCGCAGCGCACTGGACGGGGCGGTGGCGATCTACATCGACAACCTGGCCACGGGCACCCGTTACACCGACGCGGTGATCCAGGCGCAATTTCAACGGATCAAGGAAGAACTCAATCGCAAGCCGGTGCTCGGCAAGAGCCTGGTGACACGCGCTACGTTATTCGTCCGCCATGTCGGGAATTATCGCCAGCAACGGCGAGCCGACCCGGCGACGATTTTGAAGGAACTGCTCGCATCGACCGGTCAGAAGTCATGACTGGCCGCTGTCTGTCGAGCCTGGAGGAGCTCGGACGATTTCGTGTCGTACCGAGTTGGTCAAACTTAATCGAGATCACCAACATGCTTTTTTCCCGCAACCCATTTGCTTCAACATCCAAGCGTCACCTGCTGTTGGTTGCCGCCGGGTTCAGCACCGTATTGACCGGTTGCGCGACCTCTCCGGTGTCCAAGGTCGCCTCCACCACCAAGGTCGAGTACTACCCGAGCTGCTATGAGCCGGTGCAGCACTTGCGCGCCACTGATTCGGACATGACCAAGTCGGTGGTCACCGGTGCTGCCCTGGGCGCTGCCGGCGGTGCCTTGCTCGGCGCCCTGACCGGCGACGGCGATCACCGTGGTCGCAATGCGGCCATCGGTGCTGCCGGTGGTGCTCTGGCCGGTGGTGCCGCCGGTTACTACACCGAGCGCCAGAAGCAGATCGCCGATGACAATCAGCGCATCGCTTCCTACGCCGCCGACTTTAACAAGAGCGCTGCCGACATCGACCGCAGCACCGCTTACGCCCGTGCTTCGCAGACCTGCTACCAGCGTGCCTTCGACAGCCTGATCAGTGCCCGCAAGGCCAACAGCATCAATGATGTGGAAGGGCGCAAGCGCCTGGCGGAAATCGTCAGCGGCCTGAAAGAGTCCAATGACCTGATCGCCGCGGTGAACGGTCGTGCCAGCGAAGACCTGAGCAAGTACAACCAGGCCTACGAGCAGGACCTGCAGCAAGTGGGCGTGCAGCGTACCGACGTAGTGAAAGTCGCCACCGCCGATACCACCCAGGTGACCACCACCAGCGGTGGCAAGCGCAAGCAGCCGGTGCAGAAGGTCAAGCAGCCGAAGCTTCCGACCGTGCCTCAGGAAGCGGTGAGCACCGAGAGGTCGATCCAGGAGGCCAAGATCAAGCAGGCCGAGAGCAACAAGGTCGCGACCACCGGCCAGACTCAGGTCAACAGCATGTGCAAGAGCCCGGACCTGGGTGACTGGGCACCGGTGCCTTGCCCTAACGTGTGAGTCAGTGATTGTCTGACAAGATGTAGCGATAAGCGTTGAACGCCAGTCGATCTCCGAGTAATCGAACAGATCGGCTGGCGCTCTTCGAGTTACAGGTTAAACTGCGGCGGCCATCCAATAACTCCACTGAGGCGCCGTGCATGAAATTCCGCTTTCTTCTCTGGGTGCTTGGCCTGTTGATGGGCAAAGCCAGCCGCAACAATCCTGCTTTTCAGCAACAGTTGGGTGACAAGGAGCTGGTGTTCCAGCTGCAGACGCTCGACGGCAAGGTTGCTCGACATTTCTTCGTCAAAGACCAGCGCGTGACCAGTCGTTCGGGTTTCTATCCCGAGCCTGCGTTCGCCATTGCCTTCAAGGATGCCGCCTACGGCTTCGCCACGATGCAGGCGAAGAACAAGCAGTTGGCGTTCATGACCGGTATTCAGGACAAGTCGATCCAGATCAAGGGCAATCCGGCGCTGGTGATCTGGTTCCAGGGGCTGACCAAATATCTGAAACCGAAGAAGGCCAAGCCCAAGGCTTGATGGTGGGGCTTCGCCGGCGAGCCGGCTCCTACACGCGCCCGGTAGGAGCCGGCTCGCCGGCGAGAGGGGTCAGGCCTGGCTGAACTGCGAAGCCAGTTCCCGCAGCAGCACTTCCGCTTCCAGCACCTTGCTCACCACGTCTTCAGCCTTGTCGCGGCTCAGGCCCAGGCGCTCGAACAGTGCGTCGGGAATTTCCTCGTGGGGACCGGAACCGATGCCACGGCTGCGCAGCAGGCGCACGGCCAGGCACACCAGATTCGGGTACTCGGCGTAGGCGCCGTCGTAGCTCGGGTCGTGCTGGAAGCGCAGGGCGGTGGACAGCTCGTCCGGCATGTCCCAGTAACGCATCAGCCAGGAGCCGATCTGTTCGCGGCTGATCCCCAGCAGATGCTGCTCGACATAGCTGTGGCACAGGTGCGGGTTGACCTCCAGGTGCCGGCAGATCAGCGAGAAGTGCGGCGGGAACACGTGGGCCAGCAACAGGTAGCCGAAGTTGTGCAACAGACCGGCGAGGTAGGTCAGGCCGGCTTCCGGGCGCTGGGCGCGGGGCATGGCGCGGGTCAGGCCTTCGATCACCGCCGCGGTGTAGATCGATTGTTGCCAGTAGGGCGTGGCGTGCTGCGGCTGGTCCTTGGGCAGGCTCAGGGTCTTGCCCAGGGCCAGGCCCAGGGCGAGGTTGATCACCAGGTCGAAGCCCAGCACGCGGACGATGGCGTCCTCCACCGAGCGGATCTTGCCCGGCGACGCGTAGTAAGGCGACGCGGCCCAGCTGACCACTTGCGCGGCCAGGGCCGGGTCGGTCTCCACCACGCCGGTGATGTCGTCGATGGTGGCGTTGGGGTCGACCCGCAGCTTGATGATTTTCTGCGCGGTTTCCGCCAGTGGCGGGATCTCAATGGTGGCTTCCAGGCGTTGCTGGATGCGCCGCGCGGTGAAGGCCTGCATGGCCTGGGAGATTTCCTCGCGGTCATCGTCCGGGCGATCGAGGTTGGGGCGGATGCTGCTCAGGGGCTCGCCGAAATGACCGGCGCTGGCCTTGCTGAGCATGCTCTTGAAGGCTTCGCTGGTGATTTCCAGAAGCACGCCCGGCTCGCCCGAATAGATCAGCAGGCTGGGTTCGCGCAGCAGGCTTTCTTCGTACAGGCAGGGGGAACTGGTAAGCGCCGGCAGGCCGGGCAGCAGGCTCAGGCTGTGTTTGCCGAGCATGCGCTCCAGGCGTTCGGTGGACACCGCGGTGAGCCGGCGGCCGGTGAGTTCGGCGAGGCGATTGAGGTCCAGTAGCTGGCTCTGCGGAAACAGCACCATCAGCGCGCCGACGGCGTCGTCCAGGAGCACGGCCTGGACCTTGCGCGCAGCCGGCAGGCCCGGCTGGTCGAGCACTTCGTTGTAGCTGATGGCCAGCTTGCCGAGCAGCAACCGGATAACAGACGGAGCGTGTGGGGTTGCAGTGGCGAGGGCAACTTCTGTCATGGTCTGGTATCCGTTTTTCTACAATTTGACGAGTATAACCAGCTTGGTTATGCCGATGGTCCATTAACTGAGCGTTGGTTCACACTTGGCCGTATTGCTGGCCGTGGCGCAGCCAGCGTTCCAGCAGCGGGCTCACATGGTCCGGCCAACGCTCCAGCAAGGCCTGCGCGGCGTCACGCACGGCCGGTAGCAGGTCAGCGTCACGCATCAGGTCGGCGACCTTGAATTGCAGCAGGCCGGTCTGGCGGGTGCCGAGCATTTCTCCGGGGCCGCGCAGTTCCAGGTCCTTTTCGGCGATGACGAAACCGTCGTTGGTCTCGCGCATGATGCCCAGACGCTGACGACCGATTTGTGAAAGCGGCGGATGGTAGAGCAGCACGCAGTGGCTGGCGGCGCTGCCACGCCCGACCCGGCCGCGCAGCTGGTGCAGTTGCGCCAGGCCCAGGCGTTCCGGGTTCTCGATGATCATCAGGCTGGCATTGGGTACATCGACCCCGACCTCGATCACCGTGGTGGCCACCAGCAGTTGCAGCTGGCCGGCCTTGAACTCGGCCATGACTGCGGCTTTCTCCGCCGGTTTCATGCGGCCGTGGATCAACCCCACGCGCAGTTCGCCCAGGGCGCTGGAGAGGTCTTCGAAGGTGGTTTCGGCAGCCTGGCAGGTGAGCTCTTCGGACTCTTCGATCAGAGTGCAGACCCAATAGGCCTGGCGCCCTTCGGCGCAGGCCGCACGCACC
This sequence comes from Pseudomonas sp. 910_21, assembly GCF_052850735.1. Lineage (NCBI taxonomy): Bacteria > Pseudomonadati > Pseudomonadota > Gammaproteobacteria > Pseudomonadales > Pseudomonadaceae > Pseudomonas > Pseudomonas sp. 910_21. Next base: position 500,935 of record NZ_VXCY01000003.1, on the reverse strand, counting down.
CGCTCGATCACTTCGACGCGGCGGCTGTCGGTCACCAGCACGGTGTTCACCGGGGTGCGGCCGGGCGGCAGTTCATCGAGGATCGAGGTGTCCAGATCGGCGTAGGCGCTCATGGCCAGGGTTCGCGGAATGGGCGTGGCGGTCATGATCAACTGGTGCGGACAGAGGCGGCCGCCCACGCCTTTCTGGCGCAGGGCCAGACGCTGCTGGACGCCGAAGCGGTGCTGTTCGTCGATGATCACTAGAGCCAGGTTCTTGAACTGCACTTCGTCCTGGAACAGGGCGTGGGTGCCCACCACCATCGGCGCGCCGCCGGCAATCTGTTCCAGGGCCGCCGCGCGGTTCTTGCCCTTGAGCTTGCCCGCCAGCCAGGCGACTTCCAGGCCCAGGGGCTCGAGCCAGCGCTTGAAGGTGATGAAGTGCTGCTCGGCGAGGATCTCCGTGGGCGCCATCAGCGCCACCTGATAACCGGCTTCCAGGGCCTGCAGGGCGGCGAGGGCGGCGACCACGGTCTTGCCCGCCCCTACGTCGCCTTGAATCAGGCGCAGCATGGGCTCCGGCTGGCTCAGGTCGTAGGCGATTTCGTTGCCCACACGCTGTTGCGCGCCGGTGGGGGCAAAGCCGAGGTTCTTCAGGTACTTGGCCGGCAGTTTCTTGGCTAATGGCAGCACCGGGGCGCGCTGGGAGCGCAGGCTGTCCCGCAGGCGTTGTTGGGACAGCTGGTGGGTCAGCAGTTCCTCGAACGCCAGGCGATGCTGGGCCCAGTGGTGACCCAGGGCCAGTTCGTCGACATCGGCGTCCGCGGGAGGGTGATGCAGGTAGCGGATCGCATCGTCCAGGGGCGCCAGTTGATAGTCGCGGGCCAGTTCATGGGGCAGCCAGTCGGGCAGGCTGCGGGGGCCAAGCAGGGCCAGGCTCTGCTGGCAGAGCAGGCGCAGGCGCTGTTGGGTCAGGCCTTCAGTCAGGGGGTAGATCGGCGTCAGGGTCTGATCCACCGGCGGCGGCTCGTCACCACTGATGGCGCGGTATTCGGGATGGTAGATCTCCAGGCCCGAGGCGCCGGGTCGGGCTTCGCCGTAGCAGCGCACGCGGGTGCCGCGCTTGAGGCCGTCTTTCTGTGCATTGCTGAAATGGTAGAAGCGCAGGCTCAGGCCGCCGGTGCCGTCTTGCAGGCGTACCAGCAGGCTGCGGCGCTTGCCCATGACCACATCGGCGCCGCTGACGGTACCTTCGATCACCGCATCCTGGCCGGGGCGCAGAGCGCCGATCGGCACCACGCGGGTGCGATCCTGATAGCGCAGGGGCAGGTGGAACAGCACGTCCTGAAGGTTCTCCAGGCCGACCTTGGCCAGCTTCTCGGCCATGGCTTCGCCGACACCCTTGAGTGCCGTGACCGGCACTTTCGACAGCTCAGTCATTGCGATTGCTTAGCTTGCGGCGGGCGGCTTGGCCACCGAGCACAGGCGGATCGAGTCGGCGAGGATCTCGATGGCCTTGGGCCGCGGGAAGCTGGCACGCCAGGCGATGGCCACGGTGCGGAACGGCACCGGTGGAGTCAGTGGGCGGACTTCGATCACCCCGGGTGCGTAGTGATGGCTGTCCACTGCCGACAGCGGCAGGATCGAGATGCCCAGGCCGGAGGCGACCATGTGGCGGATGGTTTCCAGGGAACTGGATTCCACGGTGGTGTGCTTGGCGCCGTCGTTGCCCTTGGTCAGGGTCGGACAGGCTTCCAGTACCTGATCGCGGAAGCAGTGGCCTTCGCCCAGCAGCAACAGGCTCTTGTCGTTGAGCAGGCTGGCGTCGATGGTTTCCTTCTTGGTCCAGGAATGGCCGCTGGGCATCAGTACATAGAAGGGTTCGTCGTACAGCGGCAGGGTCAGGACATCGGCCTCGTTGAACGGCAGGGCGATGATGATGGCGTCCAGCTCGCCGTTGCGCAGTTTGTCGCGCAGGACGTGGGTGAAGTTTTCTTCGATATACAGCGGCATCTGCGGAGCGACCCGGTGCAGCTGTGGAATCAGGTGGGGAAACAGGTAAGGACCGACGGTGTAGATGGCGCCCACCTTCAGCGGTGCGGTCAGCTGGTTCTTGCCGGCCTGGGCCAGTTCGCGGATGCCTTGGGCCTGTTCCAGAACCTTCTGTGCCTGGGCAACGATGGTTTCGCCTACTGGCGTCAGGCGCACCGCGCTCTTGCTGCGCTCGAAAATCAGCACACCGAGTTCGTCTTCAAGCTTCTTCACGCCTACCGAAAGGGTCGGCTGGCTGACATGGCAACGCTCGGCGGCGTGGCCGAAGTGCTGCTCTTGGGCGAGGGTAACGATGTAGCGTAATTCTGTGAGAGTCATAGCGGGCGTCCATGAGGTTGCGGCCAAGCATAACGGCTGCAATCGATAGACGCACGTTATCAGACAGAGGGTGGAGTGCGACACCCGCCAATGTCTGCTGCAGGCTGCACAAACGACAAGGGCACCCTGAGGTGCCCTTGCGTTGTATCAGCGGCGGCCGCGGCTTCTGTCGATCTCGTAGTTGTACGAGGCGGTGATTTCCACGCTGCCGTTGGTGAGCATGTCGGCCGGTGGCTTGGGCAGTGGCTGGGCGCGCCGGATCATGTCCAGGGTGGCCCGGTCCAGATCAGCGTTGCCCGAGCGTCCCACCAGTTCGTAGGACAGCACCTTGCCTTCGGCATCCACCACGAAGCGCAAGGAGTTGGTGCCTTCCTTGCCGCGACGCTGGGCTTCGCCCGGGTAGCGCTTGTATTTCGCCAGGTGGGCTTGCAGTTCACCCTGCCAGTTGGCTTTGGCGGCTGCCTGGGCCGGTGACGGGCCTGGAGTCGCTGGAGCCGGCTGCTTGGACGGCGACGGGGTTACCGGAGCGTCGCTGGGCTTTTCCTCGGAAGGTTTTTCCTTGGGGGGCTCAGGCTTGACCACCGGTTTTGGCGGCTGCGGCTTGGGCTTCTGCTTGACCGGCTTGGGCACCGAAATAGTCGGCTTCGGTGCTTCGGCGAGCTTGGGCAATGGCAGTTCTTCCACGGGCGCCGGTGGTTGCGGCGGGGTCACCACTTTCGGTGGTGCCGGTGGAGGCGGCACAGGGGCAGGCGCCAGTTCGACCACCATGGCTTGTGGTGGAATGGGCATCGGCTGTGGCTTGGACCAGTTGAGGGCGAGCAGGATCGCCACCGCATGGACACCCAGCACCACCGCCAGGCTACCGCTGTAACGCGTCAGTCTTTGGCGCGTCGTGATCATTTCTTGGCTGCCGTCTCAAGTCCGACCAGGCCGACTTTCAGGTAGCCGGCGGCCCGCAGTGTGTCCATCACGCTCATCAGGTCGCCGTAGTCCACGCCCTTGTCAGCCTGGAAGAAGATCGTGGTGTCCTTCTTGCCCTGGGTGCGGGCGTCGAGAATGGCTCCGAGGGTTTCGGCCTTGACCTCGTCTTCACCGAGGAACAGGCGTTGATCGGCCTTGACGCTGAGGAACACCGGTTTCTCGGGGCGCGGCGCCGGCTTGGCGCTGGAGGCAGGAAGATCGACCTTGATGTCCACAGTGGCCAGAGGGGCGGCCACCATGAAGATGATCAGCAGCACCAGCATCACGTCGATGAACGGCGTGACGTTGATTTCGTGGTTTTCGGCCAGGTCGTCGCCTGCGCCTTCTTTCAAATGCAAGCCCATGGCTGATTACCCCACTTTCACCATGTGCGGTTGTGCGGAGCGCTCGGTCGGCTGGTGATCCAGGTCACGGCTGACCAGCAGCAGGACTTCTGCCGAGGCGTCTGCCACCTGGGCCCGATAGCCGGTGATGGAGCGAGCGAAGACGTTGTAGATGACGACCGCCGGGATTGCTGCAACCAGGCCCAGGGCGGTGGCCAGCAGGGCTTCGGCGATACCCGGGGCAACCACGGCAAGGTTGGTGGTCTGGGTTTTGGCGATGCCGATGAAGCTGTTCATGATGCCCCAAACGGTACCGAACAGACCGACGAACGGTGCGGTTGAGCCGATGGTGGCCAGTACGCCGGTGCCACTGCTCATGTTGCGGCCGCAGGCGGCTACCAGGCGTTCCAGGCGGAACGCGACGCGCTCCTTGATGCCTTCTTTTTCACGGCTGTTGACCGAAAGGCGCATTTCTTCCAGGGCGTCGTGCACCAGCAGGTGGGCGAGGGTGCCTTCCTTGGATGCGCTGGTGCTGGCTTCTTTGAGGGTGGTGGCCTTTTTCAGGGCGGCGATTTCACTGCGCAGACGGCGTTTGGCGCCCATCAGCTCAAGGCCTTTGGCGATCCAGATGGTCCAGGTGATGATCGAAGCGATGGCCAGCCCGATCATCACCAGTTTCACGATGATGTCGGCGTTCTGGTACATGCCCCATGGCGACAGGTCGTGTGCCATGCCCAGGCTGTTGTCAGCTTCGAGGACTTCGGGAGCGTCTTCACCAAGCACTGGCTGGCCTTCGGCCTGAGCCGGTTCGCCAGCGACTGGGGCGGAGACGGGAGCGGTTGGATCGGCGGCCGGATGCTCGGTGGCCGGTGCGGTCGCGGCAGGGGCTGCGGCGGTGGCCGGTGCATGCTGGTCGGCGAAGGCTGCGGTCGGTGCCAGCAGCAGGCTGCACAGCAGCGCTGCAACCGCGCTCACGGAGCGCAGCGGGCTTGGGCGTTTGGTTGGCGAGGCGGAGAGTTGATTGCTTGTCATGCTGGCCGGACCTGAGAGGTAAAAAGGGTTAAATGTCCTTCTAGGCCTCGCAGGGCCGAGAACAAAATGGGCGAGCATTATTGCAAGTAATTCTTGTTAACAGAAGTAATAGAGTATCTTTTTTTCCTTGATTGCTAGCCGTTCGTCCAGTGTCGAGGCTAGTCTTGACCTTTCTGAAAGGAGTTTTCTGATGTCCTCCCCCTCTGTTTTGATCGCCGGCTGCGGTGATGTCGGGAGTCGCCTGGCGACTCAATTGCTGGCCGAGCAATGGCAGGTTTATGGCCTGCGTCGCAACGTTTCGCGCTTGCCGCAGGGGGTGGTGGGCGTCGCCGGAGACCTGTTCAGCGAGCAATGTCCGGCGCACTGGCCGCAAGCGTCCCTGGATTACCTGGTGTACTGCGCGGCGGCCACGGAACATGACGAGGCCGGGTATCGCGCGGCCTATGTCGAGGGCTTGCAGCATGTCCTGAGCTGGCTCAAACAGCATGGTCAGCAGCCCAAGCGTTTGTTGTTCGTGTCCAGCAGCAGTGTCTACGAGCAAAAGGACGGCGAGTGGGTCGACGAGAGCTCCCCGGCCCTGGCGACTGGCTACTCGGGCCGTTTGATGCTGGAGGCAGAGCAGGTGGCCTTGGACAGCGGGATTCCTGCCAGTCGGGTGCGCCTGACCGGTATCTATGGGCCGGGCCGTGAATGGTTGCTGACCCAAGTGCGTCGTGGCTATCGCGTTGCCATCGATCCGCCGTTATATGGCAATCGCATTCATGCCGACGATGCGGCGGGGTTGCTGGCGTTTTTGCTCAAGGCTGACCAGGGCGGTGCTGTCCTGGACGACTGCTATATAGGCGTGGATGACGCGCCTGCGCCTCTGGCGGAGGTGGTTGGCTGGCTGCGTGATTACCTGGGCGTGACCGAATGGGCTGATGATGCCAGCGTCCGGCGCACAGGCAGCAAGCGCTGCAGCAATGCCCGGGTCCGGGCATTGGGTTGGGTGCCACGTTATTCGAGCTATCGCGAGGGGTATGCGGAGATTCTTCAGGGACAAGACTGAACCGGGCTGTAGCCGCTGCGGTTGGCAGCGGCTACAGGGGTGTCATTGTTTTTCCAGCAGCCATTGCTGACTGCCCGGCGTCAGCGAGGGCACTTCATCCGCCAGTGCGGTATTCACCGCCTGGAAGATTTCCATCTGCTGATCCTTGCGGACAAAGATCCAGGAGTTGCCCTGGCCATTGAGCTGCAGCCAGATGCTGTCATTGCCGCCGCTCATGGAGGCGCAGTCACCGGCCAGGCACAGGGCGTAGCGATCGGCGCCTGGCAGGCCTTGCACGGCGCCGTTGGCCTGGAACTGTACTTCGCTGCCCAGTCCGGGGCCGCTGACGATTTTCCATTTGCCACCCAGATAGGCCGAGTACAAAGCGCGCTCGAAGTTGGCGCCCAGTGGCGCGCCTTCAGGTGCCGGGTCTTTGGGCGCTGCGAACACTTGTTCGGGTTCGTTGTCGTTGGCCACTTGCAGCAATTGCTTGCCGTTGCGCTTGAGTTCGGTGGCGGCGCTGCCATAGAACTCGACCTTTGTGGTGTTTGAGCCGTCGCCGATGATCTTGCCTTCGATGGTCTCGAAGCCATTGGTGTAGCGGGCCTGGCCAGCTTTGGTGTTGAGTTCCCATTCCAGGTTCGGGCCGTAAGCCTGGAGGGCTTCACGCAAAGGGCCGCCCTTGGAGGCTGCGTCGATCGCTACCTGATTGATCCAGATGCCGCCAACATCGTTTTTGGCGGGGTCGCTGGCACAACCGCCGAGCAATACGGCGAGCAGCGAAACAGCTAGCGCTTGGCGCATGACGAAATCCTTTCAGAACGAAAACGGCGCAGCCTGAACAGCTGCGCCGCGGGTGTTACTCGATGACCAGAATGGCATCCATTTCAACCTGTGCGCCCTTTGGCAGGGCCGCCACGCCAATGGCGGCGCGGGCTGGGTAAGGCTGTTGGAAGTACTTGCCCATGATCTCGTTGACCTTGGCGAAGTGGCTCAGGTCGGTGAGGAAGATGTTCAGTTTGACGATGTCCTTGAACGAACCACCAGCAGCTTCGGCCACCGACTTGAGGTTCTCGAACACCTGGACGGTCTGGGCTTCGAAGCCCTCAACCAGTTCCATGGTTTTTGGATCGAGAGGGATCTGGCCCGACATGTAGACGGTGTTGCCCGCCTTGATGGCCTGGGAATAGGTGCCGATGGCGGCGGGGGCCTTGTCGCTGGTGATAACTGTCTTGGTCATGAATGACTCCTTGTAATGGAAGGGCTACGCACGCATGCGGGTGATGCGGATGACCCCGGTCAGGGCGCGCAGTTTCTTGATTACGCGGGCCAGGTGCACGCGGTCGTGCACGCTGACCACCAGTTGGACCACGCTGATGCGACCATCGCGTTCGTCCATGCTGATTTTCTCGATGTTGCCGTCGGCGGCGTTGACGCTGCTGGCCAGCAGCGCGATCAGGCCGCGCTGGTGCTCCAGCTCGACCCGCAGTTCGACGTTGAATTCGCCGGTGACATCCTTGGCCCAGGACAGCTGGATGCATTTTTCCGGGTTGTGGCGGATTTCACTGATATTGCGGCAGTTGTCCAGGTGCACCACCATCCCCTTGCCGGCGGACAGATGGCCGACGATCGGGTCGCCGGGGATCGGTGTGCAGCACTTGGCGTAGCTCAGGACCAGGCCTTCGGTGCCGCGGATCGCCAGCGGGCCTTCCGGGCTTGGCAATTGTTCGCCTTCGCCCAGCAGGCGGCGTGCGACTACATAGGCCATGCGGTTGCCCAGGCCGATGTCTTCCAGCAGGTCCTCGATCAGCTCCAGGCGGTATTCCTGAAGAATCGCCTGGATACGTTCCGCCGGGATTTTTTCCAGGGAGCTGTCGAAGCCGTTGAGCACCTTGTTCAGCAGGCGTTCGCCGAGGCTGATGGACTCGGAGCGACGTTGCAGCTTGAGGGCGTGACGAATGTGGGTGCGGGCCTTGCCGGTGACCACGAAGTTGAGCCAGGCCGGGTTCGGCCGCGCTCCCGGGGCGCTGACGATCTCCACGGTGGAACCGCTTTGCAGGGGTTCCGACAGCGGGGCCAGGCGGCGGTTGATCCGGCAGGCGATGCAGCTGTTGCCCACGTCGGTGTGCACCGCATAGGCAAAGTCCACCGCGGTGGAGCCTTTGGGCAGCTCCATGATCCGGCCTTTGGGCGTGAACACGTAGACCTCGTCCGGGAACAGGTCGATCTTCACGCTTTCGATGAATTCCAGGGAGTTGCCGGCCCGCTGCTGCATTTCCAGCACGCCTTTGACCCATTGGCGAGCCCGGGCGTGGGTGCCTTTGGGTTGCTCATCGCCGCTGGATTTGTACAGCCAATGGGCAGCGATGCCGTTGTTGGCCATCTCTTCCATTTCCCGGGTGCGGATCTGAATCTCGATCGGCACGCCGTGCATGCCAAACAGCGTGGTATGCAGGGATTGGTAGCCGTTGGCCTTGGGAATGGCGATGTAGTCCTTGAAGCGTCCGGGCAGCGGTTTGTACAAATTATGTACAGCGCCGAGCACGCGGTAGCAGGTGTCTACTTTGTCGACGATGATGCGGAATGCGTAGACATCCATGATCTCGTTGAAGGCGCGACGCTTGCCGCGCATCTTCTTGTAGATGCCGTACAGGTGTTTCTGGCGCCCACTGACCTCGCCCTGGATTTCATCAATCGCCAGGCAGTGGCTCAGGGACTCTTCGATTTTGTTGACGATTTCCTTGCGGTTGCCCCGGGCGCGTTTGACCGCCTGGTAGATCCGCGCGGAACGCATCGGGTGCATGGCCTTGAAGCCCAGGTCCTCGAACTCGATGCGAATGGCGTGCATGCCCAGGCGATTGGCGATGGGCGCGTAGATTTCCAGGGTTTCCTTGGCAATCCGCCGACGTTTTTCGCCGGACAGCACTTCCAGGGTGCGCATGTTGTGCAGGCGGTCGGCGAGTTTGACCAGGATCACGCGAATGTCGCGAGCCATGGCCATGGCCATCTTCTGGAAGTTTTCAGCTTGGGCTTCGGCCTTGGTTTCGAAGTTCATCTGGGTCAGTTTGCTGACCCCATCCACCAATTCGGCCACGGTTTCACCAAACTGCGCGCTGAGCGCTTCTTTGGCGATTCCGGTGTCTTCGATCACGTCATGCAGCATCGCAGCCATCAGGCTCTGATGGTCCATGTGCATGTCGGCAAGAATGTTCGCTACCGCGAGTGGGTGCGTGACGTACGCCTCGCCGCTGCGACGGCGTTGACCGTCATGGGCTTGTTCGGCGTAGAAATACGCTCGGCGGACCAGATTGACCTGGTCCGTGCCGAGATAGGTCGATAAGCGATCGGCGAGGGCGTCTATGCTCGGCATGATGTCTCCTGCCGTAAGCTGTGATCCCGCGCCGTGCTACGTCGACCAGGCATAGGCTTAGACGGCCTCGTTGGACTCGTCCTCGAAAGCAGCAAAAAGCGGTTCATCTTCAACGATTTCGGCTTCGGCGATAGCTGCGTAGTCGATCAGGCCTTCAGCGATTTCGCGCAGGGCGACAACGGTAGGCTTGTCGTTTTCCCATGCTACTTTCGGCTCTTTGCCGCCGGTTGCCAGTTGACGGGCACGCTTGGTAGAGAGCATGACCAGCTCAAAGCGGTTATCCACGTGTTCTAGACAGTCTTCAACGGTTACGCGGGCCATGGTCTTCCTCGTAGCAAATGCAATATGCGCGCTGCCCGGATGGGCGAGCGGACTCAACAGTTTAAAAAATCACCAGCGTTTAGGGAAGCGCTGATTTTTTGACCAAGCTCTTCAACGCGCTGCAAGTGCCAATGTAAAGCGCTTGCAGCGGTTTTGGGAAGTGCTGTTTAACCAAGCAATTCGGCAAGCAATTTGCCAAAGCGCTGCTGCTGACGTTTCTGTTGCAGCTGATTGGAGCGGAAAATCGCTTTCAGATCATCCAGCGCGTGGGCGAAATCGTCGTTGATGATCAGGTAGTCATAGTCGACGTAGTGGCTCATTTCGCTGACGGCTTCACGCATCCGCCCTTCGATGATTTCGTCGCTGTCCTGCCCGCGGTTGGTAAGGCGCTGGTGCAGGGCCTGCAGTGACGGCGGCAGAATGAAGATCGAGCGTGCCTGAGGCATCAGCTTGCGCACCTGCTCGGCACCCTGCCAGTCGATTTCCAGAATCAGGTCATGGCCTTCATCCAGGGTCTGCTGCAGGTGGCTTTGGGAGGTGCCATAAAGGTTGCCAAAGACTTCGGCACGCTCGAGAAAATCGCCGTGCTCGATCATCTTCACGAACTCGCTGCGTTCGACGAAGTGATAGTTCACGCCATTCACTTCACCTGGGCGCATGGCGCGGGTGGTGTGGGAGACCGAGACGCGGATCTCCTGATTGGCGTCGGTCAGGGCCTTGACCAGGCTGCTTTTGCCCGCGCCCGACGGGGCGGAAATGATGTACAGGGTGCCGGTGCTGTGGGTCATGTCAGTTGCCTTACTCAATGTTCTGCACTTGTTCGCGCATCTGCTCGATCAACACCTTGAGGTTGACCGCAGCCTGGGTGCTGCGCGGGTCGAAGGCCTTGGAGCCCAGTGTGTTGGCTTCGCGATTGAGCTCCTGCATCAGGAAGTCCAGGCGCCGACCGGCAGCGCCGCCGGACTTGAGTACGCGGCGTACTTCGATGATGTGGGTGCTCAGGCGGTCCAGTTCTTCGGCGACGTCGCTCTTTTGCGCCAGCAAGACCATCTCTTGCTCGAGGCGGGCGGGGTCCAGCTCGGCTTGCATGTCGGCGAAGCGGTCGAGGACTTTCTGGCGCTGGGTCGCGAGCATCTGCGGAACCAGTTCACGCAAGGTCGCCACGTCTTCTTCAATGGAGGACAGGCGTTCGTTGATCAGTCGGGCCAATTCGGCGCCTTCGCGCTCGCGGCCATTCTTCAGGTCTTTCAGGCCCTGGTTGAACAGGGCCAAGGCGTCGCTGTTCAAGGCTTGCGGGTCAGTGGCGTCGGCCACCAGCACGCCGGGCCAGGCCAGGACTTCCAGGGGATTCAGGGCTGCCGGCTGCTTGATCAGGCTGGCGACGGATTCGGCAGCGGCGACCAGTTGTGCCGCACGCTCACGGTCGACCTGCAGTGGCTTGCCGGTGGTTTCTTCAGTGAAGCGCAGGGTACATTCGACCTTGCCCCGGGACAGGCCCTGGCGCAAGGCTTCGCGGACTGCGCTTTCGAGGTCGCGAAAGGCTTCCGGCAAACGCAGGTGCGGCTCCAGGTAGCGGCTGTTGACCGAGCGCAATTCCCAGCTCAGGGTGCCCTGAGTGCCGGCCCGTTCGACTCGGGCGAAGGCGGTCATGCTGTGCACCATGGAGGTACCTCCGATTCAGCGCCGGCGCCAACCCCAAGAGGATTGAGCGGGCCTGATAGTGATGAATTGAAGCCGACAGGCTGCGAAGGCGCAGGATTGTAGCGCAGTGCGGCCGGAGGCCCCAATCCCTGGCGCTGACAATGGGCTGCAGGTCGTCGCTACAGGACCGATCTGACGCGTAAATGTGCCTTTGGCCGTTTTAGGCGTGCCCTGGTGCGGTTGCGGGCTTTATAATGCTCGGCAGTTTTCCGTCCTCGTACAGGTGTTCCCCTATGAAACGTCCAAGTGGTCGCGCTGCCGATCAGCTCCGCTCGATCCGCATCACCCGCAACTACACCAAACACGCCGAGGGATCTGTACTGGTCGAGTTCGGTGATACCAAGGTGATTTGCACTGTCAGTGTCGAGAATGGCGTACCGCGCTTCCTTAAGGGCCAGGGTCAGGGTTGGCTGACCGCCGAATACGGCATGCTGCCGCGCGCCACCGGCGAGCGTAACCAGCGTGAAGCCAGCCGTGGCAAGCAAGGCGGCCGGACTCTGGAAATCCAGCGTCTGATCGGTCGTTCCCTGCGTGCCGCACTGGACATGTCCAAGTTGGGCGACGTGACCCTGTATGTCGATTGCGATGTGATCCAGGCGGATGGTGGCACTCGTACCGCTTCGATCACAGGTGCCATGGTGGCCCTGGTAGACGCTTTGAAAGTGATCAAGAAGCGTGGCGGCCTCAAGGGTGGCGATCCACTCAAGCAGATGATTGCTGCCGTGTCTGTGGGCATGTATCAGGGCGAACCGGTTCTGGACCTGGACTATCTGGAAGATTCGGCAGCCGAGACCGACCTCAACGTAGTGATGACCAGCACTGGAGGCTTCATCGAGGTGCAGGGCACCGCCGAGGGTGCGCCATTCCAGCCTGCTGAACTGAATGCAATGCTGGCCCTGGCTCAGCAAGGTATGAACGAAATCTTCCAACTGCAGCAGGCGGCACTCGCCGATTGATGGGCGCCGGTCTTCAGCAAGGAGAGCACCATGAGTGATGAGCAGCTACCCCAGCCCACCCCGAGCCATGAAGTTCGGCAATGGGCAATGTTTTGTCACTTGTCCGCCTTGCTGGGGATCTGGGTTCCATTCGGCACACTGATTGGGCCGCTGATTCTTTGGCAGATGAAGCGCGAGACCGATCCCTTCATTGATGCACAAGGTAAGGAAGCGCTGAACTTTCAGCTGACGGTCGCTATCGCTTCGGCAGTCTGTTTCCTGCTGATGATCGTGATAATCGGGTTCTTTATGTTCGGCCTGTTGGCGATTGGTGGTCTGGTGCTGACCATCATCGGTGGGGTCAAGGCTGGAGAGGGAGTGCCATATCGCTACCCTTTCACGTTGCGCCTGATCAAATAGAGCAAGCGCGCACAAAAAAGCCGACAGTGATGTCGGCTTTTTTGTGGCTGTGAACGGACGCTTAGATGGTCAGTGTCCAGTCATAGTCCACGATCAGCGGTGCATGCTGCGAAAAACGCGGCTGGCGCGGCAGGCGTGCGCTGCGGACAAAGCGGCGCAGGCCGGGAGTCAGCAACTGATAGTCGAAACGCCAGCCCAGGTTGAGCATCTCGGCCTGTTCATTGTCCGGCCACCAGCTGTACTGGTCGCCTTCGCGACTGACTTCGCGCAGTGCGTCGACATAACCCATGTTGCCGATAATCTCGTCCATCCAGGCGCGTTCAGGTGCCAGGAAGCCCGGAGATTGCTGGCCGTCACGCCAGTTCTTGATATCCAGCTTCTGTTGCGCCACGTACAGCGAGCCACAATAAATGTACTCGCGACGTTTGCGCCGCTGCTTGTCCAGATAACGGGCGAAATCGTCCATTAACTTGAACTTCTGGTTCAAGTCTTCATCGCCGTTCTGCCCTGATGGAAGCAGCAAGGTCGCGATGCTGACCTTGTCGAAATCGGCTTGCAGGTAGCGCCCGTAACGATCGGCTGTCTCGAAGCCGAGGCCGCTGATGACCGCCTTCGGCTGCAACCGCGAATACAAAGCCACACCGCCTTGGGCAGGGACTTCAGCATCGCAGGCATAAAGGAAGTAGCCATCCAGTTGGAAGGCTGGGTCGTCCAGTTCAAAGGCAGAGGCGCGGGTGTCCTGCAGGCAGATGACGTCGGCATTCTGTGCCTGCAGCCAACTGAGCAAACCACGCTCCACTGCAGCCTGAATACCATTGACGTTCACACTGATGATCCGCATAAATGGCCCCAAAAATCACGTGCGTGTATGATACCCGAGCTCTACCTAATTAGCTAAATCCGTGGTATCTGGGGTTTTTTCATGCAGGCGTATCAGCGCGATTTCATTCGTTTTGCCATCGATCGCGGGGTTTTGCGCTTCGGTGAGTTCACCCTGAAGTCCGGGCGCACCAGCCCTTACTTCTTCAATGCCGGCCTGTTCAACAGCGGTTCGGCCCTTGCCCAGCTGGGGCGTTTCTATGCGGCGGCGATCGTCGAGAGCGGCATTCCCTTCGATGTGCTGTTTGGCCCGGCTTATAAAGGCATTCCCTTGGCAGCAGCCACTGCAGTGGCTCTGGCTGAACATCATCAGCGCGATCTGCCTTGGTGCTTCAACCGCAAGGAAGCCAAGGCGCACGGTGAAGGCGGGAGCCTGGTAGGCGCGCCATTGACCGGCGATGTGCTGATCATCGATGACGTGATCACTGCCGGCACTGCGATTCGTGAAGTGATGCAGATCATCGAGTCCCAGGACGGTGCCAAGGCTGCCGGTGTGTTGATCGCCCTGAACCGCGAGGAGCGTGGCAACGGTGAGTTGTCGGCGATCCAGGAAGTCGAGCGTGACTTCGGCATTCCAGTGGTGAGTATCGTTTCCCTGACCCAGGTCCTGCAGTTTCTGGCGGATGATCCGGCGCTCAAGCAGCACTTGCCGGCGGTAGAGGCCTACCGCGCGCAGTACGGAATCTGACACTGTAGGAGCCGGCTTGCCGGTGAAGAGACCTTGAGTCTTGAGTTGCCCGTGTGAGCCCTTCGCTGGCAAGCCAGCTCCTACACAAGCCAGCTCCTACACAAGCCAGCTCCTACAAAGATTGCGTCGATAAAAAAGCCCCCGCCCGGGATGCCGGGCGGGGGCTTTTTTGTGGCTGTCGCTTAAGGGCGCTTGCGGTTGCTGATCAGGGTGCCAACACCGGTATCGGTGAAGATCTCCAGCAAAATCGCATTGGGTACGCGACCGTCGATGATCAGGGAACTGCCGACGCCGCCTTGTACTGCTTCCAGGGCACAGCGGATTTTCGGCAGCATGCCGCCGTAGATAGTGCCATCGGCGATCAGCTCGTCTACCTGCTGGGTGCTCAGGCCGGTCAGGACCTTGCCGGACTTGTCCATCAGACCGGCGATGTTGGTCAGCAGCATCAGCTTTTCGGCTTTCAGTGCTTCAGCCACCTTTCCGGCGACCAGGTCGGCGTTGATGTTGTAGGACTCGCCGTTGGCGCCAACGCCGATCGGCGCGATCACCGGGATGAAGTCACCCTTGACCAGCAGGTTCAGCAGGTCGGTGTTGATCCCGACCACTTCGCCCACATGGCCGATATCGATGATTTCAGGCGTGGTCATTTCCGGTGTCTGGCGGGTCACTGTAAGTTTCTTCGCCCGGATCAGCTCGGCATCTTTACCGGTCAGGCCGATAGCGCTGCCGCCGTGACGGTTGATCAGGTTGACGATGTCCTTGTTGACCTGGCCGCCGAGGACCATCTCCACCACGTCCATGGTCTGTGCGTCAGTCACGCGCATGCCATCGACGAAGTGGCTTTCGATCGACAAGCGCTTGAGCAGGTCACCGATTTGCGGGCCGCCGCCGTGCACCACCACCGGGTTGATCCCGACAGCCTTCATGAGCACGATGTCGCGGGCGAAGCCGGTTTTCAGCTCCTCGCTCTCCATAGCGTTGCCGCCGTACTTGATCACCAGGGTCTTGCCGACATAGCGGCGAATGTAGGGCAGCGCTTCGGATAGGACCTTGGCGGTATTGGCGGCGGCATCGCGTTCGATGGTCATTCAGGGCTCCGGTGCTTCAAACAGTCAAAACGGTAGTTGGAGATCAGGTGCAACACGTTTCAGCTGGACGTGGAACACGTCCTTGATCCGCTGCAGCTCGGCTTCGTCATCAGCCTCGAAGCGCAGCACCAGCACAGGGGTGGTGTTGGAGGCGCGAACCAGGCCCCAGCCCTTGGCATAGTCGACTCGCACCCCGTCAATGGTGGTCAGGTCGGCGCCTGCGCCCCACTGCGCGTCGTGCAGGGCATCAATGATGCTGAATTTGCTCTCTTCGGTCACATGGATATTGATTTCCGGCGTAGAAATATCGTTCGGGAAGGTCGCGAACAACTCTTCTGCAGTGGATTTTTCCTTGCTGAGAATCTCCAGCAACCGTGCGGCGCTATAAATGCCGTCGTCGAAACCGAACCAGCGCTCCTTGAAGAACACGTGGCCGCTCATCTCGCCGGCCAGCAGGGCACCGGTCTGTTTCATTTTCTTTTTGATCAACGAGTGACCGGTTTTCCACATTAGTGGGCGACCGCCATATTCCTTGATCAGTGGAATCAGGCGCCGGGTGCATTTGACGTCGAAGATGATCTCCGCGTCCGGGTTGCGCGCCACCACATCCTTGGCGAACAGCATCAGCAGGCGATCGGGGTAAACGATACTGCCGGTGTTGGTCACCACGCCGACGCGATCGCCGTCACCGTCGAAGGCCAGGCCCAGGTCGGCGCCGGTTTCCTTGACCTTGGCGATCAGGTCTTCAAGGTTCTCGGGTTTGCCCGGGTCCGGGTGATGATTGGGGAAGTTGCCGTCCACCTCGCAGAACAGCGGAATGACTTCGCAGTTCAAGGCCTCGATCAGTTGCGGGGCAATGACCCCGGCGGCGCCGTTGCCGCAATCCACCACGACTTTCAGGCGGCGGGCCAGCTTCACGTCCCGGGTGATCTCGTCGGCGTAGCGCGGCAGGATGTCGACCTTGGTGATGCTGCCCTTGGCGCTGCTCAGGTTGTTGGTCTTGAGGCGCTGGTGCAGGGCCTGGATCTGTTCGTTGGCCAGGGTGTCGCCGGCAATGACGATCTTGAAACCGTTGTAGTTCGACGGGTTGTGGCTGCCGGTGAGCATCACGCCGGACTTGCCGGCCAGGACGTTGGCGGCGTAGTACAGGGCAGGGGTCGGTACCAGGCCGACATCGCTGACGTGGCAGCCGCTGTCGTGCAGGCCCTGGATCAGTTGCGCTACCAGCTCTGGCCCGGACAGGCGACCGTCGCGCCCCACGCAAACATCGGGTTCGCCTTGTTCAAGGCTCTGGGAGCCAATGGCGCGACCGATCCAGTAGGCGGTTTCGGCGGTCAGGGTTTGCGGTACAACGCCGCGGATGTCATAGGCGCGGAAGATGCTCTCGGGAAATGTCGGGGCGACTTTGGCTGCGTTGCTCATCACTGAGGGTGCTCCATTTGAAGAGGGGGCAGTACGGCCGGGGAAATGACAGGCCGGCGGGCTCAAACTGAAGGGTATGACGGCGTTTTCAGCATAGAGTTCGTACTGTGAAAGTGCCATCCGGAGGGCACTTGCCGGTCTGCTGATGCTCAAGAGCCCGATTTGACAGGCCCATGGGGCCATGCAGAAACCGGCGGTCATTTATCCTTGAATCCCCTGCAGCCACCCTCGGGCCGGGCCAGGTGCCCGGTCCGAGGGCGCGCAATCAGTGACTACCGGAGTGGCCGAAACCGCCTGCGCCACGCTGACTTTCATCAAAAGCCTCAACCACTTCGAAGTGCGCCTGCACCACCGGCACCAGCACCAGTTGGGCGATACGCTCGCCAACAGCGATATTGAAGGCGGTCTGGCCGCGGTTCCAGCAGGAAACCATCAGTTCGCCCTGGTAGTCCGAGTCGATCAGGCCTACCAGGTTACCCAGCACGATGCCGTGTTTATGGCCCAGGCCGGAGCGCGGCAGGATCAGCGCCGCGAGGCCCGGATCGCCAATGTAGACCGACAGCCCGGTAGGGATCAGCAGCGTCTGGCCTGGCTCCAGGATGGTGTCTTCCTTGAGCATGGCCCGCAGGTCGAGGCCGGCGGAGCCCGGCGTGGCGTACTGCGGCAGAGGGAATTCGTTGCCGATGCGTGGGTCGAGGATCTTGGCTTGTAAAGCGTGCATTGAAGTTAAACCTGGTTCAGCCGTTCGGCGATAAAAGAGATCAGTTGGCGGGCAATCTTGCCCTTGCTGGTCTGGGCGAAGAGAGTTGCGTGCAACTCCCGGTCAATCACGCTGCAGGCGTTTTCCTCGCTGTTGAAGCCAATGCTCGGGTTGGCTACGTCGTTGGCGACGATCAGGTCGAGGTTCTTGTCCTTCAATTTGCGTGCAGCGTAGTCGAGCAGATTTTCGGTTTCGGCGGCGAAACCGACACTGAATGGCCGGTCCGGCCGCGTAGCGATGGTGGCCAGGATATCTGGGTTGCGCACCATCTGTAGTAGCAGGCCGTCACCTTTCGTAGGGTCTTTCTTTAATTTCTGTGGGGCGACGACTTCCGGGCGGTAGTCCGCGACCGCCGCGGAGGCGATGAAAACGTCGCACGGGATGGCCGCCTCGCAGGCCGCGAGCATGTCGCGAGCGCTGACTACGTCGATCCGAGTGACTCTGTCGGGGGTCGGCAGGTACACCGGTCCGGTGATCAGAGTGACCCGGGCGCCGGCTTCGACGGCAGCCTCGGCCAGGGCGAAGCCCATTTTTCCTGAGCTATGGTTGGTGATGTAGCGCACCGGATCGATGTTTTCCTGCGTGGGCCCGGCCGTGATCAGCAGGTGTTTACCGGTCAGTGCCAGGTGCTGGAAGCAGTCGGCGGCGCACAGCGCCAGATCGTTGGCTTCCAGCATGCGGCCCAGACCGACGTCGCCACAGGCCTGGCTGCCGGAGGCCGGGCCGAAGACCCGCAGGCCACGGCTTTGCAGCAATTGGGTGTTGGCCTGGGTGGCAGGGTCGCGCCACATGGCCTGATTCATGGCCGGGGCGATGGCGACGGTGGCGTCTGTGGCCAGGACCAGAGTGGTCAGCAGGTCATCGGCGATGCCCTGGGCCAGGCGGGCGATCAGGTCGGCCGTGGCGGGGGCGATCAGGACCAGGTCGGCCCATTTGGCCAGCTCGATGTGGCCCATGGCAGCTTCTGCGGCCGGATCCAGCAGGTCGAGATGGACCGGGTGCCCGGAGAGAGCCTGCATGGTCAGCGGGGTGATGAATTCACTGCCGCCCCGAGTCATGACCACACGCACTTCGGCGCCCTGGTCGAGGAGTCGGCGAACCAGCTCCGCGCTCTTATAGGCGGCAATGCCGCCGCCGACGCCGAGCACGATGCGTTTCCGATACAGCCGCTGCATAGGCCTGTTTTTCCGTTCAGTGATTGCTGCGTGGCATGCCCCCTCCCCAGGTGAAATACCACGCAAAAAAGAGGGGGCTAAGATAGCACAGCGCCCGCTGCCGAACAGCGGCGCCATGCACAGGGAGGTGTGATGAGTATTCGTGATTGGCCTGCGGCGGAGCGCCCGCGGGAACGGCTTCTGGAGCAGGGCGCCATCAGTCTTTCCGACGCCGAATTACTGGCTATTTTCCTGCGCACCGGGGTAGCCGGAAAAAGTGCGGTCGACCTGGCGCGGCACCTGTTGCATCGCTTCGGCAGCTTGCGCAGTCTGCTGGAAGCCGATCAGCTGACCTTCACCCGTCAGTTGGGATTGGGGCCGGCCAAGTACGCCCTGTTGCAAGCGGTGTTGGAGATGGCGCGTCGGCATCTGGCAGAAAAACTCCACCGGCAGTCGGCCCTGGAAAGTCCGCTGGTGGTGCGTGATTACCTGAAGTCGATGCTGCGACACGAGCCCCACGAGGTGTTTGGCTGTCTGTTTCTCGACACCAAGCATCGGGTCCTGGCCTTTGAGGTGCTGTTTCAAGGTTCGATCGACAGCACCACGGTGTACCCGCGGCAAGTGCTCAAGCGCACCCTGGCGCATAACGCCGCAGCGGTGATTCTCTGTCACAACCATCCATCGGGTATCTCTGAGCCCAGCCCGGCCGATCGAGTGGTGACCCGGCGTTTGCAGGAAGCACTGGAGTTGATCGATGTAAGGGTGCTGGATCACTTCATCGTGGGAGAGGGCGATCCGTTGTCCATGGCCGAGTATGGCTGGATCTGAAGGCGGCCAGCTTCAAGGTCGGCACTGACCTTGAAGCTGGCCTGTGTGTCATTTGACGCTGACCTTTGAGTAGTCCTGGCGGCCGAAGGGGCTCACTTGATAACCCTCGACCTGTTTGCGGGTCAGGGCGAAAGCGGTCGGGTGAGCCAGGGGGAGCCACAGCGCCTGTTGCTGGATCTGGGTCTGGGCCTGTTGGTAGAGCTTGCTGCGCACCCCCTGTTCGCTGGTGGTCTTGCCGGCGGTAATCAGCTTGTCCAGGTTCTGGTCGCAGTAGCGGGCGAAGTTGGTGCCGGATTTGACCGCTGCACAGGTGAACTGTGGTGTGAGGAAGTTATCCGGGTCGCCGTTGTCGCCGGCCCAGCCCATGAACAGCAGGTCATGTTCGCCGGCCTTGGCCCGGCGGATCAGCTCGCCCCATTCGATCACGCGGATTTCCGCCTGGATTCCCACTTGGGCCAGGTCCGCCTGCAGCAGTTGGGCGCCCAGGCTCGGGTTGGGGTTGAGCAGGCTGCCGGAGGGGCGGGTCCAGATCGTGGTCTCGAAGCCGTTTTTCAAGCCTGCCTTGGCCAGCAACTGACGAGCTTTTTCCGGGTCATGGGCGTAACCCGGCAGCTCCTTGGCGTAGCTCCAGGTATTGGCCGGATAGGGGCCGTTGGCGGCCTCGGCGGTGCCTTCGAACACCGTCTTGAGGTAGTGGGCCTTGTCGAAGGCCAGGTTGATCGCCTGGCGTACTTCGGGTTTGTCCAGAGGCGGATGCTGGCTGTTGATCGCGACAAAGGCCGTCATGAAGGCAGCAGTTTTCTCGATCTTCAGGGTTGGATCGTCACTGGCGGCCTGGACATCCAGGGGCTTGGGCGACAGGGCGATCTGGCACTCATTGCGCCGCAGTTTCTGCAGGCGCACGTTGGCGTCTGGGGTGATGGCGAATATCAGCGAGTCTACCGCCGGTTTGCCGGCAAAGTAGTCGCGGTTGGCCTTGTAGCGGATCGAGGCGTCTTTCTGGAAGCGCCCGAAAATGAACGGGCCGCTGCCGATTGGCTGGCTGTTGAGCTTCTCCGGGGTACCGGCCTTGAGCAACTGGTCGGCGTACTCCGCGGAGTAGATCGAGGCGAAGCCCATGCTCAGCGTGGGAAGGAAGGTCGAGTCGGCGTGATCCAGGGTAAAGCGCACGGTCAGCGGGTCCAGGGCGTCGATCTTCTTGATCAGGCTGGGCAACTGCAGGGATTGGGCGTGTGGGAAACCGCTCTGGGCGACCTTGTGCCACGGTTGGGCTGGGTCGAGCATGCGCTCGAAGCTGAATTTGACGTCTTCGGCGGTCAGCTCACGGCTGGGGTTGAAGTAGTCGGTACGGTGAAACTTGACCTTGGGATGCAGCTTGAAGACATAGCTCAGGCCATCCGCGGAGACTTCCCAGCTATCGGCCAGGCTGGGGACCACCTTGCCGCTGACAGCGTCGAATTCCACCAGGCGGTTCATCAGTACGTCGGCGGACGCGTTGGTGGTGGTCAGCGAGTTGTACTGCACAACGTCGAAGCCTTCCGGGCTGGCTTCGGTGCAGACGCTCAACGCGGCGGCCTGGGCCAACGGGCTCAGAAGAGGGGCGAGCAGGAGCGGGAGGGCGGCGAGACGCATGGTCGGGTTCCTTGTGCAGATCGAAAGCCCATCTGCGAGTGCAGTCTGGAAATGCCTTACCCTAGTGGCCTCTTTGTAAAATGACTATCCCTTTTGTATCCGCCGCTGAAACCTGGGGCGCGGTCAGGGCCCGAGCCGTGATTTTGCACAGATAGGCCCGCGTTCAGCGGCAGATTTGTTCCCGGGGTTTCGAGAGAAATATATTCTGCGACGAGCGGTAGATTTCTGCGGTAGCCTTTGCCGCAGGCGTCCGGCGCAAGAAAATCAGGACTTTTCATCATCCTGCACACAGCGGCTGTTGTTGCTATGGGGTCTTTCTGGTATAAAGCAGCGCTCTTTTCTAGGGGCCCGGTTCCTTCGCTTGTAGGTGTAGCCGGTAAGACCCTAAAGAAACGCGGCGCCTGGCGCCAAATGACTGAGAGATTAAGCGGCCAACCCATGCCGGGTTGGGCATGTGGTTTTAGAGGGCTGAGGCATGTCTAGAGTCTGTCAAGTTACCGGTAAGGGTCCGGTGACTGGGAATAACATTTCCCACGCAAACAACAAAACCCGTCGTCGTTTCCTGCCGAACCTGCAGCATCACCGCTTCTGGGTTGAGTCCGAGAAACGTTTTGTGCGTCTGCGCGTATCTGCCAAAGGCATGCGTATCATCGACAAGCGCGGCATTGATGTCGTGCTGGCCGAAATCCGTCGCGATGGCGGCAAGGTTTAAGGGAGCTAATCATGCGTGAATTGATTCGTTTGATCTCGAGCGCCGGTACTGGTCACTTCTACACTACCGACAAGAACAAGCGTACTACTCCGGACAAAATCGAGATCAAGAAATATGATCCGGTTGTTCGTAAGCACGTGATCTACAAGGAAGGCAAAATCAAGTAATTGATTTTTCTTCTGACAAAAAAACCCGCCTTCAAGCGGGTTTTTTTGTGCCTGGGATTCAGGCTTTCTGTTCGAAGGCCACGTAGACCTTGCGGCAGGGCTCCAGCACTTCCCAGGTGCCCTTGAAGCCGGCCGGGATCACAAAGCGGTCGCCAGAGCGCAGGGTCTTGGCGTTGCCGTCGTTGTCTCGCAGCACCGACACGCCCTGGAGAATCTCGCAGTATTCGTGTTCGGTGAAGTTCACCGTCCATTGGCCCACCGCGCCTTCCCAGATCCCGGCATTGAGCTGCCCGCAGGGGCTGCCGTAGTGGTTGAACACCGCTTGCTCGGGATCGCCCTTGAGGATTTTTTCCGGAGCAGGGCGGTAGCGTTCACCCTCGGTGTTGGCCTGGCTGAAGTCGACGACGTTGTGGATGCTCATTCTTGTATTCCCCCGTGATTGCGGCGCGAGTGGCTATGAAGGCCAAAGTCTATGTTTATTAAAATGCACATAGCAATGGCGTTTGCCCGGACTTTGTCAAATATATTGAAAGTACAGGGGTCGCTGGTTTAGGGTGGCGGGTGCCTTTGGCCGAAAACAGGCTGGCCGGGCAGAATTCTTCATGAGTGCCGGCGTAGTTCGCATGGCGCTTGTATTCAAATAAGAGGAGGACACTCGTATGACCACCCTGACTCGTGCCGATTGGGAACAACGTGCCCGCGACCTGAAAATCGAAGGCCGCGCCTACATCAACGGTGAATACACCGCATCTGTTTCCAATGACACCTTCGAGTGCATCAGCCCGGTAGACGGCCGTGTGCTGGCAACCATTGCCAGCTGTGACGCCGCCGATGCCCAGCGCGCCGTGGACAATGCCCGCGCCACCTTCAACTCTGGCGTCTGGTCGCGCCTGGCGCCGGCCAAGCGCAAGTCCGTCATGATTCGTTTTGCCGGCCTGCTCAAGCAACACGCCCAAGAGCTCGCGCTCCTGGAAACCCTGGACATGGGCAAGCCCATCACCGACTCCCTGGAAATCGACGTTCCCGGCGCGGCGCAGGCCCTGAGCTGGAGCGGCGAGGCCATCGACAAGATCTACGACGAAGTCGCTGCCACCCCCCACGACCAACTGGGTCTGGTGACCCGTGAGCCCGTGGGCGTAGTCGCGGCCATCGTGCCGTGGAACTTCCCGCTGATGATGGCCTGCTGGAAACTGGGGCCGGCGCTGTCCACCGGTAACTCGGTGATCCTCAAGCCTTCGGAAAAATCCCCGCTGACCGCGATCCGCATCGCGGCCCTGGCGGTGGAAGCCGGGATTCCGGCTGGCGTGTTCAACGTACTGCCAGGTTACGGCCATACCGTGGGCAAGGCCCTGGCCCTGCACATGGACGTGGACACCCTGGTGTTCACCGGCTCCACCAAGATCGCCAAGCAACTGCTGGTGTACTCCGGTGAATCCAACATGAAGCGCGTCTGGCTGGAAGCCGGTGGCAAAAGCCCGAACATTGTGTTCGCCGATGCCCCGGACCTGCAGGCCGCCGCCGAATCCGCTGCCAGCGCCATCGCCTTCAACCAGGGCGAAGTCTGCACCGCCGGTTCCCGCCTGCTGGTGGAGCGTTCCATCAAGGACAAATTCCTGCCGCTGGTGATCGAGGCCCTGAAAGCCTGGAAACCGGGCAACCCACTGGATCCGGCTACCAACGTCGGCGCCCTGGTGGACACCCAGCAGATGAACACCGTGTTGTCCTACATCGAGGCCGGTCATGCCGATGGCGCCAAACTGGTGGCCGGTGGCAAGCGCACCCTGCAGGAAACGGGCGGTACCTACGTCGAGCCGACGATTTTCGACGGCGTCAGCAACGCGATGAAGATTGCTCAGGAAGAGATCTTCGGCCCCGTGCTGTCGGTGATTGCGTTCGACAGCGTGGAAGAGGCGATCCAGATTGCCAACGACACCCCGTACGGGTTGGCGGCAGCGGTCTGGACTGCGAACATCTCCAAGGCTCACCTGACGGCCAAGGCACTGCGTGCCGGCAGCGTGTGGGTCAACCAGTACGACGGTGGCGACATGACCGCGCCGTTCGGCGGCTTCAAGCAGTCGGGCAATGGTCGGGACAAGTCGCTGCACGCGTTCGACAAGTACACCGAGCTGAAAGCGACCTGGATCAAGCTCTGAGTCTTCGGGGTTGAGGCGATGGCGTCCGCCAGGGCGCTTTCGCCGGCAAGCGCCACGCCGTACAGGCGCTCCTGCCCGAAGCTGTTGATCCACAGCGCAGCCGGACTTCCCGCGAGGGGAGTCCGGCTGTGTTGTCTGTGGCTTGCAGAATAATGATCCACAGGAGTGTGGAAATGCCTTGGGCGACCTATTTCGCCGTTTTATCCGCTGTCTTGAGTGTCGGCCTGGCCCTGGGCATGACCATGCCGCTGGTGTCCTTTCGCCTGGAAAGCTGGGGCTACGGACCCTTTGCGATAGGTGTGGTAGCGGCGATGCCGGCCATTGGCGTGCTGCTGGGCGCGAAGATTTCCAGCCGCCTGGCGGCCCGCTTCGGTACCGCCAACCTGATGCGCCTGTGCCTGTGGGCGGGTGCGCTCTCTATTGGGCTGCTGGCGCTGTTGCCCAGCTATCCGGTGTGGCTGGCGTTGCGCCTGATCCTGGGTGTGGTACTGACCATCATCTTCATCCTGGGGGAAAGCTGGATCAACCAGCTGGTGGTGGAGCAGTGGCGGGGGCGGCTGGTGGCGTTGTATGGCAGCGGCTATGCCTTGAGCCAGCTGGCGGGTCCCCTGCTGCTGGGCGTCCTGAGTACCACGCAGGACTACGGTTTCTGGGTCTCGGTGGGGTTGTTGGTGGCGGCGCCCTTGCTGCTCTTGGGGCGTAGCGGAGCGCCGAGCACCGAGTCCTGCAATGTCACCCTGATCGACCTCTGGCGCTTCTGTCAGACGCTGCCGGCGATTGGTTGGGCGGTGGCCTTGTTCGCTACTTTCGAGGCTCTGATCCTGACCCTGCTTCCGGTTTATTGCTTGAGCCAGGGCTTCACCGAGGACGTGGCCCTGGCCATGGTCAGCACCGTGGTGGTGGGCGATGCATTGTTGCAGCTGCCGATCGGCGCCTTGGCCGATCGCGTCTCCCGGCGCGGCCTGTTCACCGGTTGCGCGGTAATCCTGCTGTGTTCCAGCCTGGCCATTCCCCTGCTGCTGGACAGCGTATTGATCTGGCCTTTGTGGGTGCTGTTCGGGGCCAGCGCTGGCGGGTTGTTCACTCTGTCGCTGATCCTGATCGGCGAGCGTTATCGCGACGATGCGCTGGTGCGAGCCAATGCCCATGTGGCGCAGTTGTGGGGTATCGGTTGTCTGATCGGTCCCTTGGTGGCAGGGGCGGGCAGTCAGTGGGTCACCGGCCACGCGATGTTGCTGCTGGTAGCGGCGGGGGCCTTTGGCCTGTTGCTTCTGCTGCTGCGTCAGGGCGCTTTTGGAAGCGTCCAGGCACAACCCCTGTAGCGCTTCAAAGCATGCGCTCCAGACCGATGCGGGTGCTCAGCCAGGCATTGATGCGTCGCCACCAACTGCCGGGCTCGTGGCTCAGGCTGTGCAACTGCCCTTGGTCCTCGGTGATCCAGACCAGCTTGCCGCCCTCCAGTTTGACCTGGTAGCTGAGGGGCGGCGCCATCCCTTGCAGGGCCAGGGCGCGTACATGCTCGGCCAGTTCGGGGCTGTCCACCAGCACCCCAACCTCGGTGTTCCACAGCACTGAGCGTGAATCGAAATTGAACGAGCCGATAAAGCTCTTCTGTCGGTCGAAGACCATCGCCTTGCTGTGCAGGCTGGAATCCGATCCCTTCAGGGAACCGCTGTGGAACAGCCGCGGACCGCTGCCGCCGCCCCGCTCTCCGGGTTGTCTGCGCAACTCGTAGAGCTTCACGCCGTGTTCCAGCAAGGCCTTGCGATAGGGCGCGTAGCCGCCATGCACCACCGGCACGTCGGTGGCTTCCAGGGAGTTGGTCAAGAGGCTGACCGCGACCCCGGCGTCAGCCCGGCCGGTCAGGTACACCAGCCCCGGCTGGCCCGGGACGAAGTAGGCCGAGACCATGATCAGTTCCTTGCTGACGCCCTTGAGTTCCGGTGCCAACTGGGTGGTCAGCAGCAAGTGCGGGTCGGGGTCGCCCTTGGCCAGGACCTTGGTCGGCGCATCCCACAGGGCTTGGTTCCAGGCCCAGATCAGTTCCTTGCGCCAGATATCCATGCGCGGCTGGGTTTGATAGGTCATCAGTTGGCGATACAGGACCTGGTTCTGCCGGCGGCTGTCCTGTAGCGACTCTTCCAGGCGCTGGCGGGTGTTGTTCAGGGCCTTGGCTGAAGGTGCGTAAGACAGGAATTCGCCTATGGGCCGGCTCAGGGCGCTGTTCCAGTATTGGTCGAAGCTATGGCCCAGCTGCTCGGCCACGGGGCCGGCGCTGAACATGTCGATGTCGGTGAAGTTGAGATTGGGTTCGGCATCGAAGTATTCGTCGCCGAGGTTGCGCCCGCCGACGATGGCCACGCTGTTGTCTGCCAGCCACAGCTTGTTGTGCATCCGTCGATGCTGCTGCGACAGGTTGAACAGCCGGCCCACGGCTCGGGTAACACCGGTGCTGCGGCCCAGGTGCAGCGGGTTGAACAGGCGGATCTGGATCTGCGGGTGGGCGGCCAGGGTGGCGATGATCTGGTCCAGCCCGTCACTGGTGGTGTCGTCCAGCAGGATGCGTACCCGCACGCCTCGATCGGCAGCCTTGAGCAGCTCGTGTACCAGCATCCGGGTGCTGATGCCGTCATGGACGATGTAGTACTGCAGGTCGAGGCTGCTCTGGGCGTTGCGGATCAGCTCGGCGCGGGCCATGAAGGCTTCAGTGCTGTTGGGCAGCAAGCGAAAGCCGGAGCGTCCCTGATAAGGGGCGGCCTGGGCCCTGATGGACTGGGCGAAGCTGGAGTCCTTGGCGGCCAACGCTTGGCTGGGCTGGTAAGGCACTTCCTGGGTGGCGCAGCCGCCCAGCCCGAGGGTCAGGATCAGCGCTAGGATAAAA
Source organism: Pseudomonas sp. 910_21 (assembly GCF_052850735.1). Lineage (NCBI taxonomy): Bacteria > Pseudomonadati > Pseudomonadota > Gammaproteobacteria > Pseudomonadales > Pseudomonadaceae > Pseudomonas > Pseudomonas sp. 910_21. The sequence goes on along the minus strand of NZ_VXCY01000003.1, from coordinate 474,113 downwards.
CCCTGTTTACGGATCAAGTCAGGTCATCTCGCATCACGGCGCGGGTTGGCATGGGACGGCTGGCTTCCTGCAACGTGACCCGGGTTCAGTCCTGGGTTTCGCTGAGCAGCTTGATGGCTGCGGAGCCGACTTTGCGTACCGCGTCCTCGATCTGCGCGGTTGGCTTGGCAGCGTAGTTCATCCGCAGGCAATTGCGGTACTTGCCCGAGGCGGAAAAGATACTGCCCACGGCGATCTGCACGCCTTGGTCGAGCAATGCCCGGTTGAGTTTCAGAGCGTCGAAGCCTTCGGGCAGTTCGATCCACAGCATGAAACTGCCCTGGGGACGACTGGCGCGGGTGCCTGTGGGGAAATAGCGGCTGACCCAGTCGAGCATCAGGTCGCGGTTGCGCTGGTATTGAGTGCGCATCTTGCGCAAATGGGGTTCGAAGTGGCCGCTTTTCAGGAACTCGGCGATGGCCACCTGGGGCTGCGTGGCGGTGGAACCGGTGCTGATGTACTTCATGTGCAGCACCCGCTCCAAGTAGCGGCCGGGCGCGACCCAGCCGATGCGCAGGCCGGGGGCCAAGGTCTTGGAGAAGGAGCTGCACAGCAGGACCCTGCCGTCGTCGTCGAAGGACTTGATGGTTCGCGGGCGTGGGTAGGTGTAGGCCAGTTCGCCATACACATCGTCCTCGATGATCGCCACGTCGAAGCGCTGGGCCAGGGTCAACAGGGCCCGCTTGCGCGACTCCGGCATGATGTAGCCCAAGGGATTGTTGCAGTTGGGGGTCAACTGTATGGCCTTGATCGGCCACTGCTCCAGAGCCAGTTCCAGGGCTTCCAGGCTGATCCCGGTAATCGGGTCGGTGGGGATTTCCAGGGCCTTCATGCCCAGCCCCTTGAGGGTCTGCATGGCGCCGTGAAAGCTCGGCGAGTCTACGGCAACAATGTCCCCAGGCTCGCAGGTGGCGCGAATGCTGGAGGACAAGGCCTCGTGGCAGCCGGTGGTGATCACCAGGTCATTGGCCCCCAGCTGGCAGCCGGAATCCAGCATCAGCCGCGCCACTTGCTCGCGCAATTCCAGCACGCCGTAGATGTTGTCGTAGTGCAGGCCGGGCATGTCCTGGCGCCGGCTGAGCCGGGCCATGGCCCGCAGCAAGGGCTTCATGGTTGGTGTGGTGATGTCCGGCATGCCGCGGCCCAGCTGCACCACGTCCTTGCGCGGCACCGCGCGGATCAGCTCCAGCACCTGGTCCCACTGGGAGATTTCCACCGGCCGCTGGGCCGGGCGACCGACCGCCGGCAGGGCGGGCAACTCACGGCTGGGGGGGACGAAGTAGCCGGATTTTGGCTTGGGCATGGCCAGGCCGTTGTCTTCCAGCAGGCGATAGGCCTGCTGCACTGTGCTCAGGCTGACCCCGTGTTCTACGCTCAGGGCGCGCACCGAGGGCAGTCGATCACCGGGGCGATAGAAGCCCTGTTCGATGCGGGTGCCCAGGAGTTCGGCGAGGTTCACATAGAGGGTCATGGCGTTGGCTCGAAGTGGCAGTCACGGAGGACCAGTACAGATGGGGCAAAAATACAGGATTCAGCGATATTTTTGGCAAAACTGTATGGAAATAATACCGCTGTATTGGGTCTGTATTGGTTTTGATGCGGCGCCCATCATGTTCGCTCATGGCAACTTGAGCAAACAGGAGCAATGGAAATGAACGGCTTGAGCGATGTGCGGCTGTCGTTACGCAGTCAGGAACTGGAGGCCGAGCAGGAGCGGGGAGCGGCGGCGACCCTGCCACGCACTGCGCCGTCCGGGCTGGGTCCCTGGGGCTTGTACTGGCATCGGCTGCGTACCCGCAAGGCGTTGCTGGAGTTGACCGCCGAGGAGTTGCGGGACGTGGGGCTGAGCCGCGAGGAGGCCCGGGCCGAAGGCCTCAAGCCTTTCTGGCGGCTGTAATCCCGCAGCGGCGGCAAGGAGCCGCGCAAGGTCAGGCCAGCTCTTTCAGGCGATGCCAGAGCATGCCCAGGGCCAGCAGTGGTGAGCGCAGGTGCTTGCCGCCGGGAAAGGTGATGTGCGGCACCTTGGCGAACAGGTCGAAACCGCCACCCTGTTGGCCGCTGATGGCTTCCCCCAGCAACTTGCCCGCCAGGTGCGTGGCGTTCAGCCCATGGCCTGAATAGGCCTGGGCGTAATACACATTGGGTTGGTCCTTGAGTCGGCCGATCTGTGGCAGGCGGTTGGCGCCGATGCCGATCATGCCGCCCCACTGGTAGTCAATCTTCACCTCGGCCAGTTGCGGGAACACTTCCAGCATCTTCGGCCGCATGTAGGCAGCGATGTCCTTGGGGTCGCGCCCGGAGTAGTGGCAGGCACCGCCGAACAACAGGCGCCGATCGGCCGAGAGTCGGTAGTAGTCCAGGGCTACGCGCTGGTCGCAGACGGCCATGTTCTGAGGCAGTAGCTCCTGTGCCTGGGCCTCACTCAAGGGTTCGGTGGCAATGATGTAGCTGCCGGCCGGCAGCACCTTGCCCCCCAGCTCCGGGTTGAGGTCGTTGAGGTAGGCGTTGCAGCCCAGGACCAGGGTCTTGGCCCGTACCGTGCCGCGATGGCTGTGGACCTTGACCTCGGGACCGTAGTCGATGCGAGTCACTGCCGAATGCTCGAACAGACGCACGCCCATCTGCTGCGCCGCCTGAGCTTCACCCAGGGCCAGGTTCAGCGGGTGCAGATGGCCCGAGCCCATGTCGATCAGCCCGCCAACGTAGCGTTTGGAGCCCACCACGCTGTGCATTTCAGCGGCCTGCAACAGGCGGGTTTCGTGGCGATAGCCCAGGCTGCGCAGTTCTTCGGCGTCCTCGGCAAAGCCTTCAAGGTCCGCCGGCTTGTTGGCCAGGTCGCAGTAACCCCAGGTCAGATCGCAGGGGATCTGCAGGCGTTCGATGCGCTGGCGGACGATTTCCACGGCCTCCAGCCCCATGAGTTTCATCTGCCGCACACCGTCGTTGCCGAGCACCTTGGTGAACTGATCCAGGCCGTGGCCGACCCCACGAATCAACTGTCCGCCGTTGCGGCCGCTGGCGCCCCAGCCGATCTTGCGGGCTTCCAGCAGGATCACACTGAACCCGCGCTCGGCCAGTTCCAGGGCGGTATTGAGCCCCGAGAACCCGCCGCCTACCACGCACACGTCCGCTGTCAGCTCGCCTGCCAGTGTCGGGTAGTCAGGCTGCGGCAGGCTGCTGGCGGCATAGTAAGAGGCGGCGTGCCGATCACTGGCGGCGGATTGCTGAGCACTGGCGGGCATGGAAAGCGTCCTGATCAGGGGGGCTGTAAAAATTGCCGGAGCATAAGCCGGGGCTTTCGTTTGCGGCAACCGCAGGACGCCCGGTCCTGTCTGCGCCGATGCATTTGAGGCAGAATTCACGGCTATTCATGTCCCGGTAGCCTTTTCATGAGCTGTAACCGTCAAATAGTCCGCAGCCTGCGTCAGCAGATTCCCTCCTTCGAGTGCGTTCCTGGCTGCCACGATTGCTGCGGGCCAGTGACTACTTCGCCTGAGGAAATGTCTCGCCTGCCGCGCAAGACCGCTGCCGAACAGGACGCTGCCATGGACGAGCTCAACTGTGTGCACCTGGGCCCCAATGGCTGCACGGTGTATGACGAGCGCCCGCTGATCTGTCGCCTGTTCGGCACCACGCCGAGCCTGCCGTGCCCCAACGGCCGGCGTCCGGTAGAGATGATCCACCCCCGGGTCGAGAAGCAGATCCACGACTACATGGCCAGTAATCGTCAGGTCCTGGTCTAGCCCGCCACTCCTTGTAGGAGCCGGCTTGCCGGCGAAAGCGTCCCGGACCGGCGCTCCTCATCTCAATCCGGAATGGGCAGGCTCAGGCTCTCCTTCACTTCCTCCATCACGATGTAGCTCTTGGATTCCCGTACATGGGGCAGCTTGAGCAGGATGTCCCCCAGCAGCTTGCGATAGGACGCCATCTCCGAGATCCGCGCCTTGACCAGGTAGTCGAAGTCGCCGGACACCAGATGGCACTCCAACACGTGCGGCAGCTTCAGCACCGCGCGACGGAACTCCTCGAAGGTATCCCCTGACTTGTAGTCCAGGCTGATCTCGACGAACACCAGCAGGCTCCCCTTCAAGTGCTGCGGATTGAGCCGGGCGTTGTAGCCCATGATGATTCCTTCGCGTTCCAGGCGGCGCACTCGCTCGGTGCAAGGGGTGGTGGAGAGTCCGACTCGTTCCCCCAGCTCGGTGAAGGAAATACGCCCATCGGCCTGCAGTATCCGCAGGATATTGCGATCTATCTTGTCCAGGGCACGACGGGTCTGATGATTGGTGCGCATAGGGGATGCCCCTCCGTGAAAAGCGATATCGCCGAGAATTCTCGCCAAATATAGGCGGTTATATAGTGAAAATCACTGCTCAATGTTTCTTACACTGCGCCCATCTTTGCTCTGAATAACAAACGTCAGCGGTCAAGCCGCGATGAGGGATATGAAAATGCGCGTTCTGGTCTTGGGCAGTGGCGTTATCGGAACCACCAGTGCCTATTACCTGGCTCGAGCCGGGTTTGATGTGACCGTGGTGGACCGCCAGCCGGCTGCAGCCATGGAAACCAGTTTCGCCAACGCCGGTCAGGTATCCCCTGGCTATGCCTCGCCCTGGGCTGCTCCGGGCGTGCCGCTCAAGGCCATCAAATGGCTGCTGCAGCGCCACGCACCGCTGGCAATCAAGGCCACCGCCGATATCGATCAATACCTGTGGATGGCGCAGATGCTGCGCAACTGCACCGCCAGCCGTTATGCGGTGAACAAAGAGCGCATGGTGCGTCTGTCCGAATACAGCCGTGACTGCCTCGACGAACTGCGGGCGGAAACCGGTATCGCCTATGAAGGCCGCAGCCTGGGCACCACCCAGCTGTTCCGCACCCAGGCGCAACTGGACGGCGCGGCGAAAGACATCGCCGTGCTCAAGGAATCCGGCGTGCCGTTCGAGCTGCTGGATCGCGAGGGCATTGCCCGGGTCGAACCGGCTCTGGCCAACGTCACCGACATCCTTGCCGGTGCCCTGCGTCTGCCAAATGACCAGACCGGCGACTGCCAGATCTTCACCACTCGCCTGGCCGAAATGGCCATCAAGCTGGGTGTGGAGTTCCGTTTTGGCCAAGACATCCAGCGCCTCGACTTCGCCGGCGACCGGATCAATGGCGTATGGATCGACGGCAAGCTGGAAACCGCCGACCGCTACGTGCTGGCGCTGGGCAGCTATTCGCCGCAACTGCTCAAGCCGCTGGGCATCAAGGCCCCGGTCTACCCGCTCAAGGGCTATTCCCTGACCGTGCCGATCACCAACCCGGCGATGGCTCCGACTTCGACCATCCTCGACGAGACCTACAAGGTTGCGATCACCCGTTTCGATAACCGTATCCGGGTCGGCGGCATGGCTGAAATAGCCGGTTTTGACCTCTCGCTGAACCCACGCCGGCGCGAAACGCTGGAGATGATCGTCAACGATCTCTATCCTCAGGGCGGTGATCTGTCCCAGGCCAGTTTCTGGACCGGGCTGCGTCCTACCACCCCGGATGGCACGCCAATCGTCGGTGCCACGCCGTTGCGCAATCTGTTCTTGAACACCGGCCATGGGACCCTCGGTTGGACCATGGCCTGTGGTTCCGGTCGTTTGCTTGCGGACCTGATGGCCAAGAAAAAGCCGCAGATCAGCGCCGAAGGCCTCGATATTTCCCGTTACGGCAACCCTCAGGAGTCAGCTAAACATGTCAATCCAGCGCCAGCTCACCAATGAGCGTATGAGTCAGATCGTCGTTCACAGCGGTACGGTGTATCTGTCCGGGCAAGTCGGTGACGATCTGCAGGCCGGAATTGAACAGCAGACTCGGGAGACCCTGGCCAACATCGAGCGTCTGCTGGACCTGGCCGGCACCGACAAAAGCAAGCTGCTGTCGGTGACCATCTACCTGAAGGACATCGATGCCCATTTCGAAGGCATGAACAGTGTCTGGGACCAGTGGTTGCCAAAAGGCGTGGCACCGGCCCGGGCTACTGTGGAAGCCAAGCTCTGTGAGCCGGAAATCCTCATCGAGCTGTCGGTAGTGGCCGCTCTGCCTTAAGCGACAAGATCCCTCTCCCGGTGCCGGTGGTGGTCCGCCGTCATCCAGCACCGGTTTTTTATTCCCCATGACCGCCTAGAAGTCTGCCGCCATGCGTCCTGCCCGTGCCCTGATCGATCTCCAAGCCCTGCGTCATAACTACCAACTGGCCCGTGAAGTTTCGGGTGTTCGCGCTCTCGCGGTGATCAAGGCCGATGCCTACGGTCATGGCGCGGTGCGATGCGCCCAGGCGCTGGAGAGCGAGGCCGATGGCTTTGCCGTGGCCTGTATCGAGGAAGCCCTGGAACTGCGCGCCGCCGGCATCCGTGCGCCGGTGCTGTTGTTGGAGGGGTTCTTCGAAGCCTCTGAGCTGGCGCTGATCGTCGAGCATGATTTCTGGTGTGTGGTGCATTCGCTGTGGCAGCTCGAGGCCATCGAGCAGACGCCGGTGGCCAAGCCGCTGACGGTCTGGCTCAAGCTGGATTCGGGCATGCACCGGGTTGGCCTGCATCCCAAGGATTACCAGGCGGCCTATCAACGGCTGCAGGCCAGCGGCAAGGTCGAGAAGATCGTGCTGATGAGCCACTTCGCTCGCGCTGATGAGCTGGACTGCCCACGCAGCAGTGAGCAGGTCGCGGTATTCGAGGCGGCTCGCCAGGGGCTGGGGGCCGAGATCAGCCTGCGCAATTCGCCCGCAGTATTGGGCTGGCCCAGCGTGCCAAGTGACTGGGTTCGCCCGGGCATCATGCTCTACGGTGCCACGCCGTTCGAAGAAAACAACTCCGTGGCAGAGCGTCTGCAGCCGGTCATGACCCTGGAATCCAAGGTGATCTGTGTGCGTGAGCTGCCCGCCGGCGAGCCGGTTGGCTATGGCGCCAAGTTCATCACCGACAAGCCGATGCGCATCGGCGTGGTCGCCATGGGTTATGCCGATGGGTATCCACGCCACGCGCCAACCGGCACTCCAGTGTTGGTGGACGGTCAGCGCAGCCGCCTGCTGGGCCGGGTGTCCATGGACATGCTGTGTGTCGACCTGACGGATGTGCCTCAGGCCGGGCTAGGTTCCACCGTTGAGCTATGGGGCAAGAACATCCTCGCCAGCGAGGTCGCCCTGGCCGCCGATACCATCCCTTATCAGCTGTTCTGCAACCTGCGTCGGGTGCCGCTGGTGTACTGCGAAGACTGAGATTGCGCGGGTTGTACCGAAAGTCGCCTGCCCTCGGGGGAATCGGGGCCAAGTGTTGTAAATACTGAACGCTGTCGCCATGATAACGCTCAATTACAACAACGCCTGATTCCCGCCTAGGAGGCTGCCGCATTGGACGTCGGTGAACGACTACAATCCATCCGTAAACTGAAAGGTCTTTCCCAGCGTGAACTCGCCAAGCGCGCGGGCGTCACCAATAGCACCATTTCAATGATCGAAAAGAACAGTGTCAGCCCCTCGATCAGCTCACTGCGAAAGGTGCTGGGCGGCATTCCCATGTCCATGGTCGAGTTCTTTTCCGAGGAAGTTCTCCAGGAAACGCCTTCTCAGATCGTCTACAAGGCCCACGAACTGATCGATATCTCCGATGGTGCAGTCACCATGAAGCTGGTGGGCCGGGCCCATCCAAGTCGCGCCATTGCCTTTCTCAACGAGATCTATCCGCCGGGCGCCGACACTGGCGAAGAGATGCTCACCCATGACGGCGAAGAAACCGGGATTCTCCTCGAGGGTCGCCTGGAATTGGTGGTAGGGCTGGAAACATTTGTCCTCGAAGCCGGTGACAGCTACTACTTTGAGAGTACGAAGCCGCACCGTTTTCGTAATCCGTTCGATGCTCCGGCGCGACTAATCAGCGCAGCCACTCCGGCGAATTTCTAGACCAAGAGGCATCCTGCAAGGCTTGCAGAGAGGGCCCCAGCGACATTTCGCCGCGATTAAGACCCCTTCGACTTTGGGGTTGTTTCAGTGTGGCGGGCTAACCGTTATACTTTCGCCCGCCTGCGAAACCGTGGCCGCAGGCGTGACTAGCCACCATTGAGGGTGTACGCGTGAACCTAATTATGAAAATGCTGGCCGCACCAGCAACCGTATTGGCCCTTTGGGCAGTCAGCGCTCAAGCTGCGACTAATGATGACATTGCCAAGCGTCTTGAGCCTGTTGGCCAGGTCTGCGTCCAGGGGCAGGAATGCAAGGGTATGGAAGTCGCTGCTTCTGCTGGCGGCGGCGGTGGGGCGAAATCCCCGGATGACGTGATCGCCAAGCACTGCAATGCTTGCCACGGCACCGGCCTGTTGGGCGCACCGAAAATCGGTGACACCGCAGCCTGGAAAGAGCGCGCCGATCACCAGGGCGGCCTCGACGGCATCCTGGCCAAGGCCATCACCGGTATCAACGCCATGCCGCCTAAAGGCACTTGCATGGATTGCTCCGATGACGAGCTCAAAGGTGCTATCCAGAAGATGTCCGGCCTGAAATAAGCCGCCATCTTCAGCGAAAAAGCCGCTTACGAGCGGCTTTTTTGTGGGCGTAATTCAGCCTGTGCACTGTTCAACGCAGCAAACTCCCGGCAAGCTCGGTCCAACCTCAATTCATGGATGGTCCCCGGAGGGTCAGATGCTGCAATCCTGTTCTATCGAGCATGCGGTAGATGAAGTGCTCGCCCGTTTGCCGCAACACATTCACATGGGCATGCCCCTGGGCCTGGGCAAACCCAACCGTTTTGCCAACGCCCTGTATCGCCGCATTGCCCAATTGCCCGAACGCCAACTGACGATCTACACCGCCCTGAGCCTGGGCCGTCCGTCCCTGGGCGACGGCTTGCAGAAGCGCTTTCTCGAACCCTTTGTGGAGCGGGTGTTCGGCAACTACCCGGAACTGGATTATCTCGCCGACCTGCACCGCGACAGCCTGCCGGCGAACATCCGCGTCGAGCAGTTCTTCATGCAGCCCGGCAGCCTTTTACACAGCGCCGCAGCGCAGCAGGACTACGTCAGCAGCAACTACAGCCATGCAGCCCGGGACATCAACGCCGCCGGCCTGAACCTGGTGGCGCAACTGCTGGCCCGCGATCCGCAACACCCCGGCCGTCTGAGCCTGAGCTGCAACCCGGATATCACCCTCGACATGCTGCCGATGATCGCCAAGCGCCGTGCCGCAGGGGAGACCATCCTGATTCTCGGTCAGGTACACAGCGACCTGCCTTATATGCCCGGGGACTCCGAGATCGACGCGGCGGACCTCGACCTGCTGATCGACGAAGAAGAGCACAGCACTCTGTTTTCCACGCCGAACATGCCGGTGGGGATTCAGGATCATTGCATCGGCATGCATGCCAGCACCCTGGTGCGCGACGGCGGCACCCTGCAGATCGGCATCGGCTCCATGGGTGATGCACTGACCGCAGCCTTGCTGGCGCGGCAGGCTGACAACGACGGTTATCGAGCCCTATTGACGGACCTGCAGGTGAACCAATGGCAGTCGCTGATTGACCGTGAAGGTGGCGTCGAGCCCTTTGCCCAAGGCCTTTACGGTTGCAGTGAAATGTTCGTCAACGGTCTGCTGGCCCTGGCGGATGCCGGCATCGTGCGGCGCAAGGTCTACCCGACCCTGGAGCTGCAACAACAAGCCAACGCCGGCACCCTGGACCCGGCCACGGCTGGCGGGGTTTCGGTCCACGGTGGTTTCTTCCTTGGCCCGCGCAGTTTCTATCAGCGGCTGCGAGAGCTGCCCAAGGGCAAGCTGGCGGAGTTCAACATGACCGCCATCAGCTACATCAACGAACTCTATGGCGACGAGGCCCTCAAGCGCCTGCAGCGTCGGGACGCACGATTCATCAACAGTGCCTTCACCATGACCCTGATGGGGGCGGCGGTGTCCGATCAGTTGCAGGGCGGGAAGGTACTGAGTGGTGTTGGCGGGCAGTACAACTTCGTTGCCCAGGGCCATGCTCTGCACGATGCTCGCTCGGTGCTGATCCTGCGCAGCTGGCGTGAGTCCGCTGGCGAGGTCAGTTCCAACATTGTCTGGGAGTACGGCCATTGCACCATCCCGCGCCATCTGCGGGACATCGTGATCACCGAGTACGGTATTGCCGATCTGCGGGGTAAAACGGATGCGAAAGTGATCGAGGCGCTGCTCAATATCAGCGACTCACGCTTTCAGCCGGGGTTGATGGAGCAGGCACAGAAAGCCGGAAAACTGCCAAAGGATTTTCGTCTGGATCCGCGTTTTACCGACAACAGCCCACAGCGTTTGCAGAATATTCAGGCACGTCACAGCCACCTGTTTCCAGAGTATCCGCTGGGCAGTGATTTCAGCGATGAAGAGCGTGACCTACTGCGGGCGCTGAACTGGCTGAAGAGCAAGTTCAAGCTCAGCGAGATCCTCGAGCTGGGCAAGGCGGCACTCGATGCGCCGGAGCCTGAGGCATTCCCGGCGCACCTTGAGCGCATGGGGCTGGAGAAGCCCGAAGGCCTGCGTGAAGACCTGTACCAGCGTTTCCTGCTGGCTGGCCTGCAGGCCACGGCAACCACCTTGTCGTAGGAGCCGGTTTGCCGGCGAATGGGCCATCAAGTCTTGCATTGCTCTCAAGGGCGTCTTCGCTGGCAAGCCAGCTCCTACACAAGCCAGCTCCCACAAGGCGGGCGGGGTTAGTCGATGAAGGTGACCACGCCGCCAGCCAGGGATTTGACCCGGGCCAGGGATTCCACGCGGTAGCCCTGGGAGTCCAGTTCGGCACGGCCGCCCTGGAAGGACTTTTCGATCACGATGCCCAGGCCGGCCACGGTGGCACCGGCCTGCTTGATGATCGAGATCAGCGCCTGGGACGCCTTACCGTTGGCCAGGAAGTCATCGATGATCAGTACGCGGTCGCTGCTGGTCAGGTGCCGTGGGGAGATGGCGACGGTGCTTTCCACCTGTTTGGTGAAGGAGTACACGGTGGCCGACAGCAGGTTCTCGGTCAGGGTCAGGGACTGGTGCTTGCGGGCGAAGATCACCGGCACGCCCAGGTTCAGACCGGTCATGATCGCCGGGGCAATCCCCGAGGCTTCGATGGTGACGATCTTGGTGATGCCCGAGTCCTTGAACAGCGTGGCGAATTCGTCGCCGATCAGCTTCATCAACTGCGGATCGATCTGATGGTTCAGAAAGGCGTCGACTTTCAGTACTTGATCGGAAAGCACGATGCCTTCTTCGCGAATTTTCTTGTGCAGTGCTTCCACGGAGCTTCCTCAAATAGCGCCTGTTGCGCCAAAGGTCAGTTAAAAATAGTCGATTTTAGCGCTTTAACATCGCGCGTATATCCGCCAAAGCGCTATTGCCGCGAACGGCTTTGACTTCGGTCGGCGTGTCGTCGTTGCCTTCCCAGGCCAGATCGTCCGGGGGCAGTTCATCGAGGAATCGGCTCGGCGCGCAGTCGATGATTTCACCGTATTGCTTGCGCTTGGCTGCGAAGGTGAAGGCCAGGGTCTGGCGAGCACGGGTAATGCCCACGTAGGCCAGGCGTCGTTCTTCCTCGATGGTGTCGGCTTCGATACTGGAGCGGTGCGGGAGGATTTCCTCTTCCATGCCCATGATGAACACGTAGGGAAATTCCAGGCCCTTGGAGGCATGCAAGGTCATCATTTGTACACCTTCGGCGCCGTCTTCCTCTTCCTGCTGGCGTTCCAGCATGTCCCGCAGGACCAGCTTGCCGATGGCGTCTTCGACGGTCATTTCGCCGTCTTCGTCTTTTTCCAGGGTGTTCTTCAAGGCCTCGATCAGGAACCAGACGTTGCCCATCCGGTAGTCTGCGGCCTTGTCGCTGGAGCTGTTGGTGCGCAGCCAGTTCTCGTAGTCGATGTCCATGACCATGCTGCGCAGGGCGGAGATCGGGTCTTCGCCGGCGCATTGTTCGCGGACCCGGTCCATGAAGCGCTTGAAGCGCGCCAGGCGGTCGGTGAAACGGCTGTCCAGGTGCTCGCCCAAGCCGATTTCATCGGTGGCGGCGTACATCGAGATCTTGCGCTCGGTGGCGTAGTTGCCGAGTTTTTCCAGGGTCGTGGAACCGATTTCCCGGCGCGGCACGTTGATCACCCTGAGAAAGGCGTTGTCGTCGTCCGGGTTCACGATCAGGCGGAAGTAGGCCATCAGATCCTTTACTTCCTGGCGTCCGAAGAAGCTGTTACCGCCGGACAGACGATAGGGCACCTGATGGTGCTGCAGCTTCAGTTCGATCAGTTTGGCCTGGTAGTTGCCCCGGTAAAGAATGGCGAAGTCGCTGTAGGGCCGGTCGGTGCGCAGGTGCAGGCTAAGGATCTCCATCGCCACCCGTTCGGCCTCGGCATCTTCGTTGCGGCAGCGGATCACGCGGATTTCGTCACCGTGGCCCATCTCGCTCCACAGCTGCTTTTCGAACTCATGGGGGTTGTTGGAGATCAGCACGTTGGCACAGCGCAGGATACGGCTGGTGGAGCGATAGTTCTGCTCCAGCATCACCACTTTCAGGGACGGATAGTCGTCCTTGAGCAGCATCAGGTTTTCCGGGCGCGCGCCACGCCAGGCGTAGATCGACTGGTCGTCGTCGCCCACCACGGTGAACTGGTTGCGCTTGCCGATGAGCATCTTCACCAGCAGGTACTGGCTGGCGTTGGTGTCCTGGTATTCGTCCACCAGCAGGTAGCGGACCTTGTTCTGCCATTTTTCCAGGATGTCGGCGTGTTCTTCGAACAACTTCACCGGCAGCAGGATCAGGTCGTCGAAGTCCACCGCGTTGAACGCCTTGAGCGTGCGCTGGTAGTGGGTATAGACGATGGCCGCAGTCTGTTCCTTGGGGTTGCGGGCATTTTCCAGGGCTTCGGCGGGCAGGATCAGGTCGTTCTTCCACGAGCCGATCATGTTCTTGATCTCGTCGACGCCGTCGTCTCCGGAATACTCCTTCTGCATGATGTCGGTCATCAGGGCCTTGACATCAGTCTCGTCGAAGATCGAGAAGCCCGGCTTGTAGCCCAGCCGCGCATGCTCCTTGCGGATGATGTTCAGGCCCAGGTTGTGGAAGGTCGACACGGTCAGGCCGCGACCTTCGCCACTGCGCAGCAGGGTGCCGACCCGCTCCTTCATTTCCCGCGCGGCCTTGTTGGTAAAGGTCATGGCGACGATGTACTGGGCGCGGATGCCGCAGTTCTGGATCAGGTGCGCGATCTTGCGGGTGATCACGCTGGTCTTGCCGGAGCCTGCGCCGGCGAGCACCAAAAGAGGGCCGCCGACATAGTTCACGGCTTCTTGCTGCCGGGGATTGAGTCGGGACATGACAGTAAAAAGGGATCGGTTACGAAAAGGGCGGGCATTTTAACAGGCTGGACAGATTCTGCTGCTCTCTCCGACTTGTGACGCACAACGCTATCTAAATTTGCCGGTTTTGATACTTTCCCTCAGGATGCGCGCTGAATATGCGTCTAATGTTCGAGTTAGAGCGGTACAAGAAATTGCGTATGATAATCAATATCAATTGTTATTGCTTATTTGCGCGCCATAATGCCCGCCGCCAACTTATTTTGCAGAGTCTAGGGAGCTAGCTTGTCTAAGCCTGTCGAACCCTTGCGTTTGCTGCTACTGGCCGAAGAGCCTGTGTGGACAGCGTTGTTGCGCGAGTGTGTCGCTCCGTTGGGAGACTCGGTGGTATTGATCAGTGCTCCCACCTGGGAGTCGGTCAGTCGTTTGTTCGAAGACGATCGCAATGCGGTCCTGTTGACCATTCCACGCCTGCAGCCCGGTCCCGGGCGTTGCAGTTTGCCCACCATTCTATTGCTGGACCATGAGCCCTCGGTGGCCCCGGTGGGCGTCAGCGACTGGCTGGTGGGTTCCTGCCTGAGTACCGATGCCCTGCGCCGCTGCCTGCGTCATGTGCGTGAGCGCGGTGTGCTGGAAAACACCTTGCAACGCCTGGCCGAGCAGGACCCCCTGACCGGTATTGCCAACCGGCAGGGCTTTCAGACCCTGCTGGCCGCGCGGCTGGCGGAAAACGATGGTCGCGGCCTGGCCCTGGGGCACCTGGACCTGGATAACTTCCGTCACGCCAACGATGCCCTCGGCCACCAGGCCGGTGACCGGCTGATCCTGCAGGTGGTGTCGCGGCTCAAGAGCCAGCTGGAGGCCGGTGACCAACTGGCCCGCCTGGGCAGCGACGAGTTTGCCTTGCTGATCGACACCCGCCGCGCGCCGCAGCGTGCCGAATGGATGGCCGAACGCATCACCGAAGCCATGGCCGAACCCTATTGGGTCGACGGCGAAAGCCTGTTGATCGGCTGCAGCCTGGGGATTGCTCATGCCCGGGCCAATGCCGGCGCCGACCCGTTGATGTGGCATGCACATATCGCCATGCAGCAGGCCAAGAGCACCCAGGGTTGCACCTTTCATATCTTCAACGAGCGGATCAATCGCAACGCTCGCAGCCTTGCCGATCTGGAAAGCGAGCTGCGTCGGGCCTTGCGCCGTGACGAGCTGGAGCTGCATTACCAGCCGCGGCTGAACCTGCATGACGGCAAGATTGTCGGCCTCGAAGCCCTGGTGCGTTGGCGTCACGGCGAGCGCGGCCTGCTGCCTCCCAGCGAGTTTGTGCCCCTGGCGGAACAGAGCGGGCTGATCGTGCCCCTGGGCTACTGGGTGATTTCCCGTGCTCTACGAGACATGCAGGCCCTGCGCGAGCGCGGGCTGCCTTCGCTGCATATGGCGGTCAACCTGTCGTTCCGCCAGTTCCAGGACAGCCAGTTGCTCTCGACCCTGAGCCGGCTGATTGCCGAGCGCGGGGTTGAAGCCCAGTGGCTGGAGTTCGAGCTGACGGAAACCGCAGTGATGCGCCGCAGCGATCTGGTGAAGCAGACCATGGATGCCCTCGGGCGCCTGGGGGTGCGTTTTTCCCTGGACGACTTCGGTACCGGTTTCTCTTCCTTCGTCCACCTCAACAGCCTGCCGATCACCCTGCTCAAGGTCGACAAGAGCTTTGTCGGGGGCATGGAGCAGCGTGAAGAGAACCGCAAACTGGTGCACGCCATGATCAACCTGGCCCACAACCTCAATCTGGATGTGGTGGCCGAGGGGGTGGAAACCGCGGAGCAACTGGCGTTGCTGCGAGGCTTTGGCTGCGATCAGGTCCAGGGCTACCTGATCAGCAAGCCGCTGCCCCTGGCTGATCTGATGGAGTACCTGACGTTCGGCAGCAGCCAGCAGTCGCTGCAGGAAGGGACGCTTTAAGCGACTGATACCGGTGCTGATCCACCGCCTTGGGCGGCGGTGATCAGCTCCCTGTCAATCCGCGCTGCTGGTCTGAAGGTTCATCGCCGCTGCCACGGGCTCGCGCTTGATCATGCGGCGCATCCGCCACTCGAACGCTAGGGTCAGGCTGATGGCCGCGCAGGCCAGGCCCAGGGCCAGTCCCCACCAGACACCGGTCGGTCCCCAGTCCAGGGTAAAGGCCATCAGCCACGCCGAAGGGGCACCGATCAGCCAGTAGCAGCCCAGGCCCACCAGGAAGGTGGTCTTGGCATCCTTGAGGCCGCGGATCGCGCCCATGGCGATGGTCTGGGTGCCATCGAACAGCTCGAACCAGGCCGCCACCGCCAACAGGCTCACCGCCAGTTGAATCACCTCGGCGAAGGCCGGGTCATTGTGGTCCAGGAAGAGCCCGATCAACTGGTTGGGTAGCAGCCAGAAAATCATCGCGAACCCCAGCATCGCCACCGCGCCGAAGGCGATGCCGACCCGTCCGGCCAACCTTGCATCCAGCAGTTGTCCGGCACCGTAGTGCTGGCCGATGCGCATGGTGATGGCGTAGGAGATGCCAGCCGGCACCATGAACGCCACCGACACGATCTGCAGGGCGATCTGGTGCGCCGCCAACTGGGTGCTGCCCATGGTGCCCATGCACAGCGCGGCGAAGGCGAACAACCCGACTTCCACCGCATAGGTGCCGCCAATGGGCAGGCCCAGGCGCCACAGTTCCCGCAGGTAATGGGTGTTCAGCCGGGCCAGACCCTGGCGCAACGGGTACGCGGCGTAGGCCGGATGGCGCTTGATGTGCCAGGCCAGTGCCAGCGCCATGCAGTTGGCAACGATGGCGGTCACCAGGCCGATGCCCACCAGGCCGAGTTTCGGCAGGCCGAACATGCCGGTGATCAATGCATAGTTGAGCAGGAAGTTGGCCACAGTCCCTGCCAGGCTGATGACCATCACCGGCGTCGCCCGGCCGATGGCGCTGGTAAAACCGCGCAAGGCCATGAAACTCAAGTAGCCGGGCAGGGCGAACGGCAGGATCAGCAGGAACTGGCCGGCGGCCTGGACGTTGCTTGGGGTCTGGCCAAACAGCAGCAACAGCGGTTTGAGGTTCCACAGCAGCAGGCCGGCGACCAGGGCCATGATCCAGGCCAGCCACAGGCCGGCCTGGGTCAGGCGGGCGGCGCCCTCGATGTCTCCGGCGCCCTGACGAATCGCCACCAGGGTGCCTACCGCGGCAATCACGCCGATGCAGAAAATCGAGACAAAGGAATAGCTGGCGGCGCCCAGACCGCCGCCGGCCAGGGCTTCGGGGCTGAGGCGGGCCATCATCAGGGTGTCGGTGAGAACCATCAGCATGTGCGCCAGCTGGGAGGCGATCAGCGGCCCCGCCAGCCGCAGGATGGCCCAGAGTTCGGTACGTGCTGGATGCTGCATGGTCATCAGGCTCGATCAGGGTAAAGTCGGGGAGAGGGCTGATTCTCGGCGCTTCTGGGCCATAGCACAAAGGGATAAAAATACTTGCTGGCATGATTAAAACTCATGCGAACGACTTTCTGGTAGCGTTGCGTCATTCCGCTGCCGGAGCGCATCCATGTCCCGCCGTCTTCCTCCTCTTTATGCCCTGCGTGCCTTTGAAGCAGCGGCGCGGCACAGCTCGTTCACCCGGGCGGCCGAGGAGCTGTCCATTACCCAGAGTGCTGTCAGCCGGCATATCCGCACCCTGGAGGAGCACTTCGCTTGCCGGCTGTTCCAGCGCAGTGGGCGCAATCTGCAACTGACCGAAGCGGCGCGTTTGCTGCTGCCGGGCATCCGCGAGGGCTTCGGTGCCCTGGAGCGGGCCTGCAATACCTTGCGGGCCGAAGACGACATCCTGCGCATGAAGGCGCCGTCGACCCTGACCATGCGCTGGTTGCTGGCGCGCCTCAGCCGTTTCCGCCATCTGCAGCCGGGCAACGAAGTGCAGCTCACCAGTGCCTGGATGGATGTGGATTCCGTGGACTTCAACCAGGAACCCTTCGACTGTGCGGTACTGCTGAGCAACGGACACTTTCCACCGGATTGGGAAGCCAGCTACCTGTTCCCGGAGTTACTGGTCCCGGTGGGCGCTCCGAATCTGCTCGAAGACCTGCCCTGGGATGTGGCGCGGCTGGCGGCCACGGAGTTGTTGCATCCGACTCCTGACCGGCGGGACTGGCGCAGTTGGCTGGAGCAGATGGGGCTCACGGATCAGGTTTCCCTCAAGGGCGGGCAGGTGTTCGACACTCTGGAGCTGGGGATGATTGCGGCGGCTCGGGGCTACGGCGTGTCCATGGGGGACCTGCTGATGGTGGCCGAGGATGTCGCTCAAGGTCGCTTGAGCCTGCCCTGGCCGACTGCCGTCGCCAGCGGCTTGAACTATTACCTGGTGTGGCCCAAGACCCGGCCGGGAGGTGAACGTTTGCGTCGTCTCAGCGACTTTCTCCAGGGTGAGGTCGAGGCGATGCAATTGCCTGCGGTAGAGCGCCTGGGCTGAAACGTTGAAGCACCCGGCCGGCAAGGTTGTGCACATATCCTTGCAAGACGCTCAAGTATTGCCCGGCGCCGCCGAATCCTAGGACATGGAACCAGCGTTCAGGAAGGTCCTAATTACTAAAAACACTTAGAAATATTGTTGCCGAGCGTGCCACTCGATCAGGATGATCCGCCTTCTCGGCCAGGAGCCATCATGTCCCAACCCCGTGCCCGGATAGCCTCCCAGCTAGGGCTTGCCCTTGCCCTGATACTCGCCCTGGTGATCAGCGGCAGTACCCTGTTTGCCCTGCGTTCTCTGGATTCGGCGAATCTCGACACCCGAGAAGAGCACTTGGCCAGCGAAGCGCGCCTGCTGGCGGACCAGCTCAACACCTTTCACAGCAGCCTGCGCGAAAGCACCCAGCGCCTCAGTGGCTTGTTTGAAAACCGCTTCAGCAGCGGCATGAGCCTGCATCCCGAACAACCGGTGACAGTGGCTGGGGTCCAGACCCCCGGGCTGCACCTGGGGGACATGGTGCTGAACAACAACTTCGAGGAAGTGGACGAGTTCAAGCAGATGACCGCCGGGGTGGCGACCCTGTTCGTGCGCAGCGGCGACGACTTCATCCGGGTCAGTACCTCCCTGAGCAAACAGGACGGCAGCCGGGCCATTGGCACCTTGCTCGACCACGCCCACCCGGCCTATCAGAAACTCATGGCGGGGCAGGGTTATGTTGGCCGGGCGCTGTTGTTCGAGCGCTTCTACATGACCCAGTACACCCCGGTGCTGGATCGTGCCGGCAAGGTGATTGCCGTGCTGTTCGTTGGTTTTGACTACACCGATGCGCAGAATGCCCAGTTCGACAATCTCAAGCGCTTCCGCATCGGACAGAGCGGCTCTCTGGCCTTGCTGGACGAGCAGCACAAGTGGCTGGTGCCGCCGGCGGGCGTGCAAGGCCTGGATCAGGCCGCACAGGTCATGACCGATGCGGCGAAGGAGCCGGGCAAGGGGCGCTTCTGGAGCGACCAGGGCGAAGACTTCTACAGCCTGGCGGTGCCTTTTGCCGGTGGGCCCTGGGCGGTGGTGGCGAGCATGCCCAAGGCCGAGATCCGGGCGGTGACCTGGAGCGTCGGTATCCGTCTGGTGATCGGCAGCCTGTTGGCGATGTTGCTGGCGGTGGGCGCCACGGTCTGGCTGCTGCGCAGCAAGCTGGCACCCTTGAGTGATCTGGTGCGTCAGGCCCAGGCCCTAGGCGGTGGCGACCTGAGTGCGCGGTTGAATGTATCCAGCCACGATGAGATCGGCCAACTGGCTCGTAGCTTCAACCAGATGGGTGAAGCCTTGTCGACCATGGTCGAGCACATCCGCCGTTCTGCCGCTGAGGTCAACGGCCGGGCCCAGGCCTTGTCCGGCCTGTCCAGCGGTGCCTATGAGGGCATGGAGCAGCAGTCGGGCGAGATCACCAGCATGGCGGGGGCGGTGGAGGAGTTCAGCGCCACGTCGCTGAACATCGCTGACAATATGGGCAGCACTCAGCGCCTGGCCCAGGAAAACGCCCAGCAAACCCACATCGGCCGCGAGTCCATGGAACAGGCGTCATCGTCCCTTGAGCAGATTGCCGGGGCGCTCAACAGCACGGCTACGGTGATCAATACCCTGGGCCAACGCTCCCAGGAGATCGGCGGAATTGTCGGGGTGATCACTGCGATTGCCGACCAGACCAACCTGCTCGCTCTCAACGCCGCCATTGAGGCGGCCCGTGCCGGCGAGCAGGGTCGCGGCTTCGCCGTGGTGGCGGATGAGGTACGCAACCTGGCGTCGCGTACCCGCGAGGCCACGGACGAAATCTCGCAGATGATCAACAGCATCCAACAGGAAACCGGCCACGCCATCGAAACCATGGAGCAGGGCAACCGACTGATGCAGGAAGGCTTGTCGCGCAACGCCGACGTGGCTTCGGCCCTGGCCCTGATCGACGAGCAGAGCCGCAGCGCCGGCGAGCAGTTCGCCGCCATCACCACGGCCACCCAGGAGCAGAGCAGCACCGCCACGGTGCTCAGCAGCAACCTGCAGAGCATTGCCCAGGCCAACAGCGAGCAACGGGAAGTGGTGTCCAACCTGGCAGTCACTGCCCGTGAACTGGAAACACTGGCCGCCGACCTGCGCCAGGAAGTCGACCGCTTCCGCTGACCGCGGCCATTTCACCCTGCAACCCTGGGTTGCAGGGTGAATGTTGCAATGACGCTTGATTCGACTAAAACAGATGAGCAGCGATTGGCCCTTCAAGGACTTCTCTTTCAGCAGGAGCTGGCATGACTCATCTCACTCGTTTTGTCCCGCGCGTACTCGCCCTGTCGGCACTGGTGTTCAGCCAGATGGCTCTCAGCGAGGAAAGCCCGGCGTTCATTGCCCCGGCGACCTGGAGCACGCCGTTCAACGGCATTGCCCAGGTGGCCTGCCATAACTGCTACGAGAAGCAATATGCGCGCACCTTCACCAGTGTGCTCGACAGTGTGCGCACCCTGGAACTGGACTTCTGGGATCAGCGCGATGCGGTGAGCGGCGGTTCACCCCGTCACTGGTTCGTGCGGCATAACCCCGGCACCCTGTTCCAGTCCGGCAATGACAACAACTGCACCGGCGACGGCACGGGCAAGAACGATCTCGAAGCCTGCCTGAACGACGTGAAGAACTGGAGCGACAATCACCCCGGGCATTTCCCCATCACGCTGATCCTGGACAAGAAGCAGGGCTGGTCCAAGGAAAGTTCGGGGCGCACACCGAAGGACTTCGATGAGCTGATGGCGCGGATTTTCCAGGGCAAGCTCTATACCCCCCAGGACCTGGCAACGCACATAGGCAGCAGTGCCGGGGCCTTGCAAAAAAACCTCAAGGGCAAGTCCTGGCCCACCGCCAGCCAGCTGCAGGGCAAGGTCCTGCTGGTGCTCAATCACTCGGAGAACCAGAAGCTTTCCCAGTACGCCGAGGCCCGGACCTCCAGCGCCAAGGTGTTCATCTCACCGGTGACCAATGGCCAGAACGATGTCAGTGGCAAGGTCAGTGGCATGTCCGACCAGTCATCCGGCTATGTGGCCATGAACAATATGTCCAAGGGTGACAAGAAGTGGGCGACCCAGGCCTTTGCCTACAGCCACATCGGCCGGGTCTGGGGAGATGACGGGGTGTCTTTCACCCAGCACATCAGCGAGAAGATCAACCTCTCGGCGTACTACAAGTTCGCTGAGCAGAACGCCGGCGGCTATCGCATCCGGCCGTTCTGAGGTTTACCGGGGCTCGGTCGGCTCACCCAGCCCCGGGTCCACGCGCTTGCCGATGTCCCGCAGGCGCGCCAGTTGATCGACCATGGTCGGGGCCTCGTCGACGCTGCTGACGAAGGTCCACAGGTAAGTCATCACCGCATACACATGCCCGGCCTTGACCTCGGGTGACAGCGCCAGCTGACTGATGGCAATGACGAACAGAATCGCCGCTACGGCGCCCAGAAACAGATAGGCCGCCGCCTCCCGGTCCGAGAGCCAGATACGCAGCCGCGACAGCAGCCGATAGTGGCGCTGCAGCGAGGCGGCGCCGACCTTGGCCACCAGGCCGATTTCCTTTTCCAGTCGATCGTTCAGGCGTTCGTGCAACTGCTGATTGCGCCGTGCAAAGCGCGGCAGCAGGGTGACGCACAGCAGCAGGGCCCCCAGGCAGGCAAGGCCGATCCAGGGTTCGATCACCAGCAGCATGATTGCGGCTCCGACAATCGATACCAGGGCGGTGGCGATGGTCGGCACATGCTTTTCGAAGAAGTCGACGAACTCCCTGGCCAGCACCACCCGCGCCGCTGCCGTGGAAGTGTTTTGCTGCTGCAGGCGCTGATTGAGGATCACCGGCACCGCCAGGTCGGCGTAGATGCGGGTGAAGGTGCGGGTGTCCACCGCTCGCCGCGCGGCCCCCACGACCCAGAAGCCCAGCACCACCAGGGCGTAGATCAGCGCGTGGGTGGTGTCACCCCGCAGGATCGAGTCTACGGCGAACCCGGCAAACAGCGGGTAGGCCAGCAGCAGGGCGTTCTCTAGCGCCACCAGGGACAACGTGACAAACAGCTTGCCCGGGTACGCCCGGGCAATGGCCTTGAGTGTCTGGCCAGCGGATTGCTGACCGATCTTTTGAGTGGAGTCGACGACAGCGGATGGGGTGACGACAGACATGGGTGCACCACAGGTGTGATAACGGTTAATATTGAGCGACTGCTCAATTATCTTTGAGCGATCGCTCAAAATGCAAGCGCCGTCCATCTCGGCGTCAAGAGGTCCGATTGCCCATGTCCCGTAACGACCGTAAAGACCAGATCATCGATGCGGCCCTGGAGCTGTTCCGTAGCAAGGGCTTCGCCGATGTCTCGACCCGTGACCTGGCCGAACATGCCGGGTTGTCTCGCAGCCATGTCTATCACTACTTCAGTGATTGGAAGGAGCTGCGCCGCGAGGCCTTCATACGGTTTGCCAATCAACAGCTGGAGGCGTTGGGCGCACCGCTGCAAGGCGCTGCGCCCCTGGAGGCCCTGCAGGGTTTTCTCAGCCATTGCCTGCCCGATTCCACCTATGACGGCTGGGCGCTGTGGTTGGATGCCTGGGACGAGGCCATGCATGACGAGGAGCTGGCCGAGGCCTACCTGAAGATCAACGGCCAGTGGCAGCAGATGCTGGCAACGATCGTCGACAGTGGTGTGCAGTCCGGAGTGTTTCGCTGTGCCAGCCCCGAGCGGGTGGCGCGGCAGCTCTTCGCCCAGGCCATGGGCTACGCCGATGACCTGCTGCTGCGGGCCTCGCCCGAGGCCGCCGCGGCTGCCCTGGATGAAGTTCTGGAGGTGGCGGGATTGCTGCTGGGTTTCCAGGACTGAGGGGGTGAGCGGGAGTGATTGGATCTGGTAGTCGTACTGCGATTTTGCAGCTTGCTGAAACGATTCTTCAGCGCTATAAATCCATTACAACTCCAATAAGGGCACCTTTCCATGACCTCCCTCAAACTGCTTGTCACCCTCGCTGCGCTGACCGCCACTTCCCACGCCATGGCCTGGGACTATGTGTTGCTCGACAGCGACAAGGCGGCCCAGAACCTGCACCTCACCAGTCAGCAGTTGGGGGTGAAGACCCCGCAACCTTTTTCCGTGACCCTGCGCACCTTGCATGGCGGTCGCCAGGAAGGGGTGAGCATCATCGACATCGACAATGGCGTGATGAAGCTCTCGGTGGTGCCGACCCGGGGCATGAATGTGTTGCAGGCCTCGGTGGGCGATGTGCGCCTGGGCTGGGATTCACCGGTCAAGGAAGTGGTCAACCCGGCGTTCATCGAACTCAATGGCCGCGGTGGCCTGGGCTGGCTGGAGGGCTTCAATGAGCTGGTGACGCGCTGTGGCTACGAGTGGGTCGGGCACCCTGGGCTGGACAATGGCGAGCTGCTGACCCTGCACGGCCGCGCGGCGAACATTCCCGCCAGCAAGGTCACTCTGCACATCGACGAAAAACCGCCGTACGCCATTCACTTGCGTGGCGAGCTCAAGGAACAGGCGTTCAAGAAGGTCGATTTCAGCGTTGCCACCGAACTGGTCACCGAGCCCGGCAGCACCAGTTTCACGCTCAATGATCGCTTGACCAACAACGGTGATTATCCCAAGGAGTACCAGGCGCTGTACCACAGCAACTTCAGCACGCCGTTCCTTGAGCAGGGGGCGAAGTTTGCGGCGCCGGTGAAGCAGGTCTCGCCCTTCAACGACAAGGCCAAGGCCGATCTGGCGGACTGGCAGACCTATCGCGGCCCGACCCGTGACTATGACGAGACCGTCTACAACGTCGTGCCCTACGCCGACACTCAGGGCGAGACCCTGGCGGTGCTGCATAACAAGGCGGGCAGCCTCGGCGTATCGCTGGGCTTCAATACCCAGCAGTTGCCAGTGTTCTCGCTGTGGAAGAACACCGACACCCAGGGCCAGGGTTATGTGACGGGGCTGGAGCCGGGCACCAGTTTTTCCTACAACCGTCGCTATCAGCGTCCGCTGAACCTGGTGCCGACCATCGGCGCAAAGGAGCAACGGCAATTCCAGATCCGCTACAGCCTGCTGGCAGACAAGGCCGCTGTGGATAATGCCCTGAGTCTTGTCAGTAAGATTCAGGATGGGCGCCAGACCGAAGTGCTCCCCACGCCGTTGGTGGATCTGTCCAAGGAGTGACCCTTCAATTCGTGCTCGGCCGATAGTGCAGGGCTTCTGCCAGATGCTCGCGGTTGATTCGTGCCGCCTGCTCGAGGTCGGCCAGGGTCCGGGCCACCTTCAGCAGGCGGTGGGCGGCTCGTAGCGATAGGCCCAGGCGTTCGCAGGCCGCTTCCAGCCAGCGTTCGTCTGCCGTGGATAAACGGCAATGGCGCCGTAGGCCGGGGAGGTCGAGATGGGCATTGGCGCAGCCCTGGCGTTGTTGTTGCAGCTCGCGAGCTAGAGCCACCCGGGCGGCGGCGCTGGCGCTGTCGTCTCCCGGTTGCGGCTCGGGGTTCAGGGTGGTGGCTTCGCGGGCCACGGTCAGGTGCAGGTCGATGCGATCCAGCAACGGGCCGGACAGCTTGTTGCGATAGCGCTGGATCTGTTCCGGCGTGCAGCGGCATCGTCCGCTGGGATCGCCAAGGTAGCCACAGGGGCAGGGGTTCATGGCGGCTACCAGTTGGAAGCGCGCCGGGAACTGCACCCGGTCGCGAGCGCGGGCGATGACGATCTGGCCCGACTCCATGGGCTCGCGCAGAACCTCCAGGACCTTGCGGTCGAACTCCGGCAATTCATCGAGAAACAACACGCCGTGATGGGCCAGGGTGATTTCTCCCGGTTGTGGTTTCGAGCCGCCCCCCACCAGCGCAGGGCCTGATGCCGAATGATGGGGTTGGCGGAAGGGGCGCTGGGGCCAGTGGCGCAGCGGCTTGTGGCTGCTCACCGATTGAATGGCCGCGACTTCCAGGGCTTCTTCTTCCTGCAAGGGTGGTAGCAGGCCGGGCAAGCGACTGGCCAGCAAGGTCTTGCCGGTGCCGGGCGGGCCGCTGAACAGCAGATTGTGTGCGCCGGCGGCAGCGATCAGCAGGGCACGCTTGGCGGCCAGTTGACCCTGGACTTCCCGCAGGTCGGGGTAGGGCGAGTGATTTTCCTGCAAACCGTCGCTGACGTAAGGCGGGAGGGGGGCGTGACCATTGAAGTGGGCGACGGCCTCCAGCAGATGGTCTACGGCGATCACCTCAAGGCCCGAGGCCAGGCAGGCTTCCTCGGCATTGGCACGGGGCACCAGCAGGGTGTGTCCAGCCTTGCGTGCCGCCAGCGCGGCCGGGAGCACACCGCGCACCGCTCGCACCTCGCCGGACAAGGCCAGCTCACCCAGGCATTCGATGTTGTCCAGTGCCAGGGCCGGCACCTGCACGCTGGCGGCGAGGATGCCCAGGGCGATGGCCAGGTCGAATCGTCCACCATCCTTGGGCAAGTCCGCCGGAGCCAGGTTGAGGGTGATGCGTCGAGACGGGAAATTGAATCCGGCGTTGAGAATGGCGCTGCGCACCCGGTCCTTGCTTTCCTTGACTGCGGCTTCCGGCAGCCCGACCAGGGTCAGGCTCGGTAGGCCGTTGGCCAGGTGCACTTCAACGCTGACAGCTGGAGCCTGTACGCCCACTTGGGCACGGCTGTGGATGATTGCCAGGGACATGGGGAGATCTTCCTTGAGACGGCGGGAACCGCGTCCTGCGGTGCTGCAAGGATAGATGAGGGCTTTGGCGGGAGGAGGCTTTGAATGCGCACAGGATATGTCACCGGCGCTACGGCTTTCGTTGGCAAACCGGCTCCAGGTTTGTAGGAGCCGGCTTGCCGGCGAATCGCGGGTTCAGCTCATTGCGCTGTCGGATTGAGTCGGGCTTCCAGCTCCGCCACTTTGGCCTCGAGGCTTTCCAGGCGTGCCCGGGTGCGGGCCAGGACCACCATCTGGCTGTCGAATTCTTCCCGGCTGACCAGGTCCAGCTTGCTGAAGCCGCTTTGCAGCAGGGCCTTGAACTGGCTTTCGATTTCATTGCGAGGCAGAGGTGTTTCACCGCTGAGCAAACGCGAGGCGTGGCCGCTCAGGGCATCGAGAAGGTCTTTGGGCGCGAGCATGGGAGTGTCCTGAATAGCAGATGGGCCGCAGTGTATCACGCACGGCTCAAGGGCTTGGTGATGCCCGGTCTGCACGTTTTTCGCGCATTCGGGCGGGCGCTCACGCACCGTTATTGTGCGTATCCGCAGTGCCGATTTGTGGCAAGCCCGGGCGGCCCTGGGCAAAGGATTGAAATCACTGATTTTTCCCGAGCTGGCAAGCTTTCTGCTTAGACCCTGGTGACCCATGCACTGATGCAGTCGCTGTGACGAATGCAGTGCGGCAGGCGGAGCGGGGAGTGTTTCGTCAGAAGCGGTTAGCTGGCGTCGGTCTGGCTGAGGAAGGCCGACGATGCGTTACAAAGCCAGGCACTGCGCTTAGACTTGAGTCGGGTTTGTTTTCCTGGGGCAAGTCCACCAATTCGGGAGAGAGTTTCATGAAGCTAGTCACTGCCATCATCAAGCCGTTCAAATTGGACGACGTGCGCGAGTCGCTGTCCGAGATCGGCGTGCAGGGCATTACCGTCACTGAGGTCAAAGGCTTCGGCCGGCAGAAGGGTCACACCGAGCTGTATCGCGGTGCGGAGTATGTGGTGGATTTCCTGCCCAAGGTGAAGATCGATGTCGCCATTGACGACAAGGATCTTGACCGGGTTATCGAGGCGATAACCAAGGCCGCCAACACCGGCAAGATCGGTGACGGCAAGATCTTCGTGGTCAATCTGGAACAGGCTATTCGCATCCGTACCGGCGAAACCGATACCGACGCAATCTAAGCCGCCAAACCCAACGCCCCAGGAGAAAACAATATGACTCTGCGTAAATTCGCAGGGCTAGGAGCCCTTTTGTCCCTCGTAATGCCTGGCCTGGCCATGGCAGCAGACGAAGTGGCAGCTCCAGTCCTCAATTCCGGCGACACCGCCTGGATGCTGACTTCCACAGCCTTGGTGCTGTTCATGACCATTCCTGGCCTGGCGCTGTTCTACGGCGGCATGGTGCGGTCGAAAAACATTCTTTCGGTGATGATGCAGTGCTTCGCCATTACCGGCCTGATCAGCATTCTGTGGGTCATCTATGGCTACAGCATTGCGTTCGACACGACGGGCATGGAGCAGGGAGTCGTCAACTTCAACTCCTTCTTCGGGGGCCTGGGCAAGGCTTTCCTGGCGGGCGTGACCCCAGCCAGCGTAACCGGCCCGGCGGCGCTGTTCCCTGAAGCGGTGTTCATCACCTTCCAGATGACTTTCGCCATCATTACTCCGGCGTTGATTGTCGGTGCCTTCGCCGAGCGGATGAAATTCTCCGCCATGCTGATCTTCATGGGTGTCTGGTTCACCCTGGTGTATGCACCGATCGCGCACATGGTCTGGTCCGGCAACGGCGGCCTGATGTGGGACTGGGGCGTGCTGGACTTCGCCGGCGGCACCGTGGTCCACATCAACGCCGGTATCGCAGGCCTGGTGGCTTGCCTGGTGCTGGGCAAGCGCAAAGGTTTCCCTACCACGCCAATGGCTCCCCACAACCTGGGTTACACCCTGATGGGCGCAGCCATGCTGTGGGTCGGTTGGTTCGGCTTTAACGCCGGTTCCGCTGCTGCGGCCAACGGCACTGCCGGCATGGCCATGCTGGTGACACAGATCGCTACTGCCGCCGCGGCTCTGGGCTGGATGTTTGCCGAGTGGATCACCCACGGCAAGCCAAGCGCACTGGGTATCGCTTCGGGTGTGGTCGCCGGTCTGGTGGCAATCACTCCGGCAGCTGGCACGGTTGGCCCGATGGGCGCCCTGATTATTGGCCTGGCCGCTGGCGTGGTGTGCTTCTTCTGCGCCACCAGCCTCAAGCGCAAGCTGGGTTATGACGACTCCCTGGATGCCTTCGGCGTTCATGGCATCGGCGGTATTCTCGGCGCGATCCTTACCGGTGTGTTCGCCGCTCCATCTCTGGGCGGCTTCGGCACCGTGACCGACATCGCCGCGCAAGTCTGGATTCAGTGCAAAGGTGTGGGCTTTACCGTGATCTACACCGCGATCGTTACCTTCATCATTCTCAAGGTCCTGGATGCCGTCATGGGGCTGCGGGTTACCGAGGAAGAGGAAGCGGTCGGTCTCGATCTGGCGCAACACAACGAGCGTGGTTACAACCTGTAATCGCGGCTGAAAAAAAGCCCGGCTCCGGCCGGGCATTTTTTTGCCTGGCGTTTGTCATTGAGAAAGGCTGAAAGGTTTTTCTGATAGGCATTGGCGTGTTTGCCATGGCGATATCCAGCAGGGCAAATGCTTACACTAAAGCAGGATTATTCGGCGCTTTGTTTTTTCCCTGAGCGCGCTAGAATGCGCGCCGAAGCGTGGAGAACGGTATGTGGCAACAGACCCTGATTACCCTGCGGGCCAGGCCCCGGGGCTTTCATCTGGTGACGGACGAGTTGCTCGCCGGCCTGCCCGAGTTGAGGGCATGTCGGGTTGGTCTGCTGCATTTATGGCTACAACATACCTCGGCCTCGTTGACCATCAACGAGAACGCCGATCCGGCGGTACGGCGTGACTTCGAGCGTTTCTTCAACACCCTGGTGCCTCAAGGCATGGCCGGGTACGAACATGACGACGAGGGCGCGGACGACCTTCCGGCGCACTTCAAAGCCAGTTTGCTAGGCTGTCAGCTGACTTTGCCGGTAGCGGCGGGGCGCTTGGCGCTAGGCACCTGGCAAGGTGTTTATCTGGGCGAGCATCGCGATCATGGCGGTGCTCGCAAAGTCCTTGCCACCCTGCAGGGTGATGAGGCATAAGCCGCTGAGTATCAGTGGACGTTGATTTTTTTCCGGCAGCCTTCGACAGTCGGCGCAGCTGGGCTATAACTAATCTGCTTTTCGCAAGTCATGAGGTAGAACATGAGCGACGATGATCTGGAAAACGACGACCTCGAAGTAGGTGACGAAGACGATACCGAAGAAGGTCTTGAAGCGGCCGCCGAAGATGTGGCGGAAGACGATGGCAGTGATGTTCCTGCTCCGACCGCCAAAGGCAAGGCCAAGGCCGCCGTCTCGGTAGACGAGCTGCCGAGTGTCGAAGCCAAGAACAAGGAGCGTGATGCACTGGCGCGTGCCATGGAAGAGTTCCTGGCCCGTGGCGGCAAAGTGCAGGAAGTCGAGGCCAATGTGGTCGCCGATCCGCCCAAGAAGCCTGATAACAAGTACGGCAGCCGGCCTATCTGAGCCTTGCTACTTGCTTGCTGAAAAAGCCCGCCGTCGCTGCGGGCTTTTTCATGGGCGCGTGCCGGGTGAATGGCGCCGCATGGCGGCGATCGCGAGCAAGCTCGCTCCTACAGAACGAGCCGCATCAGGCACCGCTGTGCCAGCGGCCCAGCAGTGCTGGAAGCTCTTTGAGGCTGCGAATCTCGGCATCAGGGGCGCGTTCGGCTTCCCAGGTCTTGCCCGCAGGATTGAACCAGATGGCACGCAGGCCCGCCTGCTGGGCGCCGGCAATGTCGTCGCCCGGGTGATCGCCGATATGCACAGCAGTATCCGCAGTGGCGCCACCGCGCTGCAGGGCTTCATGGAACAGCCGGGCGTCCGGCTTGGCGATGCCAATGTCTTCGGCGCACAGTGCGAACTTGAAGTAGTCCGCCAGGCCCAGGCGACGCACGTCGGCATTGCCGTTGGTGACGACCCCGAGGGCGAAGTGATTGGCCAGGGCTTCCAGGGTCGGCTGGACCTCGGGAAAGATCTCCAGCTGATGCCGCGCATGCAGGAATACTTCGAAGCTCTGATCGGCCAGCTGGTTGGCTTGACTGTGCTCATACCCGGCCTCTTCCAGGGCATGAAACAGCACCTGGCGGCGCAGGGCGCTGATCCGGTACTTGAGGTGTGGTTGTTCGAGCAGCACGCGCTCGCGAATGGCCCACAGGTGTTCCACCGGTACGCCGCCAAGATTCGGTGCGTGGTCCGTCAGCCACTGACGCAGAGTGGCTTCGGCGCTGACGATCACTGGAGCGGTGTCCCACAGGGTGTCATCGAGGTCGAAGGTGATCAGCTTGATGGTCATTACTCACCGCCTTTGTTGCGTTTGGCCCGTGGATGGGCGCTGTCGTAGACCGCTGCCAGGTGCTGGAAGTCCAGGTGGGTATAGATCTGTGTGGTCTTGATGTCCGAATGCCCCAGCAGCTCTTGCACAGCGCGTAGGTCCTGGGAGGATTCCAGCAAATGGCTGGCAAAGGAATGGCGCAGCATGTGCGGGTGCAGGTTCTGTCCCAGTTCCCGCTCGCCGGCGGCCTTGACCCGCAACTGGATGGCCCGTGGCCCCAGGCGCCGGCCCTTTTGGCTGACGAACAGGGCGCCATCGGGCGGGTTGCTCAGGGCTCGCAGCGGCAGCCACAGCGCCAGGGCTTCCCGGGCCTTCTTGCCCACCGGCAGGACCCGGGTCTTGCTGCCCTTGCCCAGGACCTGCACCAGGCCGTCCGCCAGATCCAGCTGTTCGAGGTCAAGGCTGGTCAGCTCGGAAAGGCGCAAGCCGCAGGAGTAGAACAGTTCCAGGATCGCCTGGTCGCGATGGGCCAGGAAGTCGTCTTCCACCGCACCATCGAGCAGTTGCAGGGCGCGATCGGTATCCAGGGTCTTGGGCAGGCGACGTTCGCCCTTGGGCGGCGCCAGGCCGTTGGCCGGGTCGTGATTGCACAGCCCTTCGCGGTTCAGGTAGTGGTAGAGCCCGCGCACTGCGGACAGTAGCCGTGCGAGGCTGCGCGATGACTGACCTTGCTGGTGCAGGCGGGCAATCATGCTGCGCAAGCCCTGGATATCCAGGTCGGTCCAGCTGCGCACCTGCTGCTTTTCACAGAACCCCAACACCTTGTCGAGATCGCGACGGTAGGCCAGCAGGGTGTGGGGCGACACCTGGCGCTCACTGCGCAGGTGCGCGCAGTAGGCGTCCAGCTGTTGTTGCATGGTCAGCGTACCGAGCGCAGCGAGTGGGTGAAGCGCGGCAGTACGCGGCCTGTGACTTCGGCGATGTAATTGAGGAACAGGGTGCCTACCGAGCTCTTGTAGTGCTGCGGATCACGGCTGGCGATGGCCAGTACCCCGTGCATGCCCTGGTGCGCCAGGGCGACTACCGCCGTGGAGCCGATCTGCTTGCGCTGCTCTTCGCCAAAGAGAAAGTCCAGTTCGTGCTCGCGCAGGCTGCCACTGACACTCTTGCCTTCCGACAGCAGGCCGCCGATGGCGCCCTGAGCTTCGGCGGCCGAGACCCAGCGGCCTACCGGCATGGCGCTGTCGCTGAACAGGATCAGGCTGACGAAGGGCACCTGGAAATCCTGGCGCAGGCTGTCTTCGACACTCATCACCACCTCTTCCAGGCTGGTGGCATCCATCAGGGCGAGAATCAGGCGGCGGGTCTTGTCGAACAGCCGGTCGTTGTCCCGGGCCACGTCCATCAACTGCGACAGGCGATGGCGCATCTCGATGTTGCGCTCGCGGAGGATCTTCATCTGCCGCTCCACCAGCGACACGGTATCGCCGCGCTGGTGGGGGATGCGCAAGGCCGGAAGCAATTCGTCGTGGTCGACGAAGAAATCCGGGTGGGCTTCCAGGTAGGCGGCGACGGTCGCCGCCTCCAGGTTTACGGACGGTGACTCGTCGGGCTTTTCGGCGGGAACCTGAGGCTGATCAGTCATGGATTTCGCTCACTTAAAGACGCACCTGTCCTTCGTATACGCGGACTGCCGGGCCGGTCATCATCACCGGTTGGCCAGGGCCTGCCCATTCAATGGACAGGCGCCCGCCCGGCAGGTCGATCAATAGGGGCGAATCCATCCACCCCTGGCTGATCGCGGCCACAGCCGCTGCACAGGCGCCGGTACCGCAGGCCTGGGTTTCCCCGGCGCCACGTTCCCAGACCCGCAATTGCGCGCGCTGGCGGTCCAGGACCTGAAGAAAGCCCACGTTGACCCGCGCCGGGAAGCGCGGGTGATGTTCGATCTTCGGCCCCAACTCGTGCACCGGCGCGCTGTTGATGTCATCCACCCGCAACACAGCGTGGGGGTTGCCCATGGACACGGCTGCCAGCTCGACCTGACGGCCGTCGACGTCCAGCGTGTAGCTGTCGGCCTGGGCCGGTGCCTGGAACGGAATGTCCGCTGGCACCAGGCGCGGAGCACCCATGTTGACGCTGATCTGTCCGTCGTTGCGGATATCCAGTTCGATGACGCCGCTCTTGGTCTCGACGCGGATCTGACGCTTGGTGGTCAGGCGCTTGTCCAGTACGAAGCGGGCGAAGCAGCGGGCACCGTTGCCGCACTGTTCCACTTCGGAGCCGTCGGAGTTGAAGATCCGATAGCGGAAGTCCACGTCCGGGTTGCTCGGAGCCTCGACGATCAGCAGTTGATCGAAGCCGATTCCGGTATTGCGATCACCCCATTGTTTGGCGTGCTTGGGCAGAATATGCGCGTGCTGGCTGACCAGGTCGAGAACCATGAAGTCATTGCCCAGACCGTGCATCTTGGTAAAACGCAGCAGCATGGTCTTACTCCGGCAGCAGGCTTTCGCCAGCGAATAACTCGGCTACCGTCTCGCGGCGACGCACTTCAACAGCCTGGTCACCATCGACCAGTACTTCTGCGGCACGGCCGCGGGTGTTGTAGTTCGAGCTCATGACGAAACCATAGGCGCCGGCGGAATGCACCGCCAGCAGGTCGCCCTCGGCCAGGGCCAGGTAGCGCTCCTTGGCGAGGAAGTCGCCGGTTTCGCAGATCGGTCCGACAATGTCGTAGGTGCGGGGTTCGGCATCCCGTGGCTGGACGGCACTGACATCCATCCAGGCCTGGTAAAGCGCTGGGCGGATCAGGTCGTTCATGGCGCCGTCGACGATGGCGAAATCCTTGTGTTCGGTGTGTTTGAGGTACTCGACCCGGGTCAGCAGTACACCGGCGTTGGCCACGATGAAGCGACCCGGTTCGAACACCAGGGCCAGGTCGCGGCCATCGAGGCGTTCACGCACGGCCTTGATGTAGTCGGCGGCCAGTGGTGGCTCTTCGTCGCGATAACGCACACCCAGACCGCCACCCAGATCGATGTGGCGCAGGTAGATGCCGCACTCGCCAAGGCGATCCACCAGATCCAGCAGGCGGTCGAGGGCGTCGATGAAAGGGGCCAGGGTGGTCAGCTGAGAACCGATGTGGCAGTCGACACCGACGATGTCCAGGTTCGGCAACTGTGCGGCGCGGATATACACGTCCTCGGCAGTCGCAATGTCGATGCCGAACTTGTTTTCCTTGAGGCCGGTGGAGATGTATGGGTGGGTACCGGCATCGACGTCGGGATTGACCCGCAGCGAGATCGGCGCGCGAACACCCAGCTCGGCGGCCACCAGCTGCAGGCGCTCAAGCTCTTCGGCGGACTCGACGTTGAAGCAATGGACGCCCACTTCCAGGGCCCGGCGCATGTCGTCACGGGTCTTGCCGACGCCGGAAAAGACAATCTTGTCGGCTTGGCCGCCAGCGGCCAGGACACGCTCCAGCTCGCCCCGGGAGACGATGTCGAAACCAGCGCCCAAGCGCGCCAGGACATTCAGCACGCCCAGGTTGGAGTTGGCTTTTACCGCGAAGCAGACCAGGTGCGGCATGCCGGCAAGCGCCTCGGCATAGGCCAGGTACTGGGCCTCGATGTGCGCTCGGGAATAGACGTAGGTCGGCGTGCCGAAACGCTCGGCAATGGCGGACAGGGCTACGCCTTCCGCGAACAGCTCACCGTCGCGGTAGTTGAAAGCGTCCATGGTGAGCCCTTAGTAGGTGTCGTGCTTGTGCGACTGCGATTGCGATTTCGCCTGTTCTTCAGGGGATTTGCTGTCATCAGGCAGATACAGCGGGCCTTTCTGGCCGCAGGCGGTAACAAGGCAGGCAACCGCGACGAGCGCAGCAAGGGAAGAGATCAGGCGCTTCATGGCGAAATCCTTGAGAATGCGTAAATTGCGCCCGAGTATACCGGCCACCCGGCAGCTTGCCTATGCAGCGTAACTCCCGTCCAGCGGGCCTTTGCCAGGGGCTGCTGAGAGGCTTTGGTCGGCTTCCGGCACAATGGACGTCGCATTTATCCGCCTGTTCGGTATCCTTTGCATTCGCCGGGGAGCGCCCGTATCTTGCGGCGCTTGAGCGTGAGTAGACACTTTTTGAGGTTCCCGCAATGAGTTTGACCGAAGCCCGTTTTCACGACCTGGTGGACGCCACCCAGCAGACGCTGGAGGATATTTTCGATGAGAGCGACCTGGACATCGACCTGGAAAGTTCCGCCGGGGTGCTCACCGTCAAGTTCGACAACGGCAGCCAGGTGATCTTCAGCCGCCAGGAGCCTTTGCGCCAACTGTGGCTGGCCGCCCGCTCCGGTGGTTTCCACTTCGACTACGACGAGGAAAGCGAGCGCTGGATGTGCGACAAGAGTGAAGAGCAGTTGGGGGAGATGCTGGAGCGCATCGTTCTCGAACAGGCAGATATCAAACTCGAGTTCGAAGGTCTCTGAAATCGTGACTCAGCCTGCCGCAGCCCGACCGCCCAAGCCGCTGTACAGCAACGTCAGTCCGGCGGTCAGTTCGCCATGCATCAGCCTGTGCCGTCTCGATGAGGAAAAGGTCTGCCGTGGCTGTTTCCGCCATGTGGAGGACATTCGCGAGTGGCGTTCGGCCGATGACGAGCGGCGCCGAGTGATCTGCGCACAAGCGTTGCAGCGCAAACAGAGCGCTACAGCCGGGGGGCTTTAGGTTCGTACTGGTACGGTTTGTTTATTCAGTGTGCTGTGATAGTGTCCGACTTCGCCTCGCTACATCGAGGCCGGTGAGAACCCCGTCTTATTTGGCGGGGTTTTGCTTTTTTGTGCAGAAAAAATAGGAGTCAGCCAGGATCATGAGTACTGCACCATCCATCATCCTTACCCGCCTTGACGTGCAACGTCTGGAGCGCCTGATCGACAGCCTGGACGACTCGCTGCCAGGCGTCATTGCACTGCAAACCGAGTTGGATCGTGCCGAAACGCTGGTGGGTCACGATGAAGTCCCGGCCGGTGTCGTAACCATGAACTCGCGTGTGCATTGCCGTGAAGAAAGCAGTGGCAAGGACTACCACCTGACCCTGGTTTATCCACAGGACGCCAACGCCGACGAAGGCAAGATTTCGATCCTTGCACCCGTGGGCAGCGCCTTGCTGGGCTTGCAGGTTGGTCAATACATCGACTGGCCGGCGCCGGGTGGCAAGACTCTGAAGCTGACCCTGCTGGAAGTGGAATACCAGCCGGAAGCCGCAGGCGACTACCACCTCTGATTTGCGGCTAGACCTGCTCGAGCGCGTCGTTCAGTGCGCGCTCCAGGCTGGCCTTGTAGCGCAGATATACAATGCTCGAACTTTGCCCATCACCGAGCAGGCCGGACAGGTCCAGATCGGTGATGTAGCAGCGGTAGCGCTCCGGTTCACGGCGCTGTCCGACGATTTCCTGGGCCACCACGCTGAACAGCTGGTTGCCATATTCCAATTCGGAAAACTCCCGTTGATTGCAGTACAGCGAGACTTGCACCTGGCCAGGTGCAGCTTTGCCGATGATCGCCTGCACGTCATAAAAGGCCTTGTCCACGGGTGTCGCAGGTGCTGGTCGCGCCTCTACCCGGCGCGCCCGACCGGTGCCTGAGGGCAGTATCTGCAAGTAGAGTGTGTCCAAAGGTTTCTCGTCCTGACTATTGTCCATCGACAGTAGCGCCTCGCGGCGGTAGAGGATCGACTGCAGGAAGCGCTGCAGGGGCACCAGCAGGCTTTGTTCGTCGTGGTAGGGCAGGGTCTGCTGCCACAGAGCGTTGTGCTCATCGAGGACATAGAGCTCGGCATTGTGCTCGATGATCCGGTAGAACACCTGAATGCAATCCGGCTGGCCCATGGGCAGGATCAGCGCCAGATCGTGATCTTCCAGGGCCATCGGATCGAGGTGCAGGGGGCTGTAGCGGGCTTGTTCCTGGCCCAGGTATTCAAGCAGCGCGGCGGCTGTCGCCATGGCCCGATGCCGAACCTGGCCGGGCACCAGTTCGAGGACGTGAAAGTGCTGCTGAACCTGGATCAGGTAGCGGTAATTGAGCTGACTGAGCAGGAGGTGGTGCGCAGTTTCGAACAGCTCCTCCACCCGTCGGGCGATGAACTGCGCGCGGTTGTGGCAGAAGCAGCGGACCCGCAGCCGTGGTTGTGAGTCGGACGGCAGGTTGTTGAGGTAGTCCCGCAGGCAATCGAGCAATGCATGTTCAGCGTCGTAACGACCGACCATGACCTCGTTCCAGCTATTGAGGGTGACCTGATCCAGGGTCAGCACCAGGTTCTCTCGCACCCCGGCGTAGCTCAGAGAGTCGGTGCGCTCGGTGGTCATGAGAATGTTCAGGTCGCGGTGATGCTTGAGTGGGTCGACTCCGACGTTCACCAGAATCAGCACTTCGCCGGGCACGCTGGCATGCAGCAACTGCTCTTCGCCGACGGTGGTCAATGGCAGGGCCACGGTCTGTTGCAGGCTGCCGAGCAAGTTGAACAGTTCGAATTCGCTCAGGTCGCTGCTGCCAGGGTGCAGGGCCAGGCGCGTGCTGCTGTCGATCACCCCGTTGCGATGGCACCAGGTCAGCAGCTCAAGCAATTCACGGCTGCGCTTGATAGGGGCGAAGTGTTCCCACTCCAGGGCGGTCAGGTTGCCGTTGTACAGGCCCCAATGAGTCTGCCCCGGTTCTTTCTTGTTTGGTGACTGCACCAGGGTCAGGGTGTCTTCCGCGAGGTCCGGGGCGATGCCGGGGTTGATGAACTCGATTTTCCCCGCCTTGCGTTCGAATGCCGCGTACAGGCGCCGGCCCAGCACGTTCAAGTCACGTTTGTTGATCAGGCTGGCGGCCTGTTCGGTGCGGGCGAACTGGGTCAGGAAGCGGTAGCTGTAGTTGAGCTCGTTGACCAGCGCCCGGCGCTCACTGCTGACCTGGCGTACCTTCCATTGGCTGCGGCTGTCCAGCAGGGCCAGTTGGCGCTGATCCCAGCCCCATTCGCTGGCCAGGCGCTCAAGCAGCGCTCGCTGCCAGCTCGGACTGCGAGCGCCATTGCCGCTGGAAAGCTTGCGGTTGACCTTGAGATACAGGCTGCGCCGCACCAGCTCCAGACGCTCGGGCTCACCACGAGCCTTGAGGTATTCCTCGATGCGTCGATAGACCACGATATAGGGGTCCAGCTCGTCCAGATCCAGGCGGTTGGCGAATACCGCCTGCTTGAAGCGCAGGCTCAGGCACTGGACCTTGGGATGCTCGCTGGCGTAGACCTCGATCAGCAGCAGCTTGAGCACCGACTTGTAGGGCGACTCGATGCCTTTGAATAGCTGCCAGAGTCCAGCGCCGATGAATTCCCCGGGAGGGATGCGGGCCATGTGGCCCAGGTCGAGGTTTTCCTCGGCGGGGACAAAACGTTTGGACAGCAGCGTGTGGATATACCGCTCGTAGCGACCTTCTTCATACACCGGTACCAACCACCACAGGGGCGTGCGTCCGGCCAGCCAGATGGCGGTGCGGTAGAACTCGTCCAGCAGCAGGTAGTGCTGGGTGGTGCCGCAATCGTCCGAACTCAACTGTGTATCCCGCTCGCCGCGGATAAAGCGGCTGGGGTCGATCAGGAAAAAATGCGCCTCGGCGCCCTGGCCCGCAGCCCAGGCTTCCAGCAACTGGCATTTCTTCTGCAGTTCCGCCAGCTCGGTTTCGTTCAGGTCTGGGGCATGGCAAACCCAGACATCCATGTCGCTTTGGTCGGCCTGGGCCAGGGTGCCCAGGCTGCCCATGAGAAACAGGCCGTGGATAGGTCGAGGTGGGTTGCCATGACGAGGCTTGTAGGAAAAGGAACGAGTCAGGCGCTGGGCTTCAGCCAGGGCTTGCGGGTCGGGCTCGTAGTTGGACAACCCCGCCGGGGTAGCGCCGGAAACATAGCCGGGCAGCAGTGGATGATTGACGTGAAAGAACAGTGGCAGCAGGTTGAGGACCAACTGCTGGCGTGCCGACAACCCTTCCATTGCCCGAGCCATGCGTCCTGCATTGAGGGTGAGAAAGCGCGCGCGCAGTTGACTGAGAACCTTGCGATCGATTCCTTCATCCAGATCGGGACGGATTTCATGGGTATGGGGCATTTCAAGCGAAGCTCGAACGTGGCGGTTTGAGGACGGCAGCAGTTTATCGTCAGACAAGGCTGAGCCTTAAGCTGATTTTGTTTTTTGACGCCAGATTTCTAGCGTATTGGCGGGAGGGTGCCTACGGAATCCGACAGACGGGAACCCCGCAGGCCGAGGAGCAGTGTTCAGGCGGTTTCTTTGACGCTCAGGATGGTCAGCAGGCCTTGAGCATGCTCGGCTGCATCCCGGCCAAGGCTGGTCAGGTAGCCCCCATCGGGTTGGGTCAGCAGTTCTTTGTCAAACAGGCGTTGGGCGGCGGCGATGGCAGAAGGGGCAGCGGTCTGATGGATTTTCAGGCCTTCCTGGGAGTTGTCCAGGTTGAAGAGTGCAAGGATTTCCAGTTCGGCAACCAACTCAGGGGTATACGACATAAGGACTCCAGACTTTCTAGGAATGAGAGGTCAGCGTTCTTAAGGTGACCGCAGAACGGCGGCGTGTCCAGCGTTCGCTGAGGACTTTTGTACCTGAGGGCAGCGGTCTTTGGCCGCAGGGTGCCTGCAGTGTAGTCAGGTCGGCAGTGGCGTGCCGGAACGTTGCTGCGGGCAGCGCTCCGGTGGTACCGGCTTACTGCTTCTCTGGAGGCAGTTCTGGCAGGGCGCGCAGCGCGGCTTCGTACCATTGGGTATCGAAGGCGCGGTCTTCCTCGAGGATCGCATCGATCTCGACAGCCAGGACGTGGGCCATCAGGTTGAGGATTTCTTCGCGCTCGTAACCCACCAGGGTCAGCTTGTTGAAGGTGGCCTTGGCTGCTGGCGGATTGTCGCTTTCGATCTGGTTCTCGATCGCTTCGATCAGGGTGTTTTCGGCGAACTCTTCTTCGTCGTTGTCGATATCGGTTGGCTCGCTCATGGCAGGCTCCTCAAGGAAAGGTCGCCAGTTTACTCGTATTCAGAGGCTGGATGCTGCTGGTCAGAAGCGGATTAACCTTCTATAAAAAGTCCTGCCGACCCCCTGCACGGCCTGGAGGCTATGGGATGTTCAAGCTTTATGGGTTCGCCATCAGCAACTACTACAACATGGTCAAACTGGCCCTGCTGGAAAAGGGCCTGCCCTTCGAGGAGGTGCTGTTCTACGCCGGCCAAAGCCCCGAGGCGCTGGCCATCAGTCCCCGGGGCAAGGTTCCGGTGCTGGAAGTGGAGCAGGGCTTTATCAGCGAAACCAGCGTGATTCTTGATTACCTGGAGCAGGTCCATCCTGAGCCGGCGCTGCTGCCGGGAGATGCCTTCGAACGAGCTCAGGTGCTGGCACTGGCCAAGGAGATCGAACTCTATATCGAGCTGCCGGCCCGGGCCTGTTTCCCCGAAGTGTTCTTTGGTGCGACGCTGCCCGAGGCGATCAAGGAAAAGGCCGGAATCGAATTGCTGCAGGGCTTTGCCGCATTGCGCCGGCATGCCCGGTTCGCGCCTTATGTGGCGGGTACCAGCCTGAGCGTGGCGGACCTGTATTTCCAGTACAGCGTGAACCTGGCCCTGGTAGTCGGGGACAAGCTGTTCGGGATCGACTTACTGGCCGATATGCCAGAGGCCAAGGCCCTGTTGGAGCGCCTGGAACAGACGCCCAACGCCAGGCGGATTGCCGCTGACAAGGCTGCGCTTATTACCGCCAGGCGATCGGGACGCTAGCGCCGGGCAGCCAGTTTGCAAGGACCGGCAGAGGGTTGCCGGCCCCTGCGGGCAGGGTGCTTAGCGGCTGGCCAGCAACGCCTGGCCGCGAGCCACCGCAGCCCGGACCTGAGTTGGAGCGGTGCCGCCGATGTGGTTACGGGCATTGACCGAGCCTTCCAGGGTCAGCACGGCAAACACGTCCTGCTCGATCTGGTCGCTGAATTTGCGCAGTTCTTCAAGGCTCATTTCTGCCAGGTCCTTGCCAGTCTCCACACCGTACTTCACGGCGTGGCCGACGATTTCGTGGCAGTCACGGAACGGCAGGCCACGGCGCACCAGATAGTCCGCCAGGTCAGTGGCGGTGGAGAAGCCGCGCAGGGCCGCTTCACGCATGATGGCGTGCTTGGGCTTGATGGCTGGGACCATGTCGGCAAAGGCCCGCAGCGAGTCGCGCAGGGTGTCGGCGGCGTCGAACAGCGGCTCCTTGTCTTCCTGGTTGTCCTTGTTGTACGCCAGGGGCTGGCCCTTCATCAGGGTCAGCAGGCCCATCAGTGCGCCAAACACCCGGCCACTCTTGCCCCGTACCAGCTCCGGCACGTCGGGGTTTTTCTTTTGCGGCATGATCGAGCTGCCGGTGCAGAAGCGGTCCGGCAGATCGATGAACTGGAATTGCGCGCTGGTCCACAGCACCAGCTCTTCGGAGAAGCGCGACAGGTGCATCATCGCCACGCTGGCGGCGGCGCAGAATTCGATGGCGAAGTCACGGTCCGAAACGCTGTCCAGGGAGTTGCCGCCCACGGCTTCGAAGCCCAGCAGCTGGCAGGTCAGCTCGCGGTCGATGGGGTAGGTGGTGCCGGCCAGCGCAGCGCTGCCCAGGGGCATGCGGTTGGTGCGCTTGCGGCAGTCCACCAGGCGCTCGTAGTCGCGGCTGAGCATTTCGAACCAGGCCAGCATATGGTGGCCGAAGGTCACGGGCTGGGCGGTCTGCAGGTGAGTGAAGCCCGGCATGATGCTCTCGGCTTCGCGCTCGGCCAGCTCCAGCAGGCCTTTCTGCAAGCGGGTGATTTCGGCCAGGATCAGGTCGATTTCGTCCCGCAGCCACAGGCGGATGTCGGTGGCCACCTGATCATTGCGGCTGCGACCGGTGTGCAGCTTCTTGCCGGTGATACCGATGCGATCGGTCAGGCGCGCTTCGATGTTCATGTGCACGTCTTCAAGGTCCACGCGCCAGTCGAAGCTGCCGGCCTCGATCTCGCCCTGAATGGTCTTCAGGCCGTCGATGATGCTGTCACGCTCGGCGTCGGTGAGCACACCAACCTTGGCCAGCATTGTGGCATGAGCGATGGAGCCCATGATGTCGTGGCGATACAGGCGCTGGTCGAAAGTGACAGAGGCGGTGAAGCGGGCGACGAAGGCGTCGACGGGTTCACTGAAGCGGCCGCCCCAGGACTGATTGGTCTTGTCAGTGCTCATGAATTCGCTCGTGATCTGCTGAAGGAAGATGGCGTGAAAAACAGGCGCCGATAATAACAGGGTTGCCTGGGCTGTCGCTGGCACTGGTCGGCAGCTTTTTTTCTCCTGGCCTGCGCTGCATGGCTTGTCGCCGGCCCCGAGGGCGCAGAGACTGAGATCGGCACAATTCGGAGCGCACCTGGGCAGGGGCGCCTTGAGTGCGGAAGGTGATATCGATCAAACGATATTTATCGATTGAGCAATATCGTCTTGGCAACCGTCTACAGTTGGACAGGAGGACCGGCACAATTGCGTAACACCCCTCGCGTGTTCGCACTGGGTCTGTCCATCGAGTTCACTCCGCGCAGGTCCATGCAACCCGTCCACGAAACGAGGCGGGTGTGGCCAGGGTGGACGCCGACCACAGTAACGAGGGGGGCTTTGTGTTGAATACCAGCATTCCCTGCGACGCCGTCGCGCATCCACCGACCTGGGGCGGTATCGGGCAGGTACGGGTAAATATTGGTGCCCGACTTGCGGCACTTTTTGGCCTTAGCACTAGTCTTAGCGTGGATCGCCGTGACGGACGT
The DNA here is from genome assembly GCF_052850735.1 of Pseudomonas sp. 910_21. Classification (NCBI taxonomy): domain Bacteria; kingdom Pseudomonadati; phylum Pseudomonadota; class Gammaproteobacteria; order Pseudomonadales; family Pseudomonadaceae; genus Pseudomonas; species Pseudomonas sp. 910_21. Next base: position 432,309 of record NZ_VXCY01000003.1, on the reverse strand, counting down.
CACTCCACCTGTCTACGCTATCCTTGTGCGAGACTCACGCAGGAATCCAGCGCAATATGAATGTCCTGATCGTTGATGACGAACCCCTAGCCCGCGAGCGCCTGAGCCGAATGGTCAGTGAGCTTGAGGGATACAGTGTCCTGGAGCCCAGCGCCACCAATGGCGAAGAGGCGCTGAGCCTGATCGAGAGCCTGAAGCCGGATATCGTCTTGCTCGATGTCCGCATGCCGGGCCTGGACGGTCTGCAGGTCGCCGGTAAATTGTGCGAGCGCGAGACGCCTCCGGCGCTGGTGTTTTGCGCGGCCCCGGACGAATTTGCCTTAGAGGCTTTCAATGCCAGTGGGGTCGGCCACCTGGTCAAGCCCGTGCGCCCAGAGCTGCTGCTGGAGGCGCTGAAAAAGGCCGAGAAACCCAATCGTGTGCAGTTGGCGGCCCTGACCCGGCCGGCGGCGGAAAGCGGCAACGGCCCACGCAGTCACATCAGTGCCCGCACCCGTAAGGGGATCGAGCTGATTCCTCTGGCTCAGGTGGTATATTTCATTGCTGACCACAAGTACGTGACCTTGCGCCATGAAAGCGGCGAAGTACTTCTGGATGAGCCATTGAAGGCATTGGAAGACGAGTTTGGTGAACGCTTTGTGCGTATTCATCGCAATGCGCTGGTGGCCCGCGAGCGGATCGAGCGTCTGCAACGTACGCCCCTGGGGCATTTTCAGCTGTACCTCAAGGGGCTCAATGGCGATGCCCTGATCGTCAGCCGGCGCCATGTGGCGGGTGTGCGCAAGATGATGCAGCAGCTCTAGACCGAGACTCAAGGCCCGCAATAAAGGCAAGCCTGGCGTCGGGAGGACGCTGCGTTTCTGATACAAGTCAAAGCTGCTTTGGCTGAGCTGTTATTATCTGCCGTATCTATTCAGTACGGATTGATCCATGTCCTCTCGCGAAATCCGCATCGCTACCCGCAAAAGTGCACTGGCCTTGTGGCAGGCCGAATACGTCAAAGCCCGTCTGCAAGAGGCCCATCCGGGCCTCGTCGTGACCCTGGTGCCCATGGTCAGTCGCGGCGACAAACTGCTGGACTCGCCCCTGTCGAAAATCGGCGGCAAGGGCCTGTTCGTCAAGGAACTGGAAACCGCACTGCTGGAAAACCAGGCCGACATCGCCGTGCATTCGATGAAAGACGTGCCCATGGACTTCCCCGAAGGCCTGGGGTTGTTCTGCATCTGCAAGCGCGAAGACCCACGTGACGCTTTCGTCTCCAATACCTACGCCAGCCTCGAGCAATTGCCGGAAGGCAGTGTGGTGGGTACCTCCAGCCTGCGCCGCCAGGCCCAACTGCTGACCCGTCGCCCAGACCTGCAGATTCGTTTTCTGCGGGGCAACGTCAATACCCGGCTGGCCAAGTTGGACGCCGGCGAGTACGACGCCATTATCCTGGCCGCCGCCGGCCTGATTCGCCTGGGCTTCGAAGACCGCATCAGTTCGTCCATCAGTGTCGATGACAGTCTGCCCGCCGGTGGCCAAGGCGCTGTCGGTATCGAGTGTCGTCGTGTCGATACTGAAATTCACGCGTTGCTGGCGCCTCTGCACCATGCCGACACGGCCAGCCGGGTGACTGCCGAGCGAGCGCTGAACAAGCATTTGAACGGCGGCTGCCAGGTTCCGATTGCCTGCTACGCAGTGCTGGAAGGCGATCAGATCTGGCTGCGTGGCCTGGTCGGCGAGCCTAGCGGCGGCCTGCTGTTGAGCGCCGAAGCGCGAGGCCCGCGAGCGTCGGCCGCTGAACTGGGGGTGAAGGTGGCAGATGACCTGCTGGCCCAAGGCGCCGATGACATCCTGCGCGCGGTCTACGGCGAGGCGGGCGAAGAGTGATCGGGTGGCGCCTGCTGCTGACCCGGCCGAGCGAGGATAGCGCTGCATTGGCAGCAACCCTGGCCGAGGTCGGTGTCTTCAGCAGCAGCCTGCCGTTACTGGAGATTCAAGCCTTGCCCGTCAGCGATTCGCAGCGGGCGACCCTGCTGGAACTGGATCGTTACTGTGCGTTGATCGTGGTCAGCAAGCCTGCCGCGTACCTTGGTCTGGGCCTGCTGCGAGCCTATTGGCCCCAGCCCCCCGCTCAAAGCTGGTTCAGTGTCGGTGCCGGCACCGGGCAGATCCTTGCGGATGCAGGCCTGCAAGTGTTTTATCCCCAAGCAGGCGATGACAGCGAAGCCTTGCTTGAACTTCCCCAATTGCGCGAGGCTATCCGGCGCCCTGAGCCAAGGGTGCTGATCGTGCGTGGAGAGGGCGGTCGCGAGCTGCTCTCTGAGCGCTTGCGTGACCTAGGTGCTAGTGTCGATTATCTGGAACTCTACCGCCGGTGCCTGCCGCATTACCCCGAGGATGCGCTGCTTGAGCGGATTCAGGGGGAACGCTTGAACGGCCTGGTGGTCAGCAGTGGACAGGGTTTCAGCCACTTGCAGCAGTTGGCCGGCCCAGCCTGGTCGCAGTTGGCGAAGATGCCGTTGTTTGTTCCAAGCCCCCGGGTTGCCGAAATGGCACGTGCCGCCGGGGCGGAAAAAGTTGTGGATTGTCGCGGCGCCAGTGCCGCGGCTTTGCTAACGGCGTTACGGGAGCAACCCGTGCCCGTTCTCTAACGCAAAGGATGGATACGTGAGCGAAACAGCCTTGCCTAAAGATGAAGTCCGGCCGGTGCCTGAAGCACCTGCTGAACCCACGACCCCAACCGTTGAACGTCGTGGCAACGGGTTGGCGATACTGGCCCTGCTGCTGGGGGCGGCGGGTGTCGCCGCCGGCGGTTGGGGGATCTGGCAGGTGCGTAGCCTGCAAGCCAACAACCAGCAGCAACTGAGCCAGCTGCAGGCCCTGGGGGATCAGGCGCAGAGTTTCAAACTCAGTGAACAGCGTCTGAGTGCGCGCTTGGAACAACTGCCGGCAGCCGATGAGCTGGAGGACCGGCGACGGCTGGTGGCCCAGTTGCAAGCTGATCAGCAGCGCTTGAATCAGCGTCTGGAAACCGTGCTCGGCGCCAGCCGCAAGGACTGGCGTTTGGCCGAGGCCGAGCATCTGCTGCGTCTGGCCAGCCTGCGTCTGTCTGCGCTGCAGGACATCAGCAGCGCTCAGGCGCTGGTCCAGGGCGCCGACGATATCCTGCGGGAGCAGAACGACCCGGGTTCCTTCGCTGCACGCGAGCAGTTGGCCAAGAGCCTGGCGGCCCTGCGCAGCACCGAGCAACCGGATCGCACCGGGCTGTTCCTGCAACTGGGTGCCCTGCGTGATCAGGTCCTAGAACTCAGCGCCGTGGCTCCCGAGTACAAGGATCGCGGCGAATCATTGCTGGGGCTGACCGCCGACGGTGACGGCGCAAGCCGTTGGGCGCAGTGGTGGGATCAGGTCTCCCGCTATTTCCGCATCGACTTCAATGCCGACAAGAACATCCGTCCATTGCTGGCCGGCCAAGGGCTGACTCAGGTACGCCTGGCCCTGAGCCTGGCACTGGAACAGGCCCAGTGGGCCGCCTTGAATGGTCAGGCGGCGGTCTATACCCAGGCACTGACCGAGGCACGTGATGTGCTGACTGGCAACTTCAATCAGGACAATCCGCAAAGCAAGATCATGCTTGAGCGCTTGTCCGAACTGAGCAAGCAGCCGGTGACTGTTGTCACCCCGGATCTGGCCAAGACCCTGAGCACGGTCCAGGCCTATCTCGAGCGGCGCAATCTGAACGCTGAGGATTCAGTCAAGCCTCTGGCCAAACCTGCGGCGAACACCGCCCAGGAGACGAGCCCATGAAGCGCGCCTATGTGATCGTTCTACTGGTCATCGCAGCCATCGGCCTGTTGGGACTGGCCATTGCCGAGCATCCCGGGTACGTACTGATCGCCTACAGCAACTTCCGCTACGAATCGAGCCTCTGGGCAACCCTGGCCCTGGTGGCGCTGATCTGGTTGGTGATCTGGGGCATCAAGTTGCTGATTGAATTGGTGATGGTCTCCGGTGGTGTGGTCAACCCCTGGTCGCGGCGCAATCGTAGCCGCCGAGTGCAAATCGCCATCGAGCAGGGCCAGATGGACCTTGCCGAAGGTCGTTGGGCCAGCGCGCAAAAACACCTGCACCGTGCCGCGGAAGCCGAACGTCAACCGCTGTTGTATTACCTCGGTGCGGCCCGTGCCGCCAACGAGCAAGGCCACTATGAAGAGTGTGATCAGTTGCTGGAGCGGGCGCTGACCCGCCAGCCCCAGGCCGAGCTGGCGGTGGCTCTGAGTCATGCCCAGTTGCAGACCGACCGCGGTGATACCGAAGGTGCCCTGAGCACCCTGCAAGCGATGCATGAGCGCCATCCCCATAGCGTTCAGGTCCTGCGCCAGTTGCAGCGCCTGCATCAACAGCGTGGCGACTGGTCGGCGCTGATCCGTTTGTTGCCCGAGTTGCGCAAGGACAAGGCACTGCCGGCCAGCGAGTTGCAGGAGCTGGAACGTCGCGCCTGGGGTGAGAACCTGACCCTGGCGGCGCGGCGCGAAGAGGATCAGGTGGCGGGCCTGCAGTCTCTCAACCGGGCCTGGCAGCAACTGACTTCGGCGCAACGCCAGGAGCCACAACTGGTGCTGGCCTACGCCGAGCAACTGCGTCAGCTGGGGGCGGGAGCCGAGGCTGAAGAGGCCCTGCGCACAGCCCTCAAGCGTAAATATGAAAGCCATCTGGCACGGCTTTACGGGCTGGTGCGGGGCAGCGATCCATCTCGTCAGTTGCAGACTGCCGAGCATTGGCTGAAGGAGCATGCGGACGACCCGAGCCTGCTGCTGACCCTGGGCCGTCTGTGCCTGCAGAACAGTCTGTGGGGCAAGGCCCGGGACTATCTGGAAAGCAGCCTGCGCCTGCAACGCAATCCTGAAGCCTGTGCCGAGCTGGCTCGTTTGCTGGCTCAGTTGGGTGATACCGAGCGCAGCAACCAGCTGTTCCAGGAAGGCCTGGGAATGCTCGACGAGCGCCTGCTGGCGTCACCGTTGCCGGTTCCGGTACGGATCTGAAGCGTCTTCGGGGCCGGTTGCCTGTTGCAGGTAACCGGCCTTTTTTGTCCGGGTTTGATGGCTCATTCACTTTCAATCGTCGACCCACTGCGGCATAGCGCTCCTTGAAAGGAGCGAGCGCTTTCTCTACCGTGGCTGCCTGTTTCTCTCCGTTACGGATATCTCATGTCGCTGGCCGGCTCCCGCTTGCTGTTCTCCCTGGTGTTCCTGGTGGGGGCTTTTGCCTCGTGGGCGGCGTTCAACCTGCAATCTGGTGGTGGCCTGGAATCCTGCCCCTTGTGGGGCGTGCAGCGCTTGCTGCTGATGATGTTTACTGGCGTCAATCTACTGGCCGTGGTGCAGGGGCCGGGGCGCATGGGACGAGCGGTCTACTGGGCGCTCAACCTGATACTGGGCCTGTTCGGAGTGATCACCGCCGGGCGTCATGTGTTGCTGCAGAACATTCCTTCCGAGCAACTCCTGGCCTGCCTGCCGGACATGCCGTTCATGCTGCGCAACCTGTCCTGGTGGCAGGCGTTGCAATTGACCTTCATGGGGACGTCGGACTGCGCGGAGGTCACCTGGACCCTGCTCGACATGAGTCTGCCCGAATGGAGCCTGCTGTTTTTCGTCATCATGCTGATCTTCAGCGGCTACCGTCTGCTGCGCCTGTCTCGAGCCAGGCGCAAGGCTGCGGTGTTGCCCTGAGTCATTGTTTGGTGGGAGGGCGCGGATTAAACGCTTGTATGAACTTTATCTCCTGCGTACCTTGATGCTGTTGTCGAGCGGGCATAATCTGGCCCGCACGCGTCACTGGAATTATGTTGCTCGATGCCGTTGCGCCTGACCGGATCCAGAGTCTCCAAAGGGGGGCGGCGGGCAAGTGGCATGACCCATAAGGGAAGAGAGATCACCATGCTCGAAAGTTGTCAGAATGCTCAGGAACGCTGGGGTGGAGTGCATCTGCTGATCGACCGCTGGTTGCAGGAGCGTCACGAACTGGTTCGAGCCTATGATGCGTTGGGCGCCGAGCCTGAAGCCCTGAGCGAGAGCAAGAAACCGCTGCAGGAATTCTGCGGGATTCTGGTGGACTACGTTTCCGCCGGTCATTTTGAAATCTACGAACAGCTCACCAGCGAGGCCAAGGCCTTTGGCGACAAGCGCGGGCTCGAGCTGGCCGATACCCTCTATCCGCGCATCGACGTGATCACTGAAAAGCTCCTGGCGTTCAACGACCTGTGTGATGCGGGTCAGTGCGTGGCGCAGAAGTTCAAGGAGTTGGGCGGTCTGTTGCACGAACGCTTCGAACTGGAAGATTGCCTGATCGAAGTGCTGCATAACGCCCACAAGCAGGAAGCGGTAGCTCAAGCCTGAGAACAGGGCCGAGCAATACAGGAACGGCACGCCTTGGCGTGCCGTTTTTCGTTTCTGTGCCTTAGCCGGCGACGCCCAGCAGTTCGATCTCGAATACCAGCGGTGTGTAAGGCGCGATCAGGTCGCCCGCGCCTTCGGTGCCGTAGGCCTGATTCGAAGGAATCACCAGTCGCCATTTGGCGCCGGTGGGCATCTGCGACAAGGCGCTGCGCCAGCCTTCGATCACACTGTCCAGGCGAAACCACTGCGGTTGCTGGGTCTGATCGAACACGGTGCCATCGGGCAGGCGTCCGGTGTAGCGCACCTGGACGGAGCCGTTGGGGCTGGCCTTGTTACCACTGCCGGGTGCCAGTTCGGTCAGGAGAATGCCATCGGCCAGTTGGCGAACGCCGGGCTTGGCTTTTTCCTGGTCGAGAAAGCGTCGTTCGTTTTCCAGGGCCGCTTCAGTTTTCGACTTGGTCGACTGCTCACTGATCTGCGCATCGTGCTCAGTCAGGATCTGTTCGATGCGTTCGGTTTTTAGGGCCAGTGGCTTGCCTTGATAAGCGGCTTTCAAACCCTCGACCAATGCCTGGATCTGCAGATCGGGCACTTCGTCGCGCAGTCGTTCACCGAGGCTTGCGCCCAGGCTGTAGGCAAGGTCGTGAGCGTCATTGGGCGGCGCTTCGGCAGCAGCCTGAGCCAGTGGCAAGAACAGGCTCAGGGATAAAAACAGGTAACGCGACATGGGCACTCTCCGGCCTGAGTAGCGGTGGATTATGCCAGCGACAAAGCACGGGTTGGTGAGCAACTTCGATGACGGCGAAGAACATTTTCAATCCGCTGCAACGCCGGGCTTTCGATACTGTCAACATGCCCTAGCGGCGGTAGCAGCAGAGGTCTAGTATGAGCCGCAACTCACGTCAGCCAGGAGGTAAACCATGTCGGCCAATAAGAAGCCTGTAAATACTCCGTTGCATTTGCTCCAACAGCTGTCGGGCAGCTTGCTCGAACATTTGGAAAACGCTTGTTCCCAAGCCTTGGCTGATGCTGAAAAACTGCTCGCCAAGCTGGAAAAACAACGGGGCAAAGCGCAGGAAAAACTGCACAAATCGCGCACCAAATTGCAGGACGCTGCGGCGGCCGGCAAGGCCAAGGCACAAGCCAAGGCCAAGACCGCGGTGAAGGAACTCGAAGACCTGCTGGATGCATTGAAAGAGCGCCAGGCACAGACCCGCAGCTACATTCTGCAACTCAAGCGCGATGCCCAGGAAAGCCTGAAACTGGCCCAGGGCGTTGGTCGTGTGAAGGAAGCAGTGGCCAAGGTATTGAGCACTCGTGATGCCAAGCCGGTAGCTGTCGCAGCGAAGAAACCAGCGGCCAAGCCTGCAGCCAAAGCACCTGCCAAATCTGCCGCCAAGCCAGTGGCGAAAAAAGCGGCTGCCAGTGCAGCTAAACCCGCAGCCAAACCCGCGGCGAGCAAACCCGCAGCGGCTAAACCTGCCGCCAAGCCTGCGCCTGCCAAACCTGTTGCCGCCAAGACCGCTGCCGCCAAGCCTGCAGCCAAAGCTGCCGCCAAGCCAGTGGCTAAACCTGCCGCCAAACCTGTAGCAGCCAAACCTGCCGCTAAACCCGCTGCCAAGCCTGCGGCCAAACCCGCAGCGGCTAAAACAGCCGCCGCAAAACCTGTGGCAGCCAAACCCGCAGCTAAACCTGCCGCCGCAAAAGCGCCGGCCAAACCTGCTGCCAAACCCGCCAGCAAGCCTGCAGTAGCCGCCAAGCCAGCAGCATCGTCGGCTGCGAAACCAGCAGCCAAGCCGGCGGCTAAACCTGCAGCTAAACCGGCTGCGAAAAAGCCGGCGGCAGCCAAGCCAGCAGCCAAGCCTGCTGTAGCCAAACCCGCCACCCCGGCGGCCAAGCCAGCTGCTCCAGCAGCGGTTGCGGTCAAGCCTGCTGCACCCGCGCCTGCCGCCTCGCCAGCAGCTGCGAGCACCGCTCCTGCCGCTCCGGCTCCTGCCGGTACTCCTTCCAGCGCTTCTTAAGCGCCGGTCACCGCGACGCGCAGCACCTGCAGCGCGTCGCGGTTGCGTTCGGCGGCTCCGGCCGCCAATCCTCCAAGCCAGTCTTCCAGGCTCTTCGCTTGAGCTTCCGGCCATTCCCGTACCCGCTCCTGCAGGCGCAACAGCAATTGCCGTTCGGCTTCCAGTTCCAGGGTCTTGACCTGTTCGCGCAAGGCACTCAACTCAAGGTCCTCGCGGGCCGCATCGCGCCAGCCAATGCGTAAGTCGCGCAGGGGCTGAACCACGTCCCGGTGCCAGGGCGCCGCGAACGCTTTCAATTGCTCCAGGCGCTGACTATCGCAGCGGATTCCCCGCTGGCCAAGCCAGGCGCCACAGAGCAACAGGCAGACATTGGCACCCTCGCCCTGCAGTTGCAGACAGGCTTCCTGCACGCCGGGAAGGGCATAGGTGTTCAGGGAAAAACTCCACAGGTCAGAGGACATAGTGCTACTCGCGCCAGTTGCGAGCGAAGCTGGTAGACTCCGCCGCCATTATGATTCGACTTCAGAACCTGACTTTACAGCGTGGCCCGCAACGTCTGCTAGAAGACGCCGAGCTGACTCTGCACGCCGGCCAGAAAGCCGGCCTGATCGGTGCCAACGGCGCCGGCAAATCCAGCCTGTTCGCCTTGTTGCGTGGAGAGCTGCATCCGGATTCGGGTGACTGCTTCCTGCCCGCCGACTGGCGCATTGCCCACATGCGTCAGGAGGTCGATACCCTCGAGCGCCTGGCGGTGGACTATGTGCTCGACGGCGACCTGCGTCTGCGCCAGGTACAGCGAGAGCTGGCCGCCGCCGAAGAGGCCCATGACGGCGCCGCCCAGGCACGGCTGCACGCCGAGCTGGACAGCGCCGACGGTTACACCGCTGACGCCCGGGCGCGCAAGCTGCTGGCTGGACTGGGCTTCACCAACGAACAGATGGACCGCCAGGTCGGTGATTTCTCCGGGGGCTGGCGGATGCGCCTGAACCTGGCCCAGGCGCTGATGTGCCCGTCGGACCTGTTGCTGCTCGACGAACCCACTAACCACTTGGACCTCGATGCCATCATCTGGCTCGAAGACTGGCTCAAGGGTTATCCCGGCACCTTGCTATTGATCTCCCACGATCGGGATTTCCTCGATGCTGTGGTCGATCACGTGGCTCACGTCGACCAGCGCAAGATCACCCTCTATCGCGGTGGCTACAGTGCCTTCGAGCGGGCCCGTGCCGAGCGTCTGGCCCAGCAACAGCAGGCCTACGAGAAGCAGCAGGCGCAACGCGCGCACATGGAAAGCTACATTGCTCGCTTCAAGGCCCAGGCCACCAAGGCTCGCCAGGCCCAGAGCCGGATCAAGGCCCTGGAGCGAATGGAAGAGCTGTCGGCGGCCCATGTGGATTCGCCGTTCGACTTCACCTTCCGCGAATCGACGAAGATCTCCAGCCCGCTGATCGACCTCTCCGATGCCCGTCTGGGTTATGGCGAGCGCGCGGTCCTGGAGAAGGTCAAGCTGCAGCTGACGCCGGGCGCGCGGATTGGCCTGCTGGGCCCTAACGGCGCCGGCAAGTCGACCCTGATCAAGAACCTCTCCGGTGAGCTGCAGCCGTTGTCCGGGCGCCTGACCCGGGGCGAGAACACCGTGGTGGGCTACTTTGCCCAGCATCAGTTGGACTCCCTGGACTCCAAGGCCAGCCCCTTGCTGCACCTGCAGCGGCTGGCACCCACCGAGCGCGAGCAGACCTTGCGTGACTTCCTCGGCGGCTTCGACTTCCGCGGCGCGCGGATCGACGAGCCGGTGCTGAATTTCTCCGGCGGTGAAAAAGCCCGCCTGGCCCTGGCCCTGATCGCCTGGGAACGGCCGAACCTGTTGCTGCTCGACGAACCCACCAACCACCTGGACCTTGAGATGCGCCTGGCCCTGACCATGGCCCTGCAAGAGTTCAGCGGCGCGGTGCTGGTGGTTTCTCACGATCGTCATTTGCTCAAGAGCACCACGGACAACTTCTTCCTGGTAGCCGACGGCAAGGTCGAGGAGTTCGACGGCGACCTGGATGACTACACCCGTTGGCTGGTGGACTACCGCCAGCGCAATGCCCCGGTCAGCAACACGCCGGTCAATCCGGACAAGACCGACAAGAAAGCTCAGCGTCAGGCCGCGGCTGCATTGCGTCAGCAATTGGCACCGCACAAGCGTGAGGCCGACAAGCTGGAAGTCGAACTGGGCAAGGTCCATGAGCGCCTGGCCAAGATCGAGACCAGCCTGGGCGACAGTGGTCTTTACGAATCGGCGCGCAAGGATGAGCTGCGGGATCTGTTGGCTGAGCAAGCCAAGCTCAAGTCCCGTGAGTCCGAGCTGGAAGAGGCCTGGATGGAAGCCTTGGAGTTGCTGGAAAGCATGCAAGCGGAACTTGAGGCGCTGTCCTGATGGAGGCGCTGCAACTGTCTTTGCCGGCGCAATGGATCGCGCCTCTGTGGATCGGCGTGCAGATCTTGCTGATTCTCCTGGCGGGCTACCTGGCTCAGCGTTTTGTCGCCCGTGGCCTCACCCGCCTGGGTGAGCGTTACCCGTTCCCGCCGCAATTGCTGATGCCCCTGCGTGGCGGTCTGCGCTGGCTGATCATGGGCAGCGCGGTGATCTTCGTCCTGGAGCGCCTGGGGGTTTCCGCCACGGTACTGTGGACCGCCCTGTCCGGGTTTGTCGCGGTGGCGGCAGTGGCGTTCTTCGCCATGTGGAGCGTGCTCTCCAACCTGCTGTGCGCGATCCTGATCTTCACCGTCGGTCCGTTCCGTCTGGGTGACGTGGTGGAGTTGGTGGACACTGTCGACAAGCCCGGCGTCAAGGGCCGGGTCGTGGCGATCAACCTGCTGTACACCACCCTGATCGAGTCCGAGGAAGCCGGTACCGGCAGTGCCATGGTCCAGGTGCCTAATAGCCTGTTCTTCCAGCGCTCGGTGCGTCGCTGGCGCGGCAGCGATGTGCTGCCGGTGGGGACTGGCGAAAAGTAGTCCCAGGGGACTGCGGACAGGTTGCGATCAGGAACCATCCGAGAAAAAAATATGGTCAGCCGCGGGTCGGAGGATTAGCTTAGGCAGTCACGACCAATCCAATCCGAGGTGTGCGATGGTGCTTGAGACATGGCTGGCGTTCTTTGCCGCCAGTTGGGTGATCAGTCTTTCCCCGGGAGCCGGCGCCATTGCGTCGATGTCCTGCGGCCTGCAATACGGTTTCTGGCGCGGCTACTGGAACGCCCTGGGCCTGCAATTGGGCCTGGCCCTGCAGATTGTCATTGTCGCCGCCGGTGTCGGCGCCATCCTCGCCGCCTCTGCCACCGCCTTCTATGCAATCAAGTGGTTCGGTGTGGCCTATCTGGTGTACCTGGCAGTCAAGCAATGGCGCGCGCTGCCCAGCGATCTGAGCGATGACGCCGCCATCCGCCCCATCGGCAAGCCTCTGGCCCTGGTGTTTCGCGGCTTCCTGGTGAACATCAGCAACCCCAAGGCCCTGGTGTTCATGCTGGCGGTACTGCCGCAGTTCATCGACCCCCATGCGCCCCTGGTCAAGCAGTACCTGATTCTCGGCGCCACCATGATCGTGGTCGATCTGATCGTCATGGCCGGCTACACCGGGCTGGCGTCCAAGGTCCTGCGCTTGTTGCGTACCCCGGTCCAGCAGCGTCGGATGAACCGTACCTTCGCCGGCTTGTTCCTCGGCGCGGCGGGCTTCCTGGCGACCATTCGCAAAGCGGCGGCCTAGGTTTTTCAGAGACAAAAAAAGGCGACCCACGGGTCGCCTTTTTCGTTTGCGTACGGCTTAGCGCAGGATTACCGGCGCTGTGTCCGGCGGCAGGTTGTTGCGCATCGGCGCTTGCCCCTGTTGCTCGTAGCCACCGCGACCCAGTTGCTCGGCCATCTGCCGGGTAACGTCTTCGCCCAGGGCCTTGGAGACTTCGCGCACCACCCGTGGCCGGTTCAGCGAGACACGGATGTCGCGGCTGTTCACCAGCTTGGTGTCCTGGCCTTCGCCCATGGCGGTGAACGCCGAGGTGATCTCGAAGGTGCGGGTGTTGATCAGGCTGAAATCCGCCACTAGGGTAAGGCCCAGCACCGCCGAGTAGCTGTTGGTATTGGCCAGCTCGTTGATGTCCTGGGTGAAGTCGATGTCCGACACCGTACCGAACAGCACATAGTCGGCACCCTTGAAGTTGCCGGCCTTGATGCGCTTGATGATGTCGTAGACGTTGGTCTTGGACGAATCGGTGTGGGGCGACCCCTGCACCAGCTGGAACATCCCGGACTTGAGAATCCCGCCCTTGATATCACCGGTGAACTTGCGCAGTTCGCCTTCTTCGATGTAGCTGGTGCTGGCTTCCAGTTCGTTGTAGCTGGCCGAACCGCTGGAGCTGTAGTAGCCCTCACGGTAGTTCTGCTGGGCCGAAACCACGTGAATGTATTCCTGCACACGTTCCTGGTAGGCCAGGTCCATGACTGCAACTTTCGGGGCCGCCTGGGCGCTGAACGCACAGGCCAGGGCCAGGATGCCAATCCATGCACGCATTGTTTAGCGCTCCGTGGTCTTGCGGATCTCTTTCTCGTCCATCCACTCGGCCAGACCGCTCTCGACGTCGATCAGTTGCAGGCTGAATTTGTAGAAGACGTCCTTGTAATCGCTGCTGCGCTTGACGATGGAGCTGATGGAGCCCTCAAGACGGTATTTGGCGGCGACCATGTTGCCAGTCTTGGCCACGGTGGACTTCTTGTACAGGCCGCTCTGGTTCTGCAGCTTGAGCTGGTCTACCTGGCTCTGCATGGCGGTGTTATCGCTGGCGAAGCGCGCGGTGCCGGACTTCATCAGTTGGGTCTTGATCGAGGTGGTGATCTCGCGGGTGTCGATGTACTCGCTGGTCTTGTTCTTCACATCGTAGACCTGCACCACCGGGCGACCCTGGAGGATGCCGGACTGGGCCAGGGAGCGAGTCATGGACTCGGCGATCATCTGCAGGTCGGTGGAGCCGAACTCGTTGGTCACCAGTTCCACGGCCTTGCTGTCGCCGTAGCTGATGTTCTTGCCGCCCAGGACCGGGGAGGTATTGGCGCAGCCGCTGGCCAGCAGGGCGACCACGGCGAGGAAGGAAAAGCGTGCAAACATGGAAGTGCTCTCTTGATCGGGTTCAGGAACGGCTTATTGGGTTTTGACTTCCAGGCGGAAGTCAGTGGCCTTGGGCACCGGTGCGATGGCCGGCAGGAAGGTGGCCTGGGCCGCGTACAGGTTGAAGACTTTCCAGCTTTCTTCATCGGCAACCGGGAAACCGTCGTCACCCAGCCAGACAAAGCGGTAGTACATGGTCATGTTGGTGTGGCTGGTGTTGTTCAGCGCCACCTTGACCGTCAGGAAGCCGTTTTCACGGGCGACCCGCATCGCGCCGATGGCGATGTTGTTGAACTTGTTCATCACCACCACCTTGCTCGCGGCGCTGCCGGGAGCAGGAGGTGGTGGGGTGGCGCAACCGGCCAGAACGGCCAGTGCGGCAACAGCGAGGAGTTTCAAGCGCATGGGGGGCTCCGCTTAAGGACGTTGGTTGCTGGCCATGTTCTGGCCGGCGTTGTTCGGGATGACATGAGCGGCCAGGCCGCTGCTGAACACCTGGTTGCCCACCACCCGTAGGGCGATCACCTGATAGCGCTGATCAACCTTGACCTGCACTTGAGTGCCGCCCTGGGCGTTGGGCAGGCTGAGGCTGTGTTCGCCCTGCTTGAGACGCAGGCGGGCTACCTGGGTGTTGTCCGGCAGGGTACGCCAGGTGCGGGTATCGGCACCTTCGGTCACCGCCGAAGCCAGGCCCACGGCCAGGCCGGCCAGGGGATTGACCTCGTTGAGGTTCTTTTGCGCCACGCCACGGGTCACAGCGCGCACGGTGGTGCGCAGGATGATTCCCGGCATGTCGTCACGCAGGGCGCGGCGGGACATGGCGGTGGTGCTGTTGAGCAGGGTCAGGTTCTGCTGCTGACCGTCGATGCCGATCTGGGCAAAGGTCTGGGTCGAGGTGTCGGCCTTGATCACCGGGAACGACAGAGGGGTGATGACCAGGTTGCCGTTGATCGGCAGCGGCAGGGGGATGCGCACCGAGTCCCGGGCCGGGGCCAGGCCGCTTTGCACCACGATCAGCACGTCGCTCTCATCTGCCGCCAGGGCTGCTACCACGGGGGCCTTGACCGGAGCCTTGGCTGCCGTCTTGCGTTTGGACTTGGCCGAGGACTTGCTCGGGGCTTCGACTTTCAGCGGCTCCACGGGGGCGTCCAGATTCAGCAGCGCCTGTTCCAGCAACGGCGTGTTGGGACGCAGTTCCGCGGCCTTGCGATAGCCGGGAGCCGCCAGGTCCTTCTCGCCCAGAGCTTCATAGACAAAGCCGGCCAGGTAGTGGCTGAACGCACTCTGGTAGCTGTTCTTCAGGTTGACCACATCGGGAGCGTCGAGGGCTTCCACCGGGTAGCCCTTGAGGTCCTTGTACTCGGTCTTGACCCCTTGCTTCTCGGCTTCGTCCTCGCGCTTGAGGTATTCCTTGTCCCGCAGTTCGGCGATCACCGCTTCGCGTTCGTGGGTCTTCTTGATCGCCATGCGGGCGCCGTCGAAGTCGTTGCTGGCCAGCAGGTTCATGGCCATCTGGGTCGTCAGCATGACCTTTTCGTAGTCATAGCCTTCGTAGCGACGAACTTTGTCGTTGACCAGGAAACTGCCGAACTGGGCCAGGTACTTGTCGGTGTCGAGCTTGACCGAGTCTTCCCAGTTGCCCACGACTTGATCAGCATGGCCCCAGGCGGCCTGGCTGCCATTGAGGTCGCCCTTGGCTCGCAGCAACTCGCCCTTTTCGAAGTAGTAGAGCAGGTCCTTGTCTTCACCCTTGTTGTTTTTTTCCAGCAGGGTCAGGGCGGCATCGAGGTTGCCGGCGCGCAGTTGCTGGTTGGTTTCCTGAAGCTCGTTGTCGTAGCTACGGAAGGCCGAACAGCCAGCGAGCAGAGTGACTGCGCCAAGCGCAATCGAGGTGAGGACGCGGGATGCCATGGGTACTTCTTCTTCCCTGAATGAGACAGCCTGGCGTGCGGGTCGGGCTGGACGAACCCACTGGCAGGAACAGCGGCTATCCTGCCAATTCCTCATAAAAAGAGGAGCTTAAATGCCGTCTCGCGATAACGAGGGCGCGGCATTATAAACGCGGACTCTGGCGCTGTAATGGCTTTTTAACTTCAATTTGATTGGTGTTTGCCACTATGTGAGCCGCTGCTCATTGGTTGCCGAACCAGGCCGCCAGCGGGTTCTTTTCCAGGGGGGCAGGGGCGATGACGAACAGCTGATCACCCACGCGCCGCAGGCTGATGACCTGGTAGCGCTGGTCCAGCTTGAAGCGCAATTGGCCTGTCTTGCCCAGGGTCAGTCTGTGTTGGCCTTTTTTCAGGCGCAGGCGAGTCACTTGGGTGGTGTCGGGGAGGGTGCGCCAGGTGCGGGTGTCGGCATCTTCTATCAGCACGTTGAGACGCTGACGTTCCTTGGCCCGTTCCGGGTCCTTCTTCAACTGCTGGGCCTGGAAGGATGCGTAGGACTGGGCGCGATAGGTGGTACGCAGGATGATCCCCGGCATATCGTCACGCAGGGCGCGGCGGGACATGGCGCTGACACTGTTGAGGGCTGTCAGCGTCTGTTTGCGGCCATCCACACTGACCTGGCCCAGGGCGCTGGTGGAGTTGTCGGCCACCATGATCGGAAAGGACATCAGTGTGGGGATCGGCTGACCCTCGATGTCCACGGTCACCGGCAATTGCACCGAGCCGCGGGCGGGTGCCAGGCCGTTTTGCACGATGATCAGCAGGTCGCTTTCGTCGGCCTTGGCGGTCGCCCGATCGAGGCTGCCCAGGGCCTGCTCCAGCAGCGGAGTATGGGGGCGCAGCTCGATGGCCTGGCGATAACCGGCGGCGGCCAGGGCTTTTTCCCCCAGGGCTTCGTAGAGGTAGCCGGCCAGGTAATGGCTGAAGGCGCTCTGGTAGCTGTTTTTCAGCGCCAGCACTTCGGGGGCGTCCAGGGTGGCGACCGGATAGCCCTGCAGATCCTGGTAGCGCACGTTGATGCCCTGGTTGCGGGCCTGCTCTTCGAGTTGCAGGTATTGCTTGTCCCGCAGCTCGGCGATCAGCGCTTCGCGCTCATGGGTTTTCTTGATCTCGATGCGCGCGCCGTCGAAGTCCTGCAGGGCCAGGTGGTTGATCGCCATCTGGGTGGTGAGCATGACCTTTTCGTAGTCGTAGCCTTCGTAGCGCCGGACCTTGTCGTTGATCAGGTAGCTACCGAATTGGGCCAGGTATTTGGCGCTGTCGAACTTCACCGATTCCTCCCAGGTGAACACCACCCGGTCGGCCCGGCGCCAGGCCAGCTGGCTGCCAATCAAGTCGCCCTTGGCCCGCAGCAGCTCGCCTTTCTCGAAGTAATAGAGCAGGTCCTTGTCTTGCCAGGGATTGTGCTGCTCCAGCAGGTCCAGGGCGCCGTCGACATTGCCTGCTTGCAGTTGCTGGTTGGTCTGTTGCAGCTCCAGGTCGTAGTTGCGAAAGATCGAACAGCCGCTCAACAGCAGCAGGATCGACATCAGCAAGGGTATGAGGCAGCGGGTCATAGATGGTGTTTCTTCCCTGAACGAGACCTGCAAGAGGTGGCGCATTATCAGTGGCAGGCAGTGGGCAGGGAAGGGCTATCGGGTCGTGGTGGTCGGCTTGAGCGCTTGTCGCACGGTCGGCGGGCGGGTGCCGTTGGGCAGGCGGTGGTCGGCGCAAGTGTTTCAACAGGCGGATAAGCCTTGAGTGAAACTCACTGGGAGTGAACAATATGTTACTTCGTATTTCCATTTGAGATTCGTTCATGACTGGCCCTTCCCGTTTACTGGCATTGCTGGTGCTGCCGGTACTCGCGCTCTGCAGCTCCAACCTGCTGGCCGATACCGTCGATGGCGCGCCCAAGGCCCTGCATCTGCTGGATTACATTGGCGCCGATTACCCGCCCACGGTTGACGCTGGCAAGGTCATCGACGAGTCCGAATACCGCGAGCAGGTGGAGTTTCTTGGAGTCCTGCAGGGGCTGATCGCCGACCTGCCGGCCAAGCCGGAGAAAGCCGAACTGGAGCAGGGCATCGTCAGCCTGCGCAAGGCGGTGGACGATCGCGTCGAGGGTAGCCAAGTGGCACGCCTGGCGCGGCAGATGGGGGCCAAGCTGGCGGTGGCCTATGAGGTCAGTCAGGCACCGGTCATCACCCCGGACCCTGCTCGTGGTGCGCCGCTGTATGCCCAGCATTGCTCGGTCTGCCACGGGGAGAAAGGCGCTGGCGATGGTCCGGCAGGTGTGGGCATGACTCCGCCGCCGGCCAACCTGCGCGATGCCGAGCGTCTTGATCGCCTGAGTCTGTACGCGGTCTACAACACCCTGGGGCTGGGTGTCGAAGGCACCGACATGCCGGCCTTCGCCGATCAGTTGGATGACCGTCAGCGCTGGGACCTGGCCACCTACATCGCCGGGTTCAGCGCCGATCCTGCAGCGGCCAAGGGCGAGCAGAGCTTTAACCTGGCCGACCTGGCCCGGCAGACACCTGCTGAAGTGCTGGCCGCCCAGGGGCCGCAGGCAGCCGCTACGTTCCGCGCGCAGCGGGCCCAGCCGCCTCAGGTCAAGCGTGGCCCGGCGCAGTTGTTGGACTACACCGCTTCGACCCTGGATAAGAGCCTCGCGGCCTATCGCAACGGCGACCATGAGCAAGCCTACGATCTTTCGGTAGCGGCTTATCTGGAAGGTTTCGAGCTGGTGGAAAGCTCCCTGGACAACGTCGATGCCACAGTGCGCAAGGACACGGAGAAGGCCCTGATGGCCTACCGGCAGTCATTGCAGGACGGGCTGCCGGTGGCCCAGGCCGAACAGCGCCTGGACGCCGCCAAGGCCAAGCTCAAGGCGTCCGCCGAGTTGTTGGGTGGCGACAGCCTGAGCTGGTCCCTGAGCTTTATCTCCGGTTTGCTGATCCTTCTGCGCGAAGGCCTGGAAGCCATTCTGGTGCTGGCGGCGATCCTTGCGTTCCTGCGCAATACCGGCCAGCAGTCGGCGGTGCGCAGTGTCAACGTCGGTTGGGGGCTGGCCCTGTTGGCCGGTCTGGCCACCTGGGCCCTGGCGGCCTATGTCATTGATGTCAGCGGGTCCCAGCGGGAGCTGCTGGAGGGGGCCACGGCGTTGTTCGCCAGTGTCATGGTGTTGTGGCTCGGGGTGTGGATGCACGACCGCCGGCATGCAGCGGCCTGGCAGGATTACATCAAGAGCAGCCTGGTGGGCGGCGGCGGACGTTTCGGCTTTGCCGTGCTGGCGTTCTTCTCGGTGTATCGCGAGCTGTTCGAGGTGATCCTGTTCTACGAGACCCTGTGGCTGCAGGCCGGTCCCGCCGGGCATAACGCGGTACTGGCCGGTGGTGCCACCGCTCTGGTGTTGCTGGTGGGCCTGGCGTGGGTGATCCTGCGAGGCTCGGCCAAGCTGCCTCTGGCGCTGTTCTTCGGCATCAACGCGGCGCTGTTGTGTGCCTTGTCGGTGGTATTTGCCGGGCACGGGGTCAAGGCGTTGCAGGAAGCGGGCATCTTCGGCACCCGGCCGGTACCCTTCTTCGACTTCGACTGGCTGGGCATTCATGCTGATGCCTACTCGCTGGGGGCTCAGGCCGTGGCGATCCTGGCGATCGTGGTGCTGTACAGTCGCAGCCGCATGAGTGAGAAGCAGCGACTGCGCGCGTCTTGAGTCGGCAGCGTCGCTGATCGCGGGCAAGCCCGTTCCTGCGGGGGCTGGCTTGCCCGTTTTGCATTTTGTGAGGAGAACATCAATGCGTGTCTGGATCGATGCCGACGCTTGCCCCAAGGCGGCCAAGGAGCAGGTGGTGCGCTTTGCCTTGAAGCGCCAGTTCGAGGTGGTGCTGGTGGCCGGGCAAGCGCAGATCAAGCCGGCCTTTGCCTGCGTCAAATTGATTGTGGTGCCCAGTGGCCCGGATGCTGCCGACGATTACCTGGTGGAGCATGCAGTGCCCGGTGAACTGGTGATCTGCAGTGATGTGCCGTTGGCCGATCGTTTGGTGAAAAAGGGTGTGTCGGCCCTGGACCCGCGAGGCAAGGAGTTCGATGCGCAGAACATGGGGGAGCGCCTGGCGGTGCGTAATCTGTTCACCGATCTGCGGGAGCAGGGGCAGGTCAGTGGCGGGCAGGCGCCTTATGGCGAGCGGGAGAAGCAGGCGTTCGCCAATGCCCTGGACCGGATTCTGACCCGGCTGGCGCGTCAGGCCTGATGGAGGAGCCAGCGGCTCCTCCTGAAGTGGGGGGCTAGGGGATTACTGCTCGCCTTCGTGGGTCAGTTCCAGCACCCGGTCTACCAGTTTGTTGATCCCGGCGGCGGCTTCGCTGATGGATTGCGCCAGCATGTAGGCGGGGGTGCTCACCAGTTTGCGCGCCTTGTCTTCGACGATGTCGCCCACTGCGCATTCGGCGTGGCTGGCGCCCATCTTGCCCAGGGCTGCGGCGGTATCGGCATCGTTGCCGATGGTACAGGTCACGCCAGGACCATAGATTTTCGCCGCCAGGGCCGGGGCGATGCACATCAGGCCCACCGGCTTGCCCGCTTCGGCAAAGGCTTCGGCCAGGGCCAGGACGTCCGCCTGGACTGTGCAGGCCGCGCCTTCGGTGGCAAAGCTGGAGAGGTTCTTGGCCGCACCGAAACCGCCGGGCACGATCAGCGCATCGAAGTCTTCGACATTGGCCTCGCGCAGGTCCTTGACCTGGCCGCGAGCAATGCGCGCCGACTCCACCAGCACGTTGCGGGTCTCGGGCATGGCTTCGCCGGTCAGGTGGTTGAGCACATGCATCTGCGGGATGTTCGGGGCAAAGCACTGCACCTGGGCGCCGCGCTGGTCGAGGCGCAGCAGGGTAATCACGCTTTCGTGGATCTCGGCACCGTCGAACACGCCGCAACCGGAAAGGATCACTGCAACTTTTTTGCTCATGGTTTTTCTCCAGGTTCAGGGTGCTGACAGCATGCCAATGACCGGCGTGTTACTCCACTGGTGTCGTCGGAGCCTTGGCCTTGTCCTGTTCGGCGGCTTGTTCGGCTTCATAGATCTGCTTGGCCAGGCGGGCGTTCTTGAAGCGCCGCCGCAGCCACAGGCCGAAACCCAGTACCAGCAACGCGCCCAGTACCCACAGCTCGTACTTCTTGATGCTGCCGAGCATGCCTTCCATGACGGCGCCGAAGTGGTACGCCGCCGAAGCCAGGGCTACCGCCCAGATGGCTGCGCCAATACCGTTGAGCAGCAGATAGCGGCCCGGCGGATAGCCGGACAGGCCAATGGCCACCGGCATCACGGTACGCAGGCCATAGACGAAGCGGAAGCTCAGCACCCAGATATCCGGATGCTTGCGGATATGTTCCAGCGCCCGATCGCCCATCATCTGCCAGCGCGGTTTGCGCGCCAGCAACTTGCGGCCATGCTTGCGCCCCAGGAAGTACCACAGCTGGTCACCGGCGTAGCTGCCGAAGAAGGCAACCACCATCACCAGGTTGATATCCATGTATCCGCGGAACGCTAGAAACCCGGCTAGAACCAGAATGGTTTCGCCTTCGAAAAACGTGCCGAGAAAGAGGGCGAAGTAGCCGAAATCCTGAAGAAATTGTTGGAGCATTGTCTGGATGCTGGCGAAATGAACGCGCAGCCTACCCCTTCGACGACGTTCGGGAAAGTATCGAAATGTGTCTCGACGTGAACAATTGGGCCAATGACAATGAGTGTTGCTGCCGGTCAACAGCTTGAGCACAACTGTCATCTGTTCGTCATAATGCCCGCTTATAACTGTCACGCTCGCCCGCCAGCGCGGGCCCTGGAGTCCGCCGTGAGCTTTACCCCTGCCAGCCGTCTGTTCCCTGCCACTCGCCTGCGGCGTAACCGTCGTGATGATTTCTCGCGCCGTCTGGTGCGCGAAAACCGGTTGAGCGTGGACGACCTGATCCTGCCGGTGTTTGTGCTCGACGGTGAGAATCGCCGCGAGGCGGTGGCCTCGATGCCGGGTGTGGAGCGCTTGACCATTGACCTGTTGCTGGAAGAGGCGGCGCACTGGGTCGAGCTGGGGATTCCGGCCCTGGCGCTGTTCCCGGTGACGCCGGCCGGGCTCAAGTCCCTGGATGCGGCCGAGGCCTGGAACCCTGAAGGTATTGCCCAGCGCGCCACCCGCGCCTTGCGCGAACGCTTCCCGGCGCTGGGCGTCATCACCGACGTGGCCCTGGACCCGTTCACCACCCATGGCCAGGACGGGATCCTCGACGAACAGGGTTATGTACAGAACGACATCACCGTCGATGCCCTGGTGCGTCAGGCCCTGTCCCACGCCGAGGCCGGAGCCCAGGTGGTGGCACCGTCGGACATGATGGACGGGCGGGTCCAGGCGATTCGCGAAGCCCTGGAGCTGGCGGGGCATGTCAATGTGCGGATCATGGCCTACTCGGCCAAGTATGCCAGTGCCTACTACGGCCCCTTCCGCGATGCGGTGGGCTCGGCGCTGAACCTGGGCAAGGCCGACAAGGCCTCGTACCAGATGGACCCGGCCAACGGTGACGAAGCCCTGCATGAAGTGGCGGCGGACCTGGCTGAAGGGGCGGACATGGTCATGGTCAAACCGGGCATGCCGTACCTGGATATCCTTTTTCGGGTCAAGGATGAATTCAAGGTGCCGACCTTTGTCTATCAGGTCAGCGGCGAATACGCCATGCACATGGCGGCGATCCAGAATGGTTGGTTGGGTGAAGGGGTTATTCTTGAATCCCTGACCGCTTTTAAACGTGCAGGTGCCGATGGCATCCTGACTTACTTTGCCGTTCGTGCTGCTCAATTGTTACGAGAGCAAAAATAGCCCTCCCAGGAACACGCGATGAATACTGAAGGACTCTCAGAAGTTGCCGTAAAAGACGCTCAGCCGGTGGTCGAGCAAGTGGTTGAAACCCCGCCGGAGCTCGAGCCCGCGCCCGTGGTGGCCGAGGCGCAACCGACGCCGGCCATTGTCATTCCCAACCTGGATGACAGTAGCCTTTATATCCACCGCGAGCTGTCGCAACTGCAGTTCAATATCCGTGTGCTGGAACAGGCGCTGGACGAGTCCTACCCGCTGCTGGAACGCCTGAAGTTTCTGCTGATCTTCTCCAGCAACCTGGACGAGTTCTTCGAGATTCGCGTCGCGGGTCTGAAGAAGCAGATCACCTTTGCCCGGGAACAGGCCGGTGCCGACGGCCTGCAACCGCACCAGGCTCTGGCCCGCATCAGCGAGCTGGTACATGGTCACGTCGATCGCCAGTACGCGATCCTCAATGACATCCTGCTGCCGGAACTGGAGAAGCATCAGATCCGCTTCATCCGTCGCCGTCACTGGACCACCAAGCTCAAGACCTGGGTCCGGCGCTTCTTCCGCGACGAGATCGCGCCGATCATCACCCCCATCGGCCTCGATCCGACGCACCCGTTCCCGCTGCTGGTGAACAAGAGCCTGAACTTTATCGTCGAGCTGGAAGGCATCGATGCCTTCGGTCGCGATTCCGGCCTGGCAATCATCCCGGCGCCGCGCCTGCTGCCGCGGATCATCAAGGTCCCGGAAGAAGTCGGCGGCCCTGGCGACAACTATGTGTTCCTCTCGTCGATGATCCACGCCCACGCCGATGACCTGTTCCAGGGCATGAAGGTGAAAGGCTGCTATCAATTCCGCCTGACCCGTAACGCCGACCTGGCGGTGGACACCGAAGACGTCGAAGACCTGGCCCGCGCACTGCGCGGCGAGCTGTTCTCCCGTCGCTACGGTGATGCGGTGCGTCTGGAAGTGGCTGACACTTGCCCGAAACACCTGTCGGACTACCTGCTCAAACAGTTCAACCTGCACGAGACCGAGCTCTATCAGGTCAACGGTCCGGTGAACCTGACGCGGTTGTTCAGCATCACCGGCCTGGACAGTCATCCGGAGCTGCAATACACCCCGTTCACCCCGCAGATCCCGAAACTGCTGCAGAACAGCGAGAACATCTTCAGCGTCATCAGCAAGCAGGACATCCTGCTGCTGCACCCGTTCGAGTCCTTCACCCCCGTGGTCGACCTGCTGCGCCAGGCCGCCAAGGACCCGCATGTGCTGGCGGTGCGCCAGACCCTGTACCGCAGCGGCGCCAACTCGGAGATCGTCGACGCCCTGGTGGACGCGGCGCGCAACGGCAAGGAAGTCACCGCGGTGATCGAGCTGCGTGCGCGTTTCGATGAAGAGTCCAACCTGCAGATGGCCAGCCGTCTGCAAGCTGCCGGCGCGGTGGTGATCTACGGCGTGGTGGGCTTCAAGACCCACGCCAAGATGATGCTGATCCTGCGTCGCGAGGCGGGTGAAATCGTGCGTTACGCGCACCTGGGTACCGGCAACTACCACGCGGCCAACGCCCGCCTGTACACCGACTACAGCCTGCTGACCTCCGACGATGCCCTGTGCGAAGACGTCGGCAAGCTGTTCAGCCAGCTGATCGGCATGGGCAAGACCCTGCGCATGAAGAAGCTGCTGCATGCGCCGTTCACCCTGAAGAAGGGCATGCTCGACATGATCGCCCGGGAGACCCAGTTCGCCCTGGACGGCAAGCCGGCGCACATCATCGCCAAGTTCAACTCGCTGACCGATCCGAAGATCATCCGCGCGCTGTACAAGGCCAGCCAGTCCGGCGTGCGCATCGACCTGGTGGTGCGGGGCATGTGCTGCTTGCGTCCGGGGATTGCCGGGGTTTCCCACAACATCCATGTGCGCTCCATCATCGGTCGCTTCCTAGAGCACACTCGGGTGTTCTACTTCCTCAACGGTGGCGAGGAGCAGATGTTCCTTTCCAGTGCCGACTGGATGGAGCGCAACCTCGACAAGCGGGTCGAGACTTGCTTCCCGGTGGAAGGCAAGAAGCTGATCCTGCGGGTCAAGAAAGAGCTGGAAAGTTATCTCACCGATAACACCCACAGCTGGAGCCTGCAGTCCGACGGTCGTTACATCCGCAACACGCCGACCGGCAACCAGAACCCGCGCAGTGCCCAGGCGACCCTGCTGGAGCGACTCGGCAGCCCGGTGTTGCCAGTGCGCTAAGCGCTACAGGCGCCAATGAAAAAGGCCAGCCCGATCACCGGGCTGGCCTTTTTTATTGGCTTGCGTTGGGCGTTTGGTAGGAGCTGGCTTGCCAGCGAAGGCGGCCTTGAGAACTATGCAGGGTTTCCCGGCCTCTTCGCCGGCAAGCCGGCTCCTACAGGTCTGTGGCGGGGTCAGCGGACGTTGAGCACGATGCCGACCCGGGTCAGCCATTCGGCTTCAAGAGCGAAGTCGGCCTGGGTCAGCTGGTTTTCATCCAGCCAGTTTTCCGGGAACTCCACATCCAGATGATCGCCTTCGGCGCTCAGGCTCACCTGAGGCATCTGCTGGGTGCCACGGATGTGATGGAACAGGATGGCGAAGCGCAGCAGCACGCAGAGGCGGATCAGCTTGATGCCGTCATCGCCGAACTCGGCGAATTTCTCCTTGGGAATGTTGCGGCGGTGGCCGCGCACCAGCAGGGCCAGCATCTGCTGGTCTTCCCGGGAGAAACCGGCCAGGTCCGAGTGCTCGATCAGGTAGGCGCCATGCTTGTGGTAGTGGTAATGGGCGATATCCAGTCCCACTTCGTGAACCTTGGCGGCCCAGCCCAGCAGCTCGCGCCAGACACCGTCCTCCAGGTCCCAGTCCGCCGCCACCTGGTCGAAGGCGCGCAGGGCCTTGCCTTCGACGCGGGAGGCCTGCTCCAGGTCTACGTGGTAGCGCTCCATCAGTGAGCCGAGGGTGCGTTCACGGACGTCTTCATGGTGGTGGCGGCCCAGCAGGTCGTAGAGCACGCCTTCACGCAGGGCGCCTTCGCAGTGGTCCATGCGCTGCAGTTCCAGGGCGTCGAAGATCGCTTCGAGAATCGCCAGGCCGGCGGGGAAGATCGCCCGGCGATCGGGCTTGATGCCTTCGAAGTCGATCTTCTCGGCATCACCGAGCTTGAACAGTTTGCGCTTGAGCCAGGCCAGGCCTTCGGCATTGACTTCGCCGCTGCCCTGGCCGCCGGCCTTGAGGGCCAGGCCAATGGCACGGATGGTCCCGGAGGAGCCGATGGCTTCGTCCCAGGTCAGGCGATGCAGGGCATGCTCGATGCTCATGATCTCCAGCCGCGCTGCGGTGTAGGCCTGGGCGTAGCGGGCGGGGGTGATCTTGCCGTCGCGGAAGTAGCGCTGGGTGAAGCTGACGCAGCCCATCTGCAGGCTTTCCCGCAGCAGGGGCTCGAAGCGCTGGCCGATGATGAATTCGGTACTACCGCCACCGATGTCGGCCACCAGGCGCTTGCCCGGGGTATCGGCGAGGGTGTGAGACACCCCGAGGTAGATCAGTCGGGCCTCTTCACGGCCGGAGATGACCTCGACCGGGTGGCCGAGAATCTCCTCGGCCCGGCGAATGAACTCACCGCGGTTGCGGGCTTCACGCAGGGCGTTGGTGCCGACGATGCGCACTGTGCCCGGCGGCATGCCATTGATCAGTTGGGCGAAGCGCTTGAGGCAGTCGAGCCCGCGCTGCATGGATTCTTCGTTGAGCTGGCGTTCTTCGTTGATTCCGGCGGCCAGTTGAACCTTTTCACCGAGCCGCTCGAGAATGCGGATTTCACCGTTCCGGGCCTTGGCCACGACCATGTGAAAGCTGTTGGAGCCCAGATCGATCGCGGCGATCAGGGACAGATTCTTGGCTTGGGATTGGGGCATGGTTGGGGGTCTCGGTCGATAACCTCGCCATCCTGCCACGATCAACGGCTCGCGCCAACGCGCAGTGTCCAATGCGTTGATTCAACGCATAAAACCCTCGGCAGGCTGCGCTGTCGCTGTTCGCCGGCCAGCCGGATCCTGCGACACGGGAGCCTCAAGCCTGTTCGGTGCTGCCAATGAAGTTCGCCAGCTCGGCGGTCTGCGGATGAGCGAACAGCTGCTTGGGATCTCCCGCTTCATGCACTTTGCCCTGATGCATGAACACCAGCTTGTCGCCCACTTCTCGGGCAAAGCGCATCTCATGGGTGACCATGATCAGGGTCATGCCGTCCCGGGCCAGCTGACGCACCACGCTGAGCACTTCATTGACCAGTTCCGGGTCCAGGGCCGAGGTGATCTCATCGCACAACAGCACCTTGGGCGACATCGCCAAGGCTCGGGCAATGGCAACCCGCTGCTGCTGGCCGCCGGACAATCGATCCGGAAAGGCATCGAACTTCTCCGCCAGACCGACCCGGGCCAGCATCTGCCGCGCCAGTTCGGCAGCCTGGGCCTTGGGCACTTTCTGCACCACTTGCGGGGCCAGCATCACGTTCTCGCCCACGGTCAGGTGAGGGAACAGGTTGAACTGTTGGAACACCATGCCGACCTTCTGTCGCAGGCTGCGCAGATCGGCGCGGGCGGCGTCCAGGTATTCCCCATCGACCTCGATCACGCCATCGTTGATCGACTCCAGGCCGTTGAGGGTACGCAGCAGGGTGCTCTTGCCCGAGCCGCTGCGACCGATGATCGCCACTACCTGGCCCTCCTCGATGCTCAGGTCGATGCCTTTGAGCACATGGTGCTCGCCGTAATATTTATGCAGGGCGGAAATTCTAAGCAGAGGCATGCAGTCTCCTTTCCAGGTAGCGCGCGCTGAGGGACAGGGGGTAGCAGAGCAGGAAGTAGCCGAGGGCCACCAGGCCGTAGACCATGAAGGGCTCGAAGGTGGCATTGGCCAACATGCCGCCGGTCTTGGTCAGCTCGGTGAAACCGATGATCGAGGTCACCGCGGTGCCTTTGACCACTTGCACCGAGAAACCCACGGTGGGCGCCACGGCGATGCGCAGCGCTTGAGGCAGGATCACGTAGCGCAGCTGTTCATAGGGATTGAGCGCCAGGCTCGACGAAGCTTCCCACTGCCCGTGGGGGATCGATTCGACGCAGCCGCGCCAGATCTCCGCCAGGTAGGCGCTGGTGAACAGGGTCAGGGCGATGGCGGCCGCCAGCCAGGGCGAGATATCCACACCCAGCAAGGCAATACCGAAGAACACCAGGAACAGCTGCATCAACAGCGGCGTGCCCTGGAACAGTTCTATATAGGTGCGGGCGAAGGCGCAGGCAAAGGTCTTGTCGGAGATCCTCAGGGTCATGACCAGCAGGCCGATCACACCGCCGCCGACAAAGGCCACCAGGGACAGCAACAGGGTCCACTGCAAGCCGCTGAGCAGGTTGCGCAGGATGTCCCAGAAGGTGAAGTCGCTCATCGGCCGTTCCTCAGGATGTAGCGCTGGCCGAACCAGTTCAGCAACTGGCGGATGAGCAGGGCCATGCACAGGTAGATCAGGGTGGTCAGGGCGTAGGTTTCAAAAGCGCGGAAGTTGCGCGACTGGATGAAGTTGGCGGCGAAGCTCAGTTCCTCGGTGGCGATCTGCGAGCACACTGCCGAGCCCAGCATGACGATGATGATCTGGCTGCACAGGGCCGGCCAGACCTTGCCCAGGGCCGGCAGCAGCACCACGTGGCGAAAGGCTTCGAAGCGGCTCATGGCCAGGGCCGCTGCGGCCTCCAGCTGGCCCTTGGGAATCGCCTGGATGCCGGCACGGATGATTTCCGTGGAGTAGGCACCGAGGTTGATCACCATCGCCAGCACCGCCGCCTGCCACTCGGAAATCTGCAGGCCCAGGGATGGCAGCCCGAAGAAGATGAAAAACAACTGCACCAGGAACGGCGTGTTGCGGATCAGCTCGACGTAGACGCCGAAAATCGCCGCCAGGGGCTGGATCTTCCAGGCCCGCACCAGGGCCCCGGCTATCCCCAGGCTGACCCCCAACAGGGTGCCTATGGCGGTCAACTCCAGGGTGAACAGGGCGCCGCGCAGCAGCAGGCCGGTATTTTCCAGCACCGGCAGGAAGTCGAACTGATAAGCCATGCTCAAGCTCCGGGGCGACGATCAGAGGTCAGCCGGCAGTGGCTCTTTGAGCCACAGCTGGGAGTTCTTCTCCAGGGCGCCGTCAGCCTTGGCGGCACTGAGGATCTGGTTGACCTTGTCCAGCAACTCCGGCTGGTTCTTGTTGACGCCGACGTAGACCGGGGAGTCCTTGAGCTTGATCTTCATCGCCGGAATGCGTTTGGGATTGCGTTGGCTGATGGCGACCATCACCACGTTGCCGCTGGCGATCAGGTCCACCTGGCCGGCAAGGTAAGCGGCGATGGTGGAGTTGTTGTCCTCGAAGCGCTTGATGATCGCGCCTTGTGGGGCCACGGCGCTCAGCTCGAT
Organism: Pseudomonas sp. 910_21; assembly: GCF_052850735.1. Classification (NCBI taxonomy): domain Bacteria; kingdom Pseudomonadati; phylum Pseudomonadota; class Gammaproteobacteria; order Pseudomonadales; family Pseudomonadaceae; genus Pseudomonas; species Pseudomonas sp. 910_21. The sequence goes on along the minus strand of NZ_VXCY01000003.1, from coordinate 403,526 downwards.
GTCCTCGATGGCGCCCCGGGTGACGCTGATGGTCTTGCCCTTGAGGTCGTCGAGGCCGGCGATGGCCGCGTCGGGCGCGCCGAAGACTGCGAGGTAGAAGGGCGCATAGGCCTTGGAGAAATCGATGACTTTCTCCCGCTCCGGGTTCTTGCCGAGGCTGGAGATCACCAGGTCCACCTTGCCGGTGGTGAGGAACGGAATGCGGTTGGTGCTGTTGACCGGGGTCAGCTCCAACTTGACCTTGAGCTGCTCGGCCAGCAGGCGCGCGGTGTCGATGTCCAGGCCACGGGGCTGCATGTCCGGGCCTACCGAGCCGAAGGGCGGGAAGTCCTGAGGCACCGCGACCTTGAGGGTGCCGCGGGCCACCACGTCGTCCAGGGCATTGGCCTGGGCCGGGGCCTGGGCCAGCAGCAGGCTGGCAAACAGGGCAGAGAGCAGGGCGCTGCAGCGTTTGGTCATGGCGAATCTCCGCAAGTCGTGGGAAGTGATTTCTGTGTGGCGACAGAGCACAGGCCATGCCAACACGCGGAAAAGGTCCTGGAAATACGGGTTTTACTGGCTTCTGTCGGTCTTACTGGTCTGAACAGTTGCGTGTTTTTTCGCACTCGGATCGGGCATAGGGTCGTGCCGTCGAACCCCCTTGGGGCACGACTTGCCGGGTTCGGCGAATAGCTTTACAAGGGAGCTTTTCCTGCACCGGCCAGCCTCAAGCCCATGAATTCGATTACCCGTGCCGTACCCGAAGTGGCGCTGCAAGCCATTCGCCAATTGATCAGCGAGCAGGGCTTCGGCCCGGGGGATGCGCTGCCTTCGCAGCGGGATCTGGCGCTGCAGTTGGGAGTCAGTCGGGCGTCGCTGCGTGAGGCGCTGTCATCCTTGAGCGCGCTGGGGGTGATCAGTGTGCAGCCGGGCAAGGGCGTGTTCGTCCAGGCTCCCGAGGCTCCGGCAGCCGGTGTCGGCTTGAGTTGGCCGTTCGCCGCCCAGGCTTCACCTGTGGATATCTTCCAGTTGCGCTATGCCCTGGAGGGTTTTGCCGCGGGGTTGGCGGCGGTGACCCTGACCGCTGATGAGCTGGATGCCCTGGAAGACAATGTCGAGGCCATGCGTCGCGAGTTGCGGTCCGGGGATTTTGAGGCGGCGGCGCGGCTGGATTTCGAGTTTCACCGAAAAATCCTCCTGGCCAGCGGCAACCAAGCGATGCTGAGTATCCTCAGCACCAGCGCCGAGATTTTCCTGGAAAGTCAGAAACTACCGTTCATCCGACCCGAACGGGCCATGGAAACTTGGCAGGAACACCGCAAGATCCTCCGCGCCCTGGCCCGGCACGCCTCGGGAGCGGCACAAAAGGCCATGCAGGAGCATGTGCGCAATGCGGCCTTGCGCACCGGAATCGCCTTTGTCACCCCCGCTTCTTCTTGAGCTGAGCTATACCCAAACTCATGGGGCACCATAGTTAGAGTCAATCATCTCCGGCTTCCTGAACGCGGGAAGGGCAGATATGATGGGCCACGTTTTTTTGCTTACAACCTGGAGAATTCCATGAGCAGCGATCTTATCAAACACGTCAGCGATGCCAGCTTCGAGGCCGACGTACTCAAAGCCGAAGGCGCTGTACTGGTCGACTACTGGGCTGAGTGGTGCGGCCCATGCAAAATGATCGCTCCGGTTCTGGACGAAATTGCTGAAACCTACAAAGGCAAACTGACCGTTGCCAAGCTGAACATCGACGAAAACTCGGAAACCCCGGCCAAGCATGGCGTGCGTGGTATCCCGACCCTGATGCTGTTCAAGAACGGCAATGTCGAAGCCACCAAGGTCGGCGCACTGTCCAAGTCGCAATTGGCAGCTTTCCTCGACGCGAACATCTAAGCGTCGATTTTCAGTGCCCTGGAAAAGCCCCGCAAAATGCGGGGCTTTTTCGTAATTGAGGGCTAGACGCTCCGAAACTCAGGTGTTACATTCGGCCCCGCACTGGTTTCTCCAGTGCCCCCTGCAAGCCGTCGCCGACGCTCTCCTTTTCGAATAAGTACGCGATCCTGTCGCCTTCTCTGCGGCGCGGCCTCATTAAGCCAAAAGCTTAATTTCCCCCCTCTATAAATGATTACGTCATTCCTATATGAATCTGACTGAACTCAAGCAAAAGCCGATTACCGAACTGCTCGAATTGGCCGAACAGATGGGCATAGAAAATATGGCCCGTTCGCGCAAGCAGGACGTGATTTTCTCCCTGCTGAAAAAGCACGCGAAAAGCGGTGAGGAAATTTCCGGTGATGGCGTGCTGGAGATCCTCCAGGACGGCTTCGGCTTCCTCCGCTCCTCCGACGCCTCCTACCTGGCCGGCCCGGACGATATCTACGTCTCGCCAAGCCAGATCCGTCGCTTCAACTTGCGCACCGGTGACACCATCGTTGGCAAGATCCGCCCTCCGAAGGAAGGCGAGCGGTACTTCGCGCTGCTCAAGGTCGATACCATCAATTACGACCGTCCCGAGAACGCCAAGAACAAGATTCTGTTCGAAAACCTGACGCCGCTGTTCCCGACCGTGCGCATGAAGATGGAAGCCGGCAACGGTTCCACCGAAGACCTGACCGGTCGTGTCATCGACCTGTGCGCTCCGATCGGTAAAGGCCAGCGTGGTCTGATCGTTGCTCCGCCAAAGGCGGGCAAGACCATCATGCTGCAGAACATTGCTGCGAACATCACCCGTAACAACCCTGAAGTTCATCTGATCGTGCTGTTGATCGACGAGCGTCCGGAAGAAGTGACCGAAATGCAGCGCACCGTGCGCGGCGAAGTGGTCGCCTCCACCTTCGACGAGCCGCCAACCCGCCACGTACAAGTGGCCGAGATGGTGATCGAGAAGGCCAAGCGCCTGGTTGAACACAAGAAGGATGTGGTGATCCTGCTGGACTCCATCACCCGTCTGGCCCGTGCCTACAACACCGTGATCCCGAGCTCCGGCAAGGTTCTGACCGGTGGTGTCGACGCCCACGCCCTGGAAAAACCGAAGCGTTTCTTCGGCGCCGCGCGGAATATCGAAGAAGGCGGCTCGCTGACCATCATCGCCACCGCACTGGTTGAAACCGGTTCGAAGATGGACGAAGTGATCTACGAAGAGTTCAAGGGTACCGGCAACATGGAACTGCCCCTGGACCGCAAGATCGCTGAAAAGCGCGTCTTCCCGGCAATCAACATCAACCGTTCCGGCACCCGCCGCGAAGAGTTGCTGACCGCCGACGACGAGCTGCAGCGCATGTGGATCCTGCGCAAGCTTCTGCATCCCATGGATGAAGTTGCAGCCATCGAGTTCCTGGTCGACAAGCTGAAACAGACCAAGACCAACGATGAGTTCTTCCTGTCGATGAAACGCAAGTAAATCGATCAGGCCAGCAAGAGCCGGGGAAACCCGGCTTTTTGCTATCTGACATTCTCTATTCTGAACCTGTGGGTTCGGCGCTAAACTGCCTGCCCCGAATGCCACGGCGAAAACGAGGCTCACGCATGCAGTATCGCGACTTGCGCGACTTTATCAGCGGCCTGGAACAGCGCTCGGAACTCAAGCGCATCCAGGTTCCGGTGTCCCCAGTGCTGGAAATGACCGAGGTCTGCGATCGCACCTTGCGTGCCAAAGGCCCGGCCCTGTTGTTTGAGAACCCCACCGGTTATGACATCCCCGTGCTCGGCAACCTGTTCGGTACCCCCGAGCGCGTGGCCCTGGGCATGGGCGCCGAAGCCGTCAGCGAACTGCGCGAGATCGGCAAGCTGCTGGCTTTCCTCAAGGAGCCGGAGCCGCCCAAGGGCTTGAAGGATGCCTGGTCCAAGCTGCCGATCTTCCGCAAGATCATTTCCATGGCACCCAAGGTGGTCAAGGATGCGGTCTGCCAGGAAGTGGTGATCGAAGGCGACGACGTCGACCTTGGCATGCTGCCGGTACAGACCTGCTGGCCAGGCGACGTCGGGCCGCTGATCACTTGGGGCCTGACCGTGACCAAGGGTCCGAACAAGGACCGGCAGAACCTCGGTATCTATCGTCAGCAGGTGATCGGCCGCAACAAGGTGATCATGCGCTGGTTGAGCCATCGTGGCGGCGCCCTGGATTACCGCGAGTGGTGCGAGAAGCATCCGGGCACGCCGTTCCCGGTGTCCGTTGCCCTGGGCGCCGACCCGGCAACTATCCTGGGTGCCGTGACCCCGGTGCCGGACAGCCTCTCCGAATACGCCTTCGCCGGCCTGCTGCGGGGCAACCGCACCGAACTGGTGAAGTGCCGTGGTAATGACCTGCAAGTGCCGGCCACCGCCGAAATCATCCTTGAAGGGGTGATTCATCCCGGCGAGATGGCCGATGAAGGCCCGTACGGCGACCATACTGGCTACTACAACGAAGTCGACAGCTTCCCGGTGTTCACCGTGGAGCGCATCACCCACCGCATCAAGCCGATCTATCACAGCACCTACACCGGCCGGCCGCCGGATGAGCCAGCGATTCTCGGCGTGGCGCTGAACGAAGTATTCGTGCCGATCCTGCAGAAGCAGTTCCCGGAAATCACCGACTTCTACCTGCCGCCAGAAGGCTGCTCGTACCGCATGGCGGTGGTGACCATGAAGAAGCAGTACCCGGGCCACGCCAAGCGGGTAATGCTGGGTGTCTGGTCGTTTTTACGACAGTTCATGTACACCAAGTTCGTTATCGTCACCGACGACGATATCAATGCCCGGGACTGGAACGACGTGATCTGGGCCATCACCACACGCATGGACCCCAAGCGCGACACGGTGATGATCGACAACACCCCGATCGACTACCTCGACTTCGCCTCGCCGGTGTCTGGCCTTGGCTCGAAGATGGGGCTCGATGCCACTCACAAGTGGCCCGGAGAAACCACCCGAGAGTGGGGCCGGGTCATCGTCAAGGATGAGGCGGTCACCCGCCGGATCGATGCCATCTGGAATCAGTTAGGAATAGATTGATGCGTGTAACCTTGCAGCCCTCCGGAGCGGTGCTTGAGACGCTGCCCGGCGAGCGGATTCTCGATGCGGCGCGGCGCCTGGGCTATGAATGCCCGCAGAGCTGCCGCAATGGCAACTGTCACGTGTGCGCGGCCCTGCTGGTGGAGGGCAGCGTGCAGCAAGCCGGCGATGTGCGTGACCACGGTGAGTTCTACACTTGCATTGCAGAGCCGCTGGAAGACTGCATTGTGCTGTGGGATGGCGTCCTTGCGCTGGGAGAGTTGCCGGTGCGCAGCTTGTCGTGTCAGCTCACTGAGTGCCTTGAGGTCGGCGGCGATGTCTGGCGGGTCAGGCTGCGGGCGCCGGCCGGCAAGCCACCTCGCTATCACGCGGGCCAGTACCTGATGCTGGAGCGGGATAACGGTGAGAAGTCGGCCTTTTCCCTGGCTTCGGCGCCCCATTGCGGGCGTGATCTGGAACTGCATGTGCTGGTGCGCGAAAACAGTGCGCAGAGCTTGATGGAGCAGTTGCAGCGCAACCGCATGGCTCGGGTCGAATTGCCTTTTGGCGACACTCACCTGGCCGAGTTACCGGAGGGACCGCTGGTGCTGATCGCTGCCGGTACCGGTATGGCACAGATGCACAGCCTGATCGAGCACTGCCGGGCCAAAGGCTTCAAGTATCCGGTGCACCTGTATTGGGGTGTACGCCGGCCGGAAGATTTCTATCAGCTGGAACACTGGGATGAGTGGCAGCAACTGCCCAATCTCTATCTGCACAAGGTGGTCAGCGACCTGTGCGGTTGGGAGGGGCGCTGCGGCATGCTGCATGAGGCGGTTTGCGAGGACATCGCCGACCTGTCGTCGGTGCATGTCTACGCCAGCGGTTCGCCAGCCATGATCTACGCCACCTTGGACGCTCTGGTGAACGCCGGTATGGATGCCCATCAAATGCGGGCGGACGTGTTTGCCTACGCCCCGCGGCCCTGACTGCATCGGCCCCGTCCTTTCGTTATAACTCTGTATATAGCCCATCGGTATTTAGATAATTAAATAAATGCCGGTAGGTTATATATAAGCCTTCAACTTGAGTGCTGCTCTAGTGGCACTTAACTTGCCTTGAAACTTATGTGTCTTGTAGTTACTGCCAAGCGTTCTATTAAGTAACTTCTTTTACGCGGGGAGCCGAACGCTATTCGCCATGACAGCCCTTGAATCCAGTTATCTGAATCTGGCTTACCCTCCGCGGCTCGATCTGGGACCGCAGCTGACACACGAACAACTTCTCAGCTCCATGCAGTCCACCATGGCCCGGCACAAGGGCGGCCCGGTCTGGTTGTTCGCCTACGGTTCATTGATCTGGCGCCCGGAGTGTTCGGCGGTCGAGCGCATGCGTGGCCGGGTGCATGGCTATCATCGCGGTCTCTACTTGTGGTCCCACGAGCATCGCGGTACTCCGGAGCTGCCGGGGCTGGTGTTCGGTCTGGATCGCGGGGGCTCCTGCAGCGGCTTTGCCTATCGGCTGCCGGAGGAGCAATTGGATGCGTCGCTGTATGCCCTGTGGCAACGTGAAATGCCTTATCCCTCTTACCGTCCGCACTGGCTCAACTGCCGCCTTGAGGACGGCAGCCAGGTCCAGGCCCTGGGCTTTGTGCTGGAACGGCACCTGCCCAGCTATGCCGGCAATCTGCCGGATCATGTACTGAGTCAGGTGTTCGAAAGCGCTTGCGGGCGTTATGGCACCACCCGCGATTATGTCGAGCAGACGGTCCAGGCCCTGCGCAGCCACGCCATGCCGGATCGCAACCTGGAAGCGCGGCTCAAGCGCTGCAAGGGCGCTGTCGCCCATTGAGCCTCGGCAGAGGCTCTTAGCGAACCTGTACCACGACTTTACCCACTGCTTTGCGCTGACCGAGGTCATCAATGGCCCGGGCGGCTTCGATCAGTGGGTAGACCTGGGATACCAGCGGTTTCAGTTTGCCTTCGGCGAACCAGCCGAACAGCTGCTGGAAATTCGCGGCGTTGTCCTGGGGTTGGCGTTGGGCGAAGGAGCCCCAGAACACACCCACCACAGCCGCTCCCTTGAGCAGCGCCAGGTTCACGGGCAGTTCGGGAATGCGCCCGCTGGCAAAGCCCACCACCAGCAGGCGGCCATTCCAGGCAATGGAGCGGATGGCCTGGTCGAACAGGTCACCGCCCACCGGATCGTAGATCACGTCGGCACCGTTGCCATCGGTCAGGCGCTTGATCTCGTCCTTCAGGTTGCTTTCGCTGTAGTTGATCAGCTCATCGGCGCCGGCGGCCTTGGCCACGGCGAGCTTTTCCGCGCTGCTGGCGGCGGCGATTACCCGGGCGCCCATGGCCTTGCCGATTTCCACCGCCGCCAGTCCGACTCCGCCCGAGGCACCGAGCACCAGCAGGGTTTCACCGGGTTGCAGGTTGCCCCGCTGCTTGAGGGCGTGCATCGAGGTGCCGTAGGTCATGCTGAAGGCGGCAGCGGTGTTGAAGTCCATGGCGGCAGGAATCGGCAGCACGTTGTAGCCCGGCACCGCCACCTGCTCGGCGAAGCTGCCCCAGCCGGTCAGGGCCATGACTCGGTCGCCAACCTTGAGATGGCTGATCTTCTCGCCCACTGCACTGACCACACCGGCCGCTTCGCCGCCCGGGGAGAAAGGGAACGGCGGCTTGAACTGGTATTTGCCCTCGATGATCAGGGTGTCCGGGAAGTTGACCCCTGCGGCATGCACGTCCAGCAGGACCTCGTTCTTCTTCGGCACGGGACTTGCGACCTCTTCCAGCACCAGCGTTTCGGCGGGGCCGAAGGCTTTGCACAGCACGGCTTTCATCAGGGCTATTCCTTTGGGAGTGGTGGCCGATAAGTGTAGGAGTGTGAATCAGGCGGTCAACGAGCATGCCCAGCCCTGATGGTCAGCCATAAGCTTGTGCTTGGGCTCAGGCGGGCGGGCCTTTATGCTAGGCCGCAAACCGGATTAAGGAGCGAATTGTGAAAGCGTGGATCATGTTGCTGCTGGCCCTCTCTCTGCCGATGGCAGCCGGGGCTGAAGAGGCCAAAGAAGGCGAAGCACCGAAAGTCAGCTACATCAGCCTGAGCCCACCATTCGTAGGCAACTACGGCCTGGATGGCGGCCCCAAGCTTAAGGTCTACAAGGCTGACGTGGCTCTGCGGGTGACCGGCGATGCCTCGGCCCAGGCGGTCAAGGCCAACGAGCCACTGATTCGCAATCAGTTGGTGGCGCTGTTCGCCCAGCAGACCACCGACACCATGAACAACGTCGAGGCCAAGGAAAAGCTGCGCCAGGAAGCCCTCAAGCAGGTGCAACAGGTGATGAACGATGAAACCGGCAAGCCGGTGGTGGAAGATCTGCTGTTCAACAACCTAATCATCCAGTAACCCTGCCAGCAGTAGGAGCTGGCTTGCCAGCGAAGACGTCCTAGCGGGCGATGCAGGGCTGAAGGGTCCTTCGCCGGCAAGCCGGCTCCTACCGGGTGCGAGTCATGAGGCGAGGCTTTTGCGAAAGCGCGCCAGGGCGATGGCGAAGAACAGCAGGCCGATTGCTGTCAGCGCCAGCAGGTCCGGCCAGACGACGTTGACCCCGGCATCGCGAAACAGGATTGCCGCGCTGAGGCTGACGAAATGGGTCGAGGGTGAGCCCTGCATGACCCATTGCAGCCATTGCGGCATGCTGTCCAGCGGCGTGCTGCCACCGGACAACAGCAGCATGGGAATGATCACCGGGATCGCCAGCAGGCCGAACTGCGGGGTTGAGCGGGCCAGGGTGGCAAGGAAGATCCCCAAGGCGGTGCTGGCGAACAGATACAACGCGGTGACCATCAGGAACAGCCCCATTGAGCCCGCCAGTGGTACCCCCAGCACGCCTTTGACTATCACCTCCAGCGATATCCAGGTGCACAGCACCACCACCAGCATATTGCTCCAGATTTTCGCCAGCATGATCTCCAGGGCCGTCAGCGGCAGTACCAGCAAGTGGTCGAGGGTGCCGTGCTCGCGCTCGCGCAGCAGCGCGGTACCGGTGAGCACGATCGCCAGGATGGTGATGTTGTTGACGATCTGGATCACCGCAAGAAACCAGCCTCCCTCCAGGTTAGTGTTGAACAGCGCGCGGGTGGTGAGCAGGGCCGGGGCCTTGCTCGCGGCATCCGCCTGGTTGGCATAGTTGAGCAACTCGCGCTGGAAGATCCGGCCAATGTAGCCGGCGCCCATGAACGCCTGGCTCATGGCGGTGGCGTCGACGTTGACCTGCACCGCCGGCTGGCGGCCGGCCAGCAGGTCGCTCTGGAAGTTGGCGGGGATGTTGATCACAAAAGTGTACTGACCGCTGTCCATCACCTTGTCCAGTTGGTCGTAGGGCAGGGCGACCGGGTTCTGGAACTCCGGTGGTTGCAGGGCTTCTGCCAATTGTCGTGACAGTGCGCTGTGGTCTTCATCCACCAGGGCCACGCTAGCGTTGTGTACGCCAATGACCGAGCCGGCTGCCGGCAGGTAGATGGCCACGGTGAAGGCATACAGCAGGAACAGCAGCAAGACGCTGTCGTGACGCAGGCTGGTGAGCTCCTTGAGCCCCAGGCGCAGGATGTGGGCGAGTCGATTCATCAGACCTCCTGCTTTTTCAACATGATCAGGCTGAGCCCGGTGAAACCGAGGAAGAACCCGATCAGTGCCAGGCATTGAGGCCACAGCTCCCGTAGGTCCAGGGCCTTGGTGAAGGTGCCGACGGCGATGTCGAGGAAGTACCCGGCGGGGAATAACTGCCCCATGATCGCCGCCGATCCTTCCAGGGATGAGCGCGGTACGATCAGCCCGGAGAACTGGATCGTGGGCAGGCTGGTGATGATCATGGTGCCGAGAATCGCCGCGATCTGCGTGCGGGTGAAGGCCGAGATCAGCAGACCCATGCTGGTGGTGGCCAGCACGTAGAGTACGCCGCCCAGGGCCAGGGTCAGGCCGCTGCCCTTGAAGGGCACGCCGAACAGCCAGCGGTTCATGGCCACCAGCAATCCCAGGTTGACCAGGCTCACGGCCAGGTACGGCGCCTGCTTGCCAAGGAGGAACTCCAGGCGGGTCAGCGGGGTGGCATAGAAGTTGGTGATCGAGCCCAGTTCCTTTTCGCGAACGATGCCCAGGGCGGTAAGCATGGCCGGAATGAACGCCAGGATCAGCGCCATGACCCCGGGGCCGATGGCGTTGACGCTGACTACGTCCTGGTTGTAGCGAAAGCGTGTTTCCAGCTTGGCTGCGGGCCTTGAGTTAAGTGCCGGACTGCTTTGTTCAGCCAGGCGCTCGAGGTTGGCCTGGTGCACTGCCTCGACGTAGTTGCGGCTGGTTTCCGCGCGAAACGGCATGCCGCCATCCAGCCAGGCCGCCACCGCCGGTTGGCGGCCGGCATACAGGTCACGGCCAAAGCCGGGAGGGATTTCCAGGGCCAGCTTGATCTCCGAACGCTGCAGGCGCCGATGCAGTTCGGCGGAGCTGCGGATGGTGGGTTTTTCCTCGAAGTAGCGTGAGCTGCGGAAGGCCTCCAGGTAGGCGCGGCTTTGCGGCGTCTGGTCCTGGTCGTAGACGGCGAAGGCGAGTTTTTCCACATCCAGGGAAATGCCGTAGCCAAAGATCACCATCATGAAGATCGCCCCTAGCAGGGCAAAGCCCAGGCGCACTTTGTCCCGCAGTAGTTCCTTGCCCTCCCGGGTCGCCACCGCCAGCAGTCGGGCCAGGCTCAGGCCCGAGCGCGGAGGCGCGATGGTGCTGCCGGCGGCTGCGGGTTGCGGAGGCGGCGGTGTGTCCGCAGGCCCTTGGGCCTCTTCCAGGCAGCGGACGAAAGCCGCCTCCAGCGTTTCACCGGCAAATTGCTGTTGTAGCGCCGCCGGAGTGTCGCAGGCCAGTACCTTGCCGGCGTGCATCAGCGAGATGCGGTCGCAGCGCTGGGCCTCGTTCATGAAGTGGGTGGAGAGGAAGATCGTCACCCCCTGATCTCGGGACAACTCGATCAGCAGGCGCCAGAAATCGTCACGGGCCGCCGGGTCGACCCCGGAGGTGGGTTCGTCAAGGATCAGCACTTCCGGGCGATGCAGCACCGCCACCGCCAGGGACAGGCGCTGGCGCAGGCCCAGGGGCAGGGCGCCGGATTGCTGCTCGGCGATTGCGCCCAGGTCGAAGCGCTGGATCAGTTCCTCGATGCGTGGGCCGCTCTCGGTTTTCGGCAGGTCGAACAGGCGGGCATGCAGCTCCAGGTTCTGGCGCACGCTGAGTTCGCCATAAAGAGAAAAACTCTGGGACATGAAGCCGACCCGCTTGCGGGTGGCCAGGTCCTTGGCGTCCACCGGATTGCCCAGCAGTTTGGCGCTGCCTTCAGTGGCGGGCATCAGCCCAGTGAGGACTTTCATGGTGGTGGTCTTGCCGCAGCCGTTGGAGCCGAGGAAGCCGAAGATCTCTCCGCGACCAATGGCGAAGCTCACCTTGTTGACTGCGGTGAAGTCACCGAAGCGCAAGGTCAGTTCGTGGGCTTCGATGGCGATGTCCTGAGCGTCGCCGGAGCGGGGCGGGATCACCAGGGGCTGGTTGTCGTGGCCGCTGTCACCCTGGAAATGGGTGAAGGCATCGTCCAGCTTGCCGCTGCCCGTCACCTGCGCCAGCTCTCGGCTCAGGCCCTGGGCGATCAATTTGCCCTGGTCGAGCATCAGGCAATGCTCGAACTGTTCGGCTTCTTCCATGTAGGCGGTGGCCACCAACAGGGTCAGTTGTGGCCGTTGCTGGCGCACATCCTCCACCAGTTCCCAGAAGCGTCGGCGGGAAAGCGGATCGACCCCGGTGGTGGGTTCGTCGAGGATCAACAGATCCGGTTCGTGGATCAGCGCGCAGCACAGACCGAGTTTCTGCTTCATCCCACCGGACAGCTTGCCCGCCGGGCGTTCGGCAAAACGCAGCAGGTCGGTGGCCAGCAGCAGGCTGTGCATGCGCTGGTCGCATTCGTCACGGGGCAGACCGAACAGGGTGGCGAAGAAGCGGATGTTTTCGCTGATGGACAGCTCGGGATACAGGTTGCCCCCCAGCCCCTGGGGCATGAAGGCGATACGCGGGTAGAGGCTGCTGCGGTGGCGGCGCTGGGAGATGGCTCCGCCGAGTACCTCGAGCTCGCCTTGCTGAAGCTTCTTGACCCCGGCAATCAGCCCGAGAAGGCTCGACTTGCCGGCACCGTCAGGACCGATCAGGCCGCAGCGCGTGCCTGCCGGGAGGCTGAAGCTGATGTCGATCAGGGCCTGTTGGGCGCCGTAGCGATGGCTGATGCCGGTGGCGTGCAGCGCCAGGGCACTCATTGCAGGTTAGCCGGCCAGTCCACGGGGGCGGTGCGCACATAACCGGCACCGGGCATGCCCGGTTTGGCCTGGGGCACGGCGGTGGGTTGAGTCAGGCGCACCTTGACCCGGAATACCAGTTTCTGGCGTTCGTCCCGGGTTTCCACTTCTTTGGGGGTGAATTGCGACTTGGCCGCGACGAAGCTGATCTTCGCCGGCAGTGGCTGGTTGGGCAGGGCGTCGAGAACAATCCGCGACTCATCGCCCACCGTCAGGCGTCCGGTGACCGAGGCTGGCAGGTAAAGGTTCATGTATTGGTCGTTGGGATCGATCAACAGCAGTACTCGGCCGCCGGCCCCCAGTACTTCGCCAGGTTCGGCCAGACGCAGTTGGATGATGCCGTCGATGGGGGCTCGCAGGCTGCTGTCGTCGATCTCGCTGGTGAGCTGGGCAACCTGGGCCAGGGCGGCGCCGATAGCGGCCTTGACCGCTGCAACCTGAGCCTGGGCCGCCAGCACGGCTGCATTTCCGGTGTTCAGCCGAGCCTGTTGCTGATCGATGATCTGTTGGCTGGCGAAGCCGCGCCTGAACAGTTCCTGGGAGCGCTTGAGTTCCTGATTGGCCAGGAGCAACTCGCTCTGGCGCAGTTGCACGTTGGCTTCTGCGGCGGAGAGGTTTTCCCGGGCGCGCAGCACTTCGGCTTCGGCCTGGCTGCGCTGGGCCTCCAGGGTGCGGGTGTCCATGCGGGCCAGCAGTTGGCCCTGGAGCACTTTGTCGCCTTCATTGACCCGCACTTCCGCCAGCCGCCCGGGAATCTTGCTGGCGATCTGCACCTCGGTGGCTTCGAGGCGGCCATTGCCCATGCTCAACCCTTCCGGCAGACGGTCCTGGAGGGATTTCCAGTAACCGAAGCCACCAGCGGCGAGCAACAGAATCAAGAGGGAAACAGCGAAAAGGCGGGAAGAACGGTGGTTCGTCGACATGTGTTCTGCGTCCTGCGGCTATAGCGTCCTAGTCTGACGGATCAAGGCTTTTACCCGCTTGATGCTCGTCAAATGAAAGGGCCAAGCCTAAACCTATTGTTCGCAGGCTGCATGGCGATCGGGGCAAAAAACTGGAGCGAGTGCCGTGGCGCTTGCCAGGCCACGGCACGCCGGGGTGGGTGGGTCAGCGTAGAGAGAGCACGGTTGCCCATTGTTCTGTGGTCACTGGCATGACGGACAGGCGACTGCCTTTTTGCACCAGGGGCATTTCAGCGAGGGCTGTCTGCTGCTTGAGATAGTCCAGGCGCAGGACCTTGTTGAAGGTTTCCACGTGGGCTACGTCGATTGCGCTCCAGGCATTTTTCTCGGCGCTGGACTTGGGGTCGAAGTAGACGCTGTCCGACTCCAGGGCCGTGGGGTCCGGGTAGGCCGTCTTGATGATTCGGCCGATGCCGGCGATGCCCGGCTCCGGACAACTGGAGTGGTAGAAGAAGAACTCATCGCCGACGGCCATGGCGCGCAGAAAGTTGCGTGCCTGGTAGTTGCGCACCCCGTCCCAACGAGCCTGGCCAAGCTTGTTCAGGTCCTGGATCGAGAGTTCGTCTGGCTCGGATTTCATCAGCCAATAGGCCATCTTTCTTACCCTCCAAAGGGTGGTTGGGCAGGTTGTCGGAGGATTTTATGACAAACCGACAGTCGGTTGACGCCAGCATTTGCGTGTCGGTTCACGTTATCGCAGAATGCCGGGATTTTAAGCTTGACGCTGCTGCACGGCCTGTTATGGAAACCGTTGCTGTCATCGTGTGTGACTTGCCCGAGGGGGGGCAATCGATGAAACGCCAACCGGATTTACTATGGGTTTTGGTTATTTTGTTCGGTTTGGGCGTCGTGACCACCGGTTATGCGCAGAGCTTGTGGGCCAACAAGACCGATGCCCCGATCGAGATTGCCCAACAGCCGCAACCCTTCAAGCGCTGAATCTGTCCCGGCGTCGCTGAGCGAACGCGACGTCTATCGGGCGCAGTACCATCCCTGATCAGTCACGGTGCCCTGTAGCGGCACATCCCAACTGGCCTGATCCAGTCTCGCGACTTTCTGACATTCATGGGCCAGCCCCAGCAGCTTCGGCTTGCGCCAGCTCTTGCGCCGCGCCAGGTAGGCCAGGCTGCGGTCGTAGAAGCCGCCGCCCATTCCCAGGCGCCCACCGTCTTCGTCGAATCCCACCAAGGGCAGGAGCACCAGATCCAGCGCCCAGACTTTGCGTTGGCATGCGACGTTGATCCTGGGTTCGAGGATACGAAAGCGGTTAGGGCGTAGTTTTTCTCCGGGGCGCACGCGCTGGAAGACCATTTTGGTCCGCGGCCAGGCACTGAGCACAGGCAAATAGGTGGCCTTGCCCCGACGTTGCGCGGCACGCAGCAGCAGGCGCGGATCGATTTCTCCGTCAGTGGGCAGGTACAGGGACAGGTGTCGGGCTCGGCGAAATACCGGATTCTGCGCCAGTTGGCGGTACAGCCCGCAGGCGGCCTGGCGTTGCTGGGCAGGTGTCAGAGCACGACGGGCTTTACGCAGCATGCGTCGAAGTTGCGGGCGGGAAAGCGGCGCAGGTTCGGTCATGGAAGAGGCTATGGAAGGTCGGACATGGCAGAACAGCCTACCCGGAAAAACCAATGCCAGCATGGATAACTGGCATTGGGTGACAATTCAGGCTCCCCAGGTGAACCGCTGTCGACTTAGCCCTTGAACCCGAAAGTTCAAGGCGGAAGATGCAGCAGGCTTTAAGGCTTTCCGTCTAGCGGACATGCACACCAGCCCAACGTGCAACTTCCAGGGTAGTGCGAATCGGCTCAGGGACATCGCCAACTGGCAAGCACCCCAGGGAGTGGCGCAAGTATACCGCAAGCGTTATCAGGAATCAGCCTTGCTTGCGTCCGAATCGGTGGCCAGGACCAGATCAACACGTTCCAGCAGATCTCGTACCTGTTCGCGGGTGGTGGCACTGGCCTGCACATCTGGACGTTCCTGGCGATGCAGCAGGTCGTGGGTGATGTTCAAGGCGGCCATGACGGCGATGCGATCGGCGCCTATGACTTTGCCGCTGCTGCGGATCTCGCGCATCTTGCCGTCCAGGTAACGGGCGGCGCTCACCAGATTGCTGCGTTCTTCCTGGGGGCAGATGATCGAATATTCTTTGTCGAGGATCTGCACGGTAACGCTATTGCTTGAACTCATGAGTCTTGCTCCAGGGCCTTGAGGCGCGAAATCATCGATTCGACCTTACGCCGGGCGATTTCGTTTTTTTCAATGAGGTGCGCGCGTTCCTCGCGCCAGGTCTTTTCCTGAGCTAATAAGAGTGCGTTTTGACTCTTTAGTTGCTCGACCCGGGTAATAAGCAGTTCGAGTCTGGCCATCAGTGCGTGCAGGTCGGTGTCTTCCATTGTGTCCCACTGAAGTTGGTCTAATGAGTGGCAACTGGCTGGGCAGCGCCTGGACGGCCTGAACGGTCCTGGCGCATCGGGTGCTGTCCGGTCGGCAATCTGTCCGTCGCCCAAGGCCCCGCGGACCGCTGTAACGGGGCGCAAGGCGCAACGCGGCGCTGGCAATGAATGATGACACGCCCTACGATACAAGGCCTTCATTCTAGACATTGCGCCGCTTGGCGCCTAGCTGCCCATGCCCATTCAGAATTCCCCGTACAACGCCTTCGCCACCCTGCTCAGCAGCAGCGGTCATCCTGTTTCTCCTGCCGAATTGCACGGCCTGTTGCTGGGCCGTAGCTGCGCCGGCGCCGGCTTCGAGGTCGACGGCTGGCTGGTGGACGCTTCCGAGCTGCTCGAAGGCGAGCCACAAGACAACGTGCGCAATGCCTTGATCGGCCTGCAGGAAATGGTCAAGGGCGAGCTCACCAGCGACGACATGACCGTGGTCCTGCTGCTGCCCAGCGACGACGCGCCATTGACCGAACGTGCCGCGGCCCTGGGCCAGTGGTGCCAGGGTTTCCTCGCCGGTTTCGGCCTCAACTCCCGTGACAGCAGCGCCCTGAGCGTCGAGGCCACGGAAGTGTTGCAGGACCTTGCAGCCATCGCTCAGGTACAGGATGCGCTGGAAGAGTCCGACGATGGTGAAAGCGACTACATGGAAGTGATGGAATACCTGCGGGTCGCGCCATTGCTGCTGTTCACCGAAACCAACAAGACCGTTGCACCGGCTGCCAAGCCTTCTCTGCACTGACTGACAGGGAACTGCATCTGCCCATGATTCATATCCCTAGAGCGGAATACAGCCGTCGCCGCAAGGCGCTCATGGCGCAGATGGAGCCCAACAGCATTGCGATCCTGCCGGCGGCGGCCGTGGCCATTCGCAACCGCGATGTGGAGCACGTCTACCGTCAGGACAGTGATTTCCAATACCTCAGCGGTTTTCCCGAGCCCCAGGCCGTGATCGTGCTGATGCCCGGTCGCGAGCATGGCGAGTACGTGCTGTTCTGTCGTGAGCGCAATGCCGAACGGGAACTGTGGGATGGCCTGCGGGCCGGCCAGGAAGGCGCGATCCGTGACTACGGCGCGGACGATGCATTTCCCATCACCGATATCGACGACATTCTCCCGGGCCTGATCGAAGGTCGTGACCGGGTCTATTCGGCCATGGGCAGCAACCCGGAATTTGATCGCCACCTGATGGACTGGATCAACGTGATCCGCTCTAAAGCGCACCTTGGCGCCCAGCCGCCGAACGAATTTGTTGCCCTGGATCATCTGCTGCACGACATGCGTCTGTATAAATCGGCGGCAGAAGTGAAGGTGATGCGCGAGGCTGCGCGGATTTCCGCCCAGGCCCATATCCGGGCCATGCAGGCCAGTCGCGCCGGGCTGTACGAATTCAGCCTGGAAGCCGAACTGGACTACGAGTTCCGCAAGGGGGGAGCGAAGATGCCGGCCTATGGCTCCATCGTCGCGGCGGGGCGCAACAGCTGCATCCTGCACTACCAACAGAATGACGCCCTGCTCAAGGACGGTGATCTGGTGTTGATCGACGCCGGTTGTGAAATCGACTGCTACGCCAGCGATATCACCCGTACCTGGCCGGTCAATGGCAAGTTCTCTCCCGAGCAGAAGGCGATCTACGAGTTGGTGCTGGCGTCCCAGGAAGCGGCATTTGCCGAGATCGCCCCGAACAAGCACTGGAACCAGGCCCATGAGGCGACGGTTCGGGTGATCACAGCCGGCCTGGTGAGACTGGGCCTGCTGGAAGGCGAGGTCGACGAACTGATCGCCAGCGAGGCCTACAAGGCGTTTTACATGCACCGCGCCGGGCACTGGCTGGGCATGGATGTACACGATGTCGGCGAATACAAGGTCGGCGGCGAGTGGCGGGTGTTGGAGGTCGGCATGGCGCTGACCGTGGAGCCGGGCATCTACATCTCCCCGGACAACCAGCAAGTGGCGAAGAAGTGGCGCGGCATTGGCGTGCGCATCGAGGACGACGTGGTAGTGACCAAGCAGGGCTGTGAAATTCTGACAGGTGGCGTGCCGAAAAGCGTCGCCGAGATCGAGGCGCTGATGGCTGCTGCCCAGGTCCAGGCCTCATGAGCCGGGTCAATCTGGCAATCATCGGCGGCGGCCTGGTCGGCGCCAGCCTGGCCCTGGCCCTGCAGGCCGGAGCCAAAGCCCGGGGCTGGAAGATCGTGCTGATCGAACCCTTTGCCCCCGGCGACAGTTTCCAGCCCAGCTACGATGCCCGCTCCTCGGCCCTGTCCTTTGGCGCCCGGCAGATCTATCAGCGCCTGGGCCTGTGGCAGGCGATTTCCCGGCGCGCCGAGCCGATCAAGCAGATTCACGTGTCCGACCGCGGGCGGTTTTCCACCGCGCGCCTGTCGGCCATGGAAGAAGGGGTTCCGGCCCTGGGTTATGTGGTGGAAAACGCCTGGCTCGGCCAGTGCCTGTGGCAAGGTCTGGACAAGGACGTGATCAGTTGGCGCTGCCCGGCGGAAGTCACCCGCCTGGAACCTCTGGAAGGCGGCTATCGCCTGACCCTGAATGACGAAACCACGCTGGAATGCGACCTCGCGGTGCTCGCCGACGGTGGCCGCTCCGGCCTGCGTGAACAGTTGGGTATCGGGGTCAAGAATCGCCCCTATAACCAGAGTGCGCTGATTGCCAACATCACCCCCAGCGAAGCCCACAATGGCATGGCCTTCGAGCGCTTCACCGATGACGGGCCGATGGCGTTGCTGCCATTGCCGGAAAATCGCTGCGCGTTGATCTGGACCCGCCAGGGCATGGACGCTCAGCGTCTGGCCGACCTGGATGACCGTAGTTTCCTCAGCGAATTGCAGGGCGTATTCGGTTATCGCCTGGGCACCTTGAAGCAAGTGGGGGCGCGGCATCTGTATCCGCTGTCTCTGGTAGAAGCCGAAGAGCAGGTACGCCCCCATCTGGTGGTGCTGGGCAATGCCGCCCACAGCCTGCATCCGATTGCCGGGCAGGGTTTCAACCTGTCGTTGCGTGATGCCCAGGCCCTGGCGGATGCCTTGTTGGCCAGCGAGCAGCAGCCGGGCGACTTTGCCGTGCTGCAGGCTTATCGCGAGCGCCAGCGCCTGGACCAGAACCTGACCGTGGGTTTCTCCGATCAGGTTACGCGGCTGTTCGGTAGCAAGCTGCCGCTGCTGTCGGTGGGGCGCAATCTTGGTTTGCTCGGGCTGGACCTGTTGCCCCCGGCCAAGCGCTGGTTCGCGCGCCAGGCCATGGGTCTGGGCACTCGTCCGGATGCGTGAGTGGTTGACCCGACGCGTCGGTAAGGCGCGTCTTTTGCGCTGGGTGTTGAACCTGTATCCACCCTACCTTGGGGCCGGTGTACGGATTCGCCAGATCAGTGCGGATTTCCGCGAAGTCCAGGTCTCCATGGGCCTGGGCTGGTACAACCGCAACTATGTCGGCACCCAGTTCGGTGGCAGCCTGTATTCGATGGTGGACCCGTTCTTCATGCTGATGCTC
Organism: Pseudomonas sp. 910_21; assembly: GCF_052850735.1. Classification (NCBI taxonomy): domain Bacteria; kingdom Pseudomonadati; phylum Pseudomonadota; class Gammaproteobacteria; order Pseudomonadales; family Pseudomonadaceae; genus Pseudomonas; species Pseudomonas sp. 910_21. The sequence goes on along the minus strand of NZ_VXCY01000003.1, from coordinate 384,275 downwards.
ATGGAGAACCTGGGGCGCGACTACATCGTCTGGGACAAGGCCGCAGCCATCGATTTCATCGCTCCGGGCAAGGGCCCGGTGTTTGCTCGGTTCAGCATCGACCAGGCGTTGCTCGACGAGGTTTGTCGGCAGACTGCCAGTGGCGAGAAGTACCTGCCGCAGTTGCAGGTCGAGATTCATGACGGCTCCGGCACCCTGGTGGCGCGGGTCGATAAAACCCTTTATGTGCGGCTCAAGCCGCAAGCGAGACAGGCCTAAAGCATGGAAATGCGCGCAGATGTGCTGATTGTCGGAGCCGGAATGGTCGGCAGTGCCTTGGCGTTGGCATTGCAGGGCAGTGGCCTGGAAGTGCTGCTGCTCGATGGCGGCTCCCTGAGTGTCAAACCCTTCGACGCCGAGTCGCCGTTCGAACCGCGGGTCAGTGCCTTGTCGGCCGCCAGCCAGCGGATTCTGCAGCGCCTTGGCGCCTGGGACGGTATTGCCGGACGGCGCAGCAGCCCCTACTGCGACATGCAGGTCTGGGACGGCAGCGGCACCGGGCAGATCCATTTCTCGGCCTCCAGCGTGCATGCCGAGGTGCTGGGGCATATCGTCGAGAACCGCGTGGTGCAGGACGCCTTGCTCGAGCGTTTGCACGAATGCGACATCGGTTTGTTGGCCAACGCCCGCCTGGAGCAGATGCGCCGCTCAGGTGATGACTGGTTGCTGACCCTGGCGGACGGCCGAGTGCTGCGCGCGCCGTTGGTGATCGCCGCGGATGGTGCCAATTCGGCCGTACGTCGCCTGACCGGCTGCGCCACCCGCGAGTGGGATTACCTGCACCACGCCATTGTTACCAGCGTGCGTAGCAGTCAGCCGCATCAACTGACGGCCTGGCAACGTTTCACCGATACCGGCCCACTGGCGTTTTTGCCGCTGGTACGGGATGGGCAGCACGATTGGTGCTCCATTGTCTGGTCCACCACGCCCACCGAGGCCGAACGCCTGATGGCTCTGGATGACACGGCGTTTTGCGCTGAGCTGGAGCGCGCCTTCGAAGGCCGTTTAGGCAAGGTGCTCGGTGCCGACCCGCGGCTCTGTGTACCGCTGCGCCAGCGCCACGCCAAGCGTTACGTGGCCGAAGGCCTGGCGCTGATCGGCGATGCTGCCCACACCATTCATCCGCTGGCGGGGCAGGGGGTCAATCTGGGCTTCCTCGATGCTGCGGTGCTGGCCGAAGTGCTGCTGCAAGCGGCCAGCCGTGGCGAGCGCTTGGCCGAGGTCAAGGTGCTGAGCCGTTTCGAGCGCCGGCGCATGCCTCACAACCTGGCGCTGATGGCTGCCATGGAGGGCTTCGAACGGTTGTTCCAGGCCGACCCGCTGCCCATGCGCTGGCTGCGCAACACCGGCCTCAAGGTGATCGACCAGATGCCCGAGGCCAAAGCGCTGTTCGTGCGTCAGGCACTGGGCCTGAGCGGCGATCTCCCGGAACTGGCCAGAGCGTAGGAGCCGGCTGGCCGGCGAAGCGTCTGAGAGGACGACCCTACGCAACATCTGGTAACTCCTCGGCGCCGGGTTCGGTTGAGATGGCAAATGGGAGTCCTTATCATTTCGCCTCATTTTGAAATCGAGAGACTGCTCCCATGTTGGCACCGAAGCGTCTACTGACCGCCCTGGCACTCACACTCATCGGCGGCACCGCCCATGCTGCCGATGAAGTCGTGGTCTACTCCTCGCGTATCGATGAGCTGATCAAGCCGGTGTTCGATGCCTACACCCAGAAGACCGGGGTGAAGATCAAGTTCATCACCGACAAGGAAGCGCCGCTGATGCAGCGGATCAAGGCCGAAGGCGAAAACGCCACCGCCGACCTGCTGCTCACCGTGGACGCCGGCAACCTCTGGCAAGCCGAGCAGATGGGCATCTTGCAACCGTTCACCTCCAAGGTCATCGACAGCAACATTCCCCTGCAATATCGCTCTTCCAACCACGCCTGGACCGGCCTGAGCCTGCGGGCGCGGACCCTGGCCTACTCTACGGACCGGGTCAAACCTTCCGAACTGACCACCTATGAAGCCCTGGCCGACAAGCAGTGGGAAGGCCGTCTGTGCCTGCGTACCGCGAAGAAGGTCTACAACCAGTCGCTGACCGCCACCCTGATCGAAACCCATGGTGCCGAGAAAACCGAAGAGATCGTCAAGGGCTGGGTCAACAACCTGTCCACCGATGTGTTCTCCGATGACATCGCGGTGCTGGATGCGATCAACGCCGGTCAGTGTGACGTTGGCATCGTCAACACCTACTACTACGGCCGCCTGCACAAGCAGAAGCCAGATCTGGCGGTGAAGCTGTTCTGGCCGAACCAGGGCGATCGCGGGGTGCACGTCAACCTGTCGGGTATCGGCCTGACCAAGCACGCGCCGCATCCGGAGGCGGCCAAGGCGCTGGTGGAGTGGATGACCACGCCTGAAGCGCAGAAGATCTTCGCCGACGTCAACCAGGAGTTCCCGGCCAACCCGGCGGTGGCGCCTTCTGCGGAAGTGGCCAGCTGGGGCAAGTTCGTCGCCGATACCTTGCCGGTTGAGATCGCCGGCAAGCGCCAGGCCGAAGCCATCCGCTTGATGGACCGCGCTGGCTGGAACTGAGCCTGCCGTTATACTGCGCCCCGCTTTTGCGGGGCGTTTTCTTTAACGGCCCTCGCCACCAACGCTGTCCGCAAGCACGTTTGTCTGTCCCATCTGCCCGAGAGCTTTTTGTGGCCCATCCCGCCCAACGTCGCTGGTATCCCCTGGTCTTCGCCGTAGCGGCCCTGGTCCTGCTGCCGCTCAGCGTGTTGCTGTTGTCCTGGCAGGCCGTCGATCAGCAGATCTGGTCCCACCTGTGGGATACCCAGATGCCGCGTCTGCTGAGCAACACCCTGACCCTGGTGCTTGGGGTGGGTGTGGGCGTGACCCTGCTGGGAGTGAGCCTGGCCTGGCTCACCAGCCTCTGCGAGTTTCCCGGGCGGCGCTGGCTGGATTGGGCGCTGATGCTGCCTTTCGCGATCCCGGCCTATGTACTGGCCTTTGTCTTCGTCGGCCTGCTGGATTTTTCCGGACCGGTGCAAAGCCTGCTGCGGGATTGGTTCGGCACCGGGTTGCGGCTACCGAGAGTGCGCTCCACCGGCGGTGTGATCCTGGTGCTGGTGCTGGTGTTCTATCCCTACGTCTACCTGTTGGCACGCAACGCCTTCCTGGCCCAGGGCAAAGGGTTGATGGAGGCCGCCCGAGTGCTTGGACAGTCGCCCTGGCAGGCCTTTTGGCGTGTGGCGCTGCCCATGGCGCGGCCGGCCATCGGCGCTGGGGTCGCCCTGGCACTGATGGAGACCCTGGCGGATTTCGGCGCGGTGTCGGTGTTCAACTTCGATACCTTCACTACCGCCATCTACAAGACCTGGTACGGCTTTTTCAGTCTCTCCAGCGCCGCACAGCTGGCCAGCCTGTTGCTGCTGGCGGTGATGCTGGTGCTGTACGGCGAACGACGCGCCCGTGGCGCCAGTCGCACCGGCCACGAGCGGCCACGGGGCAAGGCGTTGTACCACCTGTCTGGACTCAAGGCCGTTGCGGCCACGGGCTGGTGTCTGCTGGTATTCGCCTGTGCCTTCGTGATCCCGCTGCTGCAATTGCTGGTGTGGTTCTGGCAGCGCGGGCGCTTCGACCTGGATGAGCGCTATGCCGGGCTGATTGTCCACACCCTGTACCTGGGAGGGATGGCGGCGCTGATCACCGTCAGCGTGGCGTTGCTGTTGGCATTCGCCCGACGCCTGGCGCCGACCCGAGGCATCCGGGCCGGGGTCAGCCTGGCCAATCTCGGTTACGCCTTGCCCGGCTCGGTGCTGGCGGTATCGATCATGCTGGCTTTCAGCTACCTGGACCGGGAACTGGTGATCCCGCTTTCCGGCTGGTTGGGCGGGGCCGGCAAGCCGCTGTTGCTGGGCAGCCTGTCCGCCTTGTTGCTGGCCTATCTGGTGCGTTTTATCGCGGTGGCCTACGGGCCCCTGGAAAACAGCCTGGAGCGGATTCGCCCCTCGTTGCCTGAAGCGGCGCGCAGCCTCGGAGTCAGCGGCCCGCGACTGTTTTTCAAAGTGTATCTGCCGCTGTTGCTGCCCGGGACCTTGAGCGCCGCCTTGCTGGTGTTCGTCGATGTGCTCAAGGAAATGCCCGCCACCTTGCTGATGCGCCCGTTCGGCTGGGACACGCTGGCGGTGCGGATCTTCGAAATGACCAGTGAAGGGGAGTGGGCGCGAGCTTCGTTGCCGGCACTGACCTTGGTGCTGGTGGGGCTGCTGCCGGTGATTGGCCTGATTCGTCGCTCGGCCCATCGAATCGGTTAGGTGCCAGCCTTCCACCTTGCGGCTACAATGCGCGGCATTCGGTGCGGCCTGTTGTTTGGCCGGGACGCTGAAATCGGCTGTAAGCCATCTATTTCAAGGCTTTCACCCTAGCAGCGCCAGTCCGCACCCTCGCCACGCCCGGAAGGAGAAACCCATGGGACAGCGTACGCCTCTGTATGACCTGCATCTCGCCCTCGGCGCGAAAATGGTCGATTTTGGCGGTTGGGATATGCCTTTGCATTACGGCTCGCAGGTCGAGGAGCACCATCAGGTGCGACGTGATTGCGGTGTGTTCGATGTATCCCACATGACCGTGATCGATGTCAGCGGTGCCCAGGCCAAGGCCTGGCTTCAGCAGTTGCTGGCCAATGATGTCGAGCGTCTGCAAAGACCCGGCCAGGCTCTGTACAGCACCATGCTCAACGAACATGGCGGCATCGTCGACGACATGATCGTCTATCGCCTCGAAGACGCTTATCGCCTGGCGCTCAACGCCGCGACCCGTGACCAGGACCTGGCCTGGATGCAGGCGCAGCTGGGGGATTTCCAGGTGCAGTTACGTGAGCGCCCGGAGCTGGCGATGCTGGCGATCCAGGGCCCACAGGCGCGCAACAAGATTGCCGAACTGGTGACCCAGTCGCGCGGTACGCTGATCCAGCAGCTCAAGCCATTCGAAGCCGGTTTCGACGGTGACTGGTTCATTGCCCGCACCGGCTACACCGGTGAGGACGGTCTGGAGATCGTCCTGCCCGCCGACCAGGCACCGGCCTTTTTCAACGATCTGGTGGGGGCGGGGATCTCGCCCATCGGTCTGGGCGCTCGGGATACCCTGCGTCTGGAAGCCGGCATGAACCTCTATGGCCAGGACATTCACCAGGACGTCTCGCCCCTGGCGGCGAACATGGCCTGGAGCATTGCTTGGGAACCGGCCTCGCGCAAATTCATCGGCCGCACCGCCCTGGAGGCCGAGCGAGCATCTGGGATAAAGCAGAAATTGGTGGGCCTGGTCCTGGAAGAGCGCGGGGTTTTGCGCGCACATCAGGTGGTTCGCATCGCCGATGTTGGCGAAGGTGAGATCACCAGTGGTAGTTTCTCCCCTACGCTGAGTAAATCGATCGCACTGGCGCGGGTGCCGATGGCCACCGCCGACCGTGCTGAAGTGGAAATCCGTGGCAAGTGGTACCCGGTTCGGGTGGTCAAACCGACTTTCGTGCGCCATGGCAAAACCTTGATCTAACTTTTTGCACCGGCATTGCGCCGCTGACATTTCTTCTTGAGGACACTGAACATGAGCGATATCCCTGCCCACCTGCGTTTTGCCGATAGTCACGAATGGGCCCGTCTGGAAGCCGACGGCAGTGTGACCGTGGGTATTAGCGACCACGCCCAGGAAGCCCTGGGCGATGTGGTATTCGTCGAGCTGACGGAAGTTGGCAACGTGTTTGGCGCAGGGGACCAGGCGGGTGTGGTGGAGTCGGTCAAGGCCGCTTCCGACATCTATGCCCCGGTGGCTGGTGAAGTGATCGCCGTCAACGAAGAGTTGAGCGCCAGCCCCGAGCTGCTCAACAGCGACCCCTACGGTGCCTGGATCTTCAAGCTCAAGCCAAGCAACCCGGCCGATCTGGACAAGCTGCTGGACGCTGCCGGCTACAAGGCTGCCATCGGCGAGTAAGCCGTTCCTGCAAGCAGGCCCGCTCCCGTTCTGCAGGAGCGAGCTTGCTCGCGAAGATGCTTAAGCCTGCAACACCTCTTTCACTGCCGCCACCGCACGTTCCACGTCGGCCTTGCTCATGGCAGTGAACATTGGCAACGAGACGATCAGACGACCGACCCGTTCCGCCACCGGGAACATTCCCTCCTTGAAACCGCGCTCGCGGTACAGGCTCAGCAAGTGGATCGGCGGGTAGTGATAGCCGATGCCGATGCCCCGTTCCTGCATCTGCTCCATGAAGGTGGCGCGAGCCGGCTTGCCGTCCTTGCGCTCCGGCAGCACCAGTTGGAACAGGTGCCAGTTACTGTTGCTGAAATCCGCCGGCGGTAGCTGGGCGCCATAGCGGGCCTCGAAGTCGCTGCCGAAGCATTCGAAGTAGTGCCGGGCCAGCTCACGGCGGTGGGCGGTGATCGCCTCGATATGGGCGAACTGGCCCAGGCCGATGGCAGCGGCGACGTCGGTCATGTTGAACTTGCCCCCCAGCACATCCACATCCAAGCCGTCGAAGCCGTTGCGGGTCACGCCTTGCAGGCGGTACTTCTCGGCCAGGCGCACTTCCTCCGGTGTGTTGAGTACCAGGCAGCCGCCCTCTGAAGAGGTGACGTTCTTGTTGGCCTGGAAGCTGAAGGACACGAAGTCGCCACCGGCGCCGATGCGTTGGCCATCCCAGCTGGAGCCCAGGGCCTGGGCGGCATCTTCGACCACCCGCAGGCCGTGCTTCTTGGCCAGGGCATAGAGGCGGCTCATGTCCACCGGCAGGCCGGCGAGGTACACCGGGATGATGGCCTTGGTACGCGGGGTGATGGCGGCTTCGACTTGATCCAGGTCGATATTGCGGGTGATTGGATCGATATCGGCGAACACCGGCGTGGCTCCGACTTCGAGGATCACGTTGGCGGTGGCCACCCAGGAAATCGGCGTGGTGATGACTTCATCTCCAGGGCCGATGCCGGCAATGCGCAAGGCGATCTCCATGGTGCAGGTGCCGGAGTTGAAGGTGCGTACCGTGCGTCCGCCGAAGAACTCCGAGAGCTGGGCCTCGAAAGCCTGGACCTTGGGGCCACTGGTGATCCAGCCCGAACGCAGCACTTCGCCGACGGCGGCGATGGTGGATTCATCGATGGTGGGTTTGGAGAACGGCAGGAAAGGCTGTTGGTTCATGACGATGGGGCACCCGATAAGCGGACGATGAGAGCAGGGGTTGAGGCGCACCGGGGCCGGCGCGCGAACGCTGTGCATGATGGTACCGATTGCCTCGGGATGCCAGCGCGTCGACGCGGGGAATCGGCTGCTATGCTGCTTGGCACCCTGTTGCATCGACGCTGAGCGCCGCTTATCGGAGAGAGCCTGCCATGTCCCCGTCGCCATCCCTGAGCCAGTTACGCGAGCCCAACGCATTTCTCCACCGGCACCTGGGGCCCGATGCCGAGGAGCAGCAGGCGATGCTCGCCAGTCTCGGGCTGGGCAGTCGGATCGAGCTGATCGAGCAGACGGTGCCGCCGGGAATCCGCCTCAACCGCGCCCTGGACCTGCCGCCGGCACTGGACGAGCAGGCGGCCCTGGCCAAGCTCAAGGGTTATGCCTCGCAGAACCAGGTCTGGACCAGCCTGATCGGCATGGGTTACCACGGCACCCTGACGCCGACGGTCATCCTGCGCAACGTGTTGGAAAACCCCGGTTGGTACACCGCCTACACGCCCTACCAACCGGAAATCGCCCAGGGCCGGCTCGAAGCCCTGCTGAACTTCCAGCAGATGACCATCGACCTCACCGGCCTCGATCTGGCCAATGCCTCTTTGCTGGACGAGGCCACCGCAGCGGCCGAGGCCATGGCGCTGGCCAAGCGCGTGGCCAAGTCCAGGAGCAATCTGTTTTTTGTCGATGAACACTGCCATCCCCAGACTATCTCCGTGGTGCGCACCCGGGCCGAGGGTTTCGGTTTCGAGGTGATCGTCGACGCTGTGGATAACTTGTCTACGCATCAGGTGTTTGGCGCGCTGTTGCAGTACCCGGATACCCACGGCGAGATCCGCGACCTGCGGCCGTTGATCGATCAATTGCATGCCCAGCAGGCCCTGGCCTGTGTGGCCGCCGATCTGCTCAGTCTGCTGGTACTGACCCCGCCCGGCGAGCTGGGGGCCGATGTGGTCCTGGGTTCCTCCCAGCGCTTTGGCGTGCCCATGGGCTACGGCGGTCCTCACGCAGCGTTTTTCGCTTGTCGCGACGAGTACAAGCGGGCGATGCCCGGGCGCATCATCGGCGTGTCCAAGGATGCCCGGGGACAGGTGGCCTTGCGCATGGCCCTGCAAACCCGCGAGCAACATATCCGCCGCGAGAAGGCCAACTCCAATATCTGCACCGCCCAGGTGTTGTTGGCCAACATCGCCAGCTTCTATGCGGTCTATCACGGTCCGGCCGGCCTCAAGCGCATTGCCCAGCGGGTGCATCGCTTGACTTGCATCCTCGCTGCGGGCCTCGAACGTCACGGCATAGCGCGGGTCAACCGGCACTTTTTCGACACCTTGACCCTGGAGGTGGGCGGTAGCCAGACCGCGATCATCGAGAGCGCCAAGGCGCTGCAGATCAACCTGCGGATTCTCGGTCGTGGCCAGTTGGGCCTGAGCCTTGATGAGACCTGTGACGAAACCACCGTGGCCCGGCTGCTGGACGTGTTTCTCGGCGCGGACCATGGGTTGGACGTCGCCGAACTGGATGCCGAGTCGCTGGCCTCGGGTCTTCCTGACAGCTTGTTGCGCCGCAGCCCCTACCTGACCCATCCAGTGTTCAGCGCCCATCACAGCGAAACCGAGATGCTGCGCTACCTCAAGCAACTGGAGAACAAGGACCTGGCGCTCAACCAGTCGATGATCCCCCTGGGCTCCTGCACCATGAAGCTCAATGCCAGCAGCGAGATGATCCCCATCACCTGGCCGGAGTTCGCCAATCTGCACCCCTTCGCCCCCCGGGAACAGGCCGCTGGTTACACCTTGATGATCGAGGAACTGGAGCGTTGGTTGTGCGCGATCACCGGCTTCGATGCCATCTGCATGCAGCCCAATTCCGGTGCCCAGGGCGAGTACGCGGGGTTACTGGCCATTCGTCGTTACCACGAGAGCCGCCAGCAAGGCGGGCGGCACATTTGCCTGATACCGGCCTCGGCCCATGGCACCAATCCGGCTTCGGCGCAGATGGCCGGGATGCAGGTGGTGATCGTCGAGTGCGATGAGGCCGGCAACGTCGACCTGGAGGATCTGACGGTCAAGGCCCAGGCCGCCGGCGATCGGCTGTCCTGCCTGATGGCCACTTACCCCTCGACCCATGGCGTCTATGAAGAGGGCATCAGCCAGATCTGTGAAGTTATCCACAGCCACGGCGGCCAGGTGTACATGGACGGCGCCAATCTCAATGCCCAGGTGGGCCTGGCCCGACCTGCGGACATCGGCGCCGATGTCTCGCACATGAACCTGCACAAGACGTTCTGCATTCCCCATGGCGGCGGCGGGCCGGGGATGGGACCCATCGGCGTGCGCGCCCATCTGGCGCCCTTTGTCGCCAATCATCCGGTGGTGCCGATCGACGGGCCGCTTGCAGAGAATGGCGCGGTCAGCGCGGCGCCCTGGGGCAGCGCCAGTATCCTGCCAATCAGCTGGATGTACATCGCCCTGATGGGGCCGCAACTGGCGGATGCCAGCGAGGTGGCGATCCTCGCCGCCAATTACCTGGCCGCCCAGCTCAGTGGTGCCTTCCCGGTGCTCTATAGCGGGCGCAATGGCCGAGTGGCCCACGAATGCATTCTCGACCTGCGGCCGCTCAAGGCCCTGACCGGGATTACCGAGGAGGATGTGGCCAAGCGTCTGATGGACTACGGTTTCCATGCCCCGACCATGTCGTTCCCGGTGCCGGGCACGCTGATGGTGGAACCCACAGAAAGCGAGTCCAAGGCCGAGCTGGACCGCTTTGTCGAGGCCATGCTGAGCATTCGTGCCGAGATCGCCCAGGTCCAGGAGGGCAATTGGCCGGCCGAAGACAATCCGCTCAAGGGCGCGCCCCATACCCTGGCGGACATCACCGGGATCTGGGAGCGGCCCTACAGCATCGAGCAGGCGGTGCTGCCCAGCGCCCACGCCCGGGCCCACAAGTACTGGCCGGCGGTGAACCGGGTGGACAACGTCTACGGCGATCGCAATCTGTTCTGCGCCTGTGTTCCGGTGGAGGCCTATCGCTGAATTCGCCTCAGTAGGGGGGGTGTAGCCGCGTCGGACGACTGCCTTGGGTGTTGCGCCGTAATGGTTGAGTTTCCAGGGGATAGAGGTGCAGCAGTTCTTCTTCGATGACCTGGTTGCTCAGGCCCAGTTCCAGTTCCGGGCAGTCCAGGTCCAGCCAGTCGCCGTGTTGCAACTGCAGTTCGCTCTCGCGCCGGCAGGCACTGTGAAACACGTAGTGGACCATGCCCGGTTGCAGGAACTGCTCATGCTGTTCGAGGAACGCCTGGGAGTATTTGCGGATCGCCCACCAGTTCTGCAGATCGAGGCGATAGCTGAGGTAGGACAGCTGCACACCCTGGCGTTCAACCCGTACATTGAGTGACAGGCTGCTCTGCAGCTCGCCGAGGATCAGCGCCGGAGTGATGGCGCACTGGCGCAGGCGTGATTGTGCGCAGGAACTGGCGTCCTGGCGGCTGAGCAGCGGGTCATGGATGTCATGACCCAGGCTGAAGCCGACAAAGCGCAGTTGCTTGAAGTGGTCCACCAGATACACGCACATCACGCCTGGCTGACTGCAAATACTCAGGGCGTGATACGGGATCATCAGCGCCTCGCCGTCGGTCTTGAGCAGGCTGCCGTTGCCCTTGTAGAACCAGCCCTGGCGGGTGTTCGGGGTGTTCAGGGTGACCTCGCTGACCTGGGCCAGCAGGCTGTCGCTGGGCTTGAGTGGCGGACGCAGCGGCCCTTGCGGGTGTCCCTCGGGAGGCTGTTGCGGATGGGTTGGCAGGCTGCGCAGGTACTCGCCCCAATCCAGGTGCCGGCGGGCGCAGAAATGCAGGGTTTCGTATAACCCACCGTGTTCGGACAGGGCGTGCATGCTGCGACCATTGTGAAAGTCGAACAGCCCGATGGTGCGCTGTTCCTTGTGGCAGACATCCAGCAACAGCAGGTAATCGTCCATGATTCTCTAGTCCTTCAGGGGCAAGGGGGCGGGGAGGATGGGCAGCGGCTCGGGGGCTCGCGTCCGGCGAGGTTCGAGCGCACTTTCCTTGAGCAGAAATGACATCAGCAAGCCGATCAGGCTGCCGCTCAGGGCCACGTACAGGATCGACGGCAGGCCGAAATGGCTGGCGGCAAACCCGGCCACGGCCGGGGACAGCCCGCCCCCGAGAATTTCGCCGAAACCCACGACAATCCCGGTCGCCGTCGGCAGCAGGGCCGGGGCCACGGATTCACTGGTCAGCGGGCCGACCGTCATGCAGATCAGACTGAAATTGAAAAACGACAGCAGGAACAACAGCAGAAACAGCAGCCAGGGAATCGCCGGGCTGACGATCAGCAGGCCCACCAGGGTGCTGCTGGTCATGAAACAGGCCGATACCACCGGTTTGCGTCCGAGGCGGTCGGACATTCCGGGAATGATCAATTGGCCGATGAAACCGCCCAGGCCAATGGCCGAAATGACAAAGGCCATTGACAGGGTTTCCAGGTGCAGGTGGTCGGTCAGGTAACTGGGCAGCATGGCGCATAGCACGAACTGGCAAGTCAGGATGCAGAACATCATGAGGATGTTCAGGCGAACATTGCCGCTCTTGAAGGCCGCTAGCCAGTGGCTTCTGGCAGTACCGGCGAGTTGCACGCAGGGCGCCGCGGGCAGCGGTCGGTAGACCTTCCACAGGTAGCCGGCCAACAGCAGGCCGGGCAGGGCGATGATCGCGAAGACCGCACGCCAGGAGCCGGTAAGTTGCAGCAGGCTGGCGGCGATCAGCGGTCCCAGGCATAGGCCGAGAATCGGAAACAGCGCCTGCTGGATGCCCAGGTTCTGTCCGCGTCGGTCGGGGCGCGAGACTTCGTTAGTGACAATGATGCTCGTCGGCGTGAAGGCACCTTCGCAGATGCCCATCAGTCCCCGTAGAGTCACCAGCCCCAGTACTCCGGTGGCCAGTGCGGAGAAACCGGACAGCAACGACAGGACCGCGATGGAAACCACCAGTACGCGACGGGTTCCCAGGCGGTCAATCACGCTGCCCATGCCCAGAGCGGATAGTCCCCAGGTGAAGGCCAGCGCGGCCGACAGGTAGCCCAGGTCCTGATAGTCCAGTTGCAGGTCGTGCATGATCACCGGAAACAGCGGCAGGATGATGAAGCGATCCAGCCCCACCAGCCCGAAACTCAGTGACAGCAACACCACCATGGATCTTTCGTAACGGCTGTCGGCAGCCGTGGTTGGTATTCCAGCGTTCATCGCTCAGCTTCCTTGTGAAAACCATGAACCCGGCGCGGTGCGCCGTGAGGGTGCGGCCCGACGTTGCCTTGCAGCCTGGCAACGTCAGGTCGGACTGGCGCAGGGTTTCCCTTCAGGCGGTCCACTCTCCGACGGCCATTTCCGCGGTGAAGCCCGGGCCGAAGGCTGCCAGCAGGCCGATATCGCCTCGATTCAGGTTGGAATCGAACTGCCGCTTGAGTACGTCGAACACCACTACGCTGGCGATGTTGCCGGCTTCCGAGAGGCTGCTGCGTGATTGCGAGACCCGGTTCGAGGCCAGGTCCAGGTGCATCACCAACTCGTCGAGGATCTTGCGTCCCCCGGTGTGAAAGATGAAGAAGTCGTTGTGCGCGCAGTTCTGTTCGAAGCTGTCGTAGTTGAGCTTCTCCATGACCGGTGCCACGTCCTTGATGGAGTTCATTACCGCCTTGTCGAGGGTGAAGTGGAAGCCGGTATCCTTCACGTCATACTTGATGTAGTGCTCACTCTTGGGCAGGAAGAACGACTCAGTCTTCTTGATCTTGAAGCCGCCGGCCTGGTCATCGGCGCGCAGCACGCAGGCCGACACCGCATCGCCGAACAGCGCCGCGGAGATGAAGGCGTGCAGCTTGGTATCGTCCGGCTGATAGCACAGCGAAGAGAACTCCAGGGACACGATCAGCACGTGGTTGCGCGCATCGAGCCGGGCGAAATCGTTGGCCCGGTTGATGGCCGCGGCACCGGCCACGCAGCCCAGTTGGGCGATCGGCAGTTGCACGGTGGAATTGGGCAGGCCGAGATCGTTGATCAGGTGCGCGGTCAGCGACGGCATCATGAAGCCGGTGCAGGAGGTGACGATCACCATGCGGATGTCGCTGATCTGCAACCCGGCATTCTCGATGGCCTGGCGCGCCGCCGCCGACGACATCTGCCGGGCTTCACGCTCATAGACGATGCTGCGGTGGGTAAAGCCGGTGTGTACCGCCAGTTCGTCGATCGGCAGTACCAGATGGCGCTCATTGACTTCAGTGTTGGCGATCATGCGTTTGGCCAGGGCCATGCGCGGATGGTCGGCGTGGAGGTTTTCCAGGTGATCAACCATCTGCTGTTGGGTGATCTTGTGTTGCGGAAACATGACGTGTGGAAGGCAAAGAGTAGACATGATGGGTCCTTGGCGCTAAGTAAGCCAATAAGTTAAGGGTTGGGGATAGTCCCCGTTCATAGGCACAGGAATCTGTAGGCCCTAAAGGAAATCAGGGCCTTAAGGCAACTTCGAGGCGTGAAGCGGCCGTTGATGTAACTTTTAAGTTGGATTTTATTTTAATGGCTAACTTCAAGGTGCCTTATATAAAGGCACCTTGAATAACAACTTATATATCCAGTACGAACTTATAAGCGTATTGCCAGGCCAGGTTGCTTTCGCGCACATGCTTGCGAATCACCATGCGCACTGGCGTGCCGACTTTCAGCTGCTGTGGATCGCAGACGTCGACGATCTCCGAGGCAATCACCAGGCCGTCATCCAGGCGCACCATGGCCATGACGCGCGGCACGGTTTCGCCATAACCCATGGCGGCCAGGACTGGGTTCTCGGCGTGGGCCATGACTTCGATCTTGCCCGTGCGCTTGCAGCGGTAAGGTTTCACGCTCAGGGAGTTGCAGGCGCCGCAGACGGTACGCCGGGGGAAGAAGATCTCGTTGCATTCTTCGCACTGGCTGCCTTCGAGGCGGTACTTGCCGCCATGCTCGCGCCATTCGCGAAGCATGCTGGCGGTGGTCATTCTGTGGATCTGCTCTGGGTACATGGACATGGTCCGGGCTCCTTAGTCGTTCGAGAGGACAATCACTGAGTTGTGGGCCGCATAACCGCCAAGGTTCTGCGACACGCCGATGCGTGCGCCCTTGACCTGGTTGTCGGATTCCCCTCTCAGCTGCCGGAACAGCTCGGTGATATGCAGAATGCCGTCGCATCCCGAGGCGTGGCCGCGGCCGATATTGCCGCCGTCGGTGTTCAGTGGCAGTTGGCCGTCCAGGGCGATGCCGCCCTCGAGTACGAAGTCGCCGGCCTGGCCCTTGCCGCAGATGCCCATGGATTCCATCTGGATCAGCCCGGCGCCGAGCAGGTCGTAGACCTGTGCCACGTCGATGTCCTTGGCGGTGATCCCGGCCTTTTTATAGGCAATTTCCGCACAGGCGATGGAGTTGGCCGAGACGGCCATGCCCACGTCCTTGGGCAGGCCCGGATGGTGCAGGGTCGGATTGTGGAAGCGCGTGCCGAAGTAGTGCGAGACCCCGGTGTAGGCACAGCCGCGCACGAACACGGGTTTGTCGGTGTACTTGTGGGCCAGGTGCTCGGCCACCAGGATTGCGCAGCCACTGGCTTCGCCCCAGGCCAGCATCGAACCGCAGGCTTCGCTGTTTTTCAGCGCTTCGATGGATGGGATTGGCTGGCCATAGCGGGTGGCGGTCGGCGTGTTCTGGGCGTAGATGCGCATCTGCCGACCGAAGGTGGCAAGTACATCGGCCTCGCGACCGGCATAACCGAACTTCTGGAAGTACTCGGCAGTGGCCAGGGCGAAGGCGTCGGTGTGGGAGATGCCGAGGAAGTAGTCGTATTCACATTCAGTGCTGGAGCCGATGTATTCGGCGTAGTTGAAGTGATCGGTCATCTTCTCGAAACCGCCGCACAGGACGATGTCGTATTCCCCGGACGCCACCATCTGGTGACCCATCTGGAACGACACCGAGCTACTGGTGCAGTTGGCGGTGCTCATGAAGGTTGGTGCCGGGCTGATGCCCAGGGCGTCGGAAATGGTCGGGCCCAGGCCGCCATATTCAGAGATGCCTTCACCGTGATAGCCGTAGGCGACACCCTGGATTTCCCGAGGATGCATCTTGGCGTCCTTGAGCGCCTTGTAGGCGGATTCGACGATCATTTCCTTGAACGTCTGCCGAACTCGTGAACTTCCGGGCTTCGGCGTATAGGCGGCCGAAACTATTGCAACACGACGTGCGCACATGTGCATGCTCCTTGCGTAGACAGGCGTAATCAGAGATAGGCGGTCAGGGCGTAATCCGCCCGCAGGTACTTGAACTCGTACTTGATGGAGGTGCCGTAATCGACATAGGTCTTGGTTTCGAGCAGTTCGCGCAGGGGCTTGTTGTGCTTCTGGTACTGCTCGATGGCGTCGGTGACGGTCAGGGCGATGGCGTCACTGCCGGCCCCGAAACCATAGGACACCATGAGGATCTTCTGCCCCGGACGGGCCTGGTCCAGCACGTTGATCAGGCCGAGCAGCGGGCTGGCGGCGCCAGTGTCACCCACATCGCCGGCGTAGATTCCCGGTTCGATCTGCTTGGTGTTGAAGCCCAGGTGCTTGCCCAGAGAGTAGGGCGTGGACACCAGGTTCTGCTGGAACACCACGTAGTCATAGTCGGCGGCGCTGGTACGCAGCTTGGCCATCAGGCCCTCGGCAGCGCGGCGGGTCTGATCTTCCAGGCCGATGCTGTTCTTGTCCGAGCCCAGGCCCATCCCGGAACGAATGTAGCGATCGCCCTGGGGGCGGATGTTGTCGGCGATATCCGCAGCGCAGGAAAAACTGCCGTCGAACTCGGCGATGACGTTCTGATTGCCGATCAGCAGGGCGGCGGCGCCGGCTCCAGCATAGGACTCGGTCAAATCACCCGGCGCGGTATTGCGGTTGATGGTGTCGGCGCCGATGGCCAGGGCACTGCCGGTCATGCCGGAGGCCACCAGGGCCTGGCAGATCTGCAGGGCGGAGGTGCCGGACTTGCCAGCAAACTGCACGTCGGCGCAATAGGCGTCGTAACCGCTGCCGAGCATTTCCAGGATGATCGAAGCCGAGGCCCGTGAGTCGTAGGGGTTGGTGCAGGTGCCCAGGTACAGGGCTTCGAGCTCGTGGCCGGGGACTTTATCCAGGGCCCGTTGCGCCGCCAGCACACCGAGGGTGATGACATCTTCGTCCGGCTGCAGTACGGCTCTTTCAGTGACGCCGAGGTTTTCCTCGACCAACTTGAGCTCGGTGTTTTTCCAGACGTTGATCACGTCCTGAACTTTGAGGCGGCATACCGGAATACCCGCGCCATAGCTGACAATGCCTACTTTTTTCACGTTCATTTTCCTCTTGATTCCATTCTTTTTGAGAAAACTGGGTCGTGCCTGCTCAGAAGCACCCTTGAACATACGGAAAACAATTTTGCTGCCTGTCTCGTGGCGACACCGCATAAACCGGCGGCCCAGAGGAGGGGGACAGCAGACTCCGAATAGGGGAAAACCCACTCGAAAGCTGTTTTTCTTAACCTCTCTATGCTATGATACGGAACGTTTCGTTTAGTAATAATTTAAGACGATCTAGTCTCTTTTTGGGAAGCGGGCCGCAGCCTCGAATCCGAGGAACTCGCAGTTGCAGGGCCTGATTTACTCAACCCTAAAGAGATACTTTAAAAACTAGATAGATCGGTACAAGAAGTTCATGATTCTTTCAAGAATGAAACGAAACGGACCGTTTCATTTCAATTCGGAGGAATCCTATACCCTGCGTTGCGTTTGTCAAGCGCCCTGCCTGGAGATTTTTTATTGTGGCTCGTACCCCATCTCGCAGCTCCATCGGCTCGTTGCGAAGTCCCCATACCCATAAAGCCATCCTCAGTTCCACCATCGAAATCCTTAAGGAATGCGGTTATTCCGGGCTCAGTATCGAGTCCGTCGCCCGCCGGGCGGGTGCCAGCAAGCCAACGATTTATCGGTGGTGGTCGAACAAGGCGGCATTGATCGCGGAAGTTTATGAAAACGAGAGTGAGCAGGTCAGAAAATTTCCTGATCTCGGCTCGTTCAAGGCGGATCTCGACTTTTTGCTCCACAATCTCTGGAAAGTCTGGCGAGAAACCATTTGCGGAGAGGCTTTCCGCTGTGTCATCGCTGAAGCGCAGTTGGATCCAGCAACATTGACCCAGCTCAAGGATCAATTCATGGAGCGCAGAAGGGAGTTGCCGAAAAAGCTGGTGGAAAATGCCATCAGCAATGGCGAGCTACCCAAGGACACCAACCGTGAATTGCTGCTGGATATGATTTTTGGTTTTTGCTGGTATCGGTTACTGACCGAGCAGTTGACGGCGGAACAGGACATTGAGGAGTTCACTTCTCTGCTGATCAACGGTGTTTGTCCTGATACGCAACGTTGATCCATTGTCAGCCATTAAGCCCTTGAGTTGCGCGGGCTTAATGGCTGTTGTTTCAGGCTGAAGTCGCGCCGAACTCCCGATACAGGTCCGGCAGGAAGCTGGCCAGATGATTGAACTCGCACATATCGTGCACGGCAAATTCATAGGCCAGGGTTTCCAGCTCGGCTTCGCCAAAGCCACTTTCCTTAAGCAGCGCCGATGCTTTTTCAGCTCCGGGAAAGCGGGCCATCGATGGGTGCGATCCGACCCAGTAACGGCTGGTAAGGTACATGCCGCCCGGCACCTCCTTGAACAGATGCACCATCAATGACACCGGCACCTGTGGGTGATCGGCCAGGCTCATCAAGGCACTGACGCTGCCGTCGATTTTCGCTTCGCGATACAGATCAGGGTCAAGGCCCAGGCTGGCCGGTTCCTGAAAATCGATGTGCAAGTGCATCAGGCGATCGCCGACGTACTCCGATGCGCAGAAAGTGTTGCCATACAGCCGCTCCTCGAAGCTCAAGGATTCGTCGCTCAGGCGCTGATGGTTCATGCAGGGGTTGCTGACATGGGCGTAGGGAAACCACAGGGTATAGCGCTCCGATTCTGCCGGGTGCCACATGAACCACCACTTGAACATCTGTGCGGTGCAGCCGGGGAAGAACTTGCGGCTTTGTACATAAGCCATCGGCCCCGGTAGCAGGGCGTAGCCGGACTCCTCACTGACGAAGTCCGGGTCGAGCAGGCGATTGATGTCTTCGACGCTTGGGGTCAGGGTGTCTTTCAGGTCCATCGGGCCTTGCTGGATCTTGCGTACGGCGGACAGCGGCACGCGCATCTCCGAACGGAAATACTTGGCGTAGGGCTTGTTCCGGATTGCCGCCTGGTTGCGCAGGAAGAGCTTCTGCATGGGCAGTGAGAAGTAGGTGAAGGGAGTCATGATGCGCGCTTCCATGCTGATATCCTTTGGCGTGAATTGACGAGTAGCCGCCACGTTCGTGCAATCCGCTCGCGGAGTTGAACGAGAAACTGGCGCTTTGTAGCTAAGCAGTCCATAAACAAAAGTCAAATTTGAATTTAACTTAGTGAGAGCGTCTATGGCCGTTTCCGCTTCCCCGCCGCCTGCTGCGGCCCGTGCGCCGCGTCAGGATGGCCAGGCAACTCGCCAGCAGATCCTGGAAACGGCTGGCCAGCTCTTTGCCGAGCTGGGGTACGCCAACACCACCAGCAAGCAGATTTGCGAAAACTCCAAGGCCAACAACGCCTCGGTCAACTATCACTTCGAGAACAAGGACGGCCTGTACCGGGCGGTGCTGCGCGAGGCCCATGACCGCCTGGTGCGGATCGAGACCATGATCAGCCTGAGCGAGAGCCAGGACAGCGCCGAAGATAAGCTGCGGGCGATCATCACTGTGCTGATCGAGGGGCTGAACAATCAGCGCGAGGGCTGGGCACTGAAAGTGCTGACCCGCGAGCTGCTGTCGCCCTCGTCTGTGCTGCCGGTGGTCCTGGAGGAGCAGGCGTTCCCCAAGGCGAAGATCGTGCGCGTCATTCTCGGCCAGATCATGCACCTGTCGCCGGAAGACCCAGCCACGTTACGCAGTGCCGTCAGTGTGTTTGCGCCCTGCCTGTTCCTGCTGATCGCCCATCAGCCACTGGCGCGCAACGTACTGCCTGGCCTTGAGCTGGACCCGCCGGCCCTGATCGAGCACATGATGGATTATGCCCTGGCCGGCCTGGCGGCGGTGGCTCGGACTTCCGGCAGGGCCTAGCGCGTTATTTTCGGGCACAAAAAAACGCCGACCCTGAGGTCGGCGTTTTCTGTCAGCCATCCCTGGGACGATCCTTACTCCTGCGCGACGGCGTTCTTCGCCAGGATCGCGTTGGCCAGCTCCATGTCGGTAGCCTTGAGGCCGGGATTGTCGGCGCGGACTTTCTGCATGGCGGCTTCCAGGTACGGGCCGCGAATGCTGCCTTCGCTGGCGACGAAGCTGCCCGCGTCGTCCTGCGCGGCGACGATCAGCTTGTGGTCCTTGAAGGTCAGGTAGGTGGAACCGGTGGTGGCACCGGAGGAAATGACGTTACGCCAGAAGGTGTCGGCCATTGCCGAACCAACAGGGAGAGAAAGCAGGGCAAGGGTGGCGACAGCTATTTTCAGACGCATGATGGGTGACTCCAACTGGGGGTTATCTGCACAGTTTGATTCTAGATACCCCAGCGGAGTTCCGTGACCCATCAGTCAAGGTTTTCGACCAGCAGAATGGCGCCTTCCTGGCCGATCACGCGCACCCGGGCGCCCACAGGCGCGTCGGCGCCCTTGGCGATCCATACCCCATCGGCGACCTTGATCCGGCCCCGGCCGTCAACTATCGCCTGATGCACCACAAAGGTCTTGCCCATCAGTTCCTGGCCCCGCAGGTTCAGGTTCGGCTGGTCGCTGGGGCGCACCACATTGCGCTGGCGACGCCACCAGTACAGGGCTGTCAGCACCGATAGCAGGCCGAACAGGAGGAACTGCACCTCCCAGGTCAGGCCGGGAATCACAAAGGTCAGGACCCCTACGGCGGCAGCCGCCAGGCCGATCCACAGTAGATAGCCGCCGGCGCCGAACACTTCGAAAATCAGCAGTACAGTGCCCAGGGCCAACCAGTCCCAGAACGATAGCGCGTGCAAGAATGCCAGCATGGATCGAGCCTCAGACCTTCTTGCCGTCGAACGTGGCCTTGACGATTTCGCCAATGCCGCCCACGGCGCCTATTACCTGGCTGGCCTCCAGTGGCATCAGGATCACCTTGCTGTTGTTGGCCGACGCGAGCTTGCCCAGGGCATCGATGTATTTTTGCGCGACGAAGTAG
This sequence comes from Pseudomonas sp. 910_21, assembly GCF_052850735.1. Lineage (NCBI taxonomy): Bacteria > Pseudomonadati > Pseudomonadota > Gammaproteobacteria > Pseudomonadales > Pseudomonadaceae > Pseudomonas > Pseudomonas sp. 910_21. The sequence continues at coordinate 363,724 of NZ_VXCY01000003.1, read as the reverse complement.
TTGATCGCCTGGACGTTGCCGCTGGCGATCGCCTCGGATACCACTTGGGTCGCCCGGGCCTCGGCTTCGGCCTGGCGCTCCCGGGCTTCGGATTCAAGGAAGGCCGCCTGACGTTCACCCTCGGCTTCCAGAATCTGCGCCTGCTTCTTGCCTTCGGCGGTCAGAATGGCCGCTGCCCGCAGGCCTTCGGCTTCGAGGATCTGGGCGCGCTTGACCCGTTCGGCCTTCATCTGCCCGGACATGGCCGCCATCAGGTCGGCAGGCGGGCTGATGTCCTTGATCTCGATACGGGTGATCTTGATCCCCCAGGGGGCGGTGGCTTCGTCAACGGTTCGCAGTAGTTTTTCGTTGATGCCGTCACGTTGGCTGAGCATCGCGTCCAGTTCCATGGAACCGAGCACGGTACGGATATTGGTCTGCAGCAGGTTGCGGATGGCGTGCTCAAGGTTGTTGACCTCGTAGGCCGCCTGGGCGGTGTTGACCACCTGGAAGAAGCACACGGCGTCGATCTGCACCGTGGCGTTGTCGGCGGTGATGACTTCCTGGGGGGGAATGTCCAGCACGCTTTCCATGACGTTGATCTTGCGGCCGATGCGGTCCATCACCGGAATGATGATGTTCAGCCCTGGCTTGAGGGTGTTGGTGTAGCGGCCAAAGCGCTCCACTGTCCACTGGTAGCCTTGGGGCACGACCTTGAACCCCATGAATACCAGGGCTACCGCGAGGCCGACAAAAAGTAACAGTACGCTTCCGATCTGCATAACATTCACCTGTTCAGTCATTGCTCAAGGGGCACGAGTGTACGGCGGTGCCCGGCCCCCCGCCGGGATACCTTCGTCCTTGCATCATCAGGACACACATCACCGGCGCGACTCAGGCACGCCGCGAGGTTCAAAGCTGGAAGCGGGTGACCGAGGTTTGCAGGGTCGCCACAGAGTTTTCCATCTGCTCCACCGTTTGCGTCAGTTCACGCATGGCCTGACTGTTGCGCCGGGCCACCTGGCTGATCATCTCCACCCGTTGCGCCACTTCGCTGCTGGCCTTGGACTGCTCGCCGATAGTGTGGGAAATCTCTTCCACCATCAGCGCCGACCGCTGGGCACCCTGGCGAATCTCGTTGATCGAAGTCCCCGCCTGCTGGGCCATGTTCACCCCGTCGTTGACCCGGCTGACCCCGGTTTGCATGCTGCTCACCGCCTGCCCGGTGGTTTCGCGGATGCGCTCGATCATGCCAGTGATTTCCCGGGTGGATTGCGCGGTGCGCGCCGCCAGGTTGCGCACCTCGTCGGCGACCACGGCGAATCCGCGTCCGGCCTCGCCGGCCCGGGCCGCTTCGATGGCGGCATTCAGGGCCAGCAGGTTGGTCTGCTCGGCGATGCCATTGATCACCTGGATGATCGAATGGATCTCCTCCGAGGACTGGCCCAGGGCGGTGATGCTCTGGGACGACTGGTTCACCGCCTCGGCGATGTGGCTCATGCCGTCCACCACCCCGAGTATCACCTGGCCGCCGCTGCCGGCCAGGGACTCGGATTGGGCAGCAATGCTCTGGGCATTGCGGGCGTGCTCGGCGACCTGGGCAATGTTGCTGATCATCTGTTCCATGGCCGCCGCCATGTTGGTGGCGCCGTCGGCCTGCTCGGTGGCGCCGTCGGCGATGCCCAGCGAGGTGTCGCTGAGGCTGTGGGAGCGCCCCCGCAACTCTTCGCTTTCATGGCGGATGGTGGTGATCATCTGCCGCAGGTTGTCCTGCATCTCGCCAAGGGCCTGTTGCAACTGACCGGCTTCGTCCCGGCTGTCGATACTGATGACCGTGGTCAGGTTGCCCTGGGCGATGGCCCGGGCCGTGGCGACGGATTTTTCCAGGGGCTTGAGGACCCGGATGAGCAACTGGCGGGTCAGCAGGCACAGGGCCAGGGCGGCAATCAGGCTGCCGCCGATCAGCCACCAGGCGGCTTGGCGTACGGCAGTTTCACTGCCTTCGCGGGTCTGGGCGGTACTGGCTTCGATCTTGCTGCTCAGGGCCGTATTGCGGGCTTCCACTTCACTGAAACGCTGGGAAAACTCCGGCATCTGCAAGCGCGCGGCCTGAGGATCCTTGAGGGCCTGTTCGGCGATGCTTTCGGCCGCATGAATGTAGTTTTCCAGGACCGGCTGCAACTCGCTGATGGCATCGCGGATATCCGGCGCCAGGGGCAGCCGGGCGTTTTCCGCCAGGGCCTTGCGGAACCAATCGCCGTGTTCGCGCAGACTGTTGCGCACCTCCTCGCCGGCCGCGCTGTCGCCGGGCTCACTGCTCAGGGCCTCCAGCACATCGGCCCGCAGGGCGTCGTGCATCATGTCGGCTTCCAGGTGATTGCGCAGTGCGCTGGCATTGAGTTCATTGTCATGCAGGGCACTGGCCAGGCGTGACTGTCCCCAGAGACCGAGGCCGGCCACCAGGGCAATGGCCAGCAGGCTGAGAACCCCGGAGGCGATCATGTTGTGACGAATATTCATGCCTGGCTTCCTGCTTTTCTTGGCGGTGGTTAGAGCGTAGTCCAGCACTTGGGGTTCGCCTTCGGGCAAGCAGGGCCTGGTTACTGGTTTTCGCTTTGAGGTGTCACCCGCAGCACTTCCTCCAGGCTGGTCAGGCCATCGGCAAGCTTTTGTGCGGCGGCCAGGCGCAGGCTGCGCATGCCGTCCTCGCAAGCCTGGCGACGCAGGCCGGCGAGGTCGAGGTCGCCATGCACAAGAGCCTTGAGCGGGGTACTTAAGGGCATGATTTCGTAGATCCCGGTACGCCCGTGATAGCCGGTGCCACGGCACTCTGCGCAGCCCACGGCCCTTTTGCTCAGGGGCGGAAGCGGCAGTTGTCGGGGGTGGGTCAGGCTCTGCCAGTCATCCAGGGCGAGGGCCGCGGGAGCCTTGCAATGGGGGCACAGGGTACGCAGCAAGCGCTGGGCCATGACGCCGATCAGGGTGGCCTTGATCAGGTAGTGAGGCACTCCCAGTTCCAGTAGGCGGCTGATGGCTCCGGGGGCATCGTTGGTATGCAGGGTGGAGAGCACCAGGTGCCCGGTGAGTGCAGCCTGGATAGCCATTTCGGCGGTCTCCAGGTCGCGGATCTCGCCGATCATGATGATGTCCGGGTCCTGGCGCATCAGCGCACGCACGCCGCTGGAAAAGCTCAGGTCGATATTGTGCTGCACCTGCATCTGGTTGAACGCCGGCTCGATCATCTCGATCGGGTCTTCGATGGTGCACAGGTTGATCTCGGGGCTCGCGAGCTTTTTCAAGGTGGTGTAGAGGGTGCTGGTCTTGCCCGAACCTGTGGGGCCGGTCACCAGGATGATGCCGTGAGCCTGTGCGGTCATGGCTTGCCAACGGTTCAGGTCGTCGGCGCCGAAGCCCAGTTGGTCGAAATCCTTGAGCAGCACCTGTGGGTCGAAGATACGCATCACCAACTTCTCGCCGAAGGCCGTGGGCAGGGTCGAGAGCCGCAACTCGATCTCGCTGCCTTCCGGAGTACGGGTCTTGACCCGGCCATCCTGGGGTTTGCGTTTTTCCGCGACGTTCATCCGTCCCAGGCTCTTGAGGCGGCTGACGATGGCCAGAGTCACCTGGGGCGGGAACTGGTAAACGTTGTGCAGCACCCCGTCGATGCGAAAGCGCAGGGTGCCGTGCTCGCGGCGGGGTTCGATATGGATATCGCTGGCCCGTTGCTGGAAGGCGTACTGAAACAGCCAGTCGACGATGTTGATGATGTGGGCGTCGTCGGCATCCGGCTCCTGGTCGCTGGCCCCGAGCTTGAGCAGTTGTTCGAGGTTGCCCGGGCCGCTGGCCCTCTGTTCGCTGCTGGCCCCGCTGACCGACTTGGCCAGGCGATAGAACTCCAGGGTCAGGCGCTGGATATCCACCGGGCTGGCCACCACCCGTTGGATCGAGCGCTTGAGGACATGGGCCAGATCGGCTTCCCAGGCGCTGACGTAGGGTTGGGCGCTGGCCACGGTGACGCTTTGGGCATCCACTGCTACGGCGAGGATCTTGTGCCGCTGGGCGAAGGCGCAGGACATCAGCGGGGTGATGCTCGCGACGTCGATCTGCAGCGGGTCGATGCGCAGGTAGGGCTGGCCGGCTCGCCGGGCCAGCCAGGCGGTGAGACTGTCCAGATCCAGGTGCTGGCCGGGACGCTGCAAGTCCGGCAGATGCTGACTGGCGATCAGTTCCAGGGGGTGCACGGGGTTGCTGGTGCCGTGAGGGCGGGCGCTGATGGCCTGTTCGGCGGCATCCTGGCTGATGCGGCCCTGGGCCAGCAGTTCATGCAGCAGCTCGCTGAGCTCCAGCCAGTGATCCTGGGGCGTTTGCGTGGCAGCCATGGGGGCTCCTTGGGGCTGTTGTCCAGAGGCGGGTCTCTGACCACAAATGGCCAAGAATAGCCCCGCCAGGCCGGGCCACCGGCTACCAAGGGTTGCAGGATTTTTCCGACCTCAGCCGGCGGCCTGCAGCTGCGCCGGCTCTGCCAGTTCCAGTTCTACCGAGCAGACGCTGATCAGGTTGCGCAACTTGTCGCCGATCACCCGGGCCCGATGCCAGCTCAGGCCGTCGAGTTGCACGTCGATGTGCAGCGTGGTGTCTTGCTGGATCACCGTGACCCGCTGGGGTACCAGAAATTGCAGGGCGAAGTGGTTGAGCACCCGGCACAGGACATCAGCTTCGGCCTCGGCGGTCATCTGGTAGTGCACGCGACAGTGGGCATTGTCCTGGTTCCAGACATCGGCGCGGGATGATTGGCCAGGGGCAGGTTCGAGATGGGGCATGGCAGTCTCCAGATCAGTGGAGAAATTTTTACATTCGGTTCCGGGTATTTCTTATCTAAGATTGAGCAGAATTCATAAAAATCGAATAGTTTGATTCAAAATTTTATAGATAAGGGGATTTGTTATGCATAGCGAACTGGACGCCTACGACCGCCGGATACTCGCGTTGCTGCAAGAGGACGCGTCACTTTCCAGCGCGCAGATTGCCGAACAGGTGGGCTTGTCCCAGTCGCCGTGCTGGCGGCGGATTCAACGCTTGAAGGAGGAGGGGGTGATCCGTGGCCAGGTGACCCTGCTCGATCGCAAGAAGATCGGCCTCAACACGCAGATTTTTGCCGAGATCAAGCTCAACGCCCACGGACGCTCCAACTTCACCGAGTTCACCGAGGCGATTCGCGGCTTTCCGGAGGTGCTGGAGTGTTATGTGCTGATGGGGGCCGTGGATTTCCTGTTGCGCATCGTGACGGCGGACATCGAAGCCTATGAGCGGTTTTTCTTCGAGAAACTGTCCATGGTGCCGGGCATTCAGGAGGTGAACTCGATCGTTGCCCTGTCGGAGATCAAGTCCACCACCAGCCTGCCGGTACTGCGCTGAGGGAGCGGCTTACATGCGCAGCAGGGTTTTCCAGGCGCGGTTCTGGTACACCGCGATGGCCTGCTGTTTGCGGGCATCGAGGGCTTCGTCGGTGATGGGTTCGTTGGCCAGTTGTGCCAGCTTGTTCAGTTCACCGTATAGACGATCCAGTTCAGGGATCTCCAGCACGGCACGGGCATGATGCAGCCAGGCTTGGATGCGCTCGATACGCGGCAGCTGCTCGGCCAGGTCTTCGGGTTGCTGCTGGTAGCGCGGCAACTGCAGGGCGGTGGCTTCCTCGGCCAGCAGACGTGGCAGCCAGCTACCCAGTTGCGCTGCGCCCTGGCGGTTGCCACGGGTGTTGCGCTCGGCGGTCCAGGCGCGGGCCAGCAGCCAGCGAGAGGTGTTCAGGGAGAACAGGCCCCAGCGCACGTCCTGCAACTCTTCGAGGTATTGCTCCGGCGCGGCCTTGCGCACGTCTTCATCGTCGAGGCCGGCTTGTACCAGCGGACGCCAGTCTTCCAGCAGGGCATCCAGGGCGCTGCGCAGTTCAGCGGTGGACTGGCGTGGCGCAGCCTGGCCCAGGCTGCTGGCCAGAGCTCGCAGTTCGGCGAGGTTATCCACCCAGTCCTGCAGCAGGCGCCAGTGGCCGTTGAAGCGATACTGTTCGGCCAGGCGCTGGCTGCTGCCCAGCAGGTGCCAGGCCAGGGCAGCGAAGGCGTCGTCCAGTGGGGTTTCGGCACTCAGTTGTGGCGCCGGCAGGCTCAAGGAGTAGCTACCGGCATCGAACAGGCGATAGCCACGCTCGGCCTTGCTGATGTCGCAGGGCATCAGGGGCAGGGTGAGGGCCAGCTCTGCCGCCAGTTCCAGCAGGGCGGCGGGCTCGCCTTCGCGCAGCTCCAGCTCCAGCTCGCAGATTTCTTCCTTGTGCTTGCCGGCGATCACCTGGCCCAGGTCCAGGGCCGCTTCGATCACCACCTTGGCCTTGCCGCGGCCCCAGGCGATTTCCGCGCGTTCACGGACAAAGTCGGTGGTGAACAGTGGCTTGAGGGTCTTTTTGTCCAGCTCGGCCAGGGCTTCGGGCCAGCATTCGCCGTCGAGTTTTTTCACGTCGAGCTTGGCTTTGGCCAAGGACCAGTCGTATTCGTTGCGCTCGGACAGGCCGGCAACGCTCTGGCCGCTGGTCTTGAGGGTCTGAATCACTGCGTCACCGTCACGACGCAGGCGTAGGGCAACTTTGGCCCGGGCCAGATCGCGCTCTGGGGTGTCGAAGTACTGGTTCATCAGCTCACGGCGTTCCCAGCCACTTTTGTTGCGTTTTTTCAGTAGCGGGTGCTCGCGCAGGGCGGCGAGGGTTTCGCGGCTGACGCGGAGTTTGATTTCGGTTTCTTTCTGCATGGCCGGAAAATCCAGGATCGGGAGTGCAGCCGGGGGAAGAGTTGGCTGCCAAGGCCGTGCAGTGTACAGGACCAGGCGCCCGGAGGCGCCACGACGGTTCCTTCCTCTCACGAGATGCCTCTATGATGGTCCCCATCTTGGGATTTCCGGAGCCAGCTCATGCCATTGCCGTCCATGAAGGATCAGTTTGCCGCACTGATCGCCGCGCCGTCGGTGAGCTGTACTCAACCTGCGCTGGACCAGTCCAACCGTTCGGTCATCGACTTGCTGGCCAGTTGGCTCGGCGACCTCGGTTTTGCCTGCGATATCCAGCAGGTCAGCCCTGGCAAGTTCAATCTGCTGGCCAGCTTCGGCAGCGGTCCTGGCGGCCTGGTACTGGCCGGACACAGTGACACGGTGCCGTTTGATGCCGCTCTGTGGCAGACCGATCCGCTGAAGTTGACCGAGGTCGACGGCCGCTGGGTCGGTTTGGGCAGTTGCGACATGAAGGGCTTTTTCGCCTTGATCATCGAAGCGGTGCGACCGTTGCTGGAGCAGCCATTCAAGCAGCCGCTGCTGATCCTGGCGACCTGTGATGAAGAAAGCTCCATGGCCGGGGCCCGGGCCCTGGCGGAAGCCGGGCGGCCGCTGGGGCGCGCGGCGGTGATCGGCGAGCCCACGGGCCTCAAGCCGATCCGTCTGCACAAGGGGGTGATGATGGAGCGCATTGATATCCTCGGGCGCAGCGGCCATTCCTCAGACCCGAGCCTGGGCCGCAGCGCTCTGGAGGCCATGCACGATGCCATCGGCGAATTGCGGGGGCTGCGGCTGCTGTGGCAGCGCGAATACCGCAATCCGCAGTTCAGCGTGCCGCAACCAACCTTGAACTTCGGTTGCATCCACGGTGGTGACAATCCCAACCGCATCTGTGGCCAGTGCTCCCTGGAGTTCGACCTGCGTCCCTTGCCGGGCATGGACCCGCAAGTGCTGCGCGAGGCGATCCGGCAGAAGCTCCAACCGATTGCCGAGCGGCATGAAGTGCAGATCGACTATGCGCCGCTGTTCCCTGCGGTGCCGCCGTTCGAGCAGTCCGAGGACGCGGAGCTGGTGCGGGTGGCGGAACGGCTTACCGGGCATCGTGCCGAAGCAGTAGCGTTTGGCACTGAAGCGCCTTATCTTCAGCGCCTTGGCTGCGAGACTCTGGTGCTTGGCCCGGGTGACATTGCCTGTGCCCACCAGCCCGGGGAGTACCTCGAAATGTCACGCTTGCAGCCTACTGTGCAGTTGCTACGAGAGTTGATTGAACATTACTGCCTGACACCGGCCCAATTTCAGTAAATTACCGGCGTCCCGATCCGTACCCATGAGGAGAGTAAGCGTGTTGCCAAGCCTGTTCCGACGATAACCATCAGCCCGTTGTGCGTTTTCCGTTTCGTCCTTTTATAGGCTGCTTTTTATTTACAGGCTCAGGTTCATGCCCGAATACGTCAATTGGCTCCGCCACGCGTCTCCCTATATCAACGCCCACCGTGACTGCACCTTCGTGGTCATGCTCCCCGGTGACGGCGTTGAACACCCCAACTTCGGCAATATCGTCCACGACCTGGTGCTGCTCCACAGCCTGGGGGTTCGCCTGGTGCTGGTGCACGGTTCGCGCCCACAGATCGAAGCCCGCCTGGCGGCTCGCGGTCTGGCGCCCCATTACCATCACGGTCTGCGGATTACCGATGCAGCGACCCTGGAATGCGTGATCGACGCCGTGGGCCAATTGCGCATTGCCATTGAAGCGCGCCTGTCCATGGACATGGCTTCTTCGCCCATGCAGGGTTCGCGCTTGCGGGTCGCCAGCGGCAACCTGGTGACGGCCCGTCCGATCGGGGTGCTGGAAGGTGTCGACTACCACCACACCGGCGAAGTGCGTCGGGTCGATCGCAAGGGCATCAATCGCCTGCTGGACGAGCGCTCCATCGTGCTGCTGTCGCCCTTGGGGTATTCGCCCACTGGCGAGACCTTCAATCTGGCTTGTGAAGATGTGGCCACTCGCGCGGCCATCGATCTGGGGGCCGACAAGCTGCTGCTGTTTGGTGCCGATCCCGGTCTGCTGGATGAAAACGGCAAACTGGTTCGCGAGTTGCGTCCGCAGCAGGTTCCGGCGCACTTGCAGCGTCTGGGTGGCAACTATCAGGCCGAACTGCTGGACGCCGCTGCCGAGGCTTGTCGTGGTGGTGTGGGACGTAGCCATATCGTCAGTTATGCCGAAGATGGCGCCCTGCTGACGGAGCTCTTTACCCGTGACGGCGGCGGTACCCTGGTGGCCCAGGAGCAATTCGAGCGGGTGCGCGAGGCGGCGATTGAAGACGTCGGCGGGTTGTTGGATCTGATCAGCCCGCTGGAAGAACAGGGCATCCTGGTGCGGCGCTCCCGGGAGGTACTGGAGCGTGAAATCGAGCAGTTCAGCGTGGTCGAGCGCGAGGGCATGATCATTGCCTGCGCTGCCTTGTACCAGATTGCCGACTCCGATGCCGGCGAGCTGGCCTGCCTTGCGGTGAACCCTGAGTATCGTCATGGCAAGCGCGGCGACGAACTGTTGGAAAGGATTGAAGCCCGGGCCCGGGCTCAGGGGCTGAAGACCTTGTTCGTGCTCACTACCCGCACGGCCCACTGGTTTCGCGAGCGGGGTTTTGTGCCCAGCAGCGTCGAACGTCTGCCTTCGGCCAGGGCCTCGTTGTACAACTACCAGCGCAATTCGAAGATCTTCGAAAAGGCCCTCTGAGTCTTTTTCTCGTCGTGCAATAGGCAACGCCTCGATCCCTGGATCGAGGCGTTGCCGTTTTCTGCACATGTCAGAAAAATTTCATTTCGATACAAAAACTGTAACAAATTGACGGGAGGATAGGCTCTTAGCCATGATTGCGTCGCTTTTTTGATCCTCCATGACGTTTTACGCCTCTGGCGCGGGGGATCTTGGGGGCTGGATCGGGGAAATATTTTTCAGAAATAAGCTTGCGAGTGTCTAGGCTGGGATTCTCGGCTTTACCGTGGCGAGCTTTATTCCTGAAAGGTATGAAAAAGAATTAAACAATTCTTTTTGGGTTTATGAGTAATTCATTACCCTGCATGGACCAAATCACTGCGATTAGACCATGGTCGTAGACACAGTCCGTTACGATTGACTTATCAGTCACGGTCTGGCGCTAATCGCGCATCTGTGGCACCCGGGCGTTCGATCTGGGGCCAGGAACCACAAGAATTAGAAACGAGAGGAGCGAAACATGAACAAGTCCACCTTGGCCCTGGCTGTGGCCGTAGGGGTTTTGGCGCAGCAGGCAGGCGCCGCCGGTTTCATCGAAGACAGCAAGGCTACCTTGGGGCTGCGCAACTTCTATATCAATACTGATAACCGTGACCATGCGGCAGCAACCGCCAGCAATGTTCAGAGCAAGAACGAAGAGTGGGGCCAAGGCTTTCAGCTCAACTTCACCTCTGGCTACACCCAGGGCACCGTAGGTTTCGGTCTCGACGCGATCGGCCTGCTGGGTATCAAGCTGGACTCGGGGGGCGGCACCAACGGCGCTACTCCTAGCTCCTACGGCGGTACCGTATTTCCAAGCAAATCCAATGGCGAAGCCGTTGACAACTACTCCAGCCTGGGCCTGACTGCCAAAGCCAAGATCTCGCAAACCGAGCTGAAGCTGGGCACCCTGCAGCCAAAACTGCCGGTTATCGTGACCAACGATGGTCGTATGCTGCCGCAAACCTTCCAGGGCGGTCAGATCACTACCAACGACATCAAGGATCTGACCCTGATCGGTGGTCAGATCGAGCACGCCAAGGGCCGTAACTCCAGCAACAACGAACAACTCTCCATCGCTGGCGCCAACAGCCGCGGTGCAAGCTTTCGTGATAGCAACAAGTTCATCTACGGTGGTGGCGACTACAAGATCACCAAGGACCTCACCGCTCAGTACTACTACGGCAACCTGGAAGACTTCTACAAGCAGCACTTCCTGGGCCTGACTCATAACTGGGCAATCGGCCCGGGCGTATTGAAGTCCGACCTGCGTTACTTCAACAGCCGCGACGATGGTGCTAATGGTCATGACTCCACCTACTTCACCACTGGCAACTACTCTGGTGTAGCAAGTGGTAAAGGCAAGGTTGACAACAACCTTTATAGCGGCCTGTTCCTGTACTCGGTTGCCGGTCATACCTTTGGTGGCGGCTACCAGGTCAGCAACGGCAGCAGCGATTTCCCTTGGCTGAACCAGGGTGATGGCTCGTCGGCCTACATCATCACCGACATGCAGATCCAGAAGTTCGCCCGTGCCGGCGAGCGTACCTGGCAAGCGCGCTACTCCTATGACTTCGCCAAACTGGGCGCCCCTGGCCTGACTGCCGGTGTGGTTTACCTGCGCGGTGACAACATCGACACCGTAACCGCTAAAGGTGCTGTAGCTGGTAGCGGCCGTTCCGAGTGGGAACGCGACCTGACCGTCGCTTACGTTGTTCCGGAAGGCCCGCTGAAGAACCTGGGCTTCACTTGGAAAAACGCCATGTGGCGCAACGACATCCCGAGCCAGCGCGATCAGGACGAAAACCGTCTGATCGTCAGCTACTCGATCCCGCTGTTGTAATAGCGCGATAAAGCCTCGCCCGGCGCAATGCCGGGCGAGGTATTGCTTCAAGTCAGGCCCACCCCCGTGAGCCCTTCCTGAATCCCCCTCTTTGTACAGCTACTCAAGGCCTTCTCGAACCTTGTTGAGAAGGGTGGTCTTCGCCTGCGCGCGCGTCCAGTGAAGAGATTTTTAATATTCAATTCAGTTATTAATAAATCGATATTTATTCTTTTTAAATAAGCTCCGGTGCAGGCAGAGTAGCTCCATCACGCACTCACAGGAGCAGCACCCCATGAGCCTCAGACTGGGCGACATCGCCCCCGACTTCGAACAGGATTCCAGTGCCGGCAAGATTCGTTTCCACGAGTGGCTGGGCGATAGCTGGGGCGTGCTGTTTTCCCACCCCGCAGACTTCACGCCGGTGTGCACCACCGAGCTGGGTTTCACCGCCAAGCTCAAGGACGAGTTCGCTCAGCGCGGAGTCAAAGCCATTGCCCTGTCGGTGGACCCGGTGGATTCCCATCACCGCTGGATCGAGGACATCAACGAAACCCAGCACACCATCGTCAATTTTCCGATCCTGGCGGACGCCGATCGCAAAGTGTCGGACCTCTATGACCTGATTCACCCCAATGCCAACGACACGCTGACCGTGCGTTCGCTGTTCGTCATCGACCCGAACAAGAAGATTCGCCTGACCATCACCTATCCCGCCAGTACCGGGCGCAATTTCCACGAAATTCTCCGGGTGATTGACTCGTTGCAACTCACCGACAACTACAAAGTGGCTACTCCGGCTAACTGGCAGGATGGTGACGAGGTGGTGATCGTGCCCTCGCTCAAGGACGAGGAAGAGATCAAGCGCCGCTTTCCCAAAGGTTATCGCGCAGTGAAGCCTTACCTGCGCCTGACGCCGCAACCCAACCGTTGATACACGAGCCGCTGTAGGAGCCGGCTTGCCGGCGAAGGCGGTCGTGAGGCCGATGCAAGGTTTTGCGGGCTTTTTCGCGGGCAAGCCCGCTCCTACGGAGAGTTCAGGGGTAACAGATCCATAAAGCAGGGGTTTTAAGGCCGTTTCGACGGCCTATTTTTTTGCCTGCGAGAAATACTTCCTTATATGCATATAAGGAATAAACAAATGAATAAATAAGATTTATGGATATAAAAATAGACTGTTAAGGTCTGTCCAGTCCGGCGAGATCGCATCCCGCGAATCGCTTTATCTTGTTCAAGGAATCCCCTGCATGCTGGTGGTCTCTCTCGGTGGCAGTCCCAGCCAACGCTCCCGTTCCGGGGTGCTGCTGGAGTTGGCCAAGCGCTGGTTGCAGCAGCAAGGCGTGGAAGTGGTCAGTTACCAGGTGCGGGACTTCCCGGCCGAAGATCTGCTTCACGCCCGCTTCGACAGCCCCATGGTCATCGATCTGCTGCAACACATTGAGCAGGCCGACGGCCTGCTGATTGCCACGCCGGTGTACAAGGCGTCTTTTTCCGGGGCCCTGAAAACCCTGCTCGACCTGCTGCCGGAACGTGCCCTGAGCCACAAGGTGGTGCTGCCCATGGCCACGGGCGGCAGCATCGCCCACATGCTGGCGGTGGATTACGCCCTCAAGCCTGTGCTCTCGGCACTCAAGGCCCAGGAAATGCTCCAGGGCATCTTTGCCGAGGACAGCCAGATCGCTTATGGCGAAGGCAGTGTCCAGCCGCAGCTGGCGCAGGCTCTGGAGCAACGCTTGAGCGAAGCCCTGGAGCAGTTCCACAGCGCGATGGCACGTCGTCCCAAACCGCTGGACCCGCATGTGTTGAATGAACGTCTGTTGAGTGCTCGCTGGAGCATTTGAGTCACACCCCTGATTTGAAGTACTGGCCTTACTCGCCCGCCAACGGGCAAGCAGGTGCAGCCACAACCCCCACAGCAAAAAGGAGAGCGCCATGCGCCCTGTCATTTTGCGTCGCGGTCTGGTCGCTCTGTTTGCTGCGGCTGTGTCCTTCGGCGCCATTGTTCAAGCTCAAGCCGAGACCTTGCGTATCGGTTATCAGAAATACGGCACCCTGGTGCTGCTCAAGGCCAAGGGCTCCCTGGAAAAGCGCCTGGCGCAGCAGGGCGTAGACGTGCAATGGACCGAGTTCCCGGGCGGCCCGCAGCTGCTGGAGGGGCTGAATGTCGGCTCCATCGACTTCGGTGTGACCGGCGAAACTCCACCGGTATTTGCCCAGGCTGCCGGTGCCGATCTGCTCTACGTGGCCTATGAACCGCCGGCGCCCCATAGCGAAGCGATCCTGGTGCCCAAGGACTCGCCGATCAAATCGGTGCAGGACCTCAAGGGCAAGAAGGTGGTGCTGAACAAGGGCTCCAACGTCCATTACCTGCTGGTCCGCGCCCTGGAAGACGCCGGCCTCAAGTACAGCGATATCCAGACTGTGTTCCTGCCCCCGGCCGATGCCCGCGCAGCGTTCGAGCGTGGCAGTGTCGACGCCTGGGTGATCTGGGACCCTTACCAGGCGGCGGCCGAGCAGCAACTGCAGGCACGCACTCTGCGTGACGGCAGTGGCATCGTCGACAACCACCAGTTCTACCTGGCGACCAAACCCTACGCACAGCAGCACCCCGAGGTGATCAAGGCCCTGGTGGAGGAAGTGCGGGCCGTGGGCGAGTGGTCCAAGGCCAACCCGCAGGAGGTCACCCAGCAGGTGGCGCCGCTGTTGGGCCTGTCTACCGACATCACCCTGACCTCGGTGAAACGCCAGGGCTACGGTGCGGCCTTCCTGACTCCGGAAGTGATCGCCGCGCAGCAGAAAATCGCCGACAGCTTCTATCAGCTCAAGCTGATTCCCAAGCCGCTGAGCATCAAAGACGTGATCTGGACGCCCACTGCCGCCGTGGCCAAAGCGCCGTAATTCGACCCCTTAGGAGACAACTCCATGAGCCTCAACATCTTCTGGTTTCTGCCCACCCACGGCGACGGCCATTACCTTGGCACCGCCGAAGGCGCTCGCGCCGTCGATCATGCATACCTGCAACAGATCGCCCAGGCTGCCGACCGCCTTGGTTTTGGCGGGGTGCTGATTCCCACCGGGCGGTCCTGCGAGGATTCCTGGTTGGTGGCGGCCTCGCTGATTCCGGTGACCCAGCGTCTGAAGTTTCTGGTAGCCCTGCGTCCCGGGATCATTTCCCCGACGGTGGCGGCGCGTCAGGCTGCGACCCTGGATCGCTTGTCCGGTGGTCGGGCGCTGTTCAACCTGGTGACCGGTGGTGATCCGGACGAGTTGGCCGGCGATGGCCTGTTCCTCGACCATGAAGAGCGTTACCAGGCCTCCGTGGAATTCACCCGTATCTGGCGGCGGGTGCTGGAAGGCGAAACCGTGGATTACGACGGCCAGCACATCAGCGTGAAGGGCGCCAAGCTGCTCTATCCGCCGCTGCAGCAACCCCGTCCACCGCTGTATTTCGGCGGCTCTTCGGAAGCCGCCCAGGACCTGGCCGCCGAGCAGGTGGAGATGGTCCTGACCTGGGGCGAACCACCGGCCGCCGTGGCCGAGAAGATCCAGCAGGTGCGGGACAAGGCCGCCAAGCTGGGGCGCACCGTGCGTTTTGGCATCCGCCTGCATGTGATTGTGCGAGAAACCAATGCCGAGGCCTGGCAGGCCGCCGAGCGCCTGATTTCCCATCTGGACGACGACACCATCGCTCGGGCCCAGGCGTCCCTGGCCCGCTTCGATTCCGTCGGCCAGCAGCGCATGGCGGCCCTGCATGGAGGGCGCCGCGACAAACTGGAAGTGAGCCCGAACCTCTGGGCCGGGGTAGGCCTGGTGCGTGGTGGCGCCGGCACGGCCCTGGTGGGCGACGGTCCTACGGTGGCAGCGCGGATGCAAGAGTACGCAGACCTGGGCATCGACACCTTTATCTTCTCCGGTTATCCACACCTGGAAGAGTCCTACCGGGTGGCCGAACTGCTGTTTCCGCATCTGGACATCGAGCGCCCCAAGCTGCCTGAAGCTGCAGGTTATGTCAGTCCGTTCGGGGAAATGGTCGCCAACGACATCATCCCCAAAGCTGCGTCCCAGAGCTGAGGTGCGGTCATGAGTGGACAACGCATAGTGCATCGGCTGGCGCCCTGGGGGCTGCCGTTGCTGCTGCTCGCGGTGTGGCAGCTGTCGGTGTCGGCGGGTTGGCTGTCGACCCGTATCCTGCCGGCCCCCAGCGCGGTGATCGAGGCCGGGGTCAGCCTGGTACGCAGTGGCGATATCTGGACTCACCTGGCCATCAGTGGCTGGCGTGCGGGGCTGGGTTTTGTCATCGGCGGCGGTATCGGTCTGGCGCTGGGCTTCATCACCGGTTTGTCGAAATGGGGCGAGCGCTTGCTGGACAGCTCGGTGCAGATGATCCGCAACGTACCGCACCTGGCGCTGATTCCCCTGGTGATCCTGTGGTTCGGTATCGACGAGTCGGCGAAGATCTTTCTGGTAGCCCTGGGCACTCTGTTCCCGATCTACCTCAACACTTACCACGGCATTCGCAACGTTGATCCGGCGCTGGTGGAGATGGCCCGTAGCTACGGACTGTCGGGGTTCGCGCTGTTTCGCCAAGTGATCCTGCCGGGAGCCTTGCCCTCGATCCTGGTGGGGGTGCGTTTTGCCCTGGGCTTCATGTGGCTGACGCTGATCGTTGCTGAAACCATCTCCGCCAGCTCCGGCATCGGCTATCTGGCCATGAATGCCCGTGAGTTCCTGCAGACCGACGTGGTGGTGCTGGCCATTGTCATGTACGCGGTGCTCGGCAAGCTCGCCGACCTCGCAGCGCGGGGCCTGGAGCGGGTCTGGCTGCGCTGGCATCCGGCCTACCAAGTGGCCAGGGGAGATGCTCAATGACGGCTCAACAACCTCCACGGCTGCTGCGGGGCATTCCCCTGGCCGTGCGCAAATTGCAAAAGACCTTCGGTTCGCGGCAGGTGCTGCGGGAAGTCGATCTGCACATTCCTGCCGGTCAGTTCGTGGCGGTAGTGGGGCGCAGCGGTTGCGGCAAAAGCACCTTGCTGCGCCTGCTGGCCGGTCTCGATCAGCCCACGGGCGGCGAGTTGCTGGCAGGCTCCGCGCCCTTGAGCGCAGCCATCGAAGACACCCGGTTGATGTTCCAGGAGGCACGTTTGCTGCCCTGGAAGAAAGTCATCGACAACGTCGGGCTCGGCCTCAAGGGCAACTGGCGGCCTCAGGCCCTGGAAGCCCTTGAAGCGGTGGGCCTGGCGGATCGCGCCAATGAATGGCCGGCGGCGCTGTCAGGTGGCCAGAAACAGCGGGTGGCCCTGGCTCGTGCCCTGATTCATCAGCCGCGACTGTTACTGCTGGACGAGCCGCTGGGGGCACTGGATGCCCTGACCCGGATCGAGATGCAGCAGTTGATCGAACGTTTGTGGCAGCAGCATGGCTTCACCGTATTGCTGGTCACCCACGATGTCAGTGAGGCCGTGGCGATTGCCGATCGGGTGATCCTGATCGAAGACGGCGAGGTGGGGCTTGACCTGCACGTCGAGCTGCCACGCCCGCGGGTGCGAGGTTCCCATCGCCTGGCGGCCCTGGAAACCGAAGTCCTCAATCGCGTGCTGGCACTGCCAGGTTCACCACCGGAACCGGAACCCGTTTCACCCTTGCCCACGCAGTTGCGCTGGGCACTTTAAAACAGCGAATCATTTCGATCCCAGGAGAAATACCATGACCATTAAAGCCATCAACGTTCGCAATCAGTTCAAGGGCACCATCAAGGAAATCGTCGAGGGTGACGTGCTGTCGGAAATCGACGTGCAGACCGCGTCCGGGATTGTCACTTCGGTGATCACCACCCGTTCGGTCAAGGAGCTGGAACTGTCCATCGGCAGCGAGGTGATTGCCTTCGTGAAATCCACCGAGGTGTCGATCGCCAAGTTGTGAGCAATGCAGTGCAACAGCCCCGAAGGGTGCGAGTCCTTCGGGGCTTTTTTCATGGACGCTGTAAATAACGGTCAGATTTGATACTTTCCCTGCTTTCGGCAAGGCCTGAACAGTACAAACATGACAACAGAGCAGGGTCCAAACGTAGGGTATCTGGAGTTTGATCGCGATCGCTGGTCAGCTCTGCGGGCCGCAGAACCCATGAGTCTGTCACCGTCCGAGATGGAGACGCTGACCAGTCCGACCCAGCCCATGGCGTCCGAGGAGGTGAGGCAGATCCTGCTCCCGCTGTCGCGGCTGCTGCATTTGCATGCGGCCCAGGTGCAGTCGCTCAAGGCCCCCCAGGCAGGTTTCAAGGCACCTTATGTCATAGGTGTATCCGGCAGTGTCGCGGTGGGCAAAAGCAGTTTTGCCAGGGTCCTGGCGGCCCTTCTGGCCTATTGGCCGGACAAGCCCAATGTGCATCTGGTGACTACAGACTCCTTTCTTTTCCCACTGGCGACCCTCCAGGAAAAAAATATTCTGCACCGCAAGGGGTTTCCCGAATCCTACGATGAGCCGTTGTTCGTGGATTTTCTGCAGTCGGTGTGCAGGAAGGGCGAGGCCGTCAGGATTCCCATCTATTCCCACGTCCGCTACGACATCCTGGCCGATGAGGCGCAGTCGGTGGAGGCTCCGGATATCATCATCCTCGAAGGCCTGAATGTGCTGCAGGGCGAGCAGGGGCAAGGCTTGAACCCCCTGGACTTCATCGACTTCTCCATTTACGTCGATGCGTCCGAGGAGGCGATCAAGGCCTGGTACCTGGAGCGCTTTGTCTACTTGAAGAACACCGCGTTCCAGGCGGCAGATTCCTACTTCAACAAGTACAAGGGGCTTTCGGACCTTGAAGCCCTGTCGGTGGCATCCGATACCTGGGATCGGGTCAACCTGAAGAATCTCGTCGAAAACATCCTGCCGACCCGGGAACGGGCGAATCTGATCATTCACAAATCAGCGGATCACAGCATCGACAGGTTGCTGTTGCGGCAGGCTTGAGCGCTCAGAGAGACGCTGGACGCTTGGGCAGGTAGGGCGGCAAGTAGAGGCTCAGGTAGGCATCGAAGACCCGCATGCCTTCCTCCGCCATGCGCGGGGTGATTTGCCCGTGCTGTTGCACCGAACGGGCGTACACCCGATCTCCCAGCTCCATGGCCAGGGCGAATACATCCACATCCCGGGGCAGGGTCGGCAGCTCGAAGTGGTGATCGAACAGCTTGTGCATCAGGTCACCCAGCTCGATGTCGTGCTGGCGATCGGCCTGGGTGACTTCCGTCAAGCCGTGTTGGGCGAGGATCAACTGGCGGGCCGCCGCGTCCTCGCCGTAGATGTCGAGCATGCGTTGTTCAACCAGGCGTGACAGGTCCCGCCAGCTGTCGAGCCGGTCGTGGTCGATGGGAGCTTGCAGGCAGGCGCGAAACCCGGCGTGGACATCAGCGGTCAGGGCTTCCAGCAGGGCAGGGACACTGGCGAAGAAGTGATAGACCGAGGACGGTGGAATCTGCGCTCGTTCCGCCACGCTGTAGATCGACAGGCTGGCCACCCCCTCGCTGGCCAGCAGGGTCCGGGCGGCGTCGAGTATCGAGTCGATCCGGGCCTGGCTGCGTGCACGGGGTTTGCGAAGAGGGGCGGTGCGCGTCATCGGTGTCTCCTACTGGGCAGCGGGCATTGTACGCGAGAGCGCCAGGATTCCTGTATCCGCCGGCCATAACGGCGAGGCACAAAAAAACGCCGCGGGCTGTGTGAGCTCCGCGGCGTTGTTTTTTTGCAACAACCGCTTAGACGGTGTGCAGGTACCAGTTGTACTCGAGGTCGGAGATGGAGTGTTCGAACTCCTCCAGCTCGCTCTCTTTGCAGGCCACGAAGATGTCGATGTATTTCGGATCGATGTACTTGGCCATCACCTCACTGTCGTCCAGCTCGCGCAGGGCATCGCGCAAGTTGTTCGGCAGGCTCTGCTCGTTCTGCTCGTAGCTGTTGCCTTCGGTCGGCGCAGGCGGCTCGATCTTGTTGGTCAAGCCGTGATGCACGCCCGCCAGGACCGAAGCCATCAACAGGTAAGGGTTGGCGTCGGCGCCGGCGACCCGGTGTTCCAGGCGCACGGCATCGGCCGAACCGGTAGGCACCCGCAGGGCCACGGTACGGTTGTCCAGGCCCCAGCTCGGCGAGTTCGGCACATAGAACTGTGCGCCGAAACGACGGTAGGAGTTGACGTTCGGGCAGAGGAAAGCCATCTGCGCCGGTAGGGTCTCGAGCACACCGCCGATCGCGTGACGCAGTGCGGCGTTCTGCTCGGGATCCTCGCTGGCAAAGATGTTCTTGCCATCTTTATCCAGAATCGAAATGTGGACGTGCAGACCGTTGCCCGCCTGGCCCGGGTAAGGCTTGGCCATGAAGGTGGTGTCCATCTCATGGTCGTAGGCGATGTTCTTGATCAGGCGTTTGAGCAGTACCGCGTAATCGCAGGCCTTGATCGGGTCGGCGACGTGGTGCAGGTTCACTTCGAACTGCGCCGGGGCACTTTCCTTGACGATGGCGTCTGCGGGGATGCCTTGCTCTTTGGCACCTTCGAGAATGTCCTGGAGGCAGTCGA
Organism: Pseudomonas sp. 910_21; assembly: GCF_052850735.1. Lineage (NCBI taxonomy): Bacteria > Pseudomonadati > Pseudomonadota > Gammaproteobacteria > Pseudomonadales > Pseudomonadaceae > Pseudomonas > Pseudomonas sp. 910_21. The sequence goes on along the minus strand of NZ_VXCY01000003.1, from coordinate 343,807 downwards.
CGTATTCGTCGAGATCGTCGATCAGGTAGACCTGGGTGGAATGCGGGCGTTTGCCGGAGATCGGCGAACGTGGCGGTTGTGGGCGGCCGTTCACGTTCTCCTGGTCGATCAGGTAGAACTCCAGTTCGAAGGCGGCGCAGATGGTCAGTCCCAGTTCGTCGAACTTGGCCACGACCTGGCGCAGTACTTCTCGTGGATCGGCGAAGAACGGATCGCCTTCAAGCTCGTGCATGGTCATCAGCAGTTGCGCGGTAGGACGCTTCTGCCAGGGCTCGTTGCACAGGGTATCGGGGATTGGATAGCAGATTCGGTCAGCATCGCCGATGTCCAGGCCCAGGCCGGTGCTTTCCACCGTAGAACCATTGATATCCAGGGCAAACAGGGAGGCCGGCAGGTTGATGCCTTTCTCGTAAACCTTGTGGAGGCTGGTGCGTTCGATGCGCTTGCCGCGCACCACACCATTCATATCCGCAATCAGAAGGTCAACGTACAGAACCTCAGGATGTTCCTTAAGGAACGCGTTCGCTTCGTTGAGCTGAACGGCACGCGGGGGTACCGACATGATGCAACACCTTTGTTGTTAAAAATATCAATCATTGATCTTTTCTGGTTTCAGTCAACCCGAACGGCATGCCGAAGTCAAGTAAGGCCTTTTATGCCCTAATAAAGGGATGGCGAGGCTCTTTTGAGGCAAAACAGGGCGTTTTTTGGGCTTCGACTACCTTGGGTACCGCAGGCTTGAGCGGGCCGTGTTGTATTTTTTACGGGGGTGTTGTGTAAAAAAATGAACAACGCTAAGCTCGAATCAAACCCATAACAGCAATAATACCGGGGTGTTTCATGTCTCGCCTGCCGTTAATCGGCGTGACCGCCTGCTCCAGGCAGATCGGTCTGCATGCATATCACATCAGTGGCGACGAGTATGTACAGGCGGTAGCCAGCGCAGCCCAGGGCGTGCCGGTGATTCTTCCGTCCATGGCGCAGTGGCTTTCCCCGTCCGATATTCTGGACGGCCTGGACGGCATCCTCTTTACCGGTTCTCCTTCCAATATCGAACCTTTCCATTATCAGGGGCCTGCCAGCGCGCCGGGCACTGCTCATGATTCTGCACGGGACGCGGCCACTCTGCCGCTGTTGAATGCCGCCGTCGAAGCCGGTGTTCCGGTGCTGGGTATCTGTCGCGGATTTCAGGAAATGAATGTGGCCCTGGGCGGCAGCCTTCATCAGAACGTGCATGAAGTGCAGCCGTTCATGGACCACCGCCATGATGAAGAGCCCGATCAGCCACTGGATGCCTGGTACGCGCCCGCCCATGATCTGCACGTTCAAACGGGCGGGATCCTGGCGAATCTGGGCCTGCCGCAGAAGATTCAAGTCAACTCGATTCATGCGCAAGGTATTGAACGTCTGGCGCCGGGCCTGCGGGTCGAGGCGCTGGCGCCTGACGGTCTGGTGGAGGCCATCTCGGTCGAGGGAGGCAAGGCATTTGCTTTAGGGGTGCAATGGCACCCCGAATGGCAGGTAAGCTGCAATCCTCACTATCTGGCCATCTTCCAGGCTTTTGGTGATGCCTGCCGCAAGCGGGCAAAACAACGCGACGCCGAAGCGTCACACAAGGCCTGACTTAATAGAGAGTCAGGAAACTCAGCCTAGAGGCATTTATGAGTAACAACCTCGACCAGCTCACCGATTGGTTGAAAGACCACAAGATCACAGAAGTCGAATGCATGATCGGCGACTTGACCGGTATCACCCGGGGCAAGATCTCGCCGACCAACAAGTTCATTGCCGAAAAAGGCATGCGCCTGCCCGAGAGCGTGCTGTTGCAGACCGTGACCGGCGACTATGTCGAAGACGACATCTATTACGAGCTGCTGGACCCGGCGGACATCGACATGGTCTGCCGTCCCGACCAGAACGCGGTGTATCTCGTGCCCTGGGCCATCGAACCCACTGCCCAGGTGATCCACGACACCTACGACAAGCAGGGCAACCCCATCGAGCTGTCGCCACGCAACGTCTTGAAGAAGGTCCTCAAGCTCTACGCCGACCACGGCTGGCAGCCCATCGTGGCGCCGGAGATGGAGTTCTACCTGACCAAGCGCAGTGACGACCCCGACTATCCCCTGCAGCCGCCCATCGGCCGTTCCGGCCGTCCTGAAACCGGGCGCCAGTCGTTCTCCATTGAAGCGGCCAACGAATTCGATCCGCTGTTCGAAGATGTCTACGACTGGTGCGAACTGCAGGAGCTGGACCTGGACACCCTGATCCATGAGGACGGCACGGCGCAGATGGAGATCAACTTCCGTCACGGTGACGCCTTGTCCCTGGCTGACCAGATCCTGGTGTTCAAGCGCACCATGCGCGAAGCCGCACTCAAGCATGACGTGGCCGCAACCTTCATGGCCAAGCCCATGACCGGCGAGCCTGGCAGCGCCATGCACTTGCACCAGAGCGTCATCGACATCAACACCGGCAAGAACGTCTTCTCCAACGAAGACGGGACCATGAGCCAGCTGTTCCTCAACCACATTGGCGGTTTGCAGAAGTTCATCCCCGAGCTGCTGCCGCTGTTCGCCCCCAACGTCAACTCGTTCCGCCGCTTCCTGCCCGATACCTCGGCGCCAGTGAACGTCGAGTGGGGCGAAGAAAACCGCACCGTGGGCCTGCGGGTGCCGGATGCCGGGCCGCAGAACCGTCGGGTGGAAAACCGCCTGCCGGGCGCCGACGCCAACCCTTACCTGGCCATTGCTGCCAGCCTGCTGTGCGGCTTCATTGGTATGGTCGAAGGCCACAACCCGAGCGCGCCAGTGGTCGGTCGTGGTTATGAACGACGCAACCTGCGCCTGCCGTTGACCATCGAGGACGCCCTGGAGCGAATGGAAAACAGCAAGACCATCGAGAAGTACCTGGGCCAGAAGTTCATCACCGGCTACGTCGCGGTGAAGCGGGCCGAGCACGAAAACTTCAAGCGCGTGATCAGTTCGTGGGAGCGGGAATTCCTGCTGTTCGCCGTCTGATTCGCCGGGCGCCGCTGCCCCCCAGCGGCGCCTTCACTGACACTTAGGAGAGATTGATGACTCATAAAAACCCGCAAACCCGCGAGTGGCAAACCCTCAGCAGTGATCACCACCTGGCGCCTTTCAGCGACTTCAAGCAATTGAAGGAGAAGGGGCCGCGGATCATCACCCATGCCAAGGGTGTGTACCTCTGGGACAGTGAAGGCAATCAGATTCTCGACGGTATGGCTGGCCTGTGGTGCGTAGCCATCGGCTATGGTCGTGATGAATTGGCGGAAGCCGCCAGCAAGCAAATGCGTGAACTGCCCTATTACAACCTGTTCTTCCAGACCGCCCACCCGCCGGTGCTGGAGCTGTCCAAGGCAATCGCCGATGTCGCACCGGAAGGCATGAATCACGTGTTCTTCACCGGCTCCGGCTCCGAAGGCAACGACACCATGCTGCGCATGGTCCGCCATTACTGGGCGATCAAGGGCCAGCCGAACAAGAAGACCATCATCAGCCGGGTTAACGGCTACCACGGCTCCACCGTGGCGGGCGCCAGCCTCGGCGGCATGACTTACATGCACGAACAGGGCGACCTGCCGATTCCGGGCATTGTCCACATCCCGCAACCGTACTGGTTCGGCGAAGGCGGCGACATGAGCCCAGAAGAGTTCGGCATCTGGGCGGCCAACCAGCTGGAAGAGAAGATCCTGGAGCTGGGCGTGGATAACGTCGGTGCCTTTATCGCCGAGCCGATCCAGGGCGCTGGCGGCGTGATTGTGCCGCCGGACAGCTACTGGCCGCGGATCAAGGAAATCCTCGCCAAGTACGACATCCTCTTCGTCGCCGACGAAGTGATCTGTGGCTTCGGCCGCACCGGTGAGTGGTTCGGTAGCGATTTCTACGATCTCAAGCCCGACATGATGACCATCGCCAAGGGCCTGACCTCCGGCTACATCCCCATGGGCGGCCTGATTGTCCGTGACGAAGTGGTGGCGGTGCTCAACGAGGGCGGTGATTTCAACCACGGTTTCACCTACTCCGGCCATCCGGTGGCCGCTGCCGTGGCCCTGGAAAACATCCGCATCATGCGCGATGAAAAAATTATCCAGCGCGCCCACGAAAAAGCGGCACCCTATTTGCAGAAACGTCTGCGTGAGCTGAGTGATCACCCGTTGGTGGGCGAAGTTCGCGGGGTAGGCCTGCTGGGGGCGATCGAGCTGGTCAAGGACAAGGCCACCCGGGCACGTTACGAAGGTCGTGGCGTAGGCATGATCTGCCGACAGTTCTGCTTCGATAACGGTCTGATCATGCGTGCCGTCGGCGACACCATGATCATTGCGCCACCGCTGGTGATCAGCGAGGCGGAGATCGACGAACTGGTGGCCAAGGCGCGCAAGTGCCTGGATCTGACCTTGAGTGTGCTGCAGAGCTGAGTGCTAGGCTTTGAGCGCGGTGCTTGCGGGCACGGCGCTCGAAGCAGATATAAAGGATGGGTCTTTCCTTGAAAGCCGGCCTTGGATCTTGCCAGACTACCCGCCGTTTTGGTCGCCCCGAGACTGGCCGCTGAGCGAGTGGTTAAAAAAGAATAATTGGAGCATTACGCATGAAGGCATTAGGTATGAAGTTAGCTGGCAAGACCCTCCTCGCCATGTCCCTGATGGGCGTGATGGCGGCGGCAGCGCAGGCGGACGATAAAGTGCTGCACGTTTACAACTGGTCCGATTACATTGCCCCGGACACCATCAAGAAATTTGAAGCCGAGTCGGGCATCAAAGTGGTCTATGACGTGTTCGACAGCAACGAAACCCTGGAAGCCAAGTTGCTCGCCGGCAAATCCGGCTACGACGTGGTAGTGCCTTCCAACAACTTCCTGGCCAAGCAGATCAAGGCCGGTGTCTATCAGGAACTGGACAAGTCCAAGTTGCCGAACTGGAAGAACCTCAACGAATCGCTGCTCAAGGCAGTATCGGTGAGCGACCCGGGCAACAAGCACGCCTTCCCTTACATGTGGGGTTCGATCGGCATCGGTTTCAACGCCGAGAAGGTCAAGGCCGTATTGGGCGCCGACGCACCCACCAACTCCTGGGACCTGCTGTTCAAGCCGGAAAACGCCGAGAAGTTGAAGGCGTGCGGCGTCAGTTTCCTCGACTCGCCAACCGAGATGATTCCGGTGGCGCTGCACTACCTGGGCTACCCGACCGACAGCCAGGACAAAAAGCAACTGGCTGAAGCCGAAGCGCTGTTCCTCAAGATCCGTCCTTCGATCGCCTACTTCCACTCGTCCAAGTACATCTCCGACCTGGCTAACGGCAACATCTGCGTCGCCGTGGGTTACTCGGGCGACATCTATCAGGCCAAGGCTCGTGCCGCCGAAGCCGGTGACAAGGTCAAGGTCAGCTACAACATTCCCAAAGAGGGTGCTGGCAGCTTCTACGACATGGTCGCCATCCCTAAAGACGCGGAAAACGTCGACGGCGCCTACAAGTTCATGACCTTCCTGCAAAAGCCTGAAGTCATGGCCGAAATCACCAACGCCGTGCGTTTCCCCAACGGTAACGCGGCTGCAACCCCGTTGGTCGATAAAGACATCACCAGCGACCCGGGCGTTTACCCGCCGGCTGATGTACAGGCCAAGCTGTATGCGATCGCCGACTTGCCGGCCGCGACCCAGCGCATCCTGACCCGCAGCTGGACCAAGATCAAATCCGGTAAATAAGCCGATTTGCAGCACCACCTGTTGCCGTCGTCGTGGCGAGGGCGGCAACAGGAAACAATTAAATGACAGAAAGTTTTGCTGGATTGGTTTATCGAGGGTAAGTTGCGCGCCGGTTTTGTTGCTGGGCAGCTCGGAGGCTGTCAGGTAGCGCGGGGCAACTTGGGCCCAACTATTTAAGAGGACCTCCACTTGCCTATTTCTTTATTTCGCAAAGCCATGCTGGTCGCCGCCAGCCTGACGCTGGTGGCTGGCGCGCAGGCTGCACCGACCGTGCATATTTATAACTGGTCCGACTACATCGGTCAGAACACCCTGGCCGAATTTGAAAAAGCCACGGGCATCAAGCCGGTGTACGACGTATTCGATTCCAACGAAACCCTGGAAGGCAAGTTGCTGGCCGGTCGCACCGGTTATGACGTGGTGGTGCCGTCCAACCACTTCCTGGGCAAGCAGATCAAGGCTGGGGCTTTCCAGAAGCTCGACAAGAGCTTGCTGACCCATTATTCGAACCTTGACCCGGCCCTGCTCAAGCGCCTGGAAATGAACGATCCGGGCAACCAGTACGCGGTGCCGTACCTGTGGGGCACCAACGGCATCGGCTACAACGTCGACAAGGTCAAGGCGGTCCTGGGTGTGGACAAGATCGACTCCTGGAGCGTGTTGTTCGAGCCGGAGAACATCAAGAAGCTCAATAGCTGCGGCGTGGCCTTCCTCGATTCTGCCGATGAAATGATGCCCACGGTCCTCAACTACCTGGGGCTGAACGCCAACAGCACCAATCCCCAGGACTACAAGAAGGCCGAAGCCAAGTTGCTGGCGGTGCGTCCTTACGTGACTTACTTCCATTCGTCCAAGTACATCTCGGACCTGGCCAACGGCAATATCTGCGTGGCCATCGGTTTTTCCGGCGACGTGTTCCAGGCCAAGGCCCGGGCCGCCGACGCCGGCAAGGGCGTGAACATCGCCTACGCGATTCCGAAGGAGGGCGGTGCTCTGTGGTTCGACATGCTGGCGATCCCCAAGGATTCGAGCAACGTCAAGGAAGCGCACGCCTTCATCAACTATTTGCTGCAACCTGAGGTGATTGCCCAGGTCAGTGACTACGTCGGTTATGCCAACCCCAATCCCGGGTCGGACAAGCTGATGGAGCAATCCATTCGCACCGACGAAGCGGTTTATCCACCGCAGGCCGTGCTCGAAAAGACTTACGTGTCCACCGAGTTGCCACCCAATATCCAACGCTTGATGACCCGCAGCTGGACCAAGGTCAAGACGGGTAAGTAGTTCCACAGGCTCAAACTATCCAAGGTCCGTCCACGTGGGACGGGCTGCAAATTTTGTTGGGAGTTTCGCAAATGGCAGTTGCCTCCGGCGCCTATAAGAAAGCCCTCGAGGGCGACCAGACACCTAAGCAGGTGCTGGTCAAAATCGACCGGGTCACGAAGAAGTTCGACGAGACGGTTGCCGTGGACGATGTGTCCCTGGAAATCAAGAAAGGCGAGATATTCGCTCTGCTCGGCGGCTCGGGTTCGGGCAAGTCCACCTTGTTGCGGATGCTGGCCGGTTTCGAACGGCCAACGGAGGGGCGAATCTTCCTCGATGGCGTGGACATCACCGACATGCCGCCCTACGAGCGGCCGATCAACATGATGTTCCAGTCCTACGCCCTGTTCCCCCATATGACCGTGGCGCAGAACATTGCCTTCGGCCTCAAGCAGGACAAGATCCCTGCCGCCGAGATCGACGCCCGGGTGGCGGAGATGCTCAAGCTGGTGCAGATGAGCCAGTACGCCAAGCGCAAGCCGCACCAGCTGTCCGGCGGCCAGCGCCAGCGCGTGGCCCTGGCCCGCTCCCTGGCCAAGCGTCCCAAGCTGCTGCTGCTGGACGAACCCATGGGCGCCCTGGACAAGAAGCTGCGCTCGCAGATGCAGCTGGAGCTGGTGGAGATCATCGAGCGCGTAGGCGTGACCTGCGTCATGGTGACCCACGATCAGGAAGAGGCCATGACCATGGCCGAGCGTATCGCCATCATGCACCTGGGCTGGATTGCCCAGATCGGCAGCCCGATCGATATCTACGAGACCCCGGTCAGTCGCCTGGTGTGCGAGTTCATCGGCAACGTCAACATCTTCGAAGGTGAGGTGGTGGACGATGCCGAAGGTCACGCGCTGATCACCTGCAAGGACCTGGACCGCAATATCTATGTCGGCCACGGCATCAGCACCTCGGTCCAGGACAAGTCGGTGACCTACGCGATCCGTCCGGAAAAGCTCCTGGTCACCGCCGAGATGCCGACCTGCGAGTACAACTGGTCCAGCGGCAAGGTCCACGACATTGCCTACCTGGGCGGTCACTCGGTGTTCTACGTCGAGCTGCCGAGCGGCAAGCTGGTGCAGTCCTTCGTGGCCAACGCCGAGCGTCGTGGCGCGCGGCCGACCTGGGGTGATCAGGTCTACGTCTGGTGGGAAGACGACAGCGGCGTGGTACTGCGCTCATGAACATGCGAAAGCTCAAGCGCCGACTCGATCGAATTATTCCCGGTGGCCGTCAACTGGTCATCGGGGTTCCGTTCATCTGGCTGTTTCTGTTCTTCATGCTGCCGTTCTTCATTGTCCTGAAGATCAGCTTCGCCGAAGCGGACGTGGCCATTCCGCCCTACACCGAGATCTACAGCTACGTCGATCAGAAGCTGCAGGTGCTGCTCAACCTTGGCAACTACGCGATGCTGGGGGACGACGAGCTGTACATCGCCGCCTACCTCGGCTCGCTGAAGATGGCGTTCTTCAGCACCATCCTCTGCCTGCTGATCGGCTACCCGATGGCCTATGCCATCGCCAGCGCCCGTAAAGAGCTGCAGACCGTACTGGTGCTGCTGATCATGATGCCGACCTGGACTGCGATCCTGATCCGGGTCTATGCCTGGATGGGCATCCTCAGCAACAACGGCCTGCTCAATGGCTTCCTGATGTCGATGGGCTGGATCAACGAGCCGCTGCAGATCCTCAATACCAACATCGCGGTGTACATCGGCGTGGTCTACTCCTACCTGCCGTTCATGATCCTGCCGCTGTACGCGAACCTGGTGAAACACGACACCAGCCTGCTGGAGGCCGCGGCCGACCTGGGCTCGAGTACGTTCAACAGCTTCTGGAAAATCACTGTACCGCTGTCCAAGAACGGCATCATCGCCGGTTGCATGCTGGTGTTCATCCCGGTGGTGGGCGAGTTCGTGATTCCGGAACTGCTGGGCGGCCCGGAAACCCTGATGATCGGTAAAGTGCTCTGGCAAGAGTTCTTCAACAACCGTGACTGGCCGGTGGCATCCGCCCTGGCAGTGGTGATGCTGGCGATCCTGATTGTGCCGATCATTCTGTTCAACCGCAGTCAGGCCAAAGAAATGGAGGGCAAGGAATGAAGCGCTTCAGTTTCTCGAGCATGATGCTGGTGCTGGGCCTGTTGTTCATCTATCTGCCGATGCTGATCCTGGTGATCTACTCGTTCAACGCCTCGAAACTGGTGACGGTATGGGGCGGCTGGTCGATCAACTGGTATATCGGCCTGCTGGATAACACCCAGCTCATGGGTTCGGTCTTACGTTCCCTGGAGATCGCCTGCTACACCGCCGTTGCCGCGGTGGCCCTGGGCACCTTGGCGGCGTTCGTCCTGACCCGGATCACTCACTTCAAGGGACGCACGCTGTTCGGTGGCCTGGTCACCGCGCCGCTGGTGATGCCTGAAGTGATCACCGGCCTGTCGCTGTTGCTGCTGTTCGTAGCCATGGCCCAAGCCGTCGGCTGGCCTCAGGAACGCGGGATCGTCACCATCTGGATCGCCCACACCACGTTCTGCGCCGCCTATGTGGCGGTGGTGGTGTCGGCTCGCCTGCGCGAGCTGGACCTGTCCATCGAAGAGGCGGCCATGGACCTGGGCGCGCGGCCGTGGAAGGTGTTCTTCCTGATCACCATCCCGATGATCGCGCCGTCCCTGGCAGCGGGGGGCATGATGTCCTTCGCCCTGTCCCTGGATGACCTGGTACTGGCGAGCTTTGTCTCTGGCCCGGGGTCCACCACCTTGCCGATGGAAGTGTTCTCGGCGGTGCGCCTGGGGGTCAAACCGGAGATCAACGCTGTGGCCAGCCTGATCCTGCTGGCGGTGTCCCTGGTGACCTTCCTGGTCTGGTTCTTCAGCCGTCGCGCCGAAGAAGCTCGCAAGCGTGCGATTCAGCAAGCCATCGAAGAGAGTGCTGCCGACTCCTGGAAGCAGCCGGACGTACGTCGGGCTCAGGCGCCGGAAGCTGCCTGACTCCAGGCTCGCGCTACCTTAGGTACGCAACAAAAAAACCTCGCCCCGGTAACCGGGAGCGAGGTTTTTTATTGCCCCACGCCGACTCCCGCCGTAGGAGCCGGCTTGCCGGCGAAGGCGATCCTGAGAGGTATGCCGGGCTTGCGGGCCTCTTCGCTGGCAAGCCAGCTCCTACAATAGGCGCTCAGGGGCGGCGGGCCGGCAGCAGCTTCAGGGTACTGCGGGTGTTGGCGCTGACTTCTTCGTCGCTGAAGTGCGCCTGTTGGTAGACCCCTTCGATGTAGGCCTCGGCCTGGTCGTCGTAGTGCTTGTCGAACAGCACACCGCTCTGGCCCACGGGGTTGATGGTCAGGCTGTGGGCCGGGTCGGCGAAGTCGATGATGCGCCGGGTCGAGGGGCCATACACCACGGACCAGGGCGCCGGGCCGATCTTGGCGGTGAGGTTGTTCGGCACTTCATGGCTGCCCGGGGCATCCAGGGGGCCGACGTTGAATACCCGGTCCAGGGGCTTCTGCATCCCTAGCGGATGAGCGTGGGTCAGGGTATGGGCGGTGCCCCAGCGCCATTGCGCGGGGTTGGCGCCCAGGGTGCGCTTGAGGTGGTCGATACTGGCGCGCCAGGCCACCTTGACCGTGTCGGCTCGGCTTTCACGCTGGGGCGTCGTGCGGTTGTCCCACCAGGGGGAGTCGGGATCGGCCGCCAGCCGGGGCAGGGCGGCATCCACCACCCGGGCTTGGATCAAGGCGTCGAAGTAGGCGTCGCCGAGCTTTTCATGAAAGGTGGCGTCGGCCAGGTCGAACAGGAACTGGTTGAACAGGGTGGCATTGGTGGAGTCCAGGGGGTAGTCGCCCTGCCACTTTGCCAGTTGCTCCAGCAGTTTCAGTTCTTCGGGATCGCTGACCACTTCCCGCAGCACTGGCAGCAAGGGAGCCAGCAGACGCGGGCCGTAGGCGGTGGTGGTGCCCAATTGCAGTTTCTGGGTGTTTTCCAGGTCCCATTTCACGCTTTTGTCACTGAGCTGACGGTCCAGTTGCTGGCCCCGGTCGGCGAGGTTGTAGTAGCCGGGGATCTCCATGCCGGTCGGGGAGACGGGCTGGAAGTTGGCGGAGACGATATAGCCCCGGGCCGGGTTCTCTTCCTGTGGGTTGGCGCTGAAGGGGTAGAAGCCCTCCTTGTCAGCCATGGCGGTGCTGCCATCGAGAATGAACGCCGGTTTGGCCCCGGCCGGACGCTTGGGCAGCAGCGCCGCTGCCCACCAGCCGATATCACCCTTGGCGTTGGCCCAGACAATGTTCAGTCCGGGGGCGTGGACTTTGGCGGAGGCCGCGCGAACCTTGGCCAGGGTATCGGCGCGGTTGAGCTGGTAGAAACCATCGAGGATCGGGTTGGGGGTTTCCAGAAACCCCCACCACATGGCTACGGGGGCCTTGCCCACGGTGGTGCCGAGCATGTCGTTGATGATCGGGCCGTGGGGCGACTGGCGCAGGGTCAAGGTCACCGGCGCCTGGCCCTTGACCGCAATCTGTTGCTCGCTGCTGATCAGGTCGACCCATTTGTCATGGAACCAGACCTGGTTGGGATTCTCCGGGTTGACCTTCTCGGCGATCAGGTCGAGATCGTCGTTCTGGAACATGGTCAGGCTCCAGCCGAAATCCAGGTTGTGACCCAGGAAGGCGAAGGGCACCAGGGCCTGGTGATGGCCGTAGAGTTCGAAACCCGGAGCCGAAAGTTGCGCCTCGTACCACACCGACGGCAGGGAGTAGCGAATGTGTGGGTCGCCGGCCAGCAGTGGGCGTCCGCTCTTGGTCCGAGCGCCGGCCACGGCCCAGGCGTTGCTGCCTTCGAATTGCGGCAGTCCGGCCTCGCTCAGGGCTTGCAGGCTCAGGAGGGCGATCTGCCCCAGGTCCTGCCAGTCGACAGCGGCCAGTGGCAGGGACGGTTGCGGCTTGCCCTTGGCCAGCACGCCCTTGGGCTGCCAGTCGAGGTCGAAGACTTTCAGGTAATCGTTGCCCAACTGGTCGCGGATATAGGTCAGCAGCGGTTCGGTACGAAAGGCCATGGCGAAGCTGTAGGCCATGAAGCCGGCAACGCTGACGGTGTCTTCTGCCGTGAATGACCGCTTGTGGATGCCCAGGACATCGAACTCCATGGGGCTGGCGTGACTGTCCTGATACTGGTTGATGCCGTCCAGATAGGCTTCCAGGGCCTTCCACGCGGGAGACTGACGGTCGAGCCCGGCCACATAGCTGTCGGCGCGCTCGCGGATGCGCAGGCTGCGGAACAGTTTGTCGGTGTCCAGCAGCTTGGGCCCCAGAACCTCTGCCAGTTCGCCCCGGGACAGGCGCCGCAGGACTTCCATCTGGAACAGCCGGTCCTGGGCGTGGACGTAACCCAGGGCGCGATACAGGTCGGCTTCGTTTTCCGCGCGGATATGGGGCACGCCGCGCTCGTCGTAACGCACAGTGACCGAGCCCTGCAGGCCGCGGACTTCCACCTGGCCCTGACGCGTCGGCTGCTTGCTGTAGAGATAGCCGACGACACCCGCCAGCAGGGCGAGGATCAGGACGGCAACGACGGTCAGGCTGCGTTTCATGCGGGCTCCTTGCTGTTGTTTTCAGTGCCGCCTTGGAAGAGCTGCAGAGATTTAGCACAAGTCATGGGCATCGCGCAGGAGGCAGTCCTTGAATAGGCGCGAATGCCTTTAATTGGCAGTGGCTGGCCAGGGACAGTAGCAGCCTACCGCCAGGGTGTGGGTGGCATTGATCTGGCGATGGTTCTCCAGCGCCTGGAGGATGGGCTCGATAAAGCTGTTGCTGGAGTTGCAGGTCAGGCCTTCGCTGTAGGGCCCGAAGTAGGCCAGCTTGCCGTTGCGATCCCAGATCGCCACCGCCGGACTGGCGGGAATCTGTTCGGCACCGGGCAGGCTGTCGAGCGGCTTCAGGCGGCCCAGGGTGGCAGGCAGTTGGCCGTGGCTGCCGGGCTTCTGCACGGAATAGAACTCCACGCCCCGCGGGCCATAGGCTTCGATCAGCTCGGCCAGGTGCTGCTGGTTGCCGACGTTGCAGGGGCAGGCCGGGTCCCAGAAGTGCACCAGGCGGATGGCGCCAGGGCCGGCCAGCTCGGCGGGCAGTTGCAGTGGGTCGCCGGAGAACACCGCCGTGTGTTCACTGAAGGCCCGCAGATAGCGTCCCTGGAACCAGTCGTAGGCGCACCACAGCACCACGGCGCAGATCAGGACGAGCAAGCTGGCAATCAGGGGCGTGCGGTAAGACTGGCGCATTTAGATCGGTCCTCGAAGGTCGCGTAGCTTGCCATGCTTGCCGCGACAGATGAATATCGCAGGCCTAGAAAGCCTGTTTTGTCCTCGGTACCCCCCCGTTTTGGAAAACTCCATGTCCGTGACCTTCGACCCCGACCACCTGCGCGCCAGTCTGCAACCCCTGGTGGCTGGGCAGCCCTTGTCGGTGGAGGCTCAGGCCTATCAGCGCTTCTATGGGCTGGACTTCGCCGGGCGTGCGCTGGTGCCACGCAGTCGCCTGGGGCGCTTTCACGTGGAGGGCTACGAGGTGGTCACGCAGGTGTGGTGGCCGGAACAGCCACAGGCAACGCTGTTTCTGTTCCACGGCTTCTACGACCACATGGGCTTGTACCGGCACGTGATCGAGTGGGCCCTGCAGCGCCGCTTCGTGGTGATTTCCTGTGACCTGCCCGGGCATGGCCTGTCCAGTGGCGAGCGCGCCAGCATCAATGATTTCGCGGTGTATCAACGGGTACTGCAAGGCCTGTTCGCCCAGGCGCGGTCCCTGGACTTGCCCCAGCCCTGGCACTTGTTCGGGCAAAGCACCGGTGGCGCGATCATCATGGATCACCTGCTCAACCAGGGCGCCGAGAGCCCGGCCCAGGGGCAAGTGGTGCTCCTGTCACCCTTGGTGCGACCTCGTGCCTGGGGTTGGTCGATGCTCAGCTATTACCTGCTGCGGCCATTTGTCAGTGGCATTGCCCGGCGCTTCAGCGAGAACTCCAACGATGCGGATTTTCTCGCCTTCCTTCAGGCCGACCCGTTGCAGCCACAACGTTTGCCCACTGCCTGGGTCGGCGCGCTGGCACGTTGGATCAAGCAGTTGGAAGCAGCTCCGCGCAGTTCAAGGCAGCCGCTGATCGTCCAGGGGCAGGCGGACATGACGGTGGATTGGGAGCACAACCTGCAAGTGATTCGCGGCAAGTTCACCGCACCTGAGGTCTTGATGCTGCCGGAGGCGCGGCATCACCTGGCGAATGAAATTCCCTTGTACCGCGATCAGTACTTCGCCTTTCTTACCCAGCACCTTTGATCCGCGTGCCCGGCCGCGCCGCCGTGCAGCCTGAGCCCAGGGGTCAGGGCGTGAGGCTGGAGGTGCTCTGGCCGACCGCCAGGCCGGCGCGAATCGCTGCCAGGGCTGCCTGGTAATAGGCCTTGCCCTCACTGGATTCGGCGAAGGTCGCGAATTCTTCCAGCTCGGTGTCGGACAGGTCCCGATAAACGTACAGCAGGGTGTTGTTCAGGTCGTTGCCGATCTGCTGCATCAATCGCTGGCGCTGACCGTTGAGCATGCCCTGGGCCTGCCCCCCTCCCAGCAGGCCGGGAATCATCTGGCTCAGGCTGTCTGCGGCGACTCCGGCGATCGCCAGGCTGACTTCCGCGCCGGCTTCCTTGGCCGGTAGCGCCTGGGCCAGGTGGCCGATGATCAATTGGCGGTTATCACTGACCTGCATCTTCGGCAGGCCCTGGGCATTCTTGGCCAACTGGTCGCGACGGGTGGCCAGCAATTCGGCGGCGACGATCTTGCGGCCCAGGGGCGACTGGAAGAAGGCCAGGGCGGGAGCGGGATTGGCGAGATGCTGGCGCAGTTGCTCTTCGGCGCGACGGTCCACGGCCTGGGGCGCGAAGCGCTGGTTGCTGTTGTCCACCAGGGCCTGGTAGACCGCTGGCGGCAAGCTGTTCTGGTAGCGCTGCTGGGCGGCGCTCAGGGCATCGTTGAAATGCGCGCGCTGTTCCGGCCAACCGGCGACCTTGTACAACTGGTCGTGGCTGTCTGCCCAGGCAGGCAAGGCGCAGAACATCAACAGTGAGAAAAGCAAACGGCGCATAAGGACTCCTGTCAGCAGGCGACTATTCTCCGGGGCAAGGCGATGGTTGTCGAGAATTCGTATCAGGATCGCCCGCTAAAGTAATGAGTGGAAAGTGCATTGGAAAAAAATGCGTAATCCTCCGCTCTGTGGCTCTGTCAGATTTATCTGATGCTGGATACTATGCGCGCCATGCAAATACCCTCTGATCATCCGCTGTTGTTGCGTATCGTCGACGACCTGGCCGCCTGTGGCTGGTCGCAGCAGAATGTTTTCCTGTCCGAGGGTCTGACCCTCGAACTGGCGGCTGAGTGCCGTAAACGTGCGATAGAAGGTGAGCTGGCGCCTGCGGCGGTAGGACGTGGCCCGGCTCAGGAAATACGCGAGGGTATTCGCGGCGACCATATCCAGTGGCTCGAGCCCGGCCAGGCCGAGGCTGTCGATACCTATCTGGGGTTGATGGACAGCCTGCGCGAGGCCCTCAATCGAGGCTTGTTTCTCGGGCTTGAGGACTTCGAATGCCACTTCGCAATGTACCCGCCGGGGGCATTTTACAAGCGCCACGTGGACCGCTTTCGCGATGATGATCGGCGCATGGTCTCGGCGGTGATCTACCTCAATGAGCAGTGGCTGCCCGATCACGGCGGGCAATTGCGCATGTACCTCAATGACCAGGGGCAATACGATGTGGTCCCTGTCGGGGGGCGGCTGGTGGTGTTTCTTTCCGGTGAAGTCCCCCATGAAGTCCTGCCCGCGACGCGGGATCGCCTGTCCCTGACCGGCTGGTTCCGGCGTCGTGGTAACGAGCCGTTCTGAATATGCACAAGATCCTGGTCAGCCGCTGCCTGTTGGGCCACCGCGTGCGCTACGACGGCGGTGCCAGCGGCCCGTTCGATCAACTGGCCGCCTGGCTGCAAGAGGGGCGGGTGGTTGCGCTGTGCCCGGAGGTGGCCGGCGGCTTGCCGACGCCACGGGCGGCGGCGGAGATTCCTGGTGGGCAAGGCGTCGATGTGCTTGAGGGCCGGGCACCGGTGATGACCACGGAAGGCGAAGATGTCAGCGCCGAATTCCTCTCTGGTGCTCGGCAGGCCCTGGAGTTGGTGGAAAAGCACGGGATCCGCATCGCCGTGCTCAAGGCCAACAGCCCGTCCTGCGGCAATGTGCTCACCTATGACGGCACCTTCAGCGGCATCAAGGTTCAGGGCGAGGGCGTGACTGCGGCGCTATTGCAGCGCCATGGCGTGCAAGTCTTCAGTGAGCTGCAGTTGCCCGAGGCTACTGCTGCCCTGGCCGCCCTGTAGCCGCAGCTTGCGGCGGCTATCGGGCAAGGATTACTGCCCGGCTTCAGCCTTGGGCGGTTTGCTCGCATCCATGCCGAACCACTTCTCCGACAGGGCCATCAGTCGCCCATCTGCCTTGATCCGCTGCAGGGCGCTGTCCAGGCTCGCCTGGAACGCCGGGTTGCCTTTCTGGAAGGGAATCGCCAGGCTCAGGGTCGGGCCCACCTTGGCTCCTTCCTTTACCGGCAGGCGACTGTCGCGAATGGCGTAGGGAATCAGCAGGCGGTCGCTGATGGCCGCGTCGATCTGTTTGTCCGCCACATCCTTGATCGGTTGCTGGGCATCGGCATAGCTGCGCAGGTTGATGCCTTCCACGGTCCGTGCCTGATCAACGAACTGGCTGCCCTGAGCCACGCCCAGCGCTTGCCCACGCAGGGCCTGGAGGGAAAACAGCGGGCGTTGTTCTTCCTTGCGCACGATCAACTGGGCACTGGAATAGCTGTAGGGCTCGCTGAAGTCGAAACGATCCTTGAGTTCCGGGGTCACTGCTATGTGGTTGATGGCCACGTCGAACTTGCCGCTCTCCACACCTGGCAGCAACTCGGCCGCCGCAGTCACCACGAAGTCCGCGCGCACGTCCAGTTCACTGGCCAGCAACTGCCCCAACTCCACCTCGAAACCGGTGAGTTTGCCGTCATCCTTGAAGTTGAAGGGCGGCGTATCGGCTTCCAGGGCGATGCGCAGTTCCCCGCGGTCATTGATGTCGTCCATCAGTTCGGCTTGAGCGTAAGTGCTCACAAGGGGCAGCAAAAGTAACAGGCCAGGCAGGAAACGCATGGTCACTCCTTGAATTTATATGAGCGATGCGCCGTTCAGGCTCGCTTTGCTAAGGTGTTGAGTGCCTTCGACAACGAATCGCCACGAAGTTGTCATAACCGTAAAAGATTTGCGGAAAAACTGGAGAAGATAATGAAAATTTTTATGTCGCGTGCTGCATTGGCCGGTCTGTTGCTGGGAGCTTCGATGCTGGCCGGCGCAGCGGAAATTCCTCGTACTGAGGCACCAGCGGGCGCCAAGGTGTTTATCGTTTCCCCGGCCGATGGGGCCACCGTCGACAAGACCTTCAAGGTCAAGTTCGGCGTTGAAGGCATCGCCCTGGCCCCTGCCGGCGACCAGACCGCCAACACCGGCCACCATCACCTGCTGATCGATGTCGAGCAACTGCCAGCGGAAAACCTGCCAATCCCAATGGATGCCAATCACCTGCATTTCGGCAAGGCGCAGACCGAAACCGAAGTGACCCTGACTCCGGGCAAGCACACCCTGCAGTTGGAGCTGGGTGACAAGAACCACGTGCCGTTCAACCCGGCAATCGTCTCCAAGAAAATCACAGTGACAGTGAAATAATCGTAAACGCGATAAAAAAGGGAGCCCAGAGGGCTCCCTTTTTTGTGCCGCCAAGACTTCTTAGAACAACACGCGGCAACGGATGGTGCCGTTGATGTGCTGCAGCTTCTCTTGCGCCAGGTCCGAGTACTCGGCGTCGACGTCGATCACCACGTAGCCGACCTTTTCGTTGGTCTGCAGGAACTGACCGGAGATGTTGATACCGTTTTCGGCGAAGACCTTGTTGATCTCGCTCATCACGCCCGGGATGTTCTCGTGGATGTGCAGCAGGCGGTGCTTGCCAGGGTGGGCAGGCAGCGCCACTTCCGGGAAGTTGACCGAGGAGACCGAAGTACCGTTGTCGCTGTACTTGACCAGCTTCTCTGCCACTTCCAGGCCGATGTTGGCTTGGGCTTCAGCGGTGGAGCCGCCGATGTGCGGAGTCAGGATCACGTTGTCCAGGCCGCGCAGCGGGCTTTCGAACTCTTCGTCGTTGGAGCGCGGTTCAACCGGGAACACGTCGATGGCTGCGCCGATCAGGTGCTTGTCCTTGATGGCGTCCGCCAGGGCGTCCAGCTCGACCACGGTGCCACGTGCGGCGTTGATCAGGATGCCGCCTTTCTTGATGGCACGGATTTCCTTTTCGCCGATCATCCACTGAGTGGCCGCAGTTTCCGGCACGTGCAGGGTGACGATGTCGGACATGCCCAGCAGCTCGTGCAGGTTGCCCACCTGAGTGGCGTTGCCCAGTGGCAGCTTGGTCACGGTGTCATAGAAGAACACCTGCATGCCCAGACCTTCGGCCAGGACCGACAGCTGAGTACCAATGGAGCCGTAACCGACGATACCCAGCTTCTTGCCGCGGATTTCGAAGGAGTTGGCTGCGCTCTTGATCCAGCCGCCACGGTGGCAGGAAGCGTTTTTCTCAGGGATGCCACGCAGCAGCAGGATGGCCTCGGCCAGTACCAGCTCGGCGACCGAACGGGTGTTGGAGTAAGGCGCGTTGAACACCGCGATGCCGCGCTCGCGAGCGGCGGACAGGTCAACCTGGTTGGTGCCGATGCAGAAGCAACCCACTGCGACCAGTTTCTTCGCGTGGTCGAAGATCTCTTCGGTCAGTTGAGTGCGGGAGCGAATACCGATGAAGTGTGCATCGGCGATCTTTTCCTTGAGCTGGGCTTCCGGCAGAGAACCGGTGAGGTACTCGATGCTGGTGTAGCCGGCGGCCTTGAGGACGTCGACAGCGGATTGGTGGACGCCTTCGAGGAGAAGGAACTTGATCTTGCTCTTATCGAGAGAAGTCTTGCTCATCTGCGTAAACCTGTGTCCCGGAGAAAAATGGCAGGGAAATGGACAGCTTGAGCTGACCTGGACGGCATGAAACCGCCACCGCAGAAAGGCCCTTGGGCACTCTCCTGCGGGGGCGGTATGCTAGCATACGCGCCCCGCTAAACACTCATTCCTGCGACGTGAAGCGTTCTCAGGATGACCATGAATTGTTCGAGAGTTCTGTCGATGACCAATCCTGCCCTGATTGATGAGCTGAAGACCCTGGTTGAGCCTGGCAAGGTGCTGACCGACGCTGACTCCCTGAATGCTTACGGCAAGGATTGGACCAAGCATTTCGCCCCGGCCCCCACGGCCATCGTATTCCCCAAGACCACCGAGCAGGTCCAGGCCATCGTGCGCTGGGCCAATCAGCACAAGGTTGCGCTGGTGCCTTCTGGCGGGCGGACCGGGCTCTCGGCCGCTGCCGTGGCAGCCAACGGCGAAGTGGTGGTGTCCTTCGACTATATGAACCAGATTCTCGACCTGAACCTGACTGACCGCACTGCGGTGTGCCAGCCGGGGGTGGTCACCGAGCAACTGCAGAACCTGGCGGAAGAAAACGGCCTCTACTACCCGGTGGACTTCGCTTCTGCCGGCTCCAGCCAGATTGGCGGCAATATCGGCACCAATGCCGGCGGGATCAAGGTGATTCGCTACGGCATGACCCGCAACTGGGTGGCCGGCATGAAGGTGGTCACCGGCAAGGGCGACCTGCTGGAGTTGAACAAGGATCTGATCAAGAACGCTACTGGCTACGACCTGCGCCAGTTGTTCATCGGTGCGGAAGGCACTCTGGGCTTCGTGGTCGAGGCCACCATGCGCCTGGACCGGGCGCCGAAGAACCTCACCGCCATGGTGCTCGGCACCGCCGACTTCGACTCGATCATGCCGGTGCTGCACGCTTTCCAGAGCAAGCTCGACCTGACTGCCTTCGAATTCTTCTCCGACAAGGCCCTGGCCAAGGTCCTGGCCCGTGGTGATGTGCCGGCTCCATTCGAGTCCGACTGCCCGTTCTACGCCCTGCTGGAATTTGAGGCCACCACTGAAGAAGTGGCCAACCACGCCCTGGAAACCTTCGAGCATTGTGTCGAACAGGGTTGGGTGCTGGACGGGGTGATGAGCCAGAGCGAAACCCAGCTGCAGAACCTGTGGAAGTTGCGGGAATACATTTCCGAGACCATCTCCCACTGGACTCCGTACAAGAACGATATCTCGGTCACCGTTTCGAAAGTGCCGGCTTTCCTCAAGGAAATCGACGCCATCGTCGGCAAACACTACCCGGACTTCGAAATTGTCTGGTTCGGTCACATTGGCGACGGCAACCTGCACCTGAACATTCTCAAACCGGACAACCTGAGCAAGGACGAGTTCTTCGCCAAGTGCGCCACGGTCAACAAGTGGGTGTTCGAAACCGTCGAGAAGTACAACGGTTCGATCTCCGCCGAGCATGGCGTGGGCATGACCAAGCGTGATTACCTGACCTACAGCCGCTCGCCGGTTGAGATCGAGTACATGAAGGCGGTCAAGGCAGTATTCGATCCGAACGGCATCATGAACCCGGGCAAGATCTTCGCTGCTTGAATGCAAGCAGCGCCCTGATGAAGCACAAGAGCAGGAGTCGGTAATGAGCTATCAGCACCAGTATGTCGACGGTACCCGGATTCATTTCCCTCTGGGCAAGGTGGTATGCATCGGTCGTAACTACGCCGAGCATGCCAAGGAGCTGGACAACCCGGTTCCCACTGAGCCCCTGCTGTTTATCAAACCCGGCAGTTGCGTGGTGCCGCTGGAAGGTGGTTTTGCCATTCCCACCGAGCGCGGCTCGGTGCACTACGAGGCGGAAATTGCCGTGCTGATCGGCAAGCCGCTGTCTACCAATCCCAGCCGCGAAGAAGTGCTGGACGCCATCTCAGGCTTCGCCCCGGCACTGGACTTGACCCTGCGGGACAAGCAGGCCGAGCTCAAGGCCAAGGGTCTGCCTTGGGAAATCGCCAAGTCGTTCGATGGTGCGGCGGTCATCGCGCCATTCGTGGTGGGCAGCAGTTTTGCCGACCTGAGCGATATTGGCATTCGCCTGACCATCAATGGTGAGGTGCGCCAGGACGGCAACAGCCGCGATATGCTCAATCCCATAGTGCCGATGATCCAGTACATGGCCGGCTGCTTTTCCCTGCAGGCCGGCGATGTGATTCTCACCGGTACCCCGGTTGGCGTCGGGCCGCTGAATGTCGGTGATGAGCTGGTGCTGGAACTGCCGGGCGTCAGTCGCTTCACCAGCAGCGTCCGTTGATCGGGAACTTTCTGCGAGGGCCCGGGAATCCGGGGCGCCTCGTAGAAAGCTCATGGCCTTTAACCGTTTTTTCACATTCGTTCCGGATAATTCCTAAGTTTATGGTTCGCCGATCTGAAAACTGCGTGCTATTAACTATGGCCGACCTCTGGAACTCTTGTGATGGACGCCGCTCCTCTGACTAAGCCTCTTGGCAATCGTCTGTCGCGTATTCGCCTGCGCATGCGCTGGTATTCCTGGCTGCTGCTGGCGGGGGTGATCTGCTATGGCGTTGCCAGCCTCATGCATTGGGACGACCGGGGAGCGCTCTGGGTGCAGGAGCGGTTTGTCAGTTCTTCCGAGCGCAGCGCCAGCATCTGGCTGCCCGGTTATCGCGTGGTCATCGATGCCAAGGCGCTGCCTGGCATGGAGCGTGATGAAGCCTCCGATCTTTCCTACAACCCACAGACCAAGACCCTGTTCTCAGTGATGGGCAAGCATCCGTTCCTGGCGGAACTGACCCTGCAAGGCGACGTTCTGCGCAAGATCCCCCTAGTGGGCTGGAGCAACCCTGAAGGGGTGGCCGTTCTGGAGAACGGGCTGCTGGCGATTGTCGACGAGCGCGAACATTCGCTGGTGATCGTCAAGGTCGATGCGGATACCAAAGAGCTGAATATCGCGGCTTTCCCCAAATACGACCTGGGCCCTTCGGAAGACCAGAACAAGGCTTTCGAAGCCATCGCCTGGAACCCGCGCAAGCAGCAGCTGCTGTTGGGAGAGGAGCGTCCACCGGCACTGTTCACCTGGAACAGTGATGGCAGTCAGGTGCTCACGGGCAGCAAGCAGAAGCTCTCCAGCGACGAACTCGACCTGCGCAACCTCTCGGCCTTGGGCATCGATCCGCGTACCGGTCATACCCTGGTGCTGTCCGCCGACTCCCATCTGCTGCTGGAGTTGGACGAGCAGGGTGAGCAAGTCAGCTTCATGGCCCTGCTCGGCGGCTTCAACGGCCTGCAGAACACCATTCCCCGGGCCGAAGGCGTGGCCATGGATGAGGCCGGCAACCTGTATATGGTCAGTGAGCCCAATCTGTTCTATCGCTTCGAGAAGCAATGATCTGCTGGTCCGGCGCCTTTGCCGGACCGTCGATTAAGCTTGAATTCAGACGGCTGTGATATTTCATCAGCCTGTCCTGATTTCGAGTTCGCCCGCAATGTTTCGTCTGACCCGCTTGCAACCTCTCTACCTGATCCTCTGCCTGATGGCCGTGCTGCTAGCCGCATTTGCCCATAACCATCGGTTGTGGCAGCGCGCCTGGTTCGATTGGCAATCCTACTGGCAAGTGACGACCCCCCTATCCCTGGGCCTGGGTGACTATCGAGTGGTGCTGGAGGCGCAGCCTATTGAGGGGCTGGATGAGGTTTCGGCGCTGACCTACGATCCGCTGCGCAACAGCCTGTTCACCGTGACCAACAAGAATTCCGAGCTGGTCGAGCTGTCCCTGGACGGGCAGGTCCTGCGGCGTATTGCTCTGCTGGGCTTTGGTGATCCGGAGGCAGTGGAGTTCATCAGCGCCAATACCTACGTGATCAGCGATGAGCGGCAGCACCGGTTGATCAAGATTCAGCTGGACGATGAAACCACCGTGGTGGATGCGGCAGAGGCGGAGCAGATCACGCTCGGCGTGCACCTTTCGGGGAACAAGGGCTTTGAGGGCCTGGCTTACGATTCACAAGGCCAGCGTTTGTTCGTCGCCAAGGAGCGCGACCCGATGCTGATCTATGAGGTGCAGGGCTTTCCCCATCACGATCCGGAAAAGTCCTACGGGGTGCATGTACTTAACAACCCCAAACGGGATGCCGGGCTTTTTGTCCGCGACCTCTCCAGCCTGCAATACGATGAGCGCAGCGGTCATCTGCTGGCCTTGTCGGACGAGTCGCGTCTGGTGGTTGAGCTGGACGTCGAAGGGCGCCCGCTGAGCACCCTGGCATTGGGCAAGGGCCGCCAAGGCCTGAGCAAGGCCGTGCCTCAGGCCGAAGGGATGGCGATGGATGACGACGGCACCCTGTATCTGGTGAGCGAACCGAACCTGTTCTACGTCTTCAAGAAACCGATGTAGGAGCTGGCTGGCCAGCGAAGAGGCTTGCAAAACCGCCTTCGCCCGTCCGCCGGCTCCTTCCCGCAGGGCTGGCTCAGGCCTTGAGGGTTTTTACCCCTTCGGCTGTACCCAGCAGCAGTACATCCGCAGGGCGCGCGGCGAACAGGCCATTGGTGACCACGCCGACAATCCCGTTGATCTGGCTTTCCAGCTCCACCGGGTTGGTGATCTGCATGTTGTGCACGTCGAGGATGATGTTGCCGTTATCGGTGATCACCCCTTCGCGGTACACCGGGTCGCCGCCCAGTTTCACCAGTTCGCGGGCCACGTGACTGCGGGCCATCGGGATCACTTCAACAGGCAGTGGGAAGTTGCCCAGGACCGGTACCAGCTTGCTGGCGTCGGCGATGCAGATAAAGGTCTTGGCCACGGCGGCCACGATCTTTTCCCGGGTCAGGGCTGCGCCGCCACCCTTGATCAGGTTCAGGTGCTCATCGCTCTCGTCGGCACCGTCGATGTAGAACTCCAGGTCGCTGACGGTATTGAGTTCGTACACGGGAATCCCGTGGCCCTTGAGGCGTGCGGCGGTGGCTTCGGAGCTGGCTACGGCGCCGTCGAAGGCGCCCTTGTGCAGGGCCAGGGCATCGATGAAGCAGTTGGCGGTGGAGCCGGTACCGACCCCGACGATGCTCTTGTCATCGAGTTTCGGGAGGATAAGGTCGACGGCGGCCTGGGCGACTGCCTGTTTGAGTTGATCCTGGGTCATGCGGGCTCCGAAGCGGGCAAGGGGGGCACAAAGGCCGGCATTATAGGCGCCGCGGCAGATCAGGTCATTGCCCGTTTGGCTTCTCGGCTCGTTCGGGGCGCGGCTAAAACCTCTGTATTCGTGTGGTCGTGCAGACAAACGCTGGGTTAGACTCCCTGGCCCTGCCCAACCCGCTCAGTGATGCTTTCCGATGCTCGAACAGTACGTCAAGAAGATCCTCACCTCGCGCGTTTATGACGTTGCCGTAGAAACCCCATTGCAGACTGCCCGCCAGCTCTCCGAGCGGCTGGGCAATCAGATCTGGCTCAAGCGTGAAGACTTGCAGCCGGTGTTCTCGTTCAAGATTCGTGGCGCCTACAACAAGCTGACCCAGCTCAGCGATGCCGAGCGCGCGCGCGGCGTGGTCACCGCGTCGGCGGGCAACCATGCCCAAGGCCTGGCCCTGGCGGCCAAGGTGCTGGGGGTCAAGGCCACCATCGTGATGCCCAAGACCACGCCGGAGATCAAGGTCGAAGGCGTGCGTTCCCGTGGCGGCAAGGTGGTGCTGCATGGCGACTCTTTCCCCGAAGCACTGGCCTATTCGCTGAAGCTGGTGGATGAAAAAGGCTACGTCTATATCCATCCTTACGACGATCCCCACACCATTGCCGGGCAGGGCACTGTGGCCATGGAGATCCTGCGTCAGCACCCGGGGCCGCTGGACGCGATTTTCGTGCCGGTGGGCGGTGGCGGGCTGATCGCCGGTATTGCCGCTTACGTGAAGTACCTGCGTCCTGAGATCAAGGTGATCGGTGTCGAGCCGGACGACTCCAACTGCCTGCAAGTGGCCATGGCTGCGGGTGAGCGGGTCGTGCTGCCGACGGTGGGCATCTTCGCCGACGGTGTGGCGGTGGCGCAGATCGGTCAGTACACCTTCGACATCTGCAAGGACTATGTGGATGAAGTGATTACCGTCAGCACCGACGAAATCTGTGCGGCAATCAAGGACATCTACGACGATACCCGCTCGATCACCGAACCTGCCGGCGCTTTGGGCGTGGCGGGGATCAAGAAGTACGTCGAGCAACGCGGTATCACCGGGCAGACCCTGGTGGCCATCGATTCCGGGGCCAACGTCAATTTCGACCGCTTGCGCCACGTCGCCGAGCGCGCCGAGCTGGGCGAGGGCCGTGAAGCCATCATCGCCGTGACCATTCCCGAGAAACCGGGCAGCTTCAAGGCGTTCTGCGAAGCGGTGGGCAAGCGTCAGATCACCGAATTCAACTACCGGTACAACACCGGCAGCGAAGCCCACATCTTTGTCGGCGTTCAGACTCACCCGGAAAACGATCCGCGCAGTGCTCTGGTCGCCAGCCTGACCGATCAGGGTTTCCCGGTGATCGACCTGACCGACAACGAACTGGCCAAACTGCATATCCGTTACATGGTCGGTGGCCATGCGGAGAAGGTCAGCGACGAAGTGGTGCTGCGCTTCGAATTCCCGGAGCGTCCGGGGGCGCTGTTCAACTTCCTCAACAAGCTGGGCGGGCGCTGGAACATCTCCATGTTCCATTACCGTAACCATGGCGCGGCCGATGGCCGAGTGGTCGCCGGCCTGCAAGTACCGGCCGATGAGCGTCATCTGGTGCCGGCGGCCCTGGAGCAGATCGGCTATCCGTACTGGGATGAAAGCGATAACCCGGCTTATCAGCTGTTCCTCGGCTGAACGACTACGCTGAGGATCGGAGCCTTAAGGAAGCGAGAACATGGAAATACTGACCACGCTGAAGACGCTTCATGTGCTGGCTACCGTGCTGCTCTTGGGCAGTGCACTGGGCCTGGCGATCTGGGTCTGGCGCCTGCGCCGCCAAGGTGATGCGACGGTCTACAGCCGCGTGCTGCACCGTCCGGGGTTGTTCGGCTGGTTGCTGCTGGCGGTGGGCTTGCTGACCCTGCCATTCAGCGGCTGGTGGCTGGTGCATCTGGTGGGTTGGCCGCTGGGGCAGACCTGGGTTCTGGGCTCCAGTGTGCTCTACACCCTGGGGGCTCTGGCCTGGCTATGGCTGATGGTGCGCCTCAACCGTCTGCGTCAGGCCAAGGCCGCCAGTGGCCTGACCTTCACCCTGGTGCTGGCGATCTTCAGTGCGGTGTGTTTCGTCACCATTGCCGGTCTCATGGGCGCCAAGCCGGTCTAACCCTTAAGGATTGCCATGAAGGTTGTTCTGGTGGGGGCTACAGGGTTTGTCGGCCGTCATCTGCTGGCGGCGTTGCACGCCGCCGGCCATCAACTCATTGCCACCAGTCGCCATCGGCAAACCCGGAGTCTGCCTGGCGTGCAATGGCGGCAACTGGACCTCGATCGCCTGGGGCTTGAGCCGCAGCCTTTTGACTTGCCTGCTGATACCGACCTGTTGATCAATGCTGCCGGGCTGTTGAGCAATGATGCCCAGGCACTGACTCTGACTCAGGACCTGGGGACCCGTGCGCTGTTCGATCTGGCGGCAGCCCGGGGTGTACGGGTGTTGCAGATTTCCGCCTTGGGCGCCGGCCAGCAGCCGCAAGTGCCGTTTCTGGCGAGCAAGGCGGCTGCGGATGATTACCTGCTGCGCCTGGGTATTCCGGCCGTGGTGTTGCGGCCATCCCTGGTGCTTGGCGCGGGTGGCGCCAGCAGTGGCTGGCTGGCCCGGCTGTCGCCCTGGCCGCTGATTCCATTGTTGTCCGCCAAGGCCCGAATGCAGCCCCTGCATGTGGATGACCTGAGTGCTGCCGTGCTTGCGTTGATCGGGCAATGGCCTGCGCAGTCCATGGTGCTGCCGCTGGTTGGCCCTGAACGGATGACCATGGCGCAGTTGCTGGATCGTCTGCGTGCGGCCCAGGGCTGGGCCCCTGCGCGCTATTTCCAGTTGCCCTCAGTCGTCCTGGCGCTGGTCGCAAGGGTGGGGGAGCGCCTGGGCTGGCGGGCCCTGAACCGGCAGAGCCTGAGCATGGCCCGTTGCGACAACCTGGGGGACCCTGAAGTACTGGCGTCGGTCTGCGGTTATCACGCCGCGCCCCTGGCAGCCCGGCTGCAAGACTGGCCACAGGCCGCACAGAGCACTCAGTTGGCGCTGCGACCGCTGCTGCTGGCGGTAATGGTGCTGATCTGGCTGGGTACTGCGGTGGTGTGTATCGGCCCTGGCTACGACTGGGGCTTGCGGATCATGGCCGAGGCCGGGGTGCAGGGCGCCTGGGCGGCATTGGCGGTGATCGTGGGATCGTTCTGCGACGCGGTGCTGGGTGTCGGTCTGCTGCTGCGGCGTTGGCGCCGGCGGGCTTTGCAGGCGCAGCTCGCACTGATGCTCGGCTATACCCTGATCATCAGTCTGATCCTGCCGCATTTCTGGTTTGACCCTTATGCCGCCGTGGCCAAGAACCTGGTGCTGATGGTGGCGACCCTATGGCTGTTGTGGACTGAACCCCGTCGATGAGCGCTTATCTGCTGTTGAAAACCCTGCATATCCTGTCCTCGACCGTTCTTTTCGGTCTCGGCGCGGGTTCGGCCTATTACGCACTGCGGGCCTGGCGCAGCGGCAAGCTGGAAGTGATTGCCGTGACATTCAAGCACTTGGTGTTCGCCGATTGGGCCTTTACTGCAACTACGGCGGTCTTCCAGCCATTGAGTGGGCTGGGATTGGTGCATCTGGCGGGTTGGCCGATCCAGCAAGCCTGGCTGATGTGGAGCCTGGGGCTCTATGTGTTGGCGGGCGTGTGCTGGTTGCCGGTGGTCTGGCTGCAGATCCGGGTGCACAAGATGGCTGAGCAGGCGCTGCGGGACGGTGTGCCGATGCCCTTGCGGGCAAACCTTTACATGCGCTGGTGGTTCGCCTTGGGCTGGCCGGCGTTTCTGGCCTTTATGGCGATTTTCTATTTGATGGTGGCCAAGCCGGTTTAGGAGCCTTCGCCGGCAAGCCGGCTCCTACGACCGCTTGTGCAGGAGCCGGTTGCCGCGAAGCGCTCAATCTCGCAGGCTGATCACCTGCCAGCCGCGTTTCAGAGCCTCGGCCCGCAGGTTTGGATCAGGGTCGACGGCCACTGGGGTGGCCACTTGCTCGAGCAGCGGCAGATCGTTCATCGAGTCGCTGTAGAAGTAGCTGCCTTCCAGGTCATGACCGGTTTCTTCCAGCCAGCGCTGCAGGCGGATGACCTTGCCTTCACGGAAGCACGGTACGTCGGTGCTGCGTCCGGTGTAGCGGCCGTCCTGCATTTCGCATTCAGTGGCGATCAGGTGTTCCACCCCCAGGCGCTCGGCGATCGGCGCCGTGATGAAACGGTTGGTAGCGGTGATGATCACCAGCTTGTCGCCGGCCTCGCGGTGCTGGGCCAGCAGGGCCTGGGCCTTGGGTAGCAGGATGGGCTCGATGCAGTCGCGCATGTAGTCGCGATGCCATTGTTCGAGCACGGCCATCTCGGTGCGGCCGAGGATTTCCAGGCAGAAGTTCAGGTAGGCGGCGTTGTCGAGTTTGCCGGCCAGGTAGTCCTGGTAGAACTCGTCGTTGCGGGTCTTGTAGGCGACGGCGTCGAGGAAGCCCCGCTCGCACAGGTAGTCGCCCCAGGCGTGGTCGCTGTCGCCGCCCAGAAGCGTGTTGTCCAAGTCGAATAAAGCCAGGCGCATTGCAGTTACTCGCTGAAAAGTCGCGGAAAAAGGTGCCCAGAATACGGTCTTTTCACAAGAGTGCACATAAGGTAAGCAGCCTCGTTGCTGCATTCCCAAGCTTTGTGGAACAATGCGGCGACATGCGTTTGCGAGGTTGTAGCCGTGATCGACCCCGATGGTTTCCGCCCCAATGTCGGGATCATTCTGACCAATGATGCCGGACAGGTGCTATGGGCTCGCCGTATCAATCAAGATGCCTGGCAGTTTCCTCAAGGGGGCATCAACCCCGACGAGACGCCGGAAGACGCCTTGTATCGCGAGTTGAACGAAGAAGTAGGGCTGGAGCGCGAAGATGTGCAAATTCTCGCCTGCACCCGGGGCTGGTTGCGCTATCGTTTGCCGCAGCGTCTGGTCCGGACCCACAGCCAGCCGCTGTGCATCGGCCAGAAACAGAAATGGTTTCTCCTGCGCCTGATCTCCAACGAGCAGCGGGTGCGGATGGATTTGACCGGTAAACCGGAATTCGATGGCTGGCGCTGGGTCAGTTATTGGTATCCGTTGGGCCAGGTGGTGACATTCAAGCGCGAAGTGTATCGCCGCGCTCTCAAAGAGCTTGCCCCGCGCCTTTTAGTGCGCGACTGACGACGGAGTTCGACCCCGAGCCATGCTCAATACGCTGCGCAAGATCGTCCAGGAAGTTAACTCCGCCAAGGATCTCAAGGCGGCGTTGGGGATTATTGTATTGCGCGTCAAAGAGGCCATGGGCAGCCAGGTCTGCTCGGTCTATCTGCTGGACCCGGAAACCAACCGTTTCGTGCTGATGGCCACCGAGGGCTTGAACAAGCGCTCCATCGGCAAGGTCAGCATGGCTCCCAACGAAGGCCTGGTCGGTCTGGTGGGCACTCGGGAAGAACCTCTCAACCTGGAAAACGCCGCCGATCACCCGCGTTATCGCTATTTCGCCGAAACCGGTGAAGAGCGTTACGCCTCGTTCCTCGGCGCCCCGATCATTCACCATCGGCGCGTAGTGGGTGTTCTGGTCATCCAGCAGAAAGAGCGCCGCCAGTTCGACGAGGGCGAAGAAGCCTTCCTGGTGACCATGAGCGCGCAACTGGCCGGGGTGATCGCCCATGCCGAGGCCACCGGTTCGATCCGCGGCCTGGGGCGCCAGGGCAAGGGCATCCAGGAGGCCAAGTTCATTGGCGTGCCGGGCTCCCCCGGTGCCGCGGTGGGCAGCGCGGTGGTGATGTTGCCGCCGGCCGACCTGGACGTGGTGCCGGACAAATACATCACCGACATCGACGCCGAGCTGGGGCTGTTCAAGACCGCCCTGGAAGGGGTGCGCGCCGATATGCGGGCGTTGTCGGAAAAACTCGCGACCCAACTGCGCCCGGAAGAGCGCGCGCTGTTCGACGTCTACCTGATGATGCTCGACGACGCCTCCCTGGGCAGCGAAGTGAAGACCGTGATCAAGACCGGGCAATGGGCCCAGGGTGCGTTGCGCCAAGTGGTCACCGATCACGTCAACCGTTTCGAGTTGATGGACGACGCCTACCTGCGCGAGCGTGCCTCGGACGTCAAGGACCTGGGGCGACGGCTTCTGGCCTATCTGCAGGAAGAGCGTCAGCAGACCCTGGTCTACCCCGACAACACCATCCTGGTCAGTGAAGAACTGACCCCGGCCATGCTCGGCGAAGTGCCGGAAGGCAAGCTGGTGGGGCTGGTGTCGGTGCTGGGGTCGGGCAACTCCCACGTGGCCATCCTGGCCCGGGCCATGGGCATTCCCACGGTGATGGGCCTTGTCGACCTGCCGTACTCCAAGGTCGACGGCATCCAGATGATCGTCGACGGCTACCACGGTGAGGTCTACACCAACCCCAGTGACGTGCTGCGCAAGCAGTTCGCCGATGTGGTGGAAGAAGAGCGGCAACTGGCCCAGGGCCTGGACGCGTTACGCGACCTGCCTTGCATCACCCCTGATGGCCACCGCATGCCGCTGTGGGTCAACACCGGCCTGCTGGCCGATGTGGCCCGGGCGCAGAAGCGCGGTGCCGAGGGCGTAGGCCTGTATCGCACCGAAGTGCCGTTCATGATCAACCAGCGCTTCCCCAGCGAGAAAGAACAGCTGGCGATCTATCGCGAGCAGCTGGCGGCCTTCCATCCGCAGCCGGTGACCATGCGCAGCCTGGACATTGGCGGTGACAAGTCGCTGTCGTATTTCCCGATCAAGGAAGACAACCCCTTCCTTGGTTGGCGCGGCATCCGCGTGACCCTCGACCACCCGGAGATCTTCCTGGTGCAGGCCCGGGCCATGCTCAAGGCCAGCGAGGGCCTGAACAACCTGCGCATTCTGCTGCCGATGATTTCCGGCATCCATGAACTGGAAGAAGCCCTGCACCTGATCCACCGTGCCTGGGGTGAAGTCCGCGATGAAGGCACCGATGTGCCCATGCCTCCGGTGGGGGTGATGATCGAGATTCCGGCGGCGGTCTATCAGACCCGGGAACTGGCGCGCCAGGTGGACTTCCTCTCGGTGGGTTCCAACGACCTGACTCAGTACCTGCTGGCGGTGGACCGCAACAACCCGCGGGTCGCCGACCTCTACGACTACCTGCATCCGGCTGTGCTGCAAGCGCTGCAGAACGTGGTGCGTGACGCCCATGCCGAAGGCAAGCCGGTGAGCATCTGTGGCGAAATGGCCGGTGACCCGGCGGCTGCGGTGCTGCTGATGGCCATGGGTTTCGACAGCCTGTCGATGAACGCCACCAACTTGCCGAAAGTGAAGTGGATGCTGCGTCAGATCAACCTGAGCAAGGCCAAGGAACTGCTGGACGAGATGATGACCATCGACAACCCGCAAGTCATCCACAGCTCGCTGCAATTGGCGCTGAAGAAGCTCGGTCTGGCGCGGATGATCAATCCGGCTTCGAGCAAGACCCTGTAATCGAGGTGTTTTCTTCGCCGGCAAGCCGGCTCCTACGAAGGCCTGTGTAGGAGCCGGCTTGCCGACGAACGCTTCACACCTTCAGCTCGACCTCTCCCAGGTGCCCGCCATAAGGGCCGAAACTGCGTTCCAGCAAATGCCGCGAACCGTCGGCGTTGACGATCAGTGCGGTACTGGCGCGAGTGCCGTAGCTGGGGCTGGCGATGAACACGCTGGACAGCAGGCTTTCAGTGGCCAACCCAACTCCAGTATCCGGCAGCTCGGCGAAGGGCGCGGTTTGCGGATCGCTCAGCAGCGCCAGCAGGGCCTGCGGTTGCGGATTGGGCAGCACTTCCTGCAGCGCGGCCTTGGCCTTGAGCAACTTGGGCCACGGCGTATCGAGTCCGGCATTGGACAGGCCGTAGACGCCGGGCTTGAGCAATTGCGGTTCCACATCCTGGGCGTTGTAGTGCCACAGTTGTTCTGCTGTGCCCAGCAACAGGTTGAAACCGGCGTACTCCACCGAGCGGCCCACCACATCGTGCAGATAGTCTTCCAGGGCCACGTCCCCGGCGAGAAAGCGCGCCACCAGTTCGCCCCGGGAGCGTCGTGCCGGGGGTTGATGAGGGTTGCGGATATTGGTCAGGGCGGCAAAGCGGCCATTGGCACCGACACCAAGCCAGGTGCCTCCCGCCTCCAGGTCGCGTCCGGCGTGGATCTGCGGCGACTCCGGCCATTGCCCCAGAGGCAGGCTGGGCCGGGCGTAGAATTCGTCACGGTTGGCCGCGACGATCAGTGGCTGAGCATGACCCGGCCGCCAGGCGAATACGATCAAGCACATTAAGGTGGCCCCCTGTGTGTTTTTGCCCACTTTACGCACAGATCCAATGGGTATCCATCGCCATCCAGTGGAGGCCGGGGCGGCGCATCCGTTACCATGCCGGTCTTATTTTCGGATGCTCCCATGGAATTTCTGCTCTATCTGCTGTTGGGCGCCTGCGCAGGCGTACTGGCCGGGCTGTTCGGCGTGGGCGGCGGGATCATCATTGTCCCGGTGCTGGTGTTCAGTTTTACCCTGCAAGGCTTCGATGCCTCGGTGCTGACCCATCTGGCGGTCGGTACCTCTCTGGCCAGCATCATCTTCACCTCGGTCAACGCCGTTCGCGAACACCATCGCCGTGGTGCGGTGCGCTGGCCAATCTTTGCGTGGATGGCCCTGGGCATTCTGCTGGGGGCCGGGTTCGGCGCGCTGACCGCCGAAGCGATTTCCGGCCCGCACTTGCAAAAAATCATCGGCGTCTTCGCCCTGGTGGTGGCCTTGCAGATGACCCTGGAGCTCAAGCCCAAGGCCAGTCGCCAGGTGCCCGGCAAGCTGGGTCTGGCGGCGGCCGGCGGGGTGATCGGCTGGGCCTCGGCGATCTTCGGCATTGGCGGCGGTTCGCTGACCGTGCCGTTTCTCACCTGGCGCAGCGTGCCGATGCAGCAGGCGGTGGCCACTTCATCGGCCTGCGGCTTGCCCATTGCCCTGGCCAGTGCCTTAAGTTTCATGATTCTGGGCTGGCATGATCCGCAGCTTCCGGCTCATAGTCTCGGCTACGTTTATTTACCGGCGCTGCTGGGCATCGCCCTGACCAGCATGGTGTTCGCCCGGATCGGTGCGCGCATGGCCCACACACTGTCGCCGCGACTGTTGAAGCGAATGTTTGCCGCGCTGCTGTTCTGCGTGGGGATCAGCTTCCTGTTCTGAACGGTGACGCAATCCTGGCTTAATCCTGGAGTGGCAGTTTCGCCCGGGAATCTAGAGTTCTAACCCTTACGAGGAGTCGCAATGCTGCCTTACCCGCAGATTGATCCGGTAGCGCTGGCCATCGGCCCGCTGAAAATCCACTGGTACGGCCTGATGTACCTGATCGGCATTGGCGGTGCCTGGTTGCTGGCGTCGCGCCGGCTGAACCGTTTCGATCCGACCTGGAGCAAGGAAAAGCTCTCGGACATGGTGTTCTGGATGTCCATGGGGGTGATCGTCGGTGGGCGGCTGGGTTACGTGCTGTTCTACGACCTCAGTGCCTACCTGGCCAACCCAACCCTGATCTTCGAGGTATGGAAGGGCGGCATGTCGTTCCACGGCGGTTTCATCGGGGTAATGCTGGCGGCCTGGTGGTTCGGCAAGCGCAACAACAAGAGCTTCTTCGAGCTAATGGACTTCGTCGCGCCCATGGTGCCGATTGGCCTGGGGGCCGGGCGTATTGGCAATTTCATCAACGCCGAGCTGTGGGGCAAACCCACCGACGTGCCTTGGGCGATGATCTTCCCGCCGTTCAGCGATCCGGCGCAGTTGCCGCGGCATCCGTCGCAGTTGTATCAGTTCGCCCTGGAGGGCGTGGCGTTGTTCCTGATCCTGTGGCTGTTCTCGCGCAAACCTCGGCCGACCATGGCGGTTTCCGGTATGTTCGCCCTGTTCTACGGTATTTTCCGCTTTGTCGTCGAGTTCGTCCGGGTCCCGGATGCCCAGCTCGGCTACCTGGCTTTTGGCTGGCTGACCATGGGTCAGGTTCTCTGCGTACCGATGATTCTCGGCGGCCTGGGCCTGATCTGGCTGGCTTATCATCGCGCTCCGGCCCAGAGCGCGGCGCAATAAATTCGAACCCCGGGGCGCCAGCCCCGGGTTCAAGGATGCAGGTAATTCATGAAGCAATATCTTGATCTGGTGGCCCACGTCATCAACAACGGCACCAAGCAGGCCAACCGCACCGGTGTGAACACCATCAGTTTCCCCGGGGCCATGCTGCGCTACGACCTCAAGGAAGGTTTTCCGGCCATCACCACCCGCAAGATGGCCTTCAAGTCGGCCATCGGCGAAATGGTCGGCTTCCTGCGCGGGGTGAACAACGCCGCCGAGTTCCGTGCCCTGGGCTGCAAGGTCTGGGATCAGAACGCCAACGAAAACGCCCAGTGGCTGGCCAACCCGTTCCGCCAGGGTGATGACGATCTGGGCGAGATCTATGGCGTGCAGTGGCGCAAGTGGCCGGCCTACAAGCAGATCAAGACCAGCAACCAGGCCGCCATCGACCTGGCGCTTAGCCAGGGCTACCGGCAGATCGCCGCAGGCGAGGAAGAGGGCCAGGGTTACGTGGTGCTGTACAAGGCCATCGATCAGGTCCGCCAGTGCGTTGACACCATCATCAACGACCCGGGCAGCCGGCGAATCCTGTTCCACGGCTGGAACTGCGCGCAGCTGGATGAAATGGCCTTGCCGCCGTGCCACTTGCTGTATCAGTTCCACCCCAATGTCGAGACCCGGGAAATCTCCCTGACCCTCTACATCCGCTCCAACGACCTGGGGCTGGGGACGCCGTTCAACCTCACCGAGGGCGCCGCGCTGCTGAGCCTGATCGGTCGCCTGACCGGCTACACGCCGCGCTGGTTCACCTATTTCATCGGTGATGCCCACGTCTACGAAAACCACCTGGACATGCTCAATGAGCAGCTCAAGCGCGAGCCGTTCCCGATGCCCAAGCTGGTGATTTCCGAGCGCGTGCCGGAGTTCGCCAAGACCGGCGTCTACCAGCCGGAATGGCTGGAGCTGATCGAACCGAGCGATTTCTCTCTGGAAGGCTATGAGCACCATGCGCCGATGACCGCGCCGATGGCGGTTTAAGTCTTTTAGCGCCTGCAACCAGGGGCCCCGAGGCCCCTGTCGATTTTTCCCGATGCCTTTATCGACCTTTGCCCGGGAGGTATTCCGGGCATCGTCGTGCCTGCCGGGCGACTAGCCTCTCAGGAGTGGTCCGGGAAAGCCTGGACGTCGTCCTTTTGATGTTGATCGCGAGCCCCTGAATGGAAGAACTCAATCGCAGCCTGTTCCTGGCCATCAATGCCAGCGCCGAGGCATCGCTGCCCATGCGTGAACTGGCGATCTTTATCGCCCAATGGGTGGTCCTTTGTGTCCCGCTGCTGCTCCTGGTGTTCTGGGTCTTTGGCGAGCGCCGGCAGAGAATGACCGTCCTGCTCGGGACCTCGAGCATTGTGGTCGCCCTGGCCTGCAATCTGCTGATCCGTGGCCTGTGGTTCCATCCGCGGCCCTTCATGCTGGAGTTGGGGCAGAATTTTCTCGCCCATGCGCCCGGAGCCTCTTTTCCCAGTGACCACGCCAGCGGCATGTTCGCCATGGCCTTTGCCCTGATCCTGGCGTCCCTGCGCAAGACCGGGCTGGCCATGCTGGCCCTGGCGGTGCTGGTGAGCTGGGCGCGGGTCTACCTGGGCGTGCATTTCCCCTTCGATATTCTTGGTGGTTGCCTGGTGGGGTTGTTCAGCGCGTGGCTGGTGCGTCTGGGCCTGGCCTGGCGGCAGCTGGATCAGCGGCTGCTGGATGTACTGGAGCTTGTATATCATCGATTACTGGCGGTGGCGGGGCGCCGGGGTTCCTGAAACCACGGCGCCCAGCTTCAGGCTCAATGCCCGTGGCTGCGGCCGACATGGGACGGCTCGGCCTCGCTGGGGGCCACCGAGCCGCTGACTTCCAGACGCTGGAGGATGCCGCAGTGATCCAGGTCCGGCCCTTCGCTGCAGCGCTGGCGCAGGTCCAGCAGTTGCTCCTGGAGCACCAGTAGCCCGTCGATGCGCGCCTTGACGTGATGGATGTGCTCGTCGATCAGGGCATTGACGCTGGCGCACTGGCCTTCGGGGCTGTCCCGCAGGTTGAGCAGGCTGCGGATTTCTTCGAGGGTCATGTCCAGGCTGCGGCAGTTGCGGATAAAGGTCAGGCGCTCGGTGTGGGCCTGGGTGTAGAGGCGGTAGTTGCCTTCGCTGCGGGCCGGTTCCGGCAGCAGTCCTTCGCGCTCGTAGTAACGGATGGTCTCGACCTGACAGTCGGTGAGTTTCGCCAGTTCGCCAATCTTCATTGCCGTCGTCTCCGAATGGGTGCTTGACCCTATAGTGGCTACAGGGTGTTCACTTGGCAACAAGCACCTTTATTCGGACGCGACCCCCTATGAGCGACTCCATTCACAACCCGCGCAAGCCCGACGCCCAGCACGTCCATGCTGATCACGATCACGATCACGATCACGATCACGATCACGATCATAGCCATGGCCACTCCCATGCACCTGTCTCTGCGGGCAAGCTGCAGCCGGTCAAGGCTCACGACCGCGCCGCCCATGGCAGTTCCTGCTGCGGTTCCGCCAGCCTGGCACCGTCCAAGGTCACCTTGAGCGAAAGCCCGACTGCCGGCGCGCGTCTGAGCAGCTTCCGTATCGAAGCCATGGATTGCCCCACCGAGCAGACCCTGATCCAGAACAAGCTGGGCAAGCTGGCCGGGGTTCAGGCGCTGGAGTTCAACCTGATGAACCGTGTGCTGGGGGTGACCCACGACCTGCCGAGCACCGCGCCGATCATTGCGGCGGTCAAATCCCTGGGCATGCACGCCGAGCCTCTGGAGCAGGACGGCGCCGAAGTCGCACCTGCCGCAGCGCCGGTGAAGAAAGCCTGGTGGCCGCTGGCCCTGTCCGGTATCGGCGCGCTGGCCGCCGAAGTCATTCACTTCACCAATGCCGCCCCCGACTGGGTCGTGGCGTTGGTGGCCCTGGTGTCGATCCTCAGCGGCGGCCTGGGCACCTACAAGAAGGGCTGGATCGCCCTGAAGAACCGCAACCTCAACATCAATGCCCTGATGAGCATCGCCGTGACCGGCGCCGTGCTGATCGGCCAATGGCCGGAAGCGGCGATGGTGATGTTCCTGTTTACCGTGGCCGAGCTGATCGAAGCCCGCTCCCTGGACCGGGCGCGCAACGCCATCAGCGGCCTGATACAGATGACCCCGGAACAGGTCACGGTGCAGCAGGCGGATGGCAGCTGGAGCGAACTGGAAGCTAAAAGCGTCGAACTGGGCGCCCGAGTGCGAGTCCGCCCGGGAGAGCGCATCGGTCTGGACGGCGAGGTCGTGTCCGGCAGCTCCACCATCGACCAGGCGCCAATCACCGGTGAAAGCCTGCCGGTGGAAAAGACCGTGGGCGACAAGGTGTTTGCCGGCACCATCAACCAGGCCGGCTCCCTGGAATATCGCGTCACCGCCGCGGCCAACAACTCGACCCTGGCGCGGATCATCCACGCCGTGGAGCAGGCCCAGGGCGCTCGGGCGCCGACCCAGCGCTTCGTCGATACCTTCTCGAAAATCTACACCCCGGCGGTATTCGCCTTCGCCCTGGCCGTGGCGCTGATTCCGCCACTGTTGATGGGCGGCGTCTGGTTTGACTGGATCTACCGCGCCCTGGTGCTGCTGGTGGTGGCCTGTCCGTGTGCCCTGGTGATCTCCACCCCGGTGAGCATCGTCAGCGGCCTGGCGGCAGCGGCGCGCAAGGGCATCCTGGTCAAGGGCGGGGTCTATCTGGAGGGTGGCTACAAGCTCGACTACCTGGCCCTGGACAAGACCGGCACCATCACCCACGGCAAGCCGGTACAGACCGACTTCCTGTCCCTGGACCCGTTGGCGCAGGACACTGCCCCGGCCCTGGCCGCGAGCCTGGCGGGACGTTCCGACCACCCGGTGTCCCTGGCCATTGCCCAGGCGGCTGTGGATAAGCAGCTGGCGCTGCACGCTGTGGATAACTTCGAAGCCCTGACCGGGCGCGGAGTGCGCGGCGAAATCAACGGCCAGCTGTATCACCTGGGAAATCACCGCCTGGTGGAGGAGCTGGGCCTGTGTTCTCCAGCCCTGGAAGAAAAACTCTTCGCCCTGGAGAAGCAGGGCAAGACCGTGGTCCTGTTGCTGGACAGCAATGGCCCCCTGGCACTGTTCGCCGTGGCGGACACGGTCAAGGAGTCCAGTCGCGAAGCCATCCAGCAGTTGCATGAGCTGGGGATCAAGACCCTGATGCTCACCGGCGACAACCCCCACACCGCCCAGGCCATTGCGGCCCAGGTGGGCATCGATCAGGCCCGGGGCGACCTTTTGCCCACCGACAAGCTGCAAGCCATCGAGGCGTTGTACGCCCAGGGACATCGGGTGGGCATGGTCGGCGACGGCATCAACGACGCCCCGGCCCTGGCTCGGGCCGAGATAGGTTTCGCCATGGCCGCGGCGGGCACCGATACCGCCATCGAGACCGCGGATGTAGCCCTGATGGACGATGATCTGCGCAAGATTCCGGCGTTTATCCGCCTGTCGCGCCAGACCTCGGTGGTGCTCAAGCAAAATATCGCCCTGGCCCTGGTCATCAAGGCGATCTTTCTTGGGGTAACCTTTGCCGGACTCGCCACCATGTGGATGGCGGTGTTCGCCGACATGGGCGTCAGCCTGCTGGTGGTGTTCAACGGTCTGCGCCTACTGCGCAAATAAGCAATGAGAGAACCCTGTGCTGAGTGCCGAGCTGAAGGCTTTTTACATGGTCGCCCGCCTGGGCAGCATCACCCAGGCGGCGAAGAAGCTTGGCCTCAGTCAGCCGACGGTGACCACGCAGATCCGCAACCTGGAAAGCCAGTATTCGGTGGAACTGTTCTACCGCGGCGGTCGTCGCCTGAGCCTCAGCGATGAGGGCGCGCGCCTGCTGCCCATGGTCAAGGACCTGTTGCAGCAAGAGGCTGATATCGAGTTCTTCCTGCGCAACAGCGGCCAGGTGCAGGGCACATTGCGCATCGCCGCCACCGCGCCGTACTACATCCTCGATCTGGTGAAGACCTTCCGCGAGCGACTGCCCCAGGTCGAAGTGTCGGTGGAAATCGGCAACTCCCAGCAAGTCCTCGAAGCCCTGGATGACTACCGGGTGGATGTGGCGGCCTCCTCGCAACTGCTGGAGGACGCGCGGCTGATCCGTCGGGTATTGGGCAGCGATCCGCTGGTGTTGGCGGTGCACCGCAACCACCCTCTGGCGGCGCTGGATCACGTGCCGCTCAATGCCCTGGCCGGGCATACCCTGTTGATGCGCGAACCCGGCTCCACCACCCGCAGCCTCACCGAAACCTTGCTCAAGGACGCCAACGTCAGCTTTGGCCCGCTGCTGGAGATCGGCAGTCGCGAATCGATCCGCGAGGCGGTGCTGCGCAATATCGGCATCAGCATCATTGCCCGTCAGGAAGTGCCCCACGATCCACAACTGCGGGTGCTGACCATCGAGCATGCACCGCAGATCGTCGAGTACCTGTACTGCCTCAAGGAGCGCAAGAACGCGCGCCTGCCGGCGGCGTTTCTCGGATTGGCGCAGGAAATGGCTCCCGCCTGAAAGACCTGCATCGGCCAGATCAGCCAGCACATGCCTGACAAGTGAACCCAAATCCCTGAATACCACTATCGGTCGTTTTTGCCTTACTGCCATATGACCGACGCATTACAACTCTAGGATTTGCCTCATCTGCTAGATGAGGTCCGTCCATGAACCACTCCACTGCAACTGCCCTGAGCAACCCCGGCGCGCCGATGAAGGTGCGGGGCGTCCAGAAGCGCTTTGGCGCCTTCACCGCCCTGGACAACGTGTCCCTGGATGTCGCAGCCGGCGAGCTGGTGTGCCTGCTGGGCCCGTCCGGCTGTGGCAAGACCACGCTGCTGCGTTGCATCGCCGGCCTGGAGCGCCAGGACCAGGGCGAGTTGTACCTGGGGGATCGGGACGTTTCGCTGCTGGCGCCGCAAGCCCGGGACTACGGCATCCTGTTCCAGTCTTACGCGCTGTTTCCCAATCTCACGGTAGAAGCCAACATCGCCTACGGCCTGGCCGGTAGCGGCCGTGAGGAAGTGCGCAAGCGTGTGGCGCAAATGCTGGAACTGGTAGGGCTGACCGGCAGCGAGAAGAAATATCCCGGCCAGTTGTCCGGCGGCCAGCAGCAGCGCGTCGCCCTGGCCCGTGCCCTGGCGCCGTCACCGTCGCTGCTGCTGTTGGACGAGCCGATGTCGGCCCTGGACGCCCGGGTTCGCGAGCACTTGTGCACCGAGCTGCGTCAGTTGCAACGGCGCCTGGGGATCACCACCTTGATGGTCACCCACAATCAGGACGAGGCCATGTTGATGGCCGACCGCATCGCTGTCATGAACAACGGCAAGGTCGAGCAGTACGCCACGCCCCAGGAAATCTACGATCGTCCGGCCACGCCCTTCGTCGCCGAGTTCGTTGGCCAGGGCAACTGGCTGCCCTTCAGCCGCAACAGCGACAGCCATGCCCAGGTCGGCGGAATGAATGTGCGCCTGGCCGACGGCTCGGCCAAGACCGCCTCGGGCCGGCTGTTCTGCCGTCCGGAGGCCATCAGCGTGAACCCGCTGGTGCATGAGGAAAACCTGTTTCCGGCCAAGGTCCGCGAGATCACTTTCCTCGGTAACCGCTGCCGCATGAGCTTCGAACTCAACCAACTGCCGGGGCATGCGCTGCTGGCTGAACTGGCACCGGAAGCCATGCCGCGTCTGGGGGCCCAGGACATCTGGGTCGCCTTGCCGCCGCGCAGCCTCCAGGTGTTTGCCTAAGATGAGCGTGCCAATGTCCCTGCCGCTACCTGCCAAGCGGGCGCGCCAGGCCTCTCGTGCCGAGATCGGCGACCGTATTTTTGTCGTCGGCGGCAAGGTTCTGCTCCTGCTCCTGCTGGGTGTAGCGGTGCTGTTGCCGCTGCTGGCGATCTTCTGGCGCGGTTTCAGTGCCGAAGCCGGACAGGGCGGTGGCTGGCTGGCGGCCCGTGAATTGGTGGCCAGCGCCAACTTCCACTGGTTGCTGGGCAACAGCCTGAAAGTCTCCCTCAGCGTGGCCGCCATCGTGGTGCCCCTGGCCTACCTGTTCGCCTACGCCCTGCAACGCACGCTGATTCCCGGCAAGGGCCTGTGGCGTGGCCTGTCGCTGTTGCCGTTGATGGCGCCGTCGATGCTGCCGGGCATTGCCCTGGTCTATCTGTTCGGCAATCAGGGGATGCTGCGTGGTCTGTTCGCCGAGAACATCTACGGCTTCTGGGGCATCGTCCTCGGCGAGGTCATCTACACCTTTCCCCATGCCCTGATGATCCTGCTCTCGGCCCTGTCCCTGGCGGATGCGCGGTTGTTCGATGCGGCGTCGAGCATGGGCGCCAGCCCCGCCAAGGCCTTTCGCAGCATCACTTGGCCGGCGACCCGGCAGGCGGTGTTCGCTGCGTTCTGCCTGGTGTTCACCCTGACCATCACCGACTTCGGTGTGCCGGTGGTGGTGGGTGGCGACTATCAGGTCCTGGCCCTGGAGGCCTACAAGGCGGTGGTGGGCCAGCAGCAGTTTGGCCGTGGCGCCCTGATCGGCATGGTGTTGCTGCTGCCGGCGTTGTTCAGTTTCGGCGTCGATGCCTGGTTGCGCCGCCGTCATGGCGATTCCATGAGCGGCCGCGCCCAGGTATTCAAACCGACGCCGTCGCGGCTGCGCGACGCTTGCTACCTGGCTATCGTGCTGCTGATCTGCGCGGCCTTGTTGCTGGTGTTCGGCATGGCGGTGTATTCCTCCCTGGTGAAATTCTGGCCGTACAACCTGTCGCTGTCGCTGAACCACTACCAGTTCAACGACACCGCAGGGGGCGGTTGGCTGGCCTACCGCAACAGCCTGACCATGGCCCTGTGCACCGCGCTGATCGGCAGTGTGGTGATCTTCACGGGGGCCTACCTGATGGAGAAAACCAGTGGCCAGCGTGGCCTGAACCTGGCCTTGCGCATGCTCAGTTTCGTA
This sequence comes from Pseudomonas sp. 910_21, assembly GCF_052850735.1. NCBI lineage: Bacteria > Pseudomonadati > Pseudomonadota > Gammaproteobacteria > Pseudomonadales > Pseudomonadaceae > Pseudomonas > Pseudomonas sp. 910_21. The sequence continues at coordinate 301,363 of NZ_VXCY01000003.1, read as the reverse complement.
CCGATGGCGGTGCCCGGTTTGGTGCTGGGCCTGGGCTACGTGTTCTTCTTCAACCTCAACGGCAACCCGCTGCATGTGTTCTACGGAACCATGACTCTGCTGGTGGTGTGCACCATCGCCCACTACCTGACCACCGCGCAGATGACCGCCACCACCGCCCTGCGCCAGTTGGATGCCGAATTCGAGGCCGCCGCGCTGTCCCTCAAGGCGCCGCTGTACCGGCACTACCTGCGGGTTACCGTGCCGATCTGCCTGCCGGCGCTGCTGGACATCGTGCGTTACCTGTTCGTTTCGGCCATGACCACGGTGTCGGCGGCGATCTTCCTCTACAGCCCGGACACCATCCTCGCCGCCGTCGCTGTGCTGAACATGGACGACGCCGGCAACGTCGGCGGCGCTGCGGCCATGTCGACCCTGATCCTGTTCACCTCCGCCGGCGTTTCGCTGCTGCTGGCCTGGGCTTCCCGCGGGCTGTTGCGCCGCTCCCAGGCCTGGCGGCAGACCGCGCCGGGCCACTGATGCCTTGCTCACTCACCCTCTGATCTGCACTCACTAAGGAACCGCACCATGTTCAAGCCCCTGGCTCTTGCCGCTGCCGTCCTCTCTGCTGTCAGCCTGAACGCTTTTGCTGCGAAAACCGAACTGACGGTCTACACGGCCCTCGAAGCCGAGCAATTGAAGTCCTACAAGCAAGCCTTCGAAAAGGCCAATCCGGACGTGGAGATCAAGTGGGTGCGTGATTCCACCGGGATCATCACCGCCAAGCTGCTGGCGGAAAAAGCCCGGCCACAAGCGGACGCGGTCTGGGGCCTGGCGGCTTCCAGCCTGGCGATCCTCGATCAGCAGGGCATGCTGCAAAGCTACGCGCCCAAGGACCTGGGCAAGATCGGCCCGAACTATCGCGACGCCGCCAACCCACCGGCCTGGGTCGGCATGGACGTGTGGGCCGCGACCATCTGCTTCAACACCGTGGAGGCGCAGAAGCAGGGCCTGACCAAACCGGTGAGCTGGCAGGACCTGACCAAGCCCGAGTACAAGGGCAAGATCGTCATGCCTAACCCGGCGTCCTCGGGCACCGGCTTCCTCGATGTCAGCGCCTGGCTGCAGACCTTCGGCGAGAAACAGGGCTGGCAGTACATGGATGACCTGCACCAGAACATCGGCCAGTACGTCCACTCCGGCTCCAAGCCGTGCAAGCTGGCCGCCGCCGGTGAGTTCCCGATTGGTATCTCCTTCGAGTACCCGGCCGTGCAGCTCAAGCGCCAGGGTGCGCCGCTGGACATCGTCCTGCCCAAGGAAGGCCTGGGCTGGGAAATCGAAGCCACGGCGGTGATCAAGGGCACCCCTCATGAAGAGGCGGCGAAGAAGCTCGCCGACTTCTCCGCCAGCCCCGAAGCCATGGAGCTGTACAAGGAAAACTTCGCTGTCCTGGCCCAGCCCGGCATCGCCAAGCCGCAGACCGAACTGCCGGCCGACTACGAGCAGCGCCTGATCAAGAACGACTTTGCCTGGGCCTCGAAGAACCGCGACGAGATCCTCGCCGAATGGCGCAAGCGCTATGACGGCAAGTCGGAAAAGGTCGCCAAGCAGTAACCGATCAATCGCCTTCGCCGGCCAGCCGCTTCTACCGGGTTTGTAGGAGCCGGCTTGCCGGCGAAGGCGCTCCCCATCCAGGACACAACTCATGACCCATCACAGCGATCTGCTGATCGTCGGCGCCGGCATCCTTGGTCTGTCCCACGCCTACGCGGCTGCCAAGCGCGGTCTGCGGGTACAGGTATTCGAGCGCAGCGCCACGCCCCTGGGGGCTTCGGTGCGCAACTTCGGCCAGGCCCTGGTCACCGGGCAACCGCCGGGCATCATGCTGGAACTGGCCCGTGCCAGCCGCGATATCTGGGCCGACTGGCAACAGCTGGCGGGCCTGCCACTCAAACGCAACGGTTCCTACCTGTTCGCCCGCAGCGAAGCCGAGGAGCAGTTGCTCGAAGCCTTCTGCGCCGGCCGCGCGCGCGAGCACGGCTACCGCGTCGATCTGCTCCAGGGCGCAGCCCTGAATGATCTGTACGGCGGTCAATTCCGCCATCACCGGGCGGCGTTGCACGGTCTGGACGACCAGCAGTTGTATTCCCGGGAAGCCATCCCGATGCTGATCGACTACCTGCGCCGCGACCTGGGGGTGCAGTTCCACTTTTCGACCCTGGTGCGTGACATCGCGCCGGGGCAACTGCACAGCACCGCCGGCAGCTTTCACGCGCCACGCATCGTGCTGTGTTCGGGGCACGATTATCAGACCTTGCTGGCCGAGCAGATCGCCGCCTTGCAACCGCAGATCTGCCGCTTGCAGATGCTTCGCGCCCGGCCCCAGGTCAATCTGAACCTGCAACATGCGTTGCTCACCGGGCTCAGTTGCGTGCATTACGGCGCCTTTGCCGATCTGCCGGAAGCCGCCGCCGTGCAGGCGCAGATCCTGCGTGAAGCGCCGCACCTGCATGAGCACGGCATTCACTTGCTGATCAGCCCGACCCCCTATGGAGAGGTGATCATCGGCGATTCCCATGATTACGGCAGCGATCCGTCGCCTTTCAATGGCGAGCAGGTGGATGACTGGCTGATCGAGCTGGCCGAGCAGACCTTGGGCTGCAAGGTCCAGGTGGTGGAGCGCTGGCAGGGCGTCTATGGTGCTCGCGGGCCCGGACCGTTCTCCTTCCTGGAGGCCGCCCCCGGGGTCCATGTGGCCCTGATGCACACCGGGGTGGGCATGAGCGTTGGTCCGGCCATGGCCGAGGGCAATATCGCCCGGGTGCTGGAGGAAGCGTGATGAGTCGGCAGCAGGTGATCGATGAGGTTTTCGGCTTGTACGAGCGCTTTGGCGATCACGACTACATCGGCGAGCCGGTGTCGCAGATCGAGCATATGTCCCAGGCGGCGCAGTTGGCCCTGGCGGAAGGTTATGACGACGAAGTGGTGCTGGCGGCGTTCTTCCACGATATTGGGCATATCTGTCAGCAGGATGCCGAGAACATGCACGGTTTTGGCGTGGTCAGCCACGAGCGCCTGGGGGCGGACTATCTGCGTCGGGCGGGCTTCAGCGAGCGTCTGGCGCAACTGGTGGAATATCACGTTCAGGCCAAGCGTTACCTGACCCTCAAGGAGCCGGGGTATTACCAGCGCCTGAGCGAGGCCAGTCGACGCACCCTGGAGTATCAGGGCGGGGTGATGAGCGCGGCAGAGGCGGCGGCCTTCGAGCTCGACCCGCTGTGTGCGGTGAGTTTGCGCATGCGCCACTGGGACGAGCAGGCCAAGGAGATGTGGGTGCCGGTGATGGACCTGCAGATCCTCAAGGACAAGGCCTTGGCGGTGTTGGCTTGAGCCCTTTCGCGGGCAAGCCGGCTCCTACAGAGCGCTGTAGGAGCCGGCTTGCCGGCGAAGGCGCTCTACGCCTGAACCACTAGGGTTTCGGCCAGGGCCTCGATCTGCTCCTGACGCTCGGCCTGGCTCAGGCGCGCATGGGGATTGAGCGACGACCACTGCGGATGCGCCCGAGCCTTGCTCAGGGCTTCCGGCAATTTGCCCTCGCGCCAGCTCTTATCCTCCGGCGTGGCCAGACGGATGCTGTCCATGGCTGCATGCCCGCGCCGGTCCAGCGCCTGTACCAACTGCCGCTGACGCAACGCCAACAGCCGTAGCACGCTGTCGTCCACGGTCAATTCGCGCTGGCCCTTGAGCTTGCCCAGCAGGCGACTGCCGTAGCTGCGGGCGGTCTGCAGGGCGCCGCCGGCAATCGCTCCGGCCAACGCCGCGGCGCCCAGGGTCAAGCCACCTACCAACAGATCCACGCCGGCCCCGGCTGCCGCTCCCGCGGCGATCCCGCCACCGACACGCACCCCCAACTGCTTGAGGGTTTCCGGATTGAACAGGTCGTCGCCCCAACGTCCGTCCAACAGCGGCAGATCACTGGCCGAGGCGTCCTGAGGGCGGAAAGCGTAGAGCTTGAGCAGGGCTTCGACACAGCGTTGCTCACGCTGACGGATGGCCTGACGGAGTTCGCCAATCGCCTGCTGCTCCTGTTGCGTGTCGCTGGCCACGCTGCGGCGGCAGGCGGCGCAGTCCACCAGCAGTTCGGCAATCAGCCGTGCCGCACTTTGCTGGCGCGCCAGGCGTTGTGCCTGCTGGTCGTCGATCAGCCGTTGCAGGGCCGGGCGGGCATGCTCCAGCAGCAGGGACAGGCTCTCATACAGCCGTCGTTCGCCGTCTTCCGGCGGCGCCACGCTGTCGAAGCGCACCAGGGCGTGCAATCCCTGGCGAGCCAGGGCTTCGCGCCAGTCGCCTTCGCGCTGTTCGTCGCTGCTGACGAAATTCAGCACCGGCAGCAGTGGCTTGCCACAGCCGCTCAGTACTTCAAGCTCATCCCGGTACTTGGCCAGCACCGGTTCCCGGGCGTCGATCACATAGAGCCCGGCGTCCGAGGCCAGCAGTTGGCGCAGGACCTTGGCTTCCTGCTCGAAGCGTTGCCGAGCCTCGCTGCCGTCGAGAAAGCGTGCCAGCCGGGCCGGGCCGTCCAGGCGTTCGCCGGGGCGTTCCAGGCGCTCCAGATAGTCCAGCAGGGCGATGGCGTCTTCCAGGCCCGGGGTGTCGTAGAGCTCCAGCAGGGGTTGGCCATCCACTGAGAGGCGAGCGCCTTCCACATGCCGCGTGGTGCTGGGGCGATGGGAGACTTCGCCAAAGCCCACGTCCCGGGTCAGGGTACGCAGCAGTGAGGTCTTGCCGACGTTGGTGTGGCCGACCACCGCCAGTTTCAGGGCCCGGTGGCGTGGTTCAGTCATGACCGGTCTCCAGCCAGTTGAGGGGCGCGCAATCGGCGAACGGCAGCTCAAGTTGCTCCAGGGCGGCGTGCCAGTCGCCCAGGCGAGCCGAGTCCAGCGCTTGACCTGGAGGCGCTTGCAGCAGCCAGATTCGCGTCGCGGCAGCGTTGCGCGCCAGCTCGGCAATCAGCCCCAGGCTGCCGCGATCCGGCGAGCGCCGAGGGTCGCAGGCAATCACCAGGCGCGCCGGGGGAAAGCGGCTCATCTGCTCCAGCAGACGGTTGCGTGACTCTCGGTTGTCGAGGATGCCGGCGTCCTTGATGCTGTCTGGCAGTTGCGGTGGCCAGGAGCGCTGATGGTCCAGTTCGATGGCCACCAACAGCGCGCCGCTGCTGTCCTGGGCGCTGACGCCGGCTTCGACTCGATGCAGTTGCTCGGGGGCCGCGTCATTGACCCCAAGGCGTTCGCTGCTGGGCATCAGGCGTTCACGCAACTGGCTGTAGCCCGGCAACTTGAGGTCCAGTTGCAGACGGGCCTGTCCGTGTTTCCAGCGCCAGCGGCAGAACAGCATCAGCAGCAGGCGCGGCAGCACGCCGTAGATCACCACTAGGACCACCAGCCAGATGGCCCAGGACTGACGGACCAGCTCGGTGTTGTAGACATCCCGGGTGCTGGCCTGGATGGTTGCCACGCTCGGCGCGCCGAGGCCCAGGCCTCGGGGCAGGGCGCTGATGGCGTTGGTAATGGCAACGAAGGCATCGGCGCCCAGCAGGGTGCTTTCCCAGACAAAGCTGTAGCGGTGGGTGGTCAGCAGCAACAGCAGCATGACCACGGCGCTGAACAGGGCCAGGCACCACAGGCCGTTGACCAGGGCGCCCAGGGCCCAGCGATTGAGCTTGCGCCGCTGGAGCAACAGCAACAGGGCCGGTGGTAACTGCGCGGCTTTGGCGTCGCGGGAGAATTTTTCACTCAGCCATAGCCACAGCCGGCCCAGGCTGGCGCTGTGCTCGCCGGCGAACAGCAGGCCGATCAGCCAACTCAGCAGCAGGATCAGGTTCAGGCCCAGCAGACTGCCCAGTGCCCAGAACACATTGACCGGTTGCTGGGTGTTGCCCAGGGCGCTGAAGGCCAGGCCGGCGCCACTGAGTACGGCCAGCAGCGCCAGGGCAAGCAACGCCAGGCGTGCGCCTTGCAGCCAGTGCAGCAACGCGCTGTGCAGACCGTCGCGCTGGGCCAGCCACAGGGCACGGGTCTGGATGCGGGTCGCCAGGTCGCCGCCCTGGTTGCGGGCCAGGCGGTTGGCTTCCTGATCGTCCAGTGGCCCGGCGTGTTCCTCGCGCAGGCGCACGGTTTCGGTCAGCCACAGTCGTTGCAGGGGAGTCAGTGCAGTCACGCGTCATTCCATCGCTCAAAAGTGCGCTGAGCATAACTGCTGCAGCGGCGGTCGGGTGAAGTTGCCAGGCTTGGGCCCTCTGGTATCCTCGCCGGCATGAAAAAATCTCTCCCTCTCAGCCTGATCGCGGCCCTCGGTGAAAACCGCGTGATCGGCGTCGACAACAGCATGCCCTGGCACCTGCCGGGGGATTTCAAATACTTCAAGGCCACGACCCTGGGCAAGCCGATCATCATGGGGCGCAAAACCTGGGATTCCCTGGGCCGGCCCTTGCCGGGGCGGTTGAACATCGTGGTCAGTCGTCAGACCGATCTGGTGCTCGAAGGTGCCGAGGTCTATCCGTCTTTGGCGGCCGCGGTAGCGCGGGCCGAGGAGTGGGCCCTGGAGCAGGGTGCCGACGAGCTGATGCTGATTGGCGGCGCGCAGCTCTATAGCCAAGGCCTGGAGCAGGCGGATCGCCTGTATCTGACGCGGGTGGCATTGAGCCCGGAAGGCGATGCCTGGTTTCCAGCGTTCGATCTGGACCAATGGCAGTTGGTGTCGGATGTGCCGAATCCGCCGGAAGGGGATAAGCCGGCGTACAGCTTCGAGGTGTGGGAGAAGCGTTAAGCGCTTCGCCGGCAAGTCGGCCCCCGTAGGAGGGGGCTTGCCGGCGAAGAGGTCAATCAAGCCTGAGCCAGTTCCTCGTGCTCATCGGCGTCCAGCAATGCCTTGTCGGTTTGCTGCATCACCTGGCTGGTGATGGCGCCGGCCGTCATCGAACCGCTGACGTTCAGCGCGGTGCGGCCCATGTCGATCAGCGGCTCCACGGAAATCAGCAACGCCACCAACGACACCGGCAGGCCCATGGCCGGCAGCACGATCAGCGCGGCGAAGGTCGCGCCGCCACCCACGCCGGCCACACCCGCGGAACTCAAGGTCACGATGGCCACCAGGGTGGCGATCCACAGCGGGTCCAGCGGGTTGATGCCCACGGTGGGGGCAACCATCACCGCCAGCATGGCCGGGTACAGGCCGGCGCAGCCGTTCTGGCCGATGGTGGCGCCGAACGAGGCGGCGAAGCTGGCAATGGACTGGGGAATGCCCAGGCGCCGGGTCTGGGCTTCGATGCTCAGGGGAATGCTCGCGGCGCTGGAGCGGCTGGTGAAGGCGAAGGTCAGCACCGGCCAGACCTTGCGGAAGAAGCGCAGCGGGTTGATCCCGGCCAGGGCTACCAGCAGGCCGTGGACCACGAACATCAGGCCCAGGCCGATGTAGGACACCACCACGAAACTGCCGAGCTTGATGATGTCCTGCAGGTTGGAACCGGCCACCACCTTGGTCATCAGCGCCAGCACGCCGTAAGGGGTCAGTTTCATCACCAGGCGCACCAGACGCATCACCCAGGCTTGCAAGGTGTCGATGGCGTTGAGCACTTTCTGCCCTTTGTCGGCGTCATCCTTGAGCAATTGCAGCGCCGCGACACCGAGGAAGGCGGCGAAGATCACCACGCTGATGATCGAGGTCGGCTTGGCCCGGGCCAGGTCGGCGAAAGGGTTCTGTGGGATGAACGACAGCAGCAACTGCGGCACGTTGAGGTCGGCAACCTTGCCCGCGTAATCGCTCTGGATCACTTGCAGGCGCGCCATTTCCTGGGTGCCGGCCACCAGCCCTTCGGCCGTTAGGCCGAACAGGTTGGTCAGGCCGATGCCCACCAGCGCCGCGATGGCGGTGGTGAACAGCAGGGTGCCGATGGTCAGGAAGCTGATCTTGCCCAGGGACGAGGCGTTGTGCAGGCGGGCCACGGCGCTGAGGATCGAGGCGAACACCAGGGGGATCACGATCATCTGCAGCAACTGCACGTAGCCATTGCCCACCAGGTCGAACCAGCTGATGGAGGCCTTGAGCACCGGGTTGCCGGCGCCGTAGAGGCTGTGCAGGGCGATGCCGAAGACCACGCCCAGCACCAGGGCCAGGAGGACCTTCTTGGCCAGGCTCCAGGTGGTGTGGCGGGTTTGTGCCAGGCCCAGCAGCAGGGCCAGGAACACCAGCAGGTTGAGGATCAGCGGCAGATTCATTGGGGCTCCGATAAGACTTGTGTCAATCGCGGCTCAGGGCGATTGCGAACCGGCAAGCCTAACAGCTTGAAATCTATTGAATTAATAACGATATCGCATGGCAACTGTCGTTTTTGGAATAAGCCGCTGACGCTCAGGCGCATGCGGTTGGCGCTCTCGGGACGCAAGCGGTCGCGTAGAGACGAGAACTGTCACAGGGATTTGTTAGCGTCGAACCTTTCACTCAGGGAGAAACCGCAGATGAAGTTCGCGCCGAAATTTCTAGCCGTTGCACTCTGCCTGGGCCTTGCCGGCCAGGCCTTCGCCACCGAGTTGAAGCACTGGCCGCAGGAGCAGGCCAAGCAACTGGACGCGATGATCGCGGCCAACGCCAACAAGGGTAACTTCGCGGTGTTCGACATGGACAACACCAGTTACCGCTACGATCTGGAAGAGTCCCTGTTGCCCTACATGGAAAACAAGGGGCTGATCACCCGCGAGACCCTCGACCCGTCGCTGAAACTGATTCCGTTCAAGGACACCGCCGAGCACAAGGAAAGCCTGTTCAGCTACTACTATCGCCTTTGCGAAATCGACGACATGGTCTGCTACCCCTGGGTGGCCCAAGTGTTCTCCGGCTTCACCCTCAAGGAGCTCAAGGGCTACGTCGACGAGCTGATGGCGTCCGGCAAGCCGGTGCCGAGCACTTATTACGACGGTGACGTGGTCAAGACCATCGAGGTCAACCCGCCCAAGGTCTTCACCGGCCAGACCGAGCTGTACAACAAACTGATGGAGAACGGCATCGAGGTCTATGTGATGACCGCCGCCTCCGAAGAGCTGGTGCGTATGGTCGCCTCCGATCCCAAGTACGGCTACAACGTCAAGCCGCAGAACGTGATTGGCGTGACCACCCTGCTCAAGGACCGCAAGACTGGCGCCCTGACCACCGCGCGTAAACAGATCACCGACGGCAAGTACGACGAGAAGGCCAACCTTGGCCTGGAGCTGACGCCTTACCTGTGGACTCCGGCCACTTGGATGGCGGGCAAGCACGCGGCGATCCTGACTTACATCGATGAGTGGAAGAAGCCGGTGCTGGTGGGTGGCGACACACCGACCAGCGACGGCTACATGCTGTTTCATGATGTGGACGTGGCCAAGGGTGGCATCCACCTGTGGATCAACCGCAAGGACAAGTACATGACCCAGCTCAACGGCATGATGGCCAAGCACGCCGCGGCCCAGGCCAAGGAAGGCCTGCCGGTGACGGCGGACAAGAACTGGGTCATCGTCAAACCCGAAGACATCCAGTAATCCGGCCCGCTGCACCGCCCCTCTGTAGGAGCCGGCTTGCCGGCGAACAGTCCTTTGGATCTGGCGTCGCCCTTGTGGACGCCTTCGCTGGCAAGCCAGCTCCTACGGTAAACCGGTCCGCCAAGCCGCCCTCATCCGTAGGCGTCGGCTTGCCGGCGAACAGGCCCTTGGATCTGGCGTCGCCCTTGTGGACGCTTTCGCTGGCAAGCCAGCTCCTACAAGGGGGGGCTGTCGTTCGGTGCGGAGCTGGCGTCCGCTATAGGCGGAGAATGTTTCAACTTGTGACTGCCGAAGCCCCTCTGCCATAATCGCGCCCGTTTCCACTCCTCCTGCCTGCTCTCCCTGTGCCGGGTTTGTCCCCGTCTGCACGTAATGGACTACGTTGTGAGCTATCTCTCGATCGAATTCGGCCTCTGCTTCATCCTGTTCTTCATTCTTTATTGGGGCCTGGGCTTCAGTCTGCGTCTGCAGAACGGCCTGCTGCTGGCCGCCAGCTACGCGATCCTCGCCAGCTTCAGCCTGAACTTCCTCTACATCCTGCTGGGCTACACGGCCCTGGTGTATCTGCTCGGTCTGTTGAGCCAGCGTTATCCCGGGCGGGGCTGGGTCAATGGCCTGATGTTGCTGCTGGTGCTCGGGGCTTTTTACCTGTTCAAGTACCAGGACTTCTTCACCAGCACGGTGCAGAGCGCCTTCGCCCAGTTTGGTGTTGAAGTGTCGCTACCGTTGCTGGAGGTGCTGTTGCCGGTGGGGCTGTCGTTCTATGCCTTCCACTCGGTCAGCTACCTGGTGTCGATCAACCGTCGCGAGCTGACGCCGGGCTCGCCCTTTGACCTGGCGCTGTACCTGGCGTTTTTCCCCAGCCTGATTGCCGGTCCCGTGAACCGGGCGATCCCCATGCTGGAACAGATCAACCCGCCGCAGTTGCGTCAGGTGCTGGAGCCGCAACGGGCCCTGGGCCTGATTGCCGTGGCGGTGGTCAAACTGTTCTTCCTCAGCTCCTGGCTGGCCAATGAATGGGTCGACCCGGTGTTCGACAGCCCGGTGGCCTTCTCGGCCGAGCAGATCCTGCGGGCGGTGTACGGCTATTCGTTCCTGATCTACTTCAACTTCAGCGGCTACACCGATCTGGTGACCGGTATCGCCCTGTTGCTGGGCTTTCGCCTGCCGTTGAACTTCAACTACCCCTATGCGGCGCGCAACCTCAAGGAGTTCTGGGGACGCTGGCACATCAGCCTGTCGACCTTTATCCGTGACTACGTGTATATCCCGCTGGGGGGCAACCGGGGGCCGGTGTGGCGCGGCAACCTGAACATGCTGCTGGCGATGCTGATCTCCGGCTTGTGGCACGGCGCCAGCGCCAACTTCATTATCTGGGGCGCGCTGCATGGCGTTGGCCTGGCGCTGTACAAACTGTGCAGCCCGTTGCTGGCCCGGGGGCCGAGCTGGATCGGCGCGGATCTGATGGCTCGCCTGCTGACCTTCCACTACGTGGCCTTTGCCTGGATCTTCTTCCGCTGCGCGACCTTGTCCGACGCCATGGACATGCTCAGTGGCCTGGGCGGCCTGTCCTTCAGCGGCCTGGCCGGCAGCGCCTTGAGCCTGTTGGGCTGCCTGTTGTTCGTCGCCTTCTACCCACGGATCGTGGCGCTGCTGCGCCGCCTGTTCGATGCGGCCACCGGCTTGCCGTGGCTGTTCTATCCAGTGCCGTTGGGGCTGTTCATCTGCGTGGTTATCTTCGCCTCACCGTCGGGCGTGCCGGGGTTCATCTATGCCAGTTTCTAACCGTTCGCCCTTGTCGGTCAGCTTCGGCAGCGCAGCCAAGGTGTTCTATGCCCTGGTGGTGACCAGCCTGTTGCTGGTGTGGTTCAACCAGCAGTCGATCCGTCTCTACTGCCAGCAGAAGTACCACGATGACTGCGAGATTCCGGGACTTTCGCAGAACCCGCAGTGGCGTTTTGGCGCGCAGCTCAACCAGGCCCTGGAAAATGCCCGGGTGGCCTTTGTCGGCAGCTTTGCCGCAACCGCCGACCTGAGCCTGGTGGCCCAGGCTGAAGCGGCCGCGGACGAAGAGCCTGCGCCGTTGCCGAAGGTCGCGGCCGCGCCAGAGCACCCGCCGCTGAGCACCGCTCACGCGGCCCCGGTCCATGTGGCTCCCCAGGCCCCGGTCCCGGTGCATCCGCAGCCAGTGGCCGTGGCTCCCGTGGTCAGCCATCCCCCCCAGGTCGAGCAGGGGCACGCGGCGCCGCTGATGGCCAGCCTGGCCACTGGGGATGAGGTGTTCTTCGTCGGTGATTCCCTGATGCAGGGCGTGGCGCCGCACATGGCCAACACCTTGCGCAAACGCTACAACGTCAAGAGCCTGAACCTCAGCAAGCAGAGCACCGGCCTTGCCTATCCAAGCTTCTTCAACTGGCCCAAGACCGTTGAGAGCACCTTGGCCAGCAATCCGAACATTCGCCTGATGGTGATCTTCCTGGGGCCCAACGATCCGTGGGACATGCCGGTGGTCAAGGGCAAGCCGTTCCTGCGCTTCAAGACCCCGGACTGGGAGGAAGCCTATCGCCAGCGCATCGATTCGATCCTCGACACCGCCCAGGCCCACAATGTGCAAGTGATCTGGGTCGGCCCGCCGAACATGGAGAAGCCCAAGCTGTCTACGGCCATGGCTTACCTGAGCGACCTGTACAAGAGCCAGATCGAGCAGTATCACCAGCATTTCGTTTCGGCCAACGAGATCCTTGGCTACCAGAGCGACGAATTTTCCTATTACCGCACCACCGGCGATGGCAAGAAGGTCAAGACCCGGGTCGACGACGGTATTCATTTCACCACCACTGGGCAGAAGCTGATCGCTGAGCGTGTGATCTCGCTGATCAACTTTCCCAGTCAACAATTGACGGAGCACTGATATGGGGCGACTGCAAGGCATTGCGCTGTTGCTGGGCATCACCTTGCTGAGCAGTTGCAGCCCGACCACCGAGGTCCAGGCCACACCGGCCTCGGCCCTGGCCAGGTCCGGAACCGGAGCGAAGAAGGTCGTGACCACTGGCAGCGACCCGAACCTGGCGTTGCTGGCACGCAAGTTCAGCACCTCCAACCGCACCCCCATCAACATTGTGCAACTGGGGGATTCCCACACCGCTGCCGACCTGTTCAGCGGTGAGGTGCGACGCCTGCTGCAAGCGCAGTACGGCGATGGCGGCATTGGTTTCGTGGCGGCAACACCGGTGCCCGGCACTCGCTATGAACGGGTGATCCTCGGGGCGGCCAAGCGTCAGTGGTCCCTGGTGTCGGCGCGTAACCAGCAGAGCACGCAGTTTCCCCTGGGGGGCTACCTGTCGCTGCCGATGACGCCGGGGGCTCGGGTGCATATCGCCGAGCGCCAGCCGAGCAACCAGCAGTACCGCATTTCCGCTCTGTACCAGGCGTCCAGCAACAACACCCTGACCGCCCGGGACAACCTCAACAAGAGCAGTCGCATGCTGGCCGCTACCGGTGGACAGTGGCGTTTCAGCCCGCCGTTCAACAACCTGACCCTGCCGCTGGACTTTAACGTGGCCAACAACCAGGGCCTGGCCCTGGGCGGCTGGAACATCCTCGGGCAGAAGAGTGCCGGGGTGATCTACTCCTCCCTGGGCATCAATGGCGCACGCCTGGATGTGCTGGACAAGTGGCAGCCCGGCTGGCTGGAAACCCTCAAGGCCCTGCGCCCGGACATGGTGGTGCTGGCCTACGGCACCAACGAGGCGTTCGATGACGATCTGGATCTGCAGCTGTACCGCAGTCAGTTGCAGGAAAAAGTCACGCTGCTGCGCAAGAACCTGCCCAAGACCGTGATCCTGCTGGTGGGCCCGCCGGACTCCATCAAGCGCCGCAATGCCGGGAGTTGTGCGGCATCGCAGCCGCAGCCGCTGCGGCAGATCGTGCAGATCCAGAAGGACGTGGCGAAGAACAGCCGCACGCTGTTCTGGGACTGGCAGGCGTTCATGGGCGGGGATTGTTCGATCAGCAAATGGCAGGGCAGCGACCTGGCGCGTAACGACTTGGTGCACCTGACCGCTGATGGCTATCGCAAGAGTGCCGATGGCCTGTACCGCTTCCTGCGCGGGCAGTTGGGCGAACGCATGCCCTGAGCCCCCGGCCACCGGCTTCAACGGTGGCGGCGCCACCACCCCGAATGCTGCTGTAGGAGCTGGCTGGCCAGCGAAGGCATCCGCAAGGGCGACGCAAGGCCAAAAAAATGCCCCGCACTTGGCGGGGCATTTTCATTTCAGGGCAATGCGATCAGAGGCCGTCGAGCATGGCCTTGTTGCGCACCGCACCCTTGTCGGCGCTGGTGGCCAGCAGGGCGTAGGCTTTCAGTGCCGTGGTCACCTTGCGTGGGCGTGCCTCCACCGGTTTCCAGCCTTTCTTGTCCTGCTCGACACGGCGGGCTGCCAGTTCCTCGTCGCTGACTAACAGGTTGATCGAGCGGTTGGGGATGTCGATCAGGACCTTGTCGCCGTCCTGCACCAGACCAATGGCGCCGCCGGCTGCCGCTTCTGGTGAGGCGTGGCCGATGGACAGGCCCGAAGTGCCGCCGGAGAAGCGGCCGTCGGTGAGCAGCGCGCAGTCTTTGCCCAGGCCCTTGGATTTCAGGTAGGACGTCGGATAGAGCATTTCCTGCATGCCCGGGCCGCCTTTCGGACCTTCGTAACGAATGATCACGATGTCGCCTGCTTTCACTTCGTCAGCGAGGATGCCGCGCACGGCGCTGTCCTGGCTTTCGAAGATCTTGGCGTTACCTTCGAAGACGTGGATCGACTCGTCGACACCGGCGGTCTTCACCACGCAGCCGTCCAGGGCGATGTTGCCGTAGAGCACGGCCAGGCCGCCTTCCTTGGAATAGGCATGTTCGACGCTGCGGATGCAGCCGTTTTCACGGTCGTCGTCGAGGCTGTCCCAACGGGTCGACTGGCTGAAGGCGGTCTGGGTCGGGATGCCCGCCGGGCCGGCCTTGAAGAAGTGATGCACGGCTTCGTCCGTGGTCTGGGTGATGTCCCACTGGGCGATGCCCTCGGCCATGGTCTTGCTGTGTACGGTGGGCAGGTCGGTGTGCAGCAGGCCGCCACGGGCCAATTCGCCGAGGATGCTGAAGATACCGCCGGCGCGGTGCACGTCTTCCATGTGGTACTTCTGGATGTTCGGCGCCACTTTGCACAGCTGTGGCACGTGGCGCGACAGGCGATCGATGTCCCGCAGGTCGAAGTCGATCTCGGCTTCCTGGGCAGCGGCCAAGAGGTGCAGGATGGTGTTGGTGGAACCGCCCATGGCGATGTCCAGGGTCATGGCGTTCTCGAACGCCTTGAAGTTGGCGATGTTGCGCGGCAGTACCGACTCGTCGTTGTCGCCGTAGTAGCGCTGGCACAACTCGACGATGGTGCGTCCGGCCCGCAGGAACAGTTCCTCACGGTCGCTGTGGGTGGCCAGTGTCGAACCGTTGCCCGGCAGGGCCAGGCCCAGAGCTTCGGTCAGGCAGTTCATGGAGTTGGCGGTGAACATGCCGGAGCACGAACCACAGGTCGGGCAGGCGCTGCGCTCGTACTCGGCAACCTTCTCGTCAGAAGCGCTGGAGTCGGCGGCGATGACCATGGCGTCCACCAGGTCCAGGCCGTGGCTGGCGAGCTTGGTCTTGCCGGCTTCCATCGGGCCGCCGGAGACGAAGATCACCGGGATGTTCAGGCGCAGGGCGGCCATCAGCATGCCGGGGGTGATCTTGTCGCAGTTGGAAATGCACACGATGGCGTCGGCGCAGTGGGCGTTGACCATGTATTCCACGGAGTCGGCGATGATCTCGCGGCTCGGCAGCGAATACAGCATGCCGTCGTGGCCCATGGCGATGCCGTCGTCCACGGCGATGGTGTTGAATTCCTTGGCCACGCCACCGGCGCGTTCTATCTCACGGGCGACCAGCTGGCCCAGGTCCTTCAGGTGCACGTGCCCCGGGACGAACTGGGTGAAGGAGTTGGCAATGGCAATGATCGGCTTCTTGAAGTCGTCATCTTTCATCCCCGTGGCGCGCCACAGTGCGCGGGCGCCGGCCATGTTGCGGCCGTGGGTGGATGTTTTCGAGCGGTAATCAGGCATGGAGCACTCCGGGCGGCTAATCAGGGAACAAATGGGGAGTGAGCTTCTATTGACCTCGGGAACACTCAGAAATGGCCGTGTGTCCGAAAGCTGCCGATGACGTCGCGGGATCGCCGCGCGCCTCAGCCTGAGCTCATAAACCCGCCGGGGGATGACTGGCGATGAATTTGCCGATTCTACACCGCTGGCGTCAGGAAGGAATGCCGTGGCCGCTCTGTGGCGTGCGATTGCCTGGATCTGACAGGGAGGCTGCCAGCCTGGCCGCTCCTGGTTTAGACTCGCCGCCCCTCGATCCCCTTCCAATGGAGCTGGAATGTCCGCGAACATGCGATCCCTGAGGTTCTACCTGGGCACTGGCCTGCTGCAGGGTCTGCTGCTGATGTGGCTGGTGCTCTACAGCGACTGGCCGGGCAGTGCCATGGCCGTGGTGGGCGCCGCGCTGCTGACGGGCGGCGGGTTCGTGCAACTGCTGGCCGGGCAACGCCGCCAGTGGCGCACCTGGCGAGCCGCCTTGCTGCTCGCCTTCGCGGCTGCGGTGCTGGTGCAGGCCTGCAGTGAATTGCCCTCCACCCGTGGGGTGATCTACAGCGTGGTGGTGCTCCTGCTGCTGATGACGCTGCTCAGCGCCACTTGGCTGCCGGGACGTGACGGTTTTAAACGACGGCTGTTGGGTGACGGAGCCTGGATGCTGGTGGCCCTTTCCGCTGCGTGGCTGGTGCAGGCGTTGTTCGATTTCTGGACCCACGAACACCATCTGGACCCCTTCAAGAGCGGGTTCCTGTCCTTGCGCTACTTCACCGGGCCACCCTTGGCATTCTCCTTTGTCCTGTACCTCAGGGATTTGTGCCGTTTGCGCGATCTTCAGACGCAAGCGCCCTGATAACGACGGTTGACCAGGCTGTTCAGGCCCAGGGCGGCAGCACTCAGCAGCAGAAAGCACAGGCCCAGCGCCGTCACCAGGTTGCTGCTGCTCAGGTTGATGAAGCCACTGATCAGGCCGCCACTGATAAAGATGATCATGTTGCCCGCCGAAGCCGAGGTTCCTGCGTTCTGCGGAAAAATGCCCATGGCCCGCGAGGTTGCCACCGGGCGGGTGATGGTGGTGCCGGCGGTGCAGATGATCATCGGCACCAGGACCGTGGCGACGGACCGCTCGAACGGCTGCAACAACAGCATCAGCAGGCCGGACAGGGCGATCAGCCCCAGGCCGGTGACGATCTGGGTGCTGGCTTGCAGGTAACGGTTCATCACCCCGGCGCCGATGCCGCCCAATACGTAGGCGGCTCCATACAGCAGCAGTGCCAGCGAGTACTGGTAGGGCGAGAGCTGCAACTGCTCCATGAAAATGATCGGTGAAACGACGATGAACGAGAAATGGCAGGCGAAGGCCAGTGCCGAGATCAGCCAGTAGCCGACGAACGACAGGTCGGCAAACACCAGCCGGTAGGCCGTGAAGATATTCCGCTGACGTGCCGCCGCCGTGCCTGGGGTGTTCTCCAGCAGGAAGCAGGCCTTGAGGATGACCAACAGGCTGAGGCCGACAAATACCTCGAAGCTGCCCTGCCAGCCCAGGTGGGCCTGCAGCCAGGTGCCTAACAGCGGTGACAGGGAAATGAAGAGACCGCTGGCGGTGACCATGGCGATGCGCAAGCGCTCCTGCTGCTTGCCGACGAACATGTCCTGCACCAGTGCCTGGGACAGCACGAAGCAGCCACAGCCGACTGCCTGGACCACGCGAAACAGCAGAAACCAGCTGTACTCACTGGCGGTCATGCAACCGAGCGCCCCGGCGATGGCCACGCTCATGCCTGCCAGTAGCAGCTTCTTTCGCCCTAGGGTGTCTGACAGCGGTCCGACCACCAACAGGGAAAATGACAAGCCAATGGCGAACAGGCTGATGGACAGCGCGATATCGACGCTGGAGGTCTGGAAGCGTTCGGCCAGGGCGGGAAAGGAGGGGAGGATGACGTCCAGCGGGAAAACCCCGAGCAGGGTCATGGTCAGCAGCAGGATGATCGCTGATGTCTTTTTCGCGGTGGCGGGGGAGTGGCCCATGGTGCGGCGTCTCGGTCCTTGAGAGGGGCCGAGAATCCAGTCGTGGCGTTGCAAAGTCAATCGGTGGCGCTGGCCATTCCCGCGCAGGGCGGGAATGGCCGTCGGCCCGGGCTCAGCTGTTGGGCAGCAGGCGGCAGGTGATGCTCTTGATGTAGCGGGTTTCCGGGATGGCTGGGTGCACCGGGTGATCCGGGCCCTGGCCGCCGCGTTCCAGCAGTTGGATATTGCGGTCCAGGTGGCGGGCACTGGTCAGCAGGATGTTCTGCAGGTCGTCCTCGGGCAAGTGCATCGAGCATGAGGCGCTGACCAGGATGCCGTCCTTGTTGAGCAGGCGCATGGCTTGCTCGTTCAGGCGGCGGTAGGCGCCTTCGCCGTTCTTCAGGTCTTTCTTGCGTTTGATGAAGGCGGGTGGGTCGGCAACGATCACGTCGAAGCGCTCTTCACTGGCTTTCAGCTCTTTCAGGGCTTCGAAGACATCGCCTTCGATGCAGGTCATTTTCTCGGCGAAACCGTTCAGCGCCGCGTTGCGCTCCACGCCATCAAGGGCGAAGGCCGAGGCATCGACGCAGAACACTTCACTGGCGCCGAACGCCGCGGCTTGCACACCCCAGCCGCCGATGTAGCTGTACAGGTCCAGCACGCGCTTGCCCTTGGCGTAAGGCGCCAGGCGGGCGCGGTTCATGCGGTGGTCGTAGAACCAGCCGGTTTTCTGGCCCTGGATCACCGGGGCTTCGAACTTCACGCCGTTCTCTTCCAGAGCAACCCACTCCGGTACCAGGCCGAACACGGTTTCGACGTAGCGGCTCAGGCCTTCGGCGTCACGGGCGGCGGAGTCGTTCTTGAACAGGATGCCGCTGGGCTTGAGCACCTGAGTCAGGGCCGCAATCACGTCGTCCTTGTGGGTTTCCATGGTCGCCGAGGCGATCTGTACCACCAGGATGTCGCCAAAACGGTCGACCACCAGGCCCGGCAGCAGGTCGGAGTCGCCGTAGACCAGGCGGTAGAACGGCTTGTCGAACAGCCGCTCGCGCAGGGACAGGGCCACGTTCAGGCGGTGCACCAGCAGCGACTTGTCCAGGGCCAGCTTGGCGTCCCGGGACAGCAGGCGGGCACAGATCAGGTTGTTCGGGCTCATGGCAACCACGCCCAGAGGCTTGCCGCCGGCGGCTTCCAGTACCGCCTGGTCGCCTGCCTTGAAGCCGTGCAGAGGGGTGGCGGCTACATCGATTTCGTTGCTGTAGACCCACAGGTGGCCGGCGCGCAGGCGGCGATCGGCGTTGGCTTTGAGGCGCAGGCTTGGCAGGGACATGACGTCGCTCCGGAAAAAAGGGCGCGATTATACCCCTTCGCGGGGCCCAAGCGATGGCCAATGGACCTGCGGCCAGGGCCGTGTAACCAAGTCGCGGGGTAAAGTTCCTGTCCGTTCGCCCAACATTGTGTGGTTAGGGGTTAGAATCGCCGCCTCAGCCAGAGTGTGTACTTATGTCCCAAGAGCTATCAGCCGAACAGATTCAACAGGCCCTGCAAGGCATCAGCGTGCCGCCTCAACCGCAAATCATGGTGGATTTGCAGATGGAGCAGTACATGCCCGACCCCGACCTGGAAGTGATTGCCAAGCTGATATCCCAGGACCCGGGCCTGTCCGGCGCACTGCTGAAGATCGTCAACTCGCCGTATTACGGCCTGAGCAACAAGATCGCCTCGATCCAGCGCGCGGTGAATCTCTTGGGCAGCCGCTCGATCATCAATCTGATCAACGCGCAGTCGATCAAGGGCGAGATGAGTGACGAAACCATCGTCACCCTCAACCGCTTCTGGGACACCGCCCAGGATGTGGCCATGACCTGCCTGACCCTGGCCAAGCGCACCGGCTCCCAGGCGGTGGATGAAGCCTATGCCCTGGGGCTGTTCCACGACTGCGGCGTGCCGCTGATGCTCAAGCGTTTCCCCGACTACATGACCGTGCTGGAAGAGGCCTATGGCAGCGCCGGGCCGGAGCAGCGGGTGGTGGACACGGAAAACCGTGCCTTCAATACCAACCACGCGGTGGTGGGTTACTACACCGCCAAGTCCTGGCGCTTGCCGGAACATGTGACCAATGCCATCGCCAATCACCACAATGCCCTGGCGATCTTCAGCGACGAGTCCTCGCGCAACAGCCAACTGAAGAATCTGCTGGCGATCCTGAAGATGGCCGAGCACATCTGCGCGTCCTACCGGGTCCTGGGCAACCAGGTGGAAGATCACGAGTGGAACAGCATTGGCCATCTGGTTCTCGATTACGTCGGTCTGTCGGATTACGACTTCGAGAACCTCAAGGAAACCGTGCGCGAGCTGGGCGCACACTGATCGTTCATTTCGTGATGATTGCCAGGGGCGGATATGCCTGAATTACCTGAAGTCGAAACCACCCGGCGCGGGATCGCACCGCACCTGGAAGGCCAGAAGGTCAGTCGGGTCATCGTCCGTGACCGGCGTTTGCGCTGGCCGATCCCCGAGGATCTGGATGTGCGCCTGTCCGGGCAGCGCATCGTCCAGGTGGATCGTCGGGCCAAGTACCTGCTGATCAATGCCGAAGTCGGCACCCTCATCAGTCATCTGGGCATGTCGGGCAATTTGCGCCTGGTGGAAATTGGCCTGCCGGCGGCCAAGCACGAACATGTGGATATCGAACTGGAGTCGGGCCTGGCCCTGCGCTACACCGACCCGCGGCGGTTTGGCGCCATGCTCTGGAGTCTGGACCCGTTGAATCACGAGCTGCTGGCGCGCCTGGGACCGGAACCGTTGACTGACCTGTTCGATGGTGAGCGCCTGTTCCAGCTGTCCCGGGGACGTTCCATGGCGGTCAAGCCGTTCATCATGGACAACGCGGTGGTAGTGGGGGTGGGCAATATCTATGCGACCGAGGCGCTGTTCGCCACGGGCATCGATCCGCGTCGTGAGGCCAAGGGCATTTCCCGGGCCCGCTATCTGCAGCTGGCGATCGAGATCAAACGCATCCTGGCGGCGGCCATCGAGCGGGGTGGCACCACCCTGCGCGATTTTATCGGCGGCGACGGTCAGCCTGGGTACTTCCAGCAGGAGCTGTTCGTCTACGGACGTGGCGGGGAGCACTGCAAGGTCTGCGGCACGGGGCTGCGGGAAATCAAGCTGGGCCAGCGGGCCAGCGTCTATTGCCCACGTTGCCAGAGCTGAGAAGCTTCGCCGGCAAGCCGGCTCCTACAGTTGTTTGTGGGAGCCGAAAGGGCGCCTTATCACTCAAGCCTTGCCGGTGATCTTCCGGTACTTGGCCATCAACTCTTCTTCGGTTTCCGGACGCGCTTCGTCCAGTGGAATGCAATCCACCGGGCACACCTGTTGGCACTGTGGCTCGTCGTAGTGGCCGACGCACTGGGTGCACAGGTTCGGATCGATCACGTAGATCTCCTCGCCTTGAGAAATGGCCGCGTTGGGGCACTCGGGTTCGCAGACGTCGCAGTTGATGCAATCGTCGGTGATGATCAGGGACATGGGGGACTCCGGCCTGGGCGGCAGGCCCTGGCATGTAAAAACGAATGCGCGCAATTGTGCCGTATTGACGCCCGCAGTGCACGCGGGCGCGATGGCTGACGCCTGGCAAGGGCCCCTCTGCGGGGCCGCACGGCTTATTTCTTGAAGCGCAGGGTCAGTGCATCGGCGACGGCCGGATGGACGAACTTGGTGATATCACCGCCCAGGGCCGCGATTTCACGAACCAGCGTCGAGGAAATGAACGAGTAGCGCTCCGACGGAGTCAGGAACAGGCTTTCCACGTCCGGCGCCAGTTGGCGGTTCATGTTGGCCAGCTGGAACTCGTATTCAAAGTCCGAAACCGCTCGCAGGCCCCGCAGAAAGACATTGGCGTTCTGCTCCTTGGCAAAGTGCGCCAGTAGGGTGGAGAAGCCGACGACTTCAACGTTGGGCAGGTGCTTGGTCACCTCTTGCGCCAGTTCCACGCGTTGTTCCAGGGGGAACAGCGGGTTTTTCTTGGGGCTGGCAGCAACGGCGATGATCACGTGGTCGAACAGCCGCGAGGCGCGCTCGACCAGATCGCCGTGGCCCTTGGTAATAGGGTCGAAGGTACCTGGGTACAACACTCGGTTCATCGCGTCGTCCTGGCGGGAATCCGTTGGGGAGTCGGATGGTATCGCAGCCTTCCCGGTCGGCCAAGTCGCCTTTTAGGGAAGAAAGCACTATAGACGACGAAAATACCCCGCTTTTTCACGCCGTTTTCAAGCGCTCCGCCAGGGCCGTGGCCAGTTGCGCCGTCAGGCCGTAGACCGACAGCTGTGGGTTGGCACCGATGCTGGTGGGAAACAACGAGCCGTCGTGGATCGACAGATTGCGCAGTTGATGGTGACGCCCGAGGCTGTCGGCCACGGCGTTCTTCGGGTCTTCGCCCATGGCGCAGCCGCCCATCACGTGGGCGCTGCCCAGGCGGGTGCGGTACAGCGCCAGGTCCAGGCCGTCGATCTGCGAGCGGACTTCATTCAGGGTCTTGGCGAAGCGGGCGTCGCTGTGCAGCGGCTTGACCGCCTTGGCGCCGCCGGCGAACTGGATCTCCGCCATGCTGTGGAAGGCCCGGCGCAGGCCGTCCCAGGCGTAGGGCGAGACCTGATAGTCGAGCGCCGGTGTGCCGTCGCTCCGCAGTTCGACGTTGCCGCCAGTGCTGTCGGGATGGAAGCCGTCCCGCAACAGGGCCAGCATGGCGTGGGTGTGGGGCAGTTGCTCCATGGACAACCCGCTCTGCGGCCCGAAACCGCCTAGCAGGGTACTGGCCAGGGCCGGTTGCAGGGGCGGCACTTCGAGTTTGTAGGACATCTTGCCGGTGGTGCCGTCCTGCCACTGGAAGTGGTCGGAGTAGATCGACTGGGGGGCGCCGTAGAACGGGTTGATCACTTCGTCGAACTGGCCGGCGGAGAAGTTTACCAAGTGCAGGAAGGTCCGCTTGCCCAGGCGCGAATGCGGGTCCGGGGCATCGGAGCGCAGCAGCAGGGCCGGACTGTTGATGCCGCCGCCAGCCAGCACGTAATGCTTGGCCTTGACGGTGATGGTTCGTCCGGTGGGCGCCACGCAACGGGCATCCATGGCCACACATTGCAGGCTGCTGACCTGGTCATCCTTGAGCTGCAGGCGATTGGCCCGGGCCAGGTACAGCAGCTCGCCGCCTTTCTCCAGGGTCGCTGGAATGGTGGTCACCAGCATCGATTGCTTGGCGTTGGTGGGGCAGCCCAGGCCGCAATAGCCCAGGTTCCAGCAGCCGCGGACGTTGCGCGGAATCACATGCCAGCTGTAGCCCAGGGCTTCGCAGCCCTTGCGGATCACGTCGTTGTTGGCGTTGGGTGGCATGACCCAGGGCGCGACCCCCAGGCGCTGCTCCATCTTCTCGAACCAGGGCGCCATCTCGGCTGAGCTGTGGCCCACCACCCCGTGTTCCCGGGCCCAGTGTTCCAGGGTCGGGTCGGGAGTGCGGAAGCTCGATGTCCAGTTGATCAGCGTGGTGCCGCCCACGGCGCGGCCCTGGAGGATGGTGATGGCGCCGTCCTTGCTCATGCGCCCGATGCCTTCCTGATACAGGCTGGTATAGGCGTGGTCCTCCAGCATCTTGAAATCGTCGCTGGTCTTGAGCGGGCCTTCCTCGATCAGCAGCACCTTGTAGCCGGCGGCGCTGAGGATTTCGGCGGTGGTGCCACCCCCGGCACCGCTGCCGATGATGGCGACATCGGCTTCCAGGGTCAGGTCCTGCTCCAGCTGCGAGCCGTTGTAGGTTTTCCAGCCACGCTTCAGGCCTTCGCGGAACAGATCAGGTACGGGCATATTCGGTGCTCTCTTATTATGGATGGTGCGCCGGGACGAGTCGGATCAGACCTTGGGCGGCCCGGGGTAGCCGCAGTGGGCCCAGGATTCGGGGCGGGTGTACCAGGCCATCATCACCAGTTGCAGCAACGAGGCATGGCCCATGCGCAGCAGGGCCAGGAAGCTGTTTTCCCAGCGGCTGAGGAAGTTGCGGATGGCCTCGGCGCTGGCGTTTTCCCAACTGCCCCAGATCCCCGTCAGCGGGCCGCGGGTGACTGCCATGCCCAGCACATCGAACAACTGCTGGGTGAGCTTGAACATTTCCGGTGACAGGTGATTGAGGGCGTTGTCCAGGTTGGCCAGGGTGCCGTCGATGGCGGCGGGCATCTTGTCCGCCGCCACGGCGCCTTCAAGCATCACCGGGATCAGCGCCCGCAAAAACGGCAGGTCATTGCTGCGCAACAGGGTAAAACCGCTGGCGGGCGTGCTGGCGGAGCAACCGCTGAGGCTCGCGCCCAGCCCTGCGGTGGCCAGGAAAGCACTGGCGCAAAGGCTGATTTTCAGCAGGCCGCGCCGTGACAGCGCGGGTGTTTCAGACAGGCTAGGGGTCATTGTTGTTATTACCCGGCGATGTACTGGTTGAGGTTCTTTAGCGGATGAACAGCTTTTGAATGAGCTTCTGGATCGACTTGCCGTACGGCGGATAGATCAGGCGAGCTGCATTGAAGCGCTGCTTGATGAACACCCCCTTGGCCTTGCTGAAGGTCAGGAAGCCTTCATGCCCGTGGTAGTGACCCATGCCGGAAGGGCCGACGCCACCGAACGGCAGGTCATCCTGTGCCACATGCAGCAGGGTGTCGTTGAGGCACACGCCGCCGGAGTGGGTTTCGTTGAGTACCCGCTGCTGTTCGGACTTGTCGTAACCGAAGTAGTACAAGGCCAGGGGGCGCGGACGCTGGGTGATGTAGGCGAGGGCCTGGTCCAGGGTCTTGTAGGGCACGATGGGCAGGATCGGGCCGAAGATCTCGTCCTGCATCACGGTCATTTCGTCGGTGACATTCAATAGCAGGCTGTGGCCCAGGCGCCGCTCCTGGCTCTGTTCGAACAGCGACACCAACAGCGCGCCCTTGCTGGTGGCATCACTCAGGTAGCCGTTGAGCCGCGTCAGCTGGCGCTGGTTGATGATCGCGGTGTAGTCGGGGTTGTCCGCCAGGGTCGGGAAGAAACCGCGCACCACCTGGCGATAGGCTTCGACAAAGGCGCCGATTCGATCTTCAGGTACCAGCACGTAGTCCGGGGCGACGCAGGTCTGCCCGGCGTTCAGGGTCTTGCCGAAGGCGATACGTTCGGCAGCGTCCTTGAGGGGCACGGTGTGGGACACGATGGCCGGGGACTTGCCTCCCAGCTCAAGGGTCACCGGGGTCAGGTTCTCTGCCGCTGCGCGCATCACGTGCTTGCCAATACTGGTGGCGCCGGTGAACAGCAGATGGTCGAAACG
Organism: Pseudomonas sp. 910_21; assembly: GCF_052850735.1. NCBI lineage: Bacteria > Pseudomonadati > Pseudomonadota > Gammaproteobacteria > Pseudomonadales > Pseudomonadaceae > Pseudomonas > Pseudomonas sp. 910_21. The sequence continues at coordinate 276,319 of NZ_VXCY01000003.1, read as the reverse complement.
CAGCTTGGAGAAGGCCATGCCCACTTCGGCTTCGCCCAGCACCACGCACACCAGATCCTCGGGGAACACCCGGGCCAGCAATTGTTTGAGCAACTGGCCGGTGGCCGGGGTGGATTCACTGAGCTTGAGCATCACCCGGTTGCCGGCGGCCAGGGCCCCTACCAACGGCCCCATGCACAGGTACAGCGGGTAGTTCCACGGCACGATGACGCCCACCACCCCCAGCGGCTGATAGACCACCTTGGCCGAGGCCGGCTGGAAGGCCAGGCCCACGGCGCGGCGAGAGGGCTTCATCCATTTTTTCAGGTGCTTGCTGGCGTAGTGGATGCCATGCAGGCTGGGCATCAGCTCGGCCAGCAGGGTTTCATCGGCGCTGCGGTTGCTGAAGTCCTGGCTGATGGCGTCGATCAGCGCCTGGCGTTCGGTGTCGAGCAGATTCTGCAGCGATTTGAGCCATTGTTGGCGTTGTGCGGCCGGTGGCATGGGATTGGCGGCGAAGGCCCGGCGCTGGGCTTCGAACAGCTCATGCAGCTCGTCCTGTTGCTCAAGGGAATCCTGCAGGTAAGCGATTTCGGCAGACATGGACGGGCTCCGGTTTTTATAGGGTGGCTAGTTTTTTAGAGCTTATGCTCTAAATTGTCAAATACCATCCGGTGCCGGTCGCGATTTATCCTCAGGGGGATAGAACGTAAGATGCACCTCAGCCTTCTGATTAAAGCCCACGCCCATGGCCCCACGCATAAAAACCCGCGAACGCATCGTTCAGTTCAGTCTTGAGCTGTTTAACCAACAGGGCGAGCGCAACGTCAGTACCAACCATATTGCGGCGCACATGGAGATTTCTCCGGGCAACCTGTACTACCACTTCCCCAACAAGCAGGCGATCATCGCCGTGCTGTTCGCCGAGTACGAGAGCCTGGTGGACAGCTTCCTGCGCCCACCCCCCGGGCGTGCGGTCACCGTGGAAGACAAGCGCTATTACCTGCAGGCGCTGCTGGCGGCCATGTGGCGCTATCGCTTCCTGCACCGCGACCTGGAGCACCTGCTGGACAGCGACGCCGAACTGGCGGCCCGCTACCGGCGCTTCTCCCAGCGCTGCCTGATCCAGGGCATGGCCATTTACGGGCGCTTCGTCGAGGCCGGGATCGTCGCCATGGACAAGGTGCAGATCGAGTCCCTGACCCTCAATGCCTGGATCATCCTCACGTCCTGGGTGCGCTTTCTGTGCACCACCCGGGAGAGCTCCACCCACCTGAGCGAGGAAGCCATCAAGCGCGGCGTCTATCAAGTGCTGGTGCTGGAAGCCGGTTTTGTCACCGACCAGGCCCGGGAAGCGGTCAACGGCCTGTTCGAAGAGTTTTACGTGCCCCTGGCCCAAGCCCTGGAAGAAGTGCAGTAGGATCAACCTCCGACTTATTCACAGGAGCCCGCTATGTCCCTCGCGCAGTTGATCAGCCCGCTTGCCCTGGACCAGAAGAAACAGCAGCCCGGTCTGGTGATTCTGGATTGTCGCTTTGCTCTGGAAGACCCGGATTACGGCCAGCGCAGTTACGCCGACGGGCATATCGCCGGGGCGCATTTCGCCGATCTGAACCGGGACCTGAGCGCGCCGGTGATCAAGGGCGTGACCGGCCGGCATCCGTTGCCGGAGCCGGCGCAGTTGGTGCTGCGCCTGCAGGCCTGGGGCATCGATAACGACAGCGAGATCGTGCTCTATGACGACGGCCCCGGCTCCTACGCCGCTCGCGCCTGGTGGTTGTTGGCCTGGTTGGGCAAGCGTGATGGCGTATTCATTCTCGATGGTGGCCTGAAAGCCTGGCATGCCGCCGGCCTGCCCCTGAGTCTGGATGCTCCGGCCGGCGTTCCCGGACACTTCAACGGTCAACCCGACCACAGTCTGTTGCTGGATGCCGAGCACTTGCGCAAGCGCCTGGGCCAGGCAGACCTGACCCTGCTGGATGCTCGTGGCCTGCCGCGTTTCCGTGGCGACGTGGAGCCCATCGATCCGGTGGCCGGGCATATTCCCGGTGCCCAATGTGCGGCATTCACCGACAACCTGGGCGAGGACGGGCGCTTCCTTGCGGCCGACCAGCTCAAGCAGCGTTTCGCGCAAAAGCTCGCCGGGCGCTCCCCGGAGCACTTGGTGGCTTACTGCGGCTCTGGCGTCACCGCCTGCCACAACCTGTTCGCCCTGTGCCTGGCCGGCTACCCCCTGGCGCGGTTGTACGCGGGTTCGTGGAGCGAATGGATCACCGATCCCCAACGGCCTGTCGCCACTGGCGACTGACGGGCAGCACTCTGCCAGCCTCTTCGTTGGCAAGCCAGCTCCTAGGGCCCGCAGGGCCACGCCGACCTGTAGGAGCGAGCTTGCTCGCGAAAGCCGCGCCGCCCTACAGAAGAACGGCGCTGCGGTAAGCCGCCGGCGCCACCCCATACACCTGCTTGAACTGCCGGCTGAGATGGCTTTGGTCGGCAAACCCCAACTGCGTCGCCACTTCCAGCGGCAGGCAGCCGTCGCGCAGCAAGGCGCGGGCCTTGGCAATGCGCTGCTGCATCAGCCAGGTGTGGGGCGGAATTCCGGTAGCCCGGCGAAACACCCGGGCAAAGTGGAACGGCGACAGGTTCACTGCCGCCGCCAACTCCTCCAACGACGGTGGCGCCGTCAACTGCGAGCGCAGCAATTCCTTGGCCTGCACAATCGCCCGGTGCTCTTGCCCGGGTTCGCCCAGCGCCCGGACCCCGGCATGACGCTGTAGCAGCAACAGCAGCATTTCTCGCCACTGAGTCTGTTGTTGCAGGGCGGTGGCCGGGCTTTCCAGCAGGTGGTGCAGGCGGGCAAAACCCTGCACCAGATCCGGGTCCCGATACAGGGTGGCGCCAAAGGCCGGCAGGCTGCCGCTGGGCAGTTCCAGTTCATCCAGCAAGCCGAGAATCTGCCGGTTGTCCGGGTAAAAGGCCCGATACAGCCAGCCGTCTTCGACGCCCTTGGCCCCGGTGTGCAATTCATCCGGGTTGATCAGCACCAGGGTGCCGCTGCCCGCCAGGTGCTCGGCCCCGCGATAGCGGTAGCGCTGGGCGCCGGCCATGATCATGCCGATCACGTAACCCTCGTGCACGTGGGGCACGAAGCGCTGTTCGATATAACGCGCGGCCAGCAATTCGACCCCGGCCAGGGGCGCGGTCTGCCAGAAGCGGATCGACTCCCGGGCGGACTTATCCATGGCGGCCCAGGCCGGTCAGCCATTGCGGAATGCGTTGTTCCAGGTAGTAGCTCGGGTGTTTCAGAGAGCCCCCGACAAAGCCCACGTGACCGCCTTTGGCCTGCAGTTCGAATTGGGTGCTGGCGGACAGTTCGCCGGCCTCGGGCAGGCTGTGGGGGAACACAAAGGGATCGTCCGCGGCCTGGATGATCAGGGTTGGGGTGCGGATCTCGCCGAGGAAATAGCGACTGGAAGCACGGCGGTAGTAGTCCTGGGCATCGGCAAAGCCATGCAGCGGCGCGGTGACCCGGCCATCGAAGTCCCAGAAGGTGCGCATCTTGGTCAGGGGGCCCAGTTGCGCCAGGGTCGCCAGGCCTTCATGGCGGCCGTCGTGCTGGAACTGGCGTTGCTTGTTCTTGATGTAGGCCAGCATCTCGCGCATGAAGTGGGCCTGATAGACCTTGGAGAACCCCTGGCCAATGCGGTCGGCGCATTGGTCCAGGCGAAACGGCACCGACACTGCCGTGGCCCCTTGCAGCGGGCTGGCGCTGCCGCTTTCCCCCAGGTACTTGAGCAGCACATTGCCCCCCAGGGAGTAGCCCACCGCGTACAGCGGTGCCTGGGGGCGCTGGGCTCGCAGATGGGCAATGGTCGAAGCCAGGTCTTCGCTGGCGCCGGAGTGGTAGCTGCGGGGTAGCAGGTTGGGTTCGCCGGAGCAGCCGCGCCAGTTCAGCGCCGCGCTGGCCCAGCCCTGGCTGGCCAGGGCCTGTTGCAGGCCGGCCACATAAGGTGAGTTGGAAGAACCGGTCAGCCCATGCAGCACCAGCACCAGTGGGGCCTCGGCGCTATGGGGGCCGTGCCAGTCAAGATCGAGAAAGTCGCCGTCATCCAGCCATAGACGCTCGCGCTGGCGCTCAAGGTGGGTAGTCGGGCGCCACAGCGGGCCCCACAGCGTCTGCAGGTGCGGGTTGCCAAGGCCGAAGGCGGGGGTGAAACGATCAGGTGAGTTGGGCACGGGGTGGGTCTCGATGCGGCGCAGCGCAGCCCGGGCGGGCTGCGCTCCTTGTTCCGGCCGAGCGTAAACAGGTTCTACGCGGGGCTGTCTGCCATACGTTGCCACAAGGAGTAATACACCTGCCCGGATTTTTGTTCACGGTGCAGGCGCCAGCTCCCGGGCAGGCCCAGGGTCGACGGTGCGGTTTCGCTTTCGGTGTAGATCCAGGCGTCGTCCGCCAGCCAGCCGCGCTCTTCCAGCAAAGCGCAGGCAGCGGGCAGCAGGTTCTGGTTGAACGGTGGGTCGAGGAACGCCAGGTCGAACGGCGTCGCCGGCTGGGTTTCCAGATAGCGCAGGGCGTCGGCGGTCTGCGCCTGGCCCACCGTGCAACGCAGGGTGCCCAGGTGCTCGCGCAGGCTGGAGATCGCCACGCTGCTGCTGTCCAGGGCCAGCCCCGTGGCGGCGCCACGGGACAGGGCTTCGAGGAACACTGCACCGCTGCCGGCGAACAGGTCGAGGACCTTGGCCCCGGCCACATAGGGCGCCAACCAGTTGAACAGGGTTTCACGCACCCGGTCGGGGGTCGGGCGCAACCCCGGCAGGTCGGGGAAGCTCAGCTTACGGCTGCGCCATTCGCCGCCGATGATGCGCAGCTGGCCCACGCCATTGTGCTGGTTGTGGACGGGCTTCTTGCTGGGACGGGCTGGACGGGCCATTAATGCTCCGGAACCCCGAGCGGCTGCTCGGCGGGTTTGTCAGTGGGGGGCGGCAACGGCTTTTGCGCGACGGTCGGGCCGGCGCTGACGATGACCATCTTGTCGACGCCGAGGTGCTTGTTCATGGCGGCCTTGACCTGTTCCACCGTCAGTTCCTGGGATTGACGCATGAAGTCTTCCAGGTAGCTCAACGGCAGATTATAGAAGCCCATGGCGCCCAGCTGGCCGACGATATCGGCGTTGCTGGCGGTGGACAGCGGGAAGCTGCCGGCCAGTTCGCGCTTGGCGTCGTCCAGCTCCTTTTGGGTCGGGCCGTTCTTCAGGTAGTCGGCAAACACGTCCTGCACCAGCTTCAGGGTGCCTTCGCTCATTTCCGCGCGGGTCTGCAGGTTGATCATGAACGGGCCGCGGGCCTGCATCGGGGAGAAGCCCGAGTAGACGCCGTAGGTCAGGCCGCGCTTCTCGCGGACTTCGCTCATCAGCCGGGTGCCGAAACCGCCACCGCCGAGGATCTGGTTGCCCAGGGACACGGCGGCGTAGTCCGGATCGTCACGGTCGATCCCCAGTTGCGCCAGCATCAGGTTGGTCTGGCTCGATGGGAACTCGATATGGCCGATGCTGGCCTTGGGTTCAGTGGGTTGCTCGATCTTCGCCAGGGCCGGGCCTTTGGGCAGGGCGGCGGAGACTTGTGCGGCAATCGCCTCGGCGTCGCTGCGGGACAGGTCGCCCACCAGAGCGATCACCACATTACCGGCGGTATAGGCCTTGGCGTGGAATGCTTGCAGTTGCGCCAGGCTAATGCTCGGAACGCTCTTGGCATTGCCTTCGCTGGCATGCGCGTAGGGATGGCTGCCGTACAGGCGCTGCATCAGCTCCAGGCTGGCCAGCTTGCCAGGGTTCTGCTTCTGGTACTCGAAGCCGGCGAGCAACTGGTTCTTGATCCGCGCCAGGGAGTCGGCAGGGAAGGTTGGCTTGCCCACCACTTCGGCGAACAGCTTCAGGGCCGGTTCGCGTTTATCCACAGCGCTGAGGCTGCGCAGCGAGACCACGGCCATGTCTTTGTAGGCGCCGTTGCCGATATCCGCGCCCAGGCTTTCAAAGCCCCGAGCGATGGCGCCAACATCCTTGCCGGGCACACCTTCGTTGAGCATGGCGTTGGTCAGCAGGGCCAGGCCGGAAGTGTTGCCGTCCTGGCTGCTGCCGGCGGCGAAGATCAGGCGCATGTCGAACATCGGCAGCTCGCGGGCTTCGACGAACAGCACCTTGGCGCCTTCGGCAGTGCTCCAGGTCTGCACATTGAGGTTGCGGTGGCTGGGAGCCTTGCCATCCAGCTCGGCCAGGGACTGCAGCTTCTGGCTGGTCTTGGCGTTGTCCAGGGCCTGGCTGGCATTGCTCTCGCCGGAGCGCGACAGGTACAGGCCGCCGGCGGTGAGCAGGGCGACCAGGGCCAGGCCCAGCAGGACCGGTGAAGCATTCTTGCGCTTACTCATGAGCGGACTCCTCAGGCAGTACATGGGCCACGCTCATACGCTCCCGGGTGAAATAGGTGCGGGCGGCTTTCTGGATGTCTTCCGGGGTCACGCTTTGCAGTTCCGCAAGCTCGGTGTCCATCAACTTCCACGACAGGCCGACGGTTTCCAGCTGGCCGATGGCGCTGGCCTGGCTGGTGATCGAGTCACGCTCGTAGACCAGCCCGGCAATCACTTGGGCTCGGACCCGCTCCAGTTCCTCGGCGGACGGCGGGGTGGTCTTCAGCTGGTCCAGCAGGCGCCACAGCCCGGCCTCGGCCTGGGCGATGGTTTTCTTCTTCTGGCTGTTGGGGGTGGCCGAGAGCATGAACAGGCTGTCGCCCCGGCTGTAGGCGTCGTAGCTGCTCGAGCCGTTGGACAGCAACTCTTCGCCGCGCTCCAGCTGGGTCGGGATGCGGGCACTGTAGCCGCCGTCCAGCAGGGCCGAGGCCAGGCGCAGGGCGTTGACCGAACGCTTGTCTTCAGCCGTGGCGATGCTCGGCACGTTGAAGGCCAGCATCAGGCTCGGCAGTTGGGTCTTCACGTGCAGGGTGATCAGGCGCTCGCCGGGTTCGGCCAGCTCCAGGGGGATCTTCGCCGGTGGCACGTCGCGTTTGGGGATGGCGCCGAAGTAGCGCTGGGCCAGGGTCTTGACCTCATCCGGGGTGACGTCGCCCACCACCACCAGGGTGGCGTTGTTCGGCACGTACCAGGCTTGATACCAGTGGCGCAGTTCCTCGACCTTCATCCGGTTCAGGTCGGCCATCCAGCCGATGGTCGGCGTGTGGTAGCCGCTGGCGGGGTAGGCCATGGCCTTGAAACGCTCATAGGCCTTGGACATCGGCTTGTCGTCGGTGCGCAGGCGGCGTTCTTCCTTGATCACTTCGATCTCGCGGGTGAACTCGTCGGCCGGCAGGCGCAGGCTGGCCATGCGATCGGCTTCCAGCTCCAGGGCCACGCCCAGGCGGTCCCGTGCCAGGACTTGGTAATAAGCGGTGAAGTCGTCGCTGGTGAAGGCGTTCTCTTCGGCGCCCAGGTCCCGCAGGATCAGGGAGGCTTCGCCCGGGCCGACCTTCTCGCTGCCCTTGAACATCATGTGTTCCAGGGCGTGGGACAAACCGGTCTGGCCCGGGGTTTCGTAGCTGGAGCCGACCTTGTACCAGACCTGGGACACCACTACCGGTGCGCGATGGTCCTCGCGGACCACTACTTTGAGGCCGTTGTCGAGGGTGAATTCGTGGGTGGGTTGCGGGTCGGCAGCCAGGGCTGCAAGGGGCAGACAAACTGTGCTGAGCAGCAGGCCTGCGGCGCGGCGGGCTAGAGCATTCATTCGTTTTTAAACCTGTTGGGCTGCCCGCGTGTTCTTAGCGTCAGCGGGCGAGGAGGTGCTAGGATACTGATCCGTTTTACTGGCGGCCACGCCTATCAGGCTTGCACGGATCAGAGTGTGCTTGAGCAGGTTGTATGAGTTACCGGCAAAAAGCCTTGATTTGTCAGCTAAACTTCGACTTTTCGCCGATTTTGCCGTTCCAGTCCTTAAGTAAAATCGATCCTTGAAGTGCTTTTGGGCATTTCGACAACATGTTGCGCGTGAACAAGCTGGATGAAACACAGTCTGTTCTGCATCGAATATTTATTTACCGAAGCGCCCACTGGCGCATCGCTACCTTGAGATAGCCGTCTCCATGTTTGGTTCCAACGACGACAAAAAGACCCCAGCCGCGGCTGGCGAGAAGAAAGGCCTGTTCGGATGGCTGCGCAAAAAGCCGCAGGAACCCGTCGTCGAACAGCCGCAAGTGCCTGTCGAGCCGGCGTCGGCTCCTGCCATTGAATCCGCACCCAGCATCGCCCCGGCCGAACCGGTGGTGCTGCCGATCGCCGAACCGGTGTTGCAACCCCGGGTCGAGGCTGAGCCGGTAGCGGCCGCCGTGCTTGAGCTGCCGTTGATCCCACCCACGGAGCACAAGCCCTGGCCGCCTCTGCCGGTGGCGGAAGAGCCGGTGGCACTGGTGGAGGACGCTCAGGCGGAACATGTCACTCCACCGATTCCAGCCCTGACCGCTGCGCTTGAACCGCTGGTCGAAGCCCCGGTTGTCGCCCCGGCTCCGGTGTTCGAAGCGCAAATTCCGGTAGCACCGGTATTCGTTGCGCCGGAGCCTGTTGCTCCTGCTCCTGCTCCTGCTCCTGCTCCTGCTCCTGCTCCTGCTCCTGCTCCTGCTCCTGCTCCTGCTCCTGCTCCTGCTCCTGTAGCCGAGCCGGTTGCCGTGGCTGCGCAGGCCGAGCCCGTCGCCGAGCCTGTTCGCTCCAGTGAAGAGAGCAAGGTCGGTTTCTTCGCCCGGTTGAAGCAGGGCCTGTCCAAGACCAGTGCCAGCATCGGCGAAGGCATGGCCAGCCTGTTCCTGGGCAAGAAAGCCATTGATGACGAACTGCTGGAAGACCTGGAAACCCGTCTGTTGACGGCTGACGTCGGGGTCGAAGCGACTTCGGTGATCATCCAGAACCTGACCCAGAAGGTGGCGCGCAAGCAGCTCACCGACTCCGACGCGCTGTACGCCTCGTTGCAGGCTGAACTCACCGGCATGCTCAAGCCGGTGGAGCAGCCGCTGAAAATCGTCGCCCAGAACAAGCCCTTCGTGATCCTGGTGGTGGGTGTCAACGGCGCCGGCAAGACCACCACCATCGGCAAGCTGGCGAAGAAGCTGCAGCTGGAAGGCAAGAAAGTCATGCTGGCGGCCGGCGACACCTTCCGCGCCGCGGCGGTGGAGCAACTGCAAGTCTGGGGCGAGCGCAACAAGATCCCGGTCATCGCCCAGCACACGGGTGCTGATTCCGCCTCGGTGATCTTCGACGCCGTCCAGGCTGCCAAAGCCCGTGGTATCGATGTGCTGATCGCCGACACGGCGGGGCGCCTGCACACCAAAGACAACCTGATGGAAGAGCTGAAGAAGGTTCGCCGGGTGATCGGCAAGCTCGATGCCGACGCGCCCCACGAGGTGTTGCTGGTGCTGGACGCCGGTACCGGCCAGAACGCCATCAATCAGGCCAAACAGTTCAACCAGACCGTGGAATTGACCGGTCTGGCCCTGACCAAGCTCGATGGCACCGCCAAGGGCGGGGTGATCTTCGCCCTGGCCAAGCAATTCGGTCTGCCGATCCGTTATATCGGGGTCGGTGAAGGCATCGATGATTTGCGTACTTTTGAAGCAGAACCCTTTGTCCAGGCACTGTTTGCCGAGCGGGAGCGTTCATGATTCGTTTCGAACAGGTCGGTAAGCGCTATCCCAATGGCCACGTTGGCCTGCATGAGCTGAGCTTTCGCGTCCGTCGCGGCGAATTCCTGTTTGTCACCGGCCATTCCGGCGCCGGTAAAAGCACCTTGCTGCGCCTGCTGCTGGCCATGGAGCGCCCGACTACCGGCAAATTGCTGCTGGCGGGCCAGGACCTGGGGCAGATCAGCAATGCACAGATCCCTTTCCTGCGGCGGCAGATCGGCGTGGTGTTCCAGAATCACCAGTTGCTGTTCGATCGCACGGTCTTCAACAACGTCGCGCTGCCGCTGCAGATCCTTGGTCTGTCCAAGGCGGAAATCGCCAAGCGCGTGGATTCGGCCCTGGAGCGGGTGGCCTTGTCGGACAAAACCGATCTCTACCCGGGTGATCTGTCCACCGGTCAGCAACAGCGCGTGGGTATTGCTCGGGCCATCGTCCATCGTCCAGCTCTGCTGCTGGCGGACGAACCCACGGGTAACCTCGACCCGCGTCTTGCGGCGGAAATCATGGGCGTGTTCGAAGACATCAACCGCCTGGGCACCAGCGTGCTGATCGCCAGTCACGACCTGGCGCTGATCGCCCGCATGCGTCACCGCATGCTGACCCTGCAACGCGGCCGATTGATCGGCGACGGGGAGGCCGGCGTATGAGTGCCACACGTACCCCTAAAGTGGCGGAGCGCGTAGCGCCCAAGGCATCCGAAGCACCGCCACCGAAGAAAAAACGCGACGAGGATGACGGTCCGGATTTCGGCACCCTGCTACACGCCTGGATCGAAAGCCATCGTGCCAGCTTGCTGGACAGCCTGCGGCGCCTGGGCAAACAACCCATCGGCAGCTTCTTTACCTGTCTGGTGATGGCCGTGGCCCTGAGCTTGCCCATGGGGCTGTCGTTGCTGCTCAACAACGTCGAGCGCCTGGGCGGCTCCTGGCAGCGGGCAGCGCAGATTTCGCTGTACCTGGATCTGGGGGCTTCTGCCAGCGAGGGCGAGAAGCTTGGCGAAGAGATCAAGGGCCTGCCCGGTGTGGCGGATGCCGAGTTCATCAGCAAGGAAAAGGCTCTGGAAGAGTTCCAGCAGCAGTCCGGTTTGGGTGAGGCTTTGCGCGAGCTGCCCCACAACCCGCTGCCGGGCGTAGTGCTGGTAACCCCGAACGAAGTGGACAAGGCAACCTTGGAGGCCTTGCGCCAGCGGTTGTCGGAAATGCCCAAGGTGCAACTGGCGCAGTTGGACCTGGTATGGGTCGAGCGGCTGGCGGCCATCCTCAAGCTGGGGGACCGCTTTGTCTTCGGCCTGACGGTGCTCCTGGTTTCTGCATTACTTTTGGTGATAGGCAATACCATTCGTCTTCATATTGAAAACCGCCGCACAGAGATAGAAGTGATTAAACTCGTCGGCGGCACAGACAGCTATGTGCGACGTCCCTTCCTTTATATGGGCGCGCTGTATGGCTTCGGTGCGGGGATTCTGTCCTGGGGCGTACTGGCGTTCGGCTTGAACTGGCTGAACGACGCGGTGATCGGCTTGGCCGGCTTGTACGGCAGTGATTTTGCCCTTGCGGGGGTGCCGGTTGCCGATGGTCTATCGCTCTTGCTTGGTGCGGTGCTGTTGGGTTATATCGGTGCGTGGATTGCGGTGGCCCGCCACCTGAGGGAGCTGGCACCGAAGTAATGTCTTTTTGCTTGTATTGACCTTTCAGAATATTTGGGAACTTGTTTCGCGGTTTCCGGTCAATTTTCGCAGTGCTGAACTGCACGAGTTATGTGAGTCGGAGGTTTTTTCGTATGACCACTTCTTTGCAACCTGCTTACGCATTGGTTCCAGGCGCAAACCTGGAGGCTTATGTGCACACGGTGAACAGCATTCCATTGCTGACGCCCGAGCAGGAGCGTGAACTGGCCGAGAGTCTCTACTATGAGCAGGATCTTGAGGCGGCTCGGCAGATGGTGCTCGCCCACCTGCGTTTTGTCGTACATATCGCCCGTAGCTATTCCGGCTATGGGTTGGCCCAGGCTGACCTGATCCAGGAAGGCAACGTTGGCCTGATGAAAGCCGTGAAACGCTTCAACCCGGAAATGGGTGTGCGTCTGGTGTCCTTTGCGGTGCACTGGATCAAGGCGGAAATTCACGAGTTCATCCTGCGTAACTGGCGGATTGTGAAAGTTGCGACCACCAAGGCTCAGCGCAAGCTGTTCTTCAACCTGCGTAGCCAGAAGAAACGTCTGGCCTGGCTGAACAACGAAGAAGTGCATCGCGTGGCTGAGAGCCTGGGCGTGGAGCCCCGCGAAGTGCGGGAGATGGAAAGTCGTCTGACCGGCCAGGACATGGCCTTCGATCCGGCTGCTGAAGCGGATGACGACAGCGCCTTCCAATCGCCGGCCAACTACCTGGAAGATCATCGCTACGACCCGGCGCTGCAACTGGAAGATGCCGATTGGAGCGACAATTCCACCAACAACCTGCACGAAGCGCTGGAAGTGCTGGACGAGCGCAGTCGTGACATCCTCTACCAGCGCTGGCTGGCAGAAGAGAAAGCCACGCTGCATGACCTGGCGCAGAAGTACAACGTTTCGGCCGAGCGTATCCGCCAGCTGGAAAAGAGCGCGATGAACAAGCTGAAACTGTCCATCGCCGCTTGAGATTGCCAGGCACCACGCAAAACGCCCCGATCAACTCGGGGCGTTTTTGCTTGTGCGGTTGTCGTAGGAGCCGGCATGCCGGCGAATCCCCAGCCCAGCACCCAACTCGAACATGCTCAAGAAGAGCCGGCGCAAAGCCAGATCCGGGTTACTCCGCCCAGGGCGCCCTGCGCGACTCGTTCAGCCGATTCAGGTAATCGGCGCCACCCAACTGGCTCATCTGCCGCCGAACCCAGCCCGCCCGCTGCATCACGTAAGTGCTGGGCCGTGCTGCGCTCCACACCCTTGGATTGGGCAGGACAGCGGCCAGCAAGCTGGCTTGCTGGCGCGACAGGTTGGCCGCACTGACACCGAAGTGATGGCGCGCCGCGGCTTCTGCCCCGAATACCCCTTCATCCCATTCGACACTGTTGAGGTAGACCTCAAGAATCCGCTGCTTGGGCCAGAACACCTCGATCAGCGCGGTGAACCAGGCTTCCAGCCCCTTGCGCAGGTAGCTGCGGCCGGACCAGAGGAACAGGTTTTTCGACACTTGCTGGCTCAAGGTGCTGGCGCCACGGATCGAGCCGCCCCTTTCGTTGTGGATCAACGCTGCCTGGATTGCATCGATATCGAAGCCCCAGTGCTCGGGGAATTTCTGATCCTCGCCGGCGATCACCGCCACCTTGAGGTTGTCGGAGATTTCATCCCAAGGCTTCCAGGTGCGCTGCAGGTCGATGGGATCGTTGTCGATCCAGGACTCGACCTTGCGTTCCACCATCAGGGCGGTGCCCGGTGGCGGCACGAAACGGAACAGCAGCACCAGCAGCACGCTGCCGACCACGAACCACATCAAGGCTTTTACAAGGCGACGAAACAGATAACGCAGCATAGAGATGGCTTGGCCGAACCCGTTGAGCGCGCCATTATACAGACCCTTTGCGCTGAATCTGACTGGAGTTCCTCATGTTGCGTGGCTTCCTGATGTTGGCCGCTTTCTTCGGTTTCACCGGGGTCGCCCTCGGCGCCTTTGCCGCTCACGGTCTGAAAAACCGTCTGAGCACCGAGTACCTGGCTATTTTTCATACAGGGGTCACTTACCAGTTGGTGCATACCCTGGCGCTGTTCGGCGTCGCCTTGCTGGCGGCCCATATTCCAGGGCGGCTGGTGACTTGGGCCGGCGTTGCGTTCACCCTGGGCATTCTGCTGTTCTCCGGTAGCCTGTATCTGCTGACCCTGAGCGGCATCAGCAAGTTGGGCATCATCACTCCCTTCGGTGGTCTGGCGTTCCTCATTGGCTGGTTCCTGCTGGGCCTTGCCGCCTGGCGCTTGCAAGGTGCCGGCTGACGCTTGTAGCTGACCTTTAGGTCATGATCGGGCTAGAATGCTGGCCCCTAAAAATGATGGCGGCCTTGGCATGCGCATTCAGTTGAACGGTGAATCCTTTGAACTGCCCGACGGCTCGACCGTTGCGGCCCTGCTGAGCCATCTGGAACTGACCGGACGGCGGATCGCGGTGGAACTCAATCTGGATATCGTTCCGCGCAGCCAGCACGCCGAGACCGCTCTCAACGAGGGCGACCAGGTGGAAGTAGTCCACGCCATCGGCGGCGGCTAGTCACTGGCGTCAATCGCGCTGCCACTTACCTGTGCAGCGCTCTGGCCCGGCTCCGGGCCTCTTCCATGGAAGAAGCGTTCACCTGCCCCGGAATGAGGGCTCCAGCGCCCCGGGCCTGAAAAAGAATTCTGCAAGAACCTCACCCCAACAGAGGATTTCCGATGAGCAACGTTCGTAGTGACAAGCCTTTCGTCCTGGCCGGTCGGACGTACCAGTCGCGTTTGCTGGTAGGCACCGGCAAGTACCGCGACATGGAAGAAACCCGCCTGGCCATCGAGGCCTCGGGTGCCGAGATCGTCACCGTCGCCGTGCGCCGGACCAATATCGGCCAGAACCCGGGCGAACCGAACCTGCTGGATATCCTGCCGCCGGATCGCTACACCATCCTGCCCAATACCGCCGGCTGCTATGACGCCGTGGAAGCCGTGCGCACCTGTCGCCTGGCCCGCGAACTGCTGGACGGCCACAACCTGGTCAAGCTGGAAGTTCTGGCCGACCAGAAGACCCTGTTTCCCAACGTACTGGAAACCCTCAAGGCCGCCGAAGTGCTGGTCAAGGAAGGTTTCGACGTGATGGTCTACACCAGCGATGACCCGATCATCGCTCGCCAACTGGCGGAAATGGGCTGCATCGCGGTCATGCCCCTGGCGGGCCTGATCGGCACGGGGCTGGGGATCTGCAACCCGTACAACCTGCAGATCATCCTCGAAGAAGCCAAGGTCCCGGTGCTGGTGGATGCCGGTGTCGGTACCGCCTCCGACGCCACCATCGCCATGGAGCTGGGCTGTGAAGCGGTGCTGATGAACTCGGCCATCGCCCATGCGCAGCAACCGGTGCTGATGGCCGAAGCCATGAAACACGCAATTGTCGCGGGCCGCCTGGCGTACCTCGCCGGTCGCATGCCGAAGAAACTCTATGCCAGCGCCTCCTCGCCGCTGGATGGTCTGATCAAGTAAGAGCCATTGATGACTGAATCAAACGACACGCCAATCGAGCCGGAAGCCGGCGACGAGCGCCAACACCGCCGTATCAAGAGTTTCGTGATGCGCGCCGGGCGCATGACCGAAGGCCAGCAACGTGGCCTGGACCAGGGCGCGCCGCTGTACGTGCTGCCCCTGGCCGATGCCCCAGTGGATTACGACCAGGTGTTTGGCCGTTCGGCGCCGCGCTCCCTGGAAATCGGCTTTGGCATGGGCCACTCGCTGCTGGAAATGGCGGCGGCGGCCCCGGAGCAGGATTTCATTGGTGTGGAAGTTCACCGTCCGGGCGTCGGTGCGCTGCTCAATGGCGTGCTGACTCAGGGCCTGACCAACCTGCGGGTCTACGATTGCGACGCCATTGAAGTGCTCAATCGCTGCATCGCTGACAACAGCCTGGATCGGCTGATGCTGTTCTTCCCCGATCCGTGGCACAAGAGCCGGCACCACAAGCGCCGCATCGTCCAGGCCTCCTTCGCTGAGCTGGTGCGCAGCAAGCTCAAGGTTGGCGGCATTCTGCACATGGCCACCGACTGGGAGCCCTATGCCGAATACATGCTGGAAGTGATGAACGTCGCTCCGGGTTACCGCAACCTGGCCGAAGACGGCAAGTGCGTACCGCGCCCGGCCGAACGCCCGATCACCAAGTTCGAGCGTCGTGGCGAGCGCCTGGGTCATGGCGTGTGGGATCTGAAGTTCGAAAAGCTGGCCTGAGCCACGCGGACCCGCTGTTGTAGGAGCTGGCCGGGCGGCGTTCCGCTTGCCAGCGAAGAGCCCCGCAAGGACGCCTTCGCCAGCAAGCTAGCTGCTACAGGGCTTTGATGAAACTGACCGGCACCTGGTCGGTCAGCCACACCCCATTCTCTGCCTGATAGAAGGTGAAGCCCTGAGCCTGCATGGCCTGGGCGTCGATCTGCAGGATCACCACCTTGCCGTAACGCTGGCCCACGGCCTTGGCGGTTTCGATTTCCTGGGACAGGTGCACGTGGTGCCGTGAACCCGGGATCAGCCCTTTCTCATTGATCGAATCGATGAAGCGCGTGGCGGTGCCGTGGTAGAGCACGGCGGGCGGTTGCTTTGCCTCAAGCTGCAATTGCACGGTCTTGTTGGAATGCCCCTGAACGGCACGTATCCGCTGGCCGTCAGCCGAGAGGGCGAAGCGCTTCTTGTCGTTGCCTTCGACGACCAGCTCGATCAGTTCCCGGCTCAGTTGCCGGCCATCTCTGGCCGCACCCTCGATCAGCTGGCCGATATCCCCCCAGCCTTCGCTGTCCAGCTCAAGGCCGATGGCCTGGGGCTCGTGGCGCAGCACGTAGCTGAGGAACTTGCTGGTTTCCTCGATGACTTTCTTGCTCATGTTCTTCCTTGATAACGGGGGCAGCCGTTGGATTACGCTCGCCGGCAAGCCGGCGAAGGGGCCCTGCGAATCAGCGACGATCAGCGACCACGCCAATCAGCACCAGCACCACCAGCAGCACCGGCGCCAGGCTGTAGTTGTTGAACTGGCTCAGGCCGCGGACGATCCATGGCGTGGCATAGATCAGCGCCAGCCCGCTGCCTACCATGCACAGCAGGGCCATCAGCGGTACGCGCAGGGCACCGGCTATGCCGCCCAGGCGTTGCTCGACCCAGCCCTTGATGTCCGCGCCGAACAGCACCAGCAGGCAGCCCACCAATGCCAGGGCGATTTCCGAGAGGTTGCTGCGACTCCAGCGGGACACGGTGGCAAGCAGATCGAGTACCAGATCCATGTGATTTCCTTAGATCAGAAAGTATTGCAGCAGGTCATTGAGGAAGAGTTGCCCGCGGGCCGTGGCCGCCAGGCGTGACGGTTCGACCTGCAACAAGCCGCTTTGTTCGGCCTGGCGCCGACCTTCGGCAAGACTGGCCAGATCCAGGCCAGTGCGTTGGGCGAACAGCGCCGTGTCCACACCGTCGGTGAGGCGCAGGGCGTTCATCAGGAACTCGAACGGCAGCTCCTCGTTGCTCAGAGCCTTCTCGCCGGCCTTGAACGGCTTGGCCGGGTTCAGGTAATCCTTGGGCAGGCGGGTCTTCCAGGTGCGCAGAATGCGCCCGTCCGGGTGGCTGAGCTTGCCATGGGCACCGGCACCGATGCCGATGAAGTCGCCGAAGCTCCAGTAGTTCAGGTTGTGCCGCGCAGCGCGCCCGGGTTGGGCGTAGGCCGAGACTTCGTACTGGGCGTAGCCATGCTCGGCCAGCAGTGCCTGGCCGGCTTCCTGGATATCCCACAGGGTGTCGTCCTCTGGCAGCACCGGCGGCTGGTTCCAGAACACCGTGTTGGGCTCCAGGGTCAGCTGGTACCAGGACAGGTGGGTCGGCTTCATGGCGATGGCTTGGCGCAGATCGCCCAGAGCATCCTCCAGGGACTGATCCGGCAAGCCGTGCATCAGGTCCAGGTTGAAGTTGTCGAACCCGGCCTGGCGTGCCATGCCGGCGGCGCGTATCGCTTCGTCACCGTTGTGGATGCGGCCCAGGGCCTTGAGCTTCTGTTCCTGGAAGCTCTGGATGCCGATAGACAGGCGGTTGATCCCCAGGGCGCGATAGGCGGTGAATTTCTCTTGCTCGAAAGTCCCGGGGTTGGCTTCCAGGGTGATTTCGATGTCGCTGGCAAACGGGATGCGCTGTTCCACGCCCTTGAGCAAGCGGCCCAGGGCTTGGGCGCTGAACAGGCTCGGGGTGCCGCCGCCGAAGAAGATCGAACTCAGCTCGCGGCCATGGACGGCGTGCAGGTCCAGGTCGAGGTCGGCCAGCAGGGCGTCGACGTACTCTTCTTCCGGCAGCGTCGGGCTGGCGGCGTGAGAGTTGAAGTCGCAATAGGGGCATTTGCGTACACACCACGGGATGTGGATGTACAGCGCCAGGGGCGGCAATTGGGGCAGCGCCGCCCGGGGCGTTTGCGCGCCGCCGAGAATCAGCGGCGACGCGGATCGGTCTTGGCTCATTTCAGGCCCAGGCGTTGCCGCAGAATGGCCATGGCGCGGGCGCGGTGGCTGAGCTGGTTTTTCTCCACGGGGCCCAGTTCGGCGCTGGAGCAGTCACGTTCCGGCACCCAGAACAGCGGATCGTAGCCGAAACCGTGTTCGCCACTGGCGGCAGTGAGGATGCGCCCGTGCCACAGGCCTTCGCAGAGGATCGGCAGTGGATCGTCGGCATGCCGCACCAGGGCCAGGACGCAGACAAACTGCGCGCCGCGCTGCGCTTCGGGTACGTCCTTCAAGGCTTCGAGCAACTTGGCGTTGTTCGCCGCATCGCCCTTGCCGTCGGCATAGCGCGCCGAGTAGATGCCCGGCGCGCCGCCGAGGAAGTCCACCGCCAGGCCCGAGTCGTCCGCCAGTGCCGGCAGGCCGGAAATACGCGCGGCATTGCGCGCCTTGAGGATGGCGTTTTCGACGAACGACAGACCGGTTTCTTCCGGTTCGACGCTGCTGAACTCGCCGATCGAGCGCAGTTGCACCGAGGCGCCGAGCATGGCCTGGAGTTCTTTGAGTTTGCCGGCGTTGTGGCTGGCCAGTACGAGTTGCGTGAGGTTCATTATTCGCCCGGGAATAGCTCTTGGTTGAAGCTGAAGCTGTTGGTGTCACCACCCGTTTGCACAGTGATGGTGAACGTACGGTTTTCCTGCTGTTCCACCGGGAACTGGGCGATGTAGTAGATCGCGCCCTGTTCGGTGATCTGGCGGAACTTCAGCGGGATGCTCTTGCTGGTCAGGTCCTTGACCGTACCGCTGACCTGGCCGACCAGCGGTTTGCCGTCCTTGATCAGGGACACGTTGATCACGCCCTGGTTCTTGCTGCGGATCAGCTCCGCCGCCCTGGCGATGTCAGGCTGCAGGTAGGTGGAGTTGAAGGTGTTGTAGTGCACGGTGATGTCGCCAAAGACTTCCTGGCGCTCGCCCTTGATCGGGTCCGCGGCCAGGGCGCTGAGGCTCAGGCAGGCGGCCAATAGAAATGTAACCAGACGTCCCATGGTGGTTCTCCTCGATGCAACGTGGTTTATACCGCGACCTTGTGATCCTGCAGGCCGGGACTGCTGACGCGGTAGATGCCGATCTCTCCCAACAGATTAGGCCATAGCTTACTGGCCCACCCGTGGCGGTGTTGTTGATCGACGGCAAGTCGGTTGATCACCCGGGCTTCACGCTCGCGGCACAGCTCTTCGAAGTCCTCGAAGGTGCAGAAGTGGATGTTCGGCGTGTTGTACCAGGTGTACGGGAGGAATTCCGAGACCGGCATCCGACCCTTGCTGGCCAGGTACCAGCGGCAGCGCCAGTGGCCGAAGTTGGGGAAGGTGATGATGCACTGGCGGCCGACCCGGAGCATTTCGTCGAGGATCTTGTCCGGGTAGTGCACGGCCTGCAGGGCCTGGGTCATGACCACGATATCGAAGCTGTTGCTGGCGAAGTTGCCCAGGCCCTTGTCCAGGTCCTGCTCGATGACGTTGATGCCCTTGGCCACGCACTCGGCGATGTTGTCCGGGTCGTTTTCCAGGCCGTAGCCGGTGACTTGCTTGTGTTCCTGCAGCCAGCTCAGCAGCTCGCCGTTACCGCAGCCCAGGTCGAGGACGCGGCTGCCGGCGGGGATCCATTCCTGGATGATTTCCAGATCGGCTCTCATCGTGTCCTCACAAGGTAATGCGGTTCATGTAGTGACTAAACGCCTGCAGGTAGCGCGGGATCGGGATCAGGAAGGCGTCGTGCCCCTGGGGTGCGTCGATCTCCAGGTAGCAGACGTCCTTGCGTGCCGCCATCAGCGCGTCCACCAGCTCCCGGGAACGGGCAGGGGAGAAGCGCCAGTCGGTGGTGAAGGACATCACGCAGAACTTGGCGGTGGCATGGGCGAAGGTCTTGGCCAGGTCGTCGTCGCAGTTCGCCGCCGGGTCGAAGTAGTCCAGGGCCTTGGTCATCAGCAGGTAAGTGTTGGCGTCGAAACGCCCGGAGAACTCCTCGCCCTGATAGCGCAGGTAGCTTTCCACCTGGAACTCGACGCTGTGGAAGTCGTAGTTGAGCTTCTCGCTCTTGAGGCCACGGCCGAATTTCTCGCCCATGGAGTCATCGGACAGGTAGGTGATGTGCCCCACCATCCGCGCCAGCATCAGCCCGCGCTTGGGGATCACCCCTTGTTCCTGGAACGAGCCGCCGTGGAATTCCGGGTCGGTGAGAATCGCCTGGCGCGCCACTTCGTTGAAGGCGATGTTCTGCGCCGAGAGCTTGGGCGCCGAAGCAATGGCCAGGCAGTGCCGTACCCGGTCCGGGTAGGTGATGGTCCATTGCAAAGCCTGCATGCCGCCCAGACTGCCGCCGATCACTGCGGCCCACTGGCTGATGCCCAAGCGATCCGCCAGGCGCGCCTGGCTATGGACCCAGTCTTCTACAGTCAATACCGGGAAGTCGGCGCCGAAGGGCTTGCCGGTGTCCGGATTGAGGCTGCTGGGGCCGGTGGAACCGTTGCAACCGCCGAGGTTGTTGAGGCTGACCACGAAGAACTTGTTGGTGTCGATGGGCTTGCCAGGGCCGATGCAGCTGTCCCACCAACCGGGTTTGCGGTCGTCGACGCTGTGGTAGCCGGCGGCGTGATGATGGCCGGACAGGGCGTGGCAGATCAGCACCGCGTTGCTGGCGCTGGCGTTGAGCTCACCATAGGTTTCGTAGATCAGGTCGTAGGCCGGTAGCGCGCGTCCGCAGGCCAGGGCTAGAGGATCGCTGAAGTGCGCTATTTCTGGCGTGACCAGACCAACAGAATCGGGGGGAAAGGCAGTTGGCATCGACCCTGCTCTCATTTAAATGAGGCGTAAGTCTAAAGACCGCTGCTCCCAGCGGCAAGCAAAGCCCGGGGCTGTGTTTGGTTGGGAAAAATGGCGCGGGAGGTTCGCTGGCAAGCCAGCTCCTGCAGCGGACCTGGGGCGCAGGAGCCAGCTTGCCGGCGAATCAGACGGGGCGCCCCAGCCCCGGCAGATCCGGCAGCTTTTTCGGCGCTTGCAGGCGCACGCGCTTCTGCCGATTCAATTCGCCACTGACCAGGCTGACGTTGCTCTTGGGAATGCCGAAAGCCTTGGCCAGGAACGCCATCAAGTGAGCGTTGGCCTTGCCTTCCACTGGCGGGGCGGTGAGGCGGATCTTCAACCGCTCCCCATGCAGGCCAGCGAACTCGTCGCTGCTGGCCTTGGGTTGCAGGTGACAATCGAGGATCAGATCGTCACCGTCCCAGCGGAAATAGCTCATCAGATCAGCCCGAACAACTCAGGGGGCATGAAGGTGTAGAACGCCATGCGTGGAATCAGCCACTGCTGCACCAGCTGAATCACGATGAAGGCCAGGATCGGCGAGATGTCCAGGCCGCCCAGGTTGGGCACGATGCGCCGGAACGGGGCCAGCAGCGGCTCGCTGATCTGGTAGGCCAGTTCCGCGCCCGGGCTCTGGCTGCCAGGAGCGACCCAGGACAGGATCACGCTGATGATCATGGCGAAGAACCAGATCTTCAGGAACAGCGCGAAGATGCCGATTGGCGCCCACAGCAGCAGTCCCAGGGCATTGAAGGAGATGTGGCTGAGGGTAAGGATGATGGCGAACAGCGCCATTTGTACGATCAGGGCCAGGACCAGCGAGGACATGTCGAGCCCGAACATGCTGGGGATCACCCGGCGCAGGGGCTTGAGCAGTGGCTGGGTGGCACGCACGATGAACTGGCAGATAGGGTTGTAGAAGTTCGCCCGTACCACTTGCAGCATGAAGCGCAGCAGGACCACCAGCAGGTAAAGGCTGCCCAGGGTCTGAATCACAAAAATGGCAGCGTCGTTGAGTCCGAACATTATCGATTCCTTTGTAGGGGCGAGTTAACGACCGAGTTGTTCGGCCATTTCGGCCGAGCGGTGCGCGGCGGCACCCAATGCTTTTTCCACCAGGGCTTCAAAGCCGTTGGCCTGGAACGATTTGATCGCGGCTTCCGTGGTGCCGGCCGGTGAAGTCACGCGGCGGCGCAGCTCGGCGGCGTCGACGTCACTGGACACCGCCATGTGGGCCGCCCCCAGGGCAGTCTGCAGGGTCAGTTGGGCGGCGGTTTCCCGAGGCAGGCCGAGCTTTTCGCCAGCGGCGGTCATGGCTTCGATCAGCAGAAAGAAATACGCCGGGCCGCTGCCGGATACTGCGGTCACTGCGTCCAGTTGCTGCTCTTGATCCAGCCACAGGGCGATGCCTACGGCGGACAGCAGTTCCTCGGCCTGATGGCGCTGCTCGGGGCTGACCTGGGCGGTGGCATACAGGCCGCTGACGCCCTGGCGCAGCAGCGCCGGGGTGTTGGGCATGCAGCGCACGATCGGTTGCTCGCCGAGCCAGTGGTTCATGCTGGCGCAGGTGATGCCGGCGGCGATGGAAACCACCAGTTGGTGGGGCTGCAGGCTCGGGCGCAGGGCTTCGCACACGGCTTTCATGGCCTGGGGCTTGACCGCCAGGACGATCACGTCGACGCCGGCGATGGCTTCGGCGTTGTCGGCGAATACCTGGATGCCGTGTTCGGCAGCCACCTTGGCCCGGGTTTCGGCGCCGGGGTCACTGGCACGGATCTGTGCTGCCTCAAGGCCTTTGGCCCGCAGGCCACCGATGAGGCTGGCCGCCATGTTGCCGGCACCGATAAAAGCGATACGAGTCGTGTTCATGACAGGTCCTTATGAGAGGTCAGTGTCAGTCGCATCAGGACTGACTGTAGTCGCGGGCACCAAACAGCGCGGTACCGATCCGCACCCAGGTGGCGCCTTGGGCGATGGCCGCTTCGAGATCGTGGCTCATGCCCATGGAAAGGGTGTCCAGGGGCAGCTTGAGGCTGTCCCGCAGTTGGTTGTTCAAGGCCTGCACGGCAGCGAAGGCGGCTTCCTGGGCGGTACGGTCCTCGGTGGGCTCGGGAATCGCCATCAGCCCACGCAGTTGCAGGCGTGGCAAGGCGCTGATGGCGCTGGCCAGGGCCGGCAGGTCGGCCGGAGCACAGCCGGACTTGCTGGCTTCGCCACTGACATTCACCTGGATGCAGATGTTCAGCGGCGGCAGCTCGGCAGGGCGTTGCTCGGACAGGCGTTGTGCGATTTTCAAGCGATCCACGGAATGCACCCAGGCAAAATGCTCGGCAATGGCGCGAGTCTTGTTCGACTGAATGGGGCCGATGAAGTGCCAACTCAAGGGCAGGTCCGCCAGTTCCTGCTGTTTGCCCAGGGCTTCCTGAAGGTAGTTCTCGCCGAAGTCCCGTAGGCCGGCGGCATAGGCTTCGCGCAGGGCGGCGGCGGGTTTGGTCTTGCTGACGGCCAGCAGCAGGACGCTGTCCGGGGCACGCTGTACGGCCTGGCAGGCGCTGCGGATACGCTCGGCTAGCCGGGCAATGTTGTCTGCTATCGTGGACATTCGATTTCGTCTCAAAAGTACCGGCGACCGGGAGCCTGTGACCTTGGCCGCCAACCGCCGCATGAATCCACCAGACCCTGATTGTCGACCGGCCCGAGCATCGCTCGAGGGCCGCGCGGGTCATTGCCCGGGATAGCGGGCGGGTCTGAAGCTCGCGGCATTCTACTGGAATTGGGGGGCACTATGGACATCACCGAACTCCTGACCTTGAGCGTTTCCCGGGGCGCTTCCGACCTGCATCTGTCTGCCGGGCTGGCGCCGATGTTGCGCATTGATGGCGATATTCGTCCGCTCGACAGCCCGGCTCTGGATGCACAGCAGGTGCTGGCCCTGATGCATGGCCTGATGAGCGAGCCACAGCGGCAGGCGTTCGCCAGCCAGCAGGATCTGGACTTCGCCTACGAACTGCCGGGCGTGGCGCGGTTCCGGGTCAATGCCTTCCAGCATGCTCGGGGAGCGGGGGCGGTGCTGCGCTTGATTCCGTCACGGGTGCAGAGCCTGGAGGCGTTGGGACTGGGGCAAGTGTTTCAGCAGATTGCCGAGGCGCCCCGAGGGCTGGTGCTAGTCACCGGGCCCACCGGCAGCGGCAAGTCCACCACCCTGGCGGCGATGATCGATCACCTGAACCAGCATCGGCAGCAGCACATCCTCACCCTTGAAGACCCCATCGAGTTCATTCATCCGCAGAAAAGCTGTCTGATCCACCAGCGTGAAGTGCCGCGCGATACCCGCAGTTTCGCCACCGCCTTGCGTGCGGCGCTGCGCGAAGACCCTGACGTGATTCTGCTGGGAGAGTTGCGTGACCTGGACAGCATTCGCCTGGCCCTGACTGCCGCCGAAACCGGGCATCTGGTGTTCGCCACCCTGCACACTTCATCCGCGGCCAAGAGCATCGACCGGCTGGTGGACGTGTTCCCGGGGGAAGAAAAGGCCCTGATGCGTTCGATGCTGGCCGAGTCGCTGCAGGCGGTCATTGCCCAGGTGTTGCTGAAGAAGATCGGCGGTGGTCGGGTGGCGGCGCACGAAATCATGCTGGGCAATGCGGCGATCCGTAACCTGATCCGCGAGGACAAGGTGGCGCAGATGTATTCGGCGATCCAGACCGGTGGAGCCCAGGGCATGCGCACCCTGGACATGAGTCTCAAGGCATTGCTGGGGCAGGGGCTGA
This sequence comes from Pseudomonas sp. 910_21, assembly GCF_052850735.1. NCBI lineage: Bacteria > Pseudomonadati > Pseudomonadota > Gammaproteobacteria > Pseudomonadales > Pseudomonadaceae > Pseudomonas > Pseudomonas sp. 910_21. Next base: position 251,852 of record NZ_VXCY01000003.1, on the reverse strand, counting down.
TCAGTCGAGAGCAGGCGCGGGAGCAGGCACGGATGCCGGAGAGCTTTTGACAGGGCTGGAAATGCAATCGCCGGCAAGCCGGCTCCTACAGGTGGGCGTAGGAGCCGGCTTGCCGGCGAATGGGCGAATCAGCAGATTAGCGCTGCACGACCCGCAGAGGCGCGTGTTCCTTGGGCAGGACCCGCTTGGCAACCACGTAGTGGCTCTGCCAGTAGGGTTTCTTCAGGGTGTCGATGGTCACCGCCTTGCCGCGCCGCGGGGCATGGATAAAGCGGTCTTCGCCCAGGTAGATGGCGACGTGGTTGACCTTGCGGCTCTTGATGTTGAAGAACAGCAGATCGCCCGGCTTCAAGTCCTTGCGCTCGACCTTCTGTCCGTGGCCGCTGGCCATGGCGTTGGAGGTGCGTGGCAGGTCCACGGCGGCGACGTCATTGAAGGCGTAGCGCACCAGGCCGCTGCAATCGAAGCCTTTACTTGGGCTGCTGCCGCCCCAACGATAGGGGGTGCCCAGTACATTGACCGCACGGCTGAGGACAGTAGTGCTTGGCCGGCCGGCGTTGTTGGCCACCAGCTTGCTGTCGGCCTTGCTCAGGCGGGTGGGGTGTTTGATGGTGGTCTTGTTCTTGGCGGTGACCGTCGAAACATGGGATTTCGGGGTGTAGCCATTAACGTTGGGAAGTCGTTGCTCACGGTTGGTGGCGTGGGCGGCCAGTGGCATTAATAGGCAAATGGTTAGCCATGTCTTGAAAAATGGTCGCATTAGGCAAGGCTCTTATTTGGTTTGCGCGCAACTTTATAACAGCTTTCAGGTCACTTCCGTGGCCGTTTGTCGATTCAACCTTGGGGTCAACTTCGGCAAAGAGGTGGCAACTTGACGCAGAAAACCGTCAGAAGTCAGGCAGTACAAGGCTTTGACGGAACAGAAGGTAACATTGTCCACACGTCGAAAGCCTGTAAAAAAGTCACAAAGTTTTTAAGAATATTTATCTATCACCCAGCAAGAGGCTCTTAATGAACACCTATCGTCAGGATGCATCCACCCATGACACCCACAGCAAGGTAATCGGTTACCTGTTGTGGATTTTCGGTTTTACCGGCGCTCACCGCTTCTATTACGGCAAGCCGGTGACCGGGACCATTTGGTTCTTCACCTTCGGTCTATTGGGCATTGGCTGGCTGATCGACTTGTTCCTGATCCCGTCCATGGACCGGGAAGCGGACCTTCGGTTCACCGCAGGTCCTGTGGAATACAGCGTGGCCTGGATTCTACTGACCTTCCTCGGAGTCTTCGGCGTACACCGCATGTACCAGGGCAAGTGGCTGAGCGGGGTGATCTACCTGTTCACCGGCGGCCTGTTCTTCCTGGGAGTGCTGTACGACTTCTGGACCCTGAACGATCAGGTCTCCCTGGAAAACGCCAAACGCCGCTGACGGATCAAGCCGGCCCCACGTAGGAGCCGGCTCGCCGGGTGAACACAGGCGCTGCGGGCCTCAGCCCTGATAGCTGATATGCCCATCCACCAGGGTGTAACGCACCGTCCCCGGCAGGCTATGGCCGAGGAACGGGCAGTTCTCGCCCTTGGACAGCCAGCGCTCGCCGGCCACGGTGGAGCTGGCCGGGTCGAACAGCACCAGGTCCGCTGCACCACCTTCCACCAGCTTGCCCGCCGGCAGGCGCAATGCCTCGGCCGGACCGGCGCTGAGGCGCGCCAGCAGGGTCGGCAGGTCCAGCAAACCGTCCTGAACCAGGGTCAGGGCCAGTGGCAGCAGCAGCTCGACGCTGCTGATGCCCGGCTCAGTGGCACCGAATGGCGCCAGCTTGGCATCGCGTTCATGGGGCTGGTGATGGCTGGAGATGGCTTGCACCACCCCGGACTTCACCGCCTCACGCAGGGCATCACGATCGGCCCGCGAACGCAGCGGCGGTTGCACGTGATACAGGCTGGAGAAGTCGATCAGCGCCTCATCGGTCAGGATCAGCTGATACAGCGCCACATCGGCGGTCACTGGCAGGCCGCGGGCCTGGGCCTGGGCAATCAGTTCCACGCCCCGGGCGCTGGTCAGTTGGCTGAAGTGAGCACGCACGCCGCTTTGTTCCACCAGCAGCAGGTCCCGGGCCAGGGCCACGGTTTCCGCGCTTTCGGGAATCCCCGGCAAGCCGAGGAAACTCGCGGTGGGGCCTTCGTGGGCCAGGCCGCCTTCGGCCAGGTCGCGGTCCTGGGAGTGGAAGATCACTGTCAGGTCGAAGGTGGCGGCATATTCCAGGGCACGGCACAGGGTGCGGGTGCTGCGGAAGCCTTCAAGGCCATTGCCGAAGGCCACGCAGCCGGCGTCGCGCAGGGCAATCAGCTCGGCCAACTGTTCGCCTTCCAGGCCCTTGCTCAAGGCCCCGATGGGGAAGACTTTGCTGTTGCCGGCTTCCCGGGCGCGGTCGAGGATCAGTTCGGCCACGGCCGAGGTATCCAGTACCGGTTTGGTACGCGGCGGGCAGCACAGGCTGGTGACGCCACCGGCAGCGGCGGCGCGGGTTTCGCTGGCAATGCTGCCCTTGCGGCTGTAGCCCGGCTCGCGCAGGGCGACGCTCAGGTCCACCAGGCCGGGCGCGGCCACCATGCCCTTGGCGTCGATGCTAGTGACGGCATTGAAGCCGCCGGGCGCGGCGCCGATGGCAACAATCTTGCCGGCTTCCAGGTGTAGGTCGGTGGTTTGATCCAGGCCACTGCTTGGATCGATGACGCGGGCGCCGAGAATGCTGAGCTTCACTGGGCGTTCTCCTGCTCGAATTGTCGCTGGGCGGTCTGCCCGCTCATGGCCATGGACAGTACCGCCATGCGTACTGCAATGCCGTAGGTCACCTGGTTGAGGATCACCGAGTGCGGACCGTCGGCCACCGCCGACTCGATCTCCACACCGCGGTTGATCGGGCCCGGGTGCATGACGATGGCGTCGGGCTTGGCCCCGGCCAGGCGTGCGGTGGTCAGGCCGAACAGGCGGTAGAACTCGCCTTCGCTGGGCAGCAGACCGCCCTGCATGCGTTCACGCTGCAGGCGCAGCATGATCACCACGTCCACATCTTTCAGGCCTTCGGTCATGTCGGTGTAGACCTTGACCCCGTACTGTTCGATGCCGATGGGCAGCAGGGTTTTCGGTGCGATCACGCGAATGTCCGGGCAACCGAGGGTCTTGAGCGCCAGCATGTTGGAGCGTGCCACCCGCGAGTGCAGGATGTCGCCGACGATGGCCACCGAGAGGTTCTCGAAGCCGCCCTTGTGTCGGCGGATGGTCAGCATGTCGAGCATGCCCTGGGTCGGGTGGGCGTGACGGCCGTCGCCGCCGTTGATGATCGCCACCTGGGGGCACACGTGTTCGGCGATGAAGTGTGCGGCGCCGGAATCGCCGTGGCGTACCACGAACATGTCGGCGGCCATGGCTTCCAGGTTGCGCAGGGTGTCCAGCAGGGTTTCACCCTTGCTCGCCGAGGAGGTCGAGACGTTCAGGGTGATCACGTCCGCCGACAGGCGCTGTGCCGCCAGTTCGAAGGTGGTGCGGGTACGGGTGGAGTTCTCGAAGAACACGTTGCACACGGTCTTGCCGCGCAGCAGCGGGACTTTCTTTACCGCCCGGGCGCCGACTTCGAGGAAGGAGTCGGCGGTGTCGAGGATTTCTGTCAGCAGCTCGCGGTTCAGGCCGTCGAGGGACAGGAAATGGCGCAGCTGGCCCTGATCGTTGAGCTGCAGCGGGCGCTTGGCGTCTAGAGGCGTCATCGCAATGGACTCTTAAAAGGGCGAGTTAGAGGGCGAGGTCTTGGAGCTCGAGTTGAAGCGGCGCAGGACCGGACAATTTTACCCGCTCATGGGCGGCCAGCGACAGGGTTGCACCCACCACATTCGGACGAATCGGCAGCTCGGCGGCGTTCAGGTCCAGCAGGCAGACCAGGGTCACGCTGGCCGGGCGACCATAGTCGAACAGCTCGTTGAGGGCCGCGCGGATGGTCCGGCCGCTCATCAGCACGTCGTCGATCAGCACCAGATGCTGACCCTCGATCTCGAACGGCAGCTCCGAAGGGCGAACTTGCGGGTGCAGGCCGTTCTGGCTGAAGTCGTCACGGTAGAAGGACACATCCAGGGTGCCCAGGGGCGCGTCGCTGCCCAGGGCTTCCAACAGGGCCTGGGCCACCCAGACGCCACCGGTACGGATACCGATGAAGCGCGGCTCGCTGATGGCGCGCTGGGTCAGGTGGGCGTTGAGATCAGCGGCCATCTGGCTGATCAGGGCGGCGGGATTGGGCAGGCTCATGGTGGCTCCTTCGTGGGCTCGCGCCTGCTGCCGGGCAGCAGGGCACGGGAACTTACGGCTGGTGTTGGGCCAGGAGGCGCGCAGCTTGGGGCCGCGCATCTTCAGGATTCTGGGTCTCAGGTATTCAACAGCGTGGCGTTTTCGTCGAGCCAGCCCTGCAGTAGCAGGGCCGCGGCGATGGCGTCCACCGGGTTGTCGCGGTAGTTGCCTTTCTGCCCGCCCCGGGCCAGGCGTTCGCCCTTGGCCTCGAAGGTGGTCAGGCGTTCATCGTGGGTATAGAAGGGCACGTTGAAGCGGCCGTTCAGGCGCCGGGCGAACTTCTCGGCGCGCAGGCACATGTCGCTGGGGCTGCCGTCCATGTTCAGGGGCAGGCCCACCACCACGGCGTCGGGTTTCCATTCCTCGATCAGGGCTTGCACCTGATTCCAGTCGGGCACACCGTTCTGCGCCTTCAAGGTACACAGCTCCCGGGCCTGGCCAGTGATGGCCTGGCCCACGGCGACGCCGATCTGCTTGGTGCCGTAGTCGAAGCCGAGGATCAGTCGCAAGGCCATCAGGCGTGCCCCGCCTGGCTGGTGAGCAGGCTGAGGTTGACCCCCAGGTGCCGGGCGGCGGCTTCCAGGCGCAATTCGCTGCTGGTGTTGAACAGGATGTCGGCGTCGAAGGGGCAGGTCAGCCAGGCGTTGTCCGCCAGTTCGGCTTCCAGCTGCCCGGCTTCCCAGCCGGCATAGCCCAGGGCGATCAGGCTCTTGGCCGGGCCCACGCCGTCGGCGATGGCGAACAGCACATCCTGGGAGGTAGACAGGGACAGCCCTTCGAACTCCACCGTGGCCTGGTAGATCGGGCCGTTGGGGTGCAGGACAAAGCCGCGATCGGTCTGCACTGGGCCGCCGCTGAAGATCGGCACATGCTGGCACAGCAGCGACGGTTCTTCGTCGGGGCGCAATTGTTCAAGGATATCGGCCAGGCTCAGGTCCAGGGGCCGATTGATCACCAGGCCCATGGCGCCGCTGGCATTGTGCTCGACGATATAGGTCAACGTCTGGGCAAAATTCGGGTCGGCCATATGCGGCATGGCGATCAGGAAGTGATGCTTGAGATAGCTGGGGCTGACATTTTTCATGAGCGCTAGTGTGGCGGTGGCGGGCCCGGCTGACAAGCGCAACCCTGTGCAGGCGCTGGCTTGCCAGCGAATGCGGCATTGAGGTTTGTTTCGGTCTGGCGTGCCTCTTCGCCGGCAAGCCGACTCCTGCGGGGAGCGTTGGCGTTTATGCCTGCCCGGCGGGGGGATCAGTTGCTGGACAGTTTGTCGCCCCGGGCGAAGCGCCAGGTGCGGATGATTTCCAGGCGGTCGATGTCCGACAGGTCGCCGGTAAAGGGCGCGAACGGCGCCGCCAGGCGCACGATGCGTTGGGCGGCCTGGTCCAGCAGCGGCTGGCCGGAGGACTCCAGCACCAGCACTTCGTACAGGGAACCGTCGCGGTTGATCGAGACCATCAGCCGCAAATTGCCGTAGATCTGCTTGCGCCGGGCTTCCTCGGGGTAGTTGAGGTTGCCGATGCGCTCGACCTTCTTGCGCCATTCGTCCTTATACCAGGCGCCCTTGTCGCGCATGGTGGAGGCGGCGCTCAGGCGGTGGATGCGCGGGCGTTTGGCATACAGCTGCTGTTCGTTGGCCAGTTCGGCTTCCAGGCTGGAAATCTCGCTGGACAGTTGAGAACTGTCGAAGCTCGGGGTGTCGGCCTTGGGCGTCGGGTCCTTCTTGACCTCTTCACGCTGGGTCACGGTCTTTTTCGGCTTGGGCGCCGTCGTGGCGACGGCGGCCTTGGGCGCGGCTTCCTTGACTTCAGGTTTGACCGACGGCGGCGGCACGACCTTTTTCACCGAGTTGTCCTGGAAGGGGGCGACTTCGGTGGTTTTCGGAATGGCCTTCTTGTCCAGGGTGCCGCTGCCTTCCTGGTTGTCCTGGGCGAGGAAATCGGCCTTCTTCGGCTTGGTCTCGCTCTTGAAGGTGGCCAGGGTGATTTCCAGGGTCTTGCTGATCGCTTTGGGTTCGGCGAAGGAAAAGCCCAGGCCGAGGATCAGTGCCAGGTGCAGGAGCGCCGCCAGGAACAGGGTAAATCCCAGGCGATCGGCCGCGCGCACGCCGCTATGGGCCAGCTCGGGGGGCAGATCGGACGGGAGGCTCATCGACGGTTCGACATCACAGGAGGCATTACACAACCAACATCACGGTTTCACAGGCGGCGCATGATAACGCAATGTTGGTTGGTGCTTGGTTGTTCTACATCACTTGGCTTTGAGCTTCTGATCGATGGCATCCATCAGCAGTGCGCCGATGTTGGTGCCGAAGGCATTGTCGATTTCACGGATGCAGGTGGGGCTGGTGACGTTGATTTCCGTCAGGTGCTCGCCGATCACGTCGAGGCCGACGAATAGCAGACCCTTGGCCCGCAGGGTCGGGCCGACCTGGGCGGCAATCCAGCGGTCCTTGTCGCTCAGTGGGCGGGCTTCGCCACGACCGCCAGCGGCCAGGTTGCCACGGGTTTCACCGGCCGCCGGGATGCGCGCCAGGCAGTAATCCACCGGTTCGCCGTCGATCATCAGGATGCGCTTGTCGCCGTCCTTGATGGCTGGCAGGTAGGCCTGGGCCATGATCTGCTGGCTGCCGAGCATGGTCAGGGTTTCCAGGATCACCGACAGGTTCGGGTCGCCGGCGCGGTGACGGAAGATCGAGGTGCCGCCCATGCCGTCCAGGGGCTTGAGAATCACATCGCCATGCTGGGCTGCGAACTCGCGCAATACATCGGCGCGACGGCTGACCACGGTGGGTGGGGTGCACTGGGGGAACAGCGTGGCAAACAGCTTTTCATTGCAGTCACGCAGGCTCTGGGGCTTGTTCACCACCAGCACGCCGGCGCTTTCGGCCTGTTCCAGCAGGTAGGTGGAGTAGACGAACTCCATGTCGAAGGGCGGGTCCTTGCGCATCAGGATCACGTCCAGATCGCTCAAGGGGCAGTCGATCTCGGCATCCAGCTCGAACCATTTCTGCGGGTTGGCGAAGACTTGCAGCGGACGCATGCGGGCCCGGGCCACGCCGGCGCCCTGGTACAGGTCGCGCTGCTCCATATAGAAGAGGGTCCAGCCGCGCTCCTGGGCGGCCAGCAGCATGGCCAGCGAGCTGTCCTTCTTGTAGGAGATGCTGGCGATAGGGTCCATGACAATCCCGACGCGAACGCTCATGGGTGGATTCCTTTAAGAAAATGAGTGGAAGCAAGGCAAAAAAAGTGGCGTCAGAGTGGCGCTGACAGGGGCCTGGGTCAAGGAAAAACCACTGCCTGGCGTGGTCCATAGATTGCAGGGGGGAGAGTGTGCTAAAAAGGCTTGCATGCCGGGCCGAAGCCTTGAAGTTCAAGGGTTTGGGGCGTTGGCCAGCGGTACCGGATCAAATCATTCGCTGGGGCGATGGCAGAGCAGATATGGAACAGCATTCCAATGCCTTGAAGGTGATGGTGATCGACGATTCGAAGACGATTCGCCGCACGGCCGAAATGCTGTTGAAGAACGTCGGCTGTGAAGTCATTACCGCAGTGGACGGCTTCGAAGCGCTGTCGAAGATCGTCGACCACCACCCCGGAATCATTTTCGTCGACATCATGATGCCGCGGCTCGACGGTTATCAGACCTGTGCGCTGGTGAAGAATCACAGCGCGTTCAAGTCCATTCCCGTGATCATGCTGTCCTCCAAGGACGGCCTGTTCGACAAGGCCAAGGGGCGCATCGTCGGCTCCGATCAGTTTTTGACCAAACCCTTCAGCAAGGAAGAACTGCTGAGCGCAATCAAGGCCCACGTTCCGGACTTTGTCGCGCTTGCGCCACAGTAGACACGCACAACGGCGTCCGGCCAGCGGGCTGCGCGCCTATACCGTATGGGGAAGACCATGGCTCGTATTCTGATCGTCGATGACTCGCCGACTGAAATGTACAAACTCACCGGCATGCTGGAAAAGCACGGCCATGAAGTGCTCAAGGCCGAGAACGGTGCCGACGGCGTGGCCCTGGCCCGGGAAGAAAAACCCGACGCCGTGCTGATGGACATCGTCATGCCCGGTCTCAATGGCTTCCAGGCCACCCGCCAGTTGACCAAGGATGCCGAGACCAGCCACATCCCGGTGATCATCATCACCACCAAGGATCAGGAAACCGACAAGGTCTGGGGCACCCGCCAGGGCGCCAAGGACTACCTGACCAAGCCGGTGGACGAAGAGACTCTGATCAAGACCCTGAACAACGTCCTGGCCGGCTGACCGCCCCGGCCATGAGCGAATCCCAGACCGCCTTCGAGCTGCTGCTGGAGATCGACCAGCGCTGTCGCCTGCTGGCCGCCGACCTGCCGTCCCAGGAAACCCGCCAGCACAGTTGGAGCGGTATCGGTTTTCGCCTGGGCGAGCACTGGTATGTCGCGGCCATGGGCGAGATCAGCGAAGTCCTGCACGAGCCGCGTTACACCCTGCTGCCCGGGGTCAAGCCCTGGGTCAAGGGCGTGGCCAACCTGCGCGGACGCCTGCTGCCGATCATGGACCTGTGCGGTTTTTTCGGTCATGAACTGTCGCCCCTGCGCAAGCAGCGGCGAGTGCTGGTGGTGGAGTACAAAGAACTGTTCGCCGGCCTGCTGGTGGATGAGGTAGCCGGCCTGCAGCACTTTGCCCAGGACAGCCTGGAGCCCGGCCTTGGCGGGTTCTGCGACGCAGCGATCAATCCCTACCTGCAAGGGCAGTTTCGTCGTGATCAGGTCTGGCAGGTGTTCAGCCCCTTTGCCCTGGCCCGTTCTCCCGAGTTCCTGGAGGTGGCGGCGTGAATGCTTGCCCGGTGCCTGTGCAGCCCTTTTGCAGTGCCATGGCAGGCTCGTGCCTTCCTGGATCAACCCATGCTGCCCTGGCGATGCGTGCGTCCCGGGGAGCCGAATGCGGGACCGCCCGCTCGCCACAGGCCTGATCGATGACCAAAGCCAAAACCGGAAAGCCCCTGGAAGGCTCCCGCAGTCGCTCGCAGATCATCGTGCTGTTCATCGCACTGATCGTGTTCATCATGCTGCTGTTCGCCAACTTCGCTTACCTCAATACCCAGGCCACCTACGACAAGCAGTACATCGGCCATGCCGGCGAGCTGCGGGTGCTGTCCCAGCGCATCGCCAAGAACGCCACCGAGGCGGCGGCGGGCAAGGCCGCGGCGTTCAAGCTGCTGGGAGATGCGCGCAACGACTTTGCCCAGCGCTGGGGCTATCTGAAGAAGGGCGACCCGGCCACTGGCCTGCCCGGCGCCCCGGTGGTCCTGCGTCAGGAAATGCGCGCCGTGCAGCTGGACTGGGAAAAACTGCTGAAGAACACCGACGCGATCCTGGCCAGCGAACAGACGGTGCTGTCCCTGCATCAGGTGGCCGCGACCCTGGCGGAAACCGTGCCGCAGTTGCAGGTGGAATACGAAAAGGTGGTGGAGATCCTGCTCCAGCGCGGCGCCCCGGCTGCCCAGGTGGCCATGGCCCAGCGCCAGTCGCTGTTGGCTGAACGGATTCTCGGTGCGGTGAATACGGTGCTGGCCGGCGACGAAAACGCCGTGCAGGCCGCCGATGCCTTTGGCCGTGATGCCGCGCGTTTCGGCCAGGTGCTCAACGGCATGCTGCAAGGCAACCCGGGATTGAAGATCAGCCAGGTCGAAGACCCCGACGCCCGGTCTCGTCTGGCGGAGATTTCCGAACTGTTCGAGTTCGTTTCCGGTTCCGTGGACGAGATTCTCGAAACCTCTCCCGAGCTGTTCCAGGTGCGCGAGTCGGCGAGCAACATCTTCAGCCTGTCCCAGACCCTGCTGGACGAAGCTTCGTTGCTGGCCACCGGCTTCGAGAACCTGGCCGGCAGCCGCAAGTTGGACACCATTGGTGGCTACGTCCTGGGCCTGCTGGCGCTGGCGTCGATCATTCTCATCGGCCTGGTGATGGTCCGTGAAACCAACCGCCAACTGCGGGAAACCGCCGAGAAGAACGAGCGCAACCAGAACGCGATCATGCGTCTGCTGGACGAGATCGAGGACCTGGCGGACGGCGACCTGACGGTGACCGCCTCGGTCACCGAGGACTTCACCGGCACCATTGCCGATTCCATCAACTATTCCGTCGACCAACTGCGGGACCTGGTGGCCACCATCAACCTCACTGCCGGTCAGGTGGCCGGTGCGGTGCAGGAAACCCAGGCCACCGCCATGCAACTGGCGGAAGCCTCGGAACACCAGGCGCAGCAGATTTCCGAAGCCTCCACGGCGATCAACGACATGGCGCAATCCATCGACCAGGTCTCGGCCAACGCCGCGGAATCCTCGGCGGTGGCCGAGCGCTCGGTGGAGATCGCCAACAAGGGCAACGAGGTGGTGCACAACACCATCCACGGCATGGACAACATTCGTGAACAGATCCAGGACACTGCCAAGCGCATCAAGCGCCTGGGTGAGTCCTCCCAGGAAATCGGCGATATCGTCAGCCTGATCGACGACATTGCCGACCAGACCAACATCCTGGCCCTCAACGCGGCGATCCAGGCCTCCATGGCCGGGGATGCCGGGCGCGGTTTTGCCGTGGTGGCCGATGAAGTGCAGCGGCTGGCGGAGCGTTCCTCGGCGGCCACCCGGCAGATCGAGACCCTGGTGCGGGCGATCCAGACCGACACCAACGAAGCGGTGATCTCCATGGAGCAGACCACCACCGAAGTGGTGCGCGGTGCGCGTCTGGCCCAGGACGCCGGTGTGGCCCTGGAAGAAATCGAGGGCGTATCCAAGACCCTGGCGGCGCTGATCCAGAGCATCTCCAATGCGGCCCAGCAACAGACCTCCTCGGCCGGACAGATTTCCCTGACCATGAACGTGATCCAGCAGATCACCTCGCAAACCTCGTCCGGCTCCACCGCGACCGCCGAGAGCATCGGCAACCTGGCGAAGATGGCCAGCCAACTGCGTCGCTCTGTGTCCGGCTTTACCCTGCCGGCGACCCGGGGACCGGCCCCGAATGACAACCGCTGACGCTGGGAACCCGTTTGCGATCTGGCGAGCACAGAAGGTTTTGACTGGAGTGGTTATGGTTGACCGGCATGACTATGTGGCCCTGGAATGGGTCAAGGGCGAAATTGCCGAGACCTTGAAACAGGCCTATCAGGCACTGGAGCACCTGGCGGACGAGCCCCAGACCCTGGATGCCCTCGGCCAGTGCCTGGAGGGGATTCATCAGGTCCATGGCAGCCTGCAGATGGTGGAGTTCTACGGTGCCGCGCTGCTGGCCGAGGAAATGGAGAAACTCGCCCTGGCCCTGCAGCAACAGCGGGTAGCCCAGCGTGACGAAGCCCTGCGCCTGCTGCGCCAGGCCATCAGCCAGTTGCCCCAGTACCTGGACCGGGTGCAGAGCGCGCGGCGCGACCTGCCGTTGGTGGTGCTGCCGCTGCTCAACGACCTGCGCAGCGCCCGAGGTGAAAGCCTGCTTTCGGAAACCAGCCTGTTCAGCCCGCAATTGCCCATCCTGCCGCCTCTTTCCGACAAGGTCCTGATGGCCCTGGAACCCCTGGAGTTCCCGACCCAGTTGCGCAAGCTGCGACACATGCTGCAGACCGCGCTGGTGGACCTGCTGCGTGAACAGGACGCCGAAAGTTGCCTGGGCCATATGGCCAAGGTCTTCGAGCGCCTGGAGGCCCTGTGCCAGGATGCGCCGCTGGCGCCTTTGTGGCATATCGCCTCGGCCCTGGTGGAAGGCATGCGCCAGAACGAGATCGCCAACAGCCCGGCGGTGCGCAGCCTGCTCAAGGACGCCGAAAAGGAGCTCAAGCGGCTCCTGGAGCAGGGCATGCCCGGCATCAACCAGGCGGCTCCCGCCGAGTTGCTCAAGAGCCTGTTGTTCTACATCGCCAAGGCGCGCCATCCCACCCCATTGATGCTGACCATGAAAGAACGTTACGGACTGGACGACGCCTTGCCCGACAGCGCGGTGGTCGACGAGGAACGGGCCCGCATGGCCGGCCCCGATCGCGACGCCATGCGTTCGGTGCTGGCAGCGTTGTGCGACGGCCTGGTGCGGGTCAAGGAGCGCCTCGATCTGTTCGTGCGCAGCGATCGCCAGCACGCCGGCGACCTGGACAGCCTGCTGTCGCCGCTGCGGCAGATCGCCGACACCCTGGCGGTGCTGGGCTTCGGCCAGCCGCGCAAGGTGATCATCGACCAGTTGGCGGTGGTCCAGAGTCTGGCTCAGGGCCAGCGGGCGCCGGACGACGCGGTGTTGATGGACGTGGCCGGTGCCCTGTTGTATGTCGAGGCGACCCTGGCCGGGATGGTCGGCACTGTGGAGCCGGAGAGTCGTGAAGAAAGCCGTCTGCCCACCACCGACCTGACCCAGATCCACCAACTGGTGATCAGGGAGGCGCGGCTCTGCCTGCAGCAGGCCAAGGACCTGATCATCGAGTGCATCGAAGGTGACTGGGAGCGCGAGCCGCTGATTTCGGTACCGGAGCTGCTGACCCAGGTGCGCGGTGCCCTGGCTATGATTCCGCTGCCCCGTGCGGCCAGCCTGATGGAAGCCTGCAACCAGTTCATCATCGAGCATCTGCTGCTGGCGCAACCCCGCCCTGACTGGCAGCAACTGGACCATCTGGCTGACGTGATCACCAGCCTGGAGTACTACCTCGAGCGCTTGAGCGAGGACCATGAAGCCCCGGGGGAAAAGATCCTCGACGTTGCCGAGCAAGGCCTGGCCGCCCTCGGTTACGTACCGGTGGAACAGGTGCCGTTGCTGGATCAGCCCCTGAGCCCCGGCGCGGCCCAGGTGATGCAGGATCAGCAGGCGCTGGATGATCCCCAGGTGGTGCAGTCCCTGGGGGATGTGCTGGCGGTGCCGGTATCGGCCCTCAACCCGCCGGCCCTGATCACTCCGGGCAGCCTGCTGCCGCCACCTCGGGACGAGGAACCGGTGGACGACGAGTTGCGAGAAGTATTCCTCGAGGAAACCGAGGAAGTGCTGGAAGTGCTCCGCGAGTATTTGCCGCGCTGGGCCGCCGACCCCCAGGGCACGTCCGCCCTGAGTGAGTTGCGCCGGGCCTTTCACACCCTCAAGGGCAGCGGCCGCATGGTGCGAGCGCTGGTGCTGGGGGAGTTGGCCTGGGCGGTGGAGAACCTCCTCAATCGAGTACTGGAACATAGCGTGGCCCCCGGCACTGAGGTCCTGCAGCTGGTGGAGGACACGCTGCAGCTGTTGCCTGAGTTGATCGCCGAATTCGCCGTCCAGGCTCAGCGTCAGCGCGATGATGTCGATCGCCTGGCGGCGCGCGCCCATGCCCTGGCCAAGGGCGCCGAGGAGCCCGCCAATGTGCCGCTGGACGACGCCCTCGACCCGCAGTTGCTGGAGATTTTCCGCACCGAGGCCCAGACCCACCTGGACAGCCTCAACCGCTTTCTCGATCAGGCCGCCGAGCACGTGCCGCTGCAGGCCAGCGATGAACTGCAACGTGCCCTGCACACCCTCAAGGGCAGCGCCTCCATGGCCGGAGTGCTGCCTATCGCCGAACTGGCCGGGCCCTTCGATCAACTGGCCCGCGAGTACCGGGCGCACCTGATTCCCCTGGACCTGGACGAAGTGGAACTGTTGCTGGAGGCCGAAGGCCTGCTGCGCCGTGGCCTGCGGCAGCTGGACAGTGATCCGCTGGCGCCCATCGACGGTGCCCGTTCATTGGTCGGTCGCGCCCTGGCGCTGCTGGGGGAGCGTCTGGAGGCACTGCTCAACGCCCCGGACAGTGCCCCCCGGGCCAAGCGCGATCCGCAACTGATCAATAACTTTCTAGCCCAGGGCATGGACATCCTGCTGGATGCCGAAAGCCTGTTGCGGCGTTGGCAGCAGCATCCCGGCGAGCGCCAGGAGCTCAGCGCCTTGCTGGATGAACTGACCACCCTCGGCGAAGGCGCGCACCTGGCCGACCTGCATCCGGTGGATGAGCTGTGCGAGGCCCTGCTCGATCTCTATGGCGCCGTGGAGGAAAGCAGCCTGGCGGTCAGCGAGGGCTTCTTCCAGGAAGCCGAAAGCGCCCATGAAGCCTTGATCAACATGCTCGACGAACTGGCGGCGGGCCAGGAAGTCAGCCCGCGGCCGGAGCGGGTCGAGGCCCTGCGCGCACTGCTGCACCAGGGCCTCGATCCGTCCGCTACCGGTTTGATCAGGAGCGATGGCAGTCGCGTCTTGAGTATCAGCGAGCTGGGGGCGGCCACGGCTCGCCTGGAGCAGGTTTCAGCTCCTTCGCAAGCCGATGACGAGATCGTCGAAATCTTTCTCGAAGAAGCGGTGGATATCCTCGAAAGCGCCGATCAGGCCCTGCAGCGCTGGCTGGCCGATCCCGAAAATGCTGCACCGCTGTCGTCCCTGCAGCGGGACATGCATACCCTCAAGGGCGGTGCGCGCATGGCCGAAGTGGCCCCGGTGGCAGAGTTGGCCCATGAGCTGGAGTCGCTGTACGAGGGGCTGGTGGACCGACGCTACAGCCACAGTCAGCATCTGGGCCTGCTATTGCGCAGCAGCCATGAGCAATTGGCGCTGCTGCTGGAGCAATTGCAGGGGCAGCGGCCGCTGGACGATTCCCGGGCCCAGGTCGATGCCGTGCGGGCCTACCGGCAGCAGGCTGCGAGCCCTGCGGAGCCGGCGCCGAGCGCGGCGCAGGAAGACAGTGCCGGTCAGGACCCGGAGCTGCTGGAGATTTTCCTCGAAGAGGGCTTCGACATCATCGACAGCTCCGCCGCGGCCCTGGGTCGCTGGCAGGCCGACCCCCAGGCCCGCCAGGAAGTGGAAACCCTGCTGCGGGACCTGCACACCCTCAAGGGCGGTGCGCGGATGGTGGAAATTGCCCCCATCGGCGATCTGGCCCACGAGCTGGAATTTCTCTGCGAAGGCCTGTCCGCCGGCCTGCTGCAACCCAGCCCGGCGCTGTTCACCCTGTTGCAGAAAAGTCACGATCGCCTGGCGCAGATGCTCGACGCCGCCCGGGCCGGCCAGCCCATCGAGGCGGCGCAGAAGCTCATCGATGCCATCCACGACCTGAGCCATCCCCGTGTGCCGTCCACGCCTGGTGTGCCAAGCCCGTTGCCGGCGAGCAAGCCCGAGCCTGTTGCACCCGCTCCGGAAGCGGCGGCAGCCGGGGACATGGTCAAGGTATCGGCGGAGTTGCTGGACGATCTGGTGAACCTGGCCGGGGAGACGTCGATCTTCCGTGGCCGCATCGAACAACAGGTCAACGATGCCCGAGTGGCCCTCGGCGAGATGGAAACCACCATCGAACGGATGCGCGACCAACTGCGCCGCCTGGACACCGAGACCCAGGGACGGATTCTCAGTCGCCAGCAGGTGGAGGCCGAGCGCCTGGGCTACGAGGAGTTCGACCCCCTGGAAATGGATCGGCACTCGCAGTTGCAGCAGCTGTCTCGGGCCCTGTTCGAGTCGGCTTCGGACTTGCTGGATCTCAAGGAAACCCTCGACCGGCGCAACCATGACGCCGAGAACCTGTTGCAGCAGCAGGGGCGCATCAATACCGAATTGCAGGAAGGCCTGATGCGCACCCGCATGGTGCCTTTCGAACGCATGGTGCCAAGGCTCAAGCGCATCGTGCGCCAAGTGGCCGAAGAGTTGGGCAAGGACGTGGCATTCGTGGTGGGCAACGCCGAGGGGGAAATGGACCGCAACGTCCTCGAACGCATGGTCGCGCCCCTGGAGCACATGCTGCGCAACGCCGTGGACCACGGCCTGGAATCCGTCGAGGCGCGGCTTGCCGCCGGCAAGCCGCGACAGGGGCGGATCACCCTCGACCTGTCCCGGGAGGGCGGCGACATCATCTTCGACATGCGCGACGACGGTGCCGGGGTGCCCCTGGAGGCGGTGCGCAACAAGGCCATCAAGCGCGGCCTGCTGGACCCGCAGGCGCCCATCAGCGACCGCGAGGTGCTGCAGTTCATCATGCAACCGGGCTTCTCCACCGCCGAGAAGATCACCCAGATCTCCGGGCGCGGCGTGGGCATGGACGTGGTCCATGAAGAAGTGCGCCAACTGGGCGGCAGCATGAGCATCGATTCGGTTGCCGGCCAGGGGGTGCATTTCCGTATTCGTTTGCCATTCACCGTTTCGGTCAACCGGGCATTGATGGTGCAGTGCGCCGACGAGCAGTACGCCATCCCGCTGAACACCGTGGAAGGCATAGTCCGGGTCCTGCCGGGTGAGTTGGACGCCTACTACCAACTCGACCCGCCGCGCTATGAATACGCCGGCCAGCGTTATGACCTGTGCTACCTGGGGGAGCTGCTGCACACCGTGCCGCGACCCAAGCTCCTGGGCCAGGTACTGCCGTTGCCGGTGCTGCTGGTGCATTGCAACGAGCAGCGCATCGCGGTGCAGGTGGACACCACGGCCGGCACCCGGGAGATCGTGGTCAAGAGCCTGGGGCCACAGTTCGCGGCGGTGCAGGGCCTGTCCGGCGCGACCATTCTTGGCGATGGCCGGGTGGTGCTGATTCTCGACCTGCTGGCGCATATCCGCGCACAGCAGTTGCAGGCGCCCGTGCCGCGTCCGGCCGGGGAGGAGGCGGTCAGCGAGGTGGAGCCGCCACGGCCGATGCTGGTGCTGGTGGTGGACGACTCGGTGACCGTGCGCAAGGTCACCAGCCGCTTGCTGGAGCGCCACGGCATGAACGTGCTCACCGCCAAGGATGGAGTCGATGCCATGGCGGTGCTGGCCGAGCACACCCCGGACCTGATGCTGCTGGATATCGAGATGCCGCGCATGGACGGTTTTGAAGTGGCGATCCAGGTGCGCAACGACCCCCGTCTGCAGCGCTTGCCGATCATCATGATCACCTCCCGGACCGGTCAGAAACACCGCGACCGGGCCATGGCCATTGGCGTCAACGACTACCTCGGCAAGCCTTATCAAGAGTCGGTGTTGCTGGAAAGCATCGCCCTGTGGAGCAAGAACCATGCTTGATCACCGCTCCAGCACCCTCACCGGGCTGCTGCTGCCCCTGGCCGACCGCACCCTGATCCTGCCCAACGTGGCCGTGGCCGAGTTGATCGACTATCAGCAGGGCACCTTCGACCTGGATTCACCGCCCTGGTACCTGGGCCGGGTGCTGTGGCGCGAGCGGCGGATTCCGCTGATCAGCTTCGAGTCGGCCTGCGGCGGCAGGACCGTGATTGGCGAGCGGGCTCGCATCGTTGTGCTCAATGCCCTGGGTGGGCGCCCGGAACTGAAGTTCATCGCCTTGCTGGTGCAGGGCATTCCCCGCTCCTGCAAGCTCGACAGCCAACTGAGCTATGTCGACGTGCCCCTGGCGCCCCTGGAGAAAGCGGCAGTACAGGTGGCCGAGCTGGTGGCCAAGGTGCCGGACCTGCAGGCGCTGGAAGAGTTGCTGGTGGAGGCCCTTTAGGGGCTGTTCGCCGGCAAGCCGGCTCCTACCCAACACCGCCTGTAGGCGCTGGCTTGCCAGCGAACGCAGCGCCTCAGGCCGTACGCAACCTGTCCCGCACTTCCATCAGCGCATAGCCCAGCAGGTTCAGGCCGCGCCATTGTTCCGGCCGGCTGGCCTTGGCGTCGTCGGCGGCCAGGCCGATGCCCCAGATCCGGTCCACCGGGCTGGCTTCCACCAGCACCTGATCCCGGGTGGACCGCAAGTACTCACCCAGGGCCGAGTGCTGGCTGAACTTGGCCAGGTTGCCGCGCACCACGATGTCGAAGCGCGCCTCAGTCCAGCGGGCGTCGTCGAAGCCGCGCACCTCACGCCCCAGTTGCTTGACGTCAGCGGGTGTCACCGCCTTGAGAATTCGCCCGTGGGTTTCCCGGTCGTCGAACAGCAAGGCCTTGCCGGCCATCATGAAGTGCTCGGCGCTGGGATAGTGGATGCCCTCGATCTCGAAACCAGCGTCAAACCACTGGCTGAAGCAACTCGGGGAAATGCGCCCGTCCCGGGTCGGCTGGTGCCCCCAGAACATCAGGTAGTCGGGCTTCAGGCCGTGCGTGATCTGTTCCAGCAACGCCTGGTTCGAGCGAATCGGTGTGTCCATGCTGACTCTCATCATTGTCTGCTCAGGCCATGGGTTGGCCGGTCCGGTGGGCATTGTGTACCGAGAGCGAGAAACGGCGCCATTGGCGTGGCAATCGTTACGCTCAGCGTAACTATCCAGCGCCGGGCTTGATTGATGCCCCAGGGTTTCACTCCTATGGTGACTGCCACGACAGCGAACCCGTGGAGTGAGCATGACAACAACAATATCCCCCGACGCGCGCTGGTCGCGGCGGCGCAGCGAAAAGCAGCGGCGCCTCGAACAGGTGCGGGCCATCGCCGATGGCGTGGTGTTGCCGAGCGACAAGATTGTCGCTGCCCTGGAAGCCCTGATCCTGCCCGGCGACCGGGTGGTGCTGGAGGGCAATAACCAGAAGCAGGCGGACTTTCTGTCTCGGTCCCTGGCCAAGGCCGACCCGGCCAAGCTGCATGACCTGCACATGATCATGCCCAGCGTCGGTCGTGCCGAGCACCTGGACCTCTTTGAGCGCGGCATCGCCCGCAAGCTGGACTTCTCCTTCGCCGGCACCCAGAGCCTGCGCATCAGCCAGTTGCTGGAGGACGGGCTGCTGGAAGTCGGCGCCATTCATACCTACATCGAACTCTATGCGCGGCTGGTGGTGGATCTGATCCCCAATGTGGTGCTTTCCGCCGGGTTCATGGCCGACCGCGCCGGCAACATCTACACCGGCCCCAGTACCGAGGACACGCCCGCGCTGATCGAGCCGGCGGCCTTCAGCGACGGCATTGTCATCGTCCAGGTCAACCAGTTGGTGGATGACGTCAGCGAACTGCCCCGGGTGGATATTCCCGCGTCCTGGGTGGATTTCGTGGTGGTGGCCGACAAACCGTTCTACATCGAACCGCTGTTCACCCGCGATCCGCGGCATATCAAGCCGGTGCACGTGCTGATGGCGATGATGGCGATCCGCGGCATCTACGAAAAACACAATGTGCAGTCGCTGAACCACGGCATCGGTTTCAACACCGCGGCCATCGAGCTGATCCTGCCCACCTACGGCGAATCCCTGGGGCTCAAGGGCAAGATTTGCCGCAACTGGACCCTCAATCCCCATCCGACCCTGATCCCGGCCATCGAAAGCGGCTGGGTGCAAAGCGTGCATTGCTTCGGCACCGAACTGGGCATGGAGAACTACATCGCTGCGCGCCCGGACGTGTTCTTTACCGGCCGCGACGGTTCCCTGCGTTCCAACCGGATGTTCTGCCAACTGGCCGGGCAATACGCGGTGGACCTGTTTATCGGCGCCACCTTGCAGGTCGATGGTGATGGCCATTCCTCCACTGTCACCCGTGGCCGTCTGGCCGGTTTCGGCGGGGCACCGAACATGGGCCACGACCCGCGCGGGCGGCGTCACGGTACTCCGGCCTGGCTGGACATGCGCGTCGACCAGAGCGATGCACCCCAGGCCATGCTGGAACGAGGCAGGAAACTGGTGGTGCAGATGGTGGAAACCTTCCAGGAAGGCGGCAAACCGACCTTTGTCGAGACCCTGGATGCCGTGGAAGTGGCGCGCAAGAGTGGCATGCCCCTGGCGCCGATCATGATCTACGGCGACGACGTCACCCACCTGCTGACCGAGGAAGGCATCGCCTACCTGTACAAGGCCCGCTCCCTGGAAGAACGCCAAGCGATGATCGCCGCCGTGGCCGGGGTGACCGCCATCGGCTTGCGCCACAACCCCAAAGACACCGCCCGCATGCGCCGTGAAGGGCTGATCGCCTTGCCCGAAGACCTCGGCATCCGTCGTACCGACGCCAGCCGCGAGCTTCTGGCAGCGAAAAGCGTCGCCGATCTGGTGGAGTGGTCGGGTGGCCTGTACAACCCGCCCGCCAAGTTCAGGAGCTGGTAATGCACGCATTCAACCTGCAATCACACACCCTGAGTCTGGCCGAACGCCTGGCGGACCTGGCGGTGGACGCGCTGATCGATGAGGCGGACCTGTCGCCCAAGCCGGCCCTGGTGGACCGTCGCGGCAATGGCGCCCATAGCGACCTGCACCTGGGCTTGATGCACGCTTCGGCCTTGTCACTGTGGCCGGCCTTCAAGGAAATGGCCGAAGCGGCGCTGGAGTTCGGCGAAGTCGGCCTGCCCTTGCGCGAAGCCTTGGGCCGTATTGGCCGCGAAGGCGAGCAGGCCATGCTCGCCACCACGGCGGGGGTGAACACCCATCGCGGAGCGATCTGGGCCCTCGGCCTGCTGGTGGCTGCGGCCGCGCTGGAACCCCGATCCACAGGGGCCGGCAGCGTTGCGCTGCGGGCCGCGCGTCTGGCCCTGCTGGAGGATCGTTATGCACCACGGCCCTTGAGTCATGGCGCCCAGGTGGCGCTGCGCTACGGCGTGCGCGGCGCTCGGGAAGAAGCCCAGCAAGGCTTCCCCGCGGTGCTGCAACGGGGGCTGCCCCAGCTCAAGCACAGTCGTGCCCACGGCCACGGCGAACAGAACGCCCGGCTCGATGCCTTGCTGGCGATCATGAGCCGGCTGGCGGACACCTGCGTGCTGTATCGCGCCGGTGAACAGGGCTTGCAGGCCATGCAACAGGGCGCCCAGGCGGTGCTCGATGCGGGCGGCAGCGCCAGCCTCGCCGGTCGTCGGCGTTTGCATGAGCTGGACCTGCAACTGCTGACCTTGAATGCCTCGCCCGGCGGTGCCGCTGATTTGCTGGCGGCCAGCCTGCTGTTGGACCGGATTGAATCCGCCGACGCCTTTATCCAGGGAGCGCTGTAATGGAAACCTTGTCTTTTGAATTCCCCGCCGGCCAGCCTGGCCGTGGCCGCGCCCTGGTGGGCTGTGTCGGCTCCGGTGACCTGGAAGTGCTGCTGGAGCCGGGCCAGCCCGGCAAGCTGACGATCCAGGTGCAAACCTCGGTCAACGGCAGTGCTTCGCGCTGGCAGCACCTGTTCGAACGCATGTTCGACGGCCAGACGCCACCTGCGCTGCTGATCGACATCCATGATTTCGGCGCCACTCCCGGGGTGGTGCGCCTGCGCCTGGAACAGGGCTTCGAGGAGATCGGCCATGACTGACAGCGCAGGTTTGTTGAGCAAGCACAGCTTCGTCGAACTGGGCGCCCGGCAGCGGGCCCGGGCCTTGCTGGATGCCGGCAGTTTTCGCGAGCTGCTGGACCCGTTCCAGCGGGTCATGTCGCCCTGGTTGGCGCGTCAGGGCGTGGTGCCCCAGGCCGACGACGGCGTGGTAATCGCCAAGGGCAGCATCGCCGGTTTGCCGGTGGTGATAGCCGCCATCGAAGGCGCGTTCCAGGGCGGCAGCCTGGGTGAAGTGGGCGGGGCGAAGATCGCCGGGGCCCTGGAACTGGCCGCCGAGGACAACCGCAACGGCATCCCGACCCGCGCCGTGCTGCTGCTGGAAACCGGTGGCGTGCGCTTGCAGGAAGCCAACCTGGGGCTGGCGGCGATTGCCGATATCCATGCGGCGATCGTCGATTTGCGTCAGTACCAGCCAGTGATCGGTCTGGTGGCCGGTAGCGTCGGCTGTTTTGGCGGCATGTCGATTGCCGCCGGGCTGTGCAGTTATCTCGTGGTCACCCAGGAAGCGCGCCTGGGGCTCAACGGCCCGCAAGTGATCGAACAGGAAGCCGGGCTTGAGGAATACGACTCCCGGGACCGGCCGTTCATCTGGAGCCTGACCGGCGGCGAGCAGCGTTTCGCCAGTGGCCTGGTGGACCGTTACGTGGCCGACGATGTGGCGCAGATCCAGGCTCAGGTCCGCGAGTTGCTGGCCCTTGGCTTGCCCGAGCGGCAACGCAGCCGCGAGGCCGATCTCTACCTGCAACGTCTGGCCCGCCTGGACACGGCACCGCAGATCGATGCGGCGACGGTTCGCGATCTGTATCAAGGAGACCGCTCATGAGTGCTTGTTCCCTGAGGGGCCTGAACTGGCTCCAGGCCTTGAGTGGCAGCGCCGCTCCGGTTGCCGGCCTGCCCCCATCGTTGCGGGTGGCCGACGCCGAACTGGGTGGCCAGCCGGCCCGCTTTATCGCCGTGGTGGCCGACCCGGACAATCGTTTTCCCCGCGCCCGCCAGGGTGAAGTCGGACTGCTGGAAGGCTGGGGCCTGGCCAAGGCCGTGGAGGAGCTGATCAGCACTGACCGCGATCAGCCGCACAAGCGAGCGCTGATCGCCATTGTCGATGTGCCGAGCCAGGCCTATGGCCGTCGTGAAGAGGCCCTGGGCATCCATCAGGCCCTGGCCGCCGCTGCCGACAGCTACGCCCGGGCGCGGCTGGCCGGGCACCCGGTGATTGCCCTACTGGTGGGCAAGGCCATGTCCGGGGCCTTTCTGGCCCACGGTTATCAGGCCAACCGTTTGATCGCCCTGCGCGATCCCGGGGTGATGGTGCATGCCATGGGCAAGGCGTCGGCGGCGCGGGTCACCCTGCGCAGTGTCGAGGAGCTGGAAGCCCTGGCCGCCAGCGTGCCGCCCATGGCCTATGACATCGACAGCTACGCCGGCCTCGGGCTGCTCTGGGAAACCCTCTCGGTCAGGCAGATCGAACAGCCGACGGTGGAGGATCTGACGGTCGTCCAGGAATGCCTGCTGGCGGCGATTGCCGATGTACGGGCCAAGGGGGCCGACCTCGGCAGTCGCCTGGGTGCGGTGAACCGGGCGGCGTCGAGCCGGGTCCGTCAATTGCTGCGGGAACAGTGGTGAACGGGCTCGGTCCTTGGCTGCCCCACGATCTGCTCTGGGGCATGACCCCCGGGCAGCTGGCGGCCGATGCTCCGGACTGGGCCTTTGCGGTATTGGAGGCAGGGCAGCCGGTGGTGGTGCGGCGGGCCCTGGCTGCCCCCGGGTTGATCGCCGTGGGACTGCGGGGCACGTCTCGAGAGCAGCGCTATCCGGCGCTGCTGGCGCTGGAGTCGGTGCAGCGGGGCGTGCGTCCTGAGGATCTGTGCCATGTGCCTTTTTCACAGCCCTGGCCGGCGCTCCGGGCGCTGCAGCAACTGCGCAGCGCACTGGACGCTCTGGGCCTGGCTTGGGGCGTCAGTGGCAGCGCCGGTTTCGAGCTGGCCTCTGGAGTCCAGGCGTTGCATCAACTGAGTGATCTGGATCTGATCCTGCGCACCGACGAGCCTTTTACCCGGCTCCGGGCCTGTGAGTTGCTGGGGCTGCTGGACAGCGTCGGTTGCGCGGTGGACCTGCAATTGCAGGTGCCGGCCGGGGCCCTGGCTTTGCGCGAGTGGGCGGGATCGGCGCAACGCGTGCTGCTCAAGAGTGCCCGGGGCGCCAGGCTGGTGAGCGATCCCTGGTGCGCCCTGGAGTGTGCCGCATGAGTAGCTTGCTGGTGTTTCCCGGCCAGGGCGCGCAGCAGCCGGGGATGCTCCGGCGCTTGCCGCAGACTCCTGAGGTGCTGGCTTGCCTGCAAGAAGCCTGCGAGGTGCTGGGCGAGGATGCTCTGACTCTGGATTGCGCAGAGGCCCTGGCCACTACCCGCGCAGTGCAGTTGTGCCTGCTGATCGCCGGGGTGGCCAGCGCCCGGACCCTGCTGCGCTCGGAAGCCACGGTGAACTATGTAGCGGGCCTGTCCATTGGCGCCTATCCGGCGGCGGTGGTGGCCGGGGCCCTGGAGTTCGCCGACGCCTTGCGGCTGGTGAGCCTGCGGGGCGAACTGATGCAACAGGCTTATCCACAGGGTTATGGCATGACCGCGTTGATCGGCCTCGATCTGGGCGCGGTGGAAGGGCTGCTGGCCCAGGTTCACAGCCCGCAGAGGCCGGTGTACCTGGCCAATATCAATGCCGACAACCAGGTGGTGATCGCCGGCAGCGATGCGGCGATGCACGCCGTGGCCGAATTGGCCCGGGGTTGCGGGGTCGGTGTGGCCAGGCGCCTGGCCGTCAGCGTGCCGTCCCATTGCCCGTTGCTGGAACAACCGGCCCGGACCCTGGCCGCCGCTTTTGCCGCGGTGTCTTTGCAGGTGCCCAGGCTGGGCTACCTGAGTGGCAGTCGGGCGCGGCCGATGCGCTCGGTGGAGCAGCTGCGTGACGACCTGGCCTTCAACATGTGCCGGGTCGTGGATTGGCGCGGCACCGTACAAAGCGCCTACGAGCGCGGGGTGCGCCTGCAGATCGAGCTGCCGCCTGGTGCGGTGCTCACCGGACTGGCACGCCGGGTGTTTGAACAAGGTTCGGTGATCGCCTTCGACGGCGCGCGCCTGGACACCTTGCAGGCGCTGTTGCGTGAGGAGGGAAGCCGCGACCGATAGAGCACCGACTCAGGCTGACGAAGCACAAAAACAACAACTTCGACGATGCACTTTGAGGACAACAACAATGATTATCTACGGTGTGGCCTTGCTGGCGATCTGTACGCTGGCGGGCGTGATTATCGGTGACATGCTCGGCGTGTTGCTGGGAGTGAAGTCCAACGTCGGTGGGGTCGGTATCGCCATGATCCTGCTGATCTGCGCGCGCCTGTGGATGCAAAAGCGCGGCGGCATGACCAAGGATTGTGAGATGGGCGTCGGCTTCTGGGGTGCCATGTACATCCCGGTGGTGGTGGCCATGGCCGCCCAGCAGAACGTGGTCACCGCGTTGCACGGCGGGCCCGTCGCCGTGTTGGCCGCCATAGGTTCGGTGGTGCTCTGCGGTTGCACCATTGCCTTGATCAGCCGGACCCACAAAGGCGAGCCATTGCCGGCCGAGCCGTTGGAGCCGGGCGCTGACGCCGCTCCGGCAGGGGGGCGCTGACATGTGGGATCTGATCGAGAAAGGCCTGGAACACAATGGTCTGGTCACGGCCTTCGCTTTCGTCGGGGTGATCATGTGGATCTCGGTGCTGCTGTCCAAGCGCCTGACATTCGGCCGCATTCACGGCTCGGCGATCGCCATTGTCATCGGCCTGGTGCTGGCCTGGGTCGGCGGCACCGTGACCGGTGGACAGAAGGGCCTGGCGGATCTGGCATTGTTCTCCGGTATCGGCCTGATGGGCGGGGCTATGCTGCGGGACTTTGCCATCGTCGCCACGGCCTTTGAGGTGCAGGCCACCGAGGCTCGCAAGGCTGGGATGATCGGTGCAGTGGCGCTGCTCCTGGGCACGGTGCTGCCGTTCATTGTCGGTGCGAGCATTGCCTGGGCTTTCGGTTACCGTGATGCGGTGAGCATGACCACCATCGGCGCGGGGGCCGTGACCTACATCGTCGGCCCGGTGACTGGCGCGGCCATTGGTGCCAGCTCCGATGTGGTGGCTTTGTCGATTGCCACGGGCCTGATCAAGGCCATCCTGGTGATGGTGGGCACGCCGATGGCGGCGCGCTGGATGGGCCTGGACAATCCACGTTCGGCGATGGTCTTTGGCGGTCTGGCCGGCACGGTCAGCGGGGTGACAGCGGGGCTTGCGGCAACCGACCGGCGGCTGGTGCCTTACGGCGCCTTGACGGCAACCTTCCACACCGGCCTGGGTTGCCTGCTGGGGCCGTCGCTGCTGTTCTTCATCGTCCGCGGCCTGGTGGGATAACCCCCTGTAGGAGCCGGCTTGCCGGCGAACAGGCCCCTGAGACGTGCGCCGCTCTTGCGGACGCCTTCGCTGGCAAGCCAGCTCCTACGGGCGCGCGGTGTCAGGACGGGGCTTGGCGGTTGGCGTACATCCGGCATTCGGCCAGCAGTGCCAGCAGGTTCGGGTCGCGTTCCTTGGCCTTGAGAAACACCACGCCGATATGTTGCTGCAGGCGGTAGCGCGCCTGCAGCGGTATCAGTTTCACGCGGTTCTCGTAGACGGCCGCGATCCTCCCCGGCAGCAAGGCGTAACCCACCCCTGAGCTGACCATGCTCAGCAAGGTGAAGATGTCGTTGACCTGCATCGCTACCTTGGGTTCGAACCCCGCCTGCTTGAACACCCGCACCCCGTCCTGGTGGGTGGCAAAGCCCTGGGTCAGGGTGATGAAGGTGGCATCCCGTACGTCCGCCAGGTCCACTTCGTGCTGCTGGGCGAAGGGCGAATCGGCGGGGGTGGCAAGGAAAATATCGTCGGAAAACAGCGGCAGTTGTTCGCAGTCCGGGTCGTTGACGCTGTCGTCCAGGGAAATCAGGATGGCGTCCACTTCCATGTTCTTGAGCTTGTACAGCAGGTCGATGTTGGAGCCCAGGATCAGGTCGATGTTCAGTTCGCTGCGGCGCAGCTTCAGGCCCATGATCAACTGCGGCACGGTTTTCACCGTCAACGAGTAAAGCGCGCCGAGCTTGAAACGTTCTGCCGAGAAGCCCGCTGCTTCACGGGTCAGGCGCACGCTCTCGACCACGTCCTGGACCAGTTTCTGGGCCCGCTCTTCCAGTACGAAGGCGCTTTCCAGCGGCGTCAGATTGCGCCCCTCGTGCTTGAACAGCGGGCAGCGCAGAGCGCTTTCCAGGGAGTGGATGGCCCGGTGCACGCTGACATTGCTGGTCTGCAACTCGGCGGCGGCGCGGGCCAGAT
Organism: Pseudomonas sp. 910_21; assembly: GCF_052850735.1. NCBI lineage: Bacteria > Pseudomonadati > Pseudomonadota > Gammaproteobacteria > Pseudomonadales > Pseudomonadaceae > Pseudomonas > Pseudomonas sp. 910_21. Next base: position 225,003 of record NZ_VXCY01000003.1, on the reverse strand, counting down.
TGCCGGTGCGCATGAAGGCCAGAAACACTTCGAGCTTTTTCAGGGTCAACTCTTCGTCGATGAGCATGGTCCGGACTCTGATGATGAGGGGCTGATGATGCCCGATGAGTCAGGGCGTGGCCGCTGGTTTTTTATTGGCCGCGCCCCAATAGACATATTGCGCTTTCAAGCTGCAGGCCTGAGCCTTGCGTGTTTTTTCAATGTTTCAAGGGTGAGCGACAGATGTATCACGGAGAAAGATTCAACGCCTGGACCCACTTGCTGGGAGCGATCGCCGCATTCGTCGGCGGGATCTGGCTGGTGGTGATGGCCAGTCTCGATGGCGACCCGTGGAAGATCGTCGGTGTGGCGATCTATTCCTTCACCTTGCTGGTGCTCTACAGCGTGTCCACGGTCTACCACAGCGTGCGTGGGCGGGCCAAAGGCATCATGCAGAAGGTCGATCACTTTTCCATCTACCTGCTGATTGCCGGCAGTTACACGCCGTTCTGTCTGGTGACCCTGCGAGGGGTCTGGGGCTGGACCCTGTTCGGGATTGTCTGGGGGCTGGCGCTGATCGGCATCCTCCAGGAGATCAAGCCGCGTTCCGAGGCGCGGATTCTGTCCATCGTGATCTACGCGGTCATGGGCTGGATCGTGCTGGTGGCGGTCAAGCCGCTGCTGGCGGCTTTGGGCCTCGCCGGTTTTGCCTGGCTGGCCTCGGGTGGGGTGCTGTACACCGTGGGCATCATCTTCTTTGCCCTGGATAGCCGACTGCGCCATGCCCACGGGATCTGGCACCTGTTTGTGATCGCCGGCAGCCTGCTGCACTTCATCGCCATCCTGTTCTACGTCCTGTAGGAGCCGGGCGGTTGTAGGGGCCGGCTTGCCGGCGAAGGGGCCTTCGGGATTTGCGCCGGGCTTGTGGGCGCTTTCGCTGGCAAGCCAGCTCCTACAAGGGACGGTCGAGTTGGGCTTGGGCCTGGCGGGAGAATATCTCCAGCAGGCTGGCCAGGGTGTGGGGCGGCGGTTCGGCGGCGCGGGTCACGGCGTACAGGGTGATGGGCAGGGGCGGGCTCAGGGGACGGATGGCGGTGCTGGCCGGTGAAGCGCCCAGGGCGGTGAAGGGGTCGATCAAGGCCAGCCCGGCACCGGACTCCACCATGGCCCGGGCCAGGGAGTAGGTCTGTACGGCAATGCTCACCCGAGGCGGCGGTTCCACGGTCTTGAGGTAGCTGTCGAGCCGGGCCGACAGCGGATCGGTGCTGCTCAGGCCAATCAGCGGTGCATCCGCCAATTCCATCAGGGCCAGTGGCTGGCCCCGGGTTGGCTCAGGCCAGTAGTCCAGCGGTGCCAGGGCCACCAGTACGCCCTGGGCCAGGGCCTGCCCGTTCAAGCCGGGGTGATCCGGCCGCTGCAGGGTCAGGGCCACATCGATTTCCCGCATTAGCAGGTTCTGCACCAGTTCGCGACTATGGGCACTGGACAGTTCGCACAGGCTGTCCGGGTAGCGGCGGGTCCATTCGCTGATGGCCGGTGGCAGCAGCGCCAGGGCCAGGGCCGGGGTGGCGCCGATGCGCAGGCTCAGGCCCGGTGTCCGGCGCAGGTTCTGCGCCAGCCGCCGTACCCCTTGCAGGCTTTCGCTGACCTTGTCCACTTCCCGCTCCAGCTCCAGGGCTTCGGGCGTGGGCTGCAACTTGCCTCGTACCCGCAGGAACAACGGAAAACCCAGTTGCAGTTCGGCGTGCTGCAGGACCTTGCTCACTGCCGGCTGGGAGACGTGCAGCAGCTGCGCGGCGCCGCTGATGGAGCCGGTCTGGCGAATGGCCTGGAAGATTTCGATGTGACGCAGTCGCATGGGCAGTCCATAACCTTTGTTTATGGGTGGTCCATCTTTATTCATTGTTCGGCGCCTGTCACCTGCCCCTAACCTTGCGTCATTCAACAAGCGGTCGGGGACGGTCATGAGTCAGCGGGTTTGCATCATCGGCGGTGGAGTCATTGGCCTGGCCAGCGCCTATGCCCTGGTTCGTCAAGGCCTGGAAGTGACGCTGGTGGAAGCCCAGGACGCCCTCGGCAGCCAGACCAGCTTCGCCAATGGCGGACAGTTGTCCTATCGCTATGTCGCGCCCCTGGCTGATGCCGGTGTGCCTTGGCAGGCACTGGGCTGGATGCTCAAGGGCGACTCGCCGCTCAAGCTGCGCCCGCGCCTGGACCCGGCGCAATGGCGTTGGTTGGCGGGGTTTCTCGGTGCCTGCCGGCACTCGGTGAACCAGCGCAATGGCGCCCACCTGCTGCGTTTGGCATTGCTCAGCCAGAGCACCCTGCAACGCTGGCGCGAAGAGGATGGCCTGCAGGGCTTCGACTGGCGGCGCAACGGCAAGCTGGTGACCTTTCGTGAGCCCGGCAGCTTCGAGCATGCTCGGCACAACCTGGCGGACAGCCGCCAGCAGCAGGTGTTGTCCGCCGCCGAATGTTCCGCGCTGGAGCCGACGTTGGGCGACAGGTCTTTTGTGGGCGGCATCTACACCCCCGACGAGGAAGTGGCCGACTGTCACGCGTTCTGCCAGCAACTGGCGGCGCGGCTGCGGGCTTCCGGGCGTTGCGAGATGCTCCTGGGCCAGCGAGTCCGGGCCATTCATCACCAGGGCGACCGGGTTCAGGCCATCGATCTGGGCGACCGGCACTTACCTGTGGAGCACTTGGTGCTGGCGGCCGGTCACCGCAGCGCCGAGCTGCGCCTGCCCGGGCTCAAGCTGCCGCTGTATCCGCTCAAGGGCTACAGCCTCAGCGTGCCCATCGGCCCGCAGCACCGGGCGCCGGATATCAGCATCACCGACTACAACCGCAAGATCGTCTACGCCAGGATCGGCCAGCAATTGCGGGTGGCGGCCATGGTCGACATCGTCGGCTTCGACCCGTCCCCGGACCCGGCTCGGCTGGCCTTGATGCGGCGTCAGGCCGAGCAGACCTTCGCCGCCGCCGGTGATTATGCGGCAGCCATCGAATGGGCCGGTATGCGTCCCGCCACTCCCAGCGGCGTGCCGCTGATCGGAGCCACCGCCTATCGCAATCTGTGGCTCAACCTTGGCCACGGCGCGCTGGGATTTACCCTGGCCTGCGGCAGTGGCCAGCTGCTTGGCGAACTGATCGGCCAGCGTTCCACCAGCATCGACATGCAGGGCCTGGCGCCCCGCGTCGCCTGAATGTTCAACAGGAGTCTTCAGATGAGTATCCAGCGTATCCACAGCAACAATCGCCTCAGCGGCGCCGTCACCTTTGCCGAACTGGTGTTCCTTTCCGGCCAGGTGCCGGGCTCTAGCAGCGACATCGGCGGTCAGACCCGGGAGGTCCTGGAGAAGATCGACGCCTTGCTGGTCGAAGCCGGCAGTGACAAGGATCATCTGCTCAGCGCAACGCTCTACCTCAAGGACATCCAGGCGGACTTCGCGGCCATGAACGTGGTCTGGTCGGCCTGGCTGTCTCCGGGCCAGGCACCGGCTCGCACTACCTTGCAGGCGGCCCTGGCACGTCCGGAGATCCTCATCGAAATCAGCGTCATCGCTGTTCGCCGCTGAATCACTTCTACCCACAACGGAGAATAACAATGCATAAGATCACGTTGCTCGGCTGCACCCTGGGACTGTTGTTCAGCGCCATTTCCAACGCCAGCGAAGTGCCCCTGGACGGCACCCTGGCCAAGATCGCCAATAGCTCCACCATTACCTTGGGTTATCGCGATGCATCGGTGCCGTTCTCCTATGTCGGCGACAACAGTGGCCAGCCCATGGGGTATTCGGTGGAACTGGCGGGCAAGGTGGTGGAGCGCATCCAGCAACAGTTGCACCTGCCCAAACTCGCAGTGAAGTACAACCTGGTGACCTCCCAGACGCGCATTCCCCTGGTGCAGAACGGCACCGTGGACCTGGAGTGCGGTTCCACCGGCGTGACGGCCGAGCGGCAGAAGCAGGTGGCGTTTTCCTATGGCTTCATCTACGTCAAAGGTCAGTTGCTGACGGCCAAGGACAGCGGAATCAAAAGCTTCGCCGACCTGCGGGGCAAGAACGTGGTGACTACGGCGGGAACCACCAACGAGCGTTTTCTCAAGAGTTACAACGTCGAGCACAAGATCGACATGTTCGTGATCAGCGCCAAGGACCACGGCGAGGCGTTCCAGATGCTGCAGTCGGGGCGTGCGGCGGCGTTCTATATGGATGATGCGCTGCTTTACGGCGAGCGGGCCAAGGCGCGGGACCCACACAACTGGGTCGTGGTGGGGGAGGAGCAGTCGCGGGAGATCTACAGCTGCATGGTGCGCAAGGATGACCCGCAGTTCCTGGCCCTGGTCAACGGCGTCCTGGCGGATCTGTATCGCAGTGGAGAGATCAACGGCATCTATCAGCGCTGGTTCCAGCAGCCGATTCCGCCCAAGGGCCTGAATCTGGAGTTCCCCATGACTGCCGAGCTGAAGGCGATCATTGCCCAGCCCACCAGTGACCCGGTGCAATAACCGGCGAAGGTGACTTTGAGACGTGTACAGGACTGATGGGCGCCTTCGCTGGCAAGCCAGCTCCTACCCAAACCGGCCTTGCTGGGCTCAGAAATCGCCCCACAGTTGCTGGGCCACGGCCAGGGCGACCACGGGGGCGGTTTCGGTGCGCAGCACGCGAGGGCCAAGGCGGGCGGGCAGGAAGCCTGCGCCGTGGGCCTGCTCCACTTCGGCATCGGACAGGCCGCCTTCCGGACCAATCAGGAAGGCCAGGGTCTGCGGTTTGGCATGGCTTTCCAGGGGTTGGGCCACCGGATGCAGGACCAGTTTCAGGTCCGCCTGAGTCTGCTTGACCCAGTCCGCCAGCAATACCGGTGGATGAATCAGCGGAACGCGGGAACGACCGCATTGCTCACAGGCGCTGATGGCCACCTGGCGCCAATGCAGCAGGCGTTTGTCTGCGCGTTCGTCCTTGAGCCGTACTTCACAACGCTCACTGAAGATCGGGGTGATTTCACTGACCCCAAGCTCGGTGGCTTTCTGGATCGCCCAGTCCATGCGCTCGCCCCGGGACAGGCCCTGGCCCAGGTGAATCTGCAGTGGTGATTCGTCCTGGCCGGCAAAGCTTTCATCCAGCTGGACCCGTACCCGCTTCTTGCCCACTTCCACCAGCGTGCCGCGAAACTCCATGCCCGAGCCGTCGAACACCTGTAGCGCATCACCTTCGGCCATGCGCAGCACGCGTCCGATGTAATGGGCCTGGGCTTCCGGCAGTTCATGTTCGCCGAGGCTCAAGGGGGCATCGATAAAGAAGCGGGACAATCTCATCTGGTTTCTCTGTTGAATGTGAATCGGTAAACAGCATTCTATGGCGAGGGAGCTTGCTCCCTCGCCACAGTCAATGAACCGCTCTAGCCCGGATCGCGAAAGCCCGGGTGGAAGTCCTTGGGCACGGCCACGCTGACGGTGTCGCGGGTGGCGATGTCGATGCCTTCGCTGGCGACTTCGGTGAGGAAGTCGATCTGCTCCGGGGTGATCACGTAGGGCGGCAGGAAATACACCACGTTGCCCAGGGGGCGCAACAGGGCGCCGCGTTCCAGAGCGTGCTGGAAAACCTTCAAGCCGCGACGTTCCTGCCACGGGTAGGCGCTCTTGCTGGCCTTGTCCTGGACCATCTCGATGGCCAGGACCATGCCGGTCTGGCGCACTTCGGCCACGTGGGGGTGATCCACCAGATGCGCTGTGGCGCTGGCCATGCGCTGGGACAGGGCCCGGTTGTTCTCGATGACGTTGTCCTGTTCGAAGATGTCCAGGGTCGCCAGCGCCGCCGCACAGGCCAGCGGGTTGCCGGTGTAGCTGTGGGAGTGGAGGAAGGCGCGCAGGGTTGGATAGTCATCGTAGAAGGCGCTGTAGACCTCGTCGGTGGTCATGCATGCGGCCAGGGGCAGGTAGCCACCGGTCAGGGCCTTGGACAGGCACAGGAAATCCGGACGGATGCCGGCCTGTTCGCAGGCGAACATGCTCCCGGTACGGCCGAAGCCCACAGCGATCTCATCATGGATCAGGTGCACGCCGTAGCGGTCGCAGGCTTCGCGCAATAGCTTGAGGTACACCGGGTGGTACATGCGCATGCCGCCGGCGCCCTGGATCAATGGCTCGACGATGACCGCGGCTACCGTGTCGTGGTGTTCGGCCAGGGTCTGTTCCATGGCGGCGAACATGTTTCGCGAATGCTCTTCCCAGCTCATGCCTTCGGGACGCAGGTAGCAGTCCGGGCTGGGCACCTTGAGGGTGTCCAGCAGCAGGGCCTTGTAGGTCTCGGTGAACAGCGGTACGTCGCCCACCGACATGGCGGCGATGGTCTCGCCGTGGTAGCTGTTGCTCAGGGTGACGAAGCGCTTCTTGGCTGGCTGACCGCGGTTGAGCCAGTAGTGGAAGCTCATTTTCATCGCCACTTCGATGCACGACGAACCGTTGTCGGCGTAGAAGCAGCGGGTCAGGCCTTCGGGGGTGATCTTCACCAGGCGCTCGGACAGCTCGATCACCGGCTGGTGGCTGAAACCGGCGAGGATCACGTGCTCCAGCTGGTCCACCTGATCCTTGATGCGTTGGTTGATGCGCGGATTGGCGTGGCCAAACACATTGACCCACCAGGAGCTGACCGCGTCCAGGTAACGTTTGCCTTCGAAGTCTTCCAGCCAGACGCCTTCACCGCGCTTGATGGGGATCAAAGGCAGTTGTTCGTGGTCTTTCATCTGGGTGCAGGGATGCCACAGCACCGCGAGATCGCGTTGCATCCACTGATTATTCAGGCCCATGTAGAGTCTCCTGGAGGCGGAATCGGGCAAGCCTATGCAATGCATGGCCGCGGGACAACCTATTGTGTGGTGCGGCGGTCAGACAGCCGCACTCTGTACGCAAAGACGTGTCTGAGAGCTGCCAGGGCACCCGCCCTTGGTTATCCCTGATTCTTCTGAAAATCCCCTTAATCTTTTCTTAACGAGCCCAGTCCAGACTATCGATCGTATTTCTCGATATTTCAAAGCAAAAATTTCCGCTTTAATTCGATAGGTAAATCGCTAGTCTTGGTCAGCGTTTCTTACAGGATGCAACTAGATGCAGTTACGTAATTCTTCTTCGCGCTACGGCTGGGTAAGCATTGTTCTGCACTGGGGGGTGGCACTGGCAGTCTTCGGATTGTTCGCTCTGGGCCTGTGGATGGTCGGTCTCGACTACTACAGCACCTGGCGCAAGGACGCCCCGGACCTGCACAAGAGTATTGGCCTGACGCTGTTTGCGATCATGCTGCTGCGGGTGTTGTGGCGTTTTATCAGCCCACCACCACCGGCACCGGCCAATCATGGACGTCTGACCCGCCTGGGGGCCAAGTTGGGACATGGGTTCCTGTACCTTGGCCTGTTCGCGGTCATGATGGCCGGTTACCTGATCTCCACCGCAGACGGCGTCGGTATCCCGGTGTTTGGCTTGTTTGAAGTTCCTGCCCTGGTTTCCGGACTGCCGGACCAGGCAGATGTAGCAGGTGTGGTGCATTTGTACCTGGCCTGGGCGCTGGTGATCTTTGCCGGTATCCATGGCCTGGCTGCCTTGAAGCACCACTTTATCGATCGTGATGCGACCCTCACCCGAATGCTGGGTCGCAAAGCCTGATGTTCAACCTTGACTCAAAAGGAATAGAAAGCATGTTGAAAAAGACTCTCGCCGCTCTGGCAATCGGATCTGCTGTATTGGCGGCCGGTCAAGTGATGGCAGCGGACTACGTGATCGACAAGGAAGGCCAGCACGCCTTCGTCGACTTCAAGATCAGCCACCTGGGCTACAGCTTCATCACCGGTACCTTCAAGGACCTGGACGGCAAGTTCAGCTTCGACGCGGCCAAGCCTGAAGACGCCAAGATTGAAGTCAACGTGCGCACCGCCAGCGTGTTCACCAACCACGCCGAACGTGACAAGCACATCACCAGCAAGGACTTCCTCGACGCTGGCAAGTTTGCCGATGCCAAGTTTGTCTCCACCAGCGTCAAGCCTACCGGCAAGAATGCCGACGGTAAGCTGACCGCTGACGTGGCTGGCGACCTGACTCTGCACGGCGTGACCAAGCCGGTCGTGGTCAAGGCCACCTTCCTGGGTGAAGGCAAGGACCCATGGGGCGGCTACCGTGCCGGCTTCGAAGGCACCACCAGCATCAATCGCCAGGATTTCGGCAAGATGATGGACCTGGGCCCGGCGTCCAACAACGTCGACCTGTACATCAGCTTCGAAGGTGTGAAAGCGAAGTAAATCTCGCTGGTAGTCACGAAACGCCGACCTTGTGTCGGCGTTTTGCTTTGCTGGCGAAAGCGGCGCTGAGCGTTAGCGAGTGTTCGCCGGCAAGCTGGCCCCTACGAAAAACGCCCCGGGTCTTGCGACCCGGGGCGTTTTTCATTTCAACCTGCGGACTCAGCGATTGCGGGTCAGCAGTGCCGGCTTCTCGCCCCGTGGGCGGCTTGGCAACTGGTCCAGTTGCTCAGGCGTCGGGAAGCGATCGGCCTTAGACTCCTTGTGCATGATCTTTGGCTGATTGCCCCGAGGATTCTGCACTGCCGGTTCCTGGCGTGGCTGTTCGTCACGGTTCGGGCGACGATTGCGCGATTCGTCGCGACGGCCCTGGCTGTCACGAGGGGCGCCGTTGCGTGGGCCGCCGCTGCGCTTGGCCGGCGCGGTGCCAGTGGTGCTGCCGTTGCTGTTGCGTGGGTTGCCGGAACGACCCTGGCCACCACCAGCGCCACCACCAGCACCGCCGCGTGGCGGATTGCCGGCACCGGCGCCTGCGCCCTGGGCCGGAGCCCCTGGACGGCGACCACGGCCCTGGTTGTTCTTGTTCTGGTACGGGCTGACGTAGTCAGCGCGGTTACCGAAGTTATCCACGTCGTCGTCGAGGAACTCATCCGGTGCCCGGTCGGCACGTGGAGTCGGCTGGCGCTGTTCGCGGGCCGGAGTGCCTTCACGAGGTTTCTGCTCGCGGGCTGGGCGCTCGCCACGGGCCGGCTTGTCTTTGCCGCCCTTGTCCTTGCCCTTGTCCTTGCGACCACCGCCGCCACCGCCACCGTTCGGGCCATCGCCACGAGGGCCGCGGGAGTTGCGCGGGTTGCGCACATCCGGACGCTCGCGCACTTCCGGCTTCTCGGCTTCCACAGCGCTGGCATCGAAGCCCATCAGGTCGCCGTCGGCGATCTTCTGCTTGGTCATGCGCTCGATGCTTTTCAGCAGTTTTTCTTCGTCAGGGGCTACCAGGGAGATGGCCTCCCCCGAGCGGCCGGCGCGGCCGGTACGACCGATACGGTGCACGTAGTCTTCGTCGACGTTAGGCAGTTCGAAGTTGACCACGTGGGGCAGTTGGTCGATATCCAGGCCGCGGGCGGCGATATCGGTGGCGACCAGGATGCGTACGTCGCCGGCCTTGAAATCGGCCAGGGCCTTGGTACGGGCGTTCTGGCTCTTGTTACCGTGGATCGCCACAGCGCTCAGGCCGTGCTTGTCCAGGTACTCGGCCAAGCGGTTGGCGCCGTGCTTGGTACGGGTAAACACCAGCACCTGTTCCCAGGCACCGGCGGTGATCAGGTGCGCCAGCAGCGAGCGCTTGTGGCTGGCAGGCAGGCGGAACACCCGCTGCTCGATACGCTCCACCGTGGTGTTCGGCGGGGTGACTTCGATGCGCTCGGGGTTGTGCAGCAGCTTGCCGGCCAGGTCCGTGATGTCCTTGGAGAAGGTCGCGGAGAACAGCAGGTTCTGACGCTTGGCAGGCAGGCGGGCGAGGACCTTCTTGACGTCATGGACGAAGCCCATGTCGAGCATGCGGTCGGCTTCGTCGAGCACGAGGATTTCCACGTGGGACAGATCGACGCTGCCTTGGCCGGCCAGGTCCAGCAGACGGCCGGGGCATGCCACCAGCACATCGACGCCACGGGCCATGGCCTGGACCTGCGGGTTCATGCCGACGCCGCCGAAGATGCAGGCGCTGACGAACTTAAGGTCGCGGGCGTACAGCTTGAAGCTGTCATGCACTTGCGCGGCCAGTTCGCGAGTCGGGGTCAGGACCAATACGCGCGGTTGGCGCGGGCCGTGACGCTGGGATTTGTCCGGGTGACCGTTGGGAAACAACCGCTCCAGGATCGGAAGGGCGAAACCGCCGGTTTTACCAGTACCTGTCTGTGCCGCGACCATCAGATCGCGACCTTGCAACACGGCGGGAATGGCCCGCTGTTGCACCGGAGTAGGCTGGGTGTAGCCGGCGGCTTCAATGGCACCGACTAAAGCCTCGGAGAGACCGAGGGAAGCAAAGGACATGAGTAATCCTGTTTTAGTGAGGGCTTGGCCCAAAGGGATAATCTTGCCGAGCGTGAATCGCGTTTAAGAGGACGCAATCCCGTCCGGTCCTGCTGGCCTGAAGACTCATCCATCGCAGGCTCGCGCGGGCCGGTTGGCTGCGCCGTAGCGGGGTGGAGATGCCTTGAACAGGGTCCAGCGTCCGGGCGTAAGCCTGGCGGGAGGCCGGAGTATAACAGAGCAATCAGTGTGCGCTGCTTTCCTGCTGCTCAACGGTTTTTTCTGACTCCCGGGTGGAGGAGGACCTGACAGGGGGCAGCACAGGTTCTGCTCCGTACTTGGCGCTCAACTCGGCGTAAGCCGGTTCGCGCTTGAAGCGCTTGAGTTCGGCGCCGAAGCGTTGCACCAATAGGTCCATCCCGGCGTTGCGGCGTACCGCCAGGTACTGGCTTTGGCGGCTGATGACCGCGGGGTTCTGGCTGACCTGATCGCGAATGCCCAGGCTGTCCAGCAGATGCTGACCCACTCGCTTATCGGTAATCAGCAGGTCGATCCGCCCCAGTAGCAGCTTGCCGAAGTTGGCTTCATGGGTCGGTGCCGGCTCGCGGTTGAACAGGGTCGAGTTGCTGAAATCATCGCTATACAGATAGCCGGGAGAGGTACCGATGGTCAGCCCCTTGAGTTCATCCAGGTGCTTGAACGGATGGGGACGCTGCTTGGCGTAGAACATCACGAATTCCACGTCCGAGAGAGGCTCGCTGGGGTAGAGCAGGGTGCTGTCGCGCTGGTCGCTATGAAAGATATCCAGGGCTCCGTCGGCCTGGCCGGTTTCCAGCATGGCCAGGCAGCGTTTCCACGGCAGGAACTGCCACTCCACTTCTATCCCCAGGCGCTGAAAGACAATGGCCGTGGTTTCGTAGTCCAGCCCCCGGGCCTTGCCGTTTTCCTCATAGACATAAGGTGCCCAGGGTTCGGTGACAACGCGCAGCTTCTCGCCATGGGCGGCGAGGCTCAGGCAAGTGCAGAGAAGGGCTGTCAGCAGCTGGGCAATGACGGACATTGCTGGAGATTACGACGAGAGAACATGCAATTGCTAGGGGCAGTTCCAGCCGCTCTAGATCAAGGCTGAGGCAAATAAAAAGGCCCCGGTTTACGCCGGGGCCTGGTGAAGCGTTGCCGATCAGCGCGGCAGCTTCAGGTTGTTCCAGATTGCCAGGCTCGGGTCGGCCTGGTTCAGGGTGTAGAAGTGCAGTCCTGGTGCGCCGCCCTGCAGCAGGCGCTCGCACATCTCGCTGATGACCTGCTCGCCAAAAGCCTGGATGCTGGCGCTGTCGTCACCGTAGGCCTCCAGCTGCTTGCGGATCCAGCGAGGGATCTCGGCGCCGCAGGCGTCGGAGAAGCGCGCCAGCTTGCTGTAGTTGGTGATCGGCATGATGCCCGGCACGATCGGGATGTTCACACCCATCTTCTGCACGCGCTCGACGAAGTAGAAGTAGCTGTCGGCATTGAAGAAGTACTGGGTGATCGCACTGTCGGCACCGGCATTGGCCTTGCGTACGAAATGGGTGAGATCGTCTTCGAAGTTGCGTGCTTGCGGGTGCATCTCCGGGTAGGCGGCGACTTCTATATGGAAGTGGCTGCCGGTTTCTTCACGAATGAAGCTCACCAGATCATTGGCGTGGCGCAGCTCGCCGCTGGCCATGCCCATGCCCGAAGGCAGGTCGCCGCGCAGGGCTACGATGCGCTTGATGCCGGCTGCCTGGTATTGCTGCAGCAGGTCGCGCAGGTCGTCCTTGCTGTCGCCAACGCAAGACAGGTGCGGAGCGGCAGGGACTTTTACTTCGCTCTCCAGTTGCAGCACGGTGTTGACCGTACGATCACGGGTCGAGCCGCCGGCACCGTAGGTGCAGGAGAAGAAGTCGGGGTTGTAGCCAGCCAGCTGACGGGCAGTGGCGAGCAGTTTTTCATGCCCAGCATCGGTCTTGGTCGGAAAGAACTCGAAGCTGTAGCGACGATCTTGGGACATGGAAGCAACCTCCAGCTACAAGTCACAAGCTGCAAACGCCAAGAGAAGCGTGGGTGCGCTCATCTCCTGATTCTGGAGCCTGTTGCCTGACGCTGTTTAAGCAAATAGGGGCAAAGCTTGAGGCTTTGTGCGGCAAGCCTGGCTTGTGGCCCTGGCTTGCCGCTTGAAGCTCAACGCTTGCAACTGCTCTTAGTAGCGATAAGCGTCTGGCTTGAACGGACCTTCAACGGTCACGCCGATGTAGTCAGCCTGTTGCTTGGTCAGTTGAGTGACCACGCCGCCGAAGCCGCGCACCATTTCCAGGGCCACTTCTTCGTCGAGTTTCTTCGGCAGTACTTCAACGGTCAGGCGCTCGGCTTTCTGGGCCGGCGACAGGTCGGCGTACTTCTGGCCGAACAGGAAGATCTGCGCCAGAACCTGGTTGGCGAACGAACCGTCCATGATGCGGCTTGGGTGACCGGTGGCGTTGCCCAGGTTTACCAGGCGGCCTTCGGCCAGCAGGATCAGGTAGTCGTCGTTCTGTGGGTCGAAATCGCCATGGCCGGTACGGTGGATCTTGTGTACCTGTGGCTTCACTTCTTCCCATGCCCAGTGCTTGCGCATGAAAGCGGTGTCGATTTCGTTGTCGAAGTGGCCGATGTTGCAGACCACGGCGCGCTTTTTCAGAGCCTTGAGCATGTTTGCGTCGCAAACATTGACGTTACCGGTGGTGGTCACGATCAGGTCGATCTTGCCCAGCAGGGCCTTGTCGATGCTGGCTTCGGTGCCGTGGTTGATACCGTCGATGAACGGCGAAACCAGTTCGAAACCGTCCATGCAGGCTTGCATGGCGCAGATCGGGTCGACTTCCGAAACCTTGACGATCATGCCTTCCTGGCGCAGGGACTGGGCCGAGCCCTTGCCCACGTCACCGTAGCCGATGACCAGCGCTTGCTTGCCGGACAGCAGGTGGTCGGTGCCGCGCTTGATGGCGTCGTTGAGGCTGTGACGGCAGCCGTACTTGTTGTCGTTCTTGCTCTTGGTCACCGAGTCGTTGACGTTGATCGCAGGAACCTTCAGCTCACCCTTGGCCAGCATGTCCAGCAGGCGGTGTACGCCAGTGGTGGTTTCTTCGGTCACGCCGTGAACGCGCTCCAGCACCTGTGGATACTTGTCGTGCAGCAGTTGGGTCAGGTCGCCGCCGTCGTCGAGGATCATGTTGGCGTCCCAAGGCTGGCCATCCTTGAGGATGGTCTGCTCCAGGCACCACTCGTACTCTTGCTCGGTCTCACCTTTCCAGGCGAACACAGGGATGCCGGCGGCGGCGATGGAGGCGGCGGCCTGGTCCTGAGTCGAGAAGATGTTGCAGGACGACCAGCGAACTTCGGCACCCAGGGCAACCAGGGTTTCGATCAGCACGGCGGTCTGAATGGTCATGTGGATGCAACCGAGGATTTTCGCGCCCTTGAGCGGCTGTTCGGTCAGGTACTTGCGGCGCAGACCCATCAGGGCCGGCATTTCCGACTCGGCGATGATGGTTTCGCGGCGGCCCCAGGCGGCCAGGGAAATGTCGGCGACTTTGTAATCGGTAAAATCTGCAGGCGTGTTTACAGCGCTCATGAAGAGCCTCCATTCGTAATGTGCGAATGGGCGCCGTTGTGCGTTTAGTGTCCGTACAGGGAAGCCTGTACCGACAACGCCCCATCCGAGCCTGACAGGTCATGCCTGCTGCAGCGCCCCTCGGACAGGTGGCGGGAAAACGGTATCAAGTGCAGATGACCGTTTTGAAACGGTGGCGATTATAGCCGCCTGGGCCAGACTTCCAAAAGTGTTTCTGTTGCCTGGATGAAGATCGTTAATCGCGACCATAGTCGATGTTGCATAGAGCATGACTGCCCGGTCTGCCATTATGCCGGGCATCAATTGGCAGGACGGTCAGGAGTGCATATGAATTTCCACACCCGCAAGTGGGTAAAACCCGAAGACCTCAACCCCAACGGCACGCTGTTCGGCGGCAGCCTGTTGCGCTGGATCGACGAAGAAGCGGCGATCTACGCCATTGTCCAGCTGGGCAACCAGCGAGTGGTTACCAAGTACATCTCGGAAATCAACTTCGTCAGTGCCTCACGCCAGGGCGACATCATTGAGCTGGGCATCACCGCCACCGAGTTCGGTCGTACGTCTATTACCCTGACTTGCGAAGTGCGCAACAAGATCACCCGCAAATCCATTCTCACCGTAGAGAAGATGGTCTTCGTCAACCTCGGTGAAGATGGCCTGCCGGCGCCCCATGGCCGCACCGAGATCAAGTACGTCAAGGATCAGTTCAAGGACGAAGCCTGAAACCACTCGCCGGCGAGGGCCTTGGTCCCATTCGCCAGGCAGGACGGAACAGCCCTGAACCCCGCATGTCGTAATTCATACGGCCCACTTGGTTCAGGACTCTCATGGACACTCGAAACGACGGTAAAACCCCCGGTCTTTCGGCCGCGGAGCAGCAGGACGTCGACCGCAACCAGCCGCCCCGCGCGGCGGTCCTGCACGAAATCATCCGCACCCAGGGCGATCAGGAGCTGGAGCGTAGCGTCGCCGCCCTGTGGTGGTCGGCTCTGGCGGCCGGCCTGACCATGGGCCTGTCCCTGATGGGCATGGGCCTGCTCAACTCCCGTCTGCCGGATGGCGAAGCCTTCAAGGTGATCGCCAGCTTCGGCTACTGCGCGGGCTTTCTGGCGGTGATTCTCGCGCGCCAGCAACTGTTCACGGAAAACACCCTGACCGCGGTACTGCCGGTGATGAGCAAGCCGAGCCTGAGTAACTTCGGGCGGTTGCTGCGCTTATGGGGCGTGGTGCTGGTGGGTAATCTGTGCGGCACCCTGCTGGTGGCTTACGTCATGCTGCATCTGCCAATCTTCGACAGCCGGACCGACCAGGCCTTTCTGGAAATCGGCCGCAAGGTGATGGAGAACGACAGCTCGCAGATGTTCGCCAAGGGCATCATCTCCGGCTGGATGATCGCCACCATGGTCTGGATGATTCCGTCCATGGAGAGCGCCAAGATGTGGATCATCATCCTCATCACCTACCTGATGGCGCTGGGGGATTTCACCCACATCGTGGTGGGATCGGCCGAGGTCTCTTATCTGGTGTTTGCCGGCGAGCTGGGGTGGCGGGATTTCTGGCAGGTTTTCGCCGGGCCGACCCTGGCGGGGAACATCATCGGTGGCAGTTTCATCTTCGCCCTGATCAGCCATGCCCAGGTGCGCAGCGAGAGCGGCACAGCGAACAAAAACGCGGATCGGGCAGCGGCGCCCGATCCGCGACAGATCAAGAAGTGATCAGTGGACCTCGGTCTTGGCTGCCGGGGCATCCTGGGTAACGTGACGCACCAGCTTGCCGATGCTCAGGCCCTGCAGCAGGATCGAGGACAGCACCACGATGTAGGTGATGCTCAGTACCAGGTCGCGCTCCGGCCCCAGGGGCAGAGCCAGCGCCAACGCCACCGAGACGCCACCGCGCAGGCCGCCCCAGGTCAGTACGCGAATGGTGCCCCGGGGCACGCTGCGCCAGCGGCGCAGCAGGAGGATTGCCGGGGCCACGGTGAGCAGGCGCGACAGCAAGATGGCCATGGCCAGCAGGCTGGCGGCCGCCAGGTGCAGCCAGTTGAACGGCAGTAGCAACAGTTCCAGGCCGATCAGGGCGAACAACAGGGCGTTGAGCATGTCGTCCAGCAGCTCCCAGAAACCATCCAGGTAACGCCGGGTCATGTCGTTCATCGCCAGGTTGCGCCCCAGATTGCCGATGATCAGGCCGGCTACCACCATGGCGATCGGCGCCGATACGTGGATCTCGCTGGCCATGGCCGAACCGCCGATCACCAGAGCCAGGGTCAGCATCACTTCGATCTGGTGCTGCTCGATGCTCTTGATCATCAGGTACACCAGGTAGCCGATCAGGCCGCCGAACACTACGCCGCCAATGGCTTCATGCACGAACAGCCAGGCAGTGGCGCCCACCGTCGGGGTCTCACCCAGTTGGGCGATGCCCAGCAGTACAGTGAACACCACTACCGCTGTGCCGTCGTTGAACAGCGACTCGCCGACGATAGTGGTCTTCAGCGGCTTGGAGGCGTTGGCAGTCCGCAGTACGCCCAGCACTGCGATGGGGTCGGTGGGGGAGATCAGTGCGCCGAACAGCAGGCAGTAGAGGAAGCTCACATGCCAGCCGAACAGACCGAAGATCCAGTAGGCCAGGCTGCCGATGACGAAGGTGGCGATCAGCACGCCGACGGTGGCCAACAGGCCGATGGGCCAGCGGTAACTGCGCAGATCGTTGAGGTTGACGTGCAGGGCGCCAGCGAACAGCAGGAACGACAGCATCCAGTTCATCAGCAGGTCGCCGAAGTCGATCTTGCCGATCAGTTCCTCGACATGTTCCTCCAGGCCGGGGAAGCCGAGGTAGCTCAATCCCTGCAGCAGCAAGGAGAAGAGCAGGGCGGTGACCATCACGCCGATGGTCGGCGGCAGGCCGATAAAGCGGAAATTGACGTAGGTGAGCAGGGTGGTCAGGCAGATAAAGGCAGCGACAAGTTCAAGCATCCGGACTCCTTTGGATGATCACAGGAAAAGCAGCCTGAACTCTTTCAGGCCAAAGGTTTGATGTGCCGGCGGCGGGACGGGACACAGTTTGTTATGGCGCGGGCGTCTGCTCCCTTGCCATGGCAGTGCTATTCAGTCGCACCCATTGACCGCAGCGCGGGGGTGACGTTGCAGGTCTATCGGAAAAAAGCCCCGGGCAGGCCCATGCTGCCGAATTCGCTGCCGCCACTGCCAAAAATGCCGGCGGCCAGTGCAAGCCGGGCAGCTGCCATGCGAGGATTCCCCCTCTGTGGTTGGGCGCTCTGGCCAGGCATGGCTGTACCGCACGAGATTCGATGACCTTCAGGCAAACAGGGAGTGCGAGGTGCTAGCGACAAGTCTGGTTCTGGTGGCGGCGCTGCTGCATGCGGCATGGAACACCTTGATCAAGTTCAGCGGTGAACGATTGCTGGTGGTGGCCTGCATGGACAGCGTGGCGCTGCTGTTTGTGGCAATCATGCTGTTTTTCCTGCAATGGCCGCCGCTGGAAATCTGGCCCTGGATCATTGCCTCGGCGGCCTTCGAGCTCTTGTACCGCTATTTGCTGATCCAGGCGTATCGGGTAGGCGACCTGGGACTGGTCTATCCACTGATGCGCGGCTTGTCGCCCCTGGTGGTGCTGGCCCTGACCCTGATCTTTGCCGGCGAGGCCCTGAGCACTCAGCAAATCCTCGGTATCCTGCTGATTCCCTTCGGCATGCTTTGCCTGCTCTGGCAGGGCGGAGGTGGCGCGCGCCTGCCCTGGAGCATGCTGCCGGTGGTGGCGATGATCGGCCTGTGCATCGGTTGCTACACCTTTATCGATGGCCAGGCCCTGCGCCGCTGGTCGCACCCGCTGGACTACCTGACCTGGGTCACGCTGCTCAGCGCCTGGCCTTTTCCCCTGGTGGCCGTGGTGTGGAAACGGCCCGCGTTTGTGCAGTTCTGGCGTGAACAATGGCGCCTGGGGCTGAGCGTCGGCTTCTGTGTACTGTTCAGCTACGCTCTGGTGCTTTGGGCCATGCAGTTGGGCTCGATTGCAGAAGCGGCGGCGCTGCGTGAAATCAGTGTGATTCTGGTGGTGCTGTTCGGTATGCGCTACCTGAAAGAACCTTTCGGCCGGCCACGGCTCTTAGCCTGTGGATTAGTGCTGATTGGCATGTTGGTGATGAAGTTCTGAACACTCCCTAAAATTCTAAAAAAGGATTTGCTCCATGACTGTCGCTTTCTGGTGTGTGTTGATCGCAATTGTTCTGCCCTATCTGTGTACCGCCATCGCCAAGGGCGCCGGCAAATATGGGCTCCGCTACAACCATGACCCACGGGCGTTCCTGAGTACCCTGGAGGGTCTGCCCAAGCGTGCGCACAATGCGCAGCTCAACGGCTTCGAGGTGACCCCGGCATTCGCTGCGGCGGTGATCATCGCCCATGTGGCGGGTAACGCCGAACTTGTGACTATCAACGTGCTGGCGGTGTTGTTTGTCACCAGCCGCCTGCTGTACATGATCTGCTATCTGGCGGACTGGGCGATCCTGCGCTCCCTGGTGTGGTTCGTGGGCATGGGCCTGATCGCCAGTTTCTTCTTCGTTTCAGTCTGACCCTTGCCTTCGTAGGAGCCGGCTGCGGGCAGAGGCGCCCGCAAGATCGTCTTCGCCGGCAAGCCGGCTCCTACACGGGGTTAAGGGGTATTGGGAACTTCCGGCACTTTGGGCAGCGCCGCCCCCTTGGGCCAGAGCATCCAGATCTGGCCGGACTGCTTCATGTCGCCGGCCAGTTGTCCGGCGGCGTCGCCAGTGCCCCAGAACAGGTCGGCGCGCACTTCGCCGGTGATAGCGCCGCCCGTGTCCTGGGCGGCCACGGGACGTACCAGGCTGCTGCCGTCGGGACGGGTGGTGGACAGCCACAACAGGCTGCCCAGGGGGATGACCTTGCGATCCACTGCGACGCTGTAGCCAGAGGTCAGCGGTACGTTCAGCGAGCCCCTGGGGCCTTCGTTGCTGTCCGGGTTGCGATTGAAGAACACGTAGCTCGGATTGCTGCCCAGCAGTTCGGGAATCCGCGTCGGATGGGCCTTGGCCCAGGCGGCGATGGTGCCCATGGTCACGTCTTCTTTTTTCAGTTCCCCCTGCTCCACCAGCCAGCGGCCGATGGGCCGGTAGGGATGGCCGTTCTGGTCGGCATAGCCGATCCGCAGTTGGCGTCCGTCATCCAGCTGGATCCTTCCCGAGCCCTGGATCTGCAGGAATTGCAGGTCCATTGGATCGGTCAGCCAGGCCAGCACCGGAGCCTTCACCCCCTTGGTCTCGATGGTCGCGGCATCGTCATAGGGCTTGAGGACCCGGCCTTCGAGACGGCCCCTCAGGCGTTTGCCCTTGAGTTCCGGATAGATGCTGTCCAGAGCGACGATGATCATGTCGTCCGGCACGCCGTACACCGGCACATTGGCCGTCTGGGTCTGGGTCAGGCTGCCGGGATACACCGGTTCGTAATAGCCGGTGATCAAGCCGGTGCTGCTGCCGCTGCCCGAGCGCAGCCCATAGACCTCCAGGTGCTCCTTGAGAAAATCGCGGATAGCGGCCGGGGTCTGTGGCACGTTGGCCGCTGCAGCGCAGGTGGCGCCCCACACCGGGTCGGCTTTGAGGCGGGTGCAGGCGCTGCGCCAGGAGCCGAAACCGGCCAGCAGGTCGTTATCGGCAACACTGGGCAGAGAGTCCCACGGTGCACTGTTGTAGGTGGCCAAGGCGTGAGTTGGCGCAGGCTTGCCGTTGTCGCCGCCGTTGCAGCCGGCGAGCAGTGCCAGGGCCGGCAGGGTCCAGAGCAGGTGGCGACGCCAGCGGGGGAAGCTCGGGTTCATGCTGTATTTCCTTTAAGAGTTATCCACAGACTGCGTGGCTGCGAACAACCCCTATTATTAATAGGGCTATTGGTGTTTGCCGGGGAGGCGAGGATACTGGCCGCCGTTTCCGTGACCTGACCTGAAGCCACCATGACGCTAAAAAGACTTTCTGTTGTATTGCTGGCCTGCCTGACGCTTTCCGCCTGTGGCGGTGTCGACCCCAACTCTCCCCTGGGTCAGCGCAAGGCGATCTTCAAACAGATGCTCAAGACCGGCGAGGACCTGGGAGGCATGCTGCGTGGGCGGATTCCTTTCGACGGTGCACGTTTTGCCGAAGGTGCGGTCAAGCTCGACAGCCTGTCCCATGAACCCTGGAAGCACTTCCCTGAGGTCAAGGAAGAGGATCACACCAGCGCCACCGATGACGTCTGGCGCAAACAGGCGCGATTCCAGGAGCTGGCGCGCAACCTCGAGGCGGCCACCGGCGAACTGGTGACCATCAGCCAGGTTCAGCCTTACAAGGCCAGTAACCTGGGGCCGGCAGTGCAGAAGGTTGAAGACGTCTGCAGTGCGTGCCACAAAGAATTCCGCAATCACTGAGTGGCGCTTCTGACAAGCTGGTTTGCGCTGGCGAGGGAGCAAGTTCCCTCGCCACGACAAGCGCCGCTTACTTGTCCAGTTCGTCCAGGGCTTGCTGCAGTTCCTTGCGGGACTCGGCGAGCTTGTCCTTGCGCTTGTTGATCTTCTCCGAGTCGCCTTTTTTCATGGCCTTTTCCAGGTCGGCCTGGCGCCGGCTGACTTCGTGCTTGGCTTCCAGCACCTTGTTTTCCCGATCCTTCTTCAGCGAGGCATCAGTGCAGTGGGCGGTGACTTCGCTCAGGGCGCGCTCCAGGCCGGCTTGCTGATTGCTGTTGCCATGGGCCTTGGCCTGTTCGATCTGGGTCATGATGGCTTGGCGCTTGGCGGCGCAACCGGTCAGTTGCGGGGCTTGCTCGGCGGCCAGCAGGGGCGCGCTCATCAGGCTGCACAGGGTCAGGGCAGCGAGGGATGGAAACAGTTTCATGGAAGGCTCCAGGTGAAAAAAAGATCAAAAAATAACCAATTTAAATATTGACGCTGGTATCGGGAGTGGGTTGTTGGAACCCAATCGCGCCTGGGTGGTTCAACCTGCGCCCCAGGATGACGGATTAAAAACCATCGATACCCGCTTCACTCAAGGTGGCACGCAGGGCCAGTACCTGTGAATCACGAAAGAATGCCGTCAGTTGCGCAGCACGTTCCGCTCCTATTCCTGCTTCGTCCTGCCAGTCCTGGCTGCTTTTGCGCGCCAGGGTTTGCCATGGCCCGCTCAGGTCAGCTGAGCCACTGGGTGGCAATCCGAGGGATTTCAGCCAGCGAGGGAAGGGTTGCTGCCTTGCCCGGTGCAGGCTCTCGAGCAAACGAGAGCTGCTGCGTTTGCCGAAGCCGGCAATGTTAGCAAGCTCTGCCTGATCCAGGGTCAGCCAATCCAACAGGCCTTTGATACGTCCTGTTTCAACCAGCCTGGTCCAGGTTTGCTCGCCGATATTCTGCAGGTCCAGGCCCTGCCTGCTGCTGAGCCAGGTCAGTCGCGCGAGAAACTGACTCTCGCAACCGGGAGATGGCTGCCAGCAGCTCAAACCATGAAAGTCCTCCTGGGTCGGAGCCTGGATGGCCTGGCGTTGTGGGCTCCTGAGTACCACACCCTCCAGGCGCGGAATGGTCAGTCCGGCAAGGCTGATGGCCACTTGATCGCCGGGCACTATATCCAGTGCTCGCCAGCGTTGTAGCGAGCCGACGCTGACGCGACGGATCTGTCGGTCATCGAGGGTGACAGGCTCGACATCCAGCAAGGGGGTGATCCGTCCGGTGCGGCCGATCCGGAATCGCACCTGGCGCACATGGGCCAGGGCCTGGGCGTAGGGATATTTCCACGCGGCAATCCAATGCGGGGCTTTGGCCTGCCAGCGCTCGGCGGCCGGGCGCTGGCTCTGTCGCAGAATGATGCCGTCGCTGGCAAAGGGCAGGGGCGAACGGTACCAGTGCTCCCGCCATTGCCGGGCCTCGCTGAACCCGTTGATGGGCCGGCTGTATTCGCGGCCTTCGGCAAAGCCTAGTTGCGCCAGTTGCTCCAGGCGTTCACTCAAGTTAGCGGGGCCTTGGGGCCAGTCCCAGACAAACAGGCCGATCTGCTCTGCCTCCGCCATCGACAGGTGTTTGCGCGCCAGCCATCCGGCGACCCGGCTGCGAGCATTGAGACTGCCTGCGCGGGCCTGGATGTGTTGATCCAGTCGTTGATACAGCTCCCCTTGCAGCAGCAGATCCACGGGTTGTGGCAATTGTTTGGGAATGGCCGGGATCTGTCGGGCATTGGCGCTCCAGTCATGGCCCAGCACCCCGTCACCTCGGCTTAATGCCTGGCGGAAGCGGCCCTGGCGGTAGATCAGGGTCACGGCCACGCCGTCGATCTTGGGCTGCGCCCAAATACCTTCGCGGCCTTTTAGCCAGAGCTGTACGGCGTTGTCGTCGGGGAGTTTTTCCACTCCGGTGTGAGCAATGGGGTGAGGGATGCTGCCCCGGGCGTCAAGCAACGGCCGGTCAGCAGTCACGGGTATCTGTGGGAAGCAGCGCTGCAAGTTGGCCAGGCGCTGACGGGACTGGTCGTAGAGTTCGTCGGCTACAGGCGATTGGCCGTGCCGGTGGTAGCGGGTGTCCCAGTTCTTGAGCTGTTGTTGCAGGGCGCTGATTTCCAGGTCGGCCTGGGACGTTGGCCATTTGGGACATTGGGCCAGGGCGGGTAGGCCTGCGAGGGCCAGAAGCAGCAGGAAGAGTCTTGGCAGCATGGGGAGCATCCTTGCTCTGATGGGCATGCGCTAAAGGCTAGAGGGGATTGGCGGCGGGCTTGGACGAAGGTGTTTGCTGGGTGTTTCATCGGGCGCCAACACTCGTCGTCAATGGCCCGGAGCCCTGTATCGACGGTTGTCGGCTGGCTTTGGAAGGAAACCTTCAGCCACAAAAAAGCCCCGCCGGGCGAGCCGGGCGGGGCTTTGGATGTTGCCAGGTGAAGCTTACAGGCCGGCAGCAGCGCGCAAGGCGTCGGCGCGGTCGGTTTTTTCCCAAGTGAAGGTGGTGAAGGTGTCCTCACCCACGGTCTTGGTTTGTGGCGCACGGCCGAAGTGACCGTAGGCCGCGGTTTCCTGGTACATCGGGTGCAGCAGGTCGAGCATGGTGGTGATCGCGTAAGGACGCAGGTCGAAGTGCTCGCGGACCAGTTTGACGATCTTGTCGTCGCTGATCTTGCCGGTGCCGAAGGTGTTCAGCGAGATCGAAGTCGGTTGCGCCACGCCGATGGCGTAGGACACCTGGATCTCGCAACGCTCGGCCAAGCCAGCGGCGACGATATTCTTGGCGACATAGCGGCCGGCGTAGGCTGCCGAACGGTCGACCTTGGATGGATCCTTGCCGGAGAACGCGCCGCCGCCGTGACGGGCCATGCCGCCGTAGCTGTCGACGATGATCTTGCGGCCGGTCAGACCGCAGTCGCCCACTGGGCCACCGATGATGAACTGGCCGGTCGGGTTGATGTGGAATTGGGTGTCTTTGTGCAGCAGTTCAGCAGGCAGCACGTGCTTGACGATCAGTTCCATCACGCCTTCGCGCAGGTCGTTGTAGGACACTTCCGGGTTGTGCTGGGTCGACAGCACTACCGCGTCGATGCCGACCACGATGCCGTTTTCATAGCGGCAGGTGACCTGTGACTTGGCGTCCGGGCGCAGCCACGGCAGCAGACCCGATTTGCGCGCTTCAGCCTGGCGATGTACCAGCTGGTGCGAGAACGCGATCGGAGCCGGCATCAGCGCTGCGGTTTCGTTGCTGGCGTAGCCGAACATCAGACCCTGGTCGCCGGCGCCCTGATCTTCAGGCTTGGCACGGTCGACACCCTGGTTGATGTCAGGGGACTGCTTGCCGATGATGTTCATCACGCCGCAGGTCGCGCCATCGAAGCCGACGTCGGAGCTGGTGTAGCCGATGTCGCAGATCACGTCGCGGACGATCTGTTCCAGGTCGACCCAGGCGCTGGTGGTGACTTCGCCGGCGACGATGGCAACACCGGTCTTGACCAGGGTTTCCACCGCTACGCGGGCGTGCTTGTCCTGGGCAATGATGGCGTCCAGCACCGCATCGGAAATCTGGTCAGCGATTTTATCCGGATGCCCTTCAGACACGGACTCGGAGGTGAAAAGGGAGTATTCGCTCATCTCGACGGTTTCCTAAAATTTACCGATGGTGAGTGTCGCCAGCCGGTCGCTGAAAATGGCGGACCTGGATCTGGAAACCATTACGTAAGCCTACATAGAGACTTTCCCCGGGAGTCAGTCCCGCAGCGGTGGCCCAACGAGCCAAATCATCTTGTTCGAACCCTAGCCAGAGATCGCCGCAAGCCTCTTTGGCCCAACTCTGGTTGTGGCTGCACAAGTCTGTTACCAACAGGCTACCGCCTGGTTGCAGCAATTGGGCCATCTGCTTGAGGGCTTCGGCCGGTGCGGCGAAATGGTGCAGGACCATGTTCAGCACTACGCAATCGGCCGTCAGCTGTACGCCATCCAATGCATCGGCCAGTTGCAGGCTGACGTTAGCCAATGTTTCGCGCTCACACAGCTGGCGCGCCAGTTCAAGCATTGCCGGACTGTTGTCCAGCGCGGTTACCCGGGCAAAGCGTCGGGCCAGTTCAGGGAGAAATCCACCGTCACCGGGACCCACTTCAATGGCAGTGGCCATTGGGTTGAAACTCAGCTTGTCCAGCAGCGCGAGAACACTGTCGCGGTACTGGGGCAGTCCTGCGATCAGGTCCTGCTGGGCGCGGAATTTCTCCGCCACCCGGGAAAAGAAGTCTTGGCTGGCCGCGGCCCGTTGCCGGTGCACCAGGCCGATCCGGCCCTGGACATCCACCGGCAGCCGTACCTGGTCGACTTCGTCCAGCAGGGCTGCGTGGAGCTTGCCCCCCAGAAGTTCGGTATGGGGCAGGGCACGGCGATAGAAAATCGCATTGCCTTCACGGCGGGTCGCCACCAGGCCGGCCTGGGCCAGGACCTTCAAGTGGTGACTCATGCCGGACTGGCCGATCGCAAAGATCTGAGCCAGTTCCAGTACGCCGAACGAGTCGTTGCTCAGTGCGCGCAAGACATTGAGCCGTAGAGGATCGCCGCCGGCCTTGCACAGGGCTGCCAGTTCGTCGCAATCGTCATGCTCAATGGAGGGTGCGTGCAGGTTCATAGGGGCGCAGTCTAGAGGTGCCTGCAAAGGCCTGCAACACCAATATCAAAAAGTTTTGATATTGGTGTTGCAGGGGCCTTTGCCAGAGCTGTTCGTTGCCTTGTCAACGAACGGCAAGCGGGTTTCTCCAGTGGATTGAGTGCTTATCCATGGGAAAAACATGCCTGAGTGACTATCTGTCATTGCCCCCGCCAGACGCCTGAGGGAAAATGCAGGCCTTTTTTCCGTTTCGTTTTATTCAATCCTCAGGAGATCAGCGATGCCCAGCCGTCGTGAGCGTGCCAACGCCATTCGTGCCCTCAGCATGGATGCCGTGCAAAAAGCCAACAGCGGCCATCCAGGTGCCCCTATGGGTATGGCGGATATCGCCGAAGTACTTTGGCGTGACTACCTGAAGCACAACCCGAGCAATCCATCCTTCGCCGACCGTGACCGCTTCGTGCTGTCCAACGGTCACGGCTCGATGCTGATCTACTCGCTGCTGCACCTGACCGGCTACGACCTGTCGATCGATGACCTGAAAAGCTTCCGCCAACTGCACAGCCGCACTCCGGGTCACCCGGAATTCGGCTACACCCCAGGTGTGGAAACCACCACTGGCCCACTGGGCCAGGGCCTGGCCAATGCCGTGGGCTTCGCCCTGGCGGAAAAAGTCCTGGCGGCGCAGTTCAACCGTCCAGGGCACAACATCGTCGATCACCACACCTACGTGTTCCTGGGTGATGGCTGCATGATGGAAGGCATTTCCCATGAAGTCGCTTCCCTGGCCGGTACCCTGGACCTGGGCAAGCTGATCGCTTTCTACGATGACAACGGCATTTCCATCGACGGCGAAGTCGAAGGCTGGTTCACCGACGACACGCCGAAGCGTTTCGAAGCCTACAACTGGCAGGTGATCCGCAATGTCGACGGCCACGATCCGGAAGAGATCAAGACCGCCATCGACACCGCGCGCAAGAGCCCGCTGCCAACCCTGATCTGCTGCAAGACCACCATCGGTTTCGGTTCGCCGAACAAGCAAGGCAAGGAAGACTGCCACGGCGCGCCACTGGGTGCCGAGGAAATCGCCCTGACCCGCGCTGCGCTGAAGTGGAACCATGGCCCGTTCGAAATCCCGGCTGATATCTACGCCGAGTGGGACGCCAAGGAAGCCGGTCGCGCCGTGGAAGCCGAGTGGGATCAGCGCTTCGCTGCCTACTCTGCGGCCTTCCCAACCGAAGCCAATGAACTGGTACGTCGCCTTGCGGGTGACCTGCCGGCGGACTTCGCCGAGAAGGCCGACGCCTATATCGCTGAAGTCGCGGCCAAGGGCGAAACCATCGCCAGCCGTAAAGCCAGCCAGAACACCCTGAACGCCTTCGGCCCGCTGCTGCCTGAATTCCTCGGCGGTTCGGCTGACCTGGCCGGTTCCAACCTGACCCTGTGGAAAGGCTGCAAGGGCGTCAGCGCTGAAGACGCCAGCGGCAACTACATGTACTACGGCGTGCGCGAGTTCGGCATGACCGCCATCATGAACGGCGTTGCCCTGCACGGTGGCCTGGTGCCTTACGGCGCGACCTTCCTGATGTTCATGGAATACGCACGCAACGCAGTGCGCATGTCGGCGCTGATGAAGCAGCGAGTGATCCACGTCTACACCCACGACTCCATCGGTCTGGGCGAAGACGGCCCGACTCACCAGCCGATCGAGCAACTGACCAGCCTGCGCACCACCCCGAACCTCGACACCTGGCGTCCAGCCGATGCCGTGGAATCGGCGGTGTCCTGGAAGTACGCCCTGGAGCGCAAGGACGGCCCATCGGCGCTGATCTTCTCCCGCCAGAACCTGCAGCACCAAACCCGTGATGCCGGGCAGATCGCCGACATCAGCCGTGGTGGCTATGTGTTGAAAGACTGCGCAGGCGAGCCTGAGCTGATCCTGATCGCCACCGGTTCGGAAGTGGGCCTGGCGGTCCAGGCTTTCGACAAGCTGACTGAGCAAGGCCGCAAGGTGCGCGTGGTTTCCATGCCGTGCACCAGCGTGTTCGATGCCCAGGATGCGGGCTACAAGCAATCGGTTCTGCCGTTGCAGGTCAGCGCGCGGATCGCCATCGAAGCTGCTCACGCCGACTTCTGGTACAAGTACGTCGGTCTGGAAGGCCGTGTGATCGGCATGACCACCTACGGCGAGTCGGCGCCAGCGCCGGCCTTGTTCGAAGAGTTCGGCTTCACCCTGGACAACATCCTGGGCCAGGCTGAAGAGCTGCTGGAAGACTAAAAAAGCACGCGGTGGCCCAGCCACCGCGATCCCTTTGTAGGAGCTGGCTTGCCAGCGATTCGCGGTCTGCCTGGCACACCGCTGATCGCTGGCAAGCCAGCTCCTACGATGGGGTGCGTATAACAAGTTCGTCTGCCTGTGCCTGATCGAGAACCCCATGCCTCAACCGCGTCCCTATAAAGTTGCACTCAACGGCTACGGCCGGATTGGTCGTTGCGTCTTGCGTGCTCTGTTCGAGCGGGGGGCTGCGGCCGGATTCGAGATCGTTGCAATCAACGATCTGGCCGACATGGCCAGTGTCGAATACCTGACACGCTTCGACTCCACCCACGGCCGGTTTCCCGGCGAGGTGAAGGTCGATGGCGACTGTCTGCATATCAATGGCAACTGCGTGAAAGTGCTGCGCAGTGCCACCCCTGAAGGCATCGATTGGGCGTCCCTGGACGTCGATCTGGTGCTGGAATGCTCCGGCGCCTACCACACCCGTGAAGACGGCCAGCGTTTTCTCGACGCCGGCGCGCCGCGGGTGCTGTTCTCCCAGCCGATGGCCAGCGAGGCGGATGTCGACGCCACCATCGTTTATGGGGTGAATCAGGAGTGCCTGACCGGCGCCGAGCTGCTGGTTTCAAACGCCTCCTGCACTACCAACTGCGGTGTGCCGCTGTTGCGCCTGCTGGATCAGGCCATCGGCCTGGAATACGTGTCGATCACCACCATTCACTCGGCGATGAACGACCAGCCGGTGATCGATGCCTATCACCACGAGGACCTGCGCCGTACCCGTTCGGCGTTCCAGTCGGTGATCCCGGTGTCCACTGGTCTGGCGCGTGGTATCGAGCGCCTGTTGCCGGAACTTGCCGGGCGAATTCAGGCCAAAGCTGTGCGAGTGCCGACGGTCAACGTGTCCTGCCTGGATATCACCATGCAGACCGTGAGCGATACCGACGCCACCGAGGTCAACCGGATCCTTCGCGAGGCCGCCACCAGCGGTCCGCTCAAGGGCCTGCTGGCGTATACCGAGCTGCCTCACGCCAGCTGTGATTTCAATCATGATCCCCATTCGGCGATCGTCGATGCCAGTCAGACCCGCGTTTCCGGCCCCCGGCTGGTGAACATCCTGGCGTGGTTCGACAACGAATGGGGTTTTGCCAACCGGATGCTGGATGTTGCTGGGCACTACCTGCAGACAGCCACTCCACGCTCTGACTCTAAACTCTCTGTTTCTGAAGAACAGTAACCCAGGAATTGCGACCCATGACCGTGTTGAAGATGACCGACCTCGATCTGCAAGGTAAGCGCGTGCTGATCCGCGAAGACCTCAACGTCCCAGTCAAGGACGGTGTTGTCACCAGCGATGCGCGGATCCTGGCTTCGCTGCCGACCATCAAGCTGGCCCTGGAAAAAGGCGCGGCAGTGATGGTCTGCTCGCACCTGGGCCGCCCGACCGAAGGCGAGTTCTCCGCCGAGAACAGCCTCAAGCCGGTAGCTGACTACCTGAGCCGTGCCCTGGGCCGTGAAGTGCCGCTGGTGGCCGACTACCTGGGTGGTGTCGAGGTCAAGGCCGGCGACATCGTGCTGTTCGAGAACGTGCGCTTCAACAAGGGCGAGAAAAAGAACGCCGACGAGCTGGCTCAGCAATACGCTGCCCTGTGCGACGTGTTCGTGATGGACGCTTTCGGCACCGCGCACCGCGCCGAGGGTTCGACCCATGGCGTGGCCAAGTTCGCCAAAGTGGCCGCTGCAGGTCCCCTGCTGGCTGCTGAGCTGGACGCACTGGGCAAGGCCCTGGGCAACCCGGCCAAGCCGATGGCGGCCATCGTTGCCGGTTCCAAGGTGTCCACCAAGCTGGATGTGCTCAATAGCTTGAGCCAGATCTGCGACCAGTTGATCGTCGGCGGCGGCATTGCCAACACCTTCCTGGCCGCTGCCGGGCATCCGGTTGGCAAGTCGCTGTACGAGCCGGACCTGCTGGACACCGCCCGCGCCATCGCCGCCAAGGTCAGCGTACCGCTGCCGGTGGACGTGGTCGTGGCCAAGGAGTTCGCCGACAGCGCCGAAGCTACCGTCAAGCTGATTGCCGACGTGGCCGCTGACGACATGATCCTGGACATCGGCCCGCAAACCGCGGCCCAGTTCGCCGAACTGCTGAAAACCTCCAAGACCATCCTCTGGAACGGTCCTGTAGGTGTGTTCGAATTCGACCAGTTCGGCAACGGCACCAAGGTACTGGCCCAGGCCATCGCCGACAGCGCCGCGTTCTCCATTGCCGGCGGTGGCGACACTCTGGCGGCCATCGACAAGTATGGCGTTGCCCAGCAGATCTCCTACATTTCTACCGGTGGCGGCGCCTTCCTCGAGTTCGTCGAGGGCAAGGTGCTGCCGGCGGTTGAAGTCCTGGAAGCCCGGGCCAAGGCCTGAGATTCCCGTTGGCCGGGCAAAGGAGTGTTCTGATGGTCAAGACATTGCCACTGTTGATCGCCGTGGCTTTGCTGGCGGGGTGCTCCGGCACTCCACAGGCAAAGTCGGCCGATGAGGCCGGCGAGCCGGACAAGGGCTGCTACCAGGCCGATTGGCAGGCCGAGACGGCACCGGTGATTAACAAGCGCCTGGGCCCTGAGGGTCTGGAGAAGTACGAGACACCGTCAAAGACCAGGGAACAGGGTTGCCCTTGACGGGTCGGATTGGATAACGCAACGCGCTGGGGCCTGTGGGCTGCCGGCCGAGGAACATCGATGAAAGGTTTGATCGCCGTGGCGATGCTGGGCTTGCTGGCAGGTTGCGCCAACCTGAACCTGCTCAAGTCGCCGACCACTGACAACTGGACGACCTGGACCTGTGACAGCCAGGCCCAGGTGCTCTGGCGCTACACCGACGATAGCCGCAAGGCGGTCGATGTGCGCCTGGGGGGCGACGATCAGGTTCGGCGCCTGAAGCTTGAGCCCAGTGGTTCGGGTTCGCTGTACAGCGATGACATGCTGGCGTTTCACGTCAAGGGCGAGGAGGGCCTGGTCTACTGGGTCGCCACCAACGACCTGATCGGCCGCGGCTGCAAGGCCATGTAGGTGCTGGCTTGCCAGCGAAGGCGGCCTCCAGACCTGTGCAAGGTTCAAGGCCCCTTTCGCCGGCGAGCCGGCTCCTACAGGGCTGTAGAGATTTGGTTTTAACGGATAGAGCAGGGCGGGCTGACCCCCGATCTGCAATCACTTGAATAGCAGTCGCCGCTACGGCAGGCTTGCACGATTAACGACCCTCGACCGGGAGAGACACACACAATGGCACTCATCAGCATGCGCCAGATGCTGGACCACGCAGCCGAGTTCGGCTACGGCGTTCCAGCCTTCAACGTCAACAACCTTGAGCAGATGCGCGCCATCATGGAAGCCGCTGACAAGACTGACTCCCCGGTGATCGTTCAGGCGTCGGCCGGTGCGCGCAAGTACGCCGGTGCGCCGTTCCTGCGTCACCTGATCCTGGCGGCGATCGAAGAATTCCCGCATATCCCGGTGTGCATGCACCAGGACCACGGCACCAGCCCTGACGTCTGCCAGCGCTCGATCCAGCTGGGCTTCTCCTCGGTCATGATGGACGGCTCCCTGGGCGAAGACGGCAAGACCCCGACCGACTACGAATACAACGTGCGCGTCACCCAGCAGACCGTGGCCATGGCCCACGCCTGCGGCGTGTCAGTAGAAGGCGAGCTGGGCTGCCTGGGTTCCCTGGAAACCGGCATGGCCGGTGAAGAAGACGGCATCGGCGCCGAAGGCGTGCTGGATCACAGCCAGATGCTGACCGACCCGGAAGAGGCTGCGGACTTCGTCAAGAAGACCCAGGTCGACGCCCTGGCCATCGCCATCGGTACCAGCCACGGTGCCTACAAGTTCACCAAGCCGCCTACCGGCGACGTGCTGGCCATCGACCGCATCAAGGAAATCCACAAGCGCATCCCCAATACCCACTTGGTGATGCACGGTTCTTCGTCGGTTCCGCAAGAGTGGCTGGCGATCATCAACCAGTACGGCGGCGACATCAAAGAAACCTACGGCGTGCCGGTTGAAGAAATCGTCGAAGGCATCAAGTACGGCGTGCGCAAGGTCAACATCGACACCGACCTGCGCCTGGCGTCCACCGGTGCCATGCGTCGTCTGATGGCCACCAACCCGAGCGAGTTCGACCCGCGCAAGTTCTTCGGTGCCACCGTAACCGCCATGCGCGACGTGTGCATCGCGCGTTACGAAGCCTTCGGTACTGCCGGCAACGCTTCGAAGATCAAGCCGATCTCCCTGGAAGCGATGTTCCAGCGTTACCTCAAGGGTGAGCTGAACGCCAAGGTCAACTAAGCCTTAGCGTCATCCGGAAAGCCCGCAGCGATGCGGGCTTTTTTGTGCCCGCAATTCCCGCCTCCTACAGGTGGCCGAGGTGTTTTTTTGTAGGAGCTGGCTCGCCAGCGAAGAGGACCTTTGGGATTGCGCTGTGTTCAAGGGCGCCTTCGCCGGCAAGCCGGCTCCGACAGGTGGTCGAGGTGTTTTTTTGTAGGAGCTGGCTTGCCAGCGAAGAGGGCCTTTGGGCATGCGCTGGGCTCAAGGGCGCTTTCGCCGGCAAGCCGGCTCCTGCAGGAGAAGGGGGTCAGATTTTGTTGTGGTCGATATCCAGCTTGGAGAAGGTCACTTTGCCGCCCTCGCTGGTGTAGCCGCTGTTGTCCTGGACATAAACCCCTGCCTTGAAATACAGCGGCTTGTCGCGCCAGGTGGCGCTCAGCTGGCCATCCCATTGATAGCCTGCCGCACTGATCCCCAGGGCGCCACCGGGACTCAGATGAATCAGGTAGGAAAATTCACGATCCAACGGCACGTTCTTGGCGAGGGTAATGACCCGGCCTTCGTCGTCATCCGGACGCATGCGCACCTTGGCCACGATATTG
Source organism: Pseudomonas sp. 910_21 (assembly GCF_052850735.1). Classification (NCBI taxonomy): domain Bacteria; kingdom Pseudomonadati; phylum Pseudomonadota; class Gammaproteobacteria; order Pseudomonadales; family Pseudomonadaceae; genus Pseudomonas; species Pseudomonas sp. 910_21. The sequence goes on along the minus strand of NZ_VXCY01000003.1, from coordinate 192,792 downwards.
CCGCTGCCTTTGCTGGCCTTGTACTGGTACTCCACTTTCACCAGGGGCTTGGTGCTGTTGTAGGCATGGATCTGGCCAACGACGATCTTGCCCGTCGAGGGCACCTGTTTCACCGCCAGGGTGGCGTACAGCAGGTTGTCGGCTTCGGGATAGGTCCAGTTGCGCAGGTTGCCGTTGGAATAGGTTTCCCGCAGCTCGGTGCGTGGGTAAATGGCGTTCTCGGTTTTCGAGCCGGTGACCGGTGACCAGAAGAACAGGGTGCCGCTGTCGGAGTGGAAGTACTGGTCCTTGAAGCCTTTGACCAGGGTTGGGGTGTCAATGGTTGCCGGTGGGCTGCCGACGGGAACGCTGAGGTTCCAGGTTGCCAGATCGATCATGGTGAGGGGTCCGCAAGGATAGGTCTGGAGCAGGTCGCCGAGGGCTTTAGCCTGCGCTTCTTCGGGCGTCTTTATAGCGCAGAACTGATGCCGGGCGAGGTCCGTACGGCGGATATATGACGTCAGCAAAATGTCGAAATGCCATCTTTCCCGGTTTTTATGAGGCAAAACTGTGACCGTTAGTCGGGAGCCGGTGCCATTGGTGGAGTGATGGCGTGATGGCAGCTTCTGCTTTTGAAGAACCGGGTCTAGAGTGAGTCCACAGTTTTAGTCAGGTTTTCTCACCCGTTCAGTCTTATTACAGACAAGAGAAGCAGCATGGAATGCGTGCACCCGGAGGTAGCCGAAGGCCACTCCACTCTCCTGATCGTTGATGACTATCCTGAAAATCTCCTAAGCATGCGCGCGTTGTTGCAGCGTCAGGACTGGCAGGTGATGACCGCTGCCTCCGGTGTCGAGGCCCTGGGCCTGTTGCTCGAGCATGAAGTGGATCTGGTGCTGCTGGATGTGCAGATGCCCGGGATGGATGGTTTTGAGGTGGCTCGCCTGATGCGCGGCAGCCAGCGTACCCGGCTGACACCAATCATCTTTCTCACCGCGAACGAACAGTCCCAGGACGCCGTGATCAAGGGCTATGCCAGTGGCGCGGTGGACTACCTGTTCAAACCCTTCGATCCGCAGATCCTCAAGCCCAAGGTCCAGGCCCTGCTGGAGCACCAGCGCAATCGCCGGGCCCTGCAGCACCTCAGCCATGACCTGGAGGTGGCGCGAGCGTTCAATGCCTCGGTGTTGGATAACGCCGCCGAAGGCATCCTGGTGGTGGACGAGGGCGGCCATGTGCGCTTCGCCAATCCAGCGGTTTCGCGCTTGCTCAATGCCCAGGTGAAAGATCTGGAAGGCTCGCCCTTCCTCGACTATCTGCAAAAGCCCCACGTCCCCGACTGGAACGAATCCGAACTCTATGCCTGCTACCGCCGGGGCGAGACCTATCGTCTGCATGATGCCCTGTTGCGTACCGTCCCCGGTCAGCAGCTCAGCGTGGCCCTGTCCTGCGCGCCCCTGCCCAGCGAGCAGAAGGCCATGGTGGTGACCTTGCTGGACATGTCCGAGGTACGACACCTGCATCAACAGCTGGAGTACCAGGCCGTTACCGATCCGCTGACGGGCCTGCTCAACCGGCGCGGTTTCTATCAGACGGTGGAGAACATCCTATTGCGCAGCGATCGCTCGGGAAAGTCTCTGGTCCTGCTCTATCTGGACCTGGATGGCTTCAAGCGGGTCAACGACTCCCTGGGGCACGATGCCGGCGACCGGGTGCTGCGCTGGGTCTCCGAACAGTTGAAGGAATGCCTGCATTCGTTCGACATTCTCGGGCGCATGGGCGGCGACGAGTTCACGGCCTTGCTGGAGCTAAGTTTCCCGGAGCAAGCGGCAAAGATCGCCGAGAAGCTGATCGAGCGCCTGTCCATCAGCCAGCAGATCGATGGCATGGAGGTGGTGCTGGGAGCCAGCATTGGCATCGCCATCTACCCTGACTGCGGTTCCAATCTGGAAGGCCTGTTGCGGGCAGCGGATATCGCCATGTACGAGGCCAAGCGTGCCGGCCGTCAGCAATACCGCTACTACGATCATGAAATGAACGGCCGTGCCCGTTCCCGGCTGATGCTTGAAGAAAGCGTGCGCAGCGCGGTGGAACGCAAGGAGTTCACCCTGGTGTATCAACCCCAGGTGGCCATTGCCGATGGCCGCTTGCGGGGATTCGAGGCGTTGCTGCGCTGGCGGCACCCGAGTGTCGGCGATGTACCGCCGGGGCTGTTTCTACCGTTGCTGGAAGAGGCGCGGTTGATCAGCCGCCTGGGCAGCTGGATCTATCAACAGGGGGCCGCTCAGCGCAAGGATTGGGAGCAGGTGTTCAGCCCGGACCTGGTGCTGGGGGTCAGCCTCAGCGCTACTCAGTTCGGCATGCCCAACCTGGTTACCGAACTGCGCCAAGTGCTGTTGCGCCATGGCCTGCAGCCTCGTCAGCTGGAGGTGGAGGTTACCGAGGCGGCACTGACCCAGAACCTGGACGAGACCCGCAAACAGTTGCAACAGCTGCATGAACTGGGGGTGCGGGTCGCCCTGGACGATTTCGGTTCAGGCAGTTGCTGTTTGGCGTACCTGCGCGACCTGCAGTTGGACACCCTTAAGCTTGACCGGCACCTGATCGCTCGCCTGCTCACTTCGCCGCGAGATGCCGCCATCGCCCGCAGCGTAATCGACCTGTGCAAACAGTTCGGCCTGCTGGTGATTGCCGAAGGCGTGGAAACCCTCGAACAATACGAGTGGCTCAAGGCCAACGGTTGTGAATACGTGCAGGGTTTCCTGGTGGCTCGCCCCCTGACTGCCAACAGTGCCAGCCAATTTGCCCAGCCTTTTGACTGGAGCGCGTTGCCGGCCTGAATTCGCTACACTGGCGCTCTTTGCACCTTGCGTTGCCCCTTCATGACTGCACTCAAATACCTCCAGGCCTACCCCGTCGCCCTGCAACAGCAGGTGCGCCAGCTGATCGACGAAGATCGCCTGGGGGACTACCTGAGTCGGCGTTATCCGAACAAGCACGCGGTGCAGAGCGACAAGGCGTTGTACAGCTACGCTCTGGAGCTGAAGCAGGAGTACCTGCGCAACGCCCCGGCCATCGACAAGGTGCTGTTCGATAACCGCCTGGACCTGACCCACCGCGCCCTGGGCCTGCACACCACGGTGTCCCGGGTGCAGGGCGGCAAGCTCAAGGCCAAGAAGGAGATCCGCATCGCCTCCCTGTTCAAGGAGGCGGCGCCGGAGTTCCTGCGGATGATCGTGGTGCACGAGCTGGCGCACTTCAAGGAGTCGGACCACAACAAGGCGTTCTACAAGCTCTGCGAGCATATGCTGCCGGGCTATCACCAGCTGGAGTTCGACCTGCGGGTCTACCTGACCTGGCGCGACCTGCATGCCAAGGCGGGAGCGGCGGATTAGTGCTTAGTGAAAGGGAGTAGGCGATGGATGTAAGCAAGACCAAGAGCAGTTTCTACCGCCGCCTGTATGTGGCGTATCTGATCGACAGCGGCCTGGCCAGCAGTGTGCCGGCGCTGACCGAAGTCACGGGCATGCCTCGACGCACGGCCCAGGACACCATCGCCGCCCTGGCGGACCTGGATATCCTCTGCGAGTTCGAGCAGCAGGACGGCGCCCGCAATCATGCCGGGCGCTACCGGATCCATAGTTGGGGTGCCATCGACAAGGGCTGGATCGAGCCCAATCTGCGGCAAATCAAGACGGTGCTGGGTTATCCCTGAGTCTCAGGCCCGGCGCATGCCGATATGGGGAATGCCGTCTTCCAGGTACTCCTCGCCCGCGACGATGAAGCCGTAGCGTCCGTAGTAATCCTGTAGATGGGCCTGGGCCGAGAGGTAGATCGGGGTTTCTGGCCAGTGTCGTTGTGCCTGTTTCAGCGCCTGCTCCATTAGGGCATGGCCCAGGCCCTGGCCACGGGCCTGTTCGGCGATCACTACGCGGCCGATCACTACGTCGCCGCCCTGGGAGATCGGGTCCAACAGGCGCAGATAGGCCAGCAGGCGGTCGTCGTCCCAGGCCATCAAGTGGCAGGTATCGCCTTCAAGATCGCGGCCGTCCACTTCCTGGTAGGGGCATTTCTGTTCCACAACAAAGACTTCGGTGCGCAGTTGCAGGATGGCGTACAACTGTTCCTTGCCCAGATCGGTGTGATGCTTGCAGACCCATTCGATGGTCATCTTCATATCCTGTAGAAAGTGCTGCGCGAAATACTAAGCACATCGCCGCGGGATGTCTTGTCGAGCATTACCAAGAGGCTGTTTCTGTGAGTTAGGTCAAAATGCCACCATTGTTGTTACTGGCATTTGTCTTCTTTGTGTAATCTGTTTTCAAGTCCTGTACAGCGGTATTGATGAGCTAATGTTAGGAGCTGGGCTGCCCTATCGAATACCGGTAGGGGCCCTCGAGTGTCGGCTGGAACGCGCTGGGCCCTGGGCCCGCTAAGGATCTTTTAGCATGCTGCGATTGCATCGAGCTTTGGCTTTGATCGGATTGCTGTTGCTGGGCCAGAGCGCTTCTGCAGAGAAGCTGCGACTGGTCGCTGACGCCTGGCCCCCCTTTACTGACGCGACCCTGGTCAACGGCGGGGTGGCCACCGATATCGTCAGCACTGCCCTGTCCCGTGCCGGCTATGCCAGCGAGTTCGAACAGGTGCCCTGGGCCCGAGCCCTGCTGGGTATTGGCGAGGGGCGCTACGACGTGCTGGTCAATGCCTGGTACAACGAAGAGCGCACCCAATTGGGGCAGTTCTCCTCGGAGTACATGCTCAACCGGGTGCGCTTCATCAAGCGCAAGGACGCTCCGCTGGAATACAGCAACCTCAAGCAACTGCATGAGTACCCGGTGGCGGTGGTACGTGGCTACGCCTACTCCCCTGAATTCGACAATGACCCGGACCTGCAGAAGGTGCCGGTGCACAACTTCGCCATGGCGGTGCGCATGCTGGCGGCGGATCGGGTCAAGCTGACCCTGGAAGATGAATACGTGGCGCGTTACTACCTGGCTCGGGAATCACCGCGGGTGCGCAATGCCGTGGAGTTCCTGCCCAAGCCTCTGAGCGAGAACAGCCTGCATATTCTGGTCAGCCTGAAGAACCCCGAGCACGCGCAGATCGTGGCCCGGTTCGACCAGGAAATCGCCGCCATGAAGGCCGACGGCAGCTACGACCGCCTGCTACGCCAGCACGGTATGTAACCGAACAGGGGCTGGCTTGCAGGAGCTGGCTTGCCAGCGAACGCGGCCCTGAATGTGGGGTAAGTCCTCAGGCCTCTTTCGCCGGCAAGCCGGCTCCTACGCTTCTGCGGTGTCGCTGGTGTCTTTGATCAGGTGTGCCGCCAGGGTCCGTAACGGGCCTAGCTGGCGGCAGATCAGCGCCAGCTGGGTCTGCACCAGGCGCTGGCCTTCGTCGATTTCATCCGGCATCTGCTCCAGTTCATTGGCCAGTGCTTCCTCTGCATCGCTCTGGATGGCGATCGGGGTCTTGTCGGCCAGGCCCTGGGCAATCTCGTCGATGCTCGCCGCCAGGCTGACCCCAGCACCGTTGATCAGGTGCTCGCGGACTTCCCCCGGCAGTTGGGTTTCCCGGTGCGCGCCCAATCCCGACAGGTAGCTGAGCAGGGTGTGGGACAGCACCAGGAAGCGGAACCCCACGTCTGCCTCCTTACGGAAGTGCCCCGGCTCCATGAGCATGTTGGCCAGGGTGGTGGACAGCGCCGCATCGGCGTTGTGGGCGTTGCGCCGGGCCAGGCGATAGGCCAGGTCGTCGCTCTTGCCGGCGGCGTACTGCTGCATGATCTGCCGCAGGTAGATGCTGTTGCAGGTCAGGGTATTGGCCAGCACCTTGTTCAGGCGCCGGCCCTGCCAGTCCGGCAGGAACAGGAACACCGCCAGCCCGGCGATCAGACTGCCCAGCAGGGTATCGAACAGCCGCGGCAGGAACAGCCCGTAGCCGTCGCCCACCTGGTTGAAGCAGAACAGCACCATCAGGGTGATGGCGGCCGTGGCCAGGGTGTAGCGGGTGGTGCGGTTGGTGAAGAACACCACCCCGGCGGCGATGGCGAACAGCGACTGCACCAAGGGGCTCGGGAACAGGTCGAACAGCGCCCAGGCGATGGTCAGGCCGATGGCGGTGCCGATGATCCGCTGCCCCAGCTTGCGCCGGGTGGCGCCGTAGTTGGGCTGGCAGACGAACAGCGTGGTGAGGATGATCCAGTAGCCCTGGGAAGGGTGGATCAGATGCACCATGCCGTAGCCGATACTCAGCGCCAGGGGCAGGCGCAGTGCATGGCGGAACAGCAGCGAGGTCGGCGTCAGCTGGGTGCGCAGCCGAGTCCAGACATCCTTGAGGTTGCGCGGCGAGCGGTCCAGCAGGCTGCTGTCGGTGGCATCGGCCAGGGCGTCGGGGTTGCTGGCGTCGCTGAGCAGTCGGTCGAGGGTGCCGAGGTTGGCCGCCAGGGCGCGTAGCGAGCGCAGCAGCCCGCGCCAGGCCGGATTGCTCTGGATGCGCAGGTGTTCCAGGGAGGCGTGCAGGTCACCCAGGGCTTGGGCAAAGCTGGCGTCATAGACGAACGGCTGGCGCAGCTGGATGGATTCCGCCAGGGCGCGGCAGGCCTTGCCCTGCTGGCGCAACAGGCGCTGGCAGCGGAACAGCACGTCGCTGTGGAAGAAGGCGTCGGTCAGGGCGTTATAGGGGTAGTGGGACGAACTGGCACGCTCGTGGATGTCCTGGGCAAGGAAGTACAGCTTCAGGTAGCGGCTGACTTTCGACCCCGGCCGGCCATTGCCCACCCGGTGCAGGATGATTTCCTTGGCGGCGTTGAGGGCGGCCACGACCTTGCCATTTTGCTGGGCCAGCTCCAGGCGCCGGGCTTCCACATCCAGCTGGCGGATCGGCTCGAACAGGGATGACTTGAGCTTGAGGTAGAAACCCAGCTCACGGAACAGCCGGGCCAGGCTCTGCTGCACCGGCTGGTTGGAGAACAGCGCTTGCCACAGCACCGAGAGCAGGCCATACCAGGCCGCGCCGGCTACCAGCAGCAGCGGCTCGTGCCAGAAGTCGAGCACCGCGCCACCGCGCTGGTCGACGCCGATCATGGTGTAGACCGAGAGAATCAGGGTCGCCGAGGCGATGGCGCCGTAGCGCTCCCCCAAGGCCCCGAGCATGGTCAGGCCGAAGCTGGCCAGGGCCAGGGCAATGGCAAAGATCCAGGGATAGGGGAACAGCAGTTCCACCGACAGCGCGGCGATGCTGAAGCACACCAGGGTCACGGCCAGGGCGTTGAGCCGGCCTTGCCAGCTGTCGTCGGTTTCCGCCAGGGCGCTGGCGATGATGCCGAGGAACAGCGGAATCAGCAGGCCCATTTCATCCTGGTACCAGCACAGCGCCATGCTGCCGGTCAGGGCGATGAACACCCGCACGCTGTAGCTGAATTTATCCAGCGCCCAGAGACGGCGCAGGGACTGACGAAAAGAGGTCGATGACATGGAGTGGGACAGGCCTTCCGGGGCGATGCAGCTAAATTGAGCCAGTATTGACGACGGCGCAATGCCGCCGTCACATCCGATAGCAAATTCTGTTCCCACCCAGAAACTGGAGAAGCGAGGACGCGCCCCTCGCTCCTACGTGCGCATCAGGCTCAGACGTACTGGGCCGCCGCGTAGCCCGAGGCCCAGGCCCACTGGAAATTGAAGCCGCCCAGGTGGCCGGTGACGTCCAGCACTTCACCGATGAAATACAGCCCCGGGCTTTTCAGGGACTCCATGGTCTTGGACGAGACCTCACGGGTGTCGACGCCGCCCAGGGTCACTTCCGCGGTGCGGTAGCCCTCGGTGCCCGCCGGTACCAACTGCCAGCTGCCGAGTTTTTGCGCTACGTCCGCCAGCTCGGCCGGGGTGTACTGCTTCATCGGTTTGGAGACGAACCAGTGATCGGCCAGCAGGCCCGCCATCTTCTTGGTGAAGATTTCCCCCAGGAGTGTCTTGAGCTCGCTGTTGGGGCGCTCGGCCTGCTGTTGTTGCAGCCAGCCCAGGGCGTCGTGGTCTGGCAGCAGGTTGATCTCGACGCTGTCGCCGGGCTGCCAGTAGGAGGAGATCTGCAGGATCGCCGGGCCGCTGAGGCCGCGGTGAGTGAACAGGATGTTCTCGCGGAAACTCTGGTCGTTGCAGCTCACCAGACAATCCACCGAAGTGCCCGACAGCTCGCCGCACAGCTCCTTGAGCTGGTCGGTGATGGTGAAGGGCACCAGGCCGGCGCGGGTCGGCAACAGTTCATGGCCGAACTGCCTGGCGACCTGATAACCGAAACCGGTGGCGCCCAGGGTCGGGATCGACAGGCCTCCGGTGGCGATCACCAGGGACTGGCACTGCACCTGGCCCAGGGTGGTCTGCAGCAGATAGCCCGACTCCAGCTTCTCGATCTGCTGGATCGAGGTGTCCAGGCGCAGGTCCACGCCCACTTGATCGCATTCATCGAGCAGCATGCCGAGGATGTCGCTGGACTTGTTATCGCAGAACAGCTGGCCGAGTTTCTTCTCGTGGTAGGGCACGCCGTGCTTGGCCACCAGGCCGATGAAATCCCACTGGGTGTAGCGAGCCAGGGCCGACTTGCAGAAGTGCGGGTTCTGCGAGAGGAAGTTGGCCGGTTCGGTGTACATGTTGGTGAAATTGCAGCGGCCACCGCCGGACATCAGGATCTTCTTGCCGGCCTTGTTGGCGTGGTCCAGCAACAGCACCTGGCGTCCGCGGCCGGCCGCGGTCAGCGCGCACATCAAGCCTGCGGCGCCAGCGCCAATGATCACGACTTCGGTAGAACGCAAAACGGTGTCCTCTTGGTGGGGCGCGACAAAACAAACTGTGGGAGCGAGCCGGCTCGCTCCCACAGGGGATCTCCTTTGGATGGAAGATCAGTTACAAAACACGCACGCGCAGCGAACGGCCCTTGATCTTGCCGTTGTTCAAACGCTGCAGCGCCTGCATGACCACGGTGCGCTCAACCGCCACATACGACTGGAAGTCGAAGATCGCAATCTTGCCGACCTGGGCGCCCGGGATGCCGGCGTCGCCAGTCAGTGCACCGAGAATATCGCCCGGACGCACTTTGTCCTTGCGCCCGCCAGCGATGCACAGTGTGCTCATCGGTGGCTGCAGCGGGGCGCCGCCCTGGGACTTGAGGTTGTCGACCTGATCCCAGTTCAGCGGGGCTTTCTGCAGCTGTTCGATGGCTTGCGCGCGATGGGCTTCGGACGGTGCGACGAGGCTGACCGCGATACCTTTTTCGCCAGCGCGACCGGTACGGCCAACGCGGTGAATGTGGATTTCCGAATCGCGGGCCAGCTCGACGTTGATCACCATGTCCAGCGCATCGATGTCCAGGCCACGGGCGGCCACGTCGGTGGCGACCAGTACCGAAGTACTGCGGTTGGCGAACATCGCCAGCACCTGATCGCGGTCACGCTGTTCCAGATCGCCGTGCAGGCCGACGGCGGAAATGCCTTTGGAGGTCAGGTGATCGACGGTTTCCTGCACTTGCTGCTTGGTGAAGCAGAAAGCGACGCAGGAAGCCGGGCGGAAGTGGTGCAGGACTTTGGTCACTGCGCTCATGCGTTCTTCCGGGGAGATCTCGTAGAAACGCTGTTCGATCTGCGTGTCGTCGTGGAACGCTTCGGCTTTCACCGTCTGCGGATCACGCATGAATTTCGACGCCAGTTGCTTGATGCCCACCGGGTACGTGGCGGAGAACAGCAGGGTCTGCCGGCGCGACGGGGTCTTCTCGATGATGTCTTCGATAGCGTCGTAGAAACCCATGTCGAGCATGCGGTCGGCTTCGTCGAGGATCAGCGTGTTCAGGCCATCAAGCACCAGCGAACCCTTGCGCAGGTGTTGCTGGATACGCCCCGGGGTGCCGACGATGATGTGCGCGCCGTGTTCCAGGGAAGCGATCTGCGGGCCGAAGGACACGCCGCCGCACAGGGTCAGGACCTTGATGTTGTCTTCGGCCCGGGCCAGGCGCCGGATTTCCTTGGCCACCTGATCGGCCAGCTCGCGAGTCGGACAGATCACCAGGGCCTGGCAGCCGAAGTAGCGCGGGTTGATCGGGTTCAGCAGGCCGATGCCGAAGGCGGCGGTCTTGCCGCTGCCGGTCTTGGCCTGGGCAATCAGGTCCATGCCCTTGAGGATCACCGGCAAGCTCTGCGCCTGGATCGGCGTCATCTGGGCATAACCGAGGGAGTCGAGGTTAGCCAGCATGGCGGCGGACAGGGGCAAAGTATTAAAAGCGGTGGCGATGGTGGTCACGGGACTGGCCTGCAAAACAAAATGTCGCGCAGTGTATCAGTCTCGCTCCCACAACCTGCAAATTCTGGACGAGCAACCGCGCAGGGGCGGTTCTGGGTAGGAGCTGGCTTACCAGCGAAGGCGGACGCAAGGCTCAAGGGCCTCTTCGCCGGCAAGCCGGCTCCTACGGGGAGAGGTGTGTGGGTTCAGTGTTCGATGTGCTGCTCCTGGACCTTGCGCGCTCGGCGGCCATCGGTGGGCGACAGCTGGAGGAAGATCGCCGCCGCCAGCATCGCCATGATTCCTACCGTGAGGAAGGTCAGCTGGAAGGCGCCGAGTACGGTGTCGACTCCGTCATTGCCCACTTCAGCAGTAAAACCGCCCAGCAGTGCCCCGGCACACGCCACTCCCAGGCTCAGGGACAGTTGCGCCACCACCGACAGCAGGCTGTTGCCGCTGCTGGCCGCGGCATCGTCGAGGTCGATCAGGGTCACGGTGTTCATCGCGGTGAACTGCAATGAGTTGATCGCCCCCAGCACCGCCAGCATGCCCAGCAGCAGCGGATAAGGCGTGTGCTCGCTGACCAGCCCCATGCTGGCCAGCATCAGCCCCAGGGCCAGGGTGTTGCCGGTGAGCACGATGCGGTAGCCCAGGCGCTCGATCAATGGCCGGGCAATGGACTTGGCCAGCATCGCCGCGGCCGCCAGGGGCAGCATGCTCATCCCGGCCTGGGAGGGGGAATAACCCAGGGCCACTTGCAACAGCAGGGGCACCAGAAAGGGCAGGGCACCGCTGCCCAGGCGGGCGAACAGGTTGCCGAGGATGCCCACGGCAAAGGTCCGCACTTTAAACAGCGAAGGGGCGAACAGCGGGTTGTCGATATGCCCGGCTCGCAGCCAGTAGGCCGCCAGGCAGGCCAGGCCGCCAAACAGCAGCAACATCACCCGCAGGTGCGGCAGGTGCAGTTCACCCAGGCCTTCCATGGCGATGGTGATCAGCACCATCGCCGCGCCGAACAGCACAAAGCCCAGGCCATCGAAACGGGTGCGCTCGCTGCCCCGCAGATCGGGAATGAAACGCCACACCGCGTAGCAACCCACCGCACCCACTGGCAGGTTGATCAGGAAGATCCAGTGCCAGGTCAGGTACTGCACCATCCAGCCGCCCATGGTCGGGCCGATCAGCGGGCCCAGCAGCCCGGGAATGGTGATGAAGCCCATGATCCGCACCAGCTCGGAGCGCGGGTACGCCCGCAACACCACCAGCCGCCCCACCGGCAGCATCAGCGCACCCCCCAGGCCCTGGATCACTCGGGCGCCGATCAGTTGGGACAGGGTGTTGGACATCGCGCACAGCAGGGAACCGATGCTGAACAGCAAGATGGCGCCGAAGAAAATCTTCTTGGTGCCAAAGCGGTCGGCGATCCAGCCAGACGCCGGGATCAGCAGGGCCACGGTGAGCATGTAGGCGATGATCACCCCCTGCATGCGCAGCGGGTCTTCCGCCAGGTCCTGGGCCATGGCCGGCAGCGCCGTGTTGAGGATGGTGCCGTCCAGGGATTGCATGAAGAAGGCGATGGCCACTACCCAGGGCACCCAGCGGGCGGTGGTAGCGTCGAGAGGCGGGCGTTCGGGCATGGGACCTCGATGTGAGTTCAGGTAGGAGCCGGCTTGCCGGCGAAGGGCGCGCTGCATTCGGGCCGGGGCGTCGCGTCGTTCGCTGGCAAGTCAGCTCCTACAGCGTTGCGGGCAGTTCCTATAGGGTCAGGGTCAGGCGGCTGACCAGTGCTCCTGGCAAATGCATCGAGGCGGTCTGGCGCTGGCCATAGGTGCTGGCCGAAAGCAGCAGTTCCCGTTGCTCGGTCAGGGCCTCCAATTGCGAACCCAGCAGGCTGTAGACGCTGTCGTCGAAACGCATGGTGCTCACCGGGGCCTGGATCTCGCCGTTCTCCACCCAGAAGGTGGCGAAGCGGGTCATGCCGGTCAGGCGCGCCGCCGGCAGGTCCGAGTAGTTCAGGTACCACAGGTTGCTGATGTACAGGCCGGTGCCCAGTTGCTTGAGGATTTCCTGCTGGGACAGCTGGCCCGCCGCCATGTTCAGTGCGCTGGGGTATTCGCCGCTGCCGGCGCCATTGCTGCTCAGGTCGTACTCGGCGGCGCTGCGGGAGTTGATCAACTGGGCATTGGCACTGCCCGCGGCAATCAGCGACAGGTCGCTGCGCGGGTAGCCCTCATCGGAAAACGCCGGGCTCAGGGAGCCGCTGACCTGTTCGTCCAGGGACACCAGGGAACTCAGGGTGGCATCGCCCGCGTAGAGTTTCTGCAGAGGGCTGTGTTTGCTGGCAATGGACTGGGCCGAGAACCCGCCCCAGGCCAGCATGCCCATGATCTCCTCCAGGGCCGCCGGCGCCAGGTAGGCGCGGTACTGCCCCGGCGCCAGGGTGCGCAGCGGTCGACCGAGGAACTCCAGTTGCTGGCGGGCCTGGTCGAAGCGCTGGGCGAAGGCTTCGTCGTCCCAGGCGTGTCCCGCGTAGCTGGCCTTCACCGCTTCGCCGTTTTCGTGGAACAGGCTGAAGTCGAAGTTGAAGCTGTTGGCCTGATGCCAGCCGAACGCTCCGCCGGAGCTGGCAAAACCTCGGCTGATGGGGCCGGCGGCATAGATGCCCACCAGATCCAGGCCGGCCCCGGCGCGGCCGATTTGTGCCACCACCTGCTCGCTGCTGGGCAGCGGATGGTCCTGCACGTGATGGGATTGCCATTGGGCATGATTGAGCATCAGGTACGGGTCCGCCGGCAGCAGCGGCAGGGTTTCCCGCAGCTGTTGCAGGGCTTCGACCAGGCGCTGACGGTCGACCTCGGGGTCGTTGCTCAAGGTGATGCTCAAGTCGGCGTGGCGTCCGTCGTCGATCAGCTTGAAATGCAGGCTGGCCTGCTGCACCTGCCCGGCCTGACGCACTTTGGCGTGGTTGAAGCGGATGAACTCCGAAGACTCCGCAGCGTAGCTCAGGGTGAACTGTTCCGATTCCCTGATCGCGTCCTGCAGCCACTGCGCCCATGCCTTGAACTGCTCGGCCTGATTCATCGTCCTGCTCATCAGGCATCTCCTCCAAATACGTCAATCTTGCTGAACACGCAGGCCGGCGAAGCGTGGCCGACGCGGATCACCTGGTTGGGCTCGCCCTTGCCGCAGTTGGGCGTGCCCAGGACCTGGAAGGTGCTGCGGTCGCCGACGGCGCTGAGGTTGCGCCAGAACTGTGCGGAAATACCCCGGTAGTTGGGGTTCTTGACCACGCCCTTGAGCTCGCCGTTTTCGATCAGCTGGCCCCATTCGCAGCCGAACTGGAACTTGTTGCGGGCGTCGTCGATGGACCATGAGCGGTTGGTGGACATCAGGATGCCGTGTTCGATCTGGCCGATCAGGCGTTCCAGTGGCTGGTCGCCGGGCTCGACGTTGAGGTTGGCCATGCGGTCGATGGGCGCGCGGTTCCAGCTGCTGGCGCGGCTGTTGGCAACGCCGTCGAGGCCGCTGCGGTACTGCGACAGGGCGCTGCCCAGGGGGCGCACCAGCAGTCCCTCGCGGATCAGGAACTGCTTGCTGGCGGCGCTGCCATCGTCGTCATGTCCGTAGCTGGCCAGCTCCTCGGGAATCTCCGGGTCGAAGGTCACGTTGAGCAGGGACGAGCCGTATTGCAGGCGGCCGAAGTCTTCCTGTTTGACGAAGCTGGTGCCGGCGTAGTTGCGCTCGTCGCCGAGGATGCGGTCCAGCTCCAGGGGATGGCCGATCGACTCGTGGATCTGCAGCATCATTTGGTCCGGCATCAGCAGCAGGTCCCGCTGGCCCTGCGGGGTGTTCGGCGCCAGCAGCAGTTGCAACGCCTGGTCGGCCACCCGTGGCGCCGCTCCCAGCAGGCCGCAACGGCTGATCACATCGCCAGCGCCCTGCTGGCCGAAATTCTCCCGGCCCAGGCTGCGGGTCTGACTGTCGCTACCGTCGTAGGCGGTGACATCCAGGCCCGGGTAGACGAAACGCTGAGCCTGGCGCAGCTCGGCGCCGGCACTGTTGAGGTAGATCTGCTCGACCTGGGTCACGCCGATGCCCACTTGCCAGTTCACCAGGCGCTCGTCCTTGGGCACCGAAGCCGATTCATCGCCCAGCAGCTGGTAGCAGTCGCTGAGGGACGGGAAGGGCTGGTCCAGGTTGGGCGAAAGGTAGTCCGCACGGTGGCTGGATACCGGTTGCTCGCGCAGGTCCAGCAGGGCGTGGGCGGCAATCACCCGAGCCTGTTGTTCGGCACGGTCGAGGGCGGCTTGCAGGCCGCCTTGCGAGAGGTCGTTGGTGGCGGCGTAGGCTTCCACACCGCGCACCCGTACGGTCAGCATCGCCCCTTCGTCACGGCCCAGGCTCGGTGGTTCGGCAATGTTCTTGCGCACTGACAGGTACTGGTCCGACTCGCGCACGTAGCGCAGGGAAAAGAATTCGGCGCCCGTGCGCAAGGCAGCAAAGCGCTGCTTGAGCTGGGGGTGAAAGTCGAACATGGAGGACCTCCTTGTGAGGCGCGATAGCGGGCCGGCGCGTTTCGCCAGCAAGCTGGCTCCTACAGGTTATAGGTGCTGATGGGCTCGGGGACGAAAGGGGATGTGCAAGTTGCAGAACTGTAGCCGCTGCCGAAGGCTGCGATCAAGGATGGAGTTCTGGGGGATACGGGGAACAGAGAAAGGGCGCCGACCGTTGCGGTCGGCGCCCGTGCTGCTTACTGCGCGGTTGGAGTGATATCGCGCATTGGCTTGCCACGCACCGGGGCGTCGCCCGCGACGTAGTAGTCGGCCTTGCTGCGAGGCAGCGGCTGACGGCCACGGATCTTGTCTGCGATTTTCTCGGCCATCATGATGGTCGGCGCGTTGAGGTTGCCGGTGGTGATGATCGGCATGATCGAGGCATCCACCACGCGGAGGCCTTGCATGCCGTGCACGCGACCCTGGCCATCCACTACTGCCATGTCGTCGGTGCCCATCTTGCACGAGCAGGATGGGTGGAAGGCGGTCTCGGCGTGCTCGCGGACAAACTTGTCCAATTGCTCGTCGGTCTGCACCTCGATGCCCGGGCTGATTTCGCGACCGCGGAAGGGGTCCAGGGCCGGCTGTTGCATGATTTCACGGGTCAGGCGGATGCCGTCGCGGAATTCCTGCCAGTCCTGATCGGTGGCCATGTAGTTGAAGAGGATGCTCGGGTGCTGGCGTGGGTCCTTGGACTTGAGCTGCACGCGACCACGGCTCGGCGAGCGCATGGAGCCCATATGAGCCTGGAAGCCATGCTCTTTCACACCGTTGCTGCCGTTGTAGTTAATCGCTACCGGCAGGAAGTGGTACTGGATGTTCGGCCATTCGAACTCTTCACGCGTACGGATGAAACCGCCGGCTTCGAACTGGTTGCTGGCGCCGATGCCGGTGCCGTTGAACAGCCACTCGGCACCGATGGCCGGCTGGTTCCACCACAGCAGCGATGGGTACAGGGACACGGGCTGGGTGCAGGCGTACTGCAGGTACAGCTCCAGGTGGTCCTGCAGGTTTTCACCAACGCCCGGCAGGTCGTGGACCACCGGGATGTCCAGGCTTTCCAGGAGGGCGCGGGGGCCGACGCCGGAGCGTTGCAGCAGTTGCGGCGAGGCGATGGCGCCGGAGCTGACGATGACTTCCTTGCGGGCGCGGGCTTCCACGCGCTCTTCGGTGCTGCCTTGCAGGTAACTCACGCCGATGGCGCGCTTGCCGTCAAACAGGATCTTGTCGGTCAGGGCGTGAGTGACGATGGTCAGGGTCGAGCGCTTTTTAGCGGTGTCCAGATAACCGCGCGCGGTGCTGGCGCGACGACCTTTAGGGGTGACGGTACGGTCCATCGGACCGAAGCCTTCCTGCTGGTAGCCGTTCAAGTCTTCGGTACGCGGGTAACCGGCTTGCACGCCGGCTTCGACCATGGCGTGGAACAGCGGGTTGTTGCCGGCTTTGGGCGTGGTCACGCTGACCGGGCCTTCGCCGCCGTGGTAGTCGTTGGGGCCGATGTCACGGGTCTCCGCCTTGCGGAAATACGGCAGGCAGTCCAGGTAGGTCCAGTCTTCCAGGCCTGGCAGCTTGGCCCAGCCGTCGTAGTCCATGGCGTTGCCGCGGATGTAGCACATGCCGTTGATCAGCGACGAGCCGCCCAGGCCCTTGCCGCGACCGCACTCCATGCGACGACCGTTCATGTGTGGCTCTGGATCGGTCTCGTAGGCCCAGTTGTAGCGACGGCCTTGCAGTGGAAAGGCCAGTGCCGCCGGCATCTGGGTACGGAAGTCGAAACGATAGTCCGGGCCGCCGGCTTCCAGCAGCAGGACGGTGACGCCTTCGTCTTCAGTCAGACGGGTCGCCAGGGTGTTACCGGCTGAGCCGGCACCGATGATGATGTAATCGAATTCTTGGGCCATTGGAGCCTCCGTGGAGAGCTGCAAGCCTCAAGCTTCAAGCTGCAAGAGAAGGCAGCGAAGCGGGCTTGGCATTGAATGAGGAGCAGGCGGCAAGCCAGGCTGTTGCCTTGGCTTGCCGCTTGTAGCTGGCTGCTGCTTAGAACACCGAGGCGTAGTCGCCCAGCTCGACCTGTACCGATTTGATGCGAGTGAAGTTGTTCAGCGAGCTGATGCCGTTCTCACGGCCAACACCCGATTGCTTGTAGCCGCCAACCGGCATCTTGGCGTCGGATTCGCCCCAGGCGTTGATCCAGCAGATACCGGCTTCGAGCTGGTGAATCACGCGGTGAGCGCGGTTCAGATCCTTGGTGACCAGGCCGGCAGCCAGACCGAAGTCGGTGTCGTTGGCGCGGCGGATCACTTCTTCTTCGGTCTCGTAAGTCAGGATCGCCATCACTGGGCCGAAGATTTCTTCACGGACGATGGTCATGTCGTCGGTGCAGTCGGTGAACACGGTCGGGGCAACGAAAGCACCCTTGGCGAATTCGCCGTCGGTCAGGCGCTCACCGCCGCACAGTACGCGGGCACCTTCTGCTTTGCCCTTGGCGATGTAGCCCAGCACGCTTTCCATGTGCGGGAAGCTCACCAGCGGACCGAAGTTGGTGTTTTCGTCTTCCGGGTTGCCGATGCGGATGCGCGCAACACGCTCGGCGATCTTGGCTTCGAAAGCGGCTTTCAGGTGGCTCGGTACGAACACGCGAGTACCGTTGGTGCAGACCTGACCGGAGCTGTAGAAGTTGGCCATCATCGCGGTGTCGGCGGCGCGATCCAGGTCGGCGTCGTCGAAGATGATCAGCGGCGACTTGCCACCCAGTTCCATGGTCACGTCTTTGAGCGAAGAGCTAGAAGCGCTGGCCATGACCTTCTTGCCGGTGTCGGTGCCGCCGGTGAAGGAGACTTTCTCGATGCGCGGGTGCTCGGTCAGCCAGGTGCCGACTTCACGGCCGCTGCCGGTCAGGACGTTGAACACGCCGTCCGGCAGGCCGGCTTCGGTGTAGATCTCGGCCAGTTTCAGGGTGGTCAGCGAGGTGACTTCGCTCGGCTTGAAGATCATCGCGTTACCGGCTGCCAGGGCTGGTGCGGATTTCCACAGGGCGATCTGGATCGGGTAGTTCCAGGCGCCGATGCCGGCGACCACGCCCAGGGGCTCGCGACGGGTGTAGACGAAGGAAGTGGTGCGCAGCGGAATCTGCTCGCCTTCGATGGCCGGTACCAGGCCAGCGTAGTATTCCAGCACGTCGGCGCCGGTGACGATGTCGACATACTTGGTTTCGGAGAACGCCTTGCCGGTGTCCAGGGTTTCCAGAGCGGCCAGTTCGTCATTGCGCTCGCGGAGGATTTCCACAGCGCGACGCAGGATGCGCGAACGCTCCATGGCGGTCATGGCGGCCCAGATCTTCTGGCCTTTTTCGGCGCTGACCACGGCGCGTTCCACGTCTTCCTTGGTCGCACGTTGCACTTGTGCGAGAACTTCACCGTTGGCCGGGTTGATGGCATCGAAAGTGGCATCGCTGCCGGCATCGGTGTAGCCGCCGTCGATGTAGAGTTTTTGCAGTTCGAAACGGGCCATAGTGTCCTCGCAAGTGCATTAAGTAGTGGGCTTGACCACCGGGCGTGTCCTGAAGTTCAGGGCACGTTGATCAGTGGCGGGTCAGGGGCCGAGCGTCTCTTTTGTGCTCTAGCGCTCCTGCTTAGCCAGTTGTAGATCCATGTATTCGTAAGCGATCCGTATCGCCTGGTCGGTGTCGAATTCATCACCCGACAAGGCACCACGCAGCCACAAACCGTCGATCAAAGCCGCCAGGCCGCGTGCTGCCTTGCGCGCATGGTAGAGCGGCAGGGCACGGCGGAACTGGCAACACAGGTTGGAATACAAGCGGTGGTCGTTGATCCGCTGCAACCTGTGCAAATCGGGCTGGTGCATGCTGGAAGCCCAGAAGGCCAACCAGGTTTTCATTGCCGGGCCGTTCACCTGGCTGGCATCGAAGTTGCCCTCGATGATCACTTTCAGGTGAGCGCGCGGGCTGTCGTCCGTCAGGGCCTGGCGGCGTGCTCTGACGCCTTCGTTGAGCATGCTCATGATGTAACCCATCGTCGCTGCGATCAGGCCGTTCTTGTCCCGAAAGTAGTGACTGATGATGCCGTTTGAAACACCGGCCAAACGGGCGATCAGCGCAATGCTGGCGTCCCCCATTCCGACCTGATCGACCGCCTGTAGCGTGGCTTCGATCAATTGCTGGCGGCGTATGGGTTGCATACCGACCTTGGGCATCTGATACCTCTCCTTAGGCCTGTCGACAGGCGTATTACGCCGGTCGACTTGTGGGCCAGTCTATTTTGTTTTGATTGAACGTTCAATCAACAAAGAATAAGATCTGCGACAAATCGTCGCTGCCTGAGGAGTTTCTCCTACTCGCAGATGGCGGAAAAACGACCTCCGAAAATGCCCGAAACTTACATGCGGCATGGCGTGGACCGGCAAGAGAACAAACGTGTTGAAGGGGCAGGACGCTCCGGGATTCAGGCGATGAACTGCAGGTTCATCACCGGCCCCGGATGCGGTTGCGCAACGCGGCTTTTGCGGTTTCGGGTGTTTTCGGGGTGTCTTTATATCACCCGACGATCGGCTGCCAACTAACCGATTGATCGGGTGCCGTGTTGCCTTGTGTCCTTCTCTCGCACTGCCCGGAGCATCTGCGCAATGAGTTCTGCCTCTCTTATAAAGACCCCACCGGAGAAGGTGCGGGTCAACGGTTGGGTGTTCTACACCTCCACCGCGTTGATCCTGTTGTTGACCGCGATTCTGATCATCGCCCCGCAAGAGGCCGGCCGACTGCTGGGCATTGCCCAGGCCTGGTTGTCTCGCAGCTTCGGCTGGTACTACATGGTGGTGATCGCCGCCTACCTGGTGTTCGTGGTGGGCCTGGCGTTCTCCTCCTACGGCAAGCTCAAGCTGGGGACCAAGCAAGACACCCCGGACTTCAGCTACGGTGCCTGGGCCGGGATGCTGTTCTCTTCCGGTATCGGTATCTCGCTTTTGTACTTCGGTGCTTCCGAGCCCCTGGATCACTACTTCAACCCGCCTGAAGGCGTACCCGGCAGCAACCTGGCCGCACGCCAGGCGCTGCAGCTGACCTTCCTGCACTGGGGTCTGCATGGCTGGGCGATCTATGCCCTGGTGGGCCTGGCGGTGGCGTACTTCGCCTATCGCCATAACCAGCCGCTGGCCCTGCGCTCGGCGTTGTATCCGCTGGTGGGCGAGCGCTGGGTCAAGGGTGCGGCCGGCCATGCGGTGGACGGTTTCGGCATGTTCGTGACCCTGCTGGGCCTGGTGACCAACCTCGGGATTGGTTCGATGCAGGTGTCTTCCGGCCTGGAAAACCTGTTCGGCATGGAGCACAGCAACACCAACCTGCTGATCGTGATCATCGTCATGAGCACGGTAGCCACCATCGCCGCGGTGTCCGGTGTGGAAAACGGCATCCGCCGCCTGTCCAACCTGAACATCGTGCTGTTCAGCGGCCTGTTGATTTTCGTCCTGCTGTTCGGCCCGACCCTGCACCTGCTCAACGGCTTCGTGCAGAACATCGGCGACTACCTCAACGGTGTGGTGCTCAAGACCTTCGATCTCTACGTGTATGAAGGCGACAGTGCCAAGTCCGATCGCTGGCTGGGCCTGTGGACCCTGTTCTACTGGGCCTGGTGGATTTCCTGGGCGCCATTCGTGGGCATGTTCATTGCGCGTATTTCCCGTGGTCGCACCGTGCGTGAACTGGTGGCCGGCGTGCTGCTGATTCCCCTGGGCTTCACCCTGGCCTGGCTGTCGATCTTCGGCAACTCGGCCCTGGACCTGGTGGTCAACCAGGGCGCGGTGGAGCTGGGCAAGACGGCGCTGGAACAGCCGTCCATGGCGATCTACCAGCTGCTTGAGCACTACCCGGCCTCGAAGATTGTCATCGGTGTATCGATCTTCGTCGGTTTCGTGCTGTTCCTGACCCCTGCCGACTCCGGCGCGGTGATGATGGCCAACCTGTCGTGCAAGGGCGGCAACGTCGACGAAGACGCCCCGCACTGGTTGCGGATCTTCTGGTCGGCGGTGATCACCCTGGTGACTATCGGCCTGTTGTTCGCCGGCAACTTCGAAGCCATGCAGACCATGGTGGTGCTGGCCGGCCTGCCGTTCTCGGTGGTGCTGATCTTCTTCATGTTCGGCTTGCACAAGGCCATGCGCCAGGACGTGCAGATCGAGCAGGAGCAGGCGCAACTGGCTGAGCGCGGTCGTCGTGGTTTCAGCGAGCGCCTGACCCAGCTGGACCTGCAACCGACCCAATCGGTGGTGCAGCGCTACATGGACAAGCACGTCAGTCCGGCCCTGCAGGAAGCGGCGGTGCAACTGCGCAACCTGAGCCTGGAAGTGCAGACCAACCTGGGCAAGTCGAAGAACCTGCTGGGCCTGCGCGTGGAAATGGATGAAGGCAATCCCTTCGTCTATGAAGTGAGCCTGGACGGCTACCTGGCGACGCCGAGCGAATCGACTCAGCCGGAAGGGGCGGACAGTGAAGTGCGCAGTCGTTTCTACCGCGCCGAGGTGTACCTGCACAACGGCAGCCAGGAATACGACTTGATGGGCTTTACCCAGGAGCAGATCACCCGTGATGTGCTCGATCAGTTCGAAAGCCATCGGCAGCTCCTTGGCCGTGTCTATAGCTGAGTGAAGTCAGGGGCCGCTCCCGAGGGGGCGGTTCCAGCCGCTGTAGGAAGCCGGCTTGCCGGCGAAGGCGTCCTCAAGGGCGCTGCAAGGCTTCAGGGCCTGTTCGCTGGCAAGCCAGCTCCTACAGAAGGTGGTGGGTGGTTAAAGCAAAACGCCGCGATTGCTCGCGGCGTTTTTGTGTCTGCGGCTTAACCCAGGTTCTTGCCGAGCAGGGCGTGGTAGAGCTCGCTGTCGCCGAGAATCCCCACCACCTGCTGGTTGTCGTGGAGCACCAGTTTGTTGCCGGTCTGGTAGCGGATCTGCAGGGCGTCGCGCATACCGATGTTGGAGTCCACCAGGGTCGGGCGCCGGCCCAGTTCTTCCACCGCTTGCCCCGGAACCCAGTTCTGCAGGTCCATCTGCGAGCCGTTGCGTCGGGCGCCCTTGATGGTGTTGCCCTCGGCCAGGTCGAGCCAGGAATCGCCGCCCGGGTCCAGGCACACCGAGCCGTTGACGCGTTTGCAGTTGTCCAGGCTGCGCATCAGGCTGCGACCGCAGAGCACGTTCAGCGGGTTGGTGTGGGCGACGAAGGTGCGCACATAGTCGTCCGCAGGATTGAGCACGATCTCTTCCGGCTTGCTGTACTGGATGATCCGCCCGTCTTTCATGATGGCGATGCGGCTACCCAGTTTCAGGGCTTCGTCCAGGTCGTGGCTGACGAAGACGATGGTCTTGCTCAGCTTGCGTTGCAGTTCCAGCAGTTCGTCCTGCAGGCCCTGACGGATCAGCGGGTCGAGGGCCGAGAAGGGTTCGTCCATCAGCAGGATATCGGCGTCCATGGCCAGGGCGCGGGCCAGGCCCACCCGCTGCTGCATGCCGCCGGACAGCTCGTCGGGCTTCTTGTTGCGCCACTGGGTCAGGCCCACCAGCTCAAGTTTCTCGTCCACCAGCTTGCGCCGCTCCTTCTCGGGGCGACCCTGCATCTCCAGGCCGAAGCTGATGTTTTCCCGCACCGTCAGCCAGGGCATCAGGGCGAATTTCTGGAACACCATGGCGATGCGCTGGGTGCGCATCATCTTCAGTTCGGCGGGGGTGCAGGAGGCAATGTCGATCTGCTTGCCTTCGTGTTCGACGAACAGCTTGCCGCGGCTCACGGTGTTGAGGCCATTGATGCAGCGCAACAGGCTGGATTTGCCGGAGCCGGAGAGGCCCATCAGCACGCAGATCTCGCCTTTCTGCACGTCCAGGCTGGCTTTTTCCACGCCCACGATCTGCCCGGTCTTCTTCAGGATTTCGTTGCGGGTCATGCCCTGGTCCAGCAGCTTGAGCGCCTCCCGTGGGTCCTTGGAGAAGATAACGTCGACGTTATCGAAGCGGATTATGCTCATGCGTCACCCCCTACTTTGGCTTCAGGTTGTTTGCAGATGCGGTCGAGCATGATCGCCAGCAGCACGATCGCCAGGCCAGCTTCGAAGCCCAGGGCAATGTCGGCGGTGTTGAGTGCGTTGACCACGGGTTTGCCCAGGCCGTCGGCGCCGACCAGGGCGGCGATCACCACCATCGACAGCGACAGCATGATGCATTGGGTAATACCGGCGGCGATGCTCGGCATGGCGTGGGGCAGCTCAATGCGCGACAACAACTGACGGCGCGAACAGCCAAAGGCCTTGCCTGCGTCCATCAACTCTTGTGGAACATCGCGAATGCCCAGGTAGGTCAGGCGGATCGGTGCGGCAATGGCGAACACCACCGTGGAGATCAGGCCGGGCACCACCCCGAGGCCGAACAGGGTCAGGGTCGGGATCAGGTAGACGAATGTGGGAACGGTCTGCATCAGGTCGAGGACCGGACGCATCATGGTGTAGAACAGCGGCTTGTGCGCGGCGACGATTCCCAGGGGCACGCCGATCAGCACGCAGACCAGGGTGGCGAACAGCACCTGGGCCAGGGTTTCCATGGTTTCCTGCCAGTACCCCAGATTGAGGATCAGCAGGAAGGACAGCACGACAAATACAGTCAGGCCCCATTTGCGCTGGATCAGGTGCGCCAGCAGGGCGATCAGGCCGATCAGGGCCAGGGGATTGAACCAGGTCAGCGCGAACGTCACGCCGTGGATCATGGTTTCCAGGGTGGTAGCGATCGCATCGAAGGTGCTGGCACCGTGTTTCGTCAACCACTCTACGAAAGCCGCGATGTACTGGCCCAGGGGGATTTTCTGATCAGTGAGCATGGTATTGAACGTCCGCATGCAAGGAAAAAACAGCCCGGGCAGGCGAACCCGCCCGGCGTAAGCGAGTTACTTAATTCGAAGCTTGTTCAAGCTTGGCTTTCACGGCTTCCAGGCCAGGTTTACCGTCAATGGTGGTGACGCCAGCGAGCCAGGTATCGAGCACCTGTGGATTCTTCTTCAGCCAGGCCTTGGCGGCCGCGTCAGGCTTCATCTTGTCGTCCAGAACGTTGCCCATCAGGGTGCTTTCCATGTTCAGGGTGAACGACAGGTTCTTCAGCAACTGGCCAACGTTGCTGCATTCGGTGGTATAGCCCTTGCGAGTGTTGGTGTAGATGGTGGCCTGGCCGAAGTTGGGACCGAAGAAGTCGTCGCCACCGGTCAGGTACTTCATCTTGAAGCGCGTGTTCATCGGGTGCGGTTCCCAGCCCAGGAACACCACCGCAGTGTCGCGACGCTGCGCGCGCTCGACCTGGGACAGCATGCCCGCCTCGCTGGACTCCACCACCTTGAACCCTGCGTCCTTGAGGCCAAAGGCGTTCTTGTCGATCATCGTCTGGATGGTGCGGTTGCCGTCGTTGCCTGGCTCGATGCCGTAGATCTTGCCGTCCAGCTCCTTCTTGAACTTGACGATGTCGGCGAAGTCTTTCAGGCCCTTGTCATACAGCGACTCGGGTACTGCCAGGGTGTACTTGGCGTTTTCCAAGTTGGCGCGCACGGTTTCCACGGTGCCGGCATCACGGTAGGGCTTGATGTCGTTTTCCATGGTGGGCATCCAGTTGCCGAGGAACACGTCCATGTTCTTGCCGTCGGCCAGGGACTTGTAGGTCACCGGCACGGAAATCATCGTGGTCTTGGTCTTGTAGCCCAGGGCGTTGAGCACGACGCTGGTGGTGGCGGTGGTCACGGTGATATCGGTCCAGCCGACATCGGAGAAGTTTACGGTGCTGCATTGCGCCGGTTCTGCGGCTTGTGCCAGAAGCGGCAGACTCAGCATGGCGGCCAACAACAACGACGGGGAACCTTTCATAGGGGAGACTCCTGGATGTTTTTTTGGCGGCGTATGGACCGCGCTTATAAGTGTGGCGGTTGGTGTGCCGGGGACAGCTCTACCACCGTGCCTTGCAATCGAGTCGAGACTGATCATGTACCAGTGAAAAACTGTCGCCTACAGGGTGCGTCGTATCCAGTACAGGGAGGGTCGCATCCAGTGTCGGTGAGGTCGCTTACAGTGTTTTTGGGCATTTTTTCCTGCATCTGAGCCGCAAAAAACGCCCAGAACCCGAGCCTCGCGCCAGGCGGCGTTGGTGGACATGAGTGAGTCGGTGTCAGACGTCGCGAGTCGCTGTAAAAGCCTGATGATGCGCCCTTCTCGGCGGATTGCAGCTTGAGCGTAGCAGCTCCGTCAGTGGGCGTTTTCAGCGCCTGGACTGTGCTCATCGAGGAGTTACGCAGTAATGGCTATCAGTGTTTTCGACTTGTTCAAGATCGGCATCGGGCCTTCCAGTTCCCACACCGTCGGGCCCATGCGCGCCGCGGCGTTATTCGTCCAGGTATTGAAGGAACGCCATCTGCTGGAGTCGGTGCGGCGGATCGAGGTGCAACTGTTCGGCTCGCTGTCAGCCACCGGCATTGGCCATGGCAGCGACAACGCCGTGATCATGGGCTTGATGGGAGAGTGGCCGGATGCAATCGATCCGTCGTTGATCGGCCCGCGCATCGAACAGCTCAGGGAAACTCAGACCCTGTTGCTGGACGGACGGCTGCCTGTGCCTTTCATCTGGTCCCGGGACATGCGCCTGCTGGACGAGAACCTGCCCTTTCACCCCAATGCCATGACCCTGGTGGCTGAAGGTGAAGGCGGGGAGTTGTTGCGCGATACCTACTATTCGGTGGGTGGCGGTTTTGTCGTCGACCAGGCCCAGGCCAGCAGCGGCGTGGCAGACCTGGACCGTAGCGAGCTGCCTTACGATTTCTCCAGTGCGGTGGAACTGCTCAGCCTGTGCCAGCAGCACAACCTGCGGGTCGCCGAACTGATGCTGGCCAACGAGAAGGTCTGGCGTTCGGAGGCAGAAATCCGCAGCGGGCTGATGGTGCTCTGGCGGGCCATGCAGGATTGTGTGGAGCAGGGGCTCAAGCACGAAGGCATCCTGCCCGGTGGGCTCAATGTGCGCCGTCGCGCGGCCAAGTTGCATCGCAGCCTGCAGGAGCTCAACAAACCCAATGTGATCGGCTCGACCTTGAGCGCCATGGAGTGGGTCAACCTGTTCGCCCTGGCGGTGAACGAGGAGAACGCCGCCGGTGGACGCATGGTCACCGCCCCCACCAATGGCGCAGCGGGGATCATTCCGGCGGTGCTGCACTACTTTATGAAGTTCAGCGAGGACGTGACCGACGCCAACGTGGTGGACTTCTTTCTGGGCGCGGCGGCCATCGGCATCCTGTGCAAGAAGAACGCCTCGATCTCCGGCGCCGAAGTCGGCTGCCAGGGCGAAGTCGGTTCGGCCTGTGCCATGGCTGCGGCGGGGTTGGCGGAGATTCTCGGGGCCACGCCCGAGCAGTTGTGCAACGCCGCGGAAATCGGCCTGGAGCATAACCTCGGCCTGACCTGCGATCCGGTGGGCGGTTTGGTGCAGGTGCCCTGCATCGAGCGCAACGCGATTGCCGCGGTGAAGGCGATCAATGCCGCGCAGATGGCCTTGCGCGGCGATGGCCAGCACTTCATCTCCCTGGATCGGGTGATTCGCACCATGCGTGATACCGGGGCGGACATGCATGACAAATATAAAGAGACCTCTCGCGGCGGGCTGGCGGTGAGTGCAGTGGAGTGTTGAGCCCGCATGCAGCGGTACGCCGGCGGCTGCACAGGGCTGGCGGCGCGCCCAAATTGCTCATCAGGGGAGGGGCGCGCCACCTTTTAGCGCGTCGTGAATAGACAAGTGGCCAACCGGGCTGATGGACCTCTGCGTCCGTCGGCCGGTTGTGCTTTGAGTGACACTCGCCAGTCCTGGCCCGACGCATCGGTCGCGCAAGTGCTACCTAACTGCTCACCGCTCTGGCGCCCGCCTTCTGCGCGGTGATTCCGGCGCTTCTTATCCGCACATTGACAAGGGCTATGTAGACACGTCGCGACGTCGTTTTCAGGAGTTATTGAATGCCCATTCAACTTTAGGCATGGCAATTGCTCTGTGAATTTCAAGCCCGCCTCTCTTGAGCAGCAGGGCACATAAAAAGAGCCTCCGCCTGAGGCCATCACCCGCTTTGTGTGAGGAGATACCGCGATGACGTCGTTCAACTCCGGGGCCCAACCCCAGAACCGTGCGCCTCAATCCATCGGCTTTCTGCTGCTGGACAATTTCACGCTGATTTCCCTGGCCTCCGCAGTCGAACCCCTGCGCATGGCCAATCAACTGTCCGGCCGCGAGCTGTATCGCTGGACCACCCTCAGCGTCGATGGCGGTCAGGTCTGGGCCAGTGATGGCCTGCAAATCACCCCCGACGCGGCCATGCACAAAGCCCCCAGCCTCGATACCGTGATCGTCTGCGGTGGCATCGGCATCCAGCGCACCGTGACCCGTGAACATGTGTCCTGGTTGCAAAGCCAGGCCCGCCAGTCGCGCCGCCTCGGCGCGGTGTGCACCGGCAGTTGGGCCCTGGCCTGCGCCGGCCTGCTGGACGGCTTCGATTGCAGCGTGCACTGGGAATGCCTGGCGTCGATGCAGGAAGCCTTCCCCCGGGTCGCCATGAGCACCCGCCTGTTCACCCTCGACCGAAACCGCTTCACCAGCTCCGGTGGCACCGCGCCGCTGGACATGATGCTGCACCTGATCAGCCGCGATCATGGCCGTGAGTTGTCGGCAGCGATCTCGGAGATGTTCGTCTACGAACGCATCCGTAATGAACAGGATCACCAGCGCGTGCCGCTCAAGCACATGCTCGGCACCAACCAGCCCAAGCTCCAGGAAATCGTAGCGCTGATGGAGGCCAACCTCGAAGAGCCGATCGATCTGGACGAACTGGCGGTTTACGTGGCCGTCTCCCGGCGACAATTGGAGCGGCTGTTCCAGAAGTACCTGCATTGTTCGCCGTCGCGCTACTACCTCAAGCTGCGCTTGATCCGTGCCCGGCAACTGCTCAAGCAGACGCCGATGTCGATCATCGAAGTGGCTTCAGTCTGTGGCTTCGTCTCTACGCCGCACTTCTCCAAGTGCTACCGCGAGTACTTTGGCATTCCGCCTCGTGACGAGCGCATCGGCTCCAACACCACCCAGCAGGTGGCAATGATGCCGCTGCCGCAAGCCATGGTCCTGGCGCCGCTGTCCGGCCCGCTGTCGGCCTTGAGCCAGGCGCGCAACGAGTCGACCTTCGCCAGCGTGCGTCTGTAGTCACAGACGCTTCTTGAAGTACACCACGCGTTCGGTTTCCTCGAAGCCCAGCGCGTGGTGCAGTGTCTGGCTGACCAGATTGTCCAGGCTGGTGTCAGATGCGATCTCCACGCACCCGGCCTGGCGTCCCCACTGGCTGACCTGTTCGATCAGTTGCTGGGCAACGCCCCGGCGACGGTGCTCGGGAGCCACATAGATCCCTTCGAGAAACACCACCGGCGAACTCTCGGTGCCGTTGACGTAGTCGTGGCGCAACGCCGCCTCGGCCAGGCCGATGGCTTCACCGTTCTCGGCAAAGGCCAGCCAGCAGCCATAGCGCTGGGGGGCGTTCAGCATCTGGCGGATTTCGGCCTGGTGCTCGTCGGGCGCACAGTCAGGCCACAGGCCCAGGCGCAATTGCAGCCAGCCGGGCGCGTCGGCGGATGAGCCGGGTTGTATCGCTATCATGAGTGCTTGCCTGTTTTCGCCAGAGGGACGCGCACTCTAGCAATCCGCTCAGGGCACAGGGAGACTCAGGCGCGTTTTTGCTGCAGGTACTCGGCCAGGGCCGGCAGCAACTGGCGATCGATGGCCTGGCGGACCGCGGGAAGAATGGTCGCATTGCCGGTAAGCATCTGCTCCACCATGCCCTTGAGCGCCTTGGCCCGCGCATCGCTCAAACCCCGCACCGCACACTCACAGGCCTGCTCGGCGCTGGCGCCTGCGGGCATCTCGAAACCCAGGGCCCGGAGTTGTCCCAGCAGGTCGTCCTGATCAATCAAATCCGCATGCATCATGACGCTCATCCTTATTCAGGTAACGTGGTCGTCAGTCGATTCTGGTAGGCCGTCCGGGTGACGGCAAGGGCAGATGGTCGCGATGGCCCGATTACCTATGAACAGGTCGTTTTCGGCTAACTCGATGGTCATGGCCGGTTGCAACAGCGCCTGGAAAAGGCGGTCGATCAAGTCTCGCGGCGCTTGCGTGTGATGGCCCGGGCTTGCATAAGGGTGGATATTGAGCCGTGCTGCCGCTCAAGCTCGCCAGCTGCAAGCGGTGGGGGTGGGCAGGATGGCCGTTGGGGCAAAAGAATAGGGAGCTGTAGTGGATGAAAGTGCTGTTCAACCTGGGTTTGGCCTGTTTGTTGTGGATGGTTTGCAGCGTGGCTGCGGCAGCCACCGCGTGTGGCGATTTTTTGCGGGCCATGAGCGATCCGCCGAAGTCCCTGGAGTTTTTCCAATGTGAGTCGCAGCCGCAGGATCAGGGCGCACCGCTGACCGCCAGGTATCGGGTCAAGGGTCAGGATGCCCATGAGGTAGAGCGTTATCTGCAACGGGAGTTGGGGTTGCAGGAGGGGCTTAGGTTTGTCTGCTGTGGCTGGGAAACGAAGGGGTTCATGTCCTATAGGGATAAAAGGACCGGGCGTAATTATCAGGTCGGCATGGGCTCGGAAGAGACGCCCTACAACCAGCGCCGGGATTGGCACAAGATCGGCTATTTCTACGTGACGGTGGTGTTCTATACCGAGGACATCTGAACGCTTGTAGTGGCCCTAATACCTATGAGCAGGTCGCTCTCGGCTAACTCGTGGGCAGGCAGAGTGGGCAGACTGAAACCAGCTGGCGTCGTGATGGTTTGGTCACCTTCTCACTGCAGCTCCTCAGAAGTAGTCCCTGCCTCGATCCTGTCACGGCTTGATCGGGGCTTTTTTTTGCCCGGGGAACGTTGCACCGCTGCCCGGCTCCTGTGCGGGAGCCGGGCAGCAGGTAGGGCGATCAGCGCTGTAGCACCAGGATTCTGGATAACAGCTCGTCGCGATCGATGTAGCAACCCTGGAAATGCCGGGCGCCGCTGGACGGGTCGAAGGCGTTGCGGGCATGCAGGGTACGACGGTTGTCGAAGCACCAGAGCTGGCCCGGGTCGAGGCGGCGGATTACCCGGAACCGCACCTCCCGGGTCATGGCGATAAATCGGCGGTAGGCGCGGTACAGCCGGGGCATCTGTTGCTCCGAGGTGTCGAAGGGCCCCCGCAGGAAGTTGGCCATGCGGATCTCCGCCACCCGGCCCAGGGCATCCAGGGCAATGATCGGCGCCAGGCAGCGGTAGTCGCTGTGGCGGTCCTTGTTGCGAAACTCCACGGGTGTTTCACACAAGGTCAGGAAGGCCTCGGGGTCTTCAAGGCGCAAGGCATCGGCGATGGCGAAGCCGTCGACGAAGATGCTTTCGCCGCCCACGGCGTCATTGACCAGGCAATGCAGGAACTGCAGCCCCGGTTGCAGTTCGCGGGTAGGCAGGTCGCTGTGCAGCGGCAGGTTGAAAGCGGTGTAGGCGTTGCTGTCGGCGTCGGCCTTGGATTGCACGTTGAACAGCACGCCGAAGTTGCTCTCGCGGATAAACGAGATACGTCGGGCGATCAGCGCCAGCGAACCCGGCTCGGTGGGGGCGCCCCGGACCTGGGTCAGGCCGGTGTCGCGCAGGGCCAGCAGCCATTGCAGCAGAGCCTCGGGATCGTCCATCAGGGCCTGATAGTCGAATACCGGCAACTGCAGGGTGCTGTCCCACAACCGGCTGTGCGCCGCATGGGCGCGGCGCTCCTTGCGGGATTGCTCGTCATAGGCGTGGGCCCGCAGCCAGCCGGGATCGAAGCGGCTGTGGTGGCCGTTCGACCAGTCGAGGCACAGGCAGCCCTGGCTATCGATGTGCGCCCCGTGGCAACCGAGGTCCTCGGCGACATCGACGATTTCCAGCACCTGTTCGCGGGTCACGCTATAGACGCATTCCGGGCAGGGGCAGTTGTCCCGCAGCCATTGATGATGAAAGGGGCTGAGGCGGCCATCGGCCCAGTGCACCTGGACCCGGTCCGGCAGGATCTGGACGCTGCTCAACGGGCTGATCAGCGGATAACGGCGATAGTCGGCAAGGGCGGCGATGTTCACGGCGATCTCCTGTTCGGGCTGGTTGTCATTTTTCCGTAGGCAGGCCAATCACCCGGCCGATGTAGGTGGGGCGCGGCAGGTCGGCCTGCTCGGCTGTCATGGCTTGCAGGCGCTGCAATACCGGCGCACTGAACGGCGCGGAACGGGGGCCGGCGAGGTCGACGTGGAGCAGCATCTGTTCGTTGCCGGCCAGTTCCTGGGGATCACCGACCTTGTGCAGGCTGTGATACAGGTGCAGGCGCTTGCGGTCGTGGCCGATGATCCGGGTATGGACTTCGACCTCGGTGTCGAGCTTTACCTCGTGCAGGTAGTTCAGGTGCAGTTCCAGGGTGAACAGCGAGTGGCCGCTGGCTTCGCGATTGTCGCTGTCGAGCCCCAGGCGATCCATCAGGGCATCGGTGGCATAGCTGAAGATCAGCAGATAGAAGGCATCGCGCAGATGGCCGTTGTAGTCGACCCAGTCGCGGATGATGCGGGTGCTGTAGGTGGTCAAGGCAGGCATAGGATCACCGGATGAATGTAGGAGCCGGCTTGCCGGCGAAGGCGTCCGTTGGGTGTGCGCCTGGCTTGAGGGCCTATTCGCTGGCAAGCCAGCTCCTACAGTGATTGGGGTTAGTCGTGAAAGTGCATGCCGTGCTTGGCCTTGGTGGTTTTCACCGCCTCCAGCACTGCCAGCAGGCAGTCATCACGATAGCGCTCCAGGGCCGCAATGCTGTGCGTGCCCAGTTGCTCGGCGGTGCCCTCGACTACGTCATCGATCAGTTTGTCGGTCAGCTCCGGGGCCGGCAGGTAGGTCCAGGGCAGTTGCAGCGCTGGGCCGAACTGGGCCATGAAGTGGCGCATGCCGGCGTCGCCTCCCGCCAGGGTGTAGGTGAGGAAGGTGCCCATGAACGACCAGCGCAGGCCGGCGCCAAAGCGGATCGCGTCGTCGATTTCCCCGGTGGTCGCCACCCCGTCATTGACCAGGTGCAAGGCTTCGCGCCACAGGGCTTCGAGCAGGCGGTCGGCGATGAATCCCGGGACTTCCTTGCGCACGTGCAGTGGACGCATGCCCAAGGATTCATAGACCTGGATCGCCGCCTGTATCGCCTCGGGTGCGGTGTGCTTGCCGCCCACCACTTCCACCAGTGGCAGCAGGTATACCGGGTTGAACGGGTGACCCACCACGCAGCGTTCCGGGTGGGTCGAGCCTTCGTAGAATTCGCTAGGCAGCAGGCCCGAGGTGCTGGAGCCGATTAGGGCGTTTGGCTTGGCCGCGGCGCTGATCTTGCTGTGCAGTTGCAGCTTGAGTTCCAGGCGCTCGGGAGCGCTTTCCTGGATGAAGTCGGCATCTTTCACGCATTCTTCGATGGTGGCGACAAAGCGCAGGCGCTGTTGTGAGGCGCCGGGTGCCAGGCCCTGTTGTTCCAGGGCGCCCCAGGCGTTGGCGACCCGCTTGCGCAGGGCCGCTTCAGCGCCGGGGGCCGGGTCCCAGGCCACTACGTCCAGGCCGTGGGCCAGGGCACGGGCTACCCAGCCGCTGCCGATCACGCCGCTGCCCAGAGCGGCGAAGGTTTTGATGTTGGTGATAAAAGTCATCGCGTCTTCCTGAAAAAAGAGTCGGTAGAAGCGGGCTTGCCAGCGAAGCGGTTGGCGGCCTTGCGGGCCTCTTCGCCGGCAAGCCGGCTGCTACGAGCTCGGATGTGACGGCCTCTTCGCGAGCAAGCTCGCTCCTACGGGGGGAGAGGTGGATTAGGGTCAGCCGCGTTGCTTCAGGCCCATTTTCTGGCGGCCTTCGGCCGGGGTCAGGACCCGGGCGCCGAGGCGGCTGAGGATCTCTGTGGCCCGTTCCACCAGTTGGCCGTTGGTGGCGAGCACGCCGCGATCCAGCCACAGGTTGTCCTCCAGGCCGACCCGCACGTTGCCCCCCAGCAGCACCGCTTGCGCGGCCATGGGCATCTGCATGCGCCCGATACCGAAACCGGCCCAGACCGCCTCCGCCGGCAGGTTGTCCACCATGGCCTTCATGGTGGTGGTGTCCGCGGGGGCGCCCCAGGGAATGCCCAGGCACAGTTGGAACAGCGGGTTGTCCAGCAGGCCTTCCTTGATCATCTGCTTGGCGAACCACAGGTGCCCGGTGTCGAAGATCTCCAGCTCGGCTTTCACCCCCAACTCCTGGATGCGCTTGGCACCGGCCCGTAGTTGGGCCGGGGTGGACACGTAGATGGTGTCGCCGTCACCGAAGTTGAGCGTGCCGCAGTCCAGGGTGCAGATCTCCGGCAGCAGTTCCTCGACATGGGCCAGGCGGGTCAGCGGCCCGACCAGATCGGTGTTGGGCCCGAACTCCATGGGATGCTCGCCGGCGCCGATCTCCAGGTCGCCGCCCATGCCGGCGGTGAGGTTGACGATGATGTCGACCTCGGCCTCGCGAATGCGCTCCATGACTTCGCGGTACAGCGCGACATCACGGCTGAACTTGCCGGTCGCAGGGTCCCGGACGTGGCAGTGAACCACCGTGGCGCCGGCCTTGGCGGCTTCTACCGCGGCGGCGGCAATCTGTTTTGGGGTGACCGGCACATGGGGGCTCTTGGCGGTCGTGTCGCCAGCACCGGTGAGTGCGCAGGTGATGATGACGTCGTGGTTCATGGGGCGATTCCTTACAGGCATGTTTGCTGGGGGCATGAGGTGGCCGTGCGCAGCCCTGGGCGGGCTGCGGGGCGCTGGTGGCGGTGCTTACTTGTTGGTCAGTTGCAGGTGTTCGGCGGCCGGTTTGCCATCGAAGGTGGTCACCCCGTCAAGCCAGCGCTGCTGGTCCTGAGGGTGATCCTTGAGCCACTGCCTGGCAGATTCCAGGGCGTCCTTGTGATCCAGCAGCGGCTGCATCATCCGGCTCTCGTCTTCGGCGCTGAAGGTCAGGTTGGTCAGCAGCCGGTGCACGTTCGGGCACTGCTCGGCATAGGTCGGTGCGGTGACGGTCCAGACCGTGGCCTGGCCCTCGTTGGGCCCCAGGGCGTTTTCACTGCCGCTGAGGTAGGTCATCTTGATGTTGACGTTCATCGGGTGCGGCGCCCAGCCGAAGAACACGATGGCTTCGTTGCGTTTCACCGCTCGGGCCACCGCCGACAACATGCCCGCCTCGCTGGACTCCACCAGCTGGAACTTGCCGAGGCCGAACTGGTTCTTGGCGATCATGTCCTTGATCTGGGTATTGGCCCCCGAGCCGGGCTCGATGCCGTAGATCTTGCCCCCCAGCTCCTTCTGGAACCTGGCGATGTCGGCGAAGGTCTTCAGGCCCTTGTCGGCCAGGTAGGAGGGGACGGCCAGGGTGGCGCGGGCGTCCTTGAGGCTGGGCTCGGCCAGGACCTTGACCTGATTGGCGTCGACGAACGGCGTGATGGTCTGGGTCATCAGCGGGTTCCAGTAGCCGAGGAACAGATCCAGGCGCTGGTCACGGATGCCGGCGAAGATGATCTGCTGCGAGGCGCTGGTCTGCTTGGTCTTGTAGCCGAGACCGTCGAGCAGGACCTGGGTCATGGCGCTGGTGGCGATCACGTCGGTCCAGTTGACCACCCCAAGGCGCACATTCTGGCAACTGGCGGCGTCGGCGGCCATGGCCCCTGAACTCAGAAAAACGCTACCACTTAGCGCAAGCACACAATGGCTGATCAGTCGTTTCATGGTGGTTCCCTCGGCAGGTCGTTATTGTCGGTCCCGGCGTCTTTGTGCGTCGGTGATGCCAAGGTACGGAGGCGTCGCAGGCGGCAAGCGCACAGCGGCGACCGACTCTTGCACTGCAGCGACCTGACCTCTTGTGGCTGTGGGGCATTTGGCGTATCACAGGGCCCACGCTGGCCGTCACCGGAGTGCGTTGCATGTCCCTGGATTGCTACTTCCTGCTGATGCCGGGGTTCTCCGCCATCGGTTTCATTTCCGCCATCGAGCCGCTGCGGGTGGCCAATCGTTTTCGTGGCGAGCTGTATCGCTGGCAGGTGCTCAGCGCCGATGGCGGCGCGGTGCTGGCCAGCAACGGGATGTCGGTGAATGTCGATGCGGCCCTGGAGCCGCTGAAGAAGGGCGCAACCTTGTGGGTGGTGGCCGGTTTCGAGCCGTTGAAGTTCCTGAGTCCTGCTCTGGAACACTGGCTGCGGCGCCTGGATGTGGAGGGCGTGACCCTCGGCGGTATCGATACCGGCAGCGTGATTCTCGCGGAGTCCGGGTTGCTGGAAGGGCACCGGGTAACCCTGCACTGGGAAGCCATCGAGGCCTTCAAGGAGTCTTATCCACAGCTGAGCGTGACCCAGGAGCTGTTCGAGATCGATCGGCGGCGCATCACCTGTGCCGGCGGCACCGCGTCCATCGACATGATGCTCGACCTGATCGCCCAGGCCCACGGTCCGGAACTGGCGATCCAGGTCAGCGAACAATTCGTGCTCGGGCGCATCCGCCCGCGCAAGGATCACCAGCGCATGGAAGTCGCCAGCCGCTACGGCATCAGCAACAAGAAACTGGTGCAGGTGATCGGCGAGATGGAGCAGCACAGCGAGCCGCCCCTGAGCACCCTGGCCCTGGCGGAGTCGATCAAGGTGACCCGGCGCCAGCTGGAGCGGCTGTTCCGCCTGCACTTGAACGACACCCCGAGCAACTTCTATCTGGGCCTGCGCCTGGAGAAGGCCCGACAGCTGCTGCGCCAGACCGACATGAGCGTGCTGGAGGTGAGCATCGCCTGTGGGTTTGAGTCGCCGTCCTACTTCACCCGCAGTTACCGCGCGCGTTTCGTGCACTGCCCCCGTGAAGACCGACGCCTGCAAGGGAGCGGCCGGGAGTCGGTTTGACAGGGGTTTATAGTCAATTATACTCGCGACTATAAATTATAGTCCTGGCAATAATTGAGTATAAAACCATGTCGAAAAACACCGGTTTCGTGTTTCGTCGTCCTGCACTGGCGCTCAATATTGCCGATGGCCTGGTGGGCTCGGGGATTCAGGATTACAGCTCGGGGCTGTTCCTGGCGGCGCCTCGGCGCACCGGGAAAAGCACCTTTCTGCGAGAGGACCTGCTGCCCGAGTGCCAGAGCCGTGGCTGGCTGGCGGTTTATGTCGACCTTTGGGCCAATCGCGAAAAAGACCCTGCCGAGCTGATCGCCGCGGCCATTGCCGGGGCGCTGGTGCCTTTCGAGAAAGGCATTCGCAAACTGGCCAAGTCCCTTGGGGTGGAGAAGCTCAGCTTTTTGCGCACCCTGTCCTGGGACTTCAGCAAGTCCCAGTTGCCCGAAGGCGCGACCCTGACCCAGGCCCTGGAATTGCTCCACAGCGCCGCGGGCAAGACGGTGGTCCTGGTGATCGACGAGGCCCAGCATGCCTTGAGCTCGGAGTCTGGGTTGAATGCCATGTTCGCTCTCAAGGCGGCCCGGGATCAGCTCAATCAGGGACGGGACATGGACACCAGTGGCCTGCGCCTGGTGTTCACCGGGTCCAATCGCGACAAGCTGGCCCATCTGGTGCTCAACCGTAACCAGCCATTCTTCGGTTCGAGCATCACCCCGTTCCCGCTGTTGGGACGGGATTTCACCAAGGCCTACACCGCCCATCTGAACGCTCATCTGGCGCCCACCAATCAGTTCAATGCCGATGATCTGGACCAGGCCTTCGAATGGGTTGGCCGGCGTCCGGAAATGCTTCGCAGCATCATTGGCCAGGTGGCCCTGGAACTGGGGGAGGCGAGCCAGCTCAACGAGTTGTTGCGCAGCAGTGCCGAGGTTCTGCGAGCCGGGGTCTGGAGCGAATTCGAAAGCGCCTGGAACGGTCTGACCCTGTCCCAGCGGGCGGTGCTGGAAGTGATGGTGGAGCGTTCGCGCAACAACCTGCCGTTCGCGCCCTTTACCGACGACACCCTGGCGGCGGTGGCCAAGGCGTTGCAGGCCATGGGCAGCGATACGCAACCGGGCACCCAGACGGTGCAAGCCTGTATCGATGCCCTGCGGGAAAAGGAGCTGGTGTGGAAGTCCAGCCGGGGCGCCTATGCCCTGGAAGACAATTCATTCGCCGACTGGCTGCAGCATTATCGGCGTAGCGTATAGCGGCCTCTGCGCCGGCAAGCCGGCGGCTACCGGTTATTTTTTCAGCAAGGCGGCGCAGGCGCTTTTGTAGGCCTCGTGCTGGTATTTGTTGAGGCTCGCCGGCAGGCTGAAGTCGTGCTTCTTGTACTGGGCGTTGATGGTCTGTGGCGACAGCAGGGTCACTTCGCAGTGTTCCAGCAGCTGCAGCACGCCTTCGATCTTGAAGGTAGTAGGGCCGCCGGCGAATTCGCCTTTCTTGCTGCGTTTCTTGATGGCGATGCGGGTAATCCCGTGCTCACGGACAAAGGCGCCGATCTGGACGGCGAAGGCCCGGACGTTGCCCGCTTCATCGTCGTCTTCCAGAGCGATTTTCTTGATGGCCAGCGCCTGGTGTTGCGGTGCGCCGTCTTGCAGGGAAGCGAGGGCGAAGATGGCTTCGCTGCCCTTGATCTCGATACCGCAGATGCTCATGAGTAACCCTTTCAATCGTTGAGTGGGGCGCAGCTTACAGCTCCAGCTGGTCGGCGCGTATAGCGAAGACGGCGGCAATTTTTTCCGGGTGCTCTTGCGGGGTCGGGCCAAGCTCGGAACCTTGTCCCTTTGTTGCCCGTGCCGCCGTTACCAGGTCGTGGACTGCCCGCGCCGGTCCACTTCGTACACCTTGTGTCGTAACAGGCGTTCCTTGAGCCAGCGTTCGGCCTTGCCCATCACTCGTTGTCGGGCCCAGAGCAGGTCCACGCCCACCAGCCAGTCGGTGTGGGGATAGGCGCCCAGTTGCAGTTCCACCAGTTCGCCCTGGGCCAGTTCACGCTGGATCAGTTGCCGGGGCAGGGTGGCCCAGCCCAGGCCGGCGCGGACCATCTCCAGCAGCGCCAGGTAGTTTTCCGCTTGCCACAATTGGTTGCAGCGCAGGTACTCGCTGCTGGGCAGCTTGTCGGCATGGGCGCTGAAGGCCAGGCGCCGGTGCCCACGCAGGTCGTCGAAGGTCACGTTGTCCAGACGGGCCAGGGGATGATCCGGGTGGCAGACGTGCAACATGATCAGCTTGCCCATCTGCTGGAACTCCAGCTCCTGGGGATAACCCGGTTGCGAAAAGGCGATCCCCAGCACCGCATCGCCACGGGCCACCAGCTCGCTGGCATCTCCGGACAGCGGGTGACGGATCAGCAGGTCGACATAGGGGAAGGCCTGCTCGAACTCGCGCAAGGCCGGCATCAACGGGCCGTACGGGGTTTCGATCACGATGGACAACTGCGGCTCCAGCGCCTGCGACAGACCGTCGGCATTGGCCTGCAGGGTCAGGCAGCGCTCCAGTACCGCCTCAGCCTGCAGCAGCATTTTCTGTCCTCTGGCGGTCAGCACCGGGCTGCGGCTGCTGCGGTCGAACAACTCCACCCCCAGATCGGCCTCCAGGTTGGCAATGGCCACGCTGACCGTGGACTGGGTCTTGCCCAGCTTGCGTGCAGCGGCCGAGAACGAGCCGGTTTGTGCGGCCTGAACGAACATCTGCAGTTGTTCCAGTGAAAAGCGCATCGCGTCTCCCGACCCCAGGACAGGGTTGTCCAATCCATCGTTAAAAACGATGGCTGCTCATTTGTTTCATCGTATTCAAGCACAGATCATGGGCGCCGACGTTCGTACATCCTGCCGGGGCATTGCTCCCGGATGCCTGCCAGAACAACAACAAGAGCTGCACTTTCAGGAGATCTGCGACATGAACATTCCCCGGGTTCACCCAGTGGACGAGGTCCTGCCCGTCCGCCAGTTGTTCACCTTCGGCTTGCAGCATGTGCTGGTGATGTATGCCGGTGCGGTGGCGGTGCCATTGATTCTAGGCAATGCCCTGGGCCTGACTGCGGCCCAGGTGGTGTTACTGATCAATGCCAACCTGCTGACGTCCGGCATTGCCACCCTGATCCAGACCCTGGGTTTCTGGCGGTTCGGCGCACGCTTGCCGTTGATCCAGGGCTGCTCCTTCATCGCCCTGGCGCCGATGATCATGATCGGCAAGCAGTTCGGCCTGGCCGAGGTGTTCGGCGCGGTGATCGCTGCCGGGTTTCTCACCATCGCCATGGCTCCACTGTTCAGCCGTCTGCTGAGGTTCTTTCCCCCGGTGGTGATCGGCAGTCTGATTACCATCATCGGCATTTCCCTGATGCCGGCGGCGGCCGTCTGGCTGGGGGGCGGCAACCCCGCCGCCGAGGATTTCGGCGCACCGGCCAACCTGTTGCTGGGGCTGGCCACGGTGGCGGTGACCCTGGTGATCTACGGCAAGTTCTCGGGCTTTATCGGCAACCTCAGTGTGCTGATCGGGCTGCTGGTGGGCAGCCTGATCGCTGCGGCCTTCGGCATGACGCACTTTGCCCAGGTGGGTGAAGCGGCCTGGTTCGAGCTGAGCCCGCCCATGGCCTTCGGAGCTCCGCAATTCTCCCTGATGCCGATCCTGATCATGACCCTGGCGATGCTGGTGATCATGGCCGAGACCACCGGCAACTGCCTGGCCATTGGCAAGCTCACCGGCAAGCCCATGACCCAGCGCACCCTGGGTAACGCCTTTCGCGCCGACGGTCTGTCCACCATGCTCGGCGGCCTGTTCAACAGCTTCCCTTACAACGCCTTTACCCAGAACACCGGACTGATCGCGCTTTCCAAGATCAAGAGCCGCTTCGTGGTGGCGGCAGCCGGCGCAATCATGGTGCTCATGGGGCTGTTTCCCAAGCTCGGGGCGCTGGTGGCTGCGGTGCCGACCCCGGTACTGGGCGGCTGCGCCATCGTCATGTTCGGCATGACCACCGTGGCCGGCATCCAGGAGCTGTCACGGGTGAAGTTCGAGGGGACGCGCAACGGCATCATCGTTGCGGTGTCGGTCAGTGTCGGCGTGCTGCCGATGTCCTTTCCAGCGTTGTTCGCCCATGCCCACGGCCCTCTCAAGCTGCTGCTGGAAAGCGGCATCTTCCTCGGCGCCATCACCGCCATCGTGCTCAACCTGTTGCTCAATCCCCGCACGTCTGCCGCCGAAGAACTGGCAGCTCATGCCGGGCTTGGCGATTGAAGACGGCTATCAGCCCCGTCTTTTTCGGCGGGTTTCTGTCCATGAAAAGGAGGTCAAGATGACCCAGATTCTCTCCCCTATCCCTGCCGGTGTCAGCGAACTGGACCTGCAACTGCTGCGTCAGAGCATTGCGCTGGCCGAAGAGGCCAAGGCCCGTGGCCGCCACCCGTTCGCCGCCCTGGTGGCGGACCGCAACGGCAAGATCGTTGCCAGTGCCGGCAACAACTCCATGCCCCCCGAAGGCGACCCGACCCAGCACGCCGAACTCGCCGCTGCCGCCAAGGCCGCCAGGCTCCTGGGCCCCGAGGAGCTGGCCCAGTGCACCCTGTACACCAGCGCCGAGCCTTGCTGCATGTGCGCCGGGGCCATTTACTGGACCGGCATTGGCCGGGTGGTCTACGCCTTGTCCGAGCATGCCTTGCTGGCACTGACCGGCGATCACCCGGAAAACCCGACCTTCTCCCTGCCATGCCGTGAAGTCTTTGCCCGGGGGCAGCGGCAGATCCCGGTGTTGGGGCCGATGCTGGAAAACGAAGCGGCCCAGGCCCATGTGGGGTTCTGGAAATGAATGGCGGAGTGTCCATCCACGTGGTGGATGTCGCCAGCGGCAAGGTGGCCGCGGGCATGCAGGTTCGGGTGCGCCGCCTGGGCGAGGAGTGGCTCTGTGAAGGACAGATTGCCGACAACGGCCTGCTGGCCCCGCTGAGCGAGCTGGCGGCCCGCTTCGACCGGGGCGTCTACGAGGTGGAGCTGGACGTGGCGGCGTTCTATCGAGCCCAGGGCCAGGTCTCGGGGCAAGTGCCGTTTCTCGATGTGCTGGTGTATCGCTTCGGCCTGGATGACCCGCGCCAGCACTACCACCTGCCGTTCAAGCTGACGGCCTGGGGCGTCTCGTGCTTTCGCGGCGGCGCCTGACTCCGTGACCTGCGTAGGAGCGAGCTTGCTCGCGAAGCTTTTCCCGCCGCGACATGGGGCGGGGTCGGGCATGCTTCGCGGGCAAGCCCGCTCCTACAGGGGGCGGATCATTCCTGGGCGATGGACTCGATGAACTCCGAGCGCTCGTCGCTCATCCGCGCCAG
Source organism: Pseudomonas sp. 910_21 (assembly GCF_052850735.1). NCBI lineage: Bacteria > Pseudomonadati > Pseudomonadota > Gammaproteobacteria > Pseudomonadales > Pseudomonadaceae > Pseudomonas > Pseudomonas sp. 910_21. The sequence continues at coordinate 151,676 of NZ_VXCY01000003.1, read as the reverse complement.
GCAATCATTGGTGGCGATGGTGTAGGCCTTGGTTCCGGACTTGGCCGGGAAGGACTCCACCGCACAGTCGGCATCGCGCTGCTTCTGCCACAACTGCTGGGCGTTCTTGACCTTGGCGCTGATGTCGCTCAGTTGCGCCTTGTCGTTGCCGTACAAGGTACCGAGGCGTTCCAGCAGGCTCTGCACGTTGTCAGCCAGCAACTGCTCGGCAGTGGTCCGGTTGTAGGTGGCGCATTCCAGGGTCTGCACGTCGTTTTCCACGCCGTCGCAGGGAGAACTGTCGGTTTCTTCGGCCGCCTGCACGCCAGTCGCCATCAGAACCAAGGCCAGGAAGATCGGTTTCATTGCAGCGCTGCCTCTAATCCAGTGAAGCTTTCGTTGGAACGGCGAATTCTGGCGCAAGCCCCAGGCAAAGAACAGAGGGCGCCACACCCCCACATCCGGCCCTTTGTCGGGTCTTGACGCTTTCGGCAATTCCCCTGTCGTTTTTGCACCGGGGCGCCCTGGTCCTCAAGCATATGCTGACCCCAAAGCGCCGGCAGACGATTCGGCGCATGAATCGCCAATAAGGGGACAGCCTGATGAGCCCAGCCGAATTACACGCCGACAGCATCGTTATCGACGGGCTGATCATTGCCAAGTGGAACCGCGAGCTGTTCGAAGACATGCGCAAGGGCGGCCTGACCGCAGCCAACTGCACCGTGTCGGTCTGGGAAGGGTTTCAGGCCACGGTCAACAACATTGCCTCCAGCCAGAAACTGATCCGCGAAAACAGCGACCTGGTAATGCCGGTGCGCACCACTGCGGATATCCGCAAGGCCAAGGAGGTGGGCAAGACCGGTATCCTCTTCGGCTTCCAGAATGCCCACGCTTTCGAAGACCAGATCGGCTACGTCGAGGTGTTCAAGCAGCTGGGCGTGGGCATCGTGCAGATGTGCTACAACACCCAGAATCTGGTGGGCACCGGCTGCTACGAGCGTGATGGCGGGCTCTCCGGGTTCGGCCGCGAGATCGTCGCCGAGATGAACCGCGTCGGGGTCATGTGCGACCTGTCCCACGTCGGTTCCAAGACCAGCGAGGAAGTGATCCTCGAATCCAAGAAGCCCGTCTGCTACTCCCACTGCCTGCCGTCGGGGCTCAAGGAGCACCCGCGCAACAAGTCCGATGCAGAACTGAAGTTCATCGCCGACCATGGCGGCTTCGTTGGCGTGACCATGTTCGCGCCGTTCCTGGCCAAGGGCATCGACTCCACCATCGACGACTACGCCGAAGCCATCGAATACACCATGAACATCGTCGGTGAGGATTCCATCGGCATCGGCACCGACTTCACCCAGGGCCATGGCCAGGACTTCTTCGAGTACCTGACCCACGACAAGGGCTACGCCCGCCGCCTGACCAACTTCGGCAAGATCATCAACCCCCTGGGCATCCGCACCGTGGGCGAGTTCCCCAACCTCACCGAGACCCTGCTCAAACGCGGCCACAGCGAGCGCGTGGTGCGCAAGATCATGGGCGAGAACTGGGTCAACGTCCTCAAGGACGTCTGGGGCGAGTAAACCTCTCCAGCCCCCTTATCCGATTTCCCCCTGCCGTTCGCGCAGGGGCATTCACTGAATTTCTGGAGTCACGTTTCCATGGCCAAGATCGCCCCGCAATTGCCTATCGAAGTCGACAGCGAAACCGGTGTCTGGACCTCCGACGCCCTGCCGATGCTCTACGTGCCACGGCATTTCTTCGTCAACAACCACATGGGCATCGAGGAAGTCCTGGGCAGCGATGCCTACGCCGAGATTCTCTACAAGGCCGGCTACAAGTCCGCCTGGCACTGGTGCGAAAAAGAAGCCGAATGCCACGGCCTGGAAGGCGTCGCGGTGTTCGAGCACTACATGAAGCGTCTGTCCCAGCGCGGCTGGGGCCTGTTCAAGATCCAGGACATCGACCTGGATCAAGGCACCGCCAGCGTCAAGCTCGAGCACTCGGCGTTCGTCTACGTGTACGGCAAGGTCGGGCGCAAGGTGGACTACATGTTCACCGGCTGGTTCGCCGGTGCCATGGACCAGATCCTGGAAGCCCGTGGCAGCAAGATCCGCACCGTGGCAGAGCAGGTTTACGGTGGTTCCGAAGAAGGCCACGACGATGGCCTGTTCGTCGTCAAACCGTTGTAAGCGGAGTTAAGAAAAATGGCTTTCGAAGCGATGTTCCAGCCGATCCAGATCGGCAAACTGACCATCCGCAACCGTGTGCTGAGCACCGCGCACGCTGAGGTCTACGCGACTGACGGCGGCATGACGACCGAACGGTATGTGAAGTACTACGAAGAAAAGGCCAAGGGCGGCATCGGCCTGGCCATCTGCGGTGGTTCCTCGGTGGTGGCCATCGACAGCCCCCAGGAATGGTGGAGCTCGGTGAACCTGTCCACCGACCGCATCATTCCGCACTTCCAGAACCTCGCCGACGCCATGCACAAGCATGGCGCCAAGATCATGATCCAGATTACCCACATGGGCCGGCGCTCCCGTTGGGACGGCTTCAACTGGCCGACCCTGATGTCGCCGTCCGGCGTACGTGAGCCGGTGCACCGCGCCACTTGCAAGACCATCGAGCCGGAAGAGATCTGGCGGGTGATCGGCAACTACGCTCAGGCTGCGCGCCGGGCCAAGGCCGGCGGTCTGGACGGCGTCGAACTGTCGGCGGTGCACCAGCACATGATCGACCAGTTCTGGAGCCCACGGGTCAACAAGCGCACCGACGAATGGGGTGGCACCTTCGAGAAGCGCATGCGCTTTGGTTTGGAAGTGCTCAAGGCCGTGCGCGCCGAAGTCGGTGATGATTTCTGCGTCGGCATGCGCATCTGTGGCGACGAATTCCACCCGGACGGCCTGTCCCACGAGGACATGAAACAGATCGCCAAGTACTACGACGACACCGGCATGCTGGATTTTCTCGGTGTGGTCGGCTCGGGCTGCGACACCCACAACACCCTGGCCAACGTGATCCCCAACATGAGCTTCCCGCCTGAGCCGTTCCTGCACCTGGCGGCGGGCATCAAGGAAGTGGTCAAGGTCCCGGTGCTGCACGCACAGAACATCAAGGACCCCAACCAGGCCACGCGGATTCTCGAAGGCGGTTACGTCGACATGGTGGGCATGACCCGCGCCCACATGGCCGACCCGCACCTGATCGCCAAGATCAAGATGGGCCAGATCGACCAGATCAAGCAGTGCGTCGGCGCCAACTACTGCATCGACCGCCAGTACCAGGGCCTGGACGTGCTGTGCATCCAGAACGCCGCCACGTCCCGTGAATACATGGGCGTGCCGCATATCATCGAGAAGACCACCGGCATCAAGCGCAAGGTGGTAGTGGTCGGTGCCGGTCCTGCCGGTATGGAAGCCGCCCGTGTCGCCGCCGAACGTGGCCACGACGTGACCCTGTTCGAGAAAAAAGAAGCCATTGGCGGGCAGATCACTACTGCCTCCAAGGCCCCGCAACGGGACCAGATCGCCGGTATCACCCGCTGGTATCAGCTGGAGCTGGCGCGACTGAAAGTCGACCTGCGCCTGGGCACCGCGGCGGACACCGCGACCATCCTCGACCTGCGCCCCGACGTGGTGGTGCTGGCGGTGGGCGGCCATCCGTTCATCGAGCAGAACGAGCACTGGGGCGCCGACCAAGGGTTGGTGGTCAGCAGTTGGGACATCCTCGACGGCAAGGTGGCGCCGGGCAAGAACGTGCTGGTCTACGACACCATCTGTGAGTTCACCGGCATGTCGGTCACCGACTTCATCGCCGACAAAGGCTCGCAAGTGGAGATCGTCACCGACGACATCAAGCCGGGTATCGCCGTGGGCGGCACCTCGTTCCCCACCTACTACCGCAGCCTGTACCCCAAGGAAGTGATCATGACCGGGGACCTGACCCTGGAGAAGGTCTACCGCGAGGGCGACAAGCTGGTGGCGGTGCTGGAGAACGAATACACCGGCGCCCGCGAAGAGCGAGTGGTGGACCAGGTGGTGGTGGAGAACGGTGTGCGTCCTGACGAAGAGCTCTACTACGGGCTCAAGGAAGGATCGCGCAACAAGGGCCAGATGGACGTCGAGGCGCTGTTCGCGATCAAGCCGCAGCCGTGCCTGAGCGAGACCGGGGAGGGCTACCTGTTGTTCCGCATCGGCGACTGCGTATCCCAGCGCAATACCCATGCCGCGATCTACGACGCACTGCGCCTGTGCAAGGATTTCTAAGCCATTTCCTGTAGGAGCCGGCTTGCCGGCGATTGGCACTGGCGAGATACCGCGAGCTGCCTGATCGCTGGCAAGCCAGCTCCTACAAGGCCCCAGGTCTTTGGGAGCTCCACCATGTTGAACACCCTTCTTCCCATTCTGTTGTTCGCCGCCGTCGGCCTTGCGGTCCTCGGCGCGCTGCGACGCGTGGCCATGTGGCGCCGGGGGCGAGCCTCCAAGGTCGATCTGCTCGGCGGCCTGCTGGCCATGCCCAAGCGCTACATGGTGGATCTGCACCATGTGGTGGCTCGGGACAAATACATGGCCAATACCCACGTGGCCACGGCGGGCGGCTTCGTCCTGGCGGCGGTGCTGGCGATCCTGGTTCATGGTTTTGGTCTGCATAACCGCATCCTCGGCTACGCCTTGCTGCTGGCCACCACGCTGATGTTCGTCGGCGCGCTGTTCGTCGCCAAGCGTCGGCGCAATCCACCGGCACGCCTGTCCAAGGGCCCGTGGATGCGCCTGCCGAAAAGCCTGCTGGCGTTCTCGGTGAGTTTCTTCCTGGTGACTTTGCCGGTGGCGGGCATCCTTCCGGAACATTTCGGAGGCTGGCTGCTGGCGACGATTCTGGCGGTCGGTGTGCTGTGGGGCGTGTCCGAGCTGTTTTTCGGCATGACCTGGGGCGGGCCGATGAAGCACGCTTTCGCTGGCGCCTTGCACCTGGCCTGGCACCGGCGCGCGGAACGCTTTGGTGGCGGACGCTCCACTGGCCTCAAGCCGTTGGACCTGGAAGACCCAAGCGCGCCTTTGGGGGTGGAAAAGCCCAAGGATTTCACCTGGAACCAACTGCTGGGCTTCGACGCCTGCGTGCAGTGCGGCAAGTGCGAGGCGGCATGTCCGGCCTTCGCCGCCGGCCAGCCGCTGAACCCGAAGAAACTGATCCAGGACATGGTGGTCGGCCTGGCCGGCGGCACCGACGCACAGTTCGCCGGCAGCCCGTACCCATCCCTTGACGGCAGTGGCAAAGCCATTGGCGAACATGGCGGCAACCCGCACCAGCCTATCGTCAACGGCCTGGTGGACGCCGAGACCCTGTGGTCCTGCACCACCTGCCGCGCCTGTGTCGAGGAGTGCCCGATGATGATCGAGCACGTCGACGCTATCGTCGACATGCGTCGCCACCTGACCCTGGAGAAAGGCGCGACCCCGAACAAGGGCGCCGAGGTTCTGGAGAACCTCATCGCCACCGACAACCCCGGCGGCTTCAACCCCGGTGGGCGGATGAACTGGGCGGCGGACCTGAACCTGACCCTGCTTAGCGAAAAACCAAGCACCGACGTGCTGTTCTGGGTCGGCGACGGCGCCTTCGACATGCGCAACCAGCGCACCCTGCGCGCCTTCGTCAAAGTGCTCAAGGCGGCCAAGGTGGACTTCGCCGTGCTCGGCCTGGAAGAACGCGACAGCGGCGACGTGGCCCGACGCCTGGGGGACGAAGCCACTTTCCAGCTGTTGGCCAAACGCAATATCCAGACCCTGGCCAAGTACCGCTTCAAGCGCATCGTTACCTGCGATCCCCACAGTTTCCATGTGCTGAAAAACGAGTACGGCGCCTTCAACGGCAACTACCTCGTGCAGCACCACAGCACCTACCTGGCCGAGTTGATTGGTGCCGGTGCGCTGAACCTGGGCCAGCACAAGGGCAGCAGCGTGACCTATCACGATCCTTGCTACCTGGGCCGCTACAACGGCGAGTACGAAGCTCCTCGGGACGTATTGCGGGCCCTGGGCATCGAGATCAAGGAAATGCAGCGCTCGGGCTTCCGTTCCCGTTGCTGCGGCGGTGGCGGCGGGGCGCCGATCACCGACATTCCGGGCAAGCAACGCATACCCGACATGCGCATGGAAGACATCCGCGAGACCGGCGCCGAGTTGGTAGCCGTGGGTTGTCCACAGTGCACCGCCATGCTCGAAGGGGTGGTGGAGCCGCGGCCGATGATCAAGGACATTGCCGAACTGGTGGCCGATGCCTTGCTCGAAGACGCTGCTCCGGGCAAAGCGCCGGCGTCGGTGAAACCTGAACCTGCGGAGGTGCACTGATGAGCGACATTATCCGCCGCGATCCCCGGGCCGAATGGATTGCCCGCAACCGCCTGCACCCGCTGCACGCGGCCATGCAGCCGGCGCAACACAGCTGGATGGGGCCCAATGGCCTGATCCGCAAGAATCCCCATGGCATCGGTTTCATCGGCCCCAACGGCCTCAAACGCATCGACCGCAGTGGCGCCCAGCAGGGCGGCAGTGCCAAGCGCACGGCGGCGGCCGAGGTGCAGTTGCCGCTGCATCAAGTGGCGCAGCCGGCGTTCTACATCAGCGTGGTGCCGGACATGGTTGGCGGCCGCCTGAGCAGTCACGACCGCGATCTGCTGGGCCTGGCCCATCAGTTGGCGGGCGAGGACGGCGCGGTGCTGGCGGTGGTGTTTGGCGAGCACAAGGAGTCGGCCTTTGCCACGGCGGGTGTCGACCGCCTGCTGGTGCTGCAAGGCAGCGAGTTCGACGGTTATGCACCGGAACAACGGGTACAGGGCCTGCGGGCTGTGGATAACCAGTTCAGCCCGCGCCATTGGCTGCTGCCTGACAGCCGCACCGGGGGTGGCGAACTGGGCCGGCGCTTTGCCGCGGCCCTGGGCGAACGCCCGGCGACCCGGGTCTGGCAGGTCAAGGACGGCCAGTGCATCGGCCGTGCCGGTGCCGGTCTACAGGACCTGGCGCGGCCAGTGGCACGGTTGATCCTGGCCGCGGCCGAATGTGCCGAGCCGGTCAGCGAAACCCGCCACGAAGCCTTGCCGGTGGAGTTATCCACAAGCGTGGCCCGCAGCCTGGCGCGGATCGAGGATTTGGGCGCGGTGGCGGTGGACCCGGCGGCGATTCCCATGGCCGAGGCCGAGTTCATCTTTTCCGGGGGCAACGGGGTCAAGGACTGGCCACTGTTTCACCAGACCGCCGCGGCCCTGGGCGCCACCGAAGGCGCCTCGCGGGTGGCGGTGGACGACGGCTTCATGGCCCGGGACCGGCAAGTGGGGGCCAGCGGCATCTGGGTCACCGCGCGGGTCTACGTGGCGGTGGGGATTTCCGGGGCGATCCAGCACCTGCAGGGCATTGGTGCTTGCGACAAGGTGGTGGCGATCAACCTCGACCCGGGCTGCGACATGATCAAACGCGCCGACCTGTCGGTGATTGGCGACAGCGCGGAAATTCTCAAGGCCTTGATCGCGGCGGTGGCGGCCTACCGCAACGACGCCAAGCGCGATGCGGCTTAAGGGGACGTTATGAACAGCAATGTGATCAGCCTGGTATCGATTGGTGCGCACCCGACCTCCGGTCGCCCGCGGCGTGCCGAACAGGACGCCCGGGCGGTGGAACTGGGCCTGCAACTGGCTGGGGACAAGCTGCAAGTGCTGCATGCCGGCGACGTCGCCGAGCCGGCTCTGCGGGCTTACCTGGGCATGGGGCTGGAGCAGTTGCATGTGCTGGAACAGCCGGCAGGCGCCGATGCCCTGCCGATCCTGACCCAGTACCTGCGCGACGCGGGCGTTCAGGTGGTGCTCACCGGCAGCCAGGCGGAAACCGGCGAAGGCTCCGGCATGCTGCCATTCCTGCTGGCGGAGAGCCTGGGCTGGCCGCTGGTGGTGGGACTGGCGCACGTCGAATCCCTGACCGATGGCGTGGCCCACGTCCTGCAAGCTTTGCCCCGTGGCCAGCGGCGGCGACTCAAGGTGCGCCTGCCATTCCTCGCCACTGTGGATAACGCCGCGCCGAAACCGCGCCAGAGCGCCTATGGCCCGGCGCGCCGTGGTCTGTTGCAGGCCGATCAGGTCGTGGTGGTGGAAGACGAGTTACTCACAGTCTCCAGTCTGCAACCGGCCAAACCCCGGCCCAAGCGCCTGAAAGTGATCAAGGCCAAGAGCGGCGCGGATCGCATGAAGGCCGCCACCGCCAAGGCCAGCGGCGGCACCGGGCAAGTGCTCAAGGGCGTCAGCCCGGAAGCCGGCGCCGAAGCGATTCTCAAATTGCTCATCGAAGAAGGCGTGGTCCGCTGAGCTCAGGTTTATGCACAACCCCACCTCTGGACACCGCCGTTCGCTGGCAAGCCATCTCCTATAAGGGAAATCGCGCCTGCACCCACCGTAGGAGCCGGCTTGCCGGCGAAGGGGGCGTCATGTTTTTGCACATCTCTGGGCAGCGCCATTCGCTGGCAAGCCAGCTCCTACAGGGGAAATCGCGCCTGTACCCACCGTAGGAGCCGGCTTGCCGGCGAAGGGGGCGTCATGTTTTTGCACATCTCTGGGCATCGCCATTCGCTGGCAAGCCAGCGCCTACAGGGGAAATCGCGCCTGTACCCACCGTAGGAGCCGGCTTGCCGGCGAAGAGGCCGTCATGGTTTTGCACATTTCTGGGCAGCGCCATTCGCTGGCAAGCCAGCGCCTACAAGAGTCGCGATGGGTTACTCACAATCCCTGTGTGCGTACCTGTGGATAAGGTGTTCGCGCCTTGCTCAAGCCCATGTGGAACAAGCCCTGTAGCCATCTGTACGAAATTTGACCAGCCTAAGCTGGCGATTTTTATGGCTTTTTTTCCAGGGCAGGGAATTATCCGAAGAGACTTTTGCACAGCACTTGCCCCCAAAGTCTGTTGGCGCTTCTGTGGATAAGATGTTCGCTTACCGCTGCAGGCCCCGCAGAACCTGGCTTTGAATGGGTTGATCGAAAAACATCCAAATACGCTGTTCAGGCTCGATTATTCGGGTAAAGCCCCGATATTTCGCGGCTTCCAGGGGTTTTCCACAGTCGCTGGCGCCTCTGGCCCCAGTTGCCCCCAAAGTCTGTTGGCCGTTCTGTGGATAAGGTGTTCGCCTTCCGCTACAGGCCTTTGAATACGGGGGTTTCAGAGGTTTGTTCAATAATTGATCAAACGCTGGAGAAACCGCTGTTTTCCCATAAGTCACGGATTTTCTTGGCATTGCCCACTGAAATATCCCCAATGCCCGCTCACTTGCCCACAGTTGCTGTGGGCCAAGGTGTGGATAACATGTTCGCGGAAGGCTGTACCCCTTGTAATCCATAGCGTGTGCGGCAATAGATCAAATTTCATACAGTTCTAATGGCTTTCTTGACAGTGACAAGTGGCCTGTCTTCACTGATGGCACAAGGACTTAGCAGCTACTTATCCACATACGGTTGGGGGAGCGCAGGCAATGGATTGTCGTTTATCGCAGGTTTCCCCGATCCGGACTTCCCTACCTCGACGTACCCGTCGCCGCGCCGCCAATCAGCGCGCTCGTCTATAGCCTTGCCCGCGAGCTAACGGCTCCGACTCCATCACTGATTCCACTGTTTGTGTTTCTGGCGCCAAGGCCTGCCCGTTCGGCTGCCTGCTGCGCGATCGGTTTTACCCATTAGAGGCGACCACAGAGTTGCCCCATCTGCCTGAGAGGAACCCCGCCATGACTCGGATCGCGACCCCCATCAGCGAGATCCAGGAACACTACGACGTTATTGTCATCGGCTCCGGCTACGGGGGGGGCATCGCCGCTTCCCGATTGTCCCGGGCTGGTCGGCGGGTCTGTCTGCTGGAACGAGGGCGGGAGATCCAGCCTGGCGAGTACCCCAACACCCTGGCCACGGCCACTGAGGAGTTGCAGGTGCATGATCCCGACGGCCATATCGGCTCGCGTACCGGGCTCTTCGATCTGCACGTCAATGCCCAGCAGAACGTGGTGGTGGGTTGCGGCCTGGGCGGTACATCGCTGATCAATGCCAACGTCGCCCTTGAGCCCGAGCCCGGGGTCTTCGACGATCCGCGCTGGCCCCGGGCGGTACGCGAGCATCGCGATACCCTGCTCAAGGAGGGGTATGCCCGGGCCCGGGAGATGCTCAAGCCCACTCCCTATCCCGACTCGGCGCCCACCTTGCCCAAGCTCCAGGCCAACCAGAAGTCCGCGGAGTTTCTCAAGCAGGGCGCGCACTTCTACAAGCCGCCGATCAACGTGACCTTCGCCAAGCTGCCCAACAACCTCAACCATGTCGGGGTCGAGCAACTGCCCTGCAACCACTGTGGCGACTGTGTCTCGGGCTGTAACAACAAGGCCAAGAACACCACCTTGATGAATTACCTGCCGGATGCCAGCAATCATGGCGCCGAGATTTTCTGCCAGGCCGAGGTGCGTTACCTGGAGCAGGAGGGGGATGGCTGGATCGTGCACTTCCAATACCTGGACAGCGGACGCGAGAAGTTCTCGGCGCCGACCTTGTTCGTCAAGGCCGACATCGTCGTGCTCAGTGCCGGCACTCTGGGTTCCACGGAAATCCTCCTGCGCTCCAAGGCCAAGGGCCTGTCCACCTCGGACCAGTTGGGTGAGCACATGAGCGGCAACGGCGACATCCTCGGGTTCGGCCATAACTGTGAGCAAACCATCAACGGCATCGGTTTCGGCACCCATTCGGCCAGTGAGCTCAAACCCGTGGGGCCGTGTATCACCTCCATCATTGACATGCGCACCGAAGGCGACTGGCGCAGCCGCATGGTCATCGAGGAGGGGTCGATTCCCGGCGCCTTGGGCCGGGCCATGGTGCCCAGCATGGCGCTGTTCGCCAGCACCCTGGGCAAGGCCACCGACCAGAGCCTCAGCGGCCAGTTGGGCTACAAGGCGCGGGAGGCCGAAAGCTTTCTGCGGGGGCCTTACTACGGCGCGCTGCACAACATGCAGACCTACCTGATCATGAGTCATGACAATGGGCGCGGCCGCATGCTGCTGGACGCCAAGGATCAGTTGCGGATCGACTGGCCCGGGGTTGGCCAGCAACCCAATGTGATTCTCGGCAACGAGCGCCTGTACCAGAGCACCAAGGCGCTGGGCGGAGTCTGGGTGGAGAACCCGATCTGGACCAAGCTGCTCAAGCACAGCATCGTTTCGGTGCACCCGTTGGGCGGCTGCGTCATGGGCGAAGACGCCGGCCAGGGGGTGGTCAACCACAAGGGCCAGGTGTTCAGCGGCGTCAGCGGCAGCCAGGTCTATCCCGGGCTGTATGTGGCGGACGGCGCGGTGATTCCCACCTCGCTGGCGGTCAATCCGTTGCTGACCATTTCGGCGGTCAGTGAGCGCAACATGCGCCTGCTGGCCGAAGATCGCGGCTGGAAGATCGACTACAGCCTGCCCTCGGCCCCGAGCAAGGCGGTGCCGGCGCCGACCCTGGGCGTGCAGTTCACCGAGACCATGAAGGGCTATTTCTCCACCGCCTTCACCCAGCCCCAGGGCACCGATCTGGCGCTCTACCAGGAGGCGGCCAAGCGCGGCGAGGCGCAGAACTCCCCCATCGAGTTCACCCTGACCATCACGGCCAACGACCTCAACCGGATGATCAAGGAGCCTGAGCACGCCGCCACCCTGGTGGGCACCCTGGAGGCTCCGGCGCTGTCGGCACAGCCCCTGGTGGCCAGCCACGGGGTGTTCAACCTGTTCGAGGAATTCCAGCAGCAAGTAGGCGTGCGCCACATGAACTACGACATGCGCCTGACCGCCGAGGACGGTAACGAGTACTACTTCAGTGCCTTCAAGACCGTGCCCGAGGATCACGGCGTGCTGAACATCTGGCCCGACACCAGCACCCTGTATGTGACCCTGTACCGCGGCCAGAACAAGAGCGGCCCGGTGCTCGGCTCCGGGGTGATGCACATTCTGCCGGCGGACTTCGCCAAGCAGATGACCACCATGAAAGTGCTCAATGCGCGTAACGAGCGTGAGCGCATCGAGGCCCTGGCGCGCTTCGGCAAGTTCTTCGCCGGGATTCTCTGGGAAAGCTACGGCGGCGTATTCGCCGGGGACATCTACTTCAATCCCGACGCGCCGCCGCGGATCAAGCGGCCCCTGGATGCGCCGGTGCCGACGGTGCAGTTCTTCGAAACCGAAGACCGGGTGCAGCTGCGCCTGACCCGCTACCAGGCCGGCAGCAAAGGCCCAGTCATGTTGGTACACGGCCTGGGCGTGGGCTCCAACATCTTCTCCACCGACACCATCCAGACCAACCTGCTGGAGTACCTGTGCAAGCACGACTATGACGTCTGGCTCCTGGATTTCCGGGTCAGCATCCTACTGCCGGCGAGCAAGCAGGAATGCAATGGCGACCAGATCGCGGCCTATGATTTCAAGGCCGCCATCGGCCAGATCAAGCAGGCGACCGGGGCCCGTGACGTGCAATGCGTGGTGCATTGCTACGGCGCCACGACCTTCTTCATGTCGTTGCTGGCGGGCCTGCAGGACGTGCGTTCGGTGGTCTGCTCGCAGATTGCCGCCGACACCGTGGTGGCCACCGCTACCGGGATCAAGGCCGGATTGCACCTGCCGGGCATGCTCGACGCCATCGGCATCAGGTCGCTGACGGCCTACGCCGACAGCAAGGAAAGCCTGTTCAACCGGCTCTACGATACGGCGCTCAACGGTTATGCGCGGATCGAGGCCCAGGGCTACTGCACCAATCCGGTGTGCCACCGCATCACCTTCATGTACGCCTCCCTGTACCGCCACGACACCCTCAACCAGACCTTGCACGACAACCTGCACGAGCTGTTCGGCGCCTCCAATATCGAGACCTTCGAGCATCTGGCACTGATCTGTCGCAAGGGGCACCTGGTGGACTTCAAGGGGCGTGACGTCTACATGCCGCATTTCGACCGGCTGAAGTTGCCGATCTGCTTTATCAGCGGCGCCGACAACCAGTGCTACCTGCCGTTAAGCACCCAGAAGACCTATGAGCGCCTGTGCCAGCTGCATGGCCCCGAGCTGTTCAGCCGCCACGTGGTGCCGGGTTACGGACACATCGACTGCATCTTCGGCAAGAACGCCGTGGTGGATGTGTACCCGCTGATGCTGGCGCACCTGGAGAAGACCGCCCTGGGCTGACGACGACCGGCTCGCGGCCTGCGGTGCGCCCGTGCCGCAACCGGGCTTGGCGATAGGTACCGCAGGACAGGCTCCTGGAGCCTGCCCTGCGGCAGCGGCTACACATGGATGCAGGGAAGGTTCAGATGAACGCTTATATCCGCTGGTTCCAACGCTTTATCTGGCTGGGCATCGCCATGAACATGGTGTTCGCCCTGCCGGCGCTGTTTGCCCCGGCGCTGCTGACCGCGGTGGTCGGCTTGCCGCCGGTGCTGTCCGACCCCTGGCTGGAAAACACCGGCATGCTGCTGGTGGGCATCAGCCTGTTCTACATGCCTTCGGGCTGCAACGCGCCGCGCTTTGTGGTGCATTCCTGGCTGTGCGTGCTGTCGCGGCTGATCGCCGTGGCGTTCTGGATCTACCTGATCGACACCAGCAACCAGGCCCAGGTGTTCGTGCCCATGCTGATGGGCGACCTCAGCATGTTCCTGATCCTCGGCATCCTGCTGTACCTGGGCAGTGCCCCGGCCAACCGGCCCTGGGCCTTGCTCTGTGCCGGGCTGCACGACTGGCGCCAGTACTGGGCCGCCTGCTGGAAGCGCCACAGCTTTCGCGTGGGCAGCCTGGTCCTGCTGTTGGTCCTGGGGGTGGTCGGTTATGCCACCTGGGTCAACATGATTCGCGAGGTGCCCCAGCCGCTGGAAGCCTCCGATGAGGATCACTTCAAGTACGCCGCCATCGGCCTGGGGATCGAGGCGCGGATTCCTTACTACCTGTTCGCCGTGCTGCCGCAACTGTGCCCGGAGAAACTGCCCCGGCCCGGTGGCTACGAGGTCTTCGGCTTTCTCTACGAGAACGGCCGGGACCTGCCGGTGGGCATGGCCAAACGGCAGTTGGGCTACCCGACGGTGGAACCCAACTGTGCCCTGTGCCACACCGGTGCCTACCGGGCCAGCGCCAGCGATGTGTCCCAGGTGGTGCCCACTGCACCGGCCAACCTGATGCAGCTCCAGGCCTTCCAGTGGTTCGCCTACGACTGTGCCAGCGATCCGAAATTCACCGTGGATGCGGTGATGAACGCGATCAACGCCAAGTTCCAGCTGGGCTTTGTCGAGCGCTTGTACAACCGCTACCTGATCATCCCCATGGCCAAGAGCGCGCTGCTCAAGCAGAAGCAGGCCTATGCCTGGCAGAAGCTGCGGCCGCAGCAAGGCCCGGGGCGCACCGACACCTTCAACCCGACCAAGATGGTGGTGTTCGGCTTCCCCGACGATTCCACCATCGGCACCGTGGACCTGCCGCAGATCTGGAACCAGAAGCCCCGGGAATCGATGTACCTGCACTGGGACGGCAACAACAACCAGATTCGCGAGCGCAACTACGCGGCGGCGATGGCGGTGGGTGCGACCCCGGAATCGGTGCTGCCGCAGAGTTTCAACCGGGTCACCAACTGGCTGCTGGGGCACAAACCGCCGACCTGGCCGTTTGCCATCGATCAGGCCAAGGCCGCTCAGGGCAAGCCGCTGTGGGAGGCCAACTGCGCCGGTTGTCATGACTTCGGCAAGGCCGATACCGGGCAGGTCACCACCAGTATCCAGACGTTGGGCACCGATCCCCACCGCTTGGACTCCTTCACCACCGGCCTGGTGCAAGCCTTCCATGGCTTCAAGAAGCCGCCTTTCGACTTCGGTGCCTATCGCAAGACCCAGAGCTACAGCAACACCCCCACCGACGGTGTCTGGCTGCGGGCGCCGTACCTGCACAACGGCTCGGTGCCGAGCCTCTGGGACCTGTTGCAGGCACCGGAGCTAAGGCCCCAGGTGTTCTACACCGGCTCGGATGTGTATGACCCGCAGAAGGTCGGTTTCATCACCAGCGGTGCGACGGTGCAGGGGCCGGGCCACTTCAAGTACGACACCCACCTGGAGGGCAACAGCAACAGCGGCCATCTGTACGGCACGCAGCTTTCCGCAGAGCAGAAATGGCAGTTGATCGAATACATGAAGACCCTGTGACGCCCGTCCGGCGTTTGTGCAAAGGGACCATCAAGAGGGATGCCAGCATGTCATTTGTGAGCAATCTGGAACATGAATACGAACAGGTGAAAGCCCGGGTCGACGGGCTGCTGGCCAGGCTCGACCTGGCCTGGAAAAACCTCCGTAGCCAGCTCGAGCCGGCGGAACTGCAGGCGATCGTGCAACTGTTGCAGCGCGCCCATGACCAGGCGCAGTACGCCCTGATCCACGGCGACTTGCCCCCCGGTCAGGCGCCGGTGCCCTGGGAACTGGCCCACGGTCTGTCGGTCCTGCACTTGGGGAACGCCTCGCCCTTGCCGCAAACGGTGGACGAGCTGAAGACCCAGGTGATGAAGGACGGCACCCTGCTGGGCTGTCGCCAATGGGAGCTGCTGGACCTGCGCTGGAGCGAGGCCTTGCTCAACTGGATCGAGAACCTGCGCAAGCACGCGGCCTTCGGCACCACCCCGGCGCTGATCGAGATGGCCGACAACGTGCTGCTGGACATGGCCGGGGATTGGGGCACCGGATATTTCCAGCCCGATTCGGCAGCGCAGCGCGTGGCGGACCTGATCACCCAGGACAAGCCGGACTTCACCATCCACCTGGGAGATGTGTATTACGCCGGTACCGGCAGCGAGGAGGACGCCGACCTCACGGACTGGCCCATGGGCAGCCAGGCGTCCTTCAGCCTCAACTCCAACCACGAAATGTACAGCGGTGCCCATGGCTACTTCGCCGAGATCCAGGCGCTGTTCCCCAAGCAGCAAGGCACCAGCTACTTTGCCCTGTTCAATAGCCACTGGCTGATCGTCGGTCTGGACAGCGCCTATGCCGCCGACGAAATGAACCTGTACATGGACGGCAACCTCAATGCCCCGCAGCAGCAATGGCTCAAGGACCTGGTGGCCAGCAAGGGGCAGGGGCGCAGGATCATCGTGCTCAGTCATCACCAGGGGCTGGACATCAGCGGTCAGCAGCAGACCACGCTGTACAAACAGGTGGTCGCGGCCCTGGGGCGGGTGCCGGACTACTGGTATTGGGGGCACCTGCACAATGGCATCTGCTACGCGCCCAGTAACGGCATGTACGGACGCTGCATCGGTCACGGCGCGATCCCCTATGGCCCCACCAGCGAGCTGAAGGGCAACCCTCAGGTGCAATGGTCGGAAACCTTGTCGGCAGATGATCCGAACTATCCGCTGCGGGTGCGCAACGGTTACGTGAGGGTGAAGTTGCAGGGCGAGACGATCACCGAGGCGTTTGTTGGCGAGAACGGCGCCATCAGTTGGCCGCTTGCTTGAAACGACCGGCTGTAACGGCAGCACCCGGGGGTGGGCGCACCCCGCCCCCGGGCTCTTGTCTGAGCGTTTATTGCTGATTGCGCGCGGCGGGGTTTATCCGTGGACCGGCACGCCCTTGAGGTAAGGCGCCGGTTCCGCACCGAGGTTGCTCAGCATGCGCTCGCTGTACCAGTCGACGAAGTTGACCACGCCGAACTCGTAGGTCTTGGAGTACGGACCCGGCTGGTAGGCGGTGGAGTTGATGCCACGCTGGTTTTCTTCCGCCAGGCGCCGGTCCTGGGCGTTGGTGGCGTCCCACACCTGGCGCATGCGCTCGACGTCGTAGTCCACGCCTTCCACCGCGTCCTTGTGCACGATCCACTTGGTGGTGACGATGGTTTCCTGGGCGCTGATGGGCCACACGGTGAACACGATTATATGGTCGCCCATGCAGTGGTTCCACGAGTGCGGCAGGTGCAGGATGCGCATCGAGCCCAGGTCCGGGTTCTTGATCCGTCCCATCAGCTTGGCGCAGCCCTGCTTGCCGTCCATGGTCATGGACACGGTGCCCTTGAGCAGGGGCATGCGCACGATGCGATTGCGCAGGCCGAAGCTGGCGTGGGCGTAAGGGATCTTTTCGGCTTCCCAGGCGGCGGCGGAAGCGGCCACGTGGTCCTTGAACGCCTGGTCGGCCCGGGGGTCGGTGACGTCGTCCCATTCCAGCAGAGTTTTCAGCAATTCAGGGTGCGAGCCGCCGCAGTGGTAGCACTCGCGGTTGTTCTCCAGCACCAGTTTCCAGTTGGCCTTTTCGTGCAAGGTGGTCTGCACCGCCACCTTGGTGTTCTCCATGTCGTAGGGCTCCATGTAATGGGCCAGCGTGGAGAGGAAGTCGTCGATGGCCGGCGGATTCTCTGCCAGGGAGATGAAGATGTAGCCGCCGGCGGTCTTCACGTTCACCGGTTTCAGGCCGTATTGCTTCATGTCGAAGTCGGCGCCCATCTCGGTACCGGCGAACAGCAGGCGCCCGTCCAGCTCGTAGGTCCACTGGTGGTAGTGGCAGACCAGTTTGGCCACTTTGCCCTTGTCGCTGGTGCACAGCCGTGAACCGCGGTGGCGGCAGACGTTGTGGAAGGCGTGGACCACGCCGTCGGCGCCACGGATGACGATGATCGGGTTCTTGCCGATCTGCAGGGTGATGTAGTTGCCCTTGGTGGGGATCTCGCAGGTCATGCCGGCGATCAGCCATTCCTTCTGGAAGATCTCCTGCATGTCGATATCGAACAGCCTTTCATCGCAGTAGAAGGGCTGCGGCAGGGAGAAGGTCCGCTCGCGCTCCTGCAGCATCTGTGCAGTGGCCTTGCGTGCGGGTTCCAGTGGATCGCCCAAGCTCAGGGTTGCGGTGACGTCCATCGTTCAAGTCCTCATGGCCGTTCGGTGCGGCCGGCGAATTAAATAGTGGCTACGGTGGGTGCTACGCAAGTCACGAAAAATCGGCTGTCGTGTTTGAGGCGAGTGTGGGTCCGCAGGCGCCTTGAACCTTATCCATGGGCGACATGGCCCAATCTGTTCCCGACGGGGGAGCCCCTGTAACTGGGGGCTGGTCGCGATAAGCATGTGAATGTCGCAGATAGGTAAATGGGCGCGAGAAGCCTTACGCAGAATCGCTGACAAGACGCCGACAGTCGGCCGTGGAGAACAGCATGTCCAACACCTTCCTCAACCCGGTAACCACCCAGACCTGGGCCAATGGCCGTCACATCGTCCGTTGCGTCAAAGTCATCCAGGAAACCTGGGATGTGCGGACCTTCTGCTTCATGGCCGACCAGCCGATCATGTTCTTCTTCAAACCGGGGCAATTCGTCACCCTGGAGCTGGAAATCGAAGGCCAGCCGGTGATGCGCTCCTACACCATTTCCAGCTCGCCGTCGGTGCCCTACAGCTTCTCGGTGACCATCAAGCGCGTGCCCGGGGGCAAGGTTTCAAACTGGCTCCACGACACCCTGCACGAAGGCCAGGAACTGGCGGTGCACGGGCCGGTGGGGTTGTTCAACGCTATCGATTTCCCCAGCCCGAAAGTGCTTTATCTCAGCGGTGGCGTCGGCATCACCCCGGTGATGTCCATGGCGCGCTGGTTCTACGACACCAACGGCAACGTCGACATGGTGTTCATCCACAGCGCCCGCTCACCCAAAGACATCATTTACCACCGCGAGCTGGAACACATGGCGTCGCGGATCGACAACTTCAGCCTGCACCTGATCTGCGAGAAACACGGTCTGGGCGAGCCCTGGGCCGGTTATCGCGGTTACCTGAACCACAAGATGCTGGAGTTGATGGCCCCGGACTTCCTTGAGCGGGAAGTGTTCTGCTGCGGGCCGACGCCCTACATGAGTGCGGTCAAGCGCCTGCTGGAAGCCGCCGGTTTCGACATGGCGCGTTACCACGAGGAATCCTTCGGTGCGACCCCGGCCGAAGCCCGGGCTGACGCCGTGGAGCATGCCGAACAAGCCGCCGAAGCGCCGGAAGTGGATATTGCCGACCTGCATCAAGTGGAGTTCACCGCTTCCGGCAAGAGCATCCGCGTGGCCCCGGGAGAAACCGTGCACGCGGCGGCGGCCAAGCTTGGTCTGATGATTCCCAAGGCCTGCGGCATGGGCATCTGCGGCACCTGCAAGGTGCTCAAGCTGGGCGGCGAAGTGGAGATGGAACACAACGGCGGGATCACCGAGGAGGACGAAGCCGAAGGCTACATCCTGTCCTGCTGCAGCGTGCCCAAGGGCGACGTGCGTGTGGAGTTCTGATCGCCGGCAAGCCGGCTCCTACACCCGTTTCCTGTAGGAGCTGGCTTGCCAGCGAACAAGGGCAACCCGGTTACTGATACAACGCCGGACGCCGATCCAGGTGCACGTGGTTATGTTCACTGATGGACTTGTGCCAGGCCTGGGCCAGGTCCAGATCCGCCAGCAGCAGTTGCTCCCGGCTCTCCCGATCCTTGCCCGCCAACGGATAGCCATCGGCATCGACTATGGTCGAGCCGCCCACCCAGTTCACTCCGCGCTCCTCGCCACAGCGATCGCAAGCGGCAACGAACATCCGATTGACCGCCGCATTGGCCTGTACCCGAACCATCTCCGCCGGCCGTTCGCTCACCGGGCGCGGGCCGTCCGGCCAGTTCACCGGCGCGCACAGCAGCGCCGCCCCGGCCAGGGCGGGCAGGCGCACCCACTCGGGGAACTCCAGGTCGTAGCAGATCATCATGGCAATCGGCCCGAAGCGCGTGGCCACCACCGGCGGCGGCTCGTCACCCGGGGTGAAGATC
Organism: Pseudomonas sp. 910_21; assembly: GCF_052850735.1. NCBI lineage: Bacteria > Pseudomonadati > Pseudomonadota > Gammaproteobacteria > Pseudomonadales > Pseudomonadaceae > Pseudomonas > Pseudomonas sp. 910_21. The sequence goes on along the minus strand of NZ_VXCY01000003.1, from coordinate 131,901 downwards.
AGGTTCTCCTGATCCCACAGGTGGGCCTTGCGGTACACCGTCAGCGTTCCTTCCGGCTCGATCAGGGCGGCGCTGTTGGCCACCCGATCATCGTCCAGGCGCTCGCAGAAGCCGCCAACAATCACCACCTGCAGCTCTTGGGCGAGACTTTTCCACAGGCTGAGGGTCGGTCCGTCGAGGCGTTCGGACAGCGCCAGGGCTTCGGCCAGACCGCTGAACACGTAGCCGCTTTGCACCAGTTCCGGCAGCACCACCACCTGGGCGCCGCGGGCGGCGGCCTGGCGGATGGCCTCGGCGCTGAGGGTGCGGTTGTAGTCCAGGTCGCCGATCCGTGGTGCCAGCTGCTGGCAGGCCACTTTCAGGGATGTCTGGGGGATCATTGCGCGCCTCCTTCCAGTTGCTGTTCGCTGGCCTGGATGGCCAGGCGTTCCGCTTCCAGGTCCAGGTTGCGGGTCAGGGCCCAGTAGACCAGCCCGGCCACCGCCAGGCCAATCACGAAGGCGATGTCGGCGCCGCCCAGGGCCTGGGACAGCGGGCCCTGGTAGAAGCTCAGGGACATGAACGGCACCATCGCCAGCAGGCCGAGGAAGTAGGCCAGCAACCCGGCGCTGGACCAGCGGCCATAGATTCCGGCGGGATTGAAGATGTGGCTGATGGCGTAGCGGCCTTTGCGCACCAGGTAGAAGTCCGCGAGGTTGACCGCGGTCCAGGGCACCAGGAAATACAGCATCAGCAGGACAAAGGTGTTGAAGCTGCCCAGGTAGCTTTCGGGAATGTTCATGGCGATCAGGAAGATCACCACCGCCACCAGCAGGATGCCGGTCACCCGGCTCTTGAGGTTGGGCTTGATCGACTTGAAGCCGTCGACGGCGCTGATACCAGTGAGCATGGCGCCGTAGCAGTTGACCGCCATGATGCCCACCAGTGCCGGCACCGCGATCAGTACCGTGAAAGTACCGAAGCCGGGAATCAGGCGGTTGCCCACTTCGCGCACGCTGGCGATGGCATCGGGGGAGGGCAGGGCCGAGGCCAGGAAGGCCCCCAGAGACATCAGCCACAGGGCCGAGCCGGCGGCGCCTAGGTAGGTCCAGAAGATCACCTGGCGCGATGGCGTCTGGTGCGGCAGGTAGCGCGAATAGTCGGACACGTACACCGAATAGCTGATCTGGTAACCGGCGGCGGCCGACAGTTGGATCAGGAATGCCGACCAGGAAAAGTGCGGGTCGGCCAGGGCCGAGTCGGCCTGCAGGGTCAGCAGAGCGCTGACGGTGAGCACCGCGAATACGCTGATCATCACGTAGGTCAGCCAGCGTTGCACGGTGTGCAGCAGGTCATGGCCAACCACCGCGATCAGCACCGCCAGGGCGATCATCAGGGTGTACCAGGGCGCCCGGGCGCCGGGGATCACTGTATTGATGGCGTCGGTGGCGAGGATCACGTTGAACACGTTGAAGCCGATGTAGACGAACACCACCGCAGTGAATGGCACGATGGCGCCCCGCAGGCCGAACTGGGCGCGGGATTGGATCATCTGCGGCAGGCCCATGCGCGGGCCCTGGTTGGCGTGGAAGGCCATGCAGAAGGTGCCCAGGCACACGCCGATGACGATTGCCAGGATGGCGTAGTGCAGACTCAGGCCCAGGGCCGCGCCGGTGAAGCCGGTGACCATGGTGGTGAGTACGAAGTTGCCGGTGAACCAGAAGGGCCCTTGATGCCAGACCTTGCCGTGGCGTTCATGGCGCGGCACGTAGTCGATGGAACGGGTTTCGATGGCAAGGCCCGGAGGATGGGCTTTCTCGGTGACGCAAGAAGAGGTCGTCATGGGCTACAGCCTTGTTTTTATAGGTCGACCCCGGAGTCTCGGACAAACGCAGCGGTTGTTGAATCAGTGGCGGCAAATAATCAGTTCAGGAATTTGTGAACTGATGAGGGGGACTTGCTGGCAAAGGCGTCGGCGAGATCGGCACCCGGGTTGCGGGCCTCTTCGCTGGCAAGCCAGCTCCTACGGGAGCGGAGAGGGCGCGGGCCCTTGTAGGAGCCGGCTGCCGGCGAAGGCGTCGGCGGGATCGGCACCCGGGTTGCGGGCCTCTTTGCTGGCAAGCCAGCTCCTACGGGAGTGGAGAGGGCGCGGGCCCTTGTAGGAGCCGGCTTGCCGGCGAAGGCGTCGGCGGGATCGACGCCTGGCTTGTGGGTCAGGCGCTCATCACGGTGCGGATGTCGGCTGCCAGTTCGCGCACGCGCTCTTCTTCGGTGTCCCAGGAGCACATGAAGCGCGCGCCGCCCTTGCCGATGAAGGTGTAGAAGCGCCAGCCCTTGGCGGTCAGCGCGGCAATCGCCGGTTCCGAGAGCTGCAGGAACACGCCGTTGGCCTGCACCGGGAACATCAGCTCAACACCGGGAATGTCCTCCACCAGCTTGGCGAGCAGTTGCGCGCAGTGGTTGGCGTGGCGGGCGTGCTTGAGCCAGGCGTCGTGTTCCAGCAGGCCGACCCAGGGCGCTGAGAGAAAGCGCATTTTCGAGGCCAGTTGGCCGGCCTGCTTGCAGCGGTAGTCGAAGTCTTCCGCCAGCTTGTGGTTGAAGAACAGGATCGCTTCACCCACGGCCATGCCGTTTTTCGTGCCGCCAAAGCACAGCACGTCCACCCCGGCCTTCCAGGTCAGATCCGCCGGGGTGCAGCCGAGGAAGGCACAGGCGTTGGAGAAGCGTGCGCCGTCCATGTGCAGGTTCAGCCCCAGTTCCTTGCAGGTGGCGCTGATGGCACGGACTTCTTCCGGGGTGTAGACGCTGCCTACTTCAGTGGCCTGGGTCAGGGTCACCACTCGCGGCTTGGGGTAGTGGATGTCCTGGCGCTTGAGGGCGATCTCGCGGATCGATTCCGGGGTCAGCTTGCCGTTCTGGGTGCCGGCGATCAGCAGCTTGGAACCGTTGGAGAAGAACTCCGGTGCACCGCATTCGTCGGTTTCGACGTGGGCGGTTTCCGAGCAGATCACGCTGTGGTAACTCTGGCACAGCGACGACAGGGCCAGGGAGTTGGCGGCGGTGCCGTTGAAGGCGAAGAACACTTCGCAGTCGGTTTCGAACAATCTGCGGAAATGATCCGAGGCGCGAGCGGTCCACTGATCGTCGCCGTAAGCGCGCTCGTGGCCGTGGTTGGCCTGCTCCATGGCGGCCCAGGCTTCAGGGCAGATGCCGGAGTAGTTGTCGCTGGCGAATTGTTGGCTCTTGTCGGTCATGGCCGGCTCCGTGGTCGATGATGGTGCGCACTTTACCCAAGAATAATGGCCCAGCACACGCTCTGTTTATGCCGGAATAATGCATGGCCCATAAGGATTTATGCGTGAAGCGATGCTGAAAACCGACAACGGCCGGCGCGATGGGGCGCTGGATGCGCTGAAGTGGCTGGCGCTGCTGAGCATGGTTCTCGATCACCTGCGTTATGTAGGCCTGAGCCTGGACTGGCTGTATGTGCCTGGGCGCCTGGCATTTCCCTGGTTCTGCCTGGCAATGGCGGTGAATCTGATGCGCCTGGGCGAGCGCGAAGGGCGCCCGTCCGGGCAATGGCGCTACCTGGGCTGGTTGCTGCTGTTCAGCGGGCTCAGTGAGATTCCCTATCGCCTGTTCGTTCCTGATCCCGACACCTTGAATGTATTGCCGACCCTGGCCCTGGGGCTGCTGGTGGCCCGGGGCTGGCAGCGGCCCAGGGGGCTGGCGTTGGCGCTTGGCTTGGCGGCCCTGCTGTTGGCGCTGGGGTTTTCCCGCTGGCTGATGTTTGGTGCGTTCGGGGTGTTGCTGCCGTTGGCCCTGGTGCTGGTGCTGCGTCGGTCCTGGTATTTCAGCCTGTTGCCGGGGGCCTTGTGTCTGGCGGCCAACCAATGGGAAACCTTGTTCCCGGCGGCGCGCCTGGGCAATTGGGTGGCGACCTGCGGTATCGCCGCTTGTCTGTTGGCGCCATTGTTGGGGCTGATGCTGCTGCGGGTCTTGCGCGGTTGCCCGGCGCCGGCGATGCGGCGTTGGGCGTATGGGCTGTATCCCCTGCATTTTCTTCTTCTGCTGGCCCTGCGCGCCTCCTTGTAGGAGCCGGCTTGCCGGCGAAGGCGTCCGTCGGATTTGTGTCTGGCTTGAGGGCCTGTTCGCTGGCAAGCCAGCTCCTACGGAGAGGTGTGCGCCGTTTTTGTAGGACCCGGCTTGCCGGCGAAGGCGTCCGTCGGATTTGTGCCTGGCTTGGCGGGCTGTTCGCTGGCAAGCCAGCTCTTGCGGGGGAGGGGCGTGGCGGGGCGGGGGAGGGACAGGCCCGATCCAGAGCCGTTGGCGGGTGGCGCGGGCAGGCATTTGTCCGTGGGCGCCAGGGCATGTCGTAAACGCACCTTTGTGTGGCGTCCATAGGCATTTGAGTTCCCCTTGCCGGTCATACCATCGCATCCAAAGGGCACAGCTTTAAGGCTGGCCTCACCGAGACGAAAGGCGCACCGCCGCCGCTGGGAGAGACGTGATGTTCAGCAAGCAAGACCAGATCCAGGGTTACGACGATGCACTGCTGGCGGCGATCAATGCCGAGGAACAACGCCAGGAAGATCACATCGAGCTGATCGCGTCGGAGAACTACACCAGCAAGCGGGTGATGCAGGCGCAAGGCAGCGGGCTGACCAACAAGTACGCCGAAGGCTATCCGGGCAAGCGCTACTACGGTGGCTGCGAGCATGTGGACAAGGTCGAGGCCCTGGCCATCGAGCGTGCCAAGCAGCTGTTCGGTGCCGACTACGCCAACGTCCAGCCGCATTCCGGTTCTTCGGCCAACAGCGAGGTGTACCTGGCCCTGCTGCAGGCCGGCGACACCATCCTCGGTATGAGCCTGGCCCATGGCGGCCACCTGACCCACGGCGCCAAGGTGTCGTCCTCGGGCAAGCTGTACAACGCCGTGCAGTACGGTATCGATACCCGCACCGGGCTGATCGACTACGACGAGGTCGAGCGCCTGGCCGTTGAACACAAGCCGAAGATGATCGTCGCCGGCTTCTCGGCCTACTCCAAGACCCTGGATTTCCCGCGCTTCCGGCAGATCGCCGACAAGGTCGGGGCACTGCTGTTCGTCGACATGGCCCACGTCGCCGGGTTGGTCGCCGCTGGTCTGTATCCCAACCCGCTGCCCTATGCCGATGTGGTCACCACCACCACCCACAAGACCCTGCGCGGTCCCCGTGGCGGCCTGATCCTGGCCAAGGCCAACGAAGAGATCGAGAAGAAACTCAACGCTGCGGTGTTCCCGGGTGCCCAGGGCGGTCCGTTGATGCACGTGATCGCCGCCAAGGCGGTGTGCTTCAAGGAAGCGTCGGAGCCGGGCTTCAAGGCCTATCAGCAGCAAGTGATCGACAACGCCCAGGCCATGGCCGGCGTATTTATCAAACGTGGCTACGATGTAGTGTCCGGCGGCACCGACAACCACCTGTTCCTGGTCAGCCTGATTCGTCAGGGCCTGACCGGCAAAGATGCTGATGCCGCCCTGGGCCGTGCCCACATCACCGTGAACAAGAACGCCGTGCCCAACGACCCGCAGTCGCCGTTTGTGACGTCCGGCCTGCGCATCGGCACCCCGGCGGTCACCACCCGCGGATTCAAGGTCACCCAGTGCATTGAACTGGCTGGCTGGATCTGCGACATCCTCGACCACCTCGGCGATGCCGACGTCGAGGCCAATGTCGCTCGCCAGGTGGCGACCCTGTGCGCTGATTTCCCGGTTTACCGCTGAGAGCCGCAACTGGAGCAATGACTATGCAACGCTATTCGGGCTTCGGCCTCTTCAAGCACTCTCTCAGCCACCATGAAAACTGGCAGCGCATGTGGCGCACGCCGACCCCGAAGAAAGTCTATGACGTGGTCATAGTCGGCGGTGGCGGGCACGGCCTGGCGACCGCCTACTACCTGGCCAAGGAACACGGCATCACCAACGTCGCGGTGGTGGAAAAAGGCTGGCTGGGCGGCGGCAACACCGCGCGCAACACCACCATCGTGCGTTCCAACTACCTGTGGGACGAGTCGGCGCAGCTTTACGAGCACGCCATGAAATTGTGGGAAGGCCTGTCCCAGGACCTCAACTACAACGTGATGTTCTCCCAGCGCGGGGTCTACAACCTGTGCCACACGCTGCAGGACATCCGTGATTCCGAGCGTCGGGTGAGCGCCAACCGCCTCAACGGCATCGACGGCGAGCTGCTCAACACCCAGCAGGTGGCGGACGAGATCCCTTACCTGGACTGCTCGAAGAACACCCGCTACCCGGTGCTTGGCGCCACGGTCCAGCGCCGTGGCGGCGTGGCCCGTCACGATGCCGTGGCCTGGGGTTTCGCCCGGGCCGCCGACGCCCTGGGCGTGGACCTGATCCAGCAGACTGAAGTCATTGGCTTTCGCAAGGAAAACGGCGTGTGCATCGGCGTCGAGACCAACAAGGGCTTTATCGGCGCCAAGCGCGTCGGAGTGGTCACGGCCGGTAACTCCGGGCACATGGCCAAGCTCGCGGGCTTCCGTTTGCCGATCGAATCCCACCCGCTGCAAGCGCTGGTGTCGGAGCCGATCAAACCGATCATCGACAGCGTGATCATGTCCAACGCGGTGCACGGCTATATCAGTCAGTCGGACAAGGGCGATCTGGTGATCGGTGCCGGTATCGACGGCTGGGTCGGCTACGGCCAGCGCGGCTCCTACCCGGTGATCGAGCACACCATCCAGGCCATCGTCGAGATGTTCCCGGTTCTCTCCCGAGTGCGCATGAACCGGCAGTGGGGCGGCATCGTCGACACCAGCCCGGACGCCTGCCCGATCATCTCCAAGACGCCGGTGCCGAACATGTTCTTCAACTGCGGTTGGGGCACTGGTGGCTTCAAGGCCACCCCGGGCTCGGGCAACGTGTTTGCCGCCAGTCTGGCCAAGGGCGAGATGCATCCTCTGGCCGCTCCTTTCTCCATCGACCGTTTCCACAACGGTGCGCTGATCGACGAACACGGCGCTGCTGCGGTCGCCCACTAAAAGGACAAATACCTATGTTGCATATCTTCTGTCCTCACTGCGGCGAACTGCGCTCCGAAGAGGAATTCCACTCGTCCGGCCAGGCGCACATTCCACGGCCCCTGGACCCCAACGCCTGCACCGACGAGGAGTGGGGCGACTACATGTTCTTCCGCGACAACCCCCGCGGCCTGCACCACGAGTTGTGGATTCACGCCGCCGGGTGCCGCCAGTACTTCAACGCCACCCGCGACACCGTCACCTACGAAATTCTTGAAACCTACAAGATTGGCACCAAACCGCAGTTCACCGCCAAGGCTGCTGGAGAGAAGGTATGAGCCAGACCAATCGCCTGTCCAACGGCGGACGCATCGACCGCAACAAAGTCCTCACCTTCACCTTCAACGGTCAGACCTACAAAGGCTTCGAGGGCGACACCCTGGCCTCGGCCCTGCTGGCCAACGGTGTGGACATCATCGGTCGCAGCTTCAAGTATTCCCGGCCCCGGGGCATCTTCGCCGCGGGCTGTGAAGAGCCCAACGCGGTGCTGCAGATCGGCGCCACCGAAGCCACCCAGATCCCCAACGTGCGCGCTACCCAACAGGCGCTGTACCAGGGCCTGGTGGCCACCAGCACCAACGGCTGGCCCAGCGTCAACAACGACATGATGGGGATTCTCGGCAAGGTCGGCGGCAAGCTGATGCCACCGGGCTTCTACTACAAAACCTTCATGTACCCGCAATCGTTCTGGATGACCTACGAGAAGTACATCCGCAAGGCCGCGGGCCTGGGCCGTTCGCCCACCGAGAACGATGCGGACACCTACGACAACATGAACCAGCACTGCGACGTGCTGATTGTCGGTGGCGGCCCCGCCGGTCTCGCGGCAGCCCTGGCCGCTGCCCGCAGTGGCGCCCGGGTGATCCTGGCCGACGAGCAGGAAGAGTTCGGCGGCACCCTGCTGGACAGTCGCGAAAGCCTGGACGGCAAGCCGGCGGTGGAGTGGGTGGCCAGCGTGGTCGCCGAACTCAAGTCGCTGCCGGATGTGTTGTTGCTGCCACGGGCCACGGTCAACGGCTACCACGACCATAACTTCCTGACCATTCACGAGCGTCTCACCGATCACCTCGGCGACCGTGCGCCGATCGGCCAGGTGCGCCAGCGTATCCACCGGGTTCGCGCCAAGCGTGTGGTGCTGGCCACCGGCGCCCACGAGCGGCCGCTGGTCTACGGCAACAACGATGTGCCGGGCAACATGCTGGCCGGTGCCGTGTCCACCTACGTGCGCCGCTACGGCGTGGCCCCGGGCAAGAAGCTGGTGCTGTCCACCAACAACGACCATGCCTACCGCGTGGCCCTGGACTGGCTCGACGCCAGCCTGCAAGTGGTGGCCATCGCCGATGCGCGGCACAACCCCCGCGGCGCTCTGGTGGAAGAAGCCCGGGCCAAGGGCATCCGCATCCTCACTTCCAGTGCGGTGATCGAAGCCCGTGGCAGCAAACACGTGACCGGCGCGCGCATAGCGGCCATCGACGTCAAGGCGCACAAGGTCACCAGCCCTGGCGAATGGCTCGATTGCGACCTGATCGCCAGCTCCGGCGGCTACAGCCCGGTGGTGCACCTGGCTTCGCACCTGGGCGGCAAGCCGGTGTGGCGTGAAGACATCCTCGGTTTTGTGCCCGGTGAAGCGCCGCAGAAACGCGTGTGCGTCGGTGGCATCAACGGCGTCTACAGCCTCGGCGACACCCTGGCCGATGGTTTCGAGGGCGGTGTACGCGCCGCCAGCGAAGCTGGCTTCCAGAGCGTGGAGGGCGTGCTGCCCAAAGCCCTGGCCCGCCTTGAAGAACCGACCCTGGCGCTGTTCCAGGTGCCCCATGAAAAAGGCACTGCCCGGGCGCCGAAGCAATTCGTCGACCTGCAGAACGACGTCACCGCCGCCGCCATCGAACTGGCGACCCGCGAGGGCTTCGAGTCGGTGGAACACGTCAAGCGCTACACCGCCCTGGGCTTCGGTACCGATCAGGGCAAGCTGGGCAACGTCAACGGCCTGGCCATTGCTGCCCGCTCGCTGAACGTCAGCATCCCGCAGATGGGCACCACCATGTTCCGTCCGAACTACACCCCGGTGACCTTCGGCGCCGTGGCCGGTCGTCACTGTGGGCACATCTTCGAGCCGGTGCGTTTCACCGCGCTGCATGCCTGGCACGTGAAGAACGGCGCCGAGTTCGAAGACGTCGGCCAGTGGAAGCGCCCTTGGTACTTCCCGAAAAACGGCGAAGACCTGCACGCCGCGGTCAAGCGTGAATGCCTGGCCGTGCGTGACAGCGTTGGCCTGCTGGACGCCTCGACCCTGGGCAAGATCGACATCCAGGGCCCGGACGCCCGTGAATTCCTCAACCGCATCTACACCAACGCCTGGACCAAGCTCGACGTGGGCAAGGCCCGCTACGGCCTGATGTGCAAGGAAGACGGCATGGTCTTCGACGACGGCGTCACTGCCTGTCTGGCCGACAACCACTTCTTGATGACCACCACCACCGGCGGCGCGGCTCGCGTGCTGCAGTGGCTGGAGATCTACCAGCAGACCGAATGGCCGGACCTCAAGGTGTACTTCACCTCGGTCACCGACCACTGGGCCACCATGACCCTGTCGGGCCCCAACAGCCGCAAGCTGTTGAGCGAAGTCACCGACATCGACCTGGACAAGGACGGCTTCCCGTTCATGACCTGGAAGGAAGGCCTGGTGGGCGGCGTGCCGGCGCGGGTGTTCCGCATCTCCTTCACCGGCGAGCTGTCCTACGAGGTCAACGTCCAGGCCGACTACGCCATGGGCGTGCTGGAGCAGATCGTCGAGGCCGGCAAGAAGTACAACCTGACCCCCTATGGCACCGAGACCATGCACGTGCTGCGGGCCGAGAAGGGTTTCATCATCGTTGGCCAGGACACCGACGGTTCCATGACCCCGGACGACCTGAACATGGGCTGGTGCGTGGGCCGGACCAAGCCGTTCTCGTGGATCGGCTGGCGCGGGATGAACCGTGAAGACTGCGTGCGTGAGCAACGCAAGCAACTGGTGGGGCTCAAGCCGATCGACCCGACCCAGTGGCTGCCGGAAGGCGCGCAACTGGTGTTCAACCCCAAGCAGGCGATTCCCATGAGCATGGTCGGTCACGTGACCTCCAGCTACGCCCACAACTCCCTGGGTTATTCCTTCGCCCTGGGCGTGGTCAAGGGCGGCCTCAAGCGCTTGGGCGAGCGGGTCTTCGCGCCCCTGGCCGATGGCCGGGTGATCGAGGCGGAAATCGTTTCCTCGGTGTTCTTCGACCCCAAAGGCGATCGTCAGAACATCTAAGGCACAACACGGTTCACGTAGGAGCCGGCTTGCCGGCGAAGGCGGCCTCAGGGCCGGCACAAGGCCCAAGCGCCTCTTCGCCGACAGCCGCCCCCACAGGGCTGGCGTTATCAACAGAATTCAGGACAGGTGCTCTATGACCGCAGTCAACGTTTACCAACAGCGCCCTACCAGCGGGGCCAAGGCCGAGTCGTCCTTGCACCACGCCGACCTGCCGAGCCTGGTGGGCAAGGGCCGCAAGAACGCCGGAGTGATCCTGCGCGAGAAAAAACTCCTCGGCCACCTGACGATCCGTGGCGACGGCCACGATCCGGCCTTCGCTGCCGGCGTGCACAAGGCCCTGGGTATCGAATTGCCGGGCGCCCTGAGCGTGGTGGTCAACGGCGACAGCAGCCTGCAATGGCTGGGCCCGGATGAGTGGTTGCTGATCGTGCCCAGCGGCGAAGAATTCGCCGCCGAGCAGAACCTGCGCGCAGCCCTGGGCGACCTGCATATCCAGATCGTCAACGTCAGCGGTGGCCAGCAGATCCTCGAACTGTCCGGCCCCAACGTGCGTCAGGTGCTGATGAAGTCCACCAGCTACGACGTGCACCCGAACAACTTTCCGGTGGGCAAGGCGGTGGGCACGGTGTTCGCCAAGTCGCAGCTGGTGATTCGCCGTACAGGCGAAGACACCTGGGAACTGCTGGTACGCCGCAGCTTCTCCGATTACTGGTGGATGTGGCTGCAGGATGCCGCGGCCGAATATGGCCTTAGCGTGCAGGCCTGAACCCCGCTTGGCCTGGTAGGAGCGAGCTGGCTCGCGAACTCGCGAAGGATGGATTTCCCGGAAGACCACAGCGCCCTTGGATTTTTCGCGAGCAAGCTCGCTCCTACAGAGAATCGACCGCGCTGCGGTTGCCCCAACGAACAGGAGTTACTCCCCATGAGCCGAGCCCCTGATACATGGATTCTCACCGCCGATTGCCCCAGCGTGCTCGGCACGGTGGACGCGGTGACCCGCTTTCTGTTCGAGCAGGGCTGCTACGTCACCGAGCACCATTCCTTCGATGACCGGCTCTCGGGCCGTTTCTTCATTCGCGTGGAATTTCGCCAGCCCGACGGCCTCGACGAACAGGGCTTTCGCGATGGCCTGGCGCAGCGAGCCAAGGCCTTCGAGATGAACTTCGAACTGACCGCGCCACACTACCGGCCGAAGGTGGTGATCATGGTCTCCAAGGCCGACCACTGCCTCAACGACTTGCTCTATCGCCAGCGCATCGGCCAGTTGCCCATGGACGTGGTGGCGGTGGTGTCCAACCACCCGGACCTCAAACCCCTGGCCGACTGGCACCAGATTCCCTACCACCACTTCCCCCTCGACCCCAACGACAAGCCGTCCCAGGAGCGTCAGGTGTGGCAGGTGATCGAGGACTCCGGTGCCGAACTGGTGATTCTTGCCCGCTACATGCAGGTGCTGTCGCCGGAGCTGTGCCGCAAGCTCGATGGCAAGGCGATCAATATCCACCACTCCCTGCTGCCGGGTTTCAAGGGCGCCAAGCCTTATCACCAGGCCTACAACAAGGGCGTGAAACTGGTGGGCGCCACCGCGCACTACATCAACAACGACCTGGACGAAGGCCCGATCATCGCCCAGGGCGTGGAAGTGGTGGACCACAGTTACTACCCCGAAGACCTGATTGCCAAGGGCCGGGACATCGAAGGCCTGACCCTGGCCCGGGCGGTGGGTTATCACATCGAACGGCGGGTGTTCTTGAACGGCAACCGCACGGTGGTGCTCTGATGATTCTTGGGGCTGCTGCGCAGCCCTTCGCGAGCAAGCTCGCTCCTACAGGCGTTGCGCCTGTTCGCGTGAAAGCGATTTTGAAAACGAAACAGCATCTGTACCCGAGCAATCCACGTGTTTCCCCTGTGGGTAACGCGGTTCCATAACAACAACAGCGAGGTGAAAGCATGTCTGGTAATCGTGGTGTCGTGTATCTCGGCAGCGGCAAGGTCGAAGTACGGAAAATCGACTATCCAAAAATGCAGGACCCGCGTGGCAGGAAGATTGAGCACGGCGTCATCCTGCGCGTGGTCTCCACCAACATCTGCGGTTCGGACCAACACATGGTCCGTGGCCGTACCACCGCCCAGGTCGGCCTGGTCCTGGGCCACGAAATCACCGGCGAAGTCATCGAGAAGGGCAGTGACGTCGAGAACCTGAAGATCGGCGATCTGGTTTCGGTGCCGTTCAACGTGGCGTGCGGGCGCTGCCGTTCCTGCAAGGAGCAACACACCGGGGTCTGCCTGACCGTCAACCCGGCCCGCGCCGGTGGTGCCTACGGTTACGTCGACATGGGCGACTGGACCGGTGGCCAGGCCGAGTACGTGCTGGTGCCTTACGCCGACTTCAACTTGCTGAAACTGCCGAATCGCGACAAGGCCATGGAGAAGATCCGCGACCTGACTTGCCTCTCCGACATCCTGCCCACCGGTTATCACGGCGCCGTCACCGCTGGCGTTGGCCCGGGCAGCACCGTTTATGTGGCCGGTGCCGGTCCGGTCGGTCTGGCGGCCGCCGCTTCTGCGCGCTTGCTGGGGGCGGCGGTGGTGATTGTCGGCGACGTCAACCCGGTGCGCCTGGCCCACGCCAAGGCCCAGGGTTTTGAAATTGCCGACCTGTCCAAGGACACCCCGCTGCACGAACAGATCGCCGATTTGCTCGGTGAGCCGGAAGTCGACTGCGCAGTGGACGCCGTGGGCTTCGAAGCCCGTGGTCACGGCCATGCCGGTGCCCAGCACGAAGCCCCGGCCACCGTGCTCAACTCGCTGATGGGCGTGGTGCGGGTGGCGGGCAAGATCGGCATTCCCGGCCTGTACGTCACCGAAGACCCGGGAGCCGTGGACGCTGCAGCGAAGATGGGCAGCCTGAGCATCCGCTTCGGTCTGGGCTGGGCCAAGTCCCACAGCTTCCACACTGGCCAGACCCCGGTGATGAAATACAACCGCCAACTGATGCAGGCCATCATGTGGGACCGCATCAACATTGCCGACGTGGTGGGGGTTGAAGTCATCAGCCTCGACGACGCCCCGCGCGGCTATGGCGAGTTCGACGCCGGCGTGCCGAAGAAATTCGTCATCGACCCGCACAAGCTGTTCAGCGCTGCCTGAGGACCGTCAGCCTTTGGGTTGAAGCCTGTCAGTCACTTAAAACGCCGCGTTCTCTTGCCGAGAACGCGGCGTTTTTTCTTCTGGGGGGAGGCACTTTCAATCAGGCGATCAGTGTGGCGCACAAGCGCCGTCCCAGCACATCCATCAGGTCGCAGCCATCGGTTGATGTCTTGCAGGAATTGTCGGTTGTTCGGCGAGTGCTCGGTAACGGTTGCGGATGGTGAGTCAATAGCCTCTGCCCGGGTAGTCGAACCAGTGTTCGCCACTCAGGATTTCCTTTATGTCGGTCTCGGCCAGGATGCCTGGCGCATCCCGCTGGAAGCGCGAGCGCCACTGGGGCAGCCACCAGTAGTTCAGCGCCGTGCCTCTTGGTATCAGCACCAGGGTCAGGACGGGGCGGTCCATGGCGCCGCGCTGGTACAGCTGGTGGCTGCGGTCCATGAGGTCCAGGTAGTAGTCGAGGGGCAGGGACAGCATCAGGGCCGTGGTGTGCACCTTTTCTGTCTGGGTTCGCTCTGGGTCCTGCAGCAGGTTCAGGGCTTCGCAGTAGTAACGCTCGGGTTGGCGGGCGAACGCCTGGGCCTCGGCAACGCCAAGAATGCCCAAGGCACTGCCGTCGTCGCGCCAGTCGGCTCCCTGGCGATCGCTGAAGTGCTGGCGGATGAAGCCGGTCAGGGGGCCCGGGGCCGCGTCGGTGCATTGGCTGCTATCGACCGGGGTGCTGATTCGCCAGAGGAACAGGGCCGTTGCCAGGGCCAGCAGGATGCAGCTGTATAGCGCAGCTCTCATAAGAGTCCGTTCGGTTGATGGCGCCAGGTGGCGCGGGGTCTTCCATGGCAGGCAGGGGGGCTGTCTGCAAAGGCGTGGGTGGGGCCTGGGCGCGGAGTTTACCTTGAGGGCGTTCGCGGGCAAGCCCGCTCCTACGCCAGCGGGTGCCGGTTACAGCACTGTAAGTTGTCCCTGGTACAGCACCGGCCCGGTGGGTTGCCCGGTAGGCGAGCCGCCGTGGGGTTCGAGGCTCACCGCCAGGGCGATCGGGGTGCCCAGCAGCTCGCGCTGGGCCGGGCTCAGGTTGATCTTGCCTTTGCCCCCCACCGGCACCACGCCGAGGGAAATCGGTTTGCCGTCGGCAGGAATCGCCCAGAGTTCCAGGCTGCGGTCCAGGCCAACAGCCGCCAGGGTCAGGGGTTCGACTTGCAGGTACTGGGCGTGGGCCTTGATCCGCAGCGCCGGTTGCTGGTCGGCGCTGAGCAGGGTGGCGCTGTAGCGCACCTGATCGCTTTGCTGGATAAAGCCGATGTACAGGGTCGCCACGACTGCGCAGGCGGCAATCGCCAGGCGCAGGCGCATCCACAGTGGATTTTTCTTCGGTACATGCAGGACCTGGGGTTCGATGCGTGCCTGGATACCCTCCCAGACCCGCTCCGGCACCACCTCTTCAGGCAAGGCGTCGGTCAAAGGGGCCAGGCTTTCCTGCCACTGCGCCAGTTCTTCACGCAGGGCGGTGTCATCCAGCAAGAGCATTTCAAAGCGCCGGCGTGCGGCGCCCTGCATCAGGCCGATGGCGTAGTCGGCGGCCAGGGCGCGGCGTCGTTCAGGGGTTTGATAGTTCATGCTTCAAGGCACCGGCGCAGGCGTTCCATGCCCCGGCGAATCCAGGATTTCACCGAGCCCAGGGGCGCCGCCAAGTGTTCGGCCAGCTCCGAGCAGGACAGGCCCTGGAAGTAGGCCACGGTGATGGATTGGCGTTGCATGCCGTCGAGGTTTTCCAGACAGCGGTTCAGGGCCTGGGCTTGGCGCGCGCTGTCCAGTTGTTCGTGGGCTGAAGGGCCTTGATCCTCCAGCTGTTGTTCTTCGAACTCGCCCAACGGCCGTTCGCGGTGTTTGCGCAACTGGTCGATGGCCTGGTTGCGGGTGATGTTGATCATCCAGGTCAGGGGCGCGGACAGGTGCGGCTGGTAGCGCACGGCGTTGTTCCAGATGCGCACGAAGCTTTCCTGCAGCACCTCTTCGGCCAGATCGCGGCGGCCCATGAAGCGCAGGGCGACGCCGTGCAGGCGTGGCGCAACACTGCGATAGAGGGTTTCGAAGGCCCGGCGATCGCCCAGTGAACACTGGGCCAGCAGGTGCCGCAGCTGATCGGTGTCGAGGGTCGAGATAGCGGTTCTCCTGGCAGGAACTGGGGCAAGGGGCAACGACAGACGCCGACTGACGCAGCCAAAGATTAGTCCAGGGGGGGCGGTTGTTCCATTCACGTCCTGTTGCCTCGTGCCGGGGCTGGGATAGGCGCTTGTGAACGATATACGTAGCAGCAGCGGGCCTGGATGCAGCCGCCGGACGGCAGGGTGGGTGTCGGAACATTCGCCGTCGGCCTCAGTCAAAACACTGTTTTCCCGCTGCCCGAATCCGGGTGGTTTCTCGCCCCATGAGGTTGTTTCGATGAATATTCCACGCGGTTTCGCCCTGGCTACCCTGATGACCCTGGCAGCCGGTTCGGCTTTGGCCGGCGGTTTCAGCCTGAACGATGCGGCCAATGCCATTGCCGGCATGCAGGGCGGCGACAAGGCCGCTGCTGCCGCACCGACCTCCCAGACCGCCGGTCTGCTGGGCACCCTGTCGCAACTCAATGTCACCCCTGAGCAAGCCGTCGGCGGCACCGGCGCCATGCTCGGCCTGGCGAAGAATCAACTGAGCAGTTCGGACTATTCACAACTGAGCAAAAGCGTACCGGGCCTGGACCAGCTCTCGGGCAGCAACGCCCTGGGCAGTTTGGGCGCCTTGGGCGGCCTGCTCGGTCAGTCTTCCGGTAAAACCGCCGGCCTGGACAGCGCCCTGGGCAACGTCAAGGACACCAATGACTTGAACAACGCCTTTGGTGCCCTGGGCATGGACAGCGGCATGATCGGCCAGTTTGCCCCGTTGATCCTGCAGTACCTGGGCCAGCAGGGCGTCGGCGGTTCTCTGCTGCAAAGCCTGAGCGGCATCTGGGGCGTGGCCAAGTAACGCCCTGCAGCCTCGGCGCCGGGCGCGTCGGGGCTTTTCCTGATTGTTGATGCACTCGTCTTTACCTTTCCTGGAGTTTTCGTCGAATCGGGCCTGTGCTATATCTCGCGCCCCGTTTTCCAAGGAAGCTTGAACGCGATGTTCATGGATGCACTGAAGATGTCTCTGCCCGCCGATGCGGTGCTCGGTTTCATGCTCTACATGCTGGGCGCTGCCCTGGTCTTTGCCCTCTACGCGTTCATCTACACGCGCCTGACGCCTTATAACGAATTCGCCCTGATCCGCCAGGGCAACAGTGCCGCGTCGATCGCCCTGTCCGGTGCCTTGCTGGGCTTTGCGATTCCGGTGGCCAGCGCAATTTCCCATTCCATTTCGATCATCGATTTCCTGCTCTGGGCCGGCGTCGCCGCGGTGGTGCAATTGCTCACGTTCCTGGTGGTCAGCCTGATCCTCAAGGGGCTGTCCCAGCGCATCGCCAACCAGGAAAACGCCGCAGCGATCCTGGTGGCTTCGGTCTCTGTCGGTGTCGGCCTGCTGAATGCGGCCTGCATGACCCCATCGGTCTGAGGGCGTCGGCATGAAGCGCAGTAGAAGTGTGCGCCTGGTGCTGCTGGGCAGCGTGCCGTTCGCCCTGGCCGCCTGTGACGGTCAGCCCCAGGCGACCCGGGAAGTGCGCCAAACCCAGAACTTCACCAGTCTGAGTGAATGCGAGCGAGCACAGATCCCGTTGGCGATCTGCCAGGCGGCTCGGGCTGATGCCAGCGAGCGTGGAGAGAGCGTGGCCCCGCGTTACCTGGATCTGCAACGCTGTGAGGAGGAGTTCTTCACGGGCAAGTGCATGGTCTCCCGGGACAACCGCGCCTACGTGCCGCTTTCCAGCGGCTTTGCCCTGACCACTCAGCGCACGGTGCCGGTCGAGCCCGAGGAAGAACAGCAACAGAGCAGCTCCAGCAGCAGTTCAGGTAGCAGTGGTGGTGGTGGTGGTGGTGGTGGTGGTGGTGGCCGTAGCAGCAACGCCTCCAGCACCGGTTCCAGCTTCTGGCGCTGGATCGGCCTGGACTCGACCCCGGAGCCGCGCTATTTCAGCGAGCCCCTGTATCAGGAGCGCGACGGTCGCGGCGGTACGCGACTGAGCACCCTCAGCCAGCAGGTGGAGGCCGGCAAGACCTTCTCCGGCGCCAACGGTGGACGCTTCGGTATTTCCAGCCCGGAACACTTCACCAGCGCCGGCAACTCCCTGGCCGGTGCCCATGAAGTGGTCAGCCGCAGCGGCTTCGGTTCCTCCAGCCACAGCAGTTGGAGCTTCGGTTCTTGAAACGCATCCCCAGCACCCCGCGGGCGGACTGGCAGGCCACGGCGGAACAACTGGGCTTCGCTTTCCACACCTTCGACGGCGAGCCTTACTGGGACGAGTCGGCCTATTACCGCTTCAACCTGCGACAGATCGAGGACGACCTGGAAGACCCGACCCAGGAACTGCACGAGCTGTGCATGGCCCTGGTGGCCGAGGTGGTGGACAGCGAAGAGTTGCTGGAGCGCCTGGCCATCCCCGAGGCCTTCCATGAGTTGATCCGCCAGTCCTGGAAGCAGGGCGAGCCCCATCTCTATGGGCGCATGGACCTGTGCTACGACGGCGCAGGTCCGGCCAAGCTCCTGGAAACCAACTACGACACGCCGACCTCGCTGTATGAGGCGAGCTTCTTCCAGTACGTCTGGCTCGAACAGCAGATGCAGCGCGGACAACTGCCGGCGGGCTGCGATCAGTTCAACAGCATCGAGGACAAGCTGCTCCAGGCCTTCGTCCAGGGTGGCTTCAAGTCGCCGATGCACTTCGCCTCGGTCAGGGACTCGCTTGAGGATCGCGGCACCGTCGAATACCTGCGGGACATCGCCCGTCAGGCCGGCCTGGGTACGCGGCTGATCGATATCGAGGCGATTGGCCTGAATGCCGGCGGGCGTTTTGTCGACCTGCTGGGCACGCCCATTGAAAGCCTGTTCAAGCTCTATCCCTGGGAGCATTTGTTCAACGAAGCCTTTGGCCCGGCGATTGCCGGCAGCGGCACGCAGTTTGTCGAGCCGCCGTGGAAGGCGATCCTGTCCAACAAGGGCGCCATGGCCCTGCTCTGGGAGCGGCACGCGGGGCACCCGAACCTGCTGCCGTCGTTCATCGACGACGCCCCCTGCGCCAGCCTGAATGCGGGCTGGGTGCGCAAGCCGTTCTTTTCCCGTGAAGGGGCCAATGTGGAAATCTGCACCGCGGGTGGCGAGCGTTTGATCGAAGCCGGGCCCTACGGTGGTGGCCCCTGTATCCGCCAGCAGTTTCAGCCGCTGCCGACCTTTGCCGGTAATCACACAGTGATCGGCAGTTGGGTGATCGGCGATCAGCCGGCGGGGATTGGCATTCGTGAGGACAACTCGCCGATCACCAAGGACAGCAGCCGCTTCCTGCCCCACGTGATCATCGATTGATCAGCGGTTTTCGCTCAGCAGTTCGCTGATGCGCTGGTCCTTGTCGGTCCATAGCCGGTTGACCCAGTCCTGCACTTGCTGGCGGAACGCCGGGTCGTTTTCGTAATCGCCGTGCCACAGCGACGGGTCCAGCTCGCGGGTACGGATGTCGATGATCACCTTGGGCACGCTGCCGCAGATCAGGTCCCAAAAACCGGGGGTGCGTGCTTGTGGATAGACCACAGTCACATCCAGCACCGCGTCCAGTTGTTCACCCAGGGCTGCGAGAACGAAGGCCACGCCGCCAGCCTTGGGCTTGAGCAGGTGCTGGAAGGGGGAGTTCTGCTGCTGGCGCTTGGCTGGGGTGAAACGGGTGCCCTCCAGGTAGTTGACCACGGTCACTGGCTGGCGCTTGAACAGCTCGCAGGCAGCCCTGGTGATTTCCAGGTCCTTGCCTTGCAGTTCCGGGTGCTTGGCCAGGAACGCCTTGCTGTAGCGCTTCATGAAGGGGTAGTCCAGGGCCCACCAGGCCAGACCGAGGAAGGGCACCCAGATCAGTTCCTTCTTGAGGAAAAACTTGAAGAACGGCGTGCGCCGGTTGAGGGTCTGGATCAGCGCCGGGATGTCGACCCAGGATTGGTGGTTGCTCACCACCAGGTAGGAGGTGTCTTCACGCAGGCCTTCGCCGCCGCGGATGTCCCAGCGGGTAGGGATGCACAGGGCAAAGATCAGCTTGTCGATTTCGGCCCAGGTTTCGGCGATCCACATCACCGCCGCGGAAGCGTAGTCCCGCAGGCGCCCCGGGAGGACCAGCTTGAGCAGGGCAAACACCATCAGCGGGCCGAACAGCACCAGGGTGTTGAGCAGCAGGAGCAGGGTGACGAAACAGCCGGTGAGCAGGCGGCGCATAAGGCACTCTTTACAATCTTTTGGGCGCGCCATGATAAGCAGCTTCGCCGGACAGGCCAAATGCTAGTGTGCTGACGAATGTTTCACTTGGGGACGGGTAGGGTGTTGGGCAGGCTGGGCCTCTTCGCCGGCAAGCCGGCTCCTGCAGGGCAGGGGTAGAACCAATTCGTTGGCAGCGGTCTAAAATCCCGCTGCCCCTCTCACAAGGAATCCACTGTCGTGAAATCTGTCCTTGCTCTTGTTTCTCTGTTGGCGCTGCCGGTGATGGCCGCCGAGCCGACGCTGTATGGCCGTTACGAATACATCCGCCTGCCGGAAATCGGTGAAACCCTGCAGGCCAAGATGGACACCGGAGCCCTGACCGCTTCGCTGTCGGCCAAGGATATCCAGACCTTTACCCGCGACGGCGAGGACTGGGTGCGTTTCCGCCTGGCCACCAAGGATGCCGGGAGCAAGGTCTATGAACACAAGGTGGCGCGGATCAGCAAGATCAAGAGCCGTTCCGACGAAGGCGATGAGGTTGAA
This sequence comes from Pseudomonas sp. 910_21, assembly GCF_052850735.1. Lineage (NCBI taxonomy): Bacteria > Pseudomonadati > Pseudomonadota > Gammaproteobacteria > Pseudomonadales > Pseudomonadaceae > Pseudomonas > Pseudomonas sp. 910_21. The sequence goes on along the minus strand of NZ_VXCY01000003.1, from coordinate 111,515 downwards.
GAACCGCAGTCGGCCAAGCGCCCGGTGGTGGAACTGGAAATGTGCCTGGGCAACGTCAAGCGCACGGTGGAGGTCAACCTCACCGACCGCAGCAGCTTCAACTACCCGCTGCTGATCGGCGCCAAGGCTCTGCGTGAATTCGGCGCGGCGGTGAACCCGGCGCGGCGTTATACCGCAGACAAGCCCGACTGCTGATTGACGGCTTACCGGGCATCCGGCACCGTTCGCCCACTGAATTTGCGTGCTTGGATGCCATGCCCCATATCCTGATTGTCGAAGACGAAGCGGCGATTGCCGACACCCTGATCTTTGCCCTGCAAGGCGAAGGTTTCACCACCACTTGGCTGAGCCTGGGCCGCGGGGCCCTGGACTATCAGCGGGCCACCCCGGCGGACCTGATCATCCTCGATATCGGTCTGCCGGATATCAGCGGCTTTGAAACCTGCAAGGAGCTGCGCCGCTTTAGCGAGGTGCCGGTGATGTTCCTCAGCGCCCGGGACGGTGAGATCGACCGGGTGGTGGGGCTGGAGATCGGTGCCGACGACTATGTGGTCAAGCCTTTCAGCCCGCGGGAAGTGGCGGCGCGGGTCAAGGCGATCCTCAAGCGCATGACCCCGCGAGCCGCCCCCGAACCGGCGACGGCCTTGTTTGTTATCGACGCGGAACGGGTGCAGATCAGTTATCGGGCCCAGCCCCTGAGCCTGACCCGGCATGAATTCCGTCTGTTGCAATGTCTGCTGGAGCAGCCCGAGCGAGTCTTCAGCCGCGAGCAACTGCTGGACGCCCTCGGGGTGGTGGCGGATGTGGGCTACGAGCGCAATATCGACAGCCACATCAAAAGCCTGCGGGCCAAGTTGCGCCTGGTGGCGGCCCAGGCCGAGCCGATCCAGACCCATCGCGGCCTGGGCTACAGCTACAGCCCGAGTCACGCCTGATGACTCTGGGCATCCGCATCTTCCTGGTCTATCTGCTGTTCATCAGCCTGACTGGCTATTTCGTGCTGAGCACGGTGATGAAGGAGATCCGCCCCGGCGTGCGCCAGTCCACCGAGGAAACCCTGGTGGACACCGCCAACCTGCTGGCGGAGATCCTGCGGGACGATTTCAAGGCCGGCACCCTCAGCGAAAACCGCTGGCCGCAGCTGCTGCGCGCTTACGGCGAGCGGCAACCGGCAGCGACCATCTGGGGCCTGCCGAAGAATCAGGTCAACCACCGTATCTACGTCACCGACGCCAAGGGCATCGTGGTCCTGGACTCCAGCGGCCTGGCGGTGGGCCAGGATTATTCGCGCTGGAATGACGTGTACCTGACCCTGCGTGGCCAGTACGGCGCCCGTTCGTCGCGCTCGCTGGCCGACGATCCCAACTCCTCGGTGATGCACGTGGGCGCGCCGATCCGTGACAACGGCCAGATCATCGGCGTGGTCACCGTGGCCAAGCCCAACAGTTCCCTGCAGCCCTATGTCGACCGCACCGAACGCCGCCTGCTGTGGTACGGCGCCGGGCTGATCGCCATGGGCCTGCTGTTTGGTGCCTTGCTGTCCTGGTGGCTGAGCGCAGCGCTGCGACGCATGACCGCTTACGCCCTGGCGGTCAGCGAAGGCCGTCGCGCCGAGCTACCGCACTATCGCGGCGGCGAGCTGGAGCAACTGGCGACGGCGGTGGAACACATGCGCACCCAGCTCGAAGGCAAGGCCTATGTGGAGCGCTACGTGCACACCCTGACCCACGAGCTCAAGAGCCCCCTGGCGGCGATTCGCGGCGCGGCGGAGCTGCTGCAAAGCGAGATGCCCCTGGAGCAGCGCCAGCGCTTCGTCGGCAATATCGACAGCGAAAGCGCACGCATGCAGCAGCTGATCGAGCGCCTGTTGAACCTGGCGCAAGTGGAACAGCGCCAGGGCCTGGAAGAGCGGATCAGCGTGCCCCTGGCGCCCTTGTGCAAGGAACTGCTCGACAGCCAGCACGGGCGTATCGAAGGCAAACAGCTTCAGGTGGAATTGACGGTGGCGGCGGACCTGGCCTGGTCCGGCGAGCCGTTCCTGCTACGCCAGGCCCTGGGCAATCTGCTGACCAACGCCCTGGACTTCAGTCCCGTGGGCGGCCTGCTGCGTTGCAGCGCGCAACGGGTGGAGCAGGGCGTGGAACTGGTCCTGTTCAACCAGGGCGAGCCGATTCCGGACTACGCCCTGCCGCGCCTGTGCGAGCGTTTCTATTCCCTGCCGCGCCCGGACAGCGGGCGCAAGAGTACGGGCCTGGGGCTGAACTTCGTCGAGGAAGTGGTGCAACTACATGGCGGCCAGATGCACATTGCCAACGTCCCAGGCGGGGTACAGGTGAGCGTGCGCCTGCCCTGATCAAGCGGACTTGAAGGGGGGATGTGACGAGGGAGCAAGCGCCCTCGCCACACAGGCCCTGGGGATTCTCCACAGAGTCTCCACATTGTCCCCATAAAACCCCCATGGCCGCGTCCCAGACTCTCCCCCATTCGAACCGGGAGAGCCTCATGAACCGTAACTTGACCTTTAAACTCGGGGCCATCGGCCTGCTGATCCTGCTGTTGCTGATCCCGCTCTTGATGATCAGTGGCCTGATCGGCGAGCGGCAGTCCCTGCGCGACGGCGTGCTCGACGATATCGCCCGCAGCTCCAGCACCCAGCAGCAGATCAGCGGCCCGGTGATGGTGGTGGATTACCGCCAGACCGTGCGCACCTGGAAGACCGACGAAAAAACCAAGAAACGCTACCAGGAAACCAGCGAGGAGCAAGGGCGGCTGTTCTTCCTGCCGGAGCATTTCGAGCTGGACGGCAAGGCCCAGACCGAGCTGCGGGCCCGGGGCATCTATGAGGCGCGGCTGTTCCATGCCGACAACCACATCAGTGGCCACTTTGTGGTTCCCGAGCAGTACGGCATCAAGGAAAACTTCGCCGACTACCAGTTCGACCAGCCATTCCTGGCGGTGGGTATCAGTGATATCCGCGGTATCGAAAACGCCCTGCAACTGCAGCTCAATGGCCAGACCCTGGACTTCGCCCCGGGCACCTTCGTCAGTTGGCTGGATGAAGGCGTGCACGTGATGCTGCCGCCCCTGGACCTGAAGAAAGGCACCCGCCTGGACTTCGCCTTCGACCTGCGCCTGCAGGGCACCGGGCAGTTGCAGGTGCTGCCGGTGGGCAAGACCAGCAAGGTGCTGCTGACGGCCAACTGGCCTCACCCAAGCTTTGTCGGCAACTACCTGCCGGTGCAGCGGGAGGTCACCGAGCAGGGCTTTTCGGCGCTTTGGCAGACCTCGTTCTTCTCCACCAACCTGCAGCAGGCTCTGGATCGTTGCGTGATCACCAGTGAGTGTCGCGACTTTAATGGCCGCAGTTTTGGCGTGAGCTTCATCGACCCGGTGGACCAGTACCTGAAAAGCGATCGGGCGATCAAATATGCGTTGCTGTTCATCGGCCTGACCTTTGCCGGGTTCTTCCTCTTCGAGGTGCTCAAGAGCCTGTCGGTCCATCCGATCCAATACGGCCTGGTGGGCGTGGCCCTGGCGTTCTTCTACCTGTTGCTGCTGTCGCTGTCCGAGCACTTGGGCTTCGAGCTGGCGTATGGCCTGTCGGCGGCGGCCTGTGTCGGCCTGATCGGTTTCTATGTCAGCCATGTGCTGCACAGCTGGCGCAATGGTGCGGCCTTTGCGGCGGGGCTGGCGGCTTTGTATGGCTTGCTCTACGGCCTGCTCAGCGCCGAGGACTACGCGCTGCTGATGGGTTCGCTGCTGCTGTTTGGTCTGCTGGGCGTGTTCATGGTGCTGACTCGCAAGCTGGACTGGTATGGCATTGGCTTGCGCAAGGAGCCGGCACCCTTGCAGTTCGATCTGGAGGTGGTGCGTGAGTAGGTCGTTGGGGTTGCGCGAGGATCAGCGTCTGCGGGAAAGCCTGACGCTGCGCATTGGCGAGTTGTTTCCGCTGGAGGCGTGGTGGCTGGTGCGCCAGCAAGCCACGCCCCGTGCTGTAGGAGTCGGCTTGCCGGCGAAAAGGCCCGATCGCCTGACCGATTAGAGCGGCGGTCGGGTCTCGAGCATCGAAGGCCGCTGACTGACCTCGAAGTACCAGGCAGCGAGGCCGGGCTGTTGCTGGCGCCACTCCAGGTCCGGATGGCGGAAGTCCAGGTAAGCCAAGGCACAGGCGACGCTGATGGCGGCCACGTCGAAGTGGCTGGTCAGCTCGGCCAGCGCCTCGGCCTCAAGCACTGCCAGGGCTCGCCGGATCTTGTCACGCTGGCCTTCGAGCCACGGCGCCCAGTGGTGTTCCGGTGGCCGCAGGGTCAGCTCGTAACGCACCAGCACGGCGGCCTCCATGATCCCGTCGGCCAGGGCCGCCAGGGTCAGGCGCCGCCAGCGGGCCGAACCCTCTCGGGGAATCAGTGGGTTGCCGACATGTTGCTGGTCCAGGTACTCGAGGATCACCCGACTGTCGTAGAGCACTTGGCCGTTGGCCAGGCGCAGGGCAGGAATCTTGCCCAGGGGGTTGTCCTGGTTCAGCGCGCTGTCCGGGTTTACCGGGGTCAGTTGGCAGGCTTGCAGGGCCACACGGTTGAGCTGCCCGGTTTCGTGCAGCAGCACCATGATTTTGCGTACGTAAGGTGATGCCCGGTTGTGGAACAGCGTCATGCTTGGGGTAGACATGAATATTCCTCGCGGTTGGGAGCGGAGCACAGGCTCGCGGCCCGAGGATCTTAGCGCAGCCTGTGGCACTGGCCACAGGGGCGGCATAAGGGACAGACAAGGAGTGATGAATGCGCAGGTCCTATCTTTTGCACGGGCTGTACAGTCTGGCCCTGACCCTGTTGGGTGGGCTGGCGGTGTACCTGGCCCTGCAATACGAGTTTCGTCGCCATGGCGAGGGTGAGCCCGAGTTGATCATGGCGTTTGCCTATATGGCCTGGTACTGGGCGCTGCCGGCGTTGGCCCTGCCGGCTCTGGTGTGCGGGCTGCTGGGCCTGCGTGGCCCCGAGCCGGTGACCCGGCCCTGGCGTTGGAGCCTGGCGGCGAGCTATGTGCCACTGCTGGGGCTGGCGCTGTTTTGCGTACTGGTCGCGGCTGAGGCGCTGCTGGAAAACCGCGTGTTCATTCCGGTGCTGCTGATCAGCCTGGGGCTGTCGGTGTATCTGTGGCGCGGTTTTCCCTCGGCTGCCGTCAAGCCGCTCGCCCGCGCCTGAACAAGCCCCGAAGGGCGATCAGCGCCGGCAGGCCGAGGCCGAGCCAACTCAGGCTGTCCCAGAACCCATCCCCCAGCAGCGCGGCGAACAGGCCACCGGCGCTGAGCAGGGCCAGGGCCAGCGGCACCCTGAAGACTTTCCAGAAGTTCGATGGCCGAGGCTTCATGGGCGCACCTGCGCAACCGACTTCGCAGCACGCCGGCGGACTGTCCACAGGTACAGGCCACTGCCCAGGACAATGATGGTCAGCCCATCCAGGGTCGCCCACAGCACCTTCATCGGCATGCCGCCGTAGTCACCGAAGTGCAGCGGCTGGGACATGCCCATGGCATCCATGTACCAGGGGCGCGTGCCCACGGCAGTGACCTGCAGGGTGCCGGCGTCGATCAGCACCGGGGTCAGCAGGTGCGAAGTCAGGTGGCTGCTGCCCTTGAGGAACACCGCGTAGTGGTGCTCGCTGGAGAAGCGCGTACCGGGGAAGGCGATGAAGTCCGGCTGCATGCCCGGAGCCGCGTCCCGGGCGATATCCAGCAGGCGGCTGGCCGGTGCCAGTGCGGCCAGCGGCGGGGCGTCGCGGTAGGGTGCGACCATGGCGCTGAGGCTGTCGTTGCGCCAGGCGGCGATGATCAGGTCGGCGCAGGCGCTGATGACCCCGGTCACCCCCACCACCAATGCCCAGGTCAAGGTCACCACGCCAATCAGGTTGTGCAGGTCGAGCCAGCGCAGGCGGGTGGATTTGTCCTGGCGCACGCTGGCGAATTTCAAGCGACGCATGAACGGCAGGTAGAGCACCGTGCCGGAGATGATCGCCAGCACAAACAGCAGGCCCATGAAGGCCAGCAGCAGCTTGCCCGGCAGCCCGGCGAACATGTCCACATGCAGGCGCAGCATGACCATCATCAACCCGCCATTGGCCGAAGGCATGGCCACGGCTTCGCCGGTGCGGGCGTCGAGCATGAAGGTGTGGGAGGAATTGGGCTCGGTGCCGGCGGTCTTGGCCATGATCGCCATCACGCCGTTGGGCTCGTCTTCGTCCCAGCCGAAGTACTGCATGACTTCGCCGGGGCGGTGGGCTTCGGCGGCCTTGACCAGCTGTTGCAGGTCCAGGTGCGGGGTGGCGGCGGGCATTTGCCGCAGCTCGGGGGAGTCCCCCAGCAGGTGGTCGATCTCGTGGTGAAAGATCAGCGGCAGGCCGGTAAGCGCCAGCATCAGCAGGAACACCGTGCAAATCAGGCTGGTCCAGGTGTGGATAAAGGACCAGCGGCGGATTGTCTTGCTTTTCATCAAGGCTCCAACAGGCAAAAGGGCCGCGGTTCAGGCGGCCCTTGGGTGAGGGATTTCCCTTCTTAGAATTTGTAATTCACGCTGGCCATGACGTTGCGGCGGTCGCCGTAGTAGCAATAGGTACCGTCGCAGGTCGACATGTATTCCTTGTCGAATACGTTGTTGGCGTTGAGGGCTACGCTGGCGCCCTTGAGCGAGTTGTCCAGGCGGCCGAGGTCGTAATGCACCGCAGCGTCATAGACGGTATAAGCCGCGGTATCGCCGTCGGATTTGCGGGCTACATAGGCCAGGTTGCCTGCCGGAACGTTGTTGGTCTCGCCGATGTAGCGGGCTCCGAAGCCTACGCCGAAACCGTCCAGCAGCCCGTTGTGCCAGGTGTAGTCGGCCCAGATCGAGGCCTGGTTTTCCGGGGTCAATGGCAGCGGACGGTTCTTGTCCTGAGGGTCGCCGACCTTGGTCATCTTGCTGTTGGCGTAGGTATAGGCGGCCGTCAGCTTGAGGTTCTCATTGACGTTGCCCACCGCTTCCAGCTCGAAGCCGCGGACCTTGGCCTCACCCAGTGGGCGGCTGACGCCCAGGCTGTCGGTAAGGACGATGTTCTGCCGGGTCAGGTCGTATACCGCGGCAGTGAACAGCATCTCGCTGCCCGGAGGCTGGTACTTGAGGCCCAGTTCGTACTGCTTGCCAGTGCTGGGTTCGAAGGCCTGGCCTTTGGCGTTGCCGCCGGGCTCGGCCTGGAAGGATTCGGCATAGGAAATGTAGGGGGTGAAGCCGGAGTCGAAGACGTAGCTGAGGGCTGCGTTGCCGGTGAAGGCGTGATCGTCTCGCTCGTCGTGGGGCTTGTTAGTGATGTTGTAGAACCTGGAGTCGGTGTGCAGCCAGTCCTGGCGTCCGCCCAGGGTCAGGCGCCAGTTGTCCAGGGCCATCTGGTCCTGGACATAGAGCCCGGTGCCCTGGCGCTTCTGGTTGTAATCGTTGTAGGCAAAGTAGGCGACTTTGCTGAAGTCCTGGCCGTAGATCGGGTTGATGATGTTGCTGGTGGGCGCTTCACCGTACAGCCACTTGTAGTTGGTGTTGACGCGCTGGTGATCCAGGCCCAGCAACAGGGTGTGCTTGAGCTCACCAGTGTTGAAGTCGGCCTGGAAGTTGTTGTCCACGGCGAACTGGCTGATGTCCTCGTTGACGATGTTGGCGCCACGGCGCACGGTGCCGTCGGCACTCACTGCCTGGTCGGGCTTGTTGGGCCAGAAGCTGCCACCGGCGGTGATGCCCTGGAACGACAGGTCGCTCTTGGTGTAGCGCAGGTTCTGGCGGAACTGCCAGACGTCATCCAGGCGATGCTCGAACGCGTAACCCAGTGCGTAGTAAGTCTTGTCGTAGTATTCCCAGCTCGGGTCGCCAAGGTTCTTGTGGTACTTGATCTCGCCTGCCGGGCTCGCCAGCTTGGTGCCCTGCAACGGCAGGAACTGGCTGGTGATGCCGGTATCGTCGCGGTTGAACTGGCTGAGGAAGGTCAGCTTGGTGTCTTCGTCGATGTTCCAGGTCAGGCTGGGGGCCAGGTTGTAGCGCTTGTCCTGGTTGTGTTCGATGGCAGTGTTGCTGTCGCGGACCACGCCGCTGACGCGATACAGGAAGCGTCCCTGGTCATCGATGGGGCCGGTGCTGTCGAAGCTGATCTGCTTGCGCTGGTAGCTGCCGATCTGCAGTTGCACTTCGTGGCTGCTGCTGTCCTCCGGACGGCGGCTGACCATGTCCAGCAGTCCCCCGGGCGGTGTCTGGCCGTAGACCGAAGACGCCGGGCCACGAAGCAGGGCCACGCGCTCCAGGTCCCAGGTTTCCAGCTTGGGCATGGTGTAGGTGCCTTTGGGCAGGGGCAGGCCATCGAGGAACTGGGTAGGTTCGAAGCCCCGCACTTTCAGCCATTCGGCACGGCTGTCGCTGCCGTAGCTGCTGGCGGTGACGCCGGGCATGTAGCGCACGGCATCGTCGAGGTTCTGCACCGCGCGGTCGCTCATCTGCTCACGGGTAGCCACTGAGATGGAGCGGGGCACTTCGCGCAGTTCGGTATCGGTCTTGGTGCCGACGGCCGTGCGTTTGGCCATGTAACCCTCAACCGGCCCCCAGGCCGTTTCATAACTGCCCTGGCCAGTGATATTGGTTTCCGGCAAGGCCACCACGCCGTCGGGGATGGTCACCAGGCTGTAGCTGCCGGCATCGCTGTGTTCAAGCTGCAGGCCGGTGCCGCGCAGGGCTTCACGCAAGGCGCCCGGGGCATCGAACTGGCCCTTGACCGGGGCCGAGGTCTTGCCCGCCGCCAGGGACGGATTCAGGCTCAGGGCCAGGCCGGCCTGGCTGGCGATCTGGTTCAGGGTGCTGGCCAGGGGCGCGGCCGGCAGGTTGTAGGCGCGCACGCTGGAAGATTGTTCGGCAGCCATCAGCGCCGGGCTGGCCAGGGGGGCGCTGAGGGCGATGGCAACGGCCAAGAGACTGGGGCGCAACAGGGTGTCTAGCGGGCGGGGCATACGGCGGCTCCTGAATGGAAATGTTTCGCAATTGCCTAGGTGCCGGACGAGATTGGAAAAGTGATAGGGCGAATTGAAAATAATTTAGATTTAGATCGGTCGGGGTGGTTCGCTGGCAAGCCTGCTCCTACGGGATCGATGTAGGAGCCAGCTTGCTGGCGAAGGCTGCGACACCAACCTCAGGGCTTGGCGTCGGCCTTGGCCACCACCGTCACCCACCAGGCAGTGTGCCGCTCGATCTTCACGGGTAGGGTCGGCAGCAGGGCATTGAGCGCCAGGTCGGTGTCCTGCAAGGGGAAGCTGCCGGTGATGCGCAGGTCGGCCACTTCCGGGGCCACTCCCAGGTGACCACGGCGATAACGGCCCAGCTCATCAATCAGGTCACCGAGTCGGGCGTTGTCCACCACCAGCATGCCCCGGGTCCAGGCGTCGGCCCCCAGGTTCAGCGCCTGCAGCGGCTCGAGACCGTCCCGGCGCATCAGCACTTGCTGGCCTTCCTTGAACACCTGTTCGTCCTGGCCGGCTTGCGCTCGTGCCGCCACCGCCGATTGCAGTACACCGAGGCGGGTGCCCTGGTCTTCACGCTTGACCAGGAAGCGCGTACCCAAGGCACGCATCCGGCCGTCGCGGGTTTCGACGATGAAGGGGCGGCTGTCGTTGTGCCCGGTCTCGATGAGAATTTCGCCTTCCTGGAGAACGATCCGCCGCTGCTGCTCATCGAAGCGCACATCCAGCGCACTGTGGGTATTGAGATTGATCACCGTGCCGTCCGTGAGGCGCAGGGTACGTTGCTCGCCGGTGGCGGTGCGCTGATCGGCCAACCAGTAGTCCACAGGCAGGTAGCGCTCGGAGGCAAACAGCGCCAGCCCTGCCACCAGCACCACGCTGGCGACCCCGCGTCCAAGCTTGCGCACGCGCCGGCGCAGGCTTTCGCGAGATTGCACCAAGGCATTGCGGGCCGGGCCGACCGCTACGCTGAAACGCTGGTCGAGCATGCCCAACTGGCGCCAGGCGCGGGCGTGTTCTTCATGGGCAGCATGCCATTTGGCGAACTCTTCGCGCTCCAGCGCACTGCCGCCGCCGTCCAGGGATAGTTGCCAGGCAATGGCGGCATCCAGCACCTGGGCGGACACCGGCTTGGAGCTGATAGGGGTCATACCGGCTCCCCGTACAGGGCGATGTAGCACTGGCGGATGCCCTGGGCCAGGTACTGACGTACCCGTGGCACCGAGACTCCAAGACGCTCGGCGATCTGGGCATGGCTCAGGCCGTCGAGGCGGTTATAGAGGAAGGCCGCCCGAGCCTTGCTCGACAGCTTGCCCAGCAGGCGGTCGATGGCCTTGAGGTCTTCGAGGATCATCTGCTGTTGCTCCGGCGAAGGCTGCTCGCCCTCGGGAATCAGCATCAGTTCGCTGAGGTAGGCCTGTTCCAGGGCGGCGCGGCGGAAGTAGTCGTACAGCAGGCCTTTGGCGATGGCCACCAGGAAGGCCCTGGGTTCCCGTGGAGCCTTGAGTTCGTCGCGGCCCAGCAGGCGCACGAAGGTGTCCTGGCTCAGGTCCTCCGCCCGTTGGGCGCAGGCAACGTTGCGCCGCAGCCAAGCCAATAGCCAACTGCGATGGTCGCGATACAGCGCACCAACCAGCTCATTGTGGGGGCTTTGGACTGACGACAACGGGGCTCACCAATCGAGAAGTTTAAAATAACGAGAATTATTCGCGATTGTGGCAGAGGCGAAACAGTGGCGCAATTGACGCTGGTCGGCTGCCTTGTTGCTGAAGCGGGCCGGTGCCGAAGACTTGCGTCTGCAGAGGGCGCCCTCGCCACAGTGATCTGTACTGTCGTGGTGGATCAGAACGAGGGCGCTTGCTGCCGGCGTTTCCATTGGCCGAGACGTTGTTGCAGGTTCAGCGGGCTGTGGATCTGCTGCTGGCGGGCGCGGCTGAACAGGATCAGCGCCAACTCTGCCGTGGCCAGGGCATCGGCCGCTGCGTGGTGACGCTCGGCCACTTGCAGCTTGAACCCGTTGATCCAGTCATCCAGACCAGCCTCACGGACAGCGGCCTGGGGACAGAGCATGGGGGCCATGTCCGCCACATCGAGGAAGCCATGCTGCAGGCGATAGCCCAGGCTGTCCTTGAGTGCCCGACCGAGCATGTGCTGGTCGAAAGGGGCATGAAACGCCAGAAGCGGGCTGTCGCCGACGAACTCCATGAAGTCCAGCAGGGCCTCCACCGGATCGCAGCCGGCGGCGATGGCGCTGGGCCCCAGGCCATGGATCAGCACGCTGGGGCTGAGCTTGTGGCCTTCGCGCTGTAGGGTGCGCTCGAACTGCTGGCTGAAGTCGATGGCGCCGTCCTCGATCACCACCGCGCCGATGGATAGCACCTGATCGCGGTTGAGGTTGAGGCCGGTGGTTTCCACGTCCACCACCACCCAGCGTTGCTCCCGCAGGCTGCACTCGCCCAGCTCGGTGAAAGCGGGCAGGCGGTCGCGACGTTGTTGCTGCTCGGCAGTCAGGACGCTGACGGCGGGACGGAACCAGGCAAACAGGCTCATAGCTGATAACTCATAGCTGGTACCGCAGGGCCAGACTGCTTTGCAGGCGCTGGGCCTGGCGCAGGGACTCACGCAGGATGCGTCGGTCCAGGTGATTGAGGCTGTCCGGGTCGACCCGATTGGAGTAGGGCTGGTTCTCCCGGGTCTGGCGTTGATGCTGCTGCATGCGGGTCTGCTGGATGAAGTGATAGGCCTCTTCGTACGCTGCGCCGTCCAGGGGTTCTATGACTTGCCTGGACACCAGTTGGCGCAAGCGCTCCAGGGTATTGATCGCACCGATGCCATTGGCCAGGGCCAGCAGCCGGGCGCCGTCGACGAAGGGGGTGAGGCCCTGGACCTTGAGGTCGAGGGTGGCTTTTTCACCGTTCTTTTTGGCCAGGACGAATTCGCGGAAGCGTCCCACCGGTGGCCGCTGACGCAGGGCGTTTTCCGCCAGCATGCGCTGGAACAGGCGGTTGTCGCCGACTTGGTCGAGGATCCCCCGGCGCAGTTGCTCGGCGCCTTGTTCATCGCCCCAGACCACCCGCAGGTCGAAGTAGATGCTCGAACCCAACAGGTTTTCCGGCGTCGCCTCGCGGATGAAGGCGGCAAAGCGTCGGGCCCATTCGGCGCGGGACAGGCACAGCTCGGGATTGCCGGCCATGATGTTGCCCTTGCACAGGGTGAAGCCGCACAGGGCCAGGCTCTGGTTGATCTGCTGGGCAATGGGCAGCAGCTTGCCGCGAATCTCTGCGGCGTGGGCCGCGTCCCGGGCCTCGAATAGAATGCCGTTGTCCTGGTCGGTGTGCAGAGTCTGTTCGCGCCGGCCTTCGCTGCCGAAGCACAACCAGCTGAAGGCCACGCCCGGGTCGCCCTTGTCCGCCAGGGTCAACTCGATCACCCGGCATACGGTGTGATCGTTGAGCAGGGTGATGATGTGGGTGATCTGGGTCGACGACGCACCGTGGGCCAGCATGCGCTCCACCAACTGGCCGATCTCGCCTCGCAGCGCCACCAGGTGTTCCACCCGGGGAGCATTGCGGATGGTGCGCGCCAGGTGCACCAGATCGACCCGTTGCAGGGAAAACAGGTCACGCTCGGAGACAACGCCGCACAGGCGCTGGTCTTTCACCAGGCAGACGTGGGCGATATGGCGCTCGGTCATGGCGATGGCGGCGTCGAAGGCACTGTGGTCCGGGCTGAGAAAAAAAGGGGCCTGGGTCATGTGCCGTTCGATGGGCTGGTTGAGGTCCTGGGTGCAGTCGGCAACTACTTGGCGCAGGTCCCTCAGGGTGAAGATCCCCAGGGGCGCCTTGCGCTCGTCCACGACCACGATGCTGCCCACCTGTTGCTCGTGCATCAGGGCCACGGCCTCACGCAGGGGCATCTGTGGGGAGCAGGCGACGGGATGACGCATGGCCAGATCGCCCAGGCGGGTGTTCAGCGAGTATTGGGTGCCGAGGGTTTCCACGGCCTTTTGCTTGACCTGCTGATTGACCTGATCCAGCAGGCTGCTGACTCCGCGCAGGGCGAAGTCGCGGAACTCGGCGGACAAGGCGAAGAGCTTGATGAAGGCGCTCTTGTTCAGTTGCAGGCAGAAGGTGTCTTCGGCGGCCCGGTGTTCGGTGCGGGTGGCGCGTTCGCCCAGCAACGCGGCCAGGGGGAAGCATTCGCCAGCGGTGATCTCGAAGGTGGTTTCGGTGCTGCCTTTGGCGGCGTGGGTGCGCTCGCCCACCACGCGGCCCTGCTTGACGATATAGAAGTGCTCAACCGGGCCGTCGGCAGGCTTGATGATGCTGTCGCCGGGGCCGTAGAAACGCAGCTGGCATTGTTCCACCAGATAGGCCAGGTGGAGGTTTTCCATCTGGTTGAAGGGCGGGAACCGCTGCAGGAACTGCACGGTCCCCTGGATGTTCTGCAACACCGCGGTCTTTCCTGCCTGGATGAAGGCGTCCGCTTTAGTCATAACGATTACCGCAGTCTTTTTGGATTTGTTGTGGTCGGATCACGGCAATGGTCGGACTCCCAGCGCGAGGTGCCCATTGGACGTAAGTCTAGGTAGCGGTCGCAGCCCGGACATTTGGCTTTGAGCGGCGTGTAATCGATGCGAAAAAGCTCTGATCAAGGCTCTTGGCAATTTTTCCGACGAAGTGCACATTGGAGGCCTGCTTAGCGATGTCTGACCACTGTGCTAGGGGATTGATCTGTTCATGTAGAGAAATGTATGCCCGACCACGATATTTTGAGTGACGCCGAGCGCGAGGCGCTGAGTGCGGTCATGCTGGAGCCGGATCTGCCGGCCCAGCGGGTGTTGATCGCCGATGACGACAAGGATGCACGGGAACTGCTCGCGGAAATTCTTGGCCTGGATGGTATTCGTTGCCTTACCGCTGCCAGCGGCAAGGCCGCCCTCGAATTGCTCGAATCGAACAAGTCCATCGGCCTGCTGATCACCGATCTGCGCATGGCCCCCTGCAGTGGCCTTGACCTGATCCGCCAGGTGCGGGAATCGGAGCGGGCGGCGCTGCCGATCATCATCATTTCCGGTGACGCCGATGTGCGCGACGCCATTGCTGCCATGCACTTGAGCGTGGTGGACTTCCTGCTCAAGCCCATCGACACCAGCAAGTTGCTGGCCCTGGTCAAGCATGAGCTGGGCGTGGTGTTGTAGCCGGCCCTCGGCACACGGCACAAAAAAAGCCCCGGTTGTTAGACCGGGGCTTTTTCATTGGCGCTGCTGCGAGGTGTTACAGGCCGTTCTTGGCCTTGAACTCGCGACGACGACGGTGCAGGACCGGCTCGGTGTAGCCGTTGGGCTGCTTGGTGCCTTCAATCACCAGCTCCAGGGCGGCCTGGAAGGCGATGTTGCTGTCGAAGTCCGGAGCCAGCGGGCGGTACAGCGGGTCACTGGCGTTCTGCCGGTCAACCACCGGGGCCATGCGCTTGAGGCTTTCCAGCACCTGTTCCTGGGTCACCACACCGTGGCGCAGCCAGTTGGCGATGTGCTGGCTGGAGATGCGCAGGGTGGCGCGGTCTTCCATCAGGCCGACGTCGTTGATGTCCGGCACTTTCGAGCAACCCACGCCCTGGTCGATCCAGCGCACCACGTAACCGAGAATGCCCTGGGCGTTGTTGTCCAGTTCGTTCTTGATCTGCTCGGCCGACCAGTTGGTGTCGCTGGCCAGAGGGATGGTCAGGATGTCGTCCACCGAAGCGCGGGCGCGCTTGGCCAGTTCGGCCTGACGGGCGAACACGTCGACCTTGTGGTAGTGCAGCACGTGCAGGGCGGCGGCGGTCGGTGACGGCACCCAGGCGGTGTTGGCACCGGCCAGCGGGTGGGCGATCTTCTGCTCGAGCATGGCGGCCATCAGGTCCGGCATGGCCCACATGCCCTTGCCGATCTGCGCGCGGCCTTGCAGGCCGGTGGACAGACCGATATCGACGTTCCAGTTCTCGTAGGCGCCGATCCATTTCTCGGCCTTCATGTCGGCCTTGCGCACCATGGCGCCGGCTTCCATGGAGGTGTGGATCTCGTCGCCGGTGCGGTCGAGGAAGCCGGTGTTGATGAACACCACGCGCTCGCTGGCCGCCTTGATGCAGGCCTTGAGGTTGACCGTGGTGCGGCGCTCCTCGTCCATGATCCCGACTTTCAGGGTGTTGCGCGGCAGGTTCAGCACGTCTTCGATGCGGCCGAACAGTTCGTTGGTGAACGCCGCTTCTTCAGGGCCGTGCATCTTCGGTTTGACGATGTACATCGAACCGGTGCGGCTGTTCTTGCGCGAGGTATTGCCGTTGAGGTTGTGGATCGCCGCGAGGCTGGTGACCAGGCCGTCAAGGATGCCTTCCGGCACTTCGTTGCCATCCTTGTCGAGGATCGCATCGATGGTCATCAGATGGCCGACGTTACGCACGAACAGCAGCGAACGGCCGTGCAGTTTCACCGGCTCACCGTTGACGCCGGTGTATTCGCGGTCGGCGTTCATGGTGCGGGTGAAGGACTTGCCGCCCTTGGCCACTTCTTCTGCCAGGTCGCCTTTCATCAGGCCGAGCCAGTTGCGGTAGATCACCACCTTGTCGTCGGCGTCGACGGCAGCGACCGAATCTTCGCAGTCCATGATGGTGGTCAGGGCCGCTTCCATCAGCAGGTCCTTGACCCCGGCGGCGTCGGTCTGGCCGACCGGGCTGGTGGCGTCGATCTGGATCTCGAAGTGCAGGCCGTTGTGCTTGAGCAGGATCGCGGTGGGGGCTGCGGCATCGCCCTGATAGCCGATCAGTTGGGCATCGTTGCGCAGGCCGCTGTTGCTGCCGCCCTTGAGGCCCACCACCAGCTTGCCGCCGACGATCTTGTAGCTCACGGAGTCCACGTGGGAGCCGGCAGTCAGTGGGGCCGACTCATCGAGGAAGGCGCGGGCGAAGGCGATGACCTTATCGCCGCGAACCTTGTTGTAGCCTTTGCCTTTCTCCGCGCCATCGGCTTCGCTGATGGCGTCGGTGCCGTACAGGGCGTCGTACAGCGAACCCCAACGGGCGTTGGAAGCGTTGAGGGCGAAGCGCGCGTTCATCACCGGCACTACCAGCTGCGGGCCGGCCATGTGAGCGATTTCTTCATCGACGTTCTGGGTGGTGGCCTGGAAATCCGCCGCTTCTGGCAGCAGGTAGCCGATGTCTTGCAGGAAGGCTTTGTAGGCCACGGCATCGTGGGCCTGGCCGGCACGGGACTGGTGCCAGGCATCGATCCGCGCCTGGAAATCATCGCGCTTGGCGAGTAGGGCTTTGTTCTTCGGCGCCAGGTCGTGAATGACCTTGTCGGCACCGGCCCAGAATGCGTCGGCGGTGAGGCCGGTACCGGGAATGGCTTCGTTGTTCACGAAGTCGAACAGGACTCTGGCGACCTGCAGGCCACCGACTTGAACGTGTTCAGTCATTGCTTGCCTCACTCTGCTCAGCTATTTCGCTTTTCAGCTCTTCAAATTAACAATGAAGCCGGCGGCCATTTAAAGCACAACCCTGTTCACCAGTACATGCCATTGCTGGCGGCTGGGTGCTTCCAATCAACGGCAGAGCCTTGCTGACGGGCGGTTGCGAGGGTTGCGATCAGGCTTTGGCAGACATCGTTCCAACGTTATGTAGTGCGCGCTGCGGCATACTACATGATGAATTGCGGTTGTGAAAATTAGACTAAATACGTCGTTCCGCGACTTAAGAATGCAGTGCGGTCACGCTGGGGAACGTGATGTTCTCAAAAAACCGGTGGATTGTTCCATATAAATACAAAAAGTTGTACACGATTTGTGTTTTGCCCTATGCACCCTCGTAGGAGCCGGATTGCCGGCGAAAGGGCCTTCGGGGTTTGCGTCGGCCTTGCGGACGCTTTCGCTGGCAAGCCAGCTCCTACACAAGCTGCTGCGATGTGGGCTGGAAGGCGCGGGGAGTGAGGCTGCCTATAATTGCTCTTTCATCATGAAAAGAGGGCTGCGCCATGGACCATCTCGTTCTCACGGTATTCGCCCCGGACAAGGCCGGACAGGTCGAGCGGATTGCCCAGTGCATCGCCGAGCACGGGGGCAACTGGCTGGAAAGCCGTCTGTCGCGCATGGCTGGGCAGTTTGCCGGCATCTTGCGGGTCGGGGTCCCGGCCGAGGCCTACGATGAGTTGGTGGATGCCTTGCAGGGGCTCTCGGCCCAGGGCATCCGGGTATTGATCGCCGAAAGCGGTATCGAGCAGTCCTGCACCTGGAAGCCCATCGCCATGGAACTGGTGGGCAATGATCGCCCGGGAATCGTCCGGGATATCACGCGCTTGCTGGCGGAGCAGGGGGTCAACCTCGAACGGCTGGTGACCGAGGTGCGCCCGGCGCCCATGAGCAGCGAGCCGCTGTTTCATGCCGAGGCGATTCTGGCGGTGCCCCTGACCTTGTCCCTGGATGTGTTGCAGTCGCGCCTGGAAACCCTGGCCGACGATCTGATGGTGGAGTTGGTGCTGCGCAGCGAGGTCTGAACCCCGTCCCGCAGGTTATCCCAGTAATCCGTGCATGCGCCTGTGGATAACCTGTAGAGACCCGTCGCCAGCCCAGTACCGCCGCGGCGTTCCGTATTCTGATCAAAAAATCAGCAGTTTCAATGGCTTGTGCACAAACGGCGGGGATCAGGTTGTGGATAACCTTGGGAAGAACCGCTGCAGGCCACGAATGGCATGGCCTGCAGGGATTTGTACATTTATTGATCAGCGGCGCCCGCGAAGGCTGAACCAGGCATCGACGCTGTACACCGCCAGGCCGGCCCAGATGAACATGAACGCCAGCAAGGTGCTGGAGGACAGATGTTCGCCAAACAACAGCACCGCTTGCAGCAGCACCAGGGTTGGCGCCAGGTACTGGAGGAAGCCCAGGGTGGTGTAGGGCAGGTCCCGGGCGGCGGCGTTGAAACAGACCAACGGGATCAGCGTGACCGGGCCGGCGGCTACCAGCCACCAGGCCTGGGAACTGCTCCAGAATTCGGCATGGGCACTGCTGGCATCGGGATGCAGCAGTAGCCAGCCCAGGGCGATGGGCACCAGCATCCAGGTTTCCACCACCAGGCCGGGCAGGGCCTTGACCGGCGCCTGCTTGCGGATCAGCCCATAGAAACCGAAGCTCAGCGCCAGCATCAGCGAGACCCAGGGCAGGCTGCCTACCTGCCACACTTGTTGGGCCACGCCCACCGCCGCCAGGATCACCGCCAGCCACTGCATGCGCCGCAGGCGCTCGCCAAGAATCAGCATGCCCAGCAGCACGTTGACCAGTGGGTTGATGTAGTAGCCGAGGCTGGCTTCGAGCATGCGCCCGTTGTTCACCGACCAGACGTAGGTCAGCCAGTTGGCGGCGATCAGAGTGCCGCTCAGGGCCAGGATGGCCAGGCGCCTGGGGTTTTCCCGCAGTTCGCGCCACCAGCCGGGATGTTTCCACACCATCAGCAACAGAGCGCCGAACAGCGCCGACCAGAGTACCCGGTGGACGATGATTTCCACGGCAGGGACGCTGGCGATGGCTTTGAAGTAGAGCGGAAACAGACCCCAGATAATGTAGGCGGTCAGGCCCAGGATGTACCCGCGACGCGGGTTGGCGGCTTGCATGCAGAGTCCTTGCTTAGGCAGCTAACAAAGACCGGATTGTAAGGACAATTGTCTAGACCTGTCCTGACTTTTGCGCTGCCGGTTTCTGTGGGGGAGGGCTTGTGGGCAATGCGACCTTACGGGCCTCTTCGCTGGCAAGCCAGCTCCTACAGTTAGCGTTGTATCGAGGCGGATTCTTGTAGGAGCCGGCTTGCCGGCGAAGGCGAGCGCATGGGGCCCTTCGCTGGCAAGCCAGTTCCTGCAGGCAGGGTCAGAACAGCTTGAGCGGTTCTTCGTTGAGGGCCGCCAACTGTTCGCGCAGGGCCAGTACCTGTTCACCCCAGTAACGTTCGCTGCCAAACCAGGGGAAGCTGTGGGGAAAGGCCGGATCGTCCCAGCGTCGTGCCAGCCAGGCGCTGTAGTGCATCAGGCGCAGGGCTCGCAGCGGTTCGATCAGGGCCAATTCCCGCGGGTCGAAATCATGAAACTCGCTGTAGCCGTCCATCAGCTCGGAGAGCTGGCTGAGGCACTCCTGGCGGTCGCCGGCCAGCATCATCCACAGGTCCTGCACCGCCGGGCCCATGCGGCAGTCATCCAGGTCGACGATATGGAACATTTCATCGCGGCACATCATGTTGCCGGGGTGGCAATCGCCGTGCATGCGGATGTTCTGGTGCGGGGTGGCCTGGTAGACCTCTTCCACCCGCTTGAGCAGGTCCCGGGCCACGGACTCGTAGGCCGGCAGCAGGCTCTTGGGAATGAAGTTGCCTTGCAGCAGGGTCGCCAGTGAGTCATGACCGAAGTTTTTCACGGCCAGGGCTTCGCGGTGCTCGAAGGGGCGGGTGGCGCCCACGGCGTGCAGGCGACCGAGCAATTGCCCGAGGCGATAGAGTTGATCCAGGTTGCCCGGTTCAGGTGCGCGTCCGCCACGCCGGGGAAACAGGGCAAAGCGAAAGCCCGCGTGCTCGAACAGGCTGGCGCCGTCGTGGATGATCGGCGCGACCACCGGCACATCGCACTCGGCGAGTTCGAAGGTGAAGCGGTGTTCTTCCAGGATCGCTTCGTTGGTCCAGCGCTGGGGGCGGTAGAACTTGGCGATCAGCGGTTCGCCTTCGTCGATGCCGACTTGATAGACGCGATTTTCGTAGCTGTTGAGCGCCAACACGCGGGCGTCGCTGAGAAAACCGATGCTTTCAACGGCGTCGAGAACCAGGTCGGGGGTCAGTGTTTCAAACGGGTGCGACATGCTTACTCCTGCGCGCAGCAGGCTGCCGCGTCCGGCCAAGCATGGTAACGCAGACGGGGAGCCAGTGGGGGGAGGGTTTGCGGGTGGTTCGGCTGGGCGCCGGGTTCGCCAGCGAGCCGGCTCCTACGGGCGTAGGGGCCGGTTTGGCGAGGGGCGGGTTCAGGCGCCGATGATGCCGCCATCTTCCCGGGTGATAGCCATCACCGAGGAACGTGGCTTGCCGTTGGGCAGGTGCTCGGGGAAGGTCGAGCCACCGGTTTCTCCCGGGTGCTGGATGCCGACGAACAAGGTCTTCTGGTCCGGGGCGAAGGCGATCCCGGTGACTTCGCAGCCCACCGGTCCGACCATGAAACGGCGGATTTCACCGCTGTCCGGGTCGGCGCAGAGCATCTGGTTATTGCCCATGCCGGCAAAATCGCCGCTGTTGCTGTAGTCGCCGTCGGTGAGAATCCACAGGCGTCCGGCCTTGTCGAAACCCAGGCCGTCGGGGCTGTTGAACATGTTCTGCGGGGTGATGTTGGACGAGCCGCCCTTGGGCTGGCCGGCATGCACGCCGGGATTGCCGGCCACCACGAACAGGTCCCAGGAAAAGCTCATCGCGCCATGATCGTCGCCGCCGGTGCGCCAGCGCAGGATCTGTCCGTAGACATTCTTCTCCCGGGGGTTGGGGCCGCCCACCGGCTGACCGTCTTCGCCACGTTTGGCGTTGTTGGTCAGGGTGCAATAGACCTGGCCGTCCTTGGGGCTGACCACGATCCATTCCGGGCGGTCCATGCGCGTGGCCTGGACCACGCTGGCGGCCAGTCGAGCCTGGATCAGTACCTGGGCCTGGTCGGCGAAGCCGCTGCTGGCGTCGATGCCGTTCTTGCCGTGAGTCAACTCGATCCACTGACCCTGGCCCTTGGGACGGTCCGGGTTGCCGTCGCCGGCATCGAAGCGCGCCACGTACAAGGTGCCGTGGTCCAGCAGGTCGCGGTTGGCCTTGGGGTTGCGGTGGTTGATCTTGTCGCGGCTGATGAACTTGTAGATGAATTCCCCGCGCTCATCGTCGCCCATGTAGACCACGGCGCGGCCGTCGCGTGTTTGTGCCAGGGCGGCGTTTTCATGTTTGAAGCGGCCCAGGGCGGTGCGTTTGACCGGTGTCGATTGCGGGTCGAAGGGATCGATTTCCACTACCCAGCCGTGACGGTTGAGCTCGTTGGGGTTCTTTGCCAGGTCGAAACGCGGGTCGTGGGGGTGCCAGTTGATGTCCTTGCTGGTCACCACCGCGCCGTAGCGTTTCTGCGCCGCGTCGAACTTCTGCTCAGCGTTACTGCTGCCGAAGCAGTCGGTGAAGTTCTCTTCGCAGGTCAGATAAGTGCCCCAGGGCGTCTTGCCGTTGGCGCAGTTCTGGAAGGTGCCGAGGACTTTCTTGCCCTTGGGGTCGGCGCTGGTCTTGAGCAGGTCGTGGCCGGCGGCGGGGCCGCTGAGCCGGATCGGCGTGTTGCCGTGGATGCGTCGGTTGTAGCGTGAACCCTGGACGAACTGCCACTGGCCGTTCTTGCGCTGCACTTCGATGACCGAAACCCCTTCGCTGGCCTGGGCCTTGCGCACGTCCTCGGCGGATTGCGGCTGGCCGCCGTGGGGATAGAGGTAGCGGTAGTTGGTGTATTCGTTGTTGATCGCCATCAGCGCCCGGTGCTTGTCGTCCGGGAAGGCGAACAGGCTCATGCCGTCGTTGTTGTCGCCGAACTG
Organism: Pseudomonas sp. 910_21; assembly: GCF_052850735.1. NCBI lineage: Bacteria > Pseudomonadati > Pseudomonadota > Gammaproteobacteria > Pseudomonadales > Pseudomonadaceae > Pseudomonas > Pseudomonas sp. 910_21. The sequence goes on along the minus strand of NZ_VXCY01000003.1, from coordinate 89,903 downwards.
CACTTCCTGAGCCCGGGCGGTACCGTTGCCGCTGGGGTCGAAGGCCGGTCCGTTCTTGGCCAGCGGTTGGCCCCAACTGATCAGCACCGAGGATGTGTAGCCCGCAGGCAGGGTGATCTTGTCGCTGGTGGCGGCCGCAATGCCGGCAAAGCCCAGCAGTTGGCTATTGCCGGCGCTGACACTGGCGGCCAGGGCGCTGCGGCTCAACAGTCCGCCACCGAGAAACAGGGCGGCGCCACATAGGGCGCCGGCGCCGATGAAACCCCGGCGGCTGAGGCCGACCATCTGTTCCAGGTCGGTGGGTTGGTGTTCTTCTAACAGGCTCATATCAGGCTCCCTGCGGGTTTTTGCAGCCACCTTAATGAGCGCCTATGACGAATATGTTGCAGCCAGAAGTCGTTGCGCTCTGGTTACAACGGGGTGCCGAGCAGGACATGGGAGGCAGAGAACTGCACCTGGACCGGTTTGCCTTCGGTCATTTCCAGCGTCTTGAGCCGGTGCGGCTCGGCCAGGGCGCAGAGGGTCTGGCCGTTGGGCAGGCTGATGCGCACCTCGCAGGGGCCATCTTCGGCGTCGAGAATCTGCTCGATGATTCCGCTCAGGCAATTGTGTCCAGTTGTTACCGGAGCGTCGGCAGGATGCAGGTCCAGCCAGCCGGCCTTGATCAAGGCCACCACTTCGGTGCCGGGGGCCAGCTCCAGGCGCTGGGTGCTGTCGTGGGTGATCTGCGCCTTGAGGATCAGGCCTTCTGGCAGTTCCAGGCTGATCAGGTCATTGCAGCCTTGAGGCTCGATCCCGCGGATCTTGCCGTGCAGCTGGTTGCGGGCACTGGTGCGCAGCATCAGGCGCCCCAGCAGATCGAGATCGCTGGCATCTTCTGCGGCTTCCAGCACTTGGGCCTGCAGTGCTTGCAGGCGTTGGTAAAGGCGCAGCACGCGTTCGCCCTCGGCGGAGAGCTTGGCCCCGCCACCGCCCTTGCCGCCGACGCTGCGTTCTACCAGCGGACTCTGGGCCAGGTTGTTCAGCTCATCGATGGCATCCCAGGCGGCCTTGTAGCTCAGGCCGGCGCTTTTGGCCGCGCGGGTGATGGAGCCCTGTTCGGCAATGTGTTGCAGCAGGGCGATGCGTTGCGGGCGGCGGACGATGTGCTGGGTCAACAGAGTGGGCAAGGACATGGCAAGGACGCTTTGGGCACCGAAGATGGACAGGGAGTTTGCGGCTTGAGCGATGAGAGTCAAGTCAGTCGGGGGTGTCGGGTCTTGCGGTCCGGGCCAGGCAATAGACATCCACTTGACGAGCGCCGGCGTTGATCAGCAGCCGGGCCAGGGCCTGGGCGGTGGCACCGGTGGTGAGGACGTCGTCCACCAGGGCCAGGTGCCGGCCGACCACAGGCGCGTCGGCGGTGAGGGCGAAGGCCTGGTTCAGGTTGCGATGACGGGCACGGGCACCCAGGCCTTGTTGCGCCGGGGTGTCCTGGGTACGTAGCAGCAGATGGGGTTCCACCGCCAGTTGCAGTTGCTCTCCCAGCCACTGGGCCAGCATGCCGGCCTGGTTGAAGCCCCGCTGGCGCAGGCGTCGGCGGGACAGCGGCACCGGCAGCAGGCAGTCTGGCCGGGGCAGGCCTTCATCGTAGCGATAGTGAAGGTATTGGCTGAGAAGCTCGGCCATCAGACGGCCAAAAGGCCACTTTTCATGGTGTTTGAAACGGCTGATCAGGCTGTCCACCGGAAAATCGTAACGCCAGGGGGCGATGACCCGTCGAAATGCGGGGAGACGTTGCAGGCACTGGCCACAGGTCAGGTCGGCGGCGGGCAGGGGCAGGGCGCAGACCGAGCATTGGGCGCCGAGCCAGGGCAGTTCGTCCTGACATGAACTGCACAGGGCCAGGGCTGAATCGCTGGGTTCATCGCATAGCAAACAGATCTGTTTGTTTTTTGACCAGATGTAAACCGGTCCTTTGTATTCGGGTTGACAGTGCATGGCTCTTCCTTAAATATGCCGAACATCCGTGTTGCGGCTGTGGACTTTCCCTGTCCCGCGCCGCTTGCCAAGCATAATCAAGGAATCGCCCATGAGCGCCAGCACCACCGCTACCCTGCGTCATGACTGGACTTTGGCTGAAGTCAAAGCCCTGTTCGTCCAGCCGTTCAATGACTTGCTGTTCCAGGCGCAGACGGTGCACCGCGCGCATTTCGATGCCAATCGGGTCCAGGTTTCCACCTTGCTGTCGATCAAGACCGGCGCCTGCCCGGAAGATTGCAAATATTGTCCGCAGTCCGGCCACTACAACACCGGTCTGGAAAAGGAAAAGCTCCTGGAAGTGCAGAAGGTGCTGGAGGAGGCCGCTCGGGCCAAGGCCATCGGCTCTACGCGTTTCTGCATGGGCGCCGCCTGGAAGCACCCTTCGGCCAAGGACATGCCCTATGTGCTGGAGATGGTCAAAGGCGTGAAAGCCATGGGCCTGGAAACCTGCATGACCCTGGGCCGTCTCGATCAGGACCAGACCGAGGCCCTGGCCAAGGCTGGCCTGGACTACTACAACCACAACCTCGACACCTCGCCGGAGTTCTACGGCAACATCATCACCACCCGCACCTACAGCGAGCGTCTGCAAACCCTGGCCTACGTGCGTGACGCCGGGATGAAGATCTGTTCCGGCGGCATTCTCGGCATGGGCGAGTCCCTGGACGACCGTGCCGGCCTGCTGATCCAGCTGGCCAATCTGCCGGAGCACCCGGAGTCGGTGCCTATCAACATGCTGGTGAAGGTGGCCGGTACGCCGCTGGAAAACGCTGAGGACGTGGACCCGTTCGACTTTATCCGCATGCTCGCCGTGGCACGGATCCTCATGCCGCAATCCCACGTGCGCCTGTCCGCCGGCCGCGAAGCGATGAACGAGCAGATGCAGGCCCTGGCATTCTTCGCCGGTGCCAATTCGATTTTCTACGGCGACAAGCTGCTGACCACCGCCAACCCGCAGGCCGACAAGGACATGCAGTTGTTCGCGCGCCTGGGCATCCAGCCCGAAGCCCGGGAAGAACATGCCGACGAAGTGCACCAGGCGGCCATCGAGCAGGCCCTGGTGGAGCAGAAGAGCAGCGAGCAGTTCTACAACGCTGCCGTCTGATCTCCTGTGGTAGGAGCCGGCTTGCCGGCGAATCCCGCGAACTGCGTAAGTCCAACGGGTTTCGCGTCGGCGGTTTCGCTGGCAAGCCAGCTCCTACGGGTAATGTGTCTGTGAGCCAATATCGAGGCCAGCATGTCTTTTGATCTCGCAGCACGGCTTGCAGCCCGTCGTGCTGAACATCTCTATCGCCAGCGTCCGCTGCTTGAAAGCCCTCAGGGGCCGCAAGTGGTGGTGGACGGCCAGCCATTGCTGGCTTTCTGCAACAACGACTACCTGGGCCTGGCCAATCACCCGCAGGTGATCGAAGCCTGGCGCGCCGGTGCCAGCCGCTGGGGCGTGGGCGGCGGTGCTTCTCATCTAGTGATCGGTCATAGCGCTCCCCATCACGCTTTGGAAGAAGCCCTGGCCGAACTCACGGGGCGTCCGCGGGCGTTGCTGTTTACCACGGGCTACATGGCCAATCTCGGTGCGGTCACGGCGTTGGTGGGGCAGGGCGACACGGTGCTGGAAGACCGTCTCAACCATGCTTCCCTGCTGGATGCCGGCCTGCTCTCCGGTGCGCGCTTCAATCGCTATCTACACAACGATGCAGAGAGCCTGGCCAAACGTCTGGAGAAGGCCACCGGCAATACCCTGGTGGTCACCGATGGGGTGTTCAGCATGGACGGCGATGTCGCCGACCTGCCGGCCCTGGCTCGGGAAACCAAGGCCCGCGGTGCCTGGTTGATGGTGGACGATGCCCATGGCTTTGGCCCGCTGGGGGCCAACGGTGCCGGGCTGGTGGAACACTTCGGCCTGGGGCTGGATGAGGTGCCGGTGCTGGTCGGCACCCTGGGCAAGGCCTTCGGTACCGCCGGCGCCTTTGTCGCCGGCAGTGAAGAGCTGATCGAAAGCCTGATCCAGTTCGCCCGGCCCTATATCTACACCACCAGCCAGCCACCGGCGCTGGCCTGCGCCACCCTGAAAAGCCTGGAGTTGCTGCGCAGCGAACACTGGCGGCGTGAGCACCTGGCGAACCTGATCCGTCAGTTCCGTCAGGGCGCCGAGCAGATCGGCCTGGAGCTGATGGACAGCTTTACGCCGATCCAGCCGATCATGGTGGGCGACAGTGCCCGGGCCGTGGAGTTGTCACGGATGCTCCGTTCGCGGGGAATCATGGTCACGGCCATCCGTCCGCCGACTGTACCGGCCGGCAGTGCGCGGCTGCGGGTGACCTTGTCCGCAGCCCACAGCGAGGCGCAGGTCCAGCTATTGTTAAGCGCGTTGGCGGATTGTTTCAGTGAACTGCAAACGGGGCCGAGCCATGCGTGATCGACTGATTCTGTTGCCGGGCTGGGGGCTGGGTGTGTCGCCTCTGCAACCCTTGGCGGCAGCGTTGCAGGGACTGGACGAACACTTGCGGGTAGAGATCGAGCCGCTGCCGGAACTGACCTCCAGTGATCTGCAGGAATGGCTGGACGAACTCGATGACGCGATACCGGACAATGCCTGGCTGGGGGGCTGGTCTCTGGGCGGCATGCTCGCTTCGGAGTTGGCGGCTCGTCGCGGCGAGCGCTGCTGCGGCCTGCTGACCCTGGCCAGCAACCCCAGTTTCGTCGCGCATGAGCAGTGGTCCAGTGCCATGGCTGCGCAAACCTTCGACGGTTTCCTGGCCGGCTGCGCCGCTGATCCGCGAACGACCCTCAAGCGCTTTTCTCTGCTCTGTGCCCAAGGTGCTGCCGACCCACGAGGTTTGTCGCGGTTGCTCCTGGGCGGCGCCCCGACGACCCCAGGGCCGGTGTTGATGGCGGGCCTGGAGTTGCTGGCGCAGCTGGATAGTCGAGCGGCGTTGCAGGAGTTTGGCGGGCCGCAGTTGCACCTGTTCGCCGGGCTTGATGGCTTGGTGCCCGCCGAGGCGGCCAGCGAGCTGCTGGCGTTGTTGCCGGATGTAGAAGTTGGTCTGATTGAGCAGGCCAGCCACGGTTTTCTTCTGGAGGATCCCCACGGAGTGGCGGGGGCAATCCAGGCTTTCTTGCATGAGTCCGGTGATGACTGATTTGTCTGTTCCTGTCTTGCCCGCAGGCCTGCCTGACAAGCGTCAGGTGGCGGCTTCGTTTTCCCGCGCCGCAGCCAGTTACGACAGCGTTGCCGAGTTGCAGCGCACGGTCGGCCAGCAATTGCTGAGCCGTTTGCCTGAAGACTGGACGCCTGCGCGCTGGCTGGATTTGGGCTGCGGTACGGGCCATTTCAGTCGAGTGCTGGGGGCACGCTTCGCCGGCAGTCAGGGTCTGGCTCTGGATATTGCCGAGGGCATGCTCAAGCACGCGCGGCCTCTGGGTGGCGCCGAGCACTTCTTGGCCGGAGATGCTGAGCGCCTGCCGTTGCAGAGCAGCAGCTGCGAGCTGATTTTCTCCAGCCTGGCGGTGCAATGGTGCGCGGATTTTGCGGCAGTGCTCAGTGAAGTCCGGCGGGTGCTGAAACCGGGAGGCGTGCTGGCGTTCGCCAGTCTGTGTGTCGGCACCTTGCAGGAGCTGCGTGAGAGCTGGGGGCGGGTCGATGGGCAGGTCCACGTCAATCGCTTTCGTGAGTTCGCACGCTATCGCCACTTGTGCGATGCCAGTGGTTTGCAGGTACGTAGCCTGGAGAGTGTTCCCCATGTCCTGCATTACTCGGATGTGCGTAGTCTGACCCATGAGTTGAAAGCCTTGGGGGCACACAATCTGAATCCCGGTCGTCCCGGCGGCCTCACCGGACGGGCGCGTATCGCCGGGTTGATCGAGGCTTACGAGGGTTTTCGTCAGTCCCAGGGACTGCCGGCGACCTATCAGGTGGTGTATGCCGTGTTGGAGAAACCGTTATGAGTGCTGCCTATTTCATTACCGGCACCGACACCGATGTGGGTAAAACCACCATTGCCGCGGGGTTGCTGCATGCAGCGCGGCTGGCCGGGTTGAGTACCGCGGCAGGCAAACCTGTGGCCTCCGGATGCGAGTTGAGCGCCAAGGGCCTGCGCAACGCCGATGCTCTGGCGTTGCTGGCACAGTCGTCGTTGCCATTGAGCTATGAAGAGGTCAATCCGATCGCTTTCGAGCCGCCCATCGCACCGCACCTGGCGGCGCGAGAAGCCGGGGTAGCGCTGACAGTGCAGTCATTGCTGACGCCCATGCGTCACCTTCTGGCCAAGGGCGCGGACTTCACCCTGATCGAAGGCGCGGGTGGCTGGCGAGTGCCTCTGGCGGATCAGGACAATCTGTCGGATCTGGCCATGGCGCTGGGCTTGCCGGTGATTCTGGTGGTGGGTGTGCGTCTGGGTTGCATCAACCATGCATTGTTGACCGCCGAGGCCATTGCCCAGGACGGTCTGCAACTGGCGGGCTGGGTAGCCAATATCATCGATCCGAAGACCTCTCGTCTGGAAGAAAACCTCGCGACTTTGGCCGAGCGCTTGCCCGCGCCGTGCCTGGGTCGGGTGCCGCGACTCAAGCCAGCCAGTGCCGAGGCGGTGGCCGAGCATCTGCAGTTGGATCTGCTGGACTAGATTTTGCCTATGGCAAGGCACATTGCCATTAGTGTTTTTGACGGGTGTTTTTTTGACGGGTCTGCTTCAATAACATCCGTCATTCATTTTCAAGGTCGAGTTCTCCTATGGAAATTTCCGGGAACAGCGCTTTCTACGCCGGACTGAACGCGATTCAGACTGGGCAGAATCGTGTCGATCAAGGTTCCAGCCAGATCGCCAGCAGCGCCGTTGAGCGCTCTGCCGACAGTCAGGCGTCGGTGGATTCGGTCAATCGTCTGCGTGGCGTGGATCGCAGCCAGGATTCGGACCTGGCCAGCAGCATGGTCGATATGTCCATGGGCAAGATCCAGGTGGAACTGGGCGTGAAGGTCGCCAAGGCCTCTGATGAAGTCCTCGGTACGCTGATCGATACCTACGCTTGATACTCCTCTGCTAAAGCCTGCTTTCCATTGAAGGCAGGCTTGTCTTCATGCCTTTCCTTTCTGTAACACGTTTTATTCCTCTGCATCGCTGATCGTCGGCAAGCCGGCTCCTACAATTTCATGGCCGGTGCCGTGGGTGTTCGCCTGGGCGTTGATTTTGTGCTGGTGACGAAAGGCATTTGCGCGACGCTTGACAAGATTTAGGCGTAAACGTATGTTTCAAACAACTGTTTGACCGCCATAAAAATTCGATGCGGTTGTTCATTCCCGGTTACATCAGCAGAGGTTTATCGCTATGCCTGACTACAAGGCCCCCTTGCGTGATATTCGCTTCGTTCGTGACGAGCTGCTCGGCTATGAGGCGCACTATCAGAGCCTCCCGGCTTGCCAGGACGCCACTCCGGACATGGTTAACGCCATTCTCGAGGAAGGTGCGAAGTTTTGTGAGCAGGTACTGGCGCCGCTGAACCGTGTAGGCGACCTGGAAGGTTGTACTTGGAGTGAATCCGGCGTTAAGACCCCGACTGGCTTCAAAGAAGCCTACAAGCAATTCGTCGAAGGCGGCTGGCCTAGCCTGGCCCACGACGTTGAGCACGGTGGTCAGGGCCTGCCTGAATCCCTGGGCCTGGCAGTCAGCGAAATGGTCGGTGAATCCAACTGGTCGTGGGGCATGTACCCAGGCCTGTCCCATGGCGCGATGAACACCATTTCCGAGCACGGGACTCCTGAGCAGCAAGAGGCTTACCTGACCAAACTGGTGTCCGGCGAGTGGACCGGTACCATGTGCCTGACCGAGCCGCACTGTGGCACCGACCTGGGCATGCTGCGCACCAAGGCCGAACCTCAGGCTGATGGTTCCTACAAAGTCACCGGTACCAAGATCTTCATCTCCGCCGGTGAGCACGACATGGCCGACAACATCGTCCATATCGTTCTGGCCCGCCTGCCGGATGCACCGGCCGGCACCAAAGGCATTTCGCTGTTCATCGTGCCCAAATTCCTGCCCAACGCTGATGGCAGCGTCGGTCAGCGCAACGCCGTGAGCTGTGGTTCCCTGGAACACAAGATGGGTATCCATGGCAACGCCACTTGTGTAATGAACTTCGACGCGGCCACCGGTTTCCTCATCGGCCCGGCGAACAAAGGCCTGAACTGCATGTTCACCTTTATGAACACCGCTCGTCTGGGTACTGCTCTGCAAGGCCTGGCCCATGCCGAGATCGGCTTCCAGGGCGGTCTGAAATACGCTCGCGATCGTTTGCAAATGCGCTCCCTGACTGGCCCGAAAGCGCCGGACAAGGCTGCTGATCCGATCATCGTGCACCCTGACGTACGTCGCATGCTGCTGACCATGAAAGCCTTCGCCGAGGGTAACCGGGCGATGGTGTACTTCACCGCCAAGCAGGTCGACATCGTCAAATACGGTGTGGATGAAGAAGAGAAGAAGAAAGCTGATGCACTGCTGGCGTTCATGACTCCAATCGCCAAGGCGTTCATGACTGAAGTTGGCTTCGAGTCCGCCAACCACGGTGTGCAGATCTACGGTGGCCACGGCTTCATCGCTGAGTGGGGCATGGAGCAGAACGTTCGCGACAGCCGTATCTCGATGTTGTACGAAGGCACCACCGGCATCCAGGCCCTGGACCTGCTGGGCCGCAAGGTTCTGATGACGCAAGGCGAAGCCCTCAAGGGGTTCACTAAAATCGTCCACAAGTTCTGCCAGAACAACGAAGGCAATGAGTCCGTGAAGGAGTTCGTTGCACCGCTGGCAGCGCTGAACAAGGAGTGGGGCGAGCTGACCATGAAAGTGGGCATGGCCGCGATGAAGGACCGTGAAGAAGTGGGTGCTGCCTCGGTGGACTACCTGATGTACTCCGGTTATGCCTGCCTGGCCTACTTCTGGGCCGACATGGCCCGTCTGGCGGCTGAAAAGCTGGCAGCCGGCACTACCGAAGAGGCTTTCTACACCGCCAAGCTGCAGACTGCGCGCTTCTACTTCCAGCGCATCCTGCCGCGTACCCGCACTCACGTTGCAACCATGTTGTCGGGTGCCAACAACCTGATGGACATGAAGGAAGAGGACTTCGGCCTGGCCTACTAAGCCTCACCGAACTTTTTCAGAAAGCCGCTCTCCCTTCGGGTCGGGCGGCTTTTTTGTGCCTGCAGAATCTTCATGAAAATTCCCGACTAAATCGCTAAGCAGATGCGATTTCCTGCCGTTAAAGAGATGGCAATGTGATGTCTGTCACACCACGTGTGCTTAACTTCAGCAAATGAAGGCACAATGCCATCTATTGATCAGCCGGGTCGGAGTTTTACCCTTGCCGCGTTCTTCCGCTGTACGTTTCAGTCACTTTCTACCGTCTTTGCTGCTTCTGCTTGCGGGGCTGGCGGCCGCCTACGTCAAAGACCTCAACGTCTTCTTCACTTCGCTGTTCAATGTGCTGCCAACACTGGTGCTATTGCTTGGCGGAGCCTATTGCGCTGTGTACCGACGCCAGCGCGAACTGTTTTTGATGGTCACGGTGTACATCGCCTACTTTCTGCTGGATACCCAGACCGATTTCTACCGGGATAACGGCAGGGTCCGCGAAGATGCCGCGGTGGTATTCCACCTCTGCTGCCTGTTGCTACCCTTGTTATTTGGCCTGTTTGCGGCCTGGCAGGAACGCACCCACCTGTTTCAGGACATGGTGGCGCGTTTTGCCGTGTTATTGGCGTTTGGCAGCGTCGCTCTGGGCCTGGAGCAGAGTTACCCACAGGCGTTGCTGAACTGGTTGGCAGAGATCCGTTGGCCGGCGTTGCATGGCAGTTGGATGAGCCTGATCCAGTTGTCGTATCCAGTATTTTTCGCGGCATTCCTGCTGCTGGCGATCCAGTACTGGCGCAGTCCGCGCCCACTGCACGCAGCGCAGTTGGTGGGCTTGCTGGGTTTGTTCTGGATGCTGCCCAAGACGTTCATCCTGCCATTCACTCTGAACATCATGTGCAGTCAAGTCATGCTGATGATCGCCGCGGCGGTGGCCCATGAGGCTTATCAGATGGCGTTCCGTGACGAGTTGACCGGCTTGCCGGGGCGTCGGGCGCTTAATGAGCGTATGCAGCGTCTGGGACGCAATTATGTGCTGGCCATGACTGACGTCGATCACTTCAAGAAATTCAACGACACCCACGGTCACGATGTCGGGGATCAGGTGCTGCGCCTGGTGGCCAGCAAACTGTCAAAAGTCACTGGCGGTGGGCGTGCCTATCGTTACGGCGGGGAAGAGTTTGCCGTGGTATTTGCCGGCAAGACCCTGGACGAGTGCATGCCGCACCTGGAGATGATTCGCGAGATCATCGCTACCTACAACATTCAGTTGCGCAACCAGGACAATCGCCCCCAGGACGACCAGCAAGGCCGCCAACGCCGTGGCGTTGCGGCGGCTTCCAGTGTTTCGGTGACCATCAGTATCGGTGTCGCCGAGCGGCTGATGGAGCACCGGACTCCCGAGGAAGTGCTCAAGTCCGCCGACCAGGCGCTCTACAGCGCCAAGGGCGCGGGGCGTAACTGCGTCATGGCATTCGGGCAGAATCGCCGTGGTGCAGTGCGCATGGATACGGCTGCGGGTTGAGTGATGATGGCGCATTCAGCGACTGGAGCGTCATTGGCAGGCTGAGGGCGGCGGCAGTAGGTTGGAGAAACCTGCTGCCGGAGAAATCACCATGCCCGAGTATCAAGCTCCCCTGCGCGACATGCGCTTCCTGATCGATCATGTCTTCGACTTTCATGGCGGTTACGCCGCACTGGGAGCCAGCGACGCCAGCCCGGACATGGTCCGCGCGATCCTCGAGGAAGGGGCGAAGTTCTGCGAGAACGTCCTGGCGCCGCTGAACCGCTCCGGTGACGAGGAAGGCTGCCATTTCGACAATGGCGTCGTAACCACCCCCAAAGGTTTCAAACAGGCTTTCGCCCAATACGTCGAAGGCGGCTGGCATGGCTTGGCCGCCGATCCTGCCTATGGTGGCCAGGGTCTGCCCCATTCCCTGGGGCTGGTGATCAGCGAGATGGTGGGTTCCAGCAACACCTCCTGGGGCATGTACCCGGGGCTGACCCATGGTGCGATGTCGGCGATTCATGCCCATGGCACCGCCGAACAGAAGCAGCTGTACCTGAACAAGCTCACCGCAGGGCAGTGGACCGGCACCATGTGCCTGACCGAGGCCCATTGCGGTACCGACCTGGGCATCATCAAGACCCGCGCGGTGCCACAGGCCGATGGCAGTTATGCGTTATCGGGGAGCAAGATTTTCATCTCTGCCGGCGAGCACGACCTGAGTGAAAACATTATTCACCTGGTGCTGGCGAAACTGCCGGACGCCCCGGCCGGGACCAAAGGCATTTCCCTGTTCATCGTGCCAAAGTTCCTGCCGGACGCAGCAGGTGAAGTCGGTGAGCGCAATGGTGTGAGTTGCGGCTCCATCGAGCACAAGATGGGAATCAAGGCCTCGGCCACCTGTGTACTGAACTTCGACGGCGCCAAGGGCTTCCTGATCGGCGAGGCCAACAAAGGCCTGAACTGCATGTTCACCATGATGAATCACGCGCGCCTGGGCACCGGAATGCAGGGGCTGTGCCTGGGGGAGGCCAGCTTTCAGGGAGCGATCAAGTACGCCAACGATCGTTTGCAGATGCGCTCTTTGTCCGGGCCCAAGGCGCCGGACAAGGCGGCTGACCCGATCATCGTCCACCCCGACGTGCGGCGCATGCTGCTGACCATGAAGGCGTTCAATGAGGGCAACCGGGCTTTGGCCTATTTCACCGCCCAATTGCTGGATGTGGCTCATCTGAGTCGCGACCAGGCGCAGCGTCAGCAGGCAGAGGACCTCCTGGCGTTCCTCACCCCGATCTGCAAGGCCTTCATGACCGAGACCGGGCTGGAGGTGACCAATCACGGCATGCAGGTGTTTGGCGGCCATGGCTACATTCGTGAGTGGGGCATGGAACAGCTGGTGCGTGACTGTCGCATCGCGCCAATCTATGAGGGCACCAACGGTATCCAGGCCCTGGACCTGCTGGGCCGCAAGGTGCTGGGTAGCCAGGGCAAGCTGTTGCTGGGTTTCACCAGGATCGTGCACAAGTTCTGCGTGGCCAATGCCGAGCATCCGCAGTTGAAGGCCCACGTTGCGCAGCTCGATGGTCTGAATCGTCAATGGGGCGAGTTGACCACCCAGGTGGGCATGGCCGCCATGAAGAACCCGGAGGAAGTGGGTGCCGCAGCCCTGGATTACTTGATGTACAGCGGTTACATCGTCCTGGGCTATCTCTGGCTGCGTATGGCCCTGGTGGCTCAGCAACAACTCGATGCGGGTAAAAGCGACGGCGATTTCGCCACCGCCAAGCTGGCCACCTGTGCGTTTTACTTCAAGCGCCTGCTGCCACGTACCGGCGCCCATCTGGCGGCAATCGAAGCAGGCAGTGATTGCCTGATGAGCCTGCCGGCGGAGATGTTCGCCTTGTAAGTACGCTGATGTGCCCTGGACAAGGCCCGCTTCTCGCGGGCTTTTTCTTGCGAGGATCTGGTCGTGACTAAAATTAACAATAAAGTCATGAGTTGACCCTATGTGTCGCAAAAGTTGTTCGGGTACACTCGGCTTTTCGTAAATGGGCCCGTTGTGGCCCGCTTGTTTAGATCTTGCGAGGTTTGCCATGGCTGACTACAAAGCGCCCCTGCGCGATATGCGCTTCGTCCTCAATGAAGTCTTCGAGGTCGCCAAACTCTGGGCTCAACTGCCAGCTCTGGCCGAAACTGTGGACGCCGAGACGGTTGAGGCGATTCTGGAGGAAGCGGGCAAAGTCACTGCCAGAAGCATCGCTCCGCTGAGCCGTAGCGCCGATGAGGAAGGTTGTCACTGGAAGGACACGGCAGTGACCACTCCGGAAGGTTTTCCACAGGCCTACCAGACGTACGCCGAAGGCGGCTGGGTCGGTGTGGGCGGTGATCCGGAGTTCGGTGGCATGGGGATGCCCAAGGCGGTATCGGCCCAGGTCGAAGAAATGGTCAACTCCGCGAGCCTGGCCTTCGGCCTGTATCCCATGCTGACCGCCGGGGCTTGCCTGTCGATTAACGCCCACGCCAGCGAAGAGCTGAAAACCACCTACCTGCCGAACATGTACGCTGGTGTCTGGGCCGGTTCCATGTGCCTGACCGAGCCCCATGCCGGTACCGACCTGGGGATTATTCGCACCAAGGCCGAGCCTCAGGCTGACGGTTCCTATGCCATCAGCGGGACCAAGATCTTCATTACCGGTGGTGAGCACGACCTGACGGAAAACATCATTCACCTGGTGCTGGCCAAGCTGCCGGATGCGCCGGCCGGGCCCAAGGGGATCTCCCTGTTTCTGGTGCCCAAGTTCATGGTCAACGTCGATGGCAGCCTGGGTGAGCGCAACCCGGTGAGCTGCGGTTCGATCGAACACAAGATGGGTATCCAGGCCTCGGCCACCTGTGTGATGAACTTCGATCAAGCCATAGGTTATCTGGTGGGCGAGCCGAACAAGGGCTTGGCAGCAATGTTCACCATGATGAACTACGAGCGCCTGGGTGTGGGTATCCAGGGGCTGGCCACCGGTGAGCGCTCCTATCAGAACGCTGTGGAATATGCCCGTGACCGCCTGCAGAGCCGTTCGCCGACCGGGCCACAAGCCAAGGACAAGGTCGCCGACCCGATCATCGTGCACCCGGACGTGCGGCGCATGCTGCTGACCATGAAGGCTGCCAACGAAGGTGGCCGGGCATTCTCCACCTATGTGGCGATGCAGCTGGATACCGCCAAGTTCAGCGAAAATGCCGAGACCCGCAAGCGCGCGGAAAGCCTGGTGGCCTTGCTGACTCCCGTGGCCAAGGCGTTCCTTACTGACCTTGGCCTGGAGACCACGGTTCATGGCCAGCAGATCTTCGGCGGCCACGGCTACATCCGTGAGTGGGGCCAGGAGCAGTTGGTGCGCGACGTGCGGATCACCCAGATCTATGAAGGCACCAACGGCATTCAGGCGCTGGACCTGGTGGGGCGCAAGATCGTCGGCAGCGGCGGCGCGTTCTACAGCCTGTTCGCCGATGAAATTCGCCATTTCACCGCCACCGCCGATGGGAAACTGGGCGAATTCACTCGGCCTTTGAATGAGGCTCTGGATAATCTGGATGAGCTGACAGCCTGGCTGTTGGATCGGGCCATCAGTAACCCCAACGAGATCGGAGCGGCTTCGGTGGAGTACCTGCAGGTCTTTGGCTACACCGCCTACGCCTACATGTGGGCCCTGATGGCCAAGGCGGCGCTGGGCAAGGAGCAGGAAGAGGACTTCTATGCCAGCAAACTGGGGACTGCGCGGTTCTATTTTGCCCGTCTGCTGCCGCGTATTCACTCGCTGACCGCCTCGGTGAAAGCGGGTAGTGAATCGCTGTTCCTGTTAGAGGCTGAGCAGTTTTAATTGAGGAGAGCGTTTGTAAGTCATCTCTTACATAACGTGCTGCTGATCGTCCATATCGGTAGATGACGGCTGAGGCTAATCTACTTCACATGGACGTCGCGCAGGAAGCGCAAAGCAACAACATGGACACGTAGGATTCTGCCAGGATGGCGGAGTGAAAAGGATGTCAGGGAAACAGTCTGCAAAGCCCCGCTTCGGCGGGGTTTTCTTTTGTCCGGGTTTTTTATTTTCGCGACTTCAACCCAGGATTTCTGGCACCGCAGTGCCGCCCAAGCGCCCATCTTGGGTATTCATCGAATCCTCCAATAACGTCCTTAGCAGTTCCAGCGTTCCTTGTTGACGCTGCAGATCCCGACAGACCAATCCGACTTTCAATGGCACCCTCGGCTCGCTCAGAGGCTTCCACAGCAGTTCCTTGTTGCCGTGCTGTTGTTGTGAGCGCCCCGGAAGTACGGTGGCCAGTCGTGTATGGGGCAGGCTGTCGAGAATACCGGCCATATTGTTCAGCTCCGCCTGCACCTGGGGGCGCCGCCCCAGATTGGCCAGCTGCGCTTGCCAGATCTGGCGGATCTGAAACTCCTCGCCCAACAGCAGCATCGGCAACTCTGCAGCCTGGCTCATGGAGACCTTCTTGAACTCGCGCAGTGGATGCTGCTCGGGTATGACCAGTGTCAGCTCATCTTCATACAGCGGGACACCATGCAAACCTGGTTGGCGTGGCGGCAGGTAGCTGATGCCGATGTCCAGCGAGCCATTGAGCAAGCGTCGTTCGATCTCCAGGCCGGTCAATTCGTAGATCTGCACCACCAGGTGGGGCTGGGCCTTGCGCACTCGTTCGAGCATCTGCGGCACCAGGCTGCTATGCACCGTCTGCAGTACGCCGATGGCCAGGGTGCGCAGGGCCTGGCCCTTGAAGTTGCGCAGGGCCTCACGGGCTTGTTGCAGGCCGTCGAGCAAAGGCAGGGCGTGGTTGTACAGCGTATGGGCGGCCAGGGTCGGCAACAGGCGCTTGCTGCTGCGTTCAAACAGGCTGACGTCGAGGTTCTGCTCCAATTGACGGATCTGCTGGGAGAGTGCCGGTTGTGAGATCGACAGGCGCTCCGCTGCACGGCCCACGTGGCCTTCTTCATACACCGCGACGAAATAACGCAGTTGCTTGAAATCCATAAGTATTTCTTATCGAAAAAGCTTAAAAAACGAAATGGCCCGAAGCCCGCAAGACGCCTAGTCTAGCGCCTATTCACAGGGCTTACAGGGCCAAGACGCGCGATGAATACCGTTTACGTCGATGGTGTTTACATAGGCAAGGCAAAAAATCTCGGCCAGGGTCTGGTCATAGACACCGACAAGCACCCGGTTGCAAACCGTCTCTGGTTATGGCCACAAGGCCTGGGCAGCGATGAACAGGGTGATCCGCGCTTCCATACGGGCCCTGAGCGAGCTCTGCACCACTATCCCGCTGAGCATTACGCCCACTGGCGCAAACGTTATCCACAGTTCGATTGGACGGCTCCGGCCTTTGGGGAAAATCTCTCGACACGTGGCCTGACCGAAGATCAGGTGTGCCTGGGGGACATGTTCCGTTGGGGCGGTGCGCTGTTGCAGATCAGCCAGCCCCGTTCCCCTTGCTACCGTCTGAGCCAGCGTTGGGGCCTGGTCAATCTGCCCCAGCAAGCCCAGGACAACGGACGCTGCGGCTGGTTCTACCGGGTACTCAAACCCGGCTTTGTCCAGGCGGACGAACCCTTCGAACTGATCCAGCGCAGTTATCCCGGCTTGACCGTGGCCTGGGCCCTGCGCTGTTTTTTCCAGGAGCCTCTGGAGCACACAGGCCTGAAAACCCTGATTGATTGTCCGGCGCTGTCCTCGCGCTGGCGCGATATCGCCATCAAGCGTCTGCGCACCGGCTGTGTCGAGGATTGGTCCTCACGCCTGCAGGGCCTGCCGTTGGAGGGGCTGCGGGCATGAATCTGTTCAATCTGCGCCGTACTCCGCCAAGCCTGGACGATCTGGTTATCGAGCCCTGTGCGAGCGCCTCGGACGATGCCTGCGCCAGTGAGTGCCTGATGCCCAGCGTGCAGCGCCCGCAACCGGTGTTCGTCCGTGGCCAGGGCTCCTGGCTGTGGGACAGCAATGATCGCACCTACCTGGACTTCACTCAGGCCGGGGCCGCCAACAGCCTGGGCCACAGCCCTTCGGTACTGGTCAACGCCATCGCCGCTCAGGCCCAGTCGCTGATCAATCCCGGCTCGGGCTTCTACAACCGCGGCATGCTCAAGCTCGCCGACCGGCTGTGCCGTAGCACTGGTAGCGACCAGGCCTATCTGCTGAGCAGTGGCAGCGAAGCCTGTGAGGCGGCGATCAAGCTGGCACGCAAGTGGGGCCAGCTGCATCGTGGCGGCGCGGCGGGCATCATCACTGCCAGCCGCAGTTGTCATGGCCGTGGTTTTGCCGCGCTATCGGCTGCGGGCAATGGCTCTGCGGGCAATCGTTTCGAACCTCAGCTGCCAGGCTTCAGCCAGGTGCCCTTCAATGATCTGCCTGCTTTGCACGCGGCGGTGGATGCTCAGACCGTGGCCATCATGCTGGAGCCGATCCAGGGTGAAGCGGGGGTCATTCCGGCGACAGAACACTACCTCAAAGGGGTGGAGCGCCTGTGTCGTGAGCTGGGCATTCTGTTGATCCTCGATGAAGTCCAGACCGGCATCGGCCGTTGCGGCACCCTCTTGGCCGAGCAATTGTATGGCGTGCGCGCTGACATCATCACCTTGGGCAAGGGCCTCGGCGGCGGGGTGCCCCTGGCGGCGTTGCTGGCACGGGGCAAGGCCTGTTGTTTCGAACAGGGCGAGCTGGACGGCACCCACCACGGCAATGCATTGATGACCTCCGCCGGCCTGGCCGTGTTGGACAGTCTGCAGGAGCATGGTTTTCTGCAGCAAGTGCGCAGCAACGGTCAGTACCTGGGACAGCAGTTGACCCAACTGGCGGGCCGTTATGCCCAGGGCGAGGTACGAGGGCATGGATTGTTCTGGGGTATGAGCCTGGCGGACGACTCAGCGCAGGAGGTACTCAAGGCAGCGTTGCACGAGGGCCTGTTGCTCAGTGCTGCGCAATCGGACTGTTTGCGTTTCACCCCGGCCCTGAGTGTCAGCAAGGGCAATATCGACGAAATGCTCCTGCGCCTGACCCGGGCCTTTTCCCGCGTGCGGACCGCGCAGTTGCAATGCCGCAAGGGAGTAGCTGTCTGAAATCTGTGCTGATCCTGAAGCATTCTCTGACGATCGGTGCCGAGCACATCCGACTTTACGTTGACTGAACTCCTGAACCGTCTCGCGGTATAACGCGTCGCCCCGTGTCCGATTTTTCGCACGGGGCGTTTTTTTGTCTCCGGGCTGTTCAGGAGGGCAAGATTTGCGGTGAACCCTGGCACGCGGCCAGGGTCGATTGCTGGTGAGGCTCAGCCGAGCCCGACTTCTATCAGGAGCTGCCCTATGGACTTGATTCGCATCATCTTCGCCATTCTCTTGCCGCCCTTGGGGGTCTTTCTGCAAGTGGGCTTTGGCGGCGCTTTCTGGCTGAACATCCTGCTGACCCTGTGCGGATACATCCCCGGTATCGTGCACGCGGTGTATATCATCGCTAAACGCTGATTATCCAAGCTGCCCGTTCCAACGGAACGGGCAGCACCCGCTCAGCATTGCGCTTGCAGCACCTTCTGATAAAACCGCCATTCCTGTTCCAGCGCATGAGCCTGATTGTCCGCCTTGCGAAAGCCGTGGCGCTCATCCGGGTAGTAATGGGCCTCGGCGGCGATGCCCTGGTCCTGGAGCGCCTTGAGCATGTCGCGGGTTTGCTGGGGCACCACCACGGCGTCCAACTCACCCTGAAAAAACACCACGGGCACGCTGATGTTGCTGGCGTACAGCAGTGGCGTGCGCGCCAGATAGCGCTCGTTATCCTGCTCTGGATCGCCAATCAGCCAGTCCAGATAATCCCCCTCGAACTTGTGCGTGGAGCGGGTCAGGGCAATGGGATCGCTGACCCCGTATAGGCTGGCGCCGGCACAGAAGACCTTGGCGAAGGCCAGGGCGCAAAGGGTGGTGTAGCCCCCGGCGCTGCCGCCACGGATGAACGCCAGCTTTGGGTCGATCAGCCCTTGTTGGTCCAGATAGGACACCACCGCACAGGCATCTTCCACGTCCACTTCGCCCCAGCGCAGATGCAGGGCCTGGCGATAGGCCCGGCCATAACCGCTGCTGCCCCGGTAGTTTAGGTCGGCCACGGCAAAACCGCGCTGGGTCCAGAACTGGATGCGCGGGTCCAGGATCGGATAGCAGGCAGAGGTCGGGCCGCCGTGAATGAACACCACCAGAGGTGGTCTGTTGACGCCATTCATGGCCGGGTAGAAGAAACCGTGGGCCTGTCCTTCGCCGCTGGGATAGCACAGGGGTTGCGGTCGGCTGATGCGCTCCTTCGGCAGTGGCGCGACACCGCCGGCCAACACATGCACCTGCCGGGTTTCACGTTCGATGGCGATGATGGCCGAAGGACTGACAGGGGACGCCGCGATGCAATACAGGTAGCGCTTATCCAGCGCCAGGCCGCGAAAGCGGCTGTAGTTGCCGCTGAAGTCCTGTTGCGAACCGTCGGCGTGACTCAGTCCGAGACGGCCAAACCCTTCCTCGGTCCAACTGCCGAACCAGGAGTCCCCGCCAAGGGGCATCCAGGTGCGACACCCCAACTGCCAGGGGGCAGGGGCATGATCAGCTGCGGCACAGGGCAGCGGCCGCAAGCCGCTGGCCGATTCGGCCCAGGGTTGCCAGAAACCCTGGCGATCCGTGAGGCAATAGAGTTGGTTGTGCTGATCGAAGCGCGGTTGTTGCAGGGACTCTTCCTGGCCATCACCGGCCATGCAACGGGGATCACCCCAAGTGCTATCGGCCAGGCGTTCGACGAGCATCAGGCGAGTGCTGGTCCAGGGCTGATGGGGGCGATCCCATTCGATCCAGGCCAGGCGTTGGCCATTGGGGCTCAAGGTCGGAGCGGCATAGAAGTCGGCTCCGGCGGCGAGCAGGCGGCGCTGGCCGCTGTGGATGTCGATGGCCACCAGCCGGTGCTCGTTGGCGCACTCTTCCACGGCCAGTACTTGATCGGCGTGAGCATGCAGGTCCCCGTAGCGCCAGTCGCCCTGGGTCAGGGCCACTGGCGCGCCGTCTGTCAGTGGCTGCCGATACAGTTGCTGGTCCGCTTCATTGACGAACAGCAGGAAGTCGCCGCTGAGGCAGAAGGCGCCCCCGCCGTATTCATAGACGCGGCTGCGGACGCTGAACCCCGGCGGCGTCAGGCAGCGGGCCTGGCCTTGCTGCCAATGCCAGATCCGGCAGCTGGCGTCCGCAGGACGGTATTCATTCCAGAACACGCCATCGGGTGTCAGTTGCAGCTCGGCAAAATCGATCCCGGCGGTGGTGGCCTGGTTGGCGCTGAAGGGCTCAACCCTTGGCGATGAGGCGTGAGTTTCGTTCATTGCGAAAGGCCAGTTGTTCAATGGTTTGGGTGGCCGTTTCGGATTCTTCGCGGGCCTTGAGAATCATCCCGTGGTGTTCCGATTTACTGCACACCGGGTCGGCATTGCTGGCGTCCCCCGTGAGCATGAAGGCTTGGCAGCGGCAGCCGCCGAAGTCCTTTTCTTTCTCGTCGCAGGAGCGGCATGGCTCCGGCATCCAATCGTAACCGCGAAAGCGGTTGAAGCCGAAGGAGTCGTACCAGATGTGCTGCATGCTGTGGTCGCGCACATTGGGGAACTTCACCGCCATTTGCCGCGCACCGTGGCAGGGCAGGGCGGTGCCGTCCGGGGTGACGGTGAGGAAGATGCTGCCCCAGCCGTTCATGCAGGCCTTGGGACGCTCCTCGTAGTAGTCCGGGGTGACGAAAATCAGCTTGCAGGGGTGCCCCTGGGCTTCCAGCTTGGCGCGGTATTCGTTAGTGATGCGTTCCGCGCGCACCAGTTGCTCCCGGGTGGGCAGCAGGCCGACGCGGTTGAGCTGGGCCCAGCCGTAGAACTGGCAGGTGGCGAGTTCGACGAAGTCGGCTTCCAGGGCAATGCACAGCTCGATGATGCGGTCGATCTTGTCGATGTTGTGCCGGTGGGTGACGAAATTCAGCACCATCGGATAGCCGTGAGCCTTGACCGCACGGGCCATCTCCAGCTTCTGGGCGAAGGCTTTCCTGGAACCGGCCAGCAGGTTGTTCACTTGCTCGTCGCTGGCCTGGAAGCTGATCTGGATATGGTCCAGGCCGGCTTTCTTGAAGTCGCTGATCTTCTGCTCGGTCAGGCCGATGCCGGAGGTGATCAAGTTGGTATAGAAGCCCAGCTTGCGCGCCTCGCCGATCAGTTCGGCGAGGTCCTGGCGCACCAACGGCTCGCCCCCAGAGAAGCCCAACTGCGCCGCGCCCATCTCCCGCGCTTCACGGAACACCTTGATCCACTGTTCGGTGCTCAGCTCCTTGCCCTGCTCGGCAAAGTCCAGCGGATTGGAACAGTAGGGGCATTGCAGTGGGCAGCGATAGGTCAGCTCGGCCAGCAGCCACAGTGGCAGGCCGACTTCCGGTTTGTCGGGCAGCAGCACCGACTCAGCCGAGTTCGATCCAGTGCTGGGCACGGGCGACCTCCATGAACTGCTCGATGTCGTCACCGAGCTCGGCCACGCCTGGGAACTGCAGCTGAAGTTCCTTGATGATCGCCGCCACGTCGCGCTCGCCGTCGATCAGGCCGCCAATCAGCGCGGCGCTGTCATTGAGCTTGATCATGCCTTCCGGGTAGAGCAATACATGGCCCTTTTGTGCCGGCTCGTACTGGAAGCGGTAGCCGGGACGCCAGCGTGGGGTTTTGCTGCGGTCGAAACTCATAGGGTGATCCCCTTATGCCAGACCCGCTGATCGGTGACGCTGTGATAGGGCGGGCGGTTCAATTCATAGGCCATGCTCATGGCGTCGAGCATGCTCCAAAGGATGTCCAGTTTGAACTGGAGAATTTCCAGCATGCGTTCCTGACCGGCACGGGTGGTGTAGTGCTGCAGGGTGATCGCCAGGCCGTGCTCGACATCGCGACGGGCCTGGCCCAGACGGGTGCGGAAGTACTCGTAGCCGGTCGGGTCGATCCACGGGTAATGCTGGGGCCAGCTGTCCAGGCGCGACTGGTGGATCTGCGGGGCGAAGAGCTCGGTCAGCGAACTGCTGGCGGCTTCCTGCCAGCTGGCGCGGCGGGCGAAGTTGACGTAGGCGTCCACGGCAAAACGTACGCCGGGCAGCACCAGCTCCTGGGAGCGCAGCTGGTCCGGGTCCAGGCCCACGGCCTGGCCCAGACGCAGCCAGGCTTCGATGCCACCGTCTTCACCCGGGGCGCCGTCATGGTCCAGCAGGCGCTGGATCCACTCGCGGCGAATTTCCCGGTCCGGGCAGTTGGCGAGGATCGCCGCATCCTTCATGGGGATGTTCACCTGGTAGTAGAAGCGGTTGGCGACCCAGCCCTGGATCTGTTCGCGGCTCGCCCGGCCTTCATACATCGCCACGTGATAGGGGTGATGGATGTGGTAGTAGGCGCCCTTGGCGCGCAGTGCCTGCTCGAATTCGGCGGGGGACAGCGAGGTGTCGGTCATGTGTGTTCTCCGGGGGGCTGCCCTTTCGTGGGCAAGCCCGCCCCTACGCAAAGGGGCCAAGGCTCTTGGGTCGAGCTTGTGGGCGATACGGCCTACAGCTCAATACTCATTCCGTCGTAAGCCACTTCCACCTTTCGGCGTACCAGTTCGGCACGTTCGGCGGAGTCTTCGTCGAGGATCGGGTTGGTGTTGTTGATGTGGATCAGCACCTTGCGCTGGCGGGGCAGCTGTTCCAGCACTTCTAGCATGCCGCCGGGGCCGTTCTGGGCCAGGTGGCCCATTTCCCGGCCGGTGCGGGTACCGACGCCACGGCGCTGCATTTCATCGTCTTCCCACAGGGTGCCGTCCAGCAGCAGGCAATCGCTGGCGGACATGATCTCCAGCAGCGGCGCGTCCACCTTGCCCAGGCCCGGCGCGTAGAAGAGCTTACCGCCGCTGCGCAGGTCTTCGACGATCAGGCCGATGTTGTCTCCTGGGTGCGGGTCGAAACGATGGGGCGAATAGGGCGGTGCGGCACTGCGCAGGGGCAGGGGGGTGAAGCGCAGGTTGGGGCAGGCCGGAACCGTGAAACTCTGGTCGAGCTCGATGCGGTTCCAGTTCAGGCCGCCGTTCCAGTGGCTGAGCATCTTGAACAGGGGGAAACCGGTGCTCAGGTCTTCGTGGACCATGTCGGTGCACCAGACTTGATGCGGGCAGCCTTCGCGCAGGCTGAGCAGGCCGGTGGTGTGATCGATCTGGCTGTCCATGAGGATGATGGCGCTGATCCCGCTGTCCCGCAGTGCGCGGCCCGGTTGCATGGGGGCAAAACCCTGCAGTTGGGCGCGGATGTCCGGGGAGGCATTGCACAGTACCCAGTTCACCCCGTCATCGGAAATTGCGATGGACGATTGGGTGCGAGCCTGGGCCCGCAGGCTGCCGTCGCGAAACCCTGCGCAGTTCACGCAGTTGCAGTTCCACTGCGGAAAACCACCGCCGGCGGCGGAACCTAGAATCTGGACAAACATGGACGCTCCCTGGGATGAAGGCATGAAAAAGACGGAGAACTGAAAATAAAAACGCCCCGGACGGGCCGAGGCGTTGCGCTGCGTTTTCTGGCCAGAGACAGAAATCAGCGGCTGGCGAAGTACATGGTGACTTCGAAGCCGATACGCAGGTCGGTGTAAGCAGGTTTGGACCAGGTCATAAAAATGCTCCTTTGAGGTGGGTGGGACGGGTATTGCCTATACATATAGTCCACCTCCGGCGGGAGATGTTCAGATGCTTAGGGGGCTATCTTACTAAATTCCCGCAAAAGGTTGCCCGCAATTCTGAAGAAAGCTCGTTGCAGTACCCGTAATGATCATTCTGCCGCTTGCCAGGGCGCTCCCGGACAAGGTCCGTTCGCCAGCACTGTCCAGCCTCCTGTCGCCGAATGCAGGGCCGTGGCGGCCTGGGTCACGGCTAAGGGCGTGAGGGCCAGGATGCTGTCGTGCAGCCGCTCCAGATAATCCGACGGATGGCCGGCTAGTTTCGCCTGCCACAGCAGTTCAGCGGCTTGCTCCAGGGGCAGGAGCGAGGCTTGGAACTGTTGAGCCAGAGCCTGTCGCTGCTCGTTCAAGAGCTGCTCGCTGAGCGCCTGGAGCTGTTCCGGCAACTGCTGGAGGAACTGTTCCAGGTGCTGAAGTATTTCCGTGAGCGTCGCCTTGGGGGATTGCACGCCGAACAGCAGGCCGGTCTGGCCATTGCGTTGGCGGATGCCGCTGAACACCGCATAGCCCAACTGCAATTCCACCCGCAGGCGCTGATAGAACGGCGTCTGGCAGAGTTGGCCCAGCAGGCGCCAGGCCGCCTCATCGGCCAGGCGGGTGCCGGGCGTCGGGCAAAACAGCAGCAGGGCCTGTTCGCTGGATGTCCCGGGGTTCGTCTGCCAACGATAGGCGGCGTCTGGCGGTGAGGGTTGGCACAGGGTCGTCTCTGCTGTTCCCGGCATCTTTTGCAGCGCTTGGCCAAGGGCTTCCTGAGTGCCGGCTGACAGCGCCAGGGCCAGGCCATCCCATCGAGCCCCGGCCCACAGCGCTTGCAGGGTTTGGGGTTGTGCAACTGTCGGCTCGCCGGGTTGTGGCTGCTCGCTGAAGGCCTTGAGCAACTGACGGATCGGCATCAAGGGGGCATCGTCTGTCGTAGCTGCGCGCTCCAGCCAGAACGATTCGGCGGGCTGGTTCAGTTGTTTCAGCGCCTGTTGCAGCACCGCGGGCATGGGTTGCTGCAGGCCACTGAGTCTGAGCAACCAATCAGCGCCACTGTTGGAGAAACTCAGGGCTACTCCGGCCTGGCCGGCGTCGTCGCGCAAGGGTGCCAGGCTGCGCAGCAGGCGTTCGTGCAAGCCGGTCGGAGCGGGTGAAGCCAGGCGCCAGCGCAGAATCAAGGCCCCTTCGCGGTTATCCGCAGGCAGCGCCTGGCTGAGGTTCAACGCCGAGCTCTCTCGCCGGCTTCGCGAGCGATCCTGGGCGAAGGTGCGTAGTCCCCGGTGTGCGCTGGTCTGCCCGCGAATCAGTCCTGCCCGCGGTGCCTCGGCGGTGCTGCGCAGGAAAGGATTACCCGGTGGCAGGCGCCACTCGCTGCTGAAGTTATCCACAACCTGCGGCTGCAACTGCGCCAGCAGCACCTTGAGGGCCTTGAGTCCTTGCACATCCAGCTCGCCGACGGTCTGCCGGCTGTCCCGTTGGGCCAACTCCAGGGCGCTGCCGACTTGCAGCTGGCGTTGTTGCAGCAAGGCATATTCTGTTCGCAGCGCTGGCCAATCGTCCTGGGCGCTGAAGAAACCCAGCCAATCCGCTAGCTGTTCGCGGACCTGGGCCGGGGCCGTCGCCTCTGTTGTGCTCAGGTTCAACTGCAGATGCAGCAGGGCTTGCCCGGCAAACTCGTACAGCGTCTGCGCCTTCAGGCTTTGGGCCAGTTGGCGTTGCTGGAGTCCGGCAAGCAGCCCGCCCGGCTTGGCGGACTGCAGCCAGGTGCAGAGAAAGTCCAGTGCGGGCGTTGCGCCCTCGGGCAGCTGTTCAAGGGTGAACAGCAGGTCCAGACGGTGAGCATCGAGCTGTTGATAAGTGCCGATGCCGGTAGTGGACAGTGCAGGAGGCACGCTCTGCTCAAGACGCTGGCCTTCCGGTAGATCTGCGCCATAGCGTGTGGCCAGGGCGCGGAGTTCTTCCAGAGACTGTGGCCCGGCGAGGCTCAGGGTCATTTGCCTGGCCTGGTAAAAGTCTCGGTGAAATTGCTGCAGCGCTTGCTGAAAAGCCTGGCTGGGCAGATTGAGGCTGTAGCGGTTGCCAGCATGGAAGGCCCGCAGCGGGTGAGCGGCGGACAGGCCGTCGAACAGTGCGAACTGACGTTGCGCCGCCCCATCCCGGGACCAGGCGATAAATTCCGCATGCAGCACTTCTCGCTCCCGGCGCTGGTCCTCAAGGCTCATCCGCGGTCGGACGAGCATGTCGCACAGACGCTCCAGGCCGCCGGCCAGGGCGCTGACCGGCAGCTCGAAAAAGAACTCGGTCGCGCGCTCACAGGTCTTGGCGTTCAGTTGTCCTCCCTGGCCCCGCACATAGGCCATCAATCCCTGTTCGACGGGGAAGCGCTCGGTGCCGAGAAACAGCAGGTGTTCCAGGAAGTGCGCCAGCCCGGGCCAGGCCGATGGTACATCGTGGCTGCCGGCAGATACCCGCAGTGCAGCGGCGCAACGTTTCAAATGAGGGGCATGACGCAAGGACACCCGCAGGCCATTGGCCAGGGTTTCCACGTGAGGCAGAGGGTGGTTCAACGCGGGCATGAGCACTTCCAGAACAGAGAAGCGCCCATGCTAGCGGATATCCCCGGATCAGCGCTTGCTCAGGTCGTCGTATAGCTCGGGACGGCGATCGGCAAGATAGCGGTTCAGTGCCCGTGATTCGTGCATCAGCTGACGGTCCAGGGTGCCGATGATCAGGGCCTCGTCCAGTCCGGCCAGGGCGATCCGGCTACCGTCGGGGGCGGCGATGCTGCTTTGGCCGCAATAGCGGATCTGATCTTCCCGGCCGCAGTAGTTGGCGTAGGCCACGTAACATTGGTTTTCGAATGCCCGTGCGCGAATGGTCACATCGGCGACGAAGTCGTAGGGAATCATGTTCGCTGTCGGCACCAGGATCAGCTCGGCACCGGCCAGGGCCAGACGCCGGGCGTTCTCCGGGAACTCGATGTCGTAGCAGATCAGGAAACCGAGCTTCCAGCCGTTGAGCTCCACCAGGGGGAAGTCATCCGCGCCGGCGCTGAACATCGAGTGATCAAGGTCGCCGAACAGATGGGTCTTGCGGTAGTTGCACAGGCGCTGGCCGTGGGCGTCGATCAGTTGCACGGCGTTGTAGATCTGCCCGTCGGCGCTGCGTTCCGGATAGCCGTAGAGAATGGCCGTACCCGCCGCCTGGGCGATGGCGGCAATGCGCTGGGCCGAGGGGCCGTCCTGGGCCTCGGCCAGGGCGCCGACCGCTTCCACGCCGATGTTGTAGCCGCTGAGGAACATTTCCGGCAGCACCAGCAGATCGGCATCGGTGGCCTCCATGGCCACCTGATGCAAGCGTTGCAGATTGGCCGCCACGTCCAACGGCAATGGCGGGCACTGATACAGGGCGACACGCATGGTCCTCACTCCTCTGACTGGCTGACCGGGCACTGTAGCCGATGTCTCGGTCTTGGCGTACGGTCCGGCGCCAAGCCCCGCAAGGGCTTCTCGTCGTTATCCGATGCAGCCGTGATCAGTATTGTTCAATCCGCCAGGGCAATAGGCCCGATCTCATGGAACACATCCCCTGGTCCCGGGTTCTCGGCATGGGTGGCACCGCCGAAGTGTTTCATGATCCCCCACACCGCGTTGAGCGACGTTTGCACCGCGCCCTCGACCCAGGCCGGGGTCCAGGACACATCGTCACCCGCAATGAAGATGCCGCGCTGTTCGGCAGGCATGTCGTCCTGCATGAAGTGCGCGTACATCCGCTGGTTGTAGCGGTAGTGGCCCGGCAGTGCGCCCTTGAAGGCGCCGAGGAAGTGCGGGTCGGCTTCCCAGGACACGGTGATCGGATCGCCGATGATGCGGCTGGCGATGTCCACTTTGGGGTAGATCTTCTTCAGTGCGTCCAGGGCCAGCTTCACGCGTTTTTCCACGGGCTGCGGGAGCATCTTCAGGGCATCGCTCATCCACGAGTAGGACAGGCAGATCACCCCCGGCTTGTCGTCGCCGTTGTCGAACAGGTAGGTGCCGCGGGTCAGGCGATCGGTGAGGGTCATGCTCATCAGGTCGCGGCCGGTTTCCGGGTCCTTGTCCTTCCAGAACGGCCGGTCGACCATGACGAAAGTCTTCGACGACTGCATGTAGCGGGTGCGGTCCAGGGCCATCCACATCTTCTGCGAGAACAGCGACTCTTCGCATTCGATCTGGGTGGTCAGCAGCCAGCTCTGACAGGTGGTCAGTACCGCCGCGTATTCCCGTGTGTCGCCCCAGTTGTCGGTGACGCTGAAGCGCCCGTCGGCGGCCCGGGCAATGCGCTTGACCCCGGTGCGTGGCGCACCGTTGTGCAGCGAACTGAGGCTGGTACCGGCCGGCCAGTGGGCACAACGCTCCGGCACGTGGCGCCAGATGCCCAGGGGCACCTGCTCGACGCCACCCACCACCAGATGCTGGTGGTCGTCGCAGTTGGTCATCACCACGCGGAAGATTTCCAGCATCGAGTTGGGGAAATCCGAGTCCCAGCCGCCGGTGCCGAAGCCCACCTGGCCGAACACTTCACGGTGGTGGAACGACAGCTTGGCGAAGGCCTTGGAGGTGGCGACGAAGTCGTAGAACGTGCGGTCGTCCCACAGCGGCACCAGGGTGTTCCACAGCTCCTTGAGGCGCGGCACATCGCGATCGCGGATGGCTTGCTGGATCTCGCTGAAGCGCGAGCCGTCCTCCAGGGCGTCGGCCCAGGCGTCGGCGACTTCCTGGAACAAGGCCGGCAGGTCGGCCAATTTCTGTGCGTAGTGGGTCTGCCCTTCCAGATCGATGACGGTGCTGCCCGAAGCCGGGGTCAGCGGGTTGGGAAAGGGCTTGGTCTGCAGGCCGAGCTTGTCGACATAGTGATAGAAGGCCGTGGACGATACCGGGAAGCGCATGCCGCCCAGCTCGGCGATGATCCCTTCGGCGCCTTCGAAGGCCTGGGAGCGCAGGCGGCCGCCCATCTTCGACGCTTCATAGACCACCGGCTTGAGGCCCAGCTTCATCAGTTCGTAGGCGGCTACCAGTCCGGCGATACCGGCGCCGACAATCGCCACTTCGGTGCCGTGCTGGGCTTGGGGAATGCTGCCCAGGCCGGCGGGATGCTCGATCCAGTCGTCGAAGGCGAAAGGGAAGTCCGGGCCGAAAATGGTGATCGGCTTTTTACCGTCTGCAGGATGGCGATTGTTCTTGTTCATGGCTGACCTTGGCGGGCGGCTCAGCAGAGTGCTGAGTATAGGAAAAGATGGCAGCCATTCTAGGGAGGATGAAACACGTAAATAAGACGCAAACTGTCGTCGTTATGCGTTGTTATTTATCAGTATGACGAATTTATGAGGCAGATTGACGAGGTGGCATTATCAGGCCATGCGCCTCATAGCGCATGCCCGCGATCGATCTTGCTGCTGAGGATGATCGAAGTCGTGGTCTTTTCCACGCCATCGACGCTGCCGATCTGGTCCAGCAGTTGGTCCAGCTGTTCCGGCGAGTCGGTGCGCAGCCAGGCCACGTAATCGAACTCGCCACTGACTGCGCACAGTTGCTGGACCTGAGCCATGCCGCTCAGGCGACGCAGCACTTCCTTGCCGGAGCGCGGCTGGACCTTGATGCCCACATAAGCCTGCAAACCGCCGTCGACCACCCGTTGGCCCAGGCGCACGCCATAGCCGGTAATGACCCGGGTCTTTTCCAGGCGCGCCAGGCGCGAGGTCACGGTGGTGCGGGCGATACCCAACTGCCGGGCCAGCATTGCCACGCTTTCGCGGGCGTTGATCTGCAGGGCGGCGATCAACTGACGGTCGACTTCGTCAAGAACGGGAGGGCGGCTATCGAACAAGATGGGCTCCAGCACGGCTATCGAGGGAGCGCACATGTTACAGCCTCGCGCCAACCCTGGCTGCTGGTCCCGGCGCTTGTCTGGATCGGGTCTACGCTCACGCGGTCAGAAGTTTTTTGAAACAAATGACCTGCGACAAGTTGTCATAAGTAACTGGTTAGTACATTCTCGCGACCTGGTTTTAAAGATGGCTGAGGTTTGACGATGAAAAACACAGGGGCTGCCCCAGGCAGCAAATGGCTGCTCGGGGGACTGGGCATTCTCATTGCCTTGATCGGGTTGGGTCTGGCCGGCGGCGGGGGTTACCTCCTCAGCCTGGGAGGCAGTGCCTATTTTCTGCTGATGGGCCTGGCGATGGTGGCTTCCGGCGTAATGATCGCCCGGCGTAACCCCCGTGGCGCCTGGCTGTACGCGGTGGCCTTGGTGCTGACTGCGATCTGGGCGGTCTGGGATGCGGGCCTGGAGTACTGGCCCCTGGTTTCACGGGTGCTGACCTTCGCCGTGATCGGCCTGGTGGTGGCGTTGATCTACCCGAGCCTGGTGCGGGCTTCCGGTGCTCGTGCCGGACGTGGCGCCTATGGGCTGGCGGGGCTTTTGGGGGTTGGCGTGGTGGCTACCCTGGCCTACATGTTCGTGCCGACCCATGTGGTCAAGGCGAGCAGCGTGCCGGCTATCCAGCCAGTGGCGCCAGGTACTGAACAGAAGGATTGGGCGCATTGGGGCAATACCCCGGCGGGCAACCGCTTTGCGGCCCTGGACCAGATCAACAAGGGCAATGTCGATCAACTGCAGGTGGCCTGGACCTTTCGCACCGGCGATCTGCCTGAAAGCAACGGCGCAGGTGCCGAAGACCAGAACACGCCTTTGCAGATCGGCGATACCGTCTACACCTGTACCGCCTATGGCAAGGTGTTCGCCCTGGACGCCGACAGCGGCACCGAGCGCTGGAAGTTCGATCCTCAAGGCTTTGCGCCGAACTGGCAGCGTTGCCGCGGCCTGGGTTACTTCGATGCCTCCGCGACCCCCGCGAGTGCACCAGCCACCGCACCGGCCGCTTGCACCAAGCGCCTGTTCCTGCCCACCGGCGATGCGCGCTTGATCGCCGTCAACGCCGAAACCGGCAAGCCCTGTGAAGACTTTGGCGACCGGGGCACTGTCGACCTGAAAACCGACATGGGCGAAATCAAGCCGGGTTACTACCAGCAGACTTCCACTCCGCTGGTAGCCGGGTCCGTCGTGATCGTGGGCGGCCGGGTGGCGGACAACTTCTCCACTGGGGAACCGCCGGGCGTGGTACGTGCCTTCGATGTGCGCAGTGGCGAGCTGATGTGGGCCTGGGACCCCGGTAATCCCAACACCACCAAGCGCCCGCCTGCGGGTGAAACCTATACCCGTGGCACCCCGAACGTCTGGTCGGCGATGTCCTATGACGCCAAGCTGGGCCTGGTGTACCTGCCTACC
Source organism: Pseudomonas sp. 910_21 (assembly GCF_052850735.1). Classification (NCBI taxonomy): domain Bacteria; kingdom Pseudomonadati; phylum Pseudomonadota; class Gammaproteobacteria; order Pseudomonadales; family Pseudomonadaceae; genus Pseudomonas; species Pseudomonas sp. 910_21. The sequence continues at coordinate 59,180 of NZ_VXCY01000003.1, read as the reverse complement.
GGTAATGCCACCCCGGACTTCTTCGGTGGCCAACGCACCGAGTTCGATGACCAGTGGAACTCCTCCATCGTCGCCCTCGATGTGAAGACCGGCCAGGTGCGCTGGCACTTCCAGACCACCCACCACGACCTCTGGGATTTCGACCTGCCGGCGCAGCCGCTGCTGTACGACATCCCGGACGACAAGGGCGGTGTACAGCCGGCGCTGGCGCAAGTCACCAAGCAGGGCGAGATCTTCGTGCTCAATCGCGAGACCGGCAAGCCCATTGCTCGGGTGGAAGAGCGGCCGGTGCCCCAGGGCAATGTGCCGGGCGAGCGTTATTCGCCGACCCAGCCGTTCTCGGTGGAAATGCCGTCCATTGGCAACCAGACCCTGACCGAATCCGATATGTGGGGCGCTACTCCCTTCGATCAACTGATGTGCCGCATTCAGTTCAAAGGCATGCGCCATGAAGGTGTGTACACCCCGCCAGGGTTGGATCACGCACTGCAGTTCCCAGGCTCCCTGGGGGGCATGAACTGGGGCAGCGTGTCGGTGGACCCCACCAGCAACTACATGTTCGTCAACGACATGCGTTTGGGCCTGGCCAACTACATGATCCCCCGGGATCAGATCGCTGCCGGTGCCAGTGGCATCGAAATGGGCGTGGTGCCCCAGGAAGGCACGCCGTTCGGCGCCATGCGCCAGCGTTTCCTCTCGGCTGCCGGCATTCCTTGCCAGAAGCCGCCGTTCGGCACTATGTCGGCCATTGACCTGAAGACCAGGAAGTTGGTGTGGCAGGTGCCAGTAGGCACTGTGCAGGACACAGGTCCTCTGGGGATTCGTATGCACTTGCCGATTCCTATCGGCATGCCGACCCTGGGCGCTTCCCTGGCGACCCAGTCCGGCCTGTTGTTCTTCGCCGGCACCCAGGACTTCTACCTGCGGGCCTTCGATACCGGCAATGGCAACGAAATCTGGAAGGCACGCTTGCCGGTAGGTAGCCAGTCGGGGCCGATGACTTACGTTTCGCCCAAGACCGGCCGCCAGTACATCCTGCTCACGGCAGGCGGTGCTCGTCAGTCGACGGACCGTGGCGACTATGTAATTGCCTACGCGCTGCCGAAATAGACACCGCGTCACGGCACTCTAAAAAAGCCGCGCCCTGCGCGGCTTTTTCATGGGTGAAGACAAGACGCGTCAGCTTAGGGTGACCTTGGCGAAGGCTGTACGGAAACGCTGCATGTCCTGCTCCGAACCGACACTGACCCGGGCCCAGTTCGGCCAGTTGTCCCAGACCCGACCAATCTTCACGTGCTGCGCGGCCAGGGCATCGACGAGTTCCTGGGCCGGCCGCCTGACATCGATCATGAAGCAGTTGGCCTGTGAGGCGGTGCAACGGAACCCGCGGTTTTTCAGCCAGGCGATGGTCTGGTCACGCAACTGGTTGTTGAGTCGCTTGCGTTCGGCCAGTAGCCCTGGCTCCTCCAGGCTGGCGATGCCGCCGAGCAAGGTCGAAGCGGCCGGGACGTTGTAGCCGCCAAAGATTTCCAGGCGTTCCAGCAGTGCTGGCTGGCCGACGGCGAAACCCAGTCGCGCCCCGGCCATGCCGTAGATCTTGGAAAACGTCCGCAGTACCAGCAGTTCCGGGTGCTCCTTGACCAGGGGAATGCAGGTGCTGGCGTCGGAAAAATCGATATAGGCTTCGTCGATCACCAGCACTGTGCCTTTGGCTTTGCGGGCCAGGGCCTGTTCGATGTCTTGCCGTGGCGTCAGGGTGCCAGTGGGGTTGTTGGGGTTGCACAGATAGATCAGTCCGGGACTGCGGTCGATGGCGAGCATCGCCGGCAGGTCGTGGCGGTGATCGGCCCCGAGAGGGACTTCGTGCACCATGACCTGACGGCTTTCGGCAGCTTCCCTGGGGGCCTCGTATGAGGGACTGGCCATCACCAGACTGCCGCTCTGGGTGAAGGCCATGACCGCATGCTGCAACGCGCTCTTGGAACCACAGAAACTCTGGACATGATCCTCTGCAATGCCTTGTTGCCGGGCGAAGAGCGCGTTGAGCCGGTACTGGATCTTGTAGGGATAGCGACCGCTGAGGGCGATGCCCTGTTGCATGGCCTGGCGGGCGGCGGGAGAAGGGCCCCAGGGGCTTTCGTTGAAGTTGATCAAAACATCGTCGGAGGGAGAGGGGATAGGCGGTGGAGCGGGTTCGGCCGCCTGACTCCAGCCAGGCAATGAAAGTAGCGGCAGGGCTGTCGCGAGCCCCACCAATGATCGGCGCGTGATCTCAACCATCGATAAATCCTTTTCTTATCGAGAAAGACGCCCAGGCGTCTTTTGTCCGGTTGGACAGGGTTATGACGGTGAGTGGTGAGCGGGATTTACGGTGGCGGTTTAGTAGCAGGTGCTGACTTGCGTGGGGCATGAATAGGACCAGGCCGTGAAGCTCTTGGCTTTCAGTTAACTGTAAATAAGAAAGCTCCTACATATAAATAGTCTGTGCCTTGTTAGAAGACAGCCTTATCTAGTGCAAAACCGCGGACATGATTAAGGACCCCATTCTGATGCCATACGTTTTATCTCTTTCAGATCAAGAAGGCTCAGATCGACATTTTCAGTCCGTGACTGATGCGATGGCGTTTTATGAAGCTCTTCAATTCCATGAAGGTGGGTCACGTCTGAACGGTAGTGAAGAGTTGAGATGCCCTGAAAGGAATACCTTTGTCACTTTATTTCCGGGACTCAGCGTACAGACTGTAACGAGTGAGCTGGAAAGCGTGTGGGAATGGGCACCGGAAGATCGTCTGAAAATCCGCCCTATTCTTAAAGAACGCTATAGGGTCAAAACTTGATGGAGGCTATTGCTTCAAGTGACAGATACGAAAAAGCCGCGCATTGCGCGGCTTTCTGGTTTGGTGGGCCCACACGGACTTGAACCGTGGACCAAAGGATTATGAGTCCTCTGCTCTAACCAACTGAGCTATAGGCCCTCAGTAGGCGGCGGATTATAACGATGGTTTCTCAGCTGTGCTATCCGAAAAGTCGGAAACCCGGATCTGCAGGAAGGTTGCGCAGAACTCCTCGGCTTCCAGGGGCAGGCTGACGATGTAGCCCTGGATCTGCTCGCAGCCTTCGAGAGTGAGGAAGGTCTGCTGGGCCTGGTTTTCAACACCTTCGGCAATGACCGTGAATTGCATGCTGCGCCCCAGGGCGATGATCGCGCGAACTATCGCCACATCGTGAGGGTCGTCCGGCAAGCCGCGGACGAATGACTGGTCGATCTTGAGAAAATCCAGAGGCAGACGCTTGAGATAGCTCAAGGACGAGTAGCCGGTACCGAAGTCGTCGATGGCCAGTTGCATCCCCAGGCGTTTGAGCTGATGCAGCACCTCCAGGGCTTCTTCGGCCTGGCTCATGATGAAGTTCTCGGTGATTTCCAACTGCAGCAACCCAGGCTGCAGGTCATAGTCGCGCAGCAGTTGTTCGATGCGGCCCAGCAGGTTGGGTTGGCGCAACTGGGCCCCTGCGAGGTTCACTGACAGTGGCCCGAAATTTTCGTAGCGCTGACCCCAGGTATGGAGTTGCTGGCAGGCCCGTTCCAGTACCCAGTCCCCGATCAGCAGGATCATGCCGTTCTCTTCCGCCAGCGGAATGAAGTGCTCGGGGGGAACGTCGCCGAAGTTGGGGTGGTGCCAGCGAATCAGGGCTTCGGCCCCCACCAGTTCGTGGTTGCTGAGGCTGATCTTGGGCTGGAAATAAAGAGACAGCTCCCCGCGTTCGATGGCTCGTCGCAGTTCGTGCTCCAGGGCGACACGTTCGCTGGCCTGGGCGGTCAGGTCGCGGGTGTAGCGCTCGACCCGGTTGCGCCCCTTGGCCTTGGAGCGATACATGGCGGCGTCGGCGTTCTTGATCAGCGTGGCAACGTCGCAGCCGTCCTTGGGGTACAGGCTGGTGCCGATGCTGGCGCTGATGAAGAACTCGTGCTCGCCGGCCTGGAAGGGGGCGGTGAAGCAGTTCAGCAGCTTGGTGGCGATATGGTCGGCGTCGCTGGCCTGATGCAGGCCCGGGAGCAAGATGATGAACTCGTCCCCGCCCAGGCGGGCGACAGTATCGATGTCTCGCAACTGCTCCTTGAGACGCACCGCGATGCCTTTGAGCAGCAGGTCGCCCACCGGGTGGCCAAGGCTGTCGTTGATGTGCTTGAAGCGGTCCAGGTCGAGAAACAGCACTGCGCCCTGGCTGCCGTTTTCCTCTTGGCTGTTGAGCGCGGTCAGTAAGCGGCTTTCGAACAGGGTGCGGTTCGGCAGTCCGGTGAGAGGGTCGTGGTGGGCCTGGTAGTCGAGGCGTGCCTGGGCATGCTTGAGGCTGGATATGTCGGCGAATACCGCAACGAAATGGGTGATCTGCCGATCCTTGTTGCGCACTGCGTTGATCGTCAGCCAGTTGGGGTAGAGCTCGCCGTTCTTGCGACGGTTGGAAATCTCGCCCTGCCAGTGGCCTTCCAGGGTCAGTTGGTGCCACATCGCCGCATAGAAGGCGCTGTCATGCAGGCCAGAGGCCAACAGGCGCGGTGTATGCCCCAAAGTTTCACTTTCGCTGTAACCGGTGATCTCGCTGAAGGCTCGATTGACGGCGCTGATACGCTGCTGGGTATCGGTGATCATTACACCTTCGGCGGTGCTCTCAAACACCGTGGCGGCCTGCTGCAGTTTTTCCTGCATTAACTGGCGGTCGGTGATGTCCCGGGCAATGGTCAGCATGCAGTCGTCGTCGCCAATGGGCAGCGGTCGGCTCGACAGCTCACAGAGACGGATCTGGCCATCGTTGCGTCGGATATGGCAGCTGAAATCACGGACAAAACCGTCCCGCTGCAACAGGTCGAGCATCTGCTTGCGTTCGTTGAGGTTGACCCAGATCCCCAGGTCCAGAGTCGAACGATCCAGGGACATGGCACTGTTGAAGCCGGTGATTCGGCTGAAGCCCTCGTTGACCTCGATCAGCAGTCCGTCCCGCTGTCGTGTCAGCAGTAGCCCATCTGGCGAGGCATGGAAGGCTTTGGCGAACTTCTCCTCGGAGGTCTGCAACTGTTGCTGGGTTTCCTTGAGCTGGCTGATGTCTCGGACCACCACCACCAGCGCCGGGGTGGTGTCGAGGTCGAAGGGTTCGGCGGAGATCAGGCCGGTGAAGAGCTGGCCATTGTGACGGCGGAATGGCATTTCCAGGTTGCGGATGCTGCCGGCCTGCAAGCGTTGCAAGAGGCTCGGGCCGACGCCCGGGATGCCCCAGATATTCAGCTCGGTGGCGGTCTGGCCCACCACGGTTTCGGCGCTCAGGCCGATCTGCTCCTCGAAGGCCTTGTTGACCTCCAGCAGGCAGCCGTCGGACAGGCGCGCTATGACCAGAATGTCCGGGCACTGCTGGAACACCGAGGCGAACTTCTGCTCGGAAAGGCGCAGGGCTTCTTCAGTGTGTTTTGTCTCGCTGATATCGATCATCAGGCCGCGCATCACCGGTTCGTGGCCGTGTTCGATCAGGCTGACGATATCGCGTACCCAGAGGCATCGGCCGTCGGCGGCGATCACTCGATAGTCGAGGCTGTGGTCGCGTCCGGCCTGTACTTCGTGGTCGCAGAAGGCCTGGGCGCGAGTCAGGTCGGCGGGGTGGATGATGTTGCGCCAGAACCCCGGAATCAGCCAGTGGGCCAGGGGGTAGCCCAGCAGGGCCTCGGCATGGGGGGAGACATAGCTGTAGGTGAAGTCGCTGACACGCGCCTCCCAGGCGATGGCCGAGAGGCTCTCCACCAGGCTGCGGTAATGGTATTCACTGCTGCGCAACTCTTGTTCCAGCGCCACTCTGCGGGAGATCTCCGAGCTCAGGCGCCGATTGATGCGGATCACCACTGCCAGCACTGTGACCAATAGCAGGAGGCCGGGTAGGCCGTAGATCAGGACATCCGACCAGAACGTCCGATGGTCGAGGACGCTGCCGACCCAATGCTGTTGAATCGCGCTGATTTCCTCGGGACTGAGGTCCGCCAGGACCTTGTCGAGTATGCCCACCAGGATCTTGCTGTCCCGTGGGACGCCCATGGCCAACTGGTAGCGATATGGGGTTTCACCGCTGACGTAGAGGCCCTCAAGCTTGAGCTGGCGCAGGCTCCAGACACTGGAGGCCAGATCGCCCACCACGGCGTCCACCTCGTCGGTGGCCAGCGCTTGCAGGGCTGAGCTGATGTTGGGCAGGGCCACCAGGTTCAGGTCTGGGTGGTGGGTGCGCAGTAACTCGTGGGGAGCGTAGTTCTCCACCACCGCCACCTTGAGACCGTAGAGGTCCTTGAGGTTGCGGGGTTGTGCGCCACCTGCATGGGCGAGGATGACGATGGGAAAGTCGAGATAGGGGCGGGTGAAAGCCATGTAACTCTGGCGTTCCGGGGTCGACATGATGCCGGGCAGCAGGTCCAGCTTGCCTTGCTTGGCATCTTCGAGCACGGCGGTCCAACTGGCCGGTTCGACGGGCGTCAGGGTGACTGACAGGCGTTCCTGGATCAGGTGGATGTAGTCCGCTGCCAAGCCCTGGTAACGGCCTTCCTCGTCTCGATACTCAAAGGGCGGCCAGGACGCATCCACACCCAGGCGCAGTTGCGGGTGGGTCTTGAGCCAGCCACGTTCTTCATCGGTGAGAGTCAACGCGCCAGCCGTTGCGGTCCAGGTAAGCAGTGCCAGCAGGAGCATGGCCGACAGTCTGGGCATAACCGTCTCGTTATGGCACGGGGAATGTTTCGAGTGTAGACGGGCTATGGGGCGGGAGAGGGGGGATCTGCAAAAAGCAAAACCCCCAGCAGGGCTGGGGGTTTTGGGCTTACTCGTCGAGGAAGGAGCGCAGATGCTCGCTTCGCGTCGGGTGGCGCAGCTTGCGCAGCGCCTTGGCTTCGATCTGACGAATCCGTTCACGGGTCACGTCGAACTGCTTACCAACCTCCTCAAGGGTGTGGTCGGTATTCATGTCGATGCCGAAGCGCATGCGCAGAACCTTGGCTTCACGGGCAGTGAGGCCGGAGAGTACTTCGCGAGTCGCTTCTTTCAGGCTCTCAACGGTGGCTACATCGATTGGCGACTGCATGGTCGAGTCTTCGATGAAGTCGCCCAGATGGGAGTCTTCGTCATCACCGATCGGGGTTTCCATGGAGATCGGCTCTTTAGCGATCTTCAATACCTTGCGGATCTTGTCCTCAGGCATTTCCATGCGTTCGCCCAGCTCTTCCGGAGTCGGTTCACGACCCATTTCCTGCAGCATCTGCCGGGAAATACGGTTGAGCTTGTTGATTGTCTCGATCATGTGCACCGGAATACGGATGGTGCGGGCCTGGTCGGCGATCGAGCGAGTGATCGCCTGACGGATCCACCAGGTGGCATAGGTCGAGAACTTGTAGCCGCGACGGTATTCGAACTTGTCCACCGCTTTCATCAAGCCGATGTTGCCTTCCTGGATCAGATCGAGGAACTGCAGGCCACGGTTGGTGTACTTCTTGGCGATGGAGATCACCAGGCGCAAGTTGGCTTCAACCATCTCTTTCTTCGCGCGGCGGGCCTTGGCCTCACCGATCGACATGCGACGGTTGATGTCCTTGATCTCGGCAATCTTCAAGCCGGTTTCGACTTCAAGAGCGGTCAGCTTCTGCTGGCAACGGATGATATCCGGCTGCAGACGGGCAATGGCTTCGGCGTACTTGCTCTTGCCTTTGGCCAGGGCGTCGGTCCAGCTTTCATCTACTTCGTTGCCCGGGAACTGGCGCAGGAAGTCGGCACGCGGCATGCGGGCATCACGCACACAGAGCTGCATGATGGCGCGTTCTTGCTGACGCAGACGATCCAGGGCGCTGCGTACACGTTCAACCAGGCCTTCGAATTGCTTCGGAACCAGTTTGATCGGCATGAACAGTTCGGCCAGGGCCAACATCTCGGCGATGGCTTGCTTGTTCTCGCGGCCGTGCTTCTTCAGCGCCTTGCGGGTGATTTCCATCTGGTCGGAGACGGCGCCAAAGCGCTGTGCAGCGACGACCGGATCCGGACCGCTTTCGGCTTCTTCTTCGTCTTCGGTCGCTTCAGCTTCTTCGTCATCGCTGTCGTCATCCGCTTTCGCGGTTTTGGTGTCGACAGGAGGCGGTACTTCGGCGGCAGGCGGCGTAATGCCGTCGTCCGGGTCGATGTACCCGCTGAGAACGTCAGACAGGCGGCCACCTTCGGTGGTGACGCGAGTGTATTCGGAGAGGATGTGATCAACCGTGCCAGGGAAGTGCGCGATTGCGCCCATCACTTCACGGATGCCCTCTTCGATACGCTTGGCGATTTCGATTTCGCCTTCACGTGTGAGCAGCTCTACCGTACCCATTTCGCGCATGTACATGCGCACTGGGTCGGTAGTGCGACCAATGTCGGTTTCCACAGCCGCCAACGCTGCGGCGGCTTCTTCAGCTGCTGCTTCGTCGGTGTCGGCTTCGGCCAACAAAAGGGCATCCGCATCCGGAGCACTCTCGAATACGTTGATCCCCATGTCGTTGATCATGCGGATGATGTCTTCCACCTGTTCCGGATCTGAAATATCCTCCGGCAGGTGGTCGTTGACCTCCGCGTAAGTCAGGTAACCCTGCTCACGTCCACGGCTGATCAACTCTTTGAGGCGAGACTGCTGTTGCGCTTTTCCGGACATAACACCCTATCCACTGAAGGTCTTGGCGGGCAAAAAACAAGCCGAGGATTATACCCGAGCTATGACCTCACGCGCCAGTTGAGGTCGGGTTTGATGCGGGAACATTGCGTTTTAGAAGCTCAACCAGCTGTATTTTCTCTTCGCTGCTGAGCTCGCTTTGACGCGATTTCCTGAGAAGTTGTTCTAAAACACGCTCGCGTTGGCGAGCGGACAAGCTATTAATGGTGTCGAAAAACTGTTGTTCAAGGTTATCTCCGTCGATCAGCCACTCTTTTTCTGCCAGTGCGGTAAGCAGGTGCCCCTGTTGAGTGCCGTGCCAGCGCGCCATCAGTTGATGAATAGAGCGTAGCTTAGGATTTTTCTGTACGGCTTCGATCAGGGCCACCAGCAACTGAGTGTTGGTGTTGTCGTCATCGGCAAAGTGCCCGGCGTCTTCAACTTTTTCTGCCAGTTGCGGGTGATGCAGCAGGGTGCGCAAGGCTGCCAGCGTAGGAGGCTCCACCGCCGCCGGGACGCGAGGGCCGCGAGGCTGGTCCCGATCGCCCTGGCGCTTGCCTTTGCCGTTCTTGTCCCAGGGCTTGTTTTCCCATTTCTTGCCGCCGCCGCTTTTCTTCGGCGTCCACTCTTGTTGAGGGGCGTACGCTTCCTGATGGGGCTCATGGTAGTCGGCATAATCCGGCATGGCATCGTAGTCGATGCCGGCGTCATAGATCGGGGGGGCTTCCGGTGGGGCGCTGTGAGCTAGCTGATTCACCGTTTCATTGGTCAGGCCGGTGATTTCAGTCAGGCGCTGGCGCATCAGGGTGCGCAGGTTGGCCCCTGGGATTTTCTCGATCAGCGGTGCTGCCAGGGTCGCCAGGTGAGCCTTGCCTTCCAGCGAGCGGGGGTCGGCTTCGTCGATCAGTTGTTGAAAGAAGTAGTCCGCCAACGGTTGGGCGTGCTGGTTGATTCGGGCGCGGAAGGCGTCTGTGCCTTCGGAGCGGACCAGGGTGTCCGGGTCCTCCCCTTCAGGGAGAAACAGGAAGCGTGCGCGGCGTCCGTCCTGCAGGCAGGGCAGGGTGGCCTCAAGGGCGCGCCAGGCAGCCTTGCGTCCGGCTTGGTCGCCGTCAAAACAGAATAATACGTTGGGCACAATGCGGAACAGGCGCTTGAGGTGTTCCTCACTGGTGGCGGTGCCGAGGGTCGCGACGGCATTGCGCAGGCCTTGCTGGGCCAGGGCGATGACGTCCATATAGCCTTCGACGACGATGATCTCGTCGAGGTTGCGATTGTTCTTGCGGGCCTCGAACAGGCCGTAAAGCTCTTGGCCCTTATGGAATACCGGGGTTTCCGGAGAGTTCAGGTATTTGGGTTTGTCGTCCCCCAGAACCCGGCCACCGAAGGCAATGATCCGGCCGCGGGTATCGCGGATCGGGAACATCACGCGATCGCGAAAGCGGTCATAGCGCTTGCCGGTCTCGGCGTTCTCGATCAGCAGTCCGGCATCGATCATGGCCTTCTGCTGCAAAGTGTCGCTGCTCAGGTGCTTGAACAGGTTGTCCCAGCCGGGCGGCGCAAAACCCAGGCCGAAGTCCCGGGCAATTTCGCCGGTGAGGCCGCGCCCCTTGAGATAGTCGACTGCCGCCTTGCGTGCCGGGTGACTTTTCAGTGCCTGGCGATAGTAGTCGGCAGCGGCAGTGAGCAGTGGGTAGAGCGGTGAGTCGGTGGGCTGCCGGGGTTTGCGCTGGCCGCGATTGCTTTCCTCGCGGGGGATCTCCATGCCTGCAGCTTTCGCCAGTTCCTCGACGGCCTGGGGAAAGTCCAGGTTGTCGTGGTCCATGATGAAGCCGAGGGCATTGCCGCCTGCGCCGCAGCCGAAGCAGTAATAGAACTGCTTGTCGGGACTGACGCTGAAGGAGGGCGTCTTTTCCTTGTGGAATGGGCAGCAGGCGGTGTAGTTCTTGCCGGCTTTCTTGATCTGCAGGCGCGAGCTGACTACATCGACGATGTCGGTGCGGTTCAGAAGGTCGTCAATAAAGCTCTGGGGAATAAGCCCGGCCATTGCGTTCTCGTCATCACTGCGGGGAAAAATAGCCCTGGCGACGCTGTCGAAAGATCAGGTGAGGTGAGGCGTGAAGAGTGCGCGGCTCGACCTGGTTTTCGGTGTGATCGCAGTCGGGAAGTGTATCTGCCGAACGTCCACTGACGTTAATTTCAATCAGTATTCGACTATTTGAGGTGGTGCGCTGAGTCCGACAGTGGCTGTTGGAGGGCCTCGGATAGCTCATTTAGCGGGCGCTGCAGAAGGGCGCCTTGGGCTGATCGTCTGTAGGAATCAGTAAGGGTGTGCTCGTCAGTAGCCTTGGAAGGCTCGTCAGAAAAGACGTGCACCGCTGGCAAGAAGCCAGGTCTGACGTGGTGAAGCAGATTCGTCTGGGTCGCATGGGCGGCTTCGACGGTGAAGCATCAAGCGTATTCCGCAAATGCCATTAGCCCGGCTGAGGGCCGGGCTTGGCAGAAGCTTGCAGCGAACGTCTGTGTATTAGTACAGACGTACGGCGCGGCGCTGTTCGCGCTGAACTTTCTTAGCGTGACGCTTAACAGCAGCAGCTGCTTTGCGCTTACGCTCGGAAGTCGGCTTCTCGTAAAATTCGCGGCTACGAACTTCAGCCAGAACACCGGCTTTTTCGCAGGAGCGCTTGAAACGACGCAGAGCTACGTCGAAGGGTTCGTTCTCTTTAACTTTGACGGCTGGCATCCAGAGCTACCTTCATTCATTACCGGGGTCAACGTTCTCGTCGCAAAAATCGCGGCTGAGGTCGTCGGTTTTTAAGGGTTGCGGATGTTAACCCCTCAACGCTCGGAATGCAAAGCCTCTGATCGAAAACCGCTGGTCGGGCGCGGGAGTGGCGACTATTATGCGCGCCTTCGAATTCAGCCTCTACAAGGCGCAAACCCATGCTAGTACTGGGATTAGAAACTTCCTGCGACGAAACCGGCGTCGCGCTTTACGACAGTGAGCGTGGCCTGCTGGCCGACGCGCTGTTCAGTCAGATCGACTTGCATCGTGTCTACGGTGGCGTGGTGCCGGAGCTGGCTTCCCGTGACCACGTCAAGCGCATGCTGCCCCTGATCCGTCAGGTTCTGGCGCAAGCCGACTGTGTCACCACCGAGATTGATGCCATTGCCTACACTGCGGGTCCCGGCCTGGTGGGCGCCCTGCTGGTGGGGGCGTCCTGTGCCCAGGCACTGGCCTTTGCCTGGGGTATTCCAGCCCTGGGCGTGCATCACATGGAAGGTCACCTGCTGGCGCCGATGCTGGAAGAGCAGCCACCGGAATTTCCGTTCGTCGCTTTGTTGGTGTCGGGCGGTCATACCCAGTTGGTCCGAGTGGATGGCATCGGCCAATACCAGCTGTTGGGCGAGACCCTGGACGATGCGGCAGGCGAAGCATTCGACAAGACCGCGAAAATGATTGGCCTGAATTATCCCGGTGGTCCCGAGATCGCCCGCCTGGCAACCCAGGGCGTCCCCGGGCGCTTTGTCTTCCCGCGGCCAATGACTGATCGTCCGGGGCTGGACTTCAGCTTCAGCGGCTTGAAGACCTTCGCCCTGAACACCTGGCAGCAGTGCGTCAGTGCTGGAGACGACGGCGAGCAAACCCGTTGCGACATCTCTCTCGCGTTCCAGCAGGCGGTGGTAGAAACTTTGACCATCAAGTGCAAGCGCGCCTTGAAGCAGACTGGCCTCAAGCGTGTGGTCATTGCCGGGGGCGTGAGTGCCAACAAGGCCCTGCGCGCCTCTTTGGAAAAAATGCTCGCCGAGATGAACGGCAATGTGTTCTACGCTCGCCCCGAGTTCTGCACTGACAACGGCGCGATGATCGCCTATGCCGGCTGTCAGCGTTTGCAGGCCGGACAGCAGGAAAGCCTGGCGATCACTGTGCAGGCGCGCTGGCCGATGGAGCAGTTGTCAGCCCTCTGAGAGAGGCGCGCTAGCGCCTCAAACTGAAGTCTTTTCATCTGCCGGATTCAAAAATGCCGTTCGCGCCCGGCAAACAGGTCGCGTAAATTGCCGCGATGGCGCCAGACGATCAGCAGCGTGAGCACGCTCATCGGCAGTAGCGCCTCAGGCTCCTGCCAGGCCAGTAGCGGCAAAGTCAGGGGTGTGGCGATCAAGGCAGCCAGTGAGCTGGTGCGGGTGAGATAGAAGGTCAGCGCCCAGGCGGCGATAGCCAGGAGCGCCGCCGGCGGGTAGAGCCCCAGCAGCATGCCGGCAGCAGTGGCGACGCCTTTGCCGCCGCGAAAGCGGAAGTAGAGTGGGAACAGGTGGCCGAGTACGGCGTAGAGTCCGATCCACGCCTGTTGCTGCAACGAAAGCCCCGCAAGGTGGGCGATCAGCACGGGCACCAGGCCTTTGCACAGATCCCCCAGCAGGGTCAGGACAGCGAGTTTCTTACCGGCCAGGCGCAGCATGTTGGTGGCGCCGGCATTGCCCGACCCACTCATTCGCGGGTCGGGATTACCCGTGAGGCGGCTGAGCAAAATGGCAAAGGACAGAGAGCCAAGCAGGTAGGCGAGAATCGCCAGTAACCAAAACATGCTAACTATTCCGGGCGAGGACGCCCTGATTCTAACGGCGCATTGCGCCCTTGTCGTGCTGCGGAGAAGAGTGCTTGGACAGAGTGTTTATCGAAGGACTGGAAGTGGACACCGTAATTGGAGCCTACGACTGGGAGCGTGGCATCCGACAGTGTCTGCGTCTTGATCTGAGCTTTGCTTGGGATAATCGCCCGGCTGCCGCAGGGGACGATCTGACACTGGCGTTGGATTATGCCAGCGTCTCCGCGCGGATCCAGGCGTTTGCCGAGCAGGCCCAGTACCAGTTGGTGGAAACCTTTGCCGAGCGTCTTGCCGAAGTGTTGATGAGCGAGTTTCACATTCCTTGGCTGCATTTGAAGCTGACCAAGCCAGGCGCTGTTCCGGCTGCCACGGGTGTGGGTGTGGAGATCGAGCGCGGATGTCGCTGACTCAGGTGTTTCTGGGGCTCGGTAGCAACATCGAGCGTGAAGTTCATCTGCGGGCCGGGCTCGATGCCTTGGCCGGTTTCCTGGTGGACATGCGTTGCTCGGCGGTGTTTGAAAGCCAGCCGGTGGGAATCAAGAGCGGTCCGTTCTTCAATCTGGTGGTGTCGGGTTATACCGACTTGCCGTTGACCGAGCTGGACCGACGCTTGAAGTTCATCGAGGCGGACAACGGTCGTTATGCCCCGGACCGCAAAGGTTTGCCGCTGGACATCGATGTGTTGTTGTACGGTGATCTGACTGGCAATTTCGATGGCCTGATCCTGCCCCGTGCGGAGATTCTGAAGAATGCCTTTGTGCTTTGGCCGTTGTCGCTGATGGCGCCGGAGCGGCTACACCCATTGGCCGGCAAGAGTCTGGGGGCACTTTGGGATGAAGCACAGATTGATCAGGTTCTGGCGCCTGTGGCCTTCGAATGGCAGGGTAGGCAACTGACGCCTCCGGGCCTGTAGTTCCTCGAGCTCTCCTGGTGCGGACAAGGCTGGAGCCTCGTCCGCGGCTTCTCAATAGGCGTGCTGTTCCTTGTAGGCCTTGATTGCCTTCAGTCGCTCCAGCCTCAGCGCCTCGCCCAGTTGCGGGCCTTTGAAACCCTGCTCCAGCAAAGGTTGAACCGCAACTGAGCGCGCAGCATTGGCGGCACCGCGTAGGTAATCTGCTTGGGGGTAAGGTCGTGACTCCAGTCCCAGGCGGCCACGGGCGTCCATTTCGCAAGCGCCAATGAACTCCTCAAAGCGCTGCGGACGACGGAACACGTCGAAGCTTTGCAGTAGCTCAAGCAGTGTCGAAGCCTTCAGTTCCTGCGCCTTGTGGGCGTGGGTGTGATATTGGCCCACCAACAGCGCCAGCTCCTGGCATTCCCGTGGTGCCTTGAATCGCTCATTGACGGCCTTGATCAAGTCCAGCCCCTTGTGTTCGTGGCCGATGTGCCGTGGCCACTCTTCCTCGGGCGTCACGCCTTTGCCCAGGTCGTGGAGCAGGCAGGCCCAGCGTACCGAGAGGGGGTGCTGGTGCAGCGCCGCTTGCTGCAACACGCTGAGGGTGTGCAGGCCGGTGTCTATTTCAGGGTGGTGGGTCGGTGGCTGGGGAACGCCGAACAGAGCATCGACCTCAGGTATCAATACGGCCAGGGCGCCGCAGTCACGCAATACCTGGATAAAGACCTGGGGCTGATCTTCCATCAGGGCTCGAGACATCTCCTTCCAGCTGCGCTCGGCTGTCAGGGCCTGAAGCTCGCCTGACTCGCTGAGTTGACGCATCAGTTCAAGCGTCTCTGTGGCCACACTGAAGCCCAGGTCGGCGTAGCGCGCGGCAAAGCGTGCCACCCGCAGCACTCGAAGAGGATCTTCGGCGAATGCCGGTGAAACATGGCGTAATAGCCGGTTTTCAAGATCTTTTTTGCCGTTGTAGGGATCAGTTACCACACCTTGATCATCCTCGGCCATGGCGTTGATCGTCAGGTCGCGGCGAATCAGATCCTCTTCCAGGGTGACTTCCGGGCTGGCGTGGAAAGTGAAGCCGCCGTAACCCCGTCCGCTCTTGCGCTCGGTTCGAGCGAGGGCATATTCCTCGCCGCTCTTGGGGTGCAGAAACACCGGGAAATCGGCGCCCACCGGGCGAAAGCCCTTGGCGATCATGTCTTGCGCGCTGGCGCCCACCACGACCCAGTCGACGTCGGTGACTGGTCTACCCAGCAGGCGATCGCGTACAGCGCCGCCGACTTTATAAATCCGCATAAAAAACCTCCGTTAGCGCGACAGGATAACCCTTGTGCTGTGCTAACGGAGGCCTGTTGTTGGGCTCAGAGGTGGATGACTGCCAGGTCCAATCGCCCGTAGTCGTTTTCGTTGTGATCGCTTTTCGGCGGTACGTGATGGGTTTTCATCACCTGATCGCCCTGCAGGGTTTCCAGGTGAATATCGAAGCCCCAGAGGCGGTGCAGGTGCTTGAGCACCTCCTCGGTGGAGTCCCCCAGGGGTTTGCGATCGTGTTGCTGGTGGCGCAGGGTCAGCGAGCGATCGCCACGACGATCGATGCTCCAGATCTGCACATTGGGTTCACGGTTGCCCAGATTGTATTGCGCGGCCAGAGTTTCCCTGATGATCCGATAGCCGCTTTCGTCATGGATTGCCGGTACCAGCAGGTCATCCTTCTGGTCGTCATCCATGATGCTGAACAGCTTGAGGTCGCGGATCACCTTGGGCGACAGATACTGCAGGATGAAGCTCTCATCCTTGAAGCTGCTCATGGCGAACTTGATGCTCGACAGCCAATCGGTGCCGGCCAGTTCCGGGAACCAGCGACGATCTTCTTCGGTAGGGGCTTCGCATATGCGCCGGATGTCCCGATACATGGCAAAACCCAGAGCGTAGGGGTTGATGCCGTTGTAATAGGGGCTGTCGAATCCCGGCTGGTACACCACGCTGGTGTGGGAGGTGAGGAACTCCATCATGAAGCCATCGGTGACCAGCCCCTCGTCATACAGGTCGTTCATCAGCGTGTAGTGCCAGAAAGTGGCCCAACCTTCGTTCATCACCTGGGTTTGGCGCTGCGGGTAGAAGTACTGGGCGATCTTGCGCACGATGCGCACGATTTCCCGCTGCCAGGGCTCCAGCAATGGTGCATGTTTTTCGATGAAGTACAGGATGTTTTCCTGAGGCTCGGCGGGGAACCGCGCGTTGTCCTTGTCGCTGTACTTGTCCGCGCCTTTGGGAATCGTACGCCACAGGTCGTTGATCTGTTTCTGCAGGTGCTCCTCCCGGTCCTTCTGCCGACGCCGTTCTTCTTCCGCGGAGATCGGGTAAGGTCGTTTGTAGCGGTCGACGCCGTAGTTCATCAGTGCATGGCAGGAGTCCAGCAGATCTTCCACGGCATCGATGCCATGGCGTTCCTCGCATTGCATGATGTACTGCTTGGCGAACACCAGATAATCGATGATCGAGCTGGCATCGGTCCAGGTGCGGAACAGGTAGTTGCCCTTGAAGAAGCTGTTGTGGCCGTAGCAGGCATGGGCCACCACCAGCGCCTGCATGCAGATGGTGTTCTCCTCCATCAGATAGGCGATGCAAGGGTCTGAGTTGATCACGATTTCGTAGGCCAGCCCCATCTGACCGCGGCTGTAGGATTTTTCGGTGCTGAGAAAGTGTTTGCCGTAGGACCAATGGTGATAACCCAAAGGCATGCCCACCGAGGCATAGGCATCCATCATCTGCTCGGCGGTGATCACTTCGATCTGGTTGGGATAGGTATCCAGGGCATAGCGAGCGGCAATACGGCTGATTTCGCGGTCGTAGGCCTGGATCAGCTCGAAGGTCCATTCCGAGCCCGTGGAGATGGGTTGGCGCTTCTGCTCTCTGGCGGTCATGTCACTAACCTGCGCTGGAAGAGTTCACGGAAGACCGGATAGATATCTCCGGCCGAAACCAGTTGTTGCTGGGCGAAGGTGTCGGAGAAGGCCTCGGCGATACGTTCATACTCGAACCACAGGGCCTGGTGCTCCCGTGGAGTGATTTCCACGTAGGTGTAGTACTGCACGAAAGGCATGATCTGGTTGATCAGGATATCGCGGCAGATGGGGGAGTCATCGTTCCAGTTGTCGCCGTCGGAGGCTTGTGCGGCGTAGATGTTCCATTCGTTGCTCGGATAGCGCTCGGCCATGATCTCCTGCATCAGTTTCAAGGCGCTGGAGACGATGGTCCCGCCGGTTTCACGGGAATAGAAGAACTCTTCCTCATCCACTTCCCGGGCGCTGGTGTGGTGGCGGATGAAGACGACATCTATCTTGTCGTAGTTGCGCTTGAGGAACAGGTACAAAAGGATGAAGAAGCGTTTGGCGATGTCCTTGGTCGCCTGGGTCATGGAGCCGGAGACGTCCATCAGGCAGAACATCACCGCCTTGGAGCTGGGGTTGGGCTGTTTCACCAACAGGTTGTACTTGAGGTCGAAAGTGTCGAGAAAAGGCACGCGATGAATTCGAGCGCTCAGGCGTTCGATTTCCGCTTCCAGTTCCTGGATATCGCCGAAGTTATCCGGTTCTTCCCGCTTCAGGCGTGCCAGTTCCTCTTTGGCCTCCCGCAGTTTGGCTCGGCTGCTGCCGGACAGGGCAATGCGGCGGGCGTGGGCCGAGCGCAAGGTGCGGATGATGTTGATCCGCGACGGGTTGCCCTCGTTGCTGATCCCCGCTCGTACGGTCTTGAAGGTATCGGTGCCCGTCAGGTTGCGTTTGACCAGGTTGGGCAGCTCCAGGTCCTCGAACATGAATTCGAGGAATTCCTCCTGGGTAATCTGGAAGACGAACTCATCCATGCCCTCGCCGGAATTGCCCGCCTTGCCGCGGCCAGTTCCGCCTCCACCGCCGCCTTGAGGCCTGGCAATATGCTCGCCTGCAGTGAATTCCTTGTTGCCGGGATGGACCACGGTTTGCTTGCCGCCACGGCCGTGGTGCAGCACCGGTTCGTCGATGTCCCGTCCGGGAATGCTGATTTGTTCGCCATGCTCCATGTCGGTGATGGAGCGGCGGCTGACGGCCTCTTCGACGGCCTTTTTGATGTGGTCACGGTAGCGCCGCAGAAACCGCTGGCGGTTCACCGTGCTCTTGTTCTTGCCATTGAGACGTCGGTCGATCACATAGCTCATGGGCCCCTCCGGGGAGCTTCAAGACATAAGCCTCAAGCCGTAAGCAGCGCCGCAGCAGAGCCTGTGAGGGCTCTACGGCAACACGCTTGCAGCTTGTGGCTAGAAGCTTGCAGCTGCTTCACTGCGATTTTCTGACCCGCAGATACCATTCGGACAGCAGCCGTACCTGTTTGTCGGTGTAGCCGCGCTCGACCATTCGTGTGACGAAGTCGTTGTGTTTCTGCTGATCCTCCTTGCTGGCCTTGGCGTTGAAGCTGATGACCGGCAGCAGATCCTCGGTGTTGGAGAACATTTTCTTCTCGATGACCACCCGCAGCTTCTCGTAGCTGAGCCAAGTGGGGTTCTTGCCATTGTTGTTGGCTCGGGCCCGCAGGACGAAGTTGACGATTTCGTTGCGGAAGTCTTTCGGGTTGCTGATGCCCGCAGGTTTTTCGATCTTCTCCAGCTCTTCGTTGAGGGCGACGCGATTGAGGATCTCGCCGGTTTCCGGATCGCGGTATTCCTGATCCTGAATCCAGAAGTCTGCGTAGAGAACATAACGGTCGAAGATGTTCTGGCCGTACTCGCTGTAGGACTCTAGGTAGGCGGTCTGGATCTCCTTGCCGATGAACTCGATGTAGCGCGGTGCCAGGTACTCCTTGAGGAAGCGCAGGTAGCGCTCGCGGGTTTCTGCCTGGAACTGCTCCTGCTCGATCTGCTGTTCCAGCACATACAGCAGGTGCACTGGGTTAGCCGCCACTTCATGGGGATCGAAGTTGAAGACTTTTGACAGAATCTTGAAAGCGAATCGAGTCGACAGGCCATTCATGCCTTCATCGACGCCGGCACTGTCGCGGTATTCCTGGATCGACTTGGCCTTGGGATCGGTGTCCTTCAGGTTCTCGCCGTCATAAACCCGCATCTTCGAGTAGATATTGGAGTTTTCCGGCTCCTTGAGGCGCGATAGCACAGTGAACTGCGCGAGCATCTTCAGGGTGTCGGGGGCGCAATGGGCCTTGGCCAGGGAACTGTTGAACAGCAGTTTGTCGTAAATCTTCACCTCATCAGTGACCCGCAGGCAGTAAGGCACCTTGACGATGTAGATACGGTCAATGAAGGCTTCGTTGTTCTTGTTGTTGCGGAAGGTGTGCCACTCCGATTCGTTGGAGTGGGCCAGCAGGATGCCTGTGAAGGGAATCGCTCCCAGCCCTTCGGTACTGTTGTAGTTGCCTTCCTGGGTGGCGGTGAGCAAAGGGTGCAGCACCTTGATCGGTGCCTTGAACATTTCGACGAACTCCATCAGGCCCTGGTTGGCCCGGCACAGTGCTCCGGAGTAGCTGTAGGCGTCGGCATCGTTCTGCGGGAATTCTTCCAGTTTGCGGATATCCACCTTGCCCACTAGGGCGGAGATGTCCTGGTTGTTCTCATCGCCAGGTTCGGTCTTGGCCACGGCGATCTGGTTGAGAATCGATGGGTAAAGTTTCACTACCCGGAACTGGCTGATGTCACCACCGAATTCCGACAGGCGCTTGGTGGCCCACGGCGACATGATGGTGTTGAGGTAGCGCCGTGGGATGCCGAAGTCTTCTTCGAGAATGGCGCCATCTTCCGTGGCGTTGAACAGGCCCAGTGGCGACTCGAAGACCGGAGAGCCCTTGATGGCGTAGAAGGGCACTTTTTCGATCAGTTGTTTGAGCTTTTCGGCCAGGGAAGATTTACCACCCCCCACCGGTCCCAGGAGATAGAGGATCTGTTTCTTCTCTTCCAGGCCCTGAGCGGCATGGCGGAAATAGGAGACGATCTGGTCGATGCACTCTTCCATGCCATGGAAGTCTTCAAAGGCCGGATACCGCCTGATGACCTTGTTGGAGAAGATTCGCGACAGCCTCGAGTTGGTCGAGGTGTCCAGCAGCTCGGGTTCGCCGATGGCCAATAGCAAGCGCTCAGCGGCGGATGCATAGGCGCTTCGGTCCTTTTTGCACAGTTCCAGGTATTCCTGCAGCGAAAACTCTTCCTGGCGTGTGGATTCGAAGCGTTGTTGGAAGTGGCTAAAAATACTCATGACGTCACCTCGCTCGATACGTGGAGCCGGCGTCGGATCAGTCAGTCAAGTGCTGGCATGCAACTGAGTTTCCAGTTGCTGTTTACCCCCCAGAACACTTTCAAAGCTATCGACCTTGAAAGCTAGTACCGATGACCCGCTCGCCGGTGTACCGGCTCTCCCCTGATTTGGATGGCCTGAGGCTAAGGATAGTTCGTAATCCGGGAGGTCAAGGCGAGATGGGGAATTAGTTGCGCACTACCGTTCGTCCGGTGGCGCGTGAGCCCGCGTAGTACGCGGGCTAGAGCCGCTGAAAAAAATTATTCGGCGGTGCCTTGGGCGATTTCCGTCGGATAGGTGCTGCGCCATAGTTCGAAGCCGCCATCGAGGCTGTAAACGTCGGAAAAGCCCTGGCTCACCAGATACGCCGCAGCGCTCTGGCTGGAGTTGCCGTGATAGCAGACCACCACCAATGGGGCATCGAGATCGGCGCCGCGAATGAAGTCGGAAATGGAGTGATTATCCAGGTGTTGCGCGCCGCTGATATGGCTCAGTGCATAGGTTTGCGGGTCGCGGATATCCACGACCACTGCACCTTGTTCGCGCAGTGCCTGGGCCTGTTCTGGAGGGATGCGTTTGAATTCGCTCATGGCGGGCTCCTGGAGCTTGATAGTCAGCGCCGACTAGCGCTTTGCCGGGATGGGCAAGGGTTCGGGGGAAAGGGGCGCGGTATGCCCCTGGGCGTCGCAATCGCAGGTCAGGCGCACGCCTGTATCGACATTCAGCAAGGTCATGGCCCCGCCCCAGACGCAGCCGCTGTCCAGGGCGAAGATGCCGGGTTCGTTGCTATGGCCTTCCAGGGCCGCCCAGTGGCCGAAGATGATCTTCATGTCCCGGGTCTTGCGCTCCTTGTGACTGAACCAGGGGGCGTAGCCCGGTGGTGCGGTGTCCAGTCCTTCCTTGCTCTTGAGGTCGAGCTTGCCCTCGCTGGTGCAGAAACGCATGCGGGTGAAGTAGTTGGTGATGACGCGCAGGCGGGTCACGCCCTTGAGGTCGCTGTCCCATTTCGCTGGATCGTTGCCGTACATGCCGTCCAGGAAGGGCTCGAAGAGGTTGTCGTCGCGTAGCGCTTCCTCGACTTCGGCGGCGCACTTGAGGGCCTTCTTCAGGGACCATTGCGGGGCGATGCCGGCATGGACCAGGGCCACGTTGCGGGTTTCGTCGTAATGCATCAGTTTTTGCTGGCGCAACCACTGCAACAGTTCTTCGCAATCTGGGGCTTCAAGGATTTCCCGCAGTGTGTCGGACTTTTTCAGCCGTTCGATGTTGCGCCAGGCTGCCAGCAGGTGCAGGTCGTGATTGCCCAGCACGCAGACCAGCGAATCGCGAATGGAATAAAGGTAGCGCAGGGTTTCCAGTGACTGTGGACCGCGATTGACCAGGTCGCCCACCAGCCACAGGCGGTCCCGGGCAGGGTCGAAGGCGACTTGTTCAAGCAGGCACTGCAGCGGCTCCAGGCAGCCTTGCAGGTCGCCGACGGCGTAGGTCGCCATCAGTGCAGGGCTCCAGGGACTGCCAGGCGGAAGGGGGCAATGATGGCGTCGAACTGTTTGCCGTCCTCGGCCAGCATCTGGTAACTGCCCTGCATGTTGCCGACTCGGGTGGTCATCACCGTGCCGCTGCTGTAGGTGTGGCTCTTGCCGGCGGCAATCAATGGCTGCTGGCCAACCACGCCAGCGCCGCGAACTTCTTCTACATGGCCGTCACCGTCAGTGATCACCCAGTGCCGGGACAGCAGCTTGGCTGGGAGTGATCCGTTGTTCTGAACGGTAATGGTGTAGGCGAAAGCGAAGCGGTTCTGCTCGGGTTGCGATTGGTCTGCCAGAAAGCGGGTGACGACGCTGACGTCGACCTGATAACGAGGATCGGACATGCAAAAGGCCTTTAAAGCAAAGCGGGGCGCGGGACAAAGCTGATGGAGGTCAGTCTAGGTCAAGTATCGGGTAGTAAACCAGACATCCTGTCCGGCGTCCTACCCGATCTCGGGCAAGGGCGTTTCTCAGTCGGCGGCTGGCTTGGGCTGGTCGGCCAACTGATCGGCCAGACGCACGAAGGCGGCCAGGTCCAACTGCTCGGGGCGCAGGCTGCCATCGACACCGGCGGCTTCGATTTCGGCGCTGCTGAGGAGGGCCTTGAGGGTATTGCGCAGGGTCTTGCGGCGCTGGTTGAAGGCTTCGCGGACGATGCGCTCCAGCAGGCGATGATCCTTGGCTGGATGTGGCAGCACCGCGTGAGGCACCAGGCGCACGATGGCCGAATCAACCTTCGGTGGAGGATTGAAGGCGCCGGGGCCGACGTTGAACAGGTGTTCCACGCGGCAGTGATACTGAACCATGATCGACAGGCGACCCCAGTCACCGCCACCAGGGCCGGCGGCCAAACGCTCGACCACTTCCTTTTGCAGCATGAAGTGCATGTCGCGGATCAGCCCGGCGTTCTGCAGCAGGTGGAAGATCAGCGGGGTGGAGATGTTGTAGGGCAGGTTACCGACCACCCGCAGGCTGCTGGGGGCGGCGCCGAGGGTGTTGAAGTCGAACTTCAGGGCATCGCCCTGGTGCAGGTTGAAGTTGCTCTTGCTGGCGAACTGCTGGTTGAGGATCGGGATCAGATCCTTGTCCAGTTCCACCACGTCCAACTGGGCCCCGCTGCTCAGCAAGCCTTCGGTCAGTGCGCCCTGGCCCGGGCCGATTTCCAGCATGCGGTCTTCGGGTTTGGCGTGGATAGCTCGCAGGATACGGTCGATAACGCCGGCGTCATGCAGGAAGTTCTGGCCGAAGCGCTTGCGCGCCCGGTGTTGGTATTGCTCGCTCATA
Source organism: Pseudomonas sp. 910_21 (assembly GCF_052850735.1). Lineage (NCBI taxonomy): Bacteria > Pseudomonadati > Pseudomonadota > Gammaproteobacteria > Pseudomonadales > Pseudomonadaceae > Pseudomonas > Pseudomonas sp. 910_21. The sequence goes on along the minus strand of NZ_VXCY01000003.1, from coordinate 35,902 downwards.
AACGGTTCTCGGCCATCTGGTAGGCGGTTTCCAGGGCGACCTGCAGGCTGCCGGTGTCGATCTTGCCGCTGCCGGCCAGATCCAGGGCGGTGCCGTGGTCGACGGAGGTGCGGATAATCGGCAGGCCGAGCGTCACATTGACGGCCGCGCCGAAGCCTTTGTATTTCAGCACGGGCAAGCCTTGGTCGTGGTACATCGCCAGCACTGCATCGCAGTGCTCCAGATATTTGGGGGTAAACAGAGTGTCGGCAGGCAGTGGGCCGCGCAGGTCCATGCCTTCGTTGCGCAGACGCTCTAGGGTAGGTTCGATGATGTCGATTTCTTCACGGCCCAGATGCCCGCCTTCACCGGCATGGGGGTTGAGTCCGCAAACCAGGATCCGTGGTTGGGCAATACCGAACTTGTGTTGCAGGTCGGCATGCAGAATCCGCGTGACTCGCTCCAGGCGTTCTGCGGTGATGGCGTCGGCTATCTCCCGCAAGGGCAGGTGCGTGGTCACCAGTGCCACGCGCAAGCCACGGGTGGCCAGCATCATGACCACTTGTTGGGTGTGGGTCAGGTCCGCAAGGAATTCGGTGTGCCCGGAAAAGGCGATCCCGGAATCGTTGATCACGCCTTTATGTACAGGGGCGGTGATCATGCCGGCAAAGTGTCCGTCCAGGCAGCCTTGGCCGGCCCGGGTCAGGGTTTCCAGGACGAAGGCCGCATTGGCCTGGTCCAGTTGGCCGCTGACCACTGGCTTGGCCAGGGGCGTGTCCCAGACATACAGGCTGCCCGCCGGAGCGGCTTCAGTCGGCAGTTGGTCCAAGGTCACTGGCAGCAGATTGACTGCCACGCCCAGCTGCGCGGCCCGCTCAAGGAGCAGGTCGCGGCTGGTAATGGCAATCAGGGGATATGGCTGGGGTTGCGAGGCGAGCAGCAGGCACAGGTCAGGACCTATACCCGCTGGTTCGCCGGGTGTCAGAGCGAAACGTCTGGGTTTCACTGTGCCGCCTGTTCAGCGCCAGGCAGTTTGATCTCGACGTAGGCCTCATCACGGATCTGCCGCAACCAGGTCTGCAGCTCTTCGTCGTACTTGCGGTTACGCAGCACGGTCATGGCTTGTTGCTCGCGGGCCTGACTGGTGCTGTCGGTGGCTCGACGACCAAGGACTTCCAGTACATGCCAGCCATAAGGGCTCTTGAACGGTTTGGACAGCTGACCTTGTGGGGTCTTGGCCATCACTTCGCGGAACTCAGGCACCAGAGCGTTCGGGTCGATCCAGTTGAGGTCACCGCCGTTGAGCGCCGAACCCGGGTCTTCCGAGTAGCTTTTCGCCAGTTCGGCAAAGTCTTCGCCGGCTTCGATGCGATCGTAGAGTTTCTGCGCCAGACGCTTGGTCTCTTCTTCGCTGCGAATCTCGCTTGGCTTGATCAGGATGTGGCGTACATGTACTTCGTCACGCACCTGATTGCCGCCGCCGCGCTTGTCCAGCAGCTTGAGAATGATAAAGCCGCCTGGGGTGCGGGCTGGCTGGGTGATATCACCCACTGCCATGGCGCTCAGCTCACGGTCGAACGGAGGAGGCAATTGAGCGGCTTTACGCCAGCCCATGTCGCCGCCTTCCAGGGCGTTGTCGCTGCCGGAGCGGGCAATCGCCAATTGCGCGAAGTCTGCACCTTGCTTGAGCTGCTGATACACGTCCATGGCCTGGCGAGCAGCACTCTGAATAGCTTCGGAGTTGGCGCTTTCCGGGGTCGGAATCAGGATGTTGGCCAGGTGCAGCTCTTCGGAGAGCTGCATCTTGCCAAGGTCCGAGGCCAGGAAGTTCTTCACTTCCTGTTCCGACACCTGAATACGCTCGGCCACCCGGCGCTGGCGCACGCGGCTGATGATCATTTCACGGCGCACTTGGTCACGAGCGTCTTCATAAGACAGACCGTCGTGGGCCAGGGCGGCACGGAACTGCTCGATGCTCATGCTGTTGCGCTGGGCAATGGTGCCAATGGCCTGGTTCAGTTCTTCATCGGTGATGCGGATGCCGGACCGTTCGCCAATCTGCAGTTGCAGGTTTTCAACGATCAGACGCTCCAGAACCTGCTGTTCCAGGACGCTGGTAGGCGGTACGCCACCGCCCCGCTTGGCGATGGTTTGCTGAACTTCGTGAACCCGCTGGTCCAACTGGCTCTGCATGACCACGTCGTTGTCGACGATGGCCACGACCTTGTCGATGGACTGCACTGCGGCGCTGGCCGCAGTGCTCAGGAACAGCGCGCCCAGCATCAGCGGGCGCAGACAATCAGAAAGCTTGGTCTTCACGTTCACGATAACCTTGGATGCCTTTGTCGAGGAAGCTCTCTACTTTGGTGCCCATGACGCCACCGAGACCCTTCAGAACAATTTGGAGGAAGATGCCGCGGTCGCCTTTCTCGTTTTCCGGAGCGTTCTGACTGAACTCGTCATACTTGACCCAGTAACGGCTGATCAGGCGCAGTTTCCAGCAGCAGTTGTCGTATTCGAAACCACCAAAGGCCTCGAGCGTGCGGTTACGGTTGTAGTCGTACTGCCAACGGCTGATGGCGTTCCATTGCGGCACGATCGGCCAGATCACCGAGAAGTCATGCTGCTGGATCTTGTAGTAGTCCTTCACGTAACCAGGCGTGCCCGGAGTACCGTAGTCGCCGCCCATTTTCCAGGTACCGCTGTTCTGGTCGTAGCGGATCTGGTCGTTGCGGTAGCGATAGCCGGCGTTGACCACCTTGTTCGGGTTGTCTTCAGGCTGGTAGTGGAACATCGCACTGCCGGAACGTGGGCTGTGGCTGTCCGGATCCCAGTTGTACTCTGCGTTGGCGCGCCAGTCGCGGTTGAAACGGTATTCGTATTCAAGAGCGTAAGGCGAGACGTTGGACGTTGCATCGTCACGAGTGCGGTAGTCGATACCCGGCAGTTGGACGGTGCGATCCTTGAGGTACAGAGCCTGGCCAACGCTGACGCGCTGACGCTGGAAACCGTTGTCTTCAATCCAGCGGCTGGTCACACCCAGCGACAGCTTGTTCTCGTCGCCGACGCGGTCCGAACCGGAAAAGCGGTTGTCGCGGAACAGCGAAGCGTAGTTGAAGGTCGATTCACCTGTATCGAATACCGGGATGTCCTTTTGGTCTTCCTCAGGTACATAGAGGTAGAACGCGCGCGGTTCCAGGGTCTGGCGGTAGTTTTTGCCAAACCATTGGGTATCGCGGTCGAAATACAGGCCACCGTCCACACTGGCGATTGGAACGCCGCGGTTTTGTGAGCTCTTGTACGACTCACCCAAGGCAGCAGCTCTATTCCTGTTGGTGACCAAGTCGTTTTTGCCTTGGCCATCGAGATCAAGATTGTACTGGGTGTACATGTACTTCAGGGATGGAGTCAGATAGCCATAGCTCCAGTTCAGCGGCAGGCTGACACCGGGCTTGAGGTTCAAGCGATCACCATTGGCGCGGGCCAGGCCCGCTACGTTAGTGTCCAGGCGCGGATTGCCTACCAACCCGGTGATAGGGTCAATCGGTCCGCCATCTTTATCTGTGTAATTACCCTTGAGCAGATCCCGCTCAAACCGAACCAGCTCGGTTTCATAGGTGAAATCCAGACCCTGCGGATGGTACGGCAGTGCGCCATTGAAGGTGATCTGCGGCAAGCGGTTGTAAGGCGTGATGTTGGCCACGCTCGCCAGCTCATACGCCTGCACGTTGAGGCGTGCGGTGTAATCGTCGCCACGGTAGGTTACGGCGCCTTGCTGGTTGACGTAGTCAGTGGACTTCACGCCGATCTGATCGGTCTGCAGATCCTGGAAGTAGTACGGATCGCTGATCTTGGTGTAGTCGACCTCGGTCATCACCCGCGAATCAAGCCCGCCCTTGTGCTGCCAGTTGAGCATGTAGCGGGTTTTTTCGTAGTCGGTCTGCTTCTTGCGATCAGTGTCGTCGTCGTTGAGGTACGCGGCGCCGAACTGACCTTCGCTGCTCTTGGTCAGGTAACGGAACTCGCCTTCCATCAACAGGCCGCGCTTGGACATGTAACGCGGGTACAACGTGGCATCGTAGTTCGGTGCCAGGTTGAAGTAGTACGGCGTGACCAGCATGAAACCGGTATCGCTGCCGGTGCCGATGCTCGGCGGCAGGAAGCCTGATTGACGACGGTCATCGATCGGGAAGTAGATATACGGGGTGTAGAGCACCGGAATATCTTTGACCCGCAAGGTCACGTTGGTCGCGGTACCGAAGCCGGTGGCCGGGTTCAAGGTGATGTTGTTGCCCTTGAGCTGCCAGGCGTTGCTGTTCGGTTCGCACGTGGTGTACGTACCATCCTTGAGGCGGATGATGGCGTTTTCGGCACGCTTGGCGTACAGCGCACTGCCGCGAACCCGCGACTTGTGCATCACGTATTCGGCGTTATCGACCTTGGCTTCGCCAGTGTCGAGCTGCACGTCGGCGTGGTCGCCGACCATCAGCGTGCCGTTATCGCGGATGCGTACGTTGCCGCTCAACTCGCCACGGTTCTCGGCCTGATACAGGTTGGCCTCGTCGGCCTCGACCTGCATGCTGCCCTGGCGCATGACCACGTCACCGGCCAGGGTCGCCACCTGTTCTTCCTGCTGATAACGCGAGGCCTTGGCACCGATAAAGGTGGGGGCGTCACTTTTATTCGTCTTGTCATTCATGCCAGGACGAATCGGTTCGATATAGGAACCAGAGCAGTAAGGACCGGTTTCGGCCAATTGAGCGGCGGTGAGCTTCTCGCGCGGTACCCAGTCGAGGTGGCTGTAGTCCGCACTGCGTGACTTCAGACCCCGGCCTTTGGCCTCGGTGACCAGCACCGGCTTGTCGCCGGCAGCTTGTTCTGCGGCGCCGCTGTCGGTTGCGGTGGCACCGTTGGAACTGACCGAGCTGGCATCGTGAACCGGCCGTGGAGGCAGTGGCGCTGCTGCGGTTTTCGGCGCACAGGCCCAGCCACCCGAAGCAGAGACTGAGCAGTCATACTGTTCCGCGGCGACCACGAAGGAAGTGGCTAGAGGTTGCAGGGCCAGCAAACCGCCGGTAACCAGCAACGGAAATTTTTTACGAAACGCGGGGGATTTCAATGCCATCTTATTAGTCCGGGCTTCCTGCGTGCCATCTGCCCGCGGTGTGGGCCGCACGCCTCTCGATGGTCTGAAAAAGATGCTGGATAATAAAGCATGACCCGCTTGACGGCTAGCGCCGTCGGAGACCCTTGTAATGCCTGACCAAGATGTACGCTTGCAACACCTGAAAGTTTGGCTCGATGAGCAGTTGGCGATTGTTTATGCAGCACAAGGCTGGGGCGAAGTACCCCCGGCAACATTGACCGCGGCCAGCAGTGACGCGAGTTTCCGCCGTTATTTCCGTTGGCAAGGTGCAGGCCGCAGCTTCGTGGTCATGGATGCTCCGCCACCCCAGGAAAACTGCAAACCCTTCGTGGATATCGCCCAATTGTTGGCGACTTCCGGTATCAACGTGCCGAAAATTTATGCCCAGGACTTGGTCCGGGGCTTTTTATTGCTCAACGACCTGGGCAACAAGACCTATCTCGATGTGATCGACGAAAGCAATGCCGATGCACTTTTCGAGGATGCACTGCAGGCCCTGCTGGCGTTTCAACAGCTACCGATGGATGCGCCACTGCCCAGCTACGATGTCGCTCTGCTGCGCCGTGAACTGGAGTTGTTTCCTGAGTGGTACGTCGGACATGAACTGGGTGTCACGTTCAGCGCGCAGCAGCGCGAACAGTGGCAGCGGGTCAGTGACCTGCTAATCGACAGCGCCCTGGCGCAACCCAAGGTGCTGGTGCATCGCGACTATATGCCACGCAACCTGATGCTTAGCGAACCGAATCCTGGGGTGCTGGACTTTCAGGATGCGGTCTACGGCCCAGTGACCTACGACGTGACCTGCCTGTTCAAGGATGCCTTCCTCAGTTGGCCGCAGCCCCGGGTGCGTGGCTGGCTGGAGGGTTATTGGCACCAGGCTCGAGCGCAGGGGATCCCCGTCCAGGAAGACTTCGAGGAGTTCCTTCGGGCCAGTGACCTGATGGGCGTACAGCGTCACCTCAAGGTGATCGGCATCTTCTCGCGGATATGCCACCGCGACGGCAAGCCTCGTTACCTGGCCGACGTGCCACGGTTCTTTGCCTATATAGAAGCAGTGCTGGCCCGTCGCCCCGAATTGGCCGAGCTTTCGCAACTGCTGCTCAGCCTGCGCCAGCCAGCAGGAGCCGATGCATGAAGGCGATGATTCTGGCCGCTGGCAAGGGCGAGCGCATGCGCCCCCTGACCCTGACCACCCCCAAGCCGCTGTTGCCTGTAGCCGGCATGCCCCTGATCGAATACCACCTGCTGGCGCTGGCCAAGGCGGGCTTTTGCGACATCGTGATCAACCATGCCTGGCTTGGTCAGCAGATCGAAGAAGCCCTTGGCAACGGTCAACGCTGGGGCCTGAACATCCAGTACTCGGCGGAAAGCGAGCCTCTGGAGACCGCCGGCGGCATTTTCAAAGCCTTGCCCTTGTTGGGGGATGAGCCGTTTTTGGTGGTCAATGGCGATATCTGGACCGACTACGACTTCGCCTCTCTGCGTCGGCCCCTGGCTGGACTGGCTCACTTGGTGATGGTGGATAACCCGGCGCACCATCCCAGTGGTGGCGATTTCTGCCTGCAGGACGGGATGTTGCACGATGCCCAGCCCGGATCTGAAGCCCTGACCTTCAGTGGTATTTCGGTGCTGCATCCAGGTTTGTTCCAGCACTGTGTCCCGGGCCCATTCAAACTGGCGCCGCTATTGCGCGAGGCCATGGCCCGGGGCCAGGTCAGCGGCGAGCATATGCAGGGGCAATGGATCGACGTGGGTACGGTCGAGCGCCTGGCGCAGGTTGAAGCCCTGCTGCAAGCGAGGCGCTGATATGTGGTGGCCAGGGACTCTGATCGGAGCCGGAGCGGGTTTTGCAATTGCCAGCATTCCGGGGGCCATGCTTGGTGCGTTGTTGGGACAGGCTCTGGACCGACGTCTGCAACTGCACAGCTGGGCGCATGTACGTGAGCGTCTGGGCGGTCGCCCGGCGTTGCGCAACGATGAACTGCTGTTCGTGTTGCTGGGACGCTTGGCTAAAAGTGATGGCAGGGTGGTGGATGGACATATCCAGCAGGCGCGTCAGGAAATGCGTTCGCTGGACATGAACGACTCAGCCCAACGCCGAGCGATTGCAGCCTTCAATCGAGGCAAGTCGGGCAATGACCGTCTACGTGGTTATCTACGGCGCCTGAGTGCCCAGCCCTATGCCGCGGAAGGTGTACTGCGCGCCTGCTGGCGAATGGTCTGGGCCGATGGCCGGGTGGGCCCGACGGAGCGCGAACTGATCCAACTCTGGGGCAAATGGCTGGGCTGGACCACGGAACAGATCCAGGCGCTGGCGCAGGAATATGGCCCGGCGCGCAGGTCGCTGACCGAGGGAGCTCTCACCTATCAGGAAGCGCTGCGCTTGTTGGGGGTTGCCGCCACCGCTGAGCCGGCGCAGATCAAGCGCGCCTATCGCCGCCTGCTTAGCCGTCATCACCCGGACAAGATCGCCGGTAGTGGTGCCAGTGCCGCCCAGGTGCGGGAGGCGACGGAAACGACCCGTGAATTGCACAGCGCCTATGCCCTGATACGCGAGCGCCGGGATTTCCGCTGAGGCCTGGTCGGGCCGCCGTTACCAGTCAGGCAGCGGCGGCTCAAGCTCTTCAGCTGTCGGGGTTCTGCGGGTTCAACCAGCCACGTACCCGGCGGAACAGTTGCTCTTGCTGGGCCGCATGATTGCCAGGCAAGGCTTTCAGGGGGATCTGGCTGAAGTTTGAATGCTTCAGGCGCTTACTGGCTTGCAGTCGTTCCAGTGCCGCTTTCTGCGCGGCGCTCTTGTCGACATAGAAGAAGTCTGCGGTTGCCAGCTTCAAGGTCGGTGTCAACTCTGCCAGTTGTGGCTTGCCATTGGTGGGGGTCTGGGCGGCCACCATCACCAGTTTCTGTACCTGGGACGGCTGTTTTTCGCTCAGGTAGCGTGCGGCCCAGTAGGCGCCAGTGCCATGGCCCAGGAGCACAATGCTGCGGGCATTCTGCTGTTCGGCGAAGGCCAGGGCTGCATCAATCCGGGTGAAGATGCGCTCGGCATCGGCCTTGACCTGCTCCTCGGTGCTTTCTGCGACCGCGCGGTCCGCCACGTCGGCTTCGCCACCGGCGGCTTGCTCGATGGGCTTGGCCTCGGCGCTGGCGTCCTTAGCGGTATTGCTGGTGTCCGCTGGTGGCGGTGCGGCCTCGACGATCCGCGGTTGTGCCGCGTCGCTGAGCATGTCCGGCAGGGTCAGGCTCAGACTGCCCCAATCGGTGTCCGGCAGTTTATTGCGCAGTGGGGCCACGGCTTGTGGCCAGTCGGCGCTTTCACCGGCTCCCGGGAGGATAATCACCACGCCCTTGGGTTCGCTGGTGTTGGCCGGTTTCCACAGGGCCAGGAAGGTATCGCCACCGGCTTGCAACTGCTGTTGCTCCTGGACAGGCAACTGACGCTCCAGGGCGCTGGCATCTTCCTGGCTGCGTTCAGGCAGGGTTTGGCGTTGCGCCGGTTGTTCCTCGGGGCTCTTGGTTTCCGGGGCCGGGTCGGCGGCTTCCACAGAAAAGGTCCAAGGCAGGATCAGCGACAGGCACAATGCAGGCAGTGCCGAGCGGTGGACAAGGGGCATCGGATATTCCAGGCCAGAAGTAATTCCGGCAGCCTAATGGGTTGGTCAGTATTTGTCAGGGTGTGAGACTTCAGATGATGCTTTTTCGCTGCCTTCTGCTTATCGGCTGTCTGTGCCTTCCCTTGATAGGCAGGGCGGCGCCGCCGTCCCACGTGCCCACCGCGCCTTTGAGCCATGAACAGCGCCAGTGGCTTGAACGGCACCCGGAGTTGCGGGTGGGGCTGGTACTGCAGGCACCGTTCGCCCAATACGACCGGCGCCTGCAACGTCTGTCCGGGGCAAACGTCGAACTGATGCAGGCCTTGGCCCAGGCCCTGAAGATCGAACTCAGCTGGCGCAACTTTCCCGATCAGGCACAGCTGGAAAGAGCCCTGCGCGACGGTGAAGTGGACATGGCCCCCGGCCTGACCCAGACCCCCGCGGGCCTGAGGTTGTGGCTGTTCAGTGACCCTTATATGCGTGTGCCGCAGTTGGTAGTGGGGGAGCGCAAGGGCGCGGGGGTGGTGGAGCTGGAGAAGCTCGACAGCCAGGCCCGAGTCGCGGTGCGCATGCCCAGCGCGGTGGCCGACTACCTGCGCCTGACCTACCCCAACCTGAATCTGCAAGGGGTTCCCCTGGAGCGCCAGGCTCTGCAACTGCTGCTGAGCCAGCAAGCCCGCTATGCGGTAGTGGATGAAGCCCAGCTCAGTCGCCTGTCGGCGGAAGCAGAGTTTTCCGGGTTGGCGGTGGTGGGGGATATCGGCCTGCCGCAGTTGTTACGGGTAGCGACCCGTCGCGACTGGCCGGAGCTGGCCAGTATCGTAGAAACAGCCCTGCACGCGATCCCGGCCAAGGAGCTGGAACAACTGCACAGTCGTTGGCTGCAGCCCAAGTACCCGCGCCTGGGAGAGTCTCCCGGTGTTTGGCAGAACCTCGCCTTGCTGCTGATGATCCTGTTGCTGGCCAGCTTGGCGATTGTCTTCTGGCAGCGTCGTCAGCAACGCAGTCTGGAACAGCGGTTATTGGCGGCGCGGGAGGATATCGCCCTGCGCGCCGCCAGCGAAGAAGCCCTGCGCCTGACCCAGTTTTCCATTGATCAGAGCACCGTGGGCATTCTCTGGGTCAACTGGGACAGCCATGTTCGTTATGCCAACCGAGCCGCTGAAGAGATGCTCGGTTACCCGGCAGGCGGAGTGATCGACCGCCCGCTGATCGATTTCGAGCCCAACCTGCACATGGATCGGTGGCTCAACCTGTGGAAGCGTGCCCGGGCCAGTGAGGAGGGCGCGCAGAGTTTCGAGACCCAGTGCGTGCGTGCCGACGGCAGCATCCTGCCGGCGGACGTGTCCTTGAGCTTCCTGCGTTTTCGCGACAGTGAATACCTGGTGGTCTACCTCAATGACGTCACCGAGCGACGCCGGGCGCTGGCGGCCCTGCGGGAAAGCGAGGCACGCCTGCAGGGCATCGCCGCCAACGTCCCGGGTCTGGTGTTCCGCCTGGAGCGGGCGCCGGTCACCGGGCAGATCGATTTCGCCTATATCAGTGAAGGCAGTGAAACCCTGGTGGGCTACTCGCCGGCGACACTTGCCCACCGGGACACGGGCCTGCGCAGCCTAGTGCACCCCGATGACAAGGCCAGCTATCACCAGACCCAGGATCAAGCGCTGGACACCGATAGCGACTGGTCCTGGCAAGGTCGCATCCTGACCCGTCAGGGCCAGCAGCGCTGGGCCGAAATCAAGGCCATCACCCGACGCCTGGATGACGGCGCTTTTGTCTGGGACGGCATTGTCTGGGACATCAGCGAAAGCAAGCGCATCGAGCTGGAGCTGGCCAGCTCCCGTGAACAACTGCGGGAATTGTCAGCGCATCTGGAAAGTGTGCGCGAAGAAGAAAAGGCCCGCATTGCCCGGGAAGTCCATGACGAACTGGGGCAGATGCTCACCGTGCTCAAGCTGGAAACCTCCATGTGCGAACTGGCCTATGCCCAACTCGACCCGGGCCTGCACGAACGGCTCAACAGCATGAAGCGCCTGATCGCCCAACTGTTCCAACTGGTGCGCGATGTGGCCACGGCCCTGCGGCCGCCGATCCTCGATGCGGGCATCGCGTCGGCCATCGAATGGCAGGCCCGACGGTTTGAGGCACGCACCCAGATTCCCTGTCTGGTTCAAGTACCGGAAAACCTGCCGCGGCTGAGCGACGCCAAGGCCGTCGGCCTGTTCCGTATCCTCCAGGAGGCCCTGACCAATGTCATGCGCCATGCCCAGGCGCATACTGTGGAACTCACCCTGGCCCTGGAAGAGGGCGAGTTGTGCATGACCATCAGCGATGACGGTCTTGGTTTCGATACCGCCTCTGCACGCCCGACGTCCTTTGGCCTGGTGGGCATGCGCGAGCGGGTGCTGATCATGGGCGGCAGCCTGTCGCTGCACAGTGAAGAGGGAGAGGGCACCATCCTGAGTGTCCGGGTGCCCCTGGACCGAGAACAATAACGAGGAGACGCGCGTGATCCGTGTACTGGTAGCCGAAGACCACACCATTGTCCGCGAAGGCATCAAGCAGTTGATCGGTCTGGCCAAGGACCTGATCGTGGTGGGCGAGGCGAGCAACGGTGAACAGCTGTTGGAAACCCTGCGCCAGGTGCCCTGTGAAGTGGTGCTGCTGGATATCTCCATGCCCGGGGTAAATGGTCTGGAAGCCATTCCACGAATTCGGGCCCTGAACAATCCGCCGGCAATCCTGGTGCTGTCGATGCATGACGAGGCGCAGATGGCTGCGCGGGCGCTGAAGATCGGCGCTGCCGGCTACGCCACCAAGGACAGTGATCCGTCGTTGTTGCTGACGGCAATCCGCAAGGTTGCGTCCGGCGGGCGCTATATCGACCCGGACCTGGCGGACCGCATGGTCTTCGAGGTCGGCCTGACCGATGCCCGGCCCTTGCATTCGCTGCTTTCCGAGCGCGAGTTCTCGGTCTTCGAACGCCTGGCCCAGGGCGCCAACGTCAATGACATTGCCCAGCAACTGGCCCTGAGCAGCAAGACCATCAGCACCCACAAGGCACGGCTGATGCAGAAGCTCAATATCACCTCCCTGGCGGAGCTGGTGAAATACGCCATGGAGCACAAGCTGCTCTGAGGAGAATCGGGCCGCGGGGAGGAGCACGTATCCATTTGCGACATCCCCACCCCCAGGCTTTTGCCGGTTCTTGCAGCTTGTCGCTTGAACGTTGCGGCTGCCCTTATCCAATCCCGCCATCCTTGTAGGGCAATCCCTACACGCAACCTTCCAGGCGGCTGAGGCGAATCTCTCCTGCGCCCCGATTTGCGCGGCCTGCGGCCTCCACTAGGCTTGTTCCACAGCCGTCTAAAACAAAAGGTGTGGGTATGAGCGAGGTCGATTCAAGCGCTGGGGCCAACGATGTTCTGGTCAGCTTTCGTGGTGTGCAGAAAAGCTACGACGGTGAAAACCTGATCGTCAAAGACCTCAACCTGGATATTCGCAAAGGCGAGTTCCTCACCCTGCTGGGGCCGTCCGGGTCCGGCAAGACCACCAGCCTGATGATGCTGGCCGGTTTCGAGACCCCAACCGCGGGCGAGATCCAACTGGCCGGGCGCTCCATCAACAATGTACCGCCGCACAAGCGCGACATCGGCATGGTGTTCCAGAACTACGCGCTGTTCCCGCACATGACCGTGGCCGAGAACCTGGGCTTTCCGCTGTCGGTGCGTGGCCTCAGCAAGACCGACATCAGTGAACGGGTCAAGCGGGTGCTGAGCATGGTCCAGCTCGATGCCTTCGCCCAGCGCTACCCGGCGCAATTGTCCGGTGGCCAGCAGCAGCGTGTGGCCCTGGCCCGTGCCCTGGTGTTCGAGCCGCAGTTGGTGCTGATGGACGAACCCCTCGGTGCCCTCGACAAGCAACTGCGTGAACACATGCAGATGGAGATCAAACACCTGCATCAGCGCCTGGGTGTGACTGTGGTCTACGTGACTCACGACCAGGGTGAGGCCCTGACCATGTCCGATCGGGTGGCGGTGTTCCATCAGGGCGAAATCCAACAGATTGCCCCGCCGCGAACCCTCTACGAAGAGCCCAAAAACACCTTCGTCGCCAACTTCATTGGCGAGAACAACCGTCTTAACGGTCGCCTCCACAGCCATGCCGGCGAGCGTTGTGTGGTGGAGCTGGGGCGTGGCGAAAAAGTCGAGGCGTTGGCGGTGAATGTCGGCCAGATCGGCGGGCCAGTGACCCTTTCCATCCGTCCGGAGCGCGTGAGTCTTAACGGCTCCAGCGAACGCTGCGTCAACCGCTTCTCCGGGAGGGTGGCGGAATTCATCTATCTGGGCGACCACGTCCGGGTGCGCCTGGAGGTCTGCGGCAAGAGCGACTTCTTCGTGAAACAGCCGATTGCCGAGCTCGATCCTGCGCTGGCGGTGGGCGACGTGGTGCCGCTTGGCTGGCAAGTCGAGCACGTTCGCGCGCTTGACCCGCTTCTAGAGGCGAATTGATCGCCCCCCTGCAACACCAACCTGCACGTGGAGAACACAATAAATGTTGAGATCCCTGAAATTCACCGCCCCCCTCAGCGCTATCGCTGTGGCACTGGGCATGCTGGGTGCGGCGCACGCCATGGCGGCGGGACCGGACCTGACCGTGGTGTCCTTTGGCGGGGCGAACAAGGCGGCTCAGGTCAAAGCCTTCTACGCACCCTGGGAAGCGGCGGGCCATGGCAAGATCGTCGCTGGCGAGTACAACGGCGAGATGGCCAAGATCAAGGCCATGGTCGACACCAAGAGCGTGTCCTGGGACCTGGTAGAGGTCGAATCCCCTGAACTGTCCCGCGGTTGCGACGAGGATATGTTCGAGCAACTGGACCCGGCCCTGTTCGGCAAGAGCGAAGACTACGTCAAGGGTGCCATCCAGCCTTGCGGCGTGGGCTTCTTCGTCTGGTCCACGGTGCTGGCCTACAACGCCGACAAGCTGAAAGCACCACCAGGCAGTTGGGCCGATTTCTGGGACACCAAGCAGTTCCCGGGCAAGCGCGGTCTGCGCAAGGGCGCCAAGTACACCCTGGAGTTCGCTTTGATGGCCGACGGCGTCGCGCCCAAGGATGTCTATAAAGTCCTGGCAGGCAAGGACGGCCAGGATCGCGCCTTCAAGAAACTCGATGAGCTCAAGCCTTACATTCAGTGGTGGGAAGCCGGCGCCCAGCCGCCGCAGTACCTGGCTTCCGGCGACGTGGTCATGAGCTCGGCCTACAACGGCCGGATCGCCGCGGTGCAGAAGGAAAGCAACCTGAAAGTGGTGTGGAACGGCGGTATCTACGATTTCGATGCCTGGGCCATTCCAAAGGGCCTGGACAAGGCTCGCGCTGAAGCCGCGAAGAAATTCATCGCCTACTCGGTGCAGCCGCAGCAGCAGAAAACCTATTCGGAAAACATTGCCTACGGTCCAGCCAACATCCAGGCCGTGCCGCTGCTGGCCAAGGACATTCTCAAGGACATGCCCACCACCCCGGAAAACATCGCCAATCAGGTGCAGATCGACGTCAGCTTCTGGGCTGACAACGGCGAGCAACTGGAACAGCGCTTTAACGCCTGGGCAGCCAAGTAACCACCCCCAGCTGTTGTAGGAGCGAGCTTGCTCGCGAAGGCGTGATCAGCGGCACCACTGGTGTTGCCTGATGCGCCTTGTTCGCGGGCAGCCCGCTCCTGCCTCCGGTGGTTTGTATTCGAAAGTTCGATTCACGGAGTTTGTCATGACCATCACCGTTCCCTTGAACGCGGTCACCGGCCCGACCTTGAAGCAGCGGCTGGCCCGTGCCGAGCGGGTCAACCGCTGGAAGGCACAGGCCTTGATCGCGCCCCTGGTGCTGTTTCTGCTGCTGGTGTTCCTGGTACCGATTGTGGCGCTGCTGTACAAGAGCGTCGGCAACCCGGAAGTGGTCGGGGGCATGCCGCGCACTGTCGCGGCCGTGAGTGCCTGGGATGGTCGTGGGCTGCCCGCCGAAGCGGCCTACAAAGCCTTGAGCGAAGACCTGTTCGAAGCCCGCAAGAATCAAACCCTGGGCGACTTGTCCAAGCGCCTGAACATGGAGTTGGCCGGCTATCGCAGCCTGCTGACCAAAACCGCCCGTGCCTTGCCGTTCAAGGCCGAGCCCGAATCCTATAAAGAAGCCATGGAGAGTCTGGACGAGCGCTGGGGCGATCCGGCCTACTGGCAGGCGATCCGTCGCAACACCAGCAGCCTGACGCCCTATTACCTGCTGGCGGCGGTGGACCATCGCATCGATGACCTGGGAGAGCTGGCCCCGGCCACCCCGGATCAGTCCATCTACCTGGATATCTTTGCCCGGACCTTCTGGATGGGCCTGGTGATCACCGCTATCTGCCTGGCCCTGGCTTATCCGCTGGCGTACCTGCTGGCCAACCTGCCGGCGCGTAAAAGCAATCTGTTGATGATCCTGGTGCTGCTGCCGTTCTGGACTTCGATCCTGGTGCGGGTAGCGGCGTGGATCGTGCTGCTGCAGTCCGGCGGCCTGATCAACAGTGCGCTGCTGGCCATGGGGGTGATCGATAAGCCTCTGGAATTGGTGTTCAACCGCACCGGGGTCTACATCTCCATGGTGCATATCCTGCTGCCGTTCATGATCCTGCCGATCTACAGCGTAATGAAGGGCATCTCACCCACTTACATGCGCGCAGCGATCTCCCTGGGCTGCCATCCATTCGCCAGCTTCTGGCGCGTGTATTTCCCGCAGACCTACGCCGGGGTCGGCGCCGGCTGTCTGCTGGTGTTCATCCTGGCCATCGGCTACTACATCACCCCGGCGCTGCTGGGCAGCCCGAACGATCAGATGGTCAGCTACTTCGTCGCTTTCTACACCAACACCAGTATCAACTGGGGCATGGCTACGGCCCTGGGCGGCCTGTTGTTGCTGGCGACCATCGTGCTCTATCTGATTTACAGCTGGCTGGTGGGCGCCAGTCGCCTGCGCCTGAGCTAAGGAGAGAATCGAAATGCTGAGCCCCTACATGTCGCCCGTCGAACGGGTCTGGTTCTACAGCTTGCGGATTCTCTGCGGCTTGATCCTGTTGTTCCTGGTATTGCCGGTGCTGGTGATCATCCCGCTGTCGTTCAACTCCGGGAGCTTTCTGGTGTACCCACTGCAGGGCTTCTCGCTGCACTGGTACCAGGACTTCTTCGCCTCCGCCGAATGGATGCGAGCGCTGAAGAACAGCATCATCGTCGCCCCGGCCGCGACCTTGCTGGCGATGGTCTTCGGCACCCTGGCGGCCATCGGCCTGACCCGTGGCGATTTCCCCGGCAAGGCGCTGGTGATGGCCCTGGTGATTTCGCCGATGGTGGTGCCGGTGGTGATCATCGGTGTTGCCAGCTATCTGTTCTTTGCCCCGCTGGGCATGGGCAACAGTTTCTTCTCGCTGATCATCGTGCACGCGGTGCTGGGGGTGCCCTTCGTGATCATCACCGTGTCGGCGACCCTGCAAGGCTTCAACCACAACCTGGTGCGGGCTGCAGCCAGCCTCGGCGCTTCGCCGTTGACCACCTTTCGCCGGGTGACCTTGCCCCTGATTGCCCCCGGAGTCATCAGTGGTGCGCTGTTCGCCTTCGCCACCTCGTTCGACGAAGTGGTGGTGACCCTGTTCCTCGCCGGCCCCGAGCAAGCGACGTTGCCACGGCAGATGTTCAGCGGTATCCGCGAAAACCTCAGCCCGACCATCGCCGCTGCGGCCACGCTGCTGATCGCCTTCTCGGTGATTCTGCTGCTGACCCTGGAGTGGCTGCGCGGGCGCAGTGAGAAGTTGCGCACCGCCCAGGTGTGAAGTCCTTGGCCTTCCTGACGGGTGTTGCCAGGCGCGACATCGGTCAGGAAGAGAAGGGAATTCGTCTGCTGAATAGGCGACAATCGACAATCCGCGACTACGCTTGTGCCGGCTCCCACCTTTATATAAGAGGCTGCGCACATGAGTATTTCCTCTTTCAAGATCGCCCATAAACTGCTCACCGGCAGTACCGCCATCGAGCAGTTGGCCGCCGAGTTGACCCGCCTGGATGTGGATAACCCGCTGATTGTCACCGATGCCGCGTTGCTCAAGTCGGGCACGGTGGAGCTGGCGCTGGCACATCTGGGTGAGCGCAGTTACGAGATTTTCGACCGGGTGCAGCCCGACCCGGAGATCGCCATCGTCGAAGACTGCATGCAGGTCTACCGCGAGGGCGGGCATGACGGCCTGATCGGCCTCGGGGGCGGCAGCGCCATTGATATCGCCAAGAGTGTCGCGGCTTACGCGGGCTACCATGGCGCCCTGGAGGATCTGTTCGGCGTTGATCAGGTGCCTCGCAAGGGACCACCGTTGATCGCTATTCCCACCACGGCCGGCACCGGCTCGGAAGTGACCAACGTGGCCATCCTTTCGGACAAGGCTGCGCAGTTGAAAAAAGGCATTGTCAGTGATTACCTGCTGCCGGACGTGGCCCTGGTCAGTCCGCAGATGACCTTGACCTGCCCCCGCAGCGTAACGGCCGCCAGTGGCGTCGATGCCCTGGTACACGCTGTCGAGTCCTATCTGTCCCTCAACGCCTCATCCATTACCGACTCCCTGGCCATTGGCGCGATCAAACTGATCGTCAAGGCGTTGCCCAAGGCTTATGCCAATCCCGCCAACCTGCAGGCCAGGGAGGATATGGCCACCGCCAGCCTGATGGCCGGCATGGCTTTCGGTAATGCCGGGGTCGGGGCGGTACATGCCCTGGCCTATCCGCTGGGTGGGCGTTTTCATGTGTCCCATGGCGTCAGCAATGCCTTGCTGCTGCCCTATGTCATGACCTGGAACAAGATGGCCTGCGTCGAGCGTATGCAGGATATCGCCGAAGCCATGGGGGTCCAGACGGCGCACTTGAGTGCCAGCGAGGCCGCTGATCGGGCCGTGGAGGCGATGACGGCGTTGTGCGCTGCGGTGGAAATTCCCAGCGGCTTGCGCAGTTTTGGCGTGCCGGAGGAGGCCATCCCCGCCATGGCGGTCGAGGCCGCGGGTATCGAGCGCCTGATGCGCAATAATCCGCGCAAACTGAGTCCTGCCGATATCGAGAAGATCTATCGTGCGGCTTACTGAACATCGCGGTTACGGTGTGCGCTCCAAAGCATGAGGTATACAATGCGCGCCATCGTGATTCTGCTCAAAAAAGGTGCGTCATGCAGCCCTTCGCTATTGCTCCATCGATTCTCTCCGCCGACTTCGCCCGTCTGGGCGAGGAAGTGGACAATGTCCTGGCCGCCGGTGCCGACATCGTCCACTTCGATGTCATGGACAACCACTATGTGCCGAACCTGACCATCGGCCCGATGGTCTGTTCTGCGCTGCGCAAGTATGGGATCACCGCGCCGATCGATGCGCACCTGATGGTGACCCCGGTGGATCGCATCATTGGTGACTTCATCGAGGCAGGCGCGACCTATATCACCTTTCACCCGGAAGCCACGCTGCATGTGGACCGTTCCCTGCAGATGATCCGCGAGGGCGGCTGCAAGGCTGGCCTGGTGTTCAATCCGGCGACCCCGTTGGACGTGCTCAAGTACGTGATGGACAAGGTCGACATGGTCTTGCTGATGAGCGTCAACCCGGGCTTTGGCGGGCAGAAGTTCATTCCCGGCACTCTCGACAAGCTGCGTGAGGCGCGGGCCCTGATCGACGCTTCCGGTCGCGACATCCGCCTGGAGATCGACGGTGGGGTGAACGTCAACAATATTCGTGAAATCGCCGCTGCGGGCGCCGATACCTTTGTGGCCGGCTCGGCGATCTTCAATGCGCCGAACTATCAGGAAGTGATTGAGAAAATGCGCGCCGAACTGGCGCTGGCTCGGTCATGAGCGCATTTGAGCAGCTGTTCCCGGGGCGTCTGCCGCGGCTGGTGATGTTCGACCTGGATGGCACCCTGGTCGATTCGGTACCGGACCTCGCTGCCGCTGTGGACCAAATGCTGCTCAAGCTGGGGCGCAAGCCCGCAGGTATCGAGGCGGTGCGCGAGTGGGTCGGCAACGGTGCGCCGATGCTGGTGCGCCGGGCCCTGGCCAATAGCCTGGATGCCCAGGGCGTCGACGATGTCGAGGCTGAGCACGCTCTTGAGTTGTTCAACACCGCGTACGAGGATAGCCACGAACTGACTGTGGTCTATCCCGGTGTCCGCGAGACGCTCAAGTGGCTGCACAAGCAGGGCGTGGAAATGGCCCTGATCACCAACAAGCCCGAGCGTTTTGTCGCACCACTGCTGGATCAGATGAAGATCGGCCGGTATTTCCGCTGGATCATCGGCGGCGACACCCTGCCGCAGAAGAAGCCCGACCCGGCGGCACTGTTCTTCGTGATGAAGATGGCCAGCGTACCAGCGTCGCAATCACTGTTCGTCGGCGACTCGCGCAGCGATGTGCTGGCGGCCAAGGCGGCGGGGGTCAAGTGCGTGGCCCTGAGCTACGGCTATAACCATGGCCGGCCGATTGCCGAGGAGTCGCCGGCGCTGGTGATCGACAACCTGCGGGCGCTGATCCCCGGTTGCTTAGAACCTGCCGCTGAGATAACGTTGCCCGACGCTGTTCCATCCCCTTCTGGAAACTCCATCGTGGTGGTCACTCGCAAACTCTGGATGAAAGTCATCAAGGCCTTGGCCCGTTGGCGTTGGCGCGCCTGATTTTTGTCTGGCCGGCCCTGCCGGCACGTTTGCATACCTGACTGTTAGACCCTCAAGCCACGAGGCACCCCATGATTCGCGAAGAATTCCTGCGTTTGGCCGCAGCCGGTTACAACCGTATCCCGCTGGCCTGCGAAACCCTTGCCGACTTCGACACGCCGCTGTCGATCTACCTGAAACTGGCCGATCAGCCCAACTCCTACTTGCTGGAGTCGGTGCAAGGCGGTGAGAAGTGGGGGCGTTATTCGATCATCGGCCTGCCGTGCCGCACCGTATTGCGTGTGCACGGGCATCAGGTCAGCGTGACCCATGACGGCGTCGAGATCGAAAGCCATGAAGTGGCTGATCCACTGGCCTTCGTCGAGGAATTCAAAGCCCGTTACAACGTGCCGACCATCGCCGGTCTGCCACGCTTCAACGGTGGCTTGGTGGGGTATTTCGGCTATGACTGCGTGCGTTATGTCGAGCCGCGTCTGGGCCAGTGCCCGAATCCGGACCCGATCGGCGTGCCGGATATCCTGCTGATGGTCTCCGATGCGGTGGTGGTGTTCGACAACCTGGCGGGCAAGATGCACGCCATCGTGCTGGCCGACCCCAGCCAGGACAACGCCTTTGAGGCCGGGCAGGCGCGTTTGCAGGAGTTGCTTGCGCAACTGCGTCAGCCGATCACTCCGCGTCCCGGGCTGGACTTCAGCAAGCAGCAGGCGGCCGATCCGGTATTCCGCTCCAGCTTCACCCAGGCGGACTACGAGCGGGCCGTGGACACCATCAAGGAATACATCCTGGCCGGTGACTGCATGCAGGTGGTGCCGTCCCAGCGCATGTCCATTGATTTCAAGGCTGCGCCCATCGATCTGTACCGGGCGCTGCGCTGCTTCAACCCGACTCCCTATATGTACTTCTTCAACTTCGGCGACTTCCATGTAGTGGGCAGCTCGCCGGAGGTGCTGGTGCGGGTTGAGGACAATCTGATCACCGTGCGGCCAATCGCCGGCACTCGTCCGCGGGGCGCCACCGAGGAAGCCGACCTGGCCCTGGAGCAGGACCTGCTGTCGGACGCCAAGGAGATCGCCGAACACCTGATGCTGATCGACCTGGGGCGCAACGACACCGGTCGCGTATCCGAAATTGGCAGCGTGAAACTCACCGAGAAGATGGTGATCGAGCGTTATTCCAACGTGATGCACATCGTCTCCAACGTCACCGGTCAACTGAAAGCCGGGCTGACGGCGATGGACGCTCTGCGGGCGATCCTGCCGGCAGGGACCTTGTCCGGGGCGCCGAAGATCCGCGCCATGGAAATCATCGACGAGCTGGAGCCGGTCAAGCGCGGGGTCTACGGCGGCGCCGTGGGTTACTTCGCCTGGAACGGCAACATGGATACCGCCATTGCCATTCGCACGGCGGTGATCAAGAACGGTGAGCTGCATGTACAGGCCGGTGGCGGGATTGTCGCCGACTCAGTGCCGACCCTGGAGTGGGAAGAGACGCTGAACAAGCGTCGCGCAATGTTCCGTGCCGTGGCACTGGCAGAACAAACCCCCGCATCCAAGGTTTGAGGAGTTTCCATAATGTTGCTGATGATCGATAACTACGACTCCTTCACCTATAACGTCGTCCAGTACCTGGGCGAGTTGGGTGCCGAAGTGAAAGTGGTACGCAATGACGAGCTGAGCGTGGCTGAAATCGAAGCCCTCAAGCCCGAGCGTATCGTGGTCTCGCCTGGCCCTTGCACGCCGACCGAAGCCGGTATCTCCATCGAGGCGATCAAGCATTTCGCCGGCAAACTGCCGATTCTGGGTGTATGCCTGGGCCACCAGTCCATCGGCCAGGCCTTTGGTGGCCAAGTGGTGCGAGCCCGGCAAGTGATGCACGGCAAGACCAGCCCGGTGTATCACCGTGACCTGGGCGTGTTCAGCGGTTTGAACATGCCGCTGACCGTGACCCGTTACCACTCACTGGTGGTCAAGCACGAGAGCCTGCCCGAGTGCCTCGAAGTCACGGCCTGGACCCAGCTGGAAGACGGCTCCGTTGACGAAATCATGGGGCTGCGCCACAAGACGCTGAATATCGAGGGTGTGCAATTTCACCCCGAGTCTATCCTCACCGAGCAGGGCCACGAGCTGTTCGCCAACTTTCTCAAACAGAGCGGCGGCACGCGCTAAGGACTTTTCATGGATATCAAGACTGCCCTGAGCCGTATTGTCGGCCATCTGGACCTGAGCACCGATGAGATGCGCTCGGTGATGCGTGAAATCATGACCGGCCAATGCACCGATGCGCAGATTGGCGCCTTCATGATGGCCATGCGCATGAAAAGCGAAAGTATCGACGAGATCGTCGGCGCGGTATCGGTGATGCGCGAACTGGCGGACAAGGTCGAACTGAAAACCCTCGACGGCGTGGTGGATGTGGTCGGTACCGGCGGTGACGGTGCGAACATTTTCAACGTTTCCACAGCGTCTTCCTTTGTCGTTGCCGCTGCCGGCTGCACTGTCGCCAAGCATGGTAACCGGGCGGTATCCGGCAAGAGCGGCAGCGCCGATCTGTTGGAAGCGGCCGGGATCTACCTGAACCTGACGCCGGTCCAGGTGGCGCGCTGCATCGACAACGTCGGCATCGGTTTCATGTTTGCCCAGTCTCACCACGGTGCCATGAAATATGCCGCCGGCCCGCGCCGTGACCTCGGCCTACGCACCCTGTTCAACATGCTTGGCCCGCTTACGAATCCGGCCGGCGTGAAACATCAGGTGGTGGGAGTATTCACTCAAGCCTTGTGCCGGCCATTGGCTGAAGTCTTGCAACGTCTGGGCAGCAAGCACGTCTTGGTGGTGCATTCCCAGGATGGCCTGGACGAGTTCAGCCTGGCGGCGCCGACCTATGTCGCCGAGCTGAAGAACGATCAGATCACTGAGTACTGGGTACAGCCCGAGGACTTGGGCATGAAGAGCCAGAGTCTGTTTGGCCTGGTGGTCGAGAGCCCGGCGGCTTCCCTTGAGCTGATCCGCGATGCCTTGGGGCGTCGCAAGACCGAGCACGGTCAGAAGGCTGCCGAGATGATTGTGCTCAATGCCGGTGCGGCGCTGTATGCCGCGGATCATGCCAGCAGCTTGAAAGAGGGCGTGGCACTGGCGCACGATGCCTTGCACACCGGCCTGGCCCGGGAAAAGCTCGAAGAACTGGGCGCCTTTACCGCGGTGTTCAAGCAGGAGAATGAAGGATGAGTGTGCCGACAGTTCTGGAAAATATCCTTGCCCGCAAGGTTGAGGAAGTGGCTGAGCGCAGTGCTCGCGTCAGTCTGGCCGAGCTGGAGAGCCTGGCGCGGGCAGCCGATGCGCCGCGGGGCTTCGCCAGGGCGTTGCAGGAGCAGGTCAAGCTCAAGCAGCCAGCGGTGATTGCCGAGATCAAGAAAGCTTCTCCGAGCAAAGGTGTGATCCGCGAAAACTTCGTGCCGGCAGATATCGCCAAGAGTTACGAGAAGGGCGGTGCCACTTGCCTGTCGGTGTTGACTGACGTCGATTACTTCCAGGGGGCCGATGCCTACCTGCAGCAGGCTCGCGCGGCCTGCAAACTGCCGGTGATCCGCAAGGATTTCATGATCGATCCCTATCAGATCGTCGAAGCCCGTGCGCTTGGGGCTGACTGTGTGCTGCTGATTGTCGCCGCGCTGGACGACAAGCGGATGGCCGAGTTGGCTGCGGTGGCCAAGGGCGTCGGTCTGGATGTGCTGGTGGAAGTGCACGACGGCGACGAGTTGGAGCGGGCGCTGAAGACCCTTGATACACCGTTGGTGGGGGTCAACAACCGTAATTTGCATACCTTCGAAGTCGACCTGGAAACCACTCTCGACCTACTGCCGCGGATTCCTCGCGATCGCCTGGTGATTACCGAGAGTGGCATTCTCAACCGTGCCGATGTCGAGCTGATGGAAATCAGCGATGTCTATTCGTTCCTGGTGGGCGAGGCATTCATGCGCGCGGAGAGCCCGGGCAGCGAGTTGCAACGCCTGTTCTTCCCCGAGCGCGGCGTACCGGTCAGCGGCTCGACTCTGGACTGAACCTGAAACAATGAATAAGCCGGCGATGCCGGCTTTTTCATATCTATCGCAAAGGATTTCCACTGTCATGACCCAACCCCTTGCCTTGACTGTCGAAGCTGGCCTGCAGGCCGAACAGGATCTGTTGGCGCTGGTGTGCGCTGGCGAGCAGGAGTTTGGGCTGCTGTTCTGGCAGCCCAGCGACCGGGCGCTGGTGATGCCTCGGCGCTTGAGTCGCCTGCCGGGGTTCGAGCAGGCCTGTCAGGCGTCGGCGGCCAACGGCTGGCCGGTGCTGCTGCGGGAAACCGGCGGTGAGCCGGTCCCGCAATCGGCCGCCACGGTGAATATCGCGCTGGTCTATGCGCCACCGCGCAGCGAGGGGGATCAGGGGCGGATCGAAACAGCCTATCGGCGTCTGTGCCAGCCGATTTGCGATCTGCTCAGTGAACTGGGAGGCAGTCCGTCGCTGGGGGAGGTGGACGGAGCCTTTTGCGATGGGCGTTTCAACGTCAATCTGGAGGGGCGCAAGATGGTCGGTACAGCCCAGCGCTGGCGCCAGAGCAAAGGCGGACAGCGCCCTGTGGGGCTGGTACACGGTGCCCTGCTGCTGGATAACGAGCGTGATTCGATGGTGGGGGCGGTCAATACCTTCAATCAGGCTTGCGGCCTGGAGCAGCGTTGCCGGGCCGAAAGCCATATTGCCCTGCATGAGGCGTTTACCGCAGCAGATGCCATGGCCCGGCTGGACAGTCTGTACCGGCAGATGCTCAAGAGCTTTCTGCCGGATTAGCGGGTGCCGAACACCACCATGGTCTTGCCTTTGACGTGAACCAGGTTGCGCTCCTCAAGATCCTTGAGGACGCGGCCGACCATCTCTCGGGAGCAGCCGACAATCCGGCCAATCTCCTGGCGAGTGATCTTGATCTGCATGCCGTCGGGATGGGTCATGGCATCCGGTTGCTTGCACAGCTCCAGCAGGCAGCGGGCAACCCGTCCGGTCACGTCGAAGAACGCCAGGTCGCCGACCTTGCGCGTGGTATTGCGCAGGCGCTGGGCAATCTGCCCGCTGAGGACGTACAGAATGTCCGGGTCGTTCTGCGACAGTTCGCGAAACTTGGCGTAGCTGATCTCGGCGACTTCGCATTCCACCTTGGTCCGTACCCAGGCGCTGCGCTGCTGTTCGTGACCGGCCTCTTCGAAAAGTCCCAGTTCACCGAAGAAATCCCCGGCGTTGAGGTAGGCGATGATCATCTCCCGGCCATCGTCGTCCTCGATGAGGATGGTCACCGAGCCCTTGATGATGAAGTACAGGCTGTCGGATGCATCACCGGCGCAGATGATGTTGCTCTTGGCCTGATACCGGCGGCGTTGACAGTGCATCAGCAACTTGTCGAGATTTTTGATCCTGGGGGTGGGGGCAATAGCAACCATGGTTGTATCCCGAGAAGACTGCACGGTATGAGGTGATTTTTTATGGGCGTAAAACGAGGACGTTGAACGCTGGCTAAACGCCAGTCATTTGGCGTCAGCTTAACAGACACATCCTTGGTGGATTTAAGATTTTTCTTAGTGAGGATCGGTGATCAGCCGTGAACGTGCAAAGCGCGGCCCGTGCAAAACCCTGTGCTAAGCTGGCGACCCTTTTTTTACAGTGGAGTCTTGGCGATGAAGGCACGCATCCAATGGGCTGGCGAAGCCATGTTCCTCGGTGAGTCGGGCAGTGGCCACGTTGTGGTGATGGACGGGCCGCCAGAAGCCGGTGGACGCAACCTGGGTGTTCGCCCCATGGAGATGCTCCTGCTCGGTGTGGGCGGTTGCAGCAATTTCGACGTGGTCAGCATCCTGAAGAAGTCGCGTCAGGCGGTTGAAAGCTGTGAGGCCTTCCTTGACGCCGAGCGTGCTACTGAAGACCCGAAGGTCTTCACCAAGATACACATGCATTTCGTGGTCAAGGGGCGTGGGCTGAAGGAAGCTCAGGTCAAGCGGGCCATCGAACTGTCCGCCGAGAAGTATTGCTCGGCTTCGATCATGCTTGGCGCTGCCGGCGTGGCCATTACCCACGATTACGAAATCGTCGAGTTGGGTTGAGTCGGGGCGCAGTTCATCGGCAAAAGAAAAGGGCGCCTCAAGAGCGCCCTTTCTTGTGCCCGGTACTGGCCGGGATCAGATCCGATAGGTGCTCTTGGTCATGACCTTGGCCAACAGGCTCATACCGAACTTCACCGGTGCCGGGAAACGGAAGCCGCCCGCTTCGAGTGCTGTCTCGGCGTGGTGCTCTTCGTCGATGCGCATCTGCTCCAGAATGGCCCGGGACTTTTCGTCTTCTGCCGGCAGTTGTTCCAGATGCTCGTTCAGGTGCTTGCAGACCTGGTCTTCGGTGGCGGCGACGAACCCCAGGCTGACTTTGTCGCTGATCAGGCCAGCGGCAGCGCCGATGCCGAATGACAAGCCATAGAACAACGGGTTGAGAACGCTGGGGTGGCTGCCCAGTTGGCGGATGCGCTGTTCGCACCAGGCCAGGTGGTCGATTTCCTCTTCGGCAGCATGCTCCATGGCCTGGCGTACCTGGGGCAGCTTGGCAGTCAGGGCCTGGCCCTGATAGAGCGCCTGGGCGCAGACTTCCCCGGTGTGATTGATGCGCATCAGGCCGGCGACGTGCCGGGTATCCTCGTCACTCATCTGCGCTTCCGGCTGCACGATGGCCGGTGACGGGCGATAAGGTTGGCCGCTGAAAGGCAGCAGCGTACGCATTGCCATGTCGGCTTGCAGCAGCAGACGGTCAATCGGCGAGTAGTGACGTTGGGTAGTCATGCTTATCTCCGGGAAGAATCACGGCGGCCAGTTTACTCCAATCGATAGGGTGAAAACTGCGCTGGATCAGCGCACCCTCGCCTGGGAGTGGGCGAGAGGGCGCGGCACACGAGTGTCAGCGAGGCAATCAGCCCGGAGGCCAGTTCATCTGACGCTGACCCAGCACGTGCATATGAATGTGGTAGACGGTCTGACCGCCCAGCTCATTGCAGTTCATCACAACCCGGAAGCCGTCTTCACAACCTTGTTCCTTGGCCAGGCGCTGGGCGGTGAACAGGATGTGTCCGGCTAGGGTCTTGTCGTCCTCGGTGAGGTCGTTGAGGGTGCGAATGGGCTTCTTCGGAATGACCAGGAAGTGCACCGGCGCTTGCGGAGCAATATCGTGGAAGGCCAGAACCTGGTCGTCCTCGTAGATAATCTTCGCGGGTATTTCTCTGTTGATGATCTTGGTGAACAGAGTATCCACAGCTGTTTCTCCATTGGGTTGGTCCGGGGGAGTGTACTCAGGCTCACAATGTGCGCCCAGCCCGAACATCTAACGTGGGCAATAGGCCCGATTGAAGTAACCGACGATCTTGCGGGTCAGCCAGCGAGAGCCCAGACGGCTGCTGAAGGCCATCCAGCGGTTCAAGCGGCCGGGGATGATGATGGCGCGGTTCTTTTCCAGGGCTCGGACTGCGTACAGGGCGACTTCCTCTGGGCTCATGAGCAACTTGCTGTCGTTGAGCTTCTGGGTGTCCATCTGCGCGGTGCGGAAGAACGCGGTGCGTGTGGGGCCGGGGCAGAGCACCGAGACCTTGACCGCGCATTTTTTCAGTTCTTCCCGAAGCCCTTCGGAAAAGTGCAGGACATAGGCCTTGCTGGCGTAGTAGGTACTCATCCAGGGGCCGGGATAGAAGGCCGCTACCGAGGCGACGTTGAGAATCTGTCCGCCACCCAGCAGAGCCATGCTGTTGCCCAAGGCATGGCAAAGGCGGGTGAGGGCGAGGATGTTGACCTCGATCAGGTCTTGTTCGGTCATCCAGTCCTGGGCCAGGAATGGGCCGCTGGTGCCGATACCGGCGCAGTTGACCAGCAGGTCGATCTGGCGGTCGCCTTCCTCAAGTTCCAGCAGGAAGCCGGACAGTCGCAGAGGCTCTCCCAGATCGCAGGCCCGGAACAATACTTCGACACCGAAGCGTTGGGTCAGCTCCAGGGCGATGCTTTCCAGCTGATCACGCTGACGGGCCACCAGAATCAGGTTGCGGCCACGCCGGGCCAGTGCTTCGGCCAGGGCCAGGCCTATGCCGCTGGAAGCACCGGTGATCAGAGCGTAACGGGTCATGCATTTCTCCATCGCAACGGCCGGCTGCCTGCGACAGGAAAGGTCGCAGGCTCGGGCGCGTTTATTCTTGCTCGGATTCTACAGAGGGTGCGGCACTATCGGCTGGTTCAGCGTCCTCATCGGCGCTGGTGGAGTCGATGGTTTCGCTGTAGCTGGTTTCGCTGTAGCGGTCTTCGAGGGAGCTCAGACCTCCGGCTACCATGCCGACGATGAGGAGGACGATCAGTACCACCCACATCCAGGACAGGACCTTGACCGCTGTGGTGTTGGGCGGTGGCGGGGCGCCGTAGCGGTTGGCGACGTTGCTGCCGGGGCTGACCATGAGGACCAGAGGGAAGATGCTGCCGACGATAGGCACGAAGTTCAGCAGCCAGAGCCAGCCGGACCAGCCCAGGTCATGCAGGCGCTGTACGCTGATCTGGATGCTGACGACGAGGAAACCGATGAATGCCACGACACCACCGATGATCCCCAGCCCGGTGAGGAGCGTGGAGTTGAGTACCGCTGCGGTAAGAATACCGAAGAAGGCGCCTACCCCGACCACCGCCAGCATGGCTACCGTCAGGACCAGGGTCCAGGCCAGATAGCGCAGGCGACCGATACGGCCTTCGAAGCTGAATACATTGAGATTGGCGTATTGAGGCAGGGTTTCACCGACTGCCGCTCGCGGAGGGGCATAGGGCGACTCGCTGATACTGGCGGGGCTGGGGGCCTGGGTTATCGAGTCCAGGTTCAGATCCAGGCTTGGTTCAGCCTCGATGCGAGCATCGATCCCGGCATTTGTCAGGGCTTCCAGATACCGTTGGGCATCCGCCTGGGTCAGGTCGCGCTTGAGCTCCACCCGCTGGCCATTGAACAGGCGCTCTACTGCAGCTGTGTCACTTTTGAACAGTTCGGCCAGGTTCAGTTGGGCAGTGGATTTTTCGACACCGGGCAGCAATGTGCCGTCGAAAACAATCTTGTAGCGGGTCTCGCTCATGGGGGCATCCCTGTCACTTGAAAAGAAGGCTTACATAAAAGATGCATAGTTTAAGGCCAGCGCCACCCGGCTGGCCAAAAAACAATGAGAACTGGTTAGCGTGGCCAGCGTTTACTGAGTTGGGCCGAGCTTTCCTGAGCGGCTTGGTATTCGCTGTCCAGACGGGCAATCAGTTGATCGACGCTGGGCAGGTCGTCGATCTCACCGACGCCCTGTCCGGCTGACCATACGGTTTTCCAGGCTTTGGCTTCGTCGCTGATGGGCTTGAGCTTGGAGCCGAAGTTGACTTCGCCCTTGCCTTGCAGGGCTGCCAGGTCGAAACCGGCATTTTCCAGGCTCTGGCGCATGAAGCTGGCGGGGACTCCTGAGACGGCGGCGGTGTGCACGATATCCGCAGCGCGAGAACTGAGCAGCATCGCTTTATAGGCGTCCGGCGCATGGCTTTCGGTGGTGCCGATAAAACGGGTACCCAGGTAGGCCAGGTCGGCGCCAAGCAGCTGTGCGGCGAGAATCTCGTGACCGCGGTTCAGGCAGCCGGCCAGCAGCAGGGTCTTGTCGAAGAACTGGCGAATTTCGGCAATAAGGGAGAACGGGCTCCAGGTGCCGGCATGCCCGCCCGCCCCTGCCGCGACAGCGATCAGTCCGTCGACTCCGGCTTCTGCCGCCTTCTCCGCGTGTCGGCGAGTGGTCACGTCATGGAATACCAGGCCGCCATAGCTGTGTACGGCGTCTACCACTTCCTTGACCGCGCCCAGGCTGGTGATGACGATCGGCACCTTGTGTTCGATGCAGATCTGCAAATCTGCCTGCAGACGCGGGTTGCTGTTGTGCACGATCAGGTTGACTGCGTAGGGGGCAGGGTTCTCCAGCTTGGCCAGCCCTGCTTCGATCTCCTCGAGCCAGGCCTTGAAGCCACTGCTTTCGCGCTGGTTGAGGGCAGGGAAGCTGCCTACCACGCCATTGCGACAGCAGGCCAGGACCAGTTCAGGGTTGGAGATCAGGAACATCGGCGCCGCCACCAGAGGCAGGCGCAGGCGTTGTTCGAGCAGAGCGGGCAGTGACATTGGAGTACCCCCAGGGGAAGCGACTAGTAAGAGTTAGAACGGCCGTACAACGACCAAAATTACAATAGCCAGCAATATCAGAACCGGTACTTCATTGAACCAGCGATAAAAGACATGGCTGCGGGTGTTTTCGCCACGGGCGAAACGTTTCACTTGAGCGCCGCACATGTGGTGGTACCCGATCAGGATCACTACCAGGGTCAGTTTGGCGTGCATCCATCCACCCTGGCCGAAGTAGGCGCTGGGATTGAGGCTGATCAACCAGATGCCAAAGATCAACGCGGCGATCATTGCCGGGCCCATGATGAAGCGATACAGCTTGCGTTCCATCAGGCAGAAGCGCTCACGGCTGATGCTGTCTTCACTTTGGGCGTGATAGACGAACAGGCGTGGCAGGTAGAAAAGGCCGGCAAACCAGCAGACCACACTGACGATATGAAAGGCTTTGAGCCATAGATAGAGCATTTTTAGTTATTCCCAGGTTCACGGTGGCGAAGATAGTAGAGGGTAGAGCGGCCGCACGTCACCTTGACGGTTGTCGCAGGGGCGCGCCGCCCCTATTATCGGCAGCTTTCCAGTGGGTTCGTTGAGGGCAGGTTTATGGTCAAGGTCGGTATTGTCGGCGGCACGGGTTACACCGGTGTCGAACTGCTGCGTCTGTTGGCACAGCATCCGCAGGCGCGAGTGGAAGTCATCACTTCGCGATCCGAGGCGGGCCTGGCCGTAGCCGACATGTACCCGAACCTGCGCGGTCACTATGACGGCCTGGCCTTCAGCGTGCCGGACATCAAGACGCTGGGCGCCTGTGATGTGGTGTTCTTTGCGACACCTCACGGTGTGGCTCATGCCTTGGCCGGCGAATTGCTGGCGGCGGGGACCAAGGTCATCGATTTGTCGGCGGACTTCCGTCTGCAGGATGCTGATGAGTGGGCCAAATGGTACGGACAGCCCCATGGCGCTCCTGAGCTGCTGGATGAGGCGGTCTACGGGTTACCGGAAGTCAATCGCGAGCAAATCAAGAAGGCTCGTCTGATTGCTGTTCCCGGGTGCTATCCAACGGCTACCCAACTGGGCTTCCTGCCGTTGCTGGAGGCCGGTCTTGTCGACACCACGCGATTGATCGCTGATTGCAAGTCCGGTGTTAGTGGCGCAGGCCGTGGTGCCAGCGTCGGTTCGCTGTACTCGGAAACCTCCGAGAGCATGAAGGCCTATGCAGTCAAAGGGCATCGTCACTTGCCGGAAATCCGCCAGGGGCTGCGTCGGGCGGCAGGCAAGGACGTCGGTCTGACCTTTGTTCCGCATCTGACGCCAATGATTCGTGGTATTCACTCGACGCTCTACTCGACGGTGGTGGACCGCTCGGTTGATCTGCAAGCGCTGTTTGAGAAGCGTTATGCCAA
Source organism: Pseudomonas sp. 910_21 (assembly GCF_052850735.1). Classification (NCBI taxonomy): domain Bacteria; kingdom Pseudomonadati; phylum Pseudomonadota; class Gammaproteobacteria; order Pseudomonadales; family Pseudomonadaceae; genus Pseudomonas; species Pseudomonas sp. 910_21. Next base: position 4,863 of record NZ_VXCY01000003.1, on the reverse strand, counting down.
CGAGCCTTTCGTTGATGTGATGCCGGCGGGCAGTCATCCGGAGACTCGCAGTGTGCGGGGTGCCAACGTGTGCCGGATTGCCGTGCACCGGCCACAGGATGGTGATCTGGTGGTGGTACTGTCGGTTATCGACAATCTGGTCAAGGGGGCTTCAGGCCAGGCGGTGCAAAACCTCAACATCCTGTTTGGTCTGGACGAGCGCCTGGGGCTGTCCCACGCAGGCATGCTGCCTTAAGGTTGGTTTAGCGCTGAACAGAAAGGCCCGTCTGACGGGCCTTTCTGCGTTATACGGGCAGCGGTACGACTATTGATATACCGTAACAATAGTTGACCGCTTTTCTGGGAGAAGCGGATAATGCGCGTCATTACGCAGTATGGCGGCTTAACGCCGGGAGATAGTCAGCATGAGCGTTGAATCCTTCACCCCCACGGCTTTGCAATTCACTCAAGGTGCGGCGCACAAGGTGAAGACCCTGGTCGATGAAGAGGGTAATGATCGCTTGAAGCTGCGCGTGTTCGTTACGGGCGGCGGTTGTTCGGGGTTTCAGTACGGTTTCACTTTTGATGAGGAAGTGGCCGAGGACGACACCATTGTCGAGCGCGAAGGCGTGAGCCTGGTGGTCGACCCGATGAGTTTTCAGTACTTGGCCGGTGCTGAAGTGGACTACCAGGAAGGTCTGGAAGGCTCGCGGTTCGTGATCAAGAACCCCAACGCCACCACTACCTGTGGTTGCGGGTCGTCGTTCTCGATCTGATCCGTCGGCAAAAGCCATTCGCCTAGCGCCGCAGTGTCTAACGACTCTGCGGCGTTTTGCTGTCTGAGGTTCAAGCCGGGTAGATGGCGCCCAGTACACGCAGGCCGCGGGCGCCGGTAACGCTGGGGCGGTTGGCGGCGATACCTTCCAGGCAGCAATGGGCCAGCCAGGCGAAGGCCATGGCTTCTACCCAGTCGGGGTCCACACCATAAACGGCGGTACTGTTGACCTGTGTCCCGGGCAGCAGCGCGGTGAGACGCTGCATCAATGTGCCGTTATGGGCTCCGCCGCCACAAACCAAAAGCTCTTGGGTGTCGGCTTGTGCAGCTTGCAGCGAGTCGACGATGGTCAGTGCCGTCAGTTCCAGCAATGTGGCCTGTACATCTTCTGCGGGGATGGTGGGATGCTGGGCCAGATGTCGTATCAGCCACTGGAGGTTGAATACTTCGCGCCCCGTGCTCTTCGGGCCTTGAGTAGCGAAGAATGGGTCGCTGAGGAGGGTCTTCAGGAGAGCCTGGTCAAGCTGGCCGCTGGCCGCCCACTGGCCGTTGCGGTCGAAGGTTTCTGCTCGTTGAGTCTGTATCCATGCATCGAGCAGCACGTTGCCGGGGCCACAATCGAAGCCGGCGACCGGCTTGGCGGTTTCGATCAGGCTCAGGTTGCTGAAGCCACCGACGTTCAGAACGGCACGGTTCCCTGGGTGTTGCTCGAACAGAGCCTCATGAAAGGCTGGGACCAGGGGGGCGCCTTGGCCACCGGCAGCCACGTCGCGACTGCGGAAATCGCTGACGACGGTAATACCCGTGAGTTCTGTGAGTAATGCCGGGTTGCCGATCTGCACGGTAAATCCGCGGCTCGGCTCATGGCGCACGGTCTGCCCGTGACTGCCGATGGCGCGGATGTCTTGAGTCTGGAGTTGTTGTTGCTGCAGAAGGCGGTGGATGCCCTGGGCAGCCAGTTTGACCCAGTGTTGCTGGGCAATGGCGGAACGGGCTATCTCGTCAGGGCCGCTGGCGCACAAACTCAAGAGTTCGGCGCGCAGGGTTTCTGGCATGGGGATGTAGTGGGTGGCGATCAATCTGATCGCCGGGCTCTGCTCGATCAGGGCAATGTCCAGGCCGTCGAGGCTGGTCCCGGACATCACTCCTATATAGAGCGCCATGGCTCAGCGCTTGCTCGAGGCCAGCATGGTGGCCTTTTCCTGGTCCATCCGTGCCATCAGAGGTTGGCTCTGCTGCAGGAAGCGAGCCCGCTCTGCCTTGGCGATAGGGTCAGCCATCGGCAGTTTCTGGCCCAGTGGGTCCACGTGAACGCCGTTGACCTGGAACTCGTAGTGCAAGTGCGGGCCGGTAGACAGGCCTGTGGTGCCGATATACCCGATGACCTGGCCCTGTTTCACCGAGCCGCCGGTCTTGACGCCCTTGGCAAAGCCTTGCATGTGGCCATACAGGGTCCGGTAGGTGTTGCCGTGCTGGATGATCACGGTGTTGCCGTAACCACCGCGGCGACCTGCCAGCAAGACCTTGCCGTCACCGGCGGCCTTGATCGGCGTGCCTCGTGGTGCTGCGTAGTCGACGCCCTTGTGAGCGCGGATCTTGTTCAGAATCGGGTGTTTGCGACCCATGGAGAAGCGCGAACTGATACGGGCAAAGTCCACTGGCGTACGGATGAACGCCTTGCGCATGCTATTGCCGTCGGCGGTGTAGTAGCTGCTGGAGCCTTGTTTGTTGGTGTAACGCACGGCGGTGTAGGTTTTGCCGCGGTTGGTGAAGCGTGCGGAAAGGATATTGCCGGTACCGACTACTTTGCCGTTGGCTACTTTCTGTTCGTAGATGACGTCGAACTCGTCGCCCTGGCGAATATCCTGCGCGAAGTCGATGTCGTAGCCGAAAACGTTGGCCATATCCATGGTCAGGCTATGGGACAGGCCGGCACGTGCGGCGGACTGTGAGAGCGAACTATTGATGACGCCATGCACATAAGCCGAGCGGACTACTGGTTTAGTGATCACTCGGTTGAAGGTAAAGCCTTTGGGGCCTTTGGTCAGGGTGATAGTTTCCAGATCACTGACTTTACTGTGCAGATTGTTCAGTTGGCCGTCTTGAGTCAGTTCGAACTCAAGCTTTTGGCCGTGTTTCAGCTGGGAGAACTGCTTGGCTTGCTTGTCGCTTGCCAGGACTTCGTGAACGGATGTAGCTGGTAGGCCAACCTTCTCGAAGAGTGTCGACAAGGTATCGCCCTTGGCCACTATCACTTCTCTATGGCCTGGGGCTTTCTGCTCTTCCACGACAGCGGGTGCTGGTGCGGCTTCAGCAGTCTCCGGGGTGTCTTCGGCGGTGTTGTCGATCTGCGCGAAAGGAGAGGCAACGCTTTCACTTGTGGCTTGTTCGACGGAGGCGGCGTCTTGATCTTGTGTCAGTTGCTCGATCGGACTTTCCAGATCAAGGCTCAATGTCGTCTTTTTGGCTTCTACATCACTGGAAGGGAATACCAGTAGCGCCAGGCTTAGAAGGGCTGCGATGCCACTTGCGGCGAGCAGGTGGCTCTTCGGATAAAGCGGTGGCGCTTTAGACGGTTCGGTGGTCATAGGTAATTTGACTTTGAAAAGATGAAATGGAAAAGATGAATGACATGATGAAGATGAAATAACTGTATAAAATATAACCAAATCATCTGTGACGCAAGCTCGCGGACGCTCTGCTGCGTGAATGCGCCCGTACGCCGGGCAAAACTTGTAATTAGTCCGTGATCTTGTATGGTTGGTTCCCTTTTGAATCTGAGCCTTGCGGGTCTGTTATGAAGTCGGTTGAAGAGCAGCTAGCGCTGATCAAACGTGGTGCGGAAGAGTTGTTGGTCGAGTCCGAGTTGATCGAGAAGCTCAAGCGCGGCGAGCCGCTGCGTATTAAAGCTGGCTTCGATCCAACGGCTCCAGATCTGCATCTCGGTCATACCGTGCTTATTAATAAGCTGCGTCAGTTTCAGGATCTGGGGCACCAGGTGATCTTCCTGATTGGCGACTTCACCGGGATGATCGGTGATCCGAGTGGTAAAAGCGCTACTCGTCCGCCACTGACTCGCGAGCAGGTTCTGGATAATGCAGAGACCTACAAGAGTCAGGTTTTCAAGATTCTTGATCCTGCTAAGACTGAGGTCGCATTCAACTCTACTTGGATGGACAAGATGGGGCCGGCGGATTTCATTCGTCTGACGTCCCAATACACCGTTGCGCGCATGCTTGAGCGGGATGACTTCGACAAGCGCTATTCGACTAATCAGCCGATTGCCATTCATGAGTTCTTGTATCCGCTGGTGCAGGGGTATGACTCGGTGGCTCTGCGTGCCGATGTCGAGTTGGGTGGTACCGATCAGAAGTTCAACCTGTTGATGGGGCGTGAGCTGCAGCGTGGTTATGGTCAGGAGGCTCAGTGCATTTTGACTATGCCTCTGCTTGAGGGGTTGGATGGCGTTAAGAAAATGTCCAAATCCCTGGGTAACTATGTAGGCATTCAGGAAGCACCAGGGGTTATGTATGGCAAGCTGGTTTCTATTCCTGATGCGTTGATGTGGCGCTACTTCGAGCTGCTTAGCTTTCGCTCGATGGATGAGATCAATGCATTCAAGGCTGATGTCGAGGCGGGCGCCAATCCACGTGACATCAAGATCAAACTGGCAGAAGAGATTGTTGCGCGCTTCCATGGTGAAGAGGCGGCTGCAAATGCTCACCGCGCAGCAGGCAACCGCATGAAGGATGGTGAGCTGCCTGATGATCTGCCTGAGATCGAGCTGGTCGCCACGGAGGACATGCCAATTGCAGCTGTCCTTAATAAGGCAGGGCTGGTGAAGAACGCTGCAGTGGCACGGGATCTTCTGGGTTCGGGTGGTGTGCGGGTGGACGGTGAGGTTGTCGATCGTACCTATATATATGCAGTTGGTTCGACCCATGTGTGCCAGGCCGGCAAGAAGGCATTTGCACGTATTACGCTTAAATCCGAATAAAATCGGAAATAGGTATTGACGGCGAATTATATCTCTCTATAATTCGCCCCACTTCCGGCGCAGTCGAAACGGAAAACTCCTTGAGATTCAACGAGTTGCGCAGTTTTCGACG